>NZ_JBHRTD010000018.1:0-1182915 GCF_042646185.1 Shewanella submarina
TGACGTTGTCATCACCGACCACGATAGGATTGAGATCAATGCTGGCTTCCGGTGCGGTAGTGTCCAGTATGGCATTGTCAGAGCCTGAGGCTGTGTTGCCTGCTGGGTCTGTGACTGTTGCAGTTATTTGCAGATTGGTACCGGTATCCGGGGCGGTGGTAGACAGTTGTAGGCCGTTATCCAGCATCTCCTGAGTGACCGGGCCATTGAACAACTCGTTGCCCTGGTTGTCAGTAACAACAAGTGTGTCACCCACAGCAGTGCCATCGCCCAAAGTAATGGTAAAGTTCACCTCACCGTCGAGCTCGGACTCATTGATGTAACCGTCGTTGTTGCTATCTTCGGTGATGACAACGGTTGGTGCCAGTGGGGCACCGTCGCCATTGCCGTAATCCAGAATGGCGCTGTCAGAACCTGTCGCGCTGTTACCAGCTGGATCAGTCACTGTGGCAGTGATCTCCAGGCTGGCGCCGTTTTCCGGAGCTGGAGTGGACAACTCAAGGCCGTTATCCAGCATCTCCTGGGTAACAGGACCTTCAAAGATAACCTGGCCATTCTGATCGGTAACGACCAGAGTGTCGCCTATGGCTGTACCCTGGCCCAGAGAGACGACGAAGCTAACACTGTCGCCAAGTTCAGCTTCATTGATGTAACCATCATTGTTCTGATCATTGGTGATTGCGACAGATACCGCTGGGGCTGTTGTATCCACATCTCCGACGTCTGAATCGTTGGCTGTGTTGTTATTGCTGTCGATCACTGTACCGTCGACGTCATAGCTGCCATCGGGTAACGGCTCAGTTACCTCGGCACTGAATGAACCGTCAGGTTGAACGATTGCAGAGATGGTTTGCTGATTCCCCTCTGAGTCTGTCACGACGATAGTCACCGTGCTTCCCGGCGCGGCGTTGGTCGTACCTGTGATGACTGGTGTGTTGTCCGAGCTGTTGTCTGGAGCAGACAGATCCAGTGTAAGAGATTCAATAAATGATGTCAGGAACTCTTCTTCACCGTTACCGCCCTGGAAGCCGACGTTGGTGGCATTTGAGTCATAGCCGGCACTGCCGAGAGTTTCTCCGCCGCTGCGATCAATATTGCTGAATCCAGCGTGGCCCTGATTGCCTCCCGTTCCGGCAGCAGTTTCCGGCAAGCCTTCTGTTGGATCATCACCATCAAGGATTTGTTGCTGAAGGGCATCGATTTCTGCCAGTAAGGCATCGTCTTCTTCTATGGGAGTATCCGGAGTGAAAGACGCTGTTTCATTGGACAGCGTGCTGCCGTCGTCGAACAGGATTTCAAATTCAGCATTGTCGTCGATCAGCAGGATGCTGCCCTGTTCAAACCTTTCACCAGACTGCAGTTGGAGTTCAAGTTCTCCGGTATCAACGGATATGCTTCCGTTTACATATGTCAGTTGACCTGCTTTAGGTGTGGTGTAAGTTCCCATTTTATTGCTCCCAACAGCCTCAAAAAGTCCGTTTTTCTGATTCGGGTTGGGCGATGCCCAACCAAGCATCTAATGGTATTTTGTTGCAAGCTGTGGGGTCAATTTATTGACGTGGGTTAAAGTATTGTTTGATAAGTGTTTTTATGTTGGTTTATGTGGTTTGGTAAGCTTGTTCTGGATTGTAATATTACTTTTTGGGTAATTATTAGACGATTGATTCGTATAGTGTGGTCGGCGTCAGAATTTTGTTTGATTTTCTGTTTGGGCAGAGATCATACAATATCTACCCAAACAGCTGATTATTCACATTTTTGCAGCCTTGTGAAAGCTGTTCAGGGCGGTAATGTTGTCTCCCAATTGCTGCTGAAGCTCACCTAAAGCCAACCATGATTGACGGTTTGGAGCCAATTCACATACACGTTGCCAATGCAATTTTGCCTGTTTGAACTCCCGACGACGTTGATTCAATTTGGCCATGGCTTCCTGGTAAGCGGCGTTATTTTCTTCTGCTACGGCGATACCTGAAAGAAACTTGAGGGCGCTGTCGTTGTCGGTTGGCGCTATCTCCGCCAGGGTGACTATCAGCTCCGGATGCAGGTGTTTTTTCAGAGATTTGAGTAACAGCTTGATCGCTTTCTCATCCTGATTGAACTTTGCAAGTCCCCGACAATAAAGCGCTAACAGATCTGTGTCCTGTTGTGTCCGTGGCACGTCACCCCATGTCAGTTCCAGTTGTGGCAGCCCGGCCTCACTGGCATTCTCCAGTCGATGAGTGTGAACAGTGTGCTCCAGTGCAGCTAACTCTTCAGGTGTGGATATCTGTTTTTTCTTCAGTACAGGGATGAGTTTCAGTAGCTCTCCCCAGCTTTTTTCGTGGCGGTATAGCTCAAGTGCCAACTTAAGTACCGGAACACTGCTGCGTGGTCCAGGGTGTAGCTTATCCAGCTCGCGGGTCGCTTCGTCCCAGGCCTGTTGCTGCATTAAATAGCGCACCCGGCTGGTACGCACAGCTTGCTGTGCCTGAGGGTAGGTTTCGGCTTCAGTGAGGTAAAGATCCCGCTGCTCGTAATTTTGCTGATGCTGGGCCGCGCGGGCCGCCGCAAGCAGATTCAGTGCCGGCAGTTCACCTTTTTGGGCGCCTTTGGCCATTGAAACTTCAGCCTGTTGCCAGTTCTCCTCAGCCAGTGCCAGTGCGCCCAGCAGGGTGTTTTTACGGGCAGCATTACGGCGCCAGCGCTCGGGTAACAGGCGACTGTTTATCATCAGGGTGAGCAGGCGGATCAGCAGCCATTCGACCAATTGCAGCAGACCGAAAGCCAATACCAGCAGGAATGTGGCAAACACCAGACTGGTCTCAATCTGTTTATCCGCAATCGCAACATAGACATAGCCAGTATTGCCCACCATAAATGGGCTTAAACACAGACCCAATAGAATAATGATAAGAAAAGCCAGCGCCCTGATCATAGAGACTCTCCCTCTGCCGATTGCAGTTCACCCTGCTCAGTCAATTGTTTCAGCAGAGATGAAGATGCAAAACGATTGAGGGTGACGGGTGACAGCTTCAGCGTCTCCATTACTTTCAGTACTTCCAGGGTTGATTCGACTTCTGGAGAGGACAGGTCGTAATACTGATACAGCCAGTTATGGGCCATTTTCAGTGAGCTGCGGTAGTTCACTTCATCGCCCCGATACAGAGCCAGCTGTGCCTGCAGCAGCTTGCTGCGGATATTCTCAACCAGATACCACTGTTGTTCAGGTGTCAGCAAAGGTGCGGTATCAGTTGTCCTTGTACGAATAACGATAAAGTCATCCAGCAATGCCTGCCAGGTTTTGTAGAGATTGGCTTGCCAGTCAGAAACCGAATCCGACAGCTCATTATTTTGCTCTTGAGGAATGAGCCCGGCCTGAGCGTCTGCACGGTTCAGCGGCAGCGTGTCCAGGTTATTGATGATCTCATCCAGGGTGAAAGCGGTTCCGGCAATATCAGCCTGCTTAATCGCTTTTACGGCGGCAATGTCCTTTGCCAGCGCTTTACGCAGTGGCAGCAAAGAGGGATCTTTCATGGCGGCAATACGCTGATCGGCCGCCTCCAGCAGTCCCGCTGCAGTCAGGGAGTCCTGCTCCAGCCAAAGTTTGCGGCCTGCCATGGTCACCAGATAGTTGGCTTCTGCTGCCTGCCAATGGTTTGGATTTCGTTTCGCCAACGAGGTCAGGCGCTCACTCAGTTCTCTGTGTTGCTCCGGGAGAGATTCCAGTTGTGCCAGTTCCGCAGCGGTTTGTCGCTGCTGTTGGCTTAACGTCGCCAACTGAGATTGAGGACCTGCCAACGCCTGTTGCATGGCTTTGTCCTGCTGAGCTAACTGTTCAGTCAGTCGCAGGTTTTGTTTGTTGAACTGGTCGTACAGATACAGACCTCCGGCCAGAGCCAGCAGGCTCAGCAGAAGTCCCAATAGTGCCAATAAGGCTAATCCCCAGCGACGAGGCGCTGCAGGTGCCGTGGCAGTGGATTCATTGACTGCAGGTTGGGGAGTGACCACTGGCTCCGGAGTTTCCGGTTCAGTGGGTGTTTCAGGGGGAATGTCCCGGGTGATCGATTCTACAGGCTCTTGCTGATTGTTTTCAGCTTCCTGGGACTTGGGCGGTTTGTTGTCCATGAAACAGTCCTTGATGGCGAAAATGCAACGACCGTGCGCTATGCCATCAAGGGTATGTCATTTCAGAGCTGCCAGCATGGCCTCCGCATGTGCGGCACCGGCGTTGGTGACATGGGTCAATCCCCTGGCGATGGCCTGCGCTTCGGCCCGGCTACTGGGTACTATGATATGACATGCGCTCAGCCATGGAAATAATTCTTTTGGTACCAGTGTGATAAGGTTTTCCAGCATGTCAGGGCTGGTTATTACTATGGTATCAATACCGAACTCTTGCCACTCGCGGCATACTTTAGCGGCATCATAATCCGGACAGGTGCGGCGATATACTTCCCAGAATTCGACAGTGGCGCCACGGGATGTCAGGGTTTGTGCCAGCAGTTCCCGGCCACCATTTCCCCGCACAATAACAACTTTCTTTCCATCGACATGCTGCAATGCGTCCAGCTCCAGTAAGCCTTCGGTTTGCTGATTGTCATCTGCGGCTCTGACGCCGGAAATTCCGGCAGCAGCAAAACTTTCCCAGGTGGCTTTTCCCACAGCAAAGTACTGTATGTGGGCAGGCCAGGACTGATCCAGAGCCTGAGTGCCAAAGTTCACGGCATTGGTGCTGACAAAAATAATGATGTCGGCGCTGAGGATGTCATCGGTAGAGCGGGAGGGGGGAGTGGCTTCAACGCCAAGCAGGGGCGTCACTAAATGGGGAGTACCGCGCTCAGACAGCGCGGTGGACATAGTCTGATTGCGCCCCTCGGGGCGCGTCAGCAGTACCTTCATGGTTACGCCTTGTTGTAAACGGCATCCAGAATGGTCTTGGCACCCTTTGACAGCAATTCCTCTGCCAGAGAGATACCCAGTTGTTCAAAATCAGCACTTGAACCGGTAACTTCACCACGAATGATCTCGCTGCCATCCGGGTTGCCTACCAGACCACGCAGGTGCAGGGTGTCACCTTCAAGCGTAGCAAAAGCACCGATAGGCACCTGACAGCCGCCTTCCAAGCGAGTGTTCATGGCGCGTTCTGCCAGTACACGGTGGCGGGTTTCTTTGTGCTCCAGTGGTGCCAGCAGAGCTTTTACTCTTTCATCATCAGTGCGGCACTCAATACCTACAGCGCCCTGACCGTTTGCCGGCAGAGACTCTTCTTCGCTGATAAAGCTGGCGATACGCTCATTCAGTTCCAGACGGATAAGACCTGCGGCGGCCAGGATGATGGCATCGTACTCACCGGCGTCCAGTTTACCCAGACGGGTTCCCACGTTACCACGCAGATCTTTAATAACCAGATCTGGACGGGCTGCTCGGATTTGGCACTGACGGCGCAGGCTTGATGTGCCTACAACAGCACCTTCAGGCAGTTCATCGATGGACTTGTAGGTGTTGGAAACGAAAGCGTCGCGAGGATCTTCACGCTCACAGATAACTTCCAGGCCCAGACCTTCAGGGAACTCAACAGGAACATCCTTCATGGAGTGAACAGCGATATCTGCTTCACCGGCCAACATGGCAACTTCCAGCTCTTTTACGAACAGGCCCTTACCACCTACTTTGGCCAAAGGAGTGTCCAGGATGATGTCACCTTTGGTGCTCATTGGCAGCAATTCAACTACCAGGCCAGGGTGAATACGTTCCAGTTCGGCTTTGACAAACTCTGCCTGCCACATAGCCAGTGGGCTCTTGCGTGTAGCGATACGAATCAGGTTTTGGGACATGCTCTAAATCCATCTGAGATCTTAATTTCGGACATGCTAAACACTAATCTCCCGTGATGAAAGTCATGGTTGCAGGATCTTTGAAGTCTGTCCCTGTCGTTATCCGTAAATATCGCTTCATTTTTCAGCGAGACGTTGCTTTTTACAGCTTATAGCTCGCTAATTAGTGTGATCTTGATCTCGTTCTATTGTGTCGGACCGCTAAGCTGATAGCATCGACCTTGTTGTTTTTCTCGGGAAATTAATTTGGAAAACGGTAGGTTAATTGACGGCATATCAGCGCCTGACAACTCAGGTGTCGGGGAGGGTGTGTTTATTGAAGCCTTGCCGGGAAGTCGCAATGACAAACTGTCCCGTAGCCGGGATCTGGCTGCTCGCCTGAATCAGGTACGGCTTGCCCGGGCACAGGCCTTGTTGTCTCCACTCAAACGTCAGCTGCTGAAATTAATTCCCACTCTGTTTCATTGTCATGCCCGTGGGCTGCCGGGTTACAACGGCCCCTTTGCTCCCAGCGGTATCTTTGATTACCACATTTCTCCCAGAGTACTGGAAACCCTCAAAAGCCTTGGACTGCCTGAGCCGGAGTCACCATCTGGTTTGCCTGCCATTGAAGGCATCTACACCATGGGCAGTAGTGGCAGCTTTGGCCAGAACCGTTTCAGTGACCTGGACGTATGGTTGGTGCATCACCCCGAGCTGGGCCCCTATGAGCTGCAGCAGCTGCGTGAAAAAGCCGATCTCATCGGTCAGTGGCTAATGCAGTATCAGCTTGAAGCCAACTTTTATCTGGTTCACCCGCGGCAATTTACGTCGAAGCTGGACGATGATGCCCCGGACAGAGCGATGGGGCATGAGCACAGTGGTACTGCTCAGCGCTGGCTATTGCTGGAAGAGTTCTACCGCAGTCATATCTGCCTGGCGGGTAAAACCGTCGCCTGGTGGCCTGGTGCTCAGGCTGCACCTGACCTGTTGCTGCTGGGAGATGTGCACCAGCAGCTGGCCGGGGAGTACCTGGGGGCAGCATTGTGGCAGCTGTATAAAGGTCTGGGCGCTCCTCATAAAGCTTTGCTTAAGGTGGTCCTGCTCGAAGCCTATGCCTCAGGAGAGGCTCATCAGGAGCTGCTGACAGATCTGCTTTGGAAGCGCACCTGTGAAGGGGATTTCTCTGCCGGTAATGATCCTTATTGCATCCTCTACGAACTAATTGAAAGCTACCTGACCAAACTGGGAGATGACAGACGTTTGGAGCTGGTTAGGCGCTGTTTTTATCTCAAGTGTGGTGTGCGTTTGACAGCCCGCGAACAAAGCATCGACTGGCGTTTCTATAAACTCAGAAGTATGGTCGAAGCCTGGGGCTGGGATGAGGAGTTGTTGCAGCGGTTGGATGCCAGCGAGAACTGGCATGCGGGGCAGTTATTGTGGTTCAACCGACAGTTGAATGAACTGATGATCCGCAGTTATCAGACCCTGCTCAAATTCGCTGCTTCCCGTCAACTTAACAGCGACATGCGGATAGATGAGCTGGGGATGTTGACCCGTAAACTGCACACCTACTTCAGTGGTGACAGTGATCAGCTGGTGCGGCTCAATCTATTGTGGAGCTGTGGTGTTGCCGAGCAGAGGCTGAGAATCATCCATGAGCATCAGTTTCTGTTGGTGAGAATGCAGCATGATGGAGATACCGAAGGGGAGCTGCTGTTTCAGGGGGATACTCTGGCGGCGGTATTGGCCTGGGCCTGTATCAATGGTGTGGCCACGGCGCAGACCGCCTGGTTCCGTGACAGAGGTGATGACCTGATCCCTGATCGGCGACTGCAAAGCCTGTGTCGGCAAATTTTGCCGTTGTTGCCACGCAATGAGATCAAAGTTTCCAAGCAGGATCTCTGTAATCCCTGGTATTTCAGACAGGTACTGTTCTTGTTGAATCTGGAGCAGGACCCCACAGGTCAATGGCAGGGGCAGGAGATGATGGTGGACCGCCTCAATGCCAATGTACTGTCTCTTGGTCAGGATAAGCGCAACATGTTGGCAGGGGTGGATATTCTCTCAATCAATAACTGGGGGGAGTTCCATATTCACCATTATCAGGGGGATAAGGCCCTGCTGCAGGCGCTGGTTTATGTGGCTCCCGGGCTAAAACGCTCGAAGGAGGAAGTGAAACTGGATGTATTGTCTCACTCCCAGCGTTTGACTGCCCAGTTGAGCCAAACCGTACTCAACTTCCTGCGCCAAAATGCCAGATTGAGTCATCACGGCAAAACGGCAACAACCATGATGCAACCTGTCCAGATTGGCAAAGAGCAGTATGGGCTTTTCTACAGTACGACCGGACTGGTGTGGCAGGACCTCAGTGATACCAAGTCGCTGTTCCAGCAACTGGTGAAAGGTCATGTGGTGTCTCTCCCCCGTCCTGCGCTGCCGGATGAGCCACTGGCGACCTTGCCTGAAGCGATTCAGCACTATGCCACCAAAGGCGTGACTCAGTATTTTCTGCGACAGGATGGCCAGGACCTGGATGTGTTTGTGCTGGACGAAGACAATGGCCAGCAGCACTTTGTGCAGAAGAATTCTGAAATTGGCGCCATGGTAAAGCGCATCAGCCACCAGTTTGTATTTGGAGCTCAACACTCACCGGGTATCAGGTTCAATATGCCGCAGTTTTTCCGGCTTGAACGGGTCAATGGCGAGCTGACACTGTCACCATTTGGTATCGCCAGTCGCGAGCTGAACAGGGAGTTTTGAGTGAACCGCTGTATCGGCAACAAAAAAGCAGCCATCTGGCTGCTTTGGGTCAGTAACAGGGAGTATCAGAAGTTCACCTGAATCCCGCTTTGGCGGGCGATTGACTGCTGCACAAACGGCATAAACTCGCCGGCATTGGTGCGCATATCCAGCCATTGACCATTTTCAAATGAGAAGTGGTAGCCACCAAACTTGGTCGCAACCCAGATCTGATGCAGGGGTTCCTGCTTGTTGATTACGATTTTGGAGCCGTCATCAAATTCCAGCTGGAGCACACCACCACTGGCGTCTATATCCACGTCTGCATCCTGCTCATCAATAGCGTTTTCAATAGCCGTCTCAATGGTATTGAACATCTCATCGGCTAATTGATGAAACTCGGTATCTGTCATAGCCATGTGTAACTGTCCTTTGCTTTCTCGCTGATGGATGCGATTATAAGTCCATTGCCCACAGAAGCACAGATGTTGAGAAAAATGAGACTGTTTTTACTGGTATTACTTGCTAGTTTAGTGAGCGTCGGATGTGGTCAGAAAGGCCCTCTGTATAAAGCCCCTGCCATGCAGGACAATCAGGCAGGCAAGGTGGAGCAAACAGAACAAAATTCAAAGGAATAAATTAAGTTGGATCACTTTCTCTATAAGGATGATGTACTCTGCGCCGAGGATTGCCAGATAGCGGATATCGCTGCTCAATATGGCACCCCTTTATATCTGTATTCGAGAGCCACACTGGAGCGTCATTGGCACGCGTTTGATAAAGCAGTGGGCTCTGTTCCTCATATGATCTGTTATGCGGTGAAAGCCAACTCCAATCTGGCGGTATTAAATGTGCTGGCCAGACTCGGCAGCGGTTTTGATATCGTTTCAGGCGGTGAGCTGGCCAGGGTGCTGGAGGCTGGAGGTGATCCTGCCAAAGTGGTGTTTTCCGGTGTGGGTAAAACCCGGGATGAGATGGCTCAGGCGCTGCGAGCGGGGATTCACTGCTTCAATGTCGAGTCTGCGGCTGAACTGGAAACCCTGAATGAGGTGGCCGGTGAGCTGGATATGCAAGCACCTATCTCCCTGCGTATTAATCCGGACGTTGATGCAGGAACTCACCCTTATATCTCTACCGGACTGAAGGAGAATAAGTTCGGTATTGCCATGGAGGAGGCTGAAGGCCTGTTCCTGCGTGCTCACGCTTTGCCTCATTTGAAGGTCAAAGGTGTGGATTGCCATATCGGATCTCAGCTGACAGAGCTGAACCCATTTTTGGATGCCGTAGATCGCCTGTTGGCTCTTATCGATACGCTGGCAGAGCAGGGCGTGGTGATTGAGCACTTTGATGTGGGTGGCGGCCTGGGGGTGACCTACGACGAAGAGACTCCTCCTCATCCTGATGATTATGCCAAAGCCCTGCTGACTAAATTTGAAGGTCGCCAGCTGACGCTGATTTTTGAGCCGGGCCGTGCCATTGCTGCCAATGCCGGACTCTTTGTGACCCAGGTGCTTTATCTCAAAGAGAACAGTGACAAGAACTTTGCCATTGTCGACGGTGCCATGAATGATCTGATCAGGCCGTCCCTCTACAGTGCCTGGCAGAAGATTATTCCCGTGTCACCACGGGCCGGTGAAACCCGGGCGTTTGATATTGTTGGTCCTGTGTGTGAAACCGGCGACTTCCTGGGTAAAAACCGTCAGTTGAATGTGCAGGCGGGCGATCTGCTTGCAGTACGCAGTGCCGGAGCTTACGGTTTTACTATGGCATCCAACTACAATTCCCGTCCCCGGGTGGCAGAAGTCATGGTGGACGGCGACAAACATTATCTGGTGCGCGAGCGGGAAAAATTAGTCCAGCTCTGGCAAGGTGAGCACCTGCTGCCGTAAACTGACAATTAAGTTAATGAGTTAGCCGACGCCTGCGGGCGTCGCGAAAGGAACCTTCTTTTGATCCATTTCACTAAGATGCACGGTCTGGGCAATGACTTTATGGTGGTCGATGGCGTAACACAGAATGTGTTTTTTTCGCCCGAGCAGATCAAGCGTCTGGCTGACAGAAATTTTGGTATCGGCTTTGATCAGTTACTGCTGGTAGAGCCACCCTATGATCCTGATCTGGATTTCCATTATCGTATCTTCAATGCCGATGGCAGCGAAGTAGAGCAGTGCGGTAATGGCGCCCGCTGTTTTGCTCGCTTTGTACGTAATAAAGGACTGACCAACAAGCATAAAATCCGAGTTAGCACCGCCAATGGCAAGATGACGCTGCGAATTGAGCGTGATGGTAATGTCACGGTTAATATGGGCGTTCCTGTGCTGGAACCTTCGCAAATTCCTTTCAAAGCCAAGAAACCTGAAAAGACTTACCTGCTGCAGGCAGGACAACAGGCGTTCCTGTGTGGCGCTGTCTCCATGGGGAATCCTCACTGCGTGATGGATGTGGATAATGTCGATGAGGCTGATGTCGATGGCATTGGCCGTCAGTTGACCCGCCATGAACGTTTCCCCAAAGGGGTGAATGTTGGCTTTATGCAGATACTCAGCAAAGATCATATTAAACTGAGAGTGTACGAAAGGGGCGCTGCAGAAACCCTGGCTTGTGGCAGTGGTGCCTGCGCTGCCGTAGTTGTAGGCCAATTGCAGGGTAAACTTGGACAGCAGGTTCAGGTAGACTTACCCGGTGGCAGCCTTTCCATCAGTTGGGAAGGCGAAGGTAAACCTTTATGGATGACAGGGCCTGCAGAGCAGGTATTTGACGGACAATTTCAGTTATGAGTGACACCATTCAGCCTGCCAGTCAGGTTGTGACTTCCGATATCGAGGCCGATGTGGCCATGCTGGATGAGCAGATAATCCGTGAGTATCTGCTCGATAATCCTGACTTCTTTCAGCGTCATCCTGAGCTGCTGCTGGCTCTCAGGTTGCCACATGCAGAGCGGGGTGCAGTGTCTCTGGTTGAGCGTCGCCAGGAGATGCTCAGGGCCAGAGTCAGTCAGTTGGAAGAGGAGATCACTCACCTGCTGTCGATGGCTTCCCGTAACGAAAAGATATTCCGATTTAATTGCGAACTTTCCAGTGAATTGCTGGACTGTGAAGATATGGGTGAGCTGCGGCAACTGCTGTCGACCCGGCTCCAGACTCAATATGGTTTCAGCCATGTTCGCTTAATCACAGTGCATGACCTCGACAGCGCGCTGGCCGATATCTGGAAAAAACGGCTGGATACAGGTTACTACTTCGGTCGATTGACTCAGTCGGAGTCGCAGCGATTGTTCGGCGCTGAAATTGGCTCCGTGGCTCTGACCCGCTTATCAGAAGAGTGTGGCCGGGTTATCTTTGCCATTGCCAGCCACGACGGCAGTCATTTCCATCCAGAGATGGATCATATGTTGATGGACCAACTGAGACTGATGCTGGATCACCTGTTACCTAAACTCTGACAGGGTAAGCCATGACAGACAAAGACAGCCTGTGGCTGGAACGCTTTAGCAATTTTCTCGCATCTGAGCGGCAACTGTCGCCACTCACCTGTCGTAACTATCTCTACGAATTACAACGTATCAAACTGCTTAAGCCGGAACTGAGCCTGCTCAGCGCTGACCGGGATGAACTGCAGGGCATTTTGGCCAAACTGCATCGGCAGGGGTTGAGCCCCCGCTCCATTGCCTTGTCTGTGTCCGCAATCAAGCAGTTTTACGAGTTTCTGCGGCGGGAAAAGGTCGTCGAAGCCAATCCGGCCAGAACACTCAAAGCTCCCAAACAAAATAAACCTCTGCCCAAGAATATGGACGCCGATGGTGTCAGCGCACTTTTGAGTATGGATGGTGACGACCCGCTGCTGCTCAGAGATAAAGCCATGATGGAGTTGTTTTACTCTTCAGGTTTGCGATTGGCTGAGCTGGCGGCATTGGATACCGGGGATATCGACTTTTCGACCCGGGAAGTCAGAGTCATGGGTAAAGGCAGTAAAGAGCGTATTGTGCCTGTGGGCAGTAAAGCCATCGCCGCGCTGCAGGATTGGCTCAAGATCCGTGGGACATTTCCCTGTCAAGACAATGCGCTGTTCCTCGCCAAAACCGGCGCTCGTTTATCCCACCGCAGCATTCAATCCAGGCTGGCCAGATGGGGTGTTGAACAGGGCAGCAGTGGTCGGGTCCATCCCCATAAACTGAGACACTCATTTGCCACCCATATGCTGGAGTCCAGCGGCGATTTACGGGCGGTTCAGGAGCTATTGGGACACGCCAATCTGGCGACCACACAGATTTATACCAGTCTGGACTTTGGTCATTTGGCCAAGGTATACGACGGGGCTCACCCAAGAGCCAGAAAAGGAAACAAATGAAGATCTATTTGCGGCCGGGCAAAGTCAGTGTGTTGTCCTTTGATCTGGACGACACACTATATGACAACCGACCTATTATCCACACCGCCAGAGCCAAATTGAATGACCATTTGTGCAGCCGCTTTAATGCTGCACATGAATGGAGCGACTCCGATTGGCTGGCTTGCAAACGTCTGGTGGTCAGGGCTAATCCGGCACTGCTGCATGACACCGGCGCTTGTCGCGAGGCAGTGTTGACCCGGGCGTTGATTCTATGGGGATATTCACCGGATCAGGTAAAGCGGGAAGTGGCCCAGGCGATGGAGTGCTTTTTACACTATCGCAGTGACTTCAGCGTACCTGAAGATACTCTGGCGTTGCTGGCACAACTGGATGAGAAGTATGTTCTGGTTGGCATCACCAATGGCAATGTCGATGCCGACAAAATAGGCTTGGGTGAACTGATGCGATTTGTGTTGCACCCGGGACAGGGGGTGAGAATGAAACCCTGGGGCGACATGTTTGATCAGGCCTGTGAGCGATTGGCTGTTACTCCTGCTGATATATTGCATGTGGGAGACAGCTGGTCGTCTGATGTGCAGGGCGCTCGCCGCGCAGGCTGCTGTTCCGCCTGGTTGAACCCTGGCGTCGGTGCCGAGCCTTCTATACCGGGAGCGGGCAGTTTGCCCCACCTTGAACTGAATCAACTGAGTGAGTTGACTCAGATATAAAAAGGCCCCGAATGGTTTCGGGGCCTTTTTACTTCTGTGTCTTTATCAGAAGTGGTACTTGGCAATCACAGAGAAGGTATTCTGCTGGATACCATCGACACCGTATTTGTTTTCCCAGAAATCATATTCGATACCGACCAGGAATTTGTTGGCTTTGGCGTCGCCCATCAGCAACTGGCCCAGATCGTATTTGATTTGCGGGTTGAAGTGGAAGTGAGGCTCAAAGGCGTCATCATCGGTAGCGAAAACCCAGTCGATATAGCCATCGATGATCAGCTTACTGCTGCCAACTGGGATGTCGATACGGAAAGAGGGAGACAGCTGCCAGCCATCAGTGATATTGCCGCTGCTGTTAAGTGCGTGACGACGATAAGTGTTCAGGTTCAGGTAGGTAAAGCCGGGAACATCCAGGTCCATACCCAGACCATACAGCAGAGTTTCTACATCACCCTTGCCCTCTTCCAGAGACAGTGCCAGCGACAGGTCTGAAACCGGGCCCATGGCCTGCATACCGAATATCTTGCCCATGCTGAAGCGGGTGGTGATTTCACCATAGGTGGAGTCATCTACACCACCGTTGTTGCCATTGAAGAAAGTGACATCCTGGAACGCAAACCAGTCACCGTACTTCCAGCCACCGGCCGTTTCAAAGGTCAGTCCGGTCTGATCATGGCTGGGGGCCAGGTCATAGTTTTGGCCATACAGGGCGGTAACGCTCACATCCCACCACTGGATCAGTTCTTCGCTTTGGGCAGCAGGTGCAGACAGCAGCAGGGCAGAGCAGAGTATAGCTTTTGTGTTCATCGGGCACTCTCATCTTATTGTTTTTGCTCTCCGATTTACGGAAAGCCTGGGGTTATGAAAAGCGGGGTCACTATAAAGCTTGGCAGATATGATGTTGCGATCCCGGTCAATATTTTAACCCGTTGTTTGTTCTGTGAATGCAATGCTGAATAGTCATTTCGGAACAATCCCAATTTCTCTTTGGTCGCCTATGCTTAAAGCTGGTGCTTGAGGGGGAGAGGCGGCAATGGATAGGTTGCTGATAAGCATGTTGATCTGTTTGGTATTAGTGGGCTGCCAGTCCACATCTGACAAGGTGGTACCACTGCCACAGATCTGTGTGGCTAAACAGGGAGATGTCAGGCCTGATTTTACCGAGAGTCTGATGGCCGGATTAAAATTCAGGCAGATTATCCTGACGCCTGTTTCAGAAGAGGTTGGCTGTGAGTGGTTGCTTACTTATGGTGCGAGTTGGGCCTGGCCGCACTCAGCCTATATGCAATCTGCGCAGCTGACATTCAGCAGGCATAATCTGACGCTAAGTCAGCAGGCTTACCCGTCAGCAGGAGGTGGCTTGATCGCTCAACCCGATGATTGGATCTCCGCCTGGATTGAGTCAGGTATTTGCGAAAACCCTGAATATTTAAGTGCGATTGAAGAGGCTGTGATATCCCGTCCCTGGTTTGATCTATTGCCCAGAGAGAGCCTCCCTTGCCCGGCGCATCATCTGTGATACCTGACGCCGGCTGGCATGCATATCGGCTTCATCCACTCTCAGGTAGCAGCCACTGTAGGCATCGGTACCAATAAACACAGGCCTTTGATGAATCTCCGCCTGGGGGACCCGGATACGAATGACATGTTTATCGACAAGTCGAATAAGTTGAATATCCGTTGGCTGAAGTATGTTGATACTGACTTTGGATTTGTCGTTCAGGTGTTGCCACAGATACTCAATCATAGGGTCCGGCTGAGGGATACCTTCCAGAGTAAACACGCCTTGCTCTTCCCGTACGCCAAGAATGATTTCGCCGCCAATGGTATTGGCGAAGGCGCTGTAACTCTCCCACATATCCTCGGGCACTTTTCCCAGTCCATCGCGACCGGCGGCCAGCTTAAATTCAACCTGCACCGATTCGGCCAAACTGGACATGTCGTCCAACACAAAGGTTTGATACTGCATACCTGCACCCGGGAAAAGAGGGACTCTTCAGATGTAGCACGGCGCCGATACAATTGCCATATTCTACTGTCTGGCAGTCGTCATTCGATGAAAGTCTTGATAGCTTGGATAAATTCGTTACAGCAACAGGCAAAGGAGCGGCTTGATGGACTTCTGGGTTTATCTGGGGGTGGATTGGTTGGCGATGCTGCTCACCTTTATCGCTATCTGGCTGATCGGCAACAAGAGCCGCAGCGGCTTTGTGGTGATGATATTCGGCAATCTGTGCTGGATAGTGGTGGGCGTAATGTCCGGCAGCAGTGCCATGTGGGTCGCCAATATGGTTTTCGCCCTGATGAATGTACGCGCCATTATCAAATGGACAGATGTGGATGCTGCCTAAAGAAAAAGGGCCCGTTAATTACTTAACGAGCCCTTTTGAATCAAAGCATTAAGAATACTTGATTAGTTCATGCCGTACTTTTTCAGCTTCTTGCGCAGAGTACCACGGTTGATACCCAGCATGTTGGCTGCGCGGGTTTGGTTACCGCGAGTGTGCTGCATGATGATGTCCAGCAGTGGAGCTTCAACTTCGCAAAGCACCATCTCGTAAACTTCCTGTGCTTCCTGACCGTCCAACTGAGCGAAGAAGTTGCTTACAGCGCGCTTTACAGCGTCGCGCAGCAACTGAGGCTTAATGGTGCCGTTAGCAGTTTCAATTTTGCCTACGGTAAGCGGATGGGCTTCTGTGTGAGTTGTCTGATCAAACATTCGTAATCTGCTCTTTGTCTAATTCTGAAATCAATTCATCAAAATAATATTCCACAAGGGAATATTGCTCCGCCGCGGATTCCAGCTTGTTAAACTGGGCTCTGAAATCCCGTTGTGCGTCCTGGTCCAGGTACCAGCCGATATGTTTGCGGGCGAATCGCACGCCTTTAAACTCCCCATACAGGGCATACAGCTTGGTAAGGTGGTCAAGCATCACTTGACGCTTTTCCTCCACCGTCACGGGCGGCAGCTTTTCCCCGGTATCCAGATAATGTTGTATTTCTCTGAATAACCAGGGGCGTCCCTGAGCTCCCCGGCCGATCATCAGGGCATCCACTCCGGTGTAGTCCAGCACATAACGTGCCTTCTCCGGCGTGGTGATATCCCCATTAGCGACCACGGGTATTGAGACGCTTTGTTTTATAGCTTTAATGGTGTCGTACTCGGCATCGCCTTTGTACATGCACTGTCTGGTACGGCCGTGAACGGCCAACGAGGCAATGCCACTATCTTCGGCTATCCGGGCGATCTGGACACCATTCCTGTGGTCCGGATCCCAACCCGTGCGAATTTTGAGCGTAACCGGTACATCCACTGCGCCAACCACGGCCTTGAGGATTTGATCCACAAGCTCGGGATTTTGCATCAGGGCTGAACCAGCCAGCTTTTTATTCACTTTCTTGGCCGGGCACCCCATATTGATGTCGATGATCTGGGCACCTTGCTCTACGTTGTAGCGCGCGGCCCAGGCCATGGCATCTGGATCTGCCCCGGCAATCTGTACTGAGCGAATACCTTCCTCACCTGAATGACTCAGTCTCAGGCGGCTTTTATCCGTGTCCCATACATCCGGATTAGCCAGCAACATTTCCGACACCGCCATGGCTGCGCCATAACGAAGGCAGAGGTTGCGGAAGGCTTGATCGGTGACACCAGCCATTGGTGCCACGATCAGCTGATTCTTCAGTTGATAGGGTCCAATTTGCATGATTGCTTCACCTTGCTCTTCAAAGGGGCGCTATAGTACGCCTTTTTACACTTCCTGAAAAGGTCAATAAATGACCTGAGTGCAACTTTTTTTCTTGACATTTGTCTGGCAAGAAGTCAGCGCTGACGCGCCATGCAAGGGTGTTTGTACTATTTACGTACACCCGTCAAGCGCGTCCAGTCCTCTTTGTGAGCAGGTTCATCCATCACAAACCACTGGGCATAACACTCGGAGATCTCTTCAGCCTGTTCACGCAGCAGGCCGGACAGAGCCAGCTTGCCACCCGGTTGCACCAGGTCGGCGATCAGCGGTGCCAGTTCGCGCAGTGGGCCGGCCAGAATATTGGCTACCAGAATCTCGGTTTTCAGGTCAGCAGGTTGGTCCTGAGGCAGATACAGAGACAGACGATCAGCCACGTCATTGCGCTCCGCATTGGCTTTGGAAGCATCAATGGCCTGATAGTCGATATCGATACCAGTGACTTTGTCCGCGCCCAGTTTCAGCGCAGCTACTGCCAGGATGCCAGAGCCACAACCGAAGTCGACCACCTCTTTGCCTGCCAGCTCCAGTCCATCCAACCATTCCAGACACAGGGCTGTCGTAGGGTGGGTACCGGTACCGAAAGCCAGACCAGGATCCAGGATCACGTTTACGGCTTGTGGGTCAGGAATTTCGCGCCAGCTTGGGCAGATCCACAGACGCTGACCAAACTTGATTGGGTGGAAGGCATCCATCCATTCACGGACCCAGTCCTTGTCTTCGATTTGCTCAATCTTGTAGGCGAAGTCCTGGCTCATGTACGGCAGGTTCTTCAGCATTTCTACTATTGGCTGCAGATCCATATTGGCATCGAACAGGGCGATAACCACTGTATCTGTCCACAGCGGGGTTTCTCCCAGCTTAGGTTCAAAAATCGGTTCATCCTGACCATCTTCAAAGGTGATGGAAACCGATCCCAGCTCCATTAAAAGATCACTTAACAACTCGGCTTCCTGTTTGCCGGTATGAATTCGCAGTTGGATCCAGGCCATGACATGCCTCTGTGGCTATGTTGAAAATTGGGGCGGTATTGTAGCCCAAGGCGAGGTGCAGTGCGAATATTCGACCAATATGTGTCGACATCCCGTTGCTGCAATTGTGAGTTGCACATTGGGCGTCAGGTAACTAAATGAATTTATTGGTTAATTGGTCTGGCCACTTGCCGTGGAAGCAAGGGTTGGCGTGATCATGCTCTGAAAAAAGCTATCCTGCCGGTGATCTGTGTCGCAACTTGTTGATTATTGCGTCAAGGCTAACAGAGTCGCTGCTATCTTAATCGCCCCTACTCAAAACAGGCCGATACCGGCCACACAATAATTAACAATGACAACCAAAACCTATGTACCCAATCCCGTCAGCCCACGGGTGCTTGGTCATCACTGGTCTGCCAAGGCAGATCGGTTGCAAAGCGCCACCGGGGTACTGATGGGCGTATTTCTGCTGTTCCATCTGCACTTTGAATCCAGCATTCTGCTGGGCAAAGATGCTTTTTATCATGTAGTGCACTTTCTTGAAGGCAGCATTTTCAGTGAGGATGGCAAAGGATTCCCGGTAATCACCCAGATCATCTCTGTGTTTATGCTGGCCGTCTTTGTATTGCACGCACTGACAGCTCTGCGTCGTTTCCCGACTCAGTTGGGCCAGTGGCGCGCGCTGCAATCCAGCCTGAATACCATCCGCCACAGTGACACCCGTATCTGGTATTTCCAGTTGCTGACTGGCGCTGCACTCTTCTTCCTGGTTCCGGTTCACCTGTTTGAGATGATCCAGGCCCCCAATATCGGTCCGAATATGAGCGCTGAGCGGGTATATCACGACAACACCTGGGTTCTGTACGCCCTGTTGCTGCCTGCAGTAGTGGTACACGCTGTGTTTGGCCTGTACCGGGTGGCGGTGAAGTGGGGCCTGACTTTCCAGCGTCATAAGCTGCGCCGTTTTGCCCATGGTCTGATGATCTATTTGATGGTGCTGGGTATCGCCAGTCTGATGTGCTACCTGCTGATTGGCAGTGAGTTGACTCTGCCGGTAACACCATATTCACCGAGCTGAGCCAAAGCTGAAGTGTAACTACTTGATATTGCAGCTGTAGAAAGTTGTAAGGAACAAGCGTGAAAATTATCTATACAGATTCATTGGTGGTGGGTGCCGGCCTTGCAGGTTTGCGGGTAGCCATTGCCTCCAAAGAACGTGGTCTGGACACTCTGGTATTGTCACTGATCCCGGCCAAGCGTTCTCACTCTGCTGCTGCCCAGGGCGGTATGCAGGCGAGTTTGGGTAACACAGTTAAAGGGATGGGCGATAACGAAGACGTTCATTTCCAGGATACAGTCAAAGGTTCTGACTGGGGCTGTGATCAGCAGGTGGCACGTATGTTTGCCCACTGTGCCCCCAAAGCTGTGCGCGAACTGGCCAACTGGGGAGTGCCCTGGACCCGTGTGACTCAAGGTCCCCGTCAGGTTGTGGTTAACGCCGAGAAGGTGACCATTGAAGAAGCCGAAGCGGCACACGGTCTGATTAACGCCCGTGACTTTGGTGGTACCAAGAAGTGGCGCACCTGCTACACCGCTGATGGCACAGGTCACTCGCTGCTGTATGCAGTCGATAACAAAGCTATCTCTATGGGCATTCCTGTGCATGAACGTATGGAAGCCCTGAAGATCATTCACGACGGCAAGCGCTGTCACGGTGTGATCGCCCGCTGCCTGATCACCGGTGAGCTGCGCGCCTATATTGCCAAGTCCACCACAATTGCCACAGGTGGCTATGGCCGCATCTATGAAGTATCTACCAACGCCATTATCTGTGAAGGTATTGGCCAGGCGATGGCGCTGGAAACCGGCGTTGCGACCCTGGGCAATATGGAAGCCGTACAGTTCCACCCAACCGCCATTGTGCCTGTGGGCATTCTGACCACTGAAGGTTGTCGTGGTGACGGTGGTCTGTTGCGTGATGTCGATGGTCACCGCTTTATGCCCGACTATGAGCCAGATAAGAAAGAGCTGGCCAGCCGTGACGTGGTTTCCCGTCGTATGACTGAACATATGCGTAAAGGCAAAGGCGTTGACTCGCCTTACGGCCCTCACCTGTGGCTGGATATTACCCTGCTGGGTCGCGAGCATATCGAGACCAACCTGCGTGAAGTGCAGGAGATCTGTGAGTACTTCCTGGGGATTGATCCTGCTGTGGATTGGATCCCTGTGCGCCCAACCCAACACTACTCCATGGGCGGTATCCGTACCGACGCTACCGGCGAAAGCCCACAGCTGAAAGGTCTTTTCAGCGTAGGTGAAGCGGCTTGCTGGGATATGCACGGCTTTAACCGTCTGGGCGGTAACTCCCTGGCTGAGACAGTGGTTGCCGGTATGATCATAGGTAAGTACGTGGCTGACTTTGGCGAGAACAACGATCTGGTGGTGGACACCAGTCTGGTTGAGCAGGCGATGGGCGAGCTGAGCACTGAGATTGATGCTCTGATTGACGGCCATGGCACTGAGAGCCCGTACATACTGAAGCAGGAAATGCAGCGAATCATGATGGACTATGTGGGCATCTTCCGTAACGGTCCTGAGCTGGATAAAGCCGTTGAAGGCCTGAAAGCCCTGCTGGAACGTAGCCGCAATCTGATTGTTAAGAACAAGAAGCGTCATGCCAACCCCGAGCTGGTTGAAGCTCTGCGGGTACGCCGCATGATTAAAGTGGCACTGACTGTGGCCTGCGGTGCAGCGGCCCGTACCGAGAGCCGGGGTGCCCACGCCCGTGAAGACTTCCCGCAACGGAATGACCGCGACTGGCTGAAGCGCACTCTGTGCTGTTGGCCGGATGCCAATGCGCTGGAGCCGGAAATTCACTATGAAGATCTGGATGTGATGCAGATGGAGTTGCCACCTGGCTATCGCGGCTATGGTATCGACAACACCATTCCACACCCGGATACCGCCACCCGTGAAGCTGAAATCGCCGTTAAGCTGGCGGAGCTGGGTGAACATGCAGACAGATATACCCAGCAGCAAGCGCTGATGCCATTTGAACTGCCACAAGAATTAATGCCAAAGAACGAACGTCTGATCGACAAATTGTCAGCGCAGGTTGGAGATAAAAACTCATGAGTCAGGGCCGTACCCTAACATTCAATATTTTCCGTTTTGATCCGCAACAGCCGGGTGATAAGCCGAAAATGGTCAGCTATCAGCTGGATGAAACGCCGGGAATGACAGTGTTTATCGCCCTGAATCGTCTGCGTGAAGAGCAGGACAGCTCGCTGCAGTTCGACTTTGTTTGCCGTGCCGGTATCTGTGGCAGCTGCGCCATGGTGATTAACGGCATGCCTACTCTGGCTTGCCGCACCCTGACCAGCAAATTCAGTGATGCCACTATCACCCTGATGCCATTGCCGGGCTTTGAGTTGATTGGCGATCTGTCGGTGAACACAGGCAAGTTTATGCGTGAAATCGCCGAGCGTCTTAAGCTGTGGCTGCATCCCCGTGGTGACGATCAGGATATCCATGTTTTGGAAGCTCCTATGGATCCAGAAGAGGCCGCCAAACTCTACGAGCTGGAACGTTGCGTGGAGTGCGGTGTGTGCGTATCCGCCTGCGCCACCAAGCAGATGCGTGAAACCTTCGTGGGTGCAGTTGGCCTGATGAAGATTGCCCGCTTTGAGCTGGACAGTCGCGATGCCCGCAGTGCCGATGACTTCTACCATGTCATTGGTAACCAGGATGGTGTATTCGGTTGTATGACGCTGTTGGGTTGTCAGGACAATTGTCCTAAGGACCTGCCGCATATGCAGCAGATCGCCTATTTGAGACGCAAGATGTCAGCTACCCTGGTGTCTTGCTAATCAAGTGAAAGCCAGCTGGAACGAACCAGCCATTACTCTTACTCCGTAATTCAAAAGCCACCGTCTCCGGTGGCTTTTTTTATGTCGAGTAATGGAACTAACATGCTGAATACAGGCAATAAAAATCCACTCGTTTGAGTGGCTTTCTGTTCAAGCTTTCAGTGCAGTTAAGCAGATGATTAAGACTTGGTGCGTTTCATGGCAGTGAAGAACTCGTCATTGGTCTTGGTCATGGCCAGCTTGTCAATTTCAGGGTTACTCACATAGCCATGGTGCTTGCGCCATCAACTGAGTATCGCCCAATAAAAAAGCCACCTGGGAAAGGTGGCTTTCATATCAAGCTATTGGTCTCAACGTATTAGCTGATTAAGACTTGGCGCGCTTCATCGCAGTGAAGAACTCGTCATTGGTCTTGGTCATGGCCAGCTTGTCAATTAAGAACTCCATGGCGCTTACTTCGTCCATTGGGTTCAGAATCTTACGCAGGATCCACATCTTCTGCAGTTCGTCAGGAGTTGTCAGCTTCTCTTCGCGACGGGTACCTGAACGGTTAAAGTCGATGGCCGGGAATACACGCTTTTCTGCCGCCTTACGGGACAGGTGCAGTTCCTGGTTACCGGTACCTTTAAATTCTTCGTAGATCACTTCGTCCATCTTGGAGCCGGTATCAACCAGAGCCGTGGCGATAATGGTCAGGCTGCCACCGTTTTCGATGTTACGGGCAGCACCGAAGAAGCGCTTTGGACGGTGCAGGGCGTTGGCGTCCACACCACCTGTCAGTACTTTACCGGAAGAAGGGATTACTGTGTTGTAGGCACGGGCCAGACGGGTAATAGAGTCCAGCAGGATCACTACGTCTTTCTTGTGCTCTACCAGGCGCTTGGCCTTTTCAATCACCATTTCAGCAACCTGAACGTGACGGCTTGCTGGCTCATCAAAGGTAGAAGCGATCACTTCACCTTTAACCAGACGCTGCATTTCAGTTACTTCTTCAGGACGTTCGTCAATCAGCAATACCATCAACACCACATCTGGATTGTTGTAGGAGATTGACTGAGCAATATTCTGTAGCAACAAAGTCTTACCGGCTTTTGGCGGGGCTACAATCAGACCACGCTGACCTTTACCCACAGGGGAACACAGGTCAAGAATACGGGCGGTAATATCTTCAGTTGAACCGTTACCACGCTCCATACGCAGGCGTTCTTCAGCGTGCAGTGGGGTAAGGTTTTCAAACAGGATCTTGTTGCGGGAGTTTTCAGGCTTGTCGAAGTTAACTTCGTTGACTTTCAGCAGGGCAAAATAACGTTCACCTTCTTTAGGTGGGCGAATCTTACCTGCAATGGTATCACCGGTGCGCATATTAAAGCGGCGAATCTGGCTTGGTGATACATAGATATCGTCCGGGCCTGCCAGGTAGGAACCGTCGGCGCTGCGAAGGAAGCCGAAACCATCTTGCAGAATTTCCAGTACACCGCCACCGAAAATGTCTTCACCGCTTTTGGCGTGGGCTTTCAGGATAGAGAAAATAATGTCCTGCTTGCGGGCGCGGGCCATATTTTCCAGTTTCATGCTTTCGGCTAAGGCTACTAAGTCGGAAATCGACTTGTTTTTCAGTTCTGATAAGTTCATTTCGATGGGTCTTGTAACTACGCGACAGGCTCATCGCGCTCAATCTGCTTCGATTGTGTAGGCTTGAGTGGATTGAACGGTGAGGAGTGGGTTATTTGAAAGAATCTGGTTATTAAAGTAGCACTAACCAATGGAGGCGTCCATATTTTTTCGGAAGGAACGGCACAATTTATCAATAAAATTGTGCCGTTTGACGCACTCGGGCTCAAATTAGATCTGAGCGTCGATAAACTCTTTCAATTGAGTCTTGGACAGAGCGCCAACTTTGGTACCAGCCAGCTCACCGTTTTTGAACAGCAGCAGAGTTGGAATACCACGCACGCCATATTTGGCTGGAGAGGCGTTGTTCTGGTCAACGTTCAGCTTGGCTACGGTCAGTTTACCTTCGTACTCGCCGGCAACGTCATCCAGGATTGGAGCGATCATTTTGCATGGGCCGCACCATTCAGCCCAGAAATCTACCAGTACAGGCAGTTCTGATTTCAGTACGTCATTTTCAAAGCTGTCGTCGCTCAGGGTTACGATTTTGTCACTCATGATCTTCTCCGGTTTATGTGGTGCCATCGCTGGTTTGTGAATGGCATACCCTGTATATTGGGTGCGTTTTTTGGCTTTTCAAGCCCGGGGTATGAGACTCATTTTCATCTCAATGAAAATATCAGAAATCCATTCCGAATACGGCGACCGCCAATATTTGGGTTTAGAAACCTGATTGATTATATCGCCCCGTTAGTTACACCTTGTTTTACTTGCCGCTATTTCAAACGATCGAGTATCTTATTGCAACCCTAACTGGTATGCTTGCGCTATGAGCGAAACACATTTATCCAAACAAAAATTTGCCGAGTTCCCTCTGCAAGAGAAGGTGCTTAAGGCACTGTCCGAAAACGGCTTTGAGTATTGCACTCCAATTCAGGCGCTGTCGCTGCCAATTCTCCTCCAGCAAAAAGATATCGCAGGTCAGGCACAAACCGGTACAGGTAAAACCCTGGCATTTCTGGTAGCCACCTTTAACCATCTGTTGACGACTGCTGAGCCGGAAGGTCGCCAGACTAATCAGCCTCGAGCCATCATTATGGCACCTACCCGTGAATTGGCGATTCAAATCGCCAAAGATGCCACTTTGCTGTCCAAGCATACCAAGCTGAAAGTGGGCATTGTATACGGCGGTGAAGGCTACGACGCCCAGATGAAAGTGTTGGAAAAAGGCGTCGATGTCCTGATTGGTACCACAGGTCGTATTATTGATTACGTGCGTCAGGGGGTGATTAACCTGTCTGCCATCCAGGCCGTGGTGCTGGATGAAGCTGACCGCATGTTCGACCTGGGCTTTATCAAGGATATTCGTTTCCTGTTCCGCCGTATGCCGAATGCGAAAGACCGTCTGAATATGCTGTTCTCAGCTACCCTGTCCATGAAGGTACAGGAGCTGGCTTACGATCATATGAACGACCCTGAAAAGGTTGAGATCGCGCCGGAGGAGAAAACCTCCAAGAATATTAAAGAAGAACTCTTCTATCCTTCCATGGAAGACAAGATGCGTCTGCTGCAGACGCTGATTGAAGAGGACTGGCCGGACAAAGCCATTGTGTTTGCCAACACCAAGCATATGTGTGAAAAGCTGTGGGCAGCACTGGAAGGTGATGGTCACCGTGTTGGCCTGTTGACCGGTGATGTGCCTCAGAAGAAGCGTTTGCGCATTCTGGAACAGTTCACCAAAGGCCAACTGGATATCCTGGTTGCGACCGACGTAGCAGCCCGTGGCCTGCACATCTCTGATGTGTCCCATGTATACAACTATGATCTGCCGGATGATTGCGAAGACTATGTACACCGTATCGGTCGTACCGGTCGTGCAGGTCAGAAGGGCGTGTCTGTCAGCTTTGCCTGTGAAGAATACGCTCTGAATCTGCCAGCGATTGAGGAGTACATTAAGCACTCCATTCCTCTGAGCAACTATGACAGAGAAGCGCTGCTGGAAGATCTGGCTCCGCCGGTGAAGATCCACCGTAAACACAGCACCGCGCCGCGCAATCTGCGCGAACGCACAGGTGCACCACGACCACAGGGAGCTCATCGCAGTGGTCGTCCTCCACGTCACGACAGGACCCGTAGACACTCGTAAATGCGCAAGACCAATTATGCAGCCATAACGCTGGGCTCTAACAGCTTTAACATGTTGGTGGCTCATACAGAAGGCCACCGCCCCAAGATCATCGCCAAGTACAAGCGCAAAGTACGCTTGGCTGAGGGGATGGGGGAAGATGGCCGACTGCAGCAATCCGTGATGGAACGGGGGCTGGATTGTCTGGCGATGTTTGGTCGTATGCTGGACCATCACAAGGTTGATCGCCGCAACGTTGCCGTTATCGCTACGGCAACACTGCGAAGTGTCAGCAATGCCGATGAGTTCAGCGAGCGCGCAGTGCCTCTGTTGGGATGTCCCATCGAAGTCATTTCCGGTATGCGCGAAGCCGAACTGATTTATCAGGGCATGGTGGCCAACACTCAGGGCGGCGGTCGTCGTCTGGTGGTGGATATTGGCGGTGCCAGTACCGAGTTCATCGTGGGCGAGGGGATGGAAGTCCTGTTCAAGGCCAGTGTAGGTTTTGGTTGTGTGACCAGCTCACGTCAGTACTTCGATAGCTTCCCCTACTCAGTGAAAGACTTCGAAGATGCCGCCGCAGATGCCATCCGTATTCTGGGCGAGAAGGAGCAGGAACTGCGCCGACTCGGTTGGAATGGCGTTGTTGGAGCATCGGGTTCAGTGCAGTCTGTGATGGAGTTATTGGCTCACAGAGAGCTGCCACAAATCATCACCAAAGAAGTACTGCTGAGCATACGTGATGAAATTCTGGCCCAGACAGATGCCAGACTCACCGGAATTACAGGCCTGAATGCCGAGCGTGTCCCCACCTTTGCCGCCGGTGTTGCTATCCTTATTGCCCTGTTTGATCAGCTGCATATCGATAAGCTGCATCTGTCCGGTGGCGCCCTGCGTGAAGGTGTGCTGCAACAGTTGGCAGAAAACCTCAGTCATTAAGCTGGGGTTCGATAGTAAAAAGGCCGCTACTGCGGCCTTTTTTGATCCTGGGAGATTTTGATTACTTCAGAATCTTCGCCAGATCTTTTTCCAGAGACTCAGTCGGACGCTCAACAATGCGGCCAATCTCTTTGTCATCCTGAATCACGATAAAGGTGGGGATACGGGTAAACTCATACTCGTTAGCCAGGCCCTCATCATCTTTCTTCTGACGATCAACGCCTATGTATTTGGCGGTGATGTTCGGGTTATTCAGCTCTTCCATAATGCGGATAAAGCGAGGTGTTTCGCGGTGACAGTCTGGGCACCAGGTACCGATAATCACGACAATCTCAGTTGGTGTGGTAACAGACTTCAGCGCAGCCAGCGTGCCCTGATCCACCTGATAACTTTGGTAGCCTTCACTGAAATCATCTTCCTGAATCAGCGTTTTGGGTTCTATCATTCCGGTCAGAATCACTTCTTGTTCCTCTTGGGTACAGGAGCCGATCAGCCCTGTGTTTTCTGTTTCAAAGCCGCATCCACCGGAAGCCAGAGTTTGAGCACTGAAAAACAGTGCAGTGGTGGCGAGCAGAACTTTTATCGCTTTAGTCATGGTATCAGAACCTCACACTTCAGTATGTTCTTATCCAATCATGGTGAGGAGTTTTTGCCCAGCGGTAGTGGCCCTGAATGTTAGCTGGATCACTTTGTTTATAAAAGATTAACTGCTGGTATCACAGATACAAAAACGCCGCTGAATGCAGCGGCGTTTTACCTGGCTCAGGCGATTATCTGGCTTCTTTCAGCCACTGTGCAGCCTGCTTGGCAAAGTAGGTCAGAATGCCATCGGCACCAGCACGCTTGAAGCACAGCAGGGATTCCATGATCACCGCCTTTTCAGACAGCCAGCCGTTCTGAATGGCTGCCATGTGCATGGCGTACTCGCCACTGACCTGATAAGCGAAAGTGGGTACCGCCAGCTCTGTCTTTACTCGGCGAACGATATCCAGATAAGGCATACCTGGTTTCACCATTACCATGTCAGCGCCTTCCTGAATGTCCAAAGCCACTTCATGCAGGGCTTCGTCGCTGTTGGCAGGATCCATCTGATAGCTGTGCTTGTTACCGCCTTTCAGGTTACCGGCTGAACCAACTGCATCACGGAATGGACCATAGTAGTTGGAAGAGTACTTGGCGCTGTAAGCCATAATCTGGGTGTTTACGTGACCGGCCTCTTCCAGTGCCTGACGGATGGCGCCGATACGGCCGTCCATCATGTCGGAAGGAGCAACCACATCAGCACCGGCTTCGGCGTGAGACAGGGCCTGCTTCACCAGAATCTCTGTGGTGATGTCATTCAGGATATAACCGGTATCGTCGATGATGCCGTCCTGACCGTGGGTAGTGAAGGGATCCAGCGCCACGTCGGTCATAATGCCCAGCTCAGGGAATTCACGCTTGAGTTCACGTACTGCACGCTGAGCCAGCGCATCGGCGTTATAGGCTTCTTCAGCCATCAGAGATTTTTTCTCTGAAGGAGTGACCGGGAACAGGGCGATCATAGGGATACCCAGTTCAACCAACTCTTCCGCCTCTTTCAGCAGCAGGTCAATGGAGTAGCGCTCAACACCCGGCATGGAAGCAACCTGCTCAGTACGGTTGTTACCTTCCAACACGAACATAGGATAAATAAGGTCGTTCACCGTCAGCTGATTTTCAGCCATCAAGCGGCGGCTGAAATCGTGCTTGCGCATACGGCGCATTCTGCGGTTGGGAAAAGCACTGGTAATGATATTCACATTCGACTCCTGAATTCGGTGACTGTCGTGTCCTTTGGCGAATAGAGGCACACCTTGTTACGGCCTGTTTGCTTGGCCTGGTACAGGGCCTTATCCGCTTGCTCTAGTAACTCTGTCGGGTGCTCATCGGACTCAATAATAGCGGCACTGACCCCGACACTGATGGTCAGTGGAATGGCTTTGCCCTCCCACTCAATATCGGCGTCTAACACGGCTTCACGTATCTGTTCAGCCAGCAGAATTGCCCCCTCGGCAGAGGTGTTGGGCAGTATGATAGCAAACTCCTCACCCCCAAAACGTGACAGCAGATCACTTGGGCGCTTAAGTTGTGACTGAAGTAACTCTGCCACCTGGCGCAAAATTTCATCACCGGCAAGATGGCCATAACTGTCGTTGATAGCTTTAAAGTGATCGACGTCTGCCATCAGCAGTGACAGCGCGGTTTGCTGACGCCGGCTGATGCGACCTTCGGCCACCAGGCGTTTATCAAAGGCACGGCGGTTTTTCAGCTGAGTCAGGCTGTCTACCGTCGCTTTTTCAGTGAGCTTTTGGTTGGCTTCATTCAGCTCTCGCAGGGTGATTTCCAGCTCCAGAGTGCGTTCCTGCACCATGCGCTCCAATTGCTGCTTGGTCTTCTCTTCATCCCGCAGGGCTTCCTCTCTGAGATCCTGCAGCCGTTGGGCCTGTTCCAGTGCTTTCTCCTGCATCGCCTGTTTGGCACGGCGTTCATCGTTGTAGCGAATAGCCAACACGGCCGCCATAAACACCACCTCAAATGTCAGCCCAACCATTACCGGCAGTTGCGGCTTGTAATCGGCGTGCAAAATGCCCAGGTACAAGAGTCCTGTGTACAGGGCACCTGCCAACATGGTGCACCAGCCAATGCTGTAGAGCCTGGCCAGCTTGTCACCCTTAATCGCCTGACGAATGGCGAAGAACATCAACATGCTGCTGATGGCCAGTACCATAATGATTTGGATACGTATCGCCAGGTCATAGGGCATCAGCGGCGAGATAAGACTGATAAACACGGCGATGGCAGCAGTCGCTCTGGAGAGGCGTAACTGCCGCATGCTATGGCGTTTAAGTTGCAGTAACTTCTCGGTAAACATGACTGCGAAGGCCATCACCAGCGGGATTAGAAAGGGGATAGCGTACAGTTGCATCTGCGGCAGCGAGGGCCACAGAAAGCGAAAAGCAAAGCCATTAATGGCAGCAACCAGCAGGGTCATACTCAGCACATAGCCCGAGTAATAGGCGTAACTGAATGACTTGGAGGTCAGGGCAATAAACAGAGAGAACAGACCGATTGCAGCCAGCGCGCCGAGCTGGGCACCATTGAGCAGCAGATAGGATTCCATCTGCTGGTACATCAACTTGGGTGACAGCAGCATAAAGTTCAGATGCGCCGCGCCACGGGAGTCAATCCGAACATACAAAGTATGCTCAGAGTTGGGCTCCATCTCGATGGGGAACAGGAAACCTGTGCTTTTTACCGGACGCTGGGAGAAGGGTAAGCTGTCACCCATAATGGCCTGATCAATCAAGCGGCCATTTTCAAGGTGGAAGATCTCAATGCGATCCAGCAGAGGATTATTAAGAGACAGGACGCGGTAGTTGTAGCCCAGACCGTTGGCAACCTTCAACCTGAACCAGAATTGGCTGACACCAATTCTTTCTGTGTCACCGGTTTTCAGAGGTTGCCAGTCATCCTCAGACAGACGCATCAGCGCATTGAGGCTCATCACCTCTTTAGTGCTGATATCCATCCACTGATTCAGGGCTATACGTGGCTGTGATGAGTCATTGATCTCCAGCTCATCTTTGGCCTGCGCAGTCGGTGCAATGAGCACCCATACCCAGGCCAGCAACAATATCAGGTGTTTCATGGCAGGGCATCCAGGCGGAAGAAACGGCGACTGTTGGCCAGGGTTCTGGCGGCAAACTGATCCGGTGCCTGGCGACGCAGGCCCGCAATGTACTCAGCGATATAGGGCAGGTACTTTGGCAGGTTTTTGCTGGATTTTGGCTTGGGGCGCATGCTGCGGGGCAGCAGGTAGGGACTGTCCGTCTCTATCATAATGCGGTCGTCGGGGATTAAAGGCACTATTTCGGCCAGCTCCTGACCGCGACGTTCATCGCACACCCAGCCGGTAATCCCAAGATAAATATCCTGCTCAAGATAAGCTTCAAGGGACTCACGGTTACCGGTAAAACAGTGCAGCACGGCATCCACCAAATGGGGTCTGTACTCTTTCAGAATTGCCAGAAAATCTGCATGGGCATCCCGCTCATGCATCAAAACGGGCAACTGCAACTCCACTGCCAGCTTGAGTTGAGCGGCAAAGGCTTCACGCTGTTTGTCTCTTGGAGAAAAGTCGCGGTTATAGTCCAGACCACACTCGCCCACAGCCACCACGTAGGTATTGGCGCACAGTGCACGGTTCTCGTCGTAGCTGGACTCATTCCAGCTGCTGGCATGGTGAGGGTGCACGCCGGCGGTTGAGTAGAGCTTGCCGGGATACCCCTGACATGCCTCAATGGCCTGACGGCTTTCTACCAGAGAACTGCCGATAACAATCAGAGGAGAAACACCGGCTGCTTCGGCTTCAGCTACAACAGTGTCGAGATTCGATTCAAGGGCGCTGCCAATCAGATTGACAGCGATGTCTATGTGGTCGGACATATTTACTTAATGCGTTTGACCCTGATAGTGCTGTTACGGTCATCCATTCCCATCAGGAAAGAGCCCAGCGCGGCGCGTTCAATAAACACTGTCTGGCCTGCTTTCACCTTAAAACGGCGGCTTTCGGTTTGCTTCCACTTCTGGCCATTGCTGAAGGTCAGTTGCAGGCGGCCATAGGGGTCTTTATCAACCGAAGCAACTTCGAAGTAGAGCTTTTCTATCTCTTCTGCTTGCTGTCTTTTGGCTTTGTTTTCATTACCAAACTGCTCTTCAGCACTGACTACAGCAACAGGTGCTGCTACCGGGGCTGCAGGTACAGGCGCGACAGCTGGCTTGGCTGGAGCAGAAACAACAGCTGGTTGGGAGGAGGAGTGACCGACAGCGGCCGCCAGCTTGTCGTAACAGATAAGCCTGTCCAGCTTATCGCTGATGGCGGCACATTGGGTCAATTGAGTTTCAACCGAGGCAAAGGCCTGAGTTGACAATAAAAGGCAAACGGCGGAAATCCCTGCAAAACGCATACACAGCATCCTTATTGTTTTACAGCCGGGAGATCCGCAGTACTGCAGTCGGATCAGTTGGCGTGTTCTTGTTCGTCGGATTCATCTTCGCTGTCAGTTTTACTGTAAAAACGAGCAGCAAGCAATCCGGCTTCAAACAAAAGCAGCATAGGCACGGCCAACATGGTCTGAGAGATCACGTCTGGCGGTGTCAACAACATACCAACTACGAAGGCACCAACAACTATGTAAGGGCGCTTCTCTTTCAGGTCTTCCACTGAGGTCACCCCGGCCCAGCACAGCAGTACCACAGCCACAGGGATTTCAAATGACAGACCGAATGCGAAGAACAGCTTAAGCACGAAGCTCAGGTAGCTGTTGATATCGGTTGCAATGTTAACCCCTTCCGGCGCGACACTGGTGAAGAAGCCGAACACAACCGGGAACACAATAAAATAAGCGAACGCCATGCCCAGATAGAACAGCATGGTACTGCTGAACAGCAGCGGCATTACCAGTCGTTTTTCATGCTTGTACAGGCCGGGTGCGATAAACGCCCAGATCTGATAAAGCACATAGGGAATGGCAATAAAAAACGACAGGATCAGTGTCAGCTTAAAAGGCGCGAAGAATGGCGCAGCCACGTCGGTAGCAATCATGCTGCCGCTTTGTGGCATCACTTCCAGCAGCGGCGTTGCTACATAGTGATAGATGTCCTGCGCCCAGTAAACCAGGCAGAGAAACACCAGCATCACAGCAGCAACGGCATGCAACAGGCGTGTGCGCAGCTCCAGCAAGTGTGCGATTAAAGGTTGTTGTTGCGACATCGATTATCCGTTTGCTTGAGGCTTGTTATCTGCAGAGTCAGCAGTGTTGCCGGTCTGAGTAGCCTGTGCGGATGAAGTGGTGTTCGCTGGCGCGGCAGAGGGTGCTGATTCCTGCTTTTTCTGGCTGTCGAGCACATCGTCAACCTGATAAGGGCGGTTCACCGACTGAGCAGCCTGCTTAAGCTGATCAATGGACTCCTGCAACTCAGGGGACAGATTAGACAGCCCCTTTGACTCTGCTTGTTTCAGGTCATTGTGCAGTTGTTCAATTTTCAGCTCTTGTTCCAACTCATCTTTCACTGAGTTAGCCATGCGTTTCATCGCACGGATCCAACCTGTGATTGAGCGAACTGCCACCGGTAATCTCTCAGGGCCCAGTACCACCAGGCCGATAATACCGATGAGCAGCAGCTCCATAAAGCCGATACCATCGAACATAGAAAATTACGCCTGTTCTTTCTTCTCTTCAGCTTTTTGAGCTGGTTGTGCAGTCTGAGCAGTTTGCTCTGGCTGCTGCTGAGCTGCGGTCTGTTGTGGAGCAGCTTGCTGAGCTTTCTGCTCTTCAAGAGCCTTTTTCTCGTCTTCAGAAGACATGGCGTTCTTGAACCCCTTGATTGCACCGCCCAGGTCACCACCCAGGGTACGCAGTTTCTTGGTACCGAACAGCAGTACTACGATCAGCGCGATAATCAGAAGTTGCCAAATACTAATGCCACCCATGTGAAGCTTTCCTCTTAGATTAAGTATCGGTTCTATTATGAACCTTTAGTTGTTTAGTGCTACCTAAAATTTTCGCTTTCGAGGCCTGGCTCGCCATCCCAAAAGCCACACTGCTGCGCCGGTCACAATACAGGCGCAAGGAAGCCATAGTGTATCCATCTGTCCGAACAATATCGTGCCGCAGATCACCAAAACGGCAGAAGTTATCAGCAGGTAGTTACTTTTATGAGCTCTTTCTTGATGACTTAAGTAACGGTCAATGAGCTGTTGGTAATTACCCATTAACTTCTTACCCAGCTTGAGATTGTCATACACCAGCTCAGGAAGCTCAGGGAGTTTATCAGACCAGTAGGGGGCCTTGGATTGCACTTTTTTGAACATTGCTTTGGCACCGACCTGCTCAGCCATCCAGTTCTCAAGAAACGGCTTGGCGGTGGCCCACAAGTCCAGCTCCGGGTAAAGCTGGCGTCCCAAACCTTCAATATAAAGCAGGGTTTTTTCCAGCAATACCAGTTGCGGCTGCACCACTATGTCGAAGCGGCGGGCAGTGCGGAACAGCTCCAACAGTACGTGACCGAAAGAGATCTCATTCAGCGGCTTGTTGAACATAGGTTCACACACCGCCTTGATTGCCTGCTCAAAGGCGGGCACATCTGTGTTGGCGGATACCCAGCCGGACTCCACATACAGCTGGGCAATACGCTTGTAATCGCGGTTGAAGAAGGCCAGGAAGTTCTCGGCCAGATAGCGCTGGTCTTCCTCGGTCAGTGTGCCCATGATGCCGCAGTCCAACCCAATGTAGTAAGGGTTGTCCGGGTGATCACGGGAGACAAAAATATTGCCCGGGTGCATATCCGCATGGAAGAAGTTATCGCGGAACACCTGAGTAAAGAACAGCTCCACTCCGCGTTCTGCCAGCAGCTTGAAGTTTGTGCCCTGAGCTTTCAGCGCTTCGATATCGGAAACCGGAATACCTTCGACCTTCTCCATCACCATCAGGCGGGGATAGCAGAGATCTTCGTAGACATAGGGGATATAGATGGCGTCTGAATCCTGGAAATTACCCCTCAGCTTCATGGCGTTGTGGGCTTCCAGCTTGAGGTTCAGCTCACCCAGAATGGTGTTCTCATAATCCTGCACCACTTCCAGCGGACGCAGACGGTTGCCGTCACCCAGAACCCATTCAACAAAGCGGGCGCTTTGGGTCATGAGTTCCAAATCCGCTTTCACCTGAGCTTCCACATTGGGGCGCAGTACCTTAAGTACCACAGGCTCGCCGGTGCGCTTCAGCGTGGCGGTATGGACCTGACTGATGGAGGCTGAGGCCAGAGGTTCATCGTCGAAATCTTCAAACAGGCTGTCGATGGACTGTCCCAACTCCGCCTCAATGGCTTCACGGGCCAGGGTTGAGCAGAAAGGTGGAACCCTGTCCTGCAGCATGGCCAGCTCTTCGGCCCACTCATCGCTCAACAGGTCTCTGCGGGTAGACAACATCTGACCGAATTTAATGTAAACCGGTCCCAACTCCTGCATTGCCAGTTTCAGGCGTTCGCCGGAGGGCTTGTCTTTATGTTGATTGCGCAACCAGAACAGGCTGCCTCGCAGAAGTTTGTAGTACCAGGGGGTGAGTTTCGCCGGTAGCATTTCATCCAGGCCATACTGCAGCGCAGTACGGATAACCTGGTAGCCACGGCGGAAGCTGGCGCCTGTCATGGTTTTACCTTGTCTGTCAGTTGTTGTATCCGGGTGTCTATGTTGTCGACATCACGGCACAGATCTTCGAGTCTGTCTTTGAAGTGCAGATACTCCAGTCGGCCCGGAGCGATGCGGTACTCTTCGGTCGCCAGTTCACTTAAATGATCACGGGTACCCTGGAGCACCTTGAGTGCGAACATCTGACCGGATTTGAGCGTTTCGAAGAGTTTATGGGTAGGGGCATCTCCCAGATAGCGGGAAATGGGGTCAGCAAAATCCAGCGGGTTTTGCTGCAGGAACTGACTCAACGCCTGCAAGGTCGCCAGGTCACCGTCCAGAGACAGCTTGTCCTGTTTAATTAATTCAGTCAGCTGAGCGCCTTCGCCCAGCTTAATCAGAGTGGCGGCATCGGCTTTCACACTGACGCTGACATCACCTTCATAGCGGCTCAACACCTGAGTACGTTGGCCGCTGAATATCAGGGTCAGAGGGAAGGAAAGCTGAGTCAGTTCCACTGTCACCGACTTACCATCCAGCTGAGCTCTGGCATATTCCGCCGGAGCCTGCTGAATCATCCGGTTAATGCCGGACTCGGCGGCGGCGCAAACCAACAAAGGCCACTCCCGCTGTAACATCAGAACTTGTACCCTTTGTGCAGGGCGACGATGCCGTCAGTCATATTGGTGTAATCCACCTGCTCGAAACCGGCGTCGATCATCATCTGCTTCAGTGTCTCCTGATCCGGGTGCATACGGATAGACTCAGCCAGGTACTCATAGCTACCGGCATCCTGAGTGATGATATCGCCCATCTTAGGCAGGATTTTGAAGCTGTACATGTCGTACACCTTGCGCATCAAATCGTGCTGCGGCTTGGAAAACTCCAGCACCAGCAATTTACCACCCGGCTTCAGTACACGCTGCATAGAACGCAGGGCTTTGTCCTTGTCGGTCACATTACGCAGACCAAAGGCAATGGTGATGATATCGAAATGGTTATCAGGGAAAGGCAGGGCTTCGGCGTTGGCCTGAACATAGTTCACATTGCCCACAATGCCGCGGTCGCGCAGTTTAGAGCGGCCCACTTTCAGCATGGAGTCGTTGATATCGGCCAGGATAACCTCACCTTTTTCACCAACCAGCTGGGAGAACTTTGCGGTCAAATCACCGGTACCACCGGCCAGATCCAGCACCTTCATACCCGGACGGGCTGCAGCCGTCTCAATGGTGAATCGTTTCCAGAGCCTGTGAATACCGAAGGACATCACGTCATTCATAATGTCGTATTTGGCGGCTACTGAGTGGAATACGTCGGCAACCATATCGGCTTTCTTTTCCGACTCTACGGTTTTATATCCGAAGTGGGTACTGGATGACTTGTCCTCAGACATTGATTGCTTCCTGTTGTATCGATGATGTACAGCGAGTGTATGTCAAAGGGGATATACCGGGTAACTTTGACGCCCCACTCTGTGATCGAGTTGGTAATTAACTTTCCTGTTATGTCGGCATCACTGCCTTTGCTCACCAATTCGGCGCGCAGAGTCATATTTGCTGGAAAAACCTGACACAGCACACGGGTTTGGCAAGGCATGCCGCATTATAACCAAGCTGTAAGATTTAGCGATACGTAACATACGTCATCTTTCAACTTGAGGTTTATTGCGGCAAGCCAATGAAAACTAGGGTTTGCCGCTCATATAAGCCAGCAGCAGCTCGGCAATAGCCTGACCCGTGACTCTTTTGCCCGCTTCGATACCGGCGGGATGCCTTGCCGGTGCCGCTTCTGCAAGATGCAGATAAGCGCAGGGGCAGTGGGTTGTCAGGGAGGAAACATAGTGGCAGGCATCTGTCAGAGGCACACCGGCAAAAGTGATGGCGCTGGAGGGCAACTCACTGATGGCATCCAGATCCAGCTCCAGCCCCACAGGCTGCTTATTATTGGCCTCAATGATCTGCGTCAGCGCGTTTTCCAGCGAAATCGTGCGGCGTACCCAGATATCCTGAAAGCTGTGCCAGCTGCCCCCAAAAGCTTCAAGCTGTTGCAGACTGGCTTCGCTGTTCTTCTGTTCATGCAGTCCCAGAATATGATACTGAGCCAGATATCCCTGAACGGCGGCATAGCTGAAGCCATTGCCACTGTGACGGCCTTCCAAAGGGCGGAAATCGCAGTGGGGATCCAGATTCACCGCTGCCACACCTTTACCATGATGCTCAGAGGTCGCCCGCAGCAAGCCATAGGCATTGTTATGACCACCACCAATCACCACAGGTACCAGTCCGGCAGCGAGCAGCATAGTGACAGTCTGAGTCACGGCATCGTCCAGCAGTGCGACTGCCAGGCGCAGTGCGTCCAGTTCGTCCTCAATTTGAGGGTGGCTTAAACTGATATGACCGACCAACAGGCACTGTTCACCGTCGAAAAAACGGTTGGACTGCAGGTTGGCAAAGGCTTTGATGGCAGGAGTAAAGCTGTGGTCGGCGCCACCCTGACCCAGATTGGCCCGGGGGCCTACATCTTCACTGACACCCAGTAAGGCATAGCGGGCACCATTGGCTTTGGCCTGGTTGAGTGCCTGTGGGGTAAAGCTGTCGAGCAGGGCAAAGCATTGGCCCAGTTTGGTTTCTCCCGGCCTTGGGGAGATCAGGGAATCAAGCTGTTCCTTGGGGAAAAGTGTCAGTGCATCCATTTGGGCCAGTCCATATAAATTTTGGCGATGGCCGCTATTTTCACTGTGGTGACGGGGGATTACAAGCCGTGAGCGGGTTCATTACCCAGCTTTCATTGTGCTGCGTGTAAATTGAGAAAAATAGCGCAAACAAAAAGGGAGCCAATGGCTCCCTTCCGGTGGTGTATCGCGTGGCTGAGGCCCGTTATTCAATCGCTCTTTATTCAATATCCAGGGGCTCAGGCGACAGGATAACGCCTGTGTTGTCGGCGTAGACATGGTCACCGGGCAGGAAGGTCACGCCACCGAAATTCACCGGTACATCAACTTCACCAACGCCGTTATTGTCAGCGCCTACTGGAATTGAGGCGATAGCCTGAATACCAATATCAAACTCTTCCAGGGCATCGACATCACGCACACAGCCATAAACCAGAATACCTTCCCAGTTATTGGCTACTGCTGTCTCTGCCAGATTGGCATCCAGCAGTGCGCGACGCAGCGAACCGCCACCGTCAACCAACAATACCCGGCCTTCGCCGTCTTCAGAGAGCACATCGGCAATCACACCGTTGTCTTCAAAGCATTTCACGGTGCTGATAGCACCACCAAAAGAGCTACAACCACCATAGTTGCTGAACATCGGCTCGACGACATCGACCACATCCAGGAACATGTCACAAAGTTCTGAGGTGTTGTATTCCATATAGCACTCCTGTTTGACGCACCCTGATATTGGGCATGGCTACTTATCGCAGTATATAAGGGAATCTTAAAAATTAAAGCGTCATCAATCACGGTATTGCCGCAATTTTGTGCGGCTTGTCACACAAGCTTTCAGCAGACTGATTTGTCAGGTTTTATCTGCCAGCCGGCGACAAATCCTCATCATGACAGCATATTATCCGATGGCAAACCCGACATGCGGGGGATTTTTAATCATCCCTTTGTTAGACTGCCATCGAATGCCGAACTTTGCCGGAGGCCAAATGGATACCGTAGAAATTACTGGTTATGCTGCATCAGTCATGGTGGCCATTTCACTCATGATGAAAGATATTATCTGGCTGCGCTGGCTTAACTTTATTGGCTGTTCTCTGTTTGTCATTTATGGCGTTGCCATCACCGCCTGGCCGGTGGCGGGGATGAATGCCTTTGTCGCCTGCATCAATATCTACCACCTGATTAAGATTTACCGTGCCCGGGCGGCCCGGGACCACTCTGCGGTTTCATAAATCTGTAGGCAAACTGTCACGTTCGCGTCATGCCTCAAACATAGCCTGAGTCAGAATCAATCTGACTGGAGGCACGCAAGTGCGGCTATTATTCCTGGCTCCGGCAAGGCTGTTAAGTGAACAGGACAAGCGTCTCTATTGCACCATAGTTGGCTGGTTTCACCGTTATAACAGTCTGCGTTGGCTCAGACGATTATCAGCGACCGCTGATGGCCCGGTTTATCTGGTGACGGCATTGGCCCTGCTCGGGCTGAGCGAAAAAGGTCAGCAGTTCTTTCTGCTGTTGGCCGCCGGATTTGTCATTGAACTCCCCCTTTATTGGCTGCTCAAAAACAGCATACGCCGAACCCGTCCATGCCATCAGGCGCTGGGGCTGAAAATCGATTTTGAACCCTCAGACAGATTCAGTCTGCCATCCGGTCATACCGCGGGCGCCTGTGTATACGCCAGTGCGATATTGGCGGTTTACCCTGTCTTTGCGCCACTGGCCTTTGCCTGGGCGGCGATGGTTGGCCTCTCCCGCATAGGTTTGGGGGTGCATTACCCATTGGATATTCTGGCCGGTGCTGCTTTGGGGATCGGCGCATTTGGATTGGTCCCGGCAACCTTGCTGGTGGCGTGATTCGGGGAAGAAAGAGGGGATTGAGCCAATGAAAATACTGTATGGAGTGCAGGGCACAGGCAATGGACACCTGAGCCGCGCCAGAGTGATGGCTGATGCGCTGGCCAGGCAGGGCGTTGAGGTCGACTACCTGTTCAGCGGTCGTGCGGCGGATCAGTTTTTTGATATGCAGGCGTTCGGCGACTACCGGGTTGCCAGAGGGCTGACATTTGTCACCTGCAGCGGCGCCATCTCGCCGGGCAAGACGGTATTGAAAAACCTGAACCTGGGATGGTGGCGGGAGATCAACTCGCTGGATCTGCCAGGCTATGATCTGGTGCTCAACGATTTCGAGCCGGTTTCCGCCTGGGCGGCCCGTCAACAGGGCGTGCCGTCTGTGGGGATAAGTCATCAGGCTGCCCTTAAGTATCCCGTGCCCAAAGTCGGCGATACCTGGCTTAACGAAAAGCTGTTGAACTACTTTGCCCCGGTAGACGTTGCACTGGGTTGTCACTGGCATCACTTTGGCTTTCCCATTCTGCCGCCTTTTGTTGAAGTCAGCCCCGTGCAGCAGGAGTTCCCCCATCATATTCTGGTGTATCTGCCTTTTGAGTCTCCCGAGTCTATTGCCGCCCTGCTGGCACCTCACAGTGACTACAGCTTTAAGGTGTATCACGCAGGCATAAAGCCGGACGCATTGCCTCCACATATCGAGTGGCGCGGGTTTGATCGGGATGGTTTTAAGGCGCAACTGGCAAACTGCGGTGGTGTGATAGGTAATGCCGGATTTGAACTGGCCAGCGAAGCGCTGACATTAGGAAAGAAGCTGCTGGTTAAGCCGGTTATCGGTCAGTTTGAGCAGCTGTCCAATGTGGCGGCGTTGGAGTTATTGGGAGCGGCTGAGACCATGATGAGTCTCGACCCTGTCACCCTTGAACGCTGGCTGAAGCAGTTGTGTCCCCAGCCCATTAATTACCCCTGTGTGGCAGACAAACTGGTGCACTGGTTGTTGGCAGGAAGGTGGGATAATTCTGCGGAGCTGTGCCGTGATCTGTGGTCGGCAGTTGAGTTGCCCGACAGCTGGCGATCCCGCCGGGATGCCGCTGCCATAGCCGGATAGTTGCTCAGGAATACTTGATATTCATGGCGATCAGCGGCTCGCGGGAGCCTTTCTCTGCGCGCAGACGGGCCAGATATTGTTCCCACAGTGTGGTCTGGTTGCTGGCCAGATCCCACAGCACTTTCCAGGAGTAGAGGCCGGTATCATGTCCATCATCGAAGATCAGCTTAACCGCATAGTTTCCCACGGGTTCGATAGCCCTGATGTTCACATCTTTCTTATGGGTAACCAGTACGGGCTTGCCGTGTCCGTGGACCTCGGCGGACGGGGAGTGCACCCGCAAAAACTCACAGCTCAGGCTGTGCTGGCTGCCGTCGCTGAAGGTGATTTCCAGCAGGCGGGACTTCTTTTTCAGTTTCAGTGCTGTGACGTTGGGATGAGTGTTCATGACTGCTCGCATTCCAGAGTGATGAGCTGATTTTAAGCTCTTGAGCGCCACTTGTCCTGCTTTAGGGGCTGAGTTTCTGAGTATGAAAGCCTTCCTGGTTTTTTCAAATTGTTTCATTTGCTGTCAAAAGGTTAACATCTTCGCGGGGCTGGGATATAAAGGTGCCTTGATTCAGGGATGGCATATCAAATGGACAGGGTAGAGTTTGGTTTGGGTGAATGGCAGGTATTGCCGGCCACCAACAAATTAGCGCGACATGGCCGGGCCAAATCCATCGAGCCCAAGGCGATGGAAGTGCTGCTGTTGCTCTGCGCCCGTCCCGGAGAACTTGTTACCACCGAACAGCTACTTGACAGTGTCTGGCCAGCTTTCGAAAGTGGCGACAACCCGCTGCACAAGGTGATAAACCAGTTGCGCCGTGCTCTCGGAGACAGCGCATCCAATCCCTCATATATTGAAACCATTCGCGGCAAAGGTTATCGCATCCTCGCGGATATCCAACTGCCCCAAAGCCCTGCGCCACAGCCTGAATTAGCCTCTTCCTGGGCAGGAAAATCTCCCTTTCCCGGCCTGCAGGCCTACTCTCAGGCGTATTCAGATCTGTTTTTTGGTCGCGAGCGGGCGCTGGATGCCCTGCTTGAACGCATTGTGCGCCAGGTCCGTTATGGCCGTGCATTTTGTCTGGTATTAGGGCCAAGCGGCTGCGGCAAGTCCTCATTGCTGCAGGCGGGAGTGCTGCCAAGACTGGCGCTGCCAGAAGGCGTAGACGGCGTCGCTGTATTGTCCCATGTCACAGTGGATTTTGCCGATGTGGAGCAGGGCATGCTGTTTATGGCAGTGGCCAGCGCCATGTTGGATTGGGAGTTGGAGGGTGAGGGGTTGTTCCCCGACGAAAGTGCCTTCAGCCTGTCAGAAAAGCTTCGCAACAATGCCGGTGAGCTGCTGAAAGACCTAAAAAAACGCCTGCCGCGAGTCGGACCTGACATGCCCAGACTGGCGTTGGTGGTGGACAGGCTGGAAGTGCTGCTTACCTCCCGGGAACACAGCCGACAGGACAGAACTGCCTTTATTGAGCTCTTGGAGACCCTGGCAGGATCTGGCGCGGTACTGGTGCTCAGCGCCTGTCGCAATGAGTTTTACCCTGAGCTGGTGAGTTTCCCCACGCTGTCTGAAGGACGGGCACGCGGGGCACAGTTTGATTTGGCCCAGGCATCCAGGGCAGAGCTGGCCCGTATGATACGACTGCCCGCACGGGCCGCCGGATTAGAGTGGCAAACCGATCCTGAGTCGGGCCTGACTCTGGATGAACTGCTGGTGGAGGAAGCCGCCAACTACCCCGATGCACTGCCTATGTTGCAGTACACTCTGGAAGCCCTGTATCTGGGCAAACAGGGTAATACCCTGCTGGTCAGTTGTTATCAGGCACTGGGCGGACTTGAGGGAGCCATAGGTCAGACCGCCGAGCAAACCATCAGTCAACTCCCTAAAAAGGATGCTGAAGCCCTGCCGAGAGTCCTCTCCCTGCTGGTCAGTTTCCGTGAAGACGAGGAGACGCTGACCAGTCGCAGCGCCCGGTTCAGCGCCCTGCAAACCGATGCTGAACGACGTCTGGTGGATGCTCTGGTGACCGCCCGTTTGTTTGTGGCTCACCTGTATCACGGCGAACGTTGTTTCCGCATCGCCCATGAAGCCCTGTTACGGCGCTGGCACAGAGCCAGTGAGTGGATTAATCAACATCAGGATGCGCTCAAAAGCCGGGCCAGGCTCTCTGTTCATACCCGCCGCTGGCTGGATGAAAAACGGTCCCGTAACTACTTATTACCCCATGGTAAACCGCTGCAGGAGGCTCAGGAGTTGCGAGCCGATCCTCTGCTGGTATTAACCGAGTCTGAACTGACCTATATCAGAGAGTCAGAGCGACGGGAGCGTTTACTGCAGCTGAGCAAAATAGCCATTGCCGCTTCTTTGCTGTTGTTGACCTGCCTGTCTGCCTACATGGGCTTTCAGAGTCAGCAGGCTGAGCAGCGCGCCACCGAAAAGCGGCTGGCGGCGGAAAACCTGCTGGGCTTTATGGTGGGGGATTTCGCCGATAAGCTCAGGGGCATTGGCCGTATGGACTTGCTCGATGGCATCAGCAACAAGGCGCTGGAGTATTTCAGCCGCCCGGATTGGGACGAGGGCGTGGGTTTCGACGCCCGTTTCCAGCATGGCCAAACGCTGGAGGCGATAGGCGAGGTGGCCTACTCCCGCGGTAAAACCGATGAGGCCAAGCAGGCGCTGCTGACCGCACGGGCGCAGTTGCTGGTGTTGTTGCAGGTTCAGCCCGAGAATCTGAAACTACTTAAAACCCTGGGGGCTAACGCCTTTTGGTTGGGACAGTTGGAGTATGACAACTCAGACTGGGACGCCACCCGACCCTGGTTTAAGGCTTATCTTGACCACAGCGAGGCTATGGTAGCGGCTGCGCCGCAGGATTTTGACGCGCTGCTGGAGCTTTCCTATGCCCAAAGCTCCTTAGGCTCACTGGCACTCAAGCGCATGGATTTCGACTCAGCCACAATCAATTTTGAGACGGCTTTGGTGACTCAAGAGCGCTTGTTGCAGTTACAACCTGATAATGAGCAATTGTTGGCCAATACCGCCAACACTCAATCCTGGTTGGCGACGTCCAAAGTGCATCAGGGGCAGATAAGTGCAGGGATACAGCTTTACGAGCAGATTGATGCAGCCCTTGAGCGGGATAAGGACGCCTATATCAAAGATCGCCGCAGTTATCTGCTTGAGAAACTGGCAGACCTGTATTTCTATAAAAGTGAAGTGCAGAAAGGAAAGTTGGCTTTAAATACAGCTTTTGCACTCAGATACGAGGTGCTAAAGGAAGATCCGAACAATTTGTTATGGGTCTATGAGCTAGCCTTGCTGGAAGTCAGTCGGCTGTTACATGGCTTGGTACCCCATGAAGACCTGAATACTGTCAGCGATATAGAGCGTCGACTCAATATAGATACCACTCAGTTGTCTGCGGTAAGGCAGGACAAGCTTGCCGCATTGCTAAGTTATGCCAAAGCCAAACAATACCTACTCAGTGGCGATGATGCTGAAGCGTTGGCAGCAAGTCATATAGCGGTGGATTTGCTGTCCAAGCTGCATGTCGAATCATCGGCTGATACCAGTCTGCTCAGTGACTTGTCTGCAGCAAAAATGCTCCTGCTTACCATAGAGCAAAGCCATTTCTCTCAGGTGTCACAAGCGCTTTGCTTTGAGGTCGAGGCCAGCCTGGCCGTCATGATTGATAAATCAATGGAGCCCAGATTGCTGGCGCCCTATATCAAGGCGCTTGAATGTTTGGGAGAGGGACAAAAGCTTGAGTCGCTGAAACAGCGACTGGCAAGACAGGGCGAGTTGCCCTCTGTGTATTTGTAGTTTCAACAACAAGGAAGAAAAAATGGCACTAAAAAAAATTACTGTAACTGTTACTTTGGATGAGGCTGGCGTTCCACTGTTTACTTATAACCCGCCAGGTACTGTAGTAGTAACAGAGGAAAATACCCAGATTATCTACAGCCTGGATGACCAGACAGGTAAAGGCTTAAGCTTTGCCGGTGCCTCATTTGCCAACCCCTTTGATGGGGTAATCGACTCCGTCGTTGCCACGCCTGAAACTTTAACATTGCATGACTCCGACCAGGTGAATGGGCAAACGGGCTTCAGACTGCTGTTTAATATCGAGGGCCAGAGCCTGTTGCTAAACAGCCCGGATCCTGTGGTGATTGATAAAAAACCCACAGCTTAAAGTCTGATTTGCAGCTGTATGTGTGTTGTTTGGTGCCGATCTTTTTCGGCACTTTTATTTAGGGAAAATAGTCATCTTATAAGAGCAAATCGTCATCGATACCATCAGTTTTCTGCCCCTCTCTTCCTTCAACCCCCACTTCCAACATCTCATTTTATCCGCCAGCAACCTTACAACAGGCTCCGTCTTGCTGTTGAGGTTGAATTTATTTTGTTTAGAAACAGTATGTTAAAAATCAAGATTGCCGGAAGGTTCAACATATAGTGGCGTCATAAACTGGGCTTGCCAATTCGGGAAAGTGTACCGACAGGGAGCCGGTGATGAGCGTATTAACCGCCAAATATAACAAGATAACCTCAGCCAATGTGACACCATTTCACCCCAGATTGAACCATCTGAGAGTGGGACCAGATCCATTGCAGAATGAACTGACTCAACTGTTGGGGCAGATGCAGGACGCCAAGGTGCTGGTGGATGGTAAAGGCAAAGTGTTGAGTATCAATCTGGCGGCAGCCATGCTGCTGGGCGACACCTGCGAATCGTTTTTGGATGAACATTGGCAGAGCTGGCTTACCACGCCTTTTAAGTCCGAGTACGAGTTTATGCTGGTGCGCCGGGAGGGGATGTTGATGCCCCTGCAACACGGCCCCAGAGAGGTGGTGATTAATCAGGCCTGTGGCGGTGTGTTACCTGTGCATTTGTCGGTTTCCAGTATTGGCGAGCTGTTTGTGTTGTCACTGCAGGATTTAAGTGAGCTGAAAGCTGAGCTGGCGCGCATGTCTGAGCTGGCGGCCAAAGATCCCCTGACATCTCTTTATAACCGGCGAGCGTTTGATGAAGCGCTGCAGCGTCATTGGGACAGTTGTAAGGAAGATAAGTTGCCTCTGTGTACCGTCATTATCGATGTGGATTATTTTAAGTCTTTCAACGATATGCATGGCCATATTCAGGGAGATAAGTGTTTAAAGCGGATTGCCCGGGTGATCCGCGGTGAGTTGCCCAACAAGCAGTCGATGGCTGCCCGTTATGGCGGAGAAGAGTTTGCCCTGATCCTGCCGGGCTGTGCGGAATGGCAGGCGCAGGAAGTAGCTGAACGTATTCGCGCCAGAGTACGCTCGCTGGAGTTCGGCATGTATGGATTGCCGGAGGAAACCATGGTGAGCGTCAGCCAGGGCATTGCATCGGAAGACGGCGAGAACTTTCCTTCGCCTGTTGCCATGCTGTGCTGTGCTGATACCGCCCTTTACCGCTCCAAAAAAGAGGGGCGTGACAGAATTACCAGTTGCAGTTGCTGAATGATTTGAACATCGCCCTGAGATGATTGGTGCTGCTCTATTGCTCCACTGAATAGTTGATGCAAAGTTGCCACAGCCGCCCGATGGATAAGTCTTTGGCTTTCCCCGGGCGGCGTTTTTTGCTTATCGGGCTGATACTGCTTTCATCTCACCCAGAGACTGCCAGCGGTTACCATCGCGGTAGTACACAGTATTGCTGCCGTTGACTCCCCAGACATTGCCATGGGTTCCGGCTGATATCTGCTTCAGACCGCCACTGATATTGCTCCATCCTGAGCCGTTCCAGCGCCAGATGGTGTTGTTGGGTGCTATGCCCCAAACCTCTGAGCCATCATCATTGACAGATACCTGCTTGAGACCGCCGTTAACCAGAGACCAACTGCCCGAAGCTGTGCGTTTGAAAACCCGGTTGCTACTGGTGGTGGCCCACAGCACGCCATCGTCTGTGGTATCCACTGTAATCAGCTTTTCTCCACTGTTCAGTGACGGTTTGCCCAGCCCGGTCCAGCGGTTGTTGGCTCTATCTCTCTGGTAGAGATTGCCGTTGCCATTGACCCCGACAACCCGGCCTTTGCCTGCGACCTGAACATGTACCAAAGCTCCTGAGATTCTCTGCCAGTTGCTGTGCTGACTTGGGCGATACCAGATACTGCTGCCTGAAGAGATACCCCATACCTCGCCACTGCTGGTGGATGAGAGCTGATCCAGAGCGCCTGAGTTATGCACCCAACCCGCACCGGACAGGTTATGACGGGTGCGCACATAACGGTTGGTGTCGGTGGCATCGGCAGGTCGGAAATTATTCTTCAATCTCGCCTGATAGGTATGGAACTCATTCTGGCGCTGATCTATCACAGCCTGAGTACATCCGGACTTATTGAAATAGTCGCTGCAGTCCCAGTACATGGGGATCTCTACCGAAATGGCTCCCCAATTTGCAGCATTGTTCATGGCTCCTTTGAGTTCATTGATACCAAAGAAGTTACCAGTGTCGCTTTTGAATACATTGGTCTGGAAATAAACGGGGTCACCAGCCTGTGCAACTTCATACAGCAGCTGGTTAATCGAGCCGTCATTATTGACTTCATCATGGCGCAGGCTGTTGTTACCCAGTACGCAGCGTTTACCCAGTTGACTGCCGGAGCGACAATAGTTGAACAGATCCCGGGTCTTGTTATAGTCACTGCTCTTTTCGCCATTGTTGTAGTTATAAACCTGATACAGGTGACTACCGAACAGGGTCGGGGTGTTGTGCCAGGTGTTGGCGTGAATACGAACCTGACGTTGCAGGCAGGCGAAATCACGTTCATTGGTGTAGCGTTTACCGCTGCTCAATCCGCGCATGGTGGCCATATTGGTCGAGCGTACTTCTTTGCGGCCGGTGCGGTTCCACATGATTTCAGTGTGTACTGTCATACACATGGAGGCCGCAACTCCGCCGACTACATCACGGTCGTCGTAACGGCTGGCTGCAGCTTGCATTAAATCTTGATAGTGGTCCTGATAGGGATCATTCCAGAACAATGGCAACTGATGGGTTTGGTTGGCCGTGGTGTTTTTAAAGTACCAGGTAATTTTTCCCACATTGGGATCATCCTTTACCCAGTCTGGCGCATAGACACCGGTACGGATACGTATCATCACCTTGTAGCCATCCTTATTGGAAACCCCCTTGGCTGCGTTATGGGCTTCGGCAACAGCAATGGCATTATCGATAACACTCCAGTTGAATTGGCCTTTGACCGGTTCTACATCTTTCCAGTAAACCTGACAGTAGCCTGCGGCCATATTGCCCCTTGGCGCTTCACACTTGGTGCCGTCATATTTTCCCCGCATGATTAGCCCGGCGGGATAGGGCTTAATAACGGCCTCGGCTGTAGCGGTCAGACCCGCCAGTAACAGCAATGAAGCCAAAGCGCTTTGATATAGTTTCATGGTCGCTCCCCTTGACCAGTGGTGACTTTTCGTAATTAACAACCGCTTTTTATACCGGCCCTGCCAGGCAATTCTGCCGCCGGGGAAACTATATGTATTATAAATACGATCAAAAAGTAAACGAACGTAATGCTGGCCATTAATCGAAATAGCCGATTTGAGGTGGAATCTTTACCTTCGCGTCAACCTCTGCAATAAAACCCAGGTGCAAGGTTTTATCTTGGGTTTGCGTCGCGGTTTGTAACCAAAGTGTCGGGATTCTGGCTGGATAGGGAGGATTATGCGAAAAGTCTTTTTTCACCCTGAATTGGCTCTGTTCGGACCTGTTGGCGAAGAAGGAATGTGGAAGGGGAGGCTGTGCGCCTCCGAAGATTAGCAGGAGACCTTTATCCGGTTTAGCTGACCTTCCCGGAAATGATAAAAGGCATCCTGGGGCTTATCCTGCTGCCACAGGGCGTCATCATCCAGATGTTGCAGCATGCCTCTGAGCACCACACCGGTCAGACCGTGGGATACCAGTATCACCTTGTCTGGCGTCGCCGGATCCTGAAGCCAGTTTTGCAGCCGACTGCGGATCTGCACCAGAGACTCGGCATTGGGTGCCTGCAGATACCAGTCACCGCGACCATCCAGTTCCGGGTGCGCGGCCATAATGGTGGCGATCTCCTGTTGCTCCCAATCGCCCAATCTGGCTTCCATCACTCGCTCATCGGTATGAATCGCGCTGTTATCCAACCCCAGACCCTCACATACCAGCTGAGCGGTTTGCACGGCACGACCCAGCGGACTGGCGATTAACTGCCACTCATCAACTGGGCAGCCATCCTGAGTCAGGGCCCTTGCCAGCGCAGTTCCCAGGGCTCTGGCCTGAGACTCGCCCAGCTCAGTCAGAGGGGAATTACAGTGGCCCTGAAGTTTGCCTTCGGCGTTAAATCGGGTCTGGCCATGGCGCAGTATGTAGAGTTGTTTGTTCATTTAAGTGCCGGTCAATTCGGTGAGGAAAATCCTGATTCAGGATGGTGGCGTTTTTATCCAATGAATTCAAACCATCAGCTGTGAGCTGCCCCGAATTTCATCAAGATCTTATTCCTGGTTAATGCAGATTGATCCTATCTATCCTGATTTTATTGTTGCTTGCGCAACAAAAATAAATATAATGCCTCTCATTATTTTTGTTGCTTGGGTAACAATGTGAGAGAAGTCATCTATAAAACTTTGCTTTGGGCTGTGATTGCCGTGGCTGTAACATTTTCCGTTTTTCTGGTGATGTCGGATAATCTGGCGCCTTTCACCACTCAGGCAACCCTGCATAAGTCAGTGTCCAATATCGCCCCGGAAGTGTCGGGCGTGGTGACACAGGTTGCTGTGCATAATGGTGAGCCGGTTCAGCAAGGGCAGTTGCTGTTCAGCATAGATGCCACAAGCTACCAGTTGGCGGTTGCGCAGGCGCAGGCTGAGCTGAATAAGGCCAAAGAGGACAATGCGGCCAGAGTGCAGGAGCTGCAGGCCGCCAGGCAGGCGTTGGCGCAGAAACGAACTGAAGCGGCCAATAGCCATGTGCGGCTGAAGCGGGTGCAGGCATTGCAGGCAAAGGGCCTGGTATCTGAGCAGGAGCTTGACGATGCGCTGGCTGCCACCAAGGTGGCTGACAGTGGTGAGGCGGCTGCCCGGGCTGATGTCAGCCGTATTCAGGCTGAGCTGACCCAAAGCGGTGAGTCTGCCTCTGTGGCATTGGCCCGTGCCAAGTTGGAAAGGGCGCAGCTGGATCTGTCCAGAACTCAAATTAAGGCGCAGTCGGCCGGTACCGTCAGTAACCTGCAGCTGCAGACAGGCAGTTATGTTAAAGCCGGTAGCCCGGTACTGTTTGTGGTGAATGAGCAAAGCAATTGGCTGAGTGCTGATTTCAATGAAAAAGGCATTACTCACCTTAAGCCGGATACCCGGGTACTGATCAGCTTTGATGCCATTCCGGGGAAGCTGTTCAGCGGCGCAATCCTGAGTCAGGACAGAGCGGTTTTCGATGCCAGTAATCCGGGCAATCAGCTGTCGACCATAACCAATGACAACCGTTGGATCCGCGAGCAGCAGAAGGTAAGGGTACGCATTCATGTTGATGGTCAGGATCCCAGTCTGTTTTCCGGCTCCCGTGCCAGCGTGGTAGTGGAAGATGGCGGTGCAATTATCGACGGCCTGAGCCATAGCTGGATAAAGCTGGTGGCCCTGTTTCGCTACTTGTACTGATGGCTTGAGGTAAGTTGCAGATGACAACTTTGGTCAATCAAAGCGCCGACGAGACTCAGGTATCCCTGACAGAGCCGAAGAAGTCAGGGCAGAGAACAGCGGCCAGGTACTGGTCTGTGGATGCCCTGCGCATCAGCCTGGTGGTCTGTCTTTGTATGCTGCTGGGCAAGCTGCTGCATCTGGACGCTTCTGTATACCTGTCATTGTTTCCTGTGATAGTGCTGACCAAGGGCAAAGATTACAGCTGGAAAGGGCTGGTGGGCATGTTTGCTCCCACTATGGTTGCGGCGTGCGGTGCACTCATCACCTATGAGGTGTTCAGTGACCATCCTTTTGTAGTGTGGAGTATCAGTGCGGTGCTGTTTGATCAGATGCGTCGCCGTGCCGACACCCCGGTCAAAATCGGCAAACTCTTTATGCCCACCATCAACTGGGTATTGATTGTGGTATTTGCCCAGCATACCCAGGCGGATATGCCCCAGCGACTGCATGAGATTTTGCTGGCCATGGTGATCACTGCTTTGGTACTTAAAACCGTGCTCTGGTTTTTGCCGGTAAAGCCTGAGGCTAAGGCTCAGAGTACGGCTATAAGTTCTCCACCGACTCAGGTCACTTATGAGCAGCGGTTAGTGTCGCTCGGCTTGATAGGCGCTGGGCTGGCATTTCTGATGATAGTGGATCTGGTGTCGGCAGCTTTCTGTATCGTGCCTGTTATTGCGGTGGCTACCCAAACCAGCCGACAGCAGTTTATGGCAGTACTACAGGACAGATTTGTGACTCAGGTAGGTGGCTGTGCGGTGGCGGCATGCTTTATGGTGTTGATGGCAGGTCATCAGGGAGTGATAAGCTTGTATGCTATCTGTTTGTTTGCTCTGGTGTATTGGATTTCCCTCAATTTTACCAAGGAAACCGGTACACTGCGGGACGTACACGGTGATGCTCTGTTGGCGACCGTATTGCCGTTGCAGCTGTATATGACCAACACCAATACTGGCTTGTCTGATACCTTTTTACGGGGCTGGGAGCTGACCGCCACCCTGGGTATTTTGTACCTTATTTTTCGACTGACGGGTTGGTTAGCCCGCAGTGAACATTAAAGCGCGTTGCGCACAGCGCTTACCCTTGTATTTGATGACGCCAGAGAACAAGAGAATCCGATGAGCAAAGGCATTACCGATATTCCCGAATTGGATATGAGCCAATCTTTTATGATGGGACTGGCTTACAAGCAGTTTCGCACCCTGGCCAACCAACAACTGGCGGCTGAGTTTGATATCACTCTGGAGATGCTGGGGGCTCTGAGGGTGCTGGCCCACCTGGGGGAGGTGCCGCAGCAAACATTATGCGACCGGCTGCACCGGGAACGTTCAGTGATAAAACGTCTGGTAGACAACTGCATCAAGCGTGAGCTGATAGTGGCGCACAAGAGTGAGCAGAATAAAAAAGCCAGATATTTGAGCCTGACAGATAAGGGCCGGGAGGTGGAGACCTCAGCCCAGAAATCCGTGGCACTGGTGGTCGATGACTTTTATGCGCCTTTGTCTGGCGATGAGCGTGAGCTGCTGCTGTCACTGTGCAAACGTCTGATTAAAGAGGATGTGTTGCTGGGGGCTGACTAAGCGTCGATTGCTTCACTCCAGATACGCAAAAGCCGGGGACCATTCCCCGGCTTTTTTAATCAGTTACTCAAGGGCAACTGCAGTTTTCCCGCGCTAACAGGAACAAACAAACTTTGGCGCATTAAAGCACGAAGCGGCTCAGATCTTCGTCCTGAACCAGGTTGTCCAGGTGAGCGTTAACATAGTCAGCGTCAATCACCATGGTGCTGCCGGACTTGTCGGAAGCCTCGTAGGAGATCTCCTCCATCAGGCGCTCCATCACAGTGTGCAGACGACGGGCACCGATGTTTTCGGTACGCTCGTTTACCTGCCACGCGGCTTCAGCGATACGGTCGATACCAGACTCGGTAAATTCAATGCTCACACCTTCAGTACCCATCAGGGCGACATATTGCTCTGTCAGCGAGGCATGTGGCTCGGTCAGAATACGCTTGAAGTCACCTGCGGTCAGGGCATCAAGTTCAACACGGATTGGCAGACGACCCTGTAGCTCAGGGATCAGATCTGACGGCTTGGCCATCTGGAACGCACCTGATGCAATAAACAGGATATGGTCAGTCTTCACCATGCCGTGCTTGGTGTTTACTGTGCAGCCTTCTACCAGTGGCAGCAGGTCGCGCTGTACACCTTCACGGGATACGTCCGGGCCTGAGGTTTCACCGCGCTTACAGATCTTGTCGATCTCGTCCAGGAACACGATACCGTGCTGTTCTACCAGTTCGATAGCCTGTTCTTTCAGGTCTTCCTGGTTGACCAGCTTGGCCGCTTCCTCTTCGATCAGTTGCTTCTGGGCATCCTTTATCTTCATCTTCTTGCGCTTGCTGGCACCCTGGCCCATGTTCTGGAACAGGCTCTGCAGCTGGTTGGTCATCTCTTCCATGCCAGGAGGAGACATGATCTCAACGCCCATTTGTGGCGCAGAGATATCGATTTCGATCTCTTTGTCATCTAACTGACCTTCGCGCAGTTTCTTGCGGAAGATCTGACGAGTGTTGGACTGGCTTTCGCTCTGGGTGTCGTTATCCCAGTCATTCTTTGGCTTGGGCAGCAGCGCATCCAGAATACGCTCCTCGGCAGCTTCTTCGGCGCGGGTGCGGCACTTCACCATCTGCTCTTCGCGGGTCAGCTTAACGGCTGCATCGGTCAGATCGCGGATGATGGTTTCAACTTCTTTACCCACATAGCCCACTTCGGTGAACTTGGTGGCTTCAACCTTTATGAAAGGTGCCTTAGCCAGCTTTGCCAGACGGCGGGCAATTTCGGTTTTACCTACACCGGTTGGGCCGATCATCAGGATGTTCTTTGGGGTCACTTCCTGACGCAGGGCAGCATCCAGTTGCATACGACGCCAGCGGTTACGCAGGGCGATGGCGACAGAGCGTTTGGCCTTATGTTGACCGATAATGTGGGCGTCCAGTTCGTGGACAATCTCGCGGGGGGTCATTTCAGACATATTACTTCCTCAACGCTCCGTCTCAGTAAGACAGTTCTTCAACGGTTTTGAATTGGTTTGTGTACACACAGATATCACCGGCGATGGTCAGGGCTTTTTCAGCGATGTCGCGGGCGCTTAAATCTGTGTTTTCAATCAGTGCCAGGGCGGCAGCCTGGGCATAGTTCCCGCCTGAGCCAATGGCCAGCAGGTCGTGCTCTGGCTGCACCACATCACCATTACCTGTGATGATAAGGGAGCTCTCATGGTCGGCGACCACCAACATGGCTTCCAGCTTGCGCAGGGCGCGGTCAGAGCGCCAGTCTTTGGCCAGTTCAACGGCTGATTTCAGCAGGTGGCCCTGGTGCATTTCCAGTTTGGCTTCGAAGCGTTCAAACAGGGTAAAAGCATCGGCGGTGCCACCGGCAAAACCAGCCAATACTTTATTGTTGTAAAGACGACGGACTTTTCTGGCGTTGCCTTTCATCACTGTGTTGCCCAGAGATACCTGGCCATCACCTGCGATAACCACGTGGTTGTTACGGCGTACTGATACGATTGTGGTCACGATAGATCCTCTCAAGTTGCCAGCAAAAACAGCATTGCTGCTGGTCGATGAAAAGGATATGGGGACGGGCTTTTGGGAATACAAGGGGAAAAATGATTTGTTACAAGGGCGCGGGGAGGGAGTGCACAAAAAAACAGCCCCGCGTGATGCGGGGCTGAAAAGCAATTCTCGATGTGGATTAGCTGGTTAACCTGCTGTAGGTATTAACCTTCCCAGAACCAGATCTGACATCCATTGATACCGGCACGTTGCAGCACATGGCGCTGACGTTCGGCGGCACGCTTGGTGTCATAGGGACCCAATACCACCTTGTACCATGTGCCACTGCTGCCCTGTACCTTACGTACCTGAGCCGTAAGGCCCTGGAAGGCGATCATAGCTTTCATTTCATCAGCCTGTGATTCCACCCGGAAAGAAGCGCACTGCATCTGATAGGGGCGGGTAGGTGCGGTTGACTGCTCTGGCAGGTCCACTTCCACCTGTTTGTTTTCCAGCTCGGTCTGATAAGTCCACTCATCCTTTGGTTTGGGTGGCAGAGCGTCCGGATCCTTTTTGGGCGCGGGTTTAGGCTTGGGTTGCTCGACCTGAGTCTCTACAACCTCTGCCTGATCTGAGCTACCCGTGATGCTCCACAAAAAGTAACCAAAGCCTGCCAGTCCCAACAGGGCAATTGCCGCCACCACAACAGGGAAGCGCTTTTTCGGCGCTGCCTTACTGTTGCTGCGGGGTTTGCGGGGCTTGGTGCTGCGAGGTTTACGATTAGCGTAGTCCCGGGTCATTGATTACATGCGCTCCAGAGTCTCGATGCCCAACAGATCCAGACCTTGCTTCAGGGTCTTGGCTGTCAGCTGGCTCAGCAGCAAACGGCTGTGCTTCTGTTCTTCCGTTTCTGCGTTCAGTACCGGACAGGCCTCGTAGAAGCTGGAGAAGGCACCGGCCAGCTCAAACAGGTAAGCACAAAGTACGTGCGGGTGACCTTTGCCAACCATACGGGTCAGGGTTTCGCCAAACTGAGCCAGCTTGTTACCCAGATCCTTCTCTTTGTCGTGTTCCAGGCTGATAGTCGCGTTGGACAGGTCAACACCTTCAGCACGCTTAAAGATACCGGCAACACGAGTATAGGCGTACAGCAGGTATGGTGCTGTGTTGCCTTCGAAGCTCAGCATCTGCTCGAAGCTGAAGATATAGTCGCTGGCGCGGTTCTTGGACAGATCGGCATATTTAACAGAGCTGGTACCCACCACTTTGGCGATGTGTGCCAGTTCCTGCTCATCCATATCCGGGTTTTTGCTGCGAACCAGTTCCAGAGCGCGGACGTTGGCTTCATCCAGCAGGTCAACCAGCTTGACGACACCACCGGAGCGGGTCTTGAATGGACGACCATCTTCACCGTTCATGGTACCGAAGCCCAGGTGTTCCAGGCTCATGGACTCAGGGGCAAAACCTGCAGTCTTGGCCAGCGAGAATACCTGCTGGAAGTGCAGTGCCTGACGCAGGTCCACGAAGTACAGGGCGCGGTCAGCTTTCAGGGTGTTGGCACGGTACCGGATAGCTGCCAGGTCAGTGGTGGCATACAGGTAACCGCCGTCGGCTTTCTGAATGATTACCGGCAGAGGCTCGCCTTCTTTGTTACGGAACTCTTCCTGGAATACCACTTTGGCGCCATTGCTTTCAGACAGCAGGCCCTGGGCATCCAGATCTTTAACCACCTGAGCCAGATCGTCGTTGTAAGCAGATTCGCCATGTACGTCGGCCTTGGTCATGCTTACTCCCAAACGCTGGTAAATTTCCAGACAGTGGCTCAGGGAAATATCGTTGAACTCTTTCCACAGTTTCAGGCAGTACTCATCGCCTGACTGCAGGGACACTACCAGGTTACGGGCACGGGTCGCGAACTCAGCAGACTCGTCGAAACGCAGCTTTGCAGCACGGTAGAAGGTTTCCAGATCTGACAGCGCCAGTTCGGCCTGTTCGCCTTTTTCTGCCTGCAGCTCTTCCATATAGGCCAGTAGCATGCCGAACTGGGTACCCCAGTCACCTACGTGGTTTTGACGAATAACATTGTGGCCCAGGAATTCCAGAGCGCGGGCACAGGCATCACCAATGATGGTGGAGCGCAGGTGGCCTACGTGCATCTCTTTGGCCAGGTTAGGGGAGGAGTAATCCACCACTACTGTCTGGGCAGCAGGCAGCTCAAGACCGAACTTGTCGTCTTTCAGGGCTGTCATCAGCTGGTTGGCCAGGGCATTTTCATCAATAAAGAAGTTGATAAAGCCAGGACCTGCGATCTCTACTTTGGCCACATGGCTGGAGGCAGGCAGGTTATCGATGATCAACTGCGCCAGCTCACGTGGATTCTTGCCGGCGGCCTTGGTCATCATCATGGCCAGGTTGGTTGCCAGATCTCCGTGGCTCTTATCCTTGGTTCGATCTACCTGGATTCGCGGCGCAAAATCAGCTGGCAGAATTGCTTGCTGTTTCAGGGAATCGACAGTTTGTTCGAGTAACGATTGGATATGTGATTTCATGGCGTAGTTTTACCGACAACTTATGGCTTGGAAATTTGTGGAAGGTACCCTTCCTTACCGAATAACCGCTCATTCTAACGGTTTGTGGCGAACAATTGCTATCTTCTGAATGAATTTTTATCGGTGCTTTGTGCATAGGCTTGTGGCGGGGTTGGACACAGGGCTCAGATACAGAATTCCAGCCCGTTTTTGAGCCTGATTGAGGTTGCTTTGTTAATAAAATGGAGCTGGAGTTTTAAATCCGCTGTTATCGCTTCATCTTTGCTTGCCTTTTATCCGTCTTGGCAGTAAAAATCTGCCATTCTCAACAGGTGCGTAGCCGGACTCTCAATGCGCCCATTTTCCTCCCGCCTATGGCCATTACTATCCATATTGACTGTGCTTCTTCTGGGGCAGGTATGGGTGTTGCTGGCTGCCAAGCAGGGGATAGTGCAGCAAACGGTTGCGGAGACCTCTCAGGTCAGGGTTGTCAGTGAAGGTCAGGTGACTCTGGCACCTAAGCGACAGTTACAACGTGCTCAGGCCTGCGGCGTGCAGCTGCCTGCGTTTTCTCCCCTGTTGTTGATTCTGTTGCCTTTGTTGGTGGCCAAACCCTTGTTGGTGCGATGGCCGCCGGGATATCTCAACTTCGCCAATAACAGACTGGGCGGCTGGCAGGAAGCCAATTTGCAATTCAGGTTTACCCAGTCCCGCCAATGATGGCTTGTGTGAATTGAACCGTTTATCTGCCTGTTTGTTTTTCGGAGCGTGAGATGTTGGACTCCATTTATACTGTATTGTCTGCCCTGTGGAATCAGGACTTTAATGCCTTGCTGGCCCCCGGCAGTGCAACCCTGATCTACCTGTGTGTAGGCACTTTGATTTTCCTGGAAAGTGGCTTTATTCCGGCCGCGCCTTTCCCCTGTGACTCTGTTGTGGTGCTGTCCGGCACCTTGGCGGCTGTGGGGGTTATCGACCCGGTATTGATTCTGGTACTGCTGATTGTCTGTGCGGCTATGGGCAGTTGGATGGCGTATCTGCAGGGCCGTTGGCTGAACCGCTTGCCCATAGTGCAGCGCTGGGTGGACTCGGTTCCATCTGAAAAGCTGCAGCTGGTGGACAAGCTGCTGGGCCGTCATGGTCTGGTTGCCCTGTTCTGCGCTCGCTTTGTGCCTGTGGTTCGCTCTTTGTTGCCGCTGATGATGGGCATGCGGGTGAAAGAAGCCCCCAAGTTCCATTACTTCTCCTGGCTGAGCGCTGTACTGTGGACCATTCTGTTGGTGGGTCTGGGGTATTTGCTGCCGTCTTTGCCTGAGCCAATCAGCAAGACAGTCACCATGGGGCTGATGGCGGCACCTGTGATCACTTTCTGTGTGGCGGTGACCAGCTGGATTGCGATTAAGTTGCGCAGCAGATTCAAGCGCGCTTGAGCTGCGTGTCGTGACCAACAAAGGCCGGAATCAATCCGGCCTTTTTGCTATCTGCTTGATGAGTCTCACTATCTGCAAACATTGCCATTTTTTCATTAAATCCTTCACTTCGAAAAGATGAAATCGGTGTATGCTTGCTCTTCCCGGGCCAGCAAGTGCCCGAAAATTCCCATTGTTTATGCTGGCCCCGCCAGGTTGTTTGGAGCATAAGGTATTGGACTCCCTCGTTAATGTTATTACCGCTCTGTGGCATCAGGACTTTACTACCCTGATGGCCCCCGGGAGTGCTTTGCTGATTTACCTGTGTGTCGGGACCCTGATTTTTCTTGAAAGTGGTTTTATTCCGGCTGCGCCGCTGCCCTGTGATTCTGTGGTGATACTGTCTGGCACCCTTGGGGCTGTGGGTGTGGTTAACCCTGTGCTGATGTTGATCATCATTATCTGCGCCGCCGCTATCGGCAGCTGGCTGGCCAATATGCAGGGTAAATGGCTTAATCGCCTGCCTATGGTGCAGCGTTGGGTGGACTCGGTGCCATCCGACAAACTGCAAACCGTGGATAAACTCCTGGGCCGACATGGTCTGGTGGCCTTGTTTACTGCTCGTTTTATTCCTGTTGTTCGCTCACTCTTGCCCTTGATGATGGGCATGCGTTTGCAGCGCCAGCGGGTGTTCCAGTACTTTGCCTGGTTCAGCGCCTTTATCTGGGGCTGCTTGCTGGTAGGACTGGGTTACTTGTTACCTTCACTGCCTGAAAATGTCAGTCGGGTAGTGACCATGATTTTGATGGCCGCGCCAATCATCACTCTGTGTCTGGCGATCAGCAGTTGGGTGATATTCAAATTCCGCGGCAAGTTAAAGAAGTCAGCTTAGCCATCTCATCTTATGTGTATGGAAAAGCAAAAAGCGCCCGCGGGCGCTTTTTTATTACTGTCTCAGAGCAGATCCTGGGGATCCCTGTCCAGGCTCCAGCGGCACTTCTTGGCCGATTGCAGCTGGCTGACCTGAGCCAACATGCGTTCGGTTTCTTTTTGCAGCCGGGTTCTGTCTTTGGCCTGGAACATCAGCTGTCGTCTGTATTTACCGGCTTTTCGGTCCAGCGGGGCAGGCATGGGGCCTATCACTTCAAACTCTCTGTCTCTGGGCAGCAGCATCGCCATCTCATTCAAAAAGCTATCTGCATCCTGAGGGTTGTGGGCCTCGGCCCGGATAAGCACCATGTGCCAGGCGGGTGGCAGCAGAGCCTGTTGTCTCTCCTGTAGCTGGCTGCGGGCAAACTCACCATAACCCCGCTGCATCAGATCTCTCAGGATAGGGTTATCTCCCTGATGGGTCTGCAGCAGCACCATGCCCGGTTTGGCGGCACGACCGGCGCGGCCGGACACCTGGGTGTAGAGCTGGCCGAAACGCTCAGGCGCACGGAAGTCAGCACTGAACAGAGCACCATCGACGTCAAGCAAGCCAACCAGAGTCACATCGGGGAAGTGATGGCCCTTAGCCAGCATCTGGGTGCCCACCAGAATTTTGTACTCGCCTCTGTGAATGGCACCCAGGTGCTCTTCCAGCGAGCCTTTCAACCGTGTGGTATCGCGGTCGATACGTACCACAGGGTGTTTGGGGAAGAGTTTTTCCAGTACTGAGGCCAGCTGCTCAGTACCGACCCCCTGACCGGCCAGCATGGTACTGCCACAGTTATGGCACTGACGGGGGATAGGATACTGATTACCACAGTGGTGGCAGCAGATCTCTCCCAGCTGCTGGTGCAAGGTAAAGAAGGCGTCGCAGCGATCGCACTCATGTAGGTGGCCGCACTCGTGGCAAAGCAGTGCAGGGGCAAAACCGCGGCGATTAAGAAACAGCAGTACCTGATTGCCCGCATCCAGGTGCAGGCGCATTTCATTTATCAGTGGCTGGGATAAACCGGCGGTCAAAGGCTGGCTGCGAATATCGATAATCCCTTGCTTTACATTCTGAGCAGCGCCGGCCCGCTTACTCAAACTCAGGTGGCGATAGCGACCGCTGAGTGCGTTGTTAAGGGTTTCCAACGAGGGGGTGGCGGTTCCCAGGATCACAGGGATCCCCTCCAGATGACCGCGCATGACCGCCAGATCCCGGGCGTGATAGCCAACGCCTTCCTGCTGCTTAAAGCTGGAGTCATGCTCTTCATCCAGAATAATCACACCGGGATATTTCATCGGCGTGAACAGGGCGGAGCGCGTACCGATAATAATGGCTGCCTCACCACACCTGGCGTCGCGCCAGGCGTTAAGGCGGGCATTGTCGGTCAGGCCCGAGTGGATAACAGCGACCTTTACCCTGAAACGACGACGGAAACGGTTGATGGTTTGCGGTGTCAGGCCAATCTCGGGGACCAGGATTAGCGCCTGCCGTCCCTGTTTAAGATGGTGCTCCAGAGTGGCCAGATAGACTTCGGTCTTGCCTGAGCCGGTAATCCCCTCCAGCAAGGTACAGCTGAAATTATCTTCCTGAGTCATGGCTGCTACCGCCACGGCTTGCTCTTTGTTGAGCTTGTGCGGTTCTTCATCCATCACCAGCAGCTGGCGCCAACTGAGATCCGGTTGTTGGGTAATCTCCAGCTTTTCTACCCAGTTTTTGTCGCACAGGGCTTTAAGTCCTGACTTGCTCAGTTCAAGCGCGTTGAACTCTTCATCGGTCAGGGCTGACCTGGCCAGCTCCATCAATATCTTCTGTTGAGCCGGTGCTCTTTTGATACTGGCTGGATCGGCAGCGCGTCCCGCTTCGGTCAGTTGCAGCTGGGTGATGGTATCGCGGCTGGAGTCAGCACCCTTTCGCAGCGCGGCTGGAATAGCCTGGCTCAGCATCTGACCATGACTGCAGAAGTAATACCTTGCAGCCCACTGGGTGAGTTTATAGAGTGGATCAGGCAGCAGCGCTGAGTCATCCAGCAGCTCAATAATAGGTTTGACCTGCGCCGGAGCCAGGTCGCACTTATCTGTTACCCCTGTCACCAAACCTATCAGTTGCTGGCGGCCGAAAGGCACTTTAACTCTGGCACCTATGGCAGGTTGCTGTGGCATACTCTCTGGCAGGCGATAGCTGAAATCGCGTTTCAGGGGAACCGGCAGCGCAACCTCTACATACAGGGACATATCAGGGTAATTTCTTTTCAGGATGGCAGCTTAGTTTACCCAAAGGGAATGATTTGTGAAGGACGAAGGAAGAATGCTTAGAACAGGTGGTGCAGGATTTTGGGGGCTGTTATTGCTGTTGCTGACAGCTTGGCCTGCGAGCGCTGAGATTGAACATATCAGCTTGAACAAACTCCAGTTTCTTCAGGGCGAGTCGGTGAAGATGCGGATAAACCTGGTCGCTGAACCCAAAGATCTCAGGCGACTTGAGTTTGTACTGTGGCAGGAGTCAGGTCCGGAAAAGCTGATGGTGCAGCGCCTCAGTCCCTATCTGGTGGAGCTGATGGGGTTTGAAAAGGTGGTCGATCCCAATGCTTATATTATGGTGCGCGTTTACCTGATAAACCGCTGGGAACCCATGACCCGTATTGCGCTGTTTAATGAACTGGATGCTCTGCCCGATTACAGTCAGACTGCGCCAGCAGGGCAAAAACCGATCCCGGCTCAGAACAAAAACGATCAATTGGGATCTGGATCCGATCTGATTGCTGCGAATTGCACCATAGATTATCAGCCAGCAGAGACCCTTTGGCGCATAGGTACCCGCTATGCCAAAACCTGGAATACCCATGTTTATGGTGCGATTCTGGCGATTTTTGATGCCAATAAAAGTGCTTTTTATAAGAATAATATCAAATACTTGAAGAGTGGGGCTAAGTTGAAGTGCCCCGCGCAAGGTGCCTGGAATAGCTATGGCAGCAAGGCTGAAGCCGAGCAAATATTTGAACAGTTAAGCAGCGCTAATTAAGGCTGCCGAAGGCAGGAAAATCTGCTTGTTTCCCTTGGCGAGATACTGTACTATTCTGCGCCCTGAACATATGTCATTAACTGCATGTGGTGTCCGACTTCGGGTTGGAAGAGCGACATGGCCTTAAATTGAGGTAATCCCAATGAAAGCAGGTATCCATCCTGAATACGCAGAAATCACTGCAACTTGTACTTGTGGTAACGTTATCAAGGTGAACTCTACCGCTGGTAAAGATCTGCACCTGGACGTATGTGGTGCTTGTCACCCATTCTACACTGGTACCCAGAAAGTTGTTGATACCGGTGGTCGTATCGACAAGTTCAACAAGCGTTTCGGTATGCTTGGCAAGAAGTAATTGCGATTGCAATGATTTCTATAAAAGGCGCCTCAGGGCGCCTTTTTTGTATCTGGAATTTGTAAAAAATAGCCACTCGTCCGACCAATTGTCCAATTTTCTAGTAAATTTACAATTTATCTTCAGTAGTTCCTCTGTAAACCGCATTTTCAGGCAGTTCTGAATGTAGCTTTTCTACAGTTAACCCTGCTGCAAAAGCCTAATTTACTGCCTGAATAATTCAGCTAATATCAGGTTTGCTTTAATTTTTTTACACTAAACCCATAAATCACAATATTTTGTTTAAATAGCGTTGATATTGGCGTATTGTTGTGCGCCTGTAGACCCCGCACCTGTCAATACTGCTTTGGGAGAGACAGTGTTGATATCTGAAGGGTTGACCTCTTTCGCTCAAATTAGTTGTTTTTCAGGAATAGAAAATGACCGACCTTCGTCAACAAGCCCTTGATTATCATGAGTTTCCTGTGCCAGGTAAAACCGCTGTTTGCCTGACCAAACCCGCCCGCACCAGTAAGGATTTGGCACTGGCCTACAGCCCGGGTGTGGCTGAGCCTGTGCGTGAAATTGCGTCTAACCCGTCTGATGCTTACCGCTATACCAATAAAGGCAATACGGTTGCCGTTATTTCCAACGGTACTGCGATTCTGGGTCTGGGTAATCTGGGACCTTTGGCATCCAAGCCTGTGATGGAAGGTAAGGCTCTGTTGTTCAAGCACTTCGCCAATATCGATGCGACAGATATTGAAGTGAAGCACCGTACTACTGAAGAGTTTATCAATACTGTTGAAGCGATCGCCGACACCTTTGGTGGTATCAATCTGGAAGATATCAAAGCGCCTGAGTGTTTTGAGATTGAACGCGAGTTGATTGAGCGCTGTGCTATCCCGGTATTCCACGATGACCAGCACGGTACTGCGATTGTGACTGCTGCCGGTATGATCAATGCGCTGGAAATCCAGGGTAAGGAACTGTGCAAGGCGGTATTCGTTTGTATGGGTGCCGGCGCTGCCGCGATCGCCTGTATGACCATGCTGGTTAAGTGTGGTGCTCAGCGCGAAAACATCTATATGCTGGATCGTCAGGGCGTGTTGCATACCCGTCGTGATGATATGAATGAATATAAGCAGCTGTTTGCCAACAATACTGACAAGCGTACGCTGCAGGATGTTATCGCCGGTGCTGACGTATTCCTGGGTCTGTCCGGTCCGGACCTGCTGACCGAAGAAGATATCAAGTTGATGGCTGACAAGCCGGTGATCTTCGCCTGTTCCAACCCGGATCCAGAGATCAAGCCTGAGCTGGCCCATGCTACCCGTCAGGATCTGATCATGGGTACCGGCCGCAGCGACTATCCAAACCAGGTCAACAACGTACTGTGTTTCCCATTCATTTTCCGCGGTGCATTGGATGTACGTGCCACCCGCATTAATGATGAGATGAAGATCGCAGCCGTTAAAGCGATCGCAGATCTGGCGAAGGAGCCTGTACCGGATTCGGTATTGGCAGCCTACGAAGGCGTGACCGAAATGAAGTTTGGTGCTGACTATGTGCTGCCCAAGCCAATGGATCCACGTCTGTTGTCCCGTATTGCCAAGGCTGTGGCGCAGGCTGCCATAGACTCAGGCGTCGCTCAGCTGACTGAGTTGCCTGATGGGTATATGGACTGATTTAGCTGAATCCGTCACAAGGGGCCTTCAAGGCCCCTTTTTGTTGTCTGCGACCCGGTTAACCGGGACCAAAGATTTATTGACGTTTTATAACTGCTTGAAAGGCTGTGAAAGCAGCTGCAAATATGGGTTTTTCTGTGACTCAAGGTTGCCTTTTGTTGGTCACTTAGAAATAATCAAGCTTCTCAGTACAGGTGCTGAAACATTTGGCAAAAAAGCTGCTCACTGCTTAAGGATACTTGATGAGTGGCACCGCTTTCACTGAGTTTATTTTGTTGTCGGGATCATGCTTGTCGACAGTTTATGGTTGTAGTTTAAGAAAATGACATTCAACTGCAGTTGACGTGGCGATGGCCGTTTTCAGAGTGACAGGGACAAGACGCTGAATATGAAGCTGACTCGAATGCTGACAAAAAAACTGGTGAGCTTCTGGATTGTATCTCTGGCGGCTGTGGCTTTCCTGTTCATGCTGTTTGCATTTTTCAGCTATGTGCACCTGACTTCCAGATTCCAGCAACATCAGGTTGATGAGTTGCAATCTCTGCTCATTGTTGAACGTCATGAGCAGCGCAACGAACATGTTAAAGAGTGGCTTCCCTCCATACTCCAGGCTTACGACGCTCAATCCTTCGATCTTCTTGAAGACGGTAAAGTTATCTACAGCTATCGTGCAGAGCAGGTATCCGGGCGCCCGGTTCTGTATCTTGAGCAGCTGTCGGTCGAGCCGGATCTGAGGATGCGGCTTGAACTTCCCAGACCTTTCACCATCAATACCCCTGACTGGCAGGAGTTGTCGATTATCGGCGTGACTCTGCTGTTTCTTATACTGCTGGTGACCTACGGTCAGAGTTGGTTGAGAAAACAGATGATGGGGATAGAAGAGCTTTCTTCCCGTAGCCAACTGATTCTGGCGGGTGATTACCAAAAGGCGGCCAAGGCAGAGGGTAATGGCCAGCCTAAATTGATTAATAAAGCGATTACTGAGCTGCTGAATGCGCTTGAGGACGCCAGTGTAGAGCGCACCCGCTTTGATCAGTTTATTCGTACCAACACATTTCTCGATCCTGAAACCCGGGTGGGAAACCGGCTGTTTTTGAATAATCGTCTTGAGGCGCTGAGCTATCAGCAGCGTATGATAGTCTCGGGGACTCTCTACCTGATCATGCTGGAAGGCCTTGAAACTTATAAAAAGAAGCAAGGTGAGCAGGAGCTGTCTGAACTGCTGGATCTGGTGATTGATGGCATCAATAAGGTGCTAAGTTTACAACCCAACAGCCTGCTTGCCCGGCGGGCCAGCAATCAGTTTGCCGTGGTAGTGCCGCAGTTTTCTCTCGCTGAGGCTGATCATCTGGCGGAGCGTTTACTCAAGTTGTGTGTGTCACAGCTGGATATGGTTACCCGTAAAAAGGCTCGCTGCTACATTGGCGCAGCTTATTTCCGTGAAGGGGACCCTGTACATCAGTTGATGGAAGAGGCCGAGATGTCGCTCAAGGCTGCTCAACTGCAGGAAGCCAGTAATTGGTTTATGTACGATAAAGGCGCCGTTGATGAAGAATTTGCCAAAGGTTCTGTAAGATGGCGTTCATTGTTGGAGACAGCCCTGGCTCACCGTCGTGTGTACGCCTACGGCCAGTCAGTTGTCGATATTGACAATAACGTGCTGCACACTGAACTGTTCAGCCGTATCAAGGATGCTCAGGGTAAGATGATCCGTGCCAACCAGTTTGTGCCGATGGCAAATAAGGTTGGTTTGATGCCCAGAATTGAGCGCCAGTTGATAGAGTTGGTGTTGACTCAGGTTATTCCCAAATACCCTGATGCATATTTCAGCGTTAATCTGAGTCTGGACAGTTTGCAAAATAAGGCGTTTGTTCACTGGCTAACCGGCTATTTACTGGAGCACAGAGCGCACACTCAAAGGCTGATTATTGAAATCTCTGAAGAGGTTATGGTCAGGCATGGGGATAAGTTCAAATCTGTACTGCAGATGATTAAAACCATGGGAGCCAAGCTTTGCGTCGATCATGTGGGCCAGGATGTGGTCAGTGTTCACTATATGAGTGAGTACAAGGTCGACCTGATGAAGCTGCACAGGTCAATCATTCGGCAGATTCACCTTCGTCCAGAGAATCAATTGTTTGTGCGAAGTCTGATTGGCGGTTTATACCGTACAAATGTTACAGTACTGGCCGAAGGTGTTGAGTTGTTCGAAGAGTGGCAAACATTACAAATTTTAGGGGTCAGTGGTGGTCAGGGTAAATTTTTTGGGTCCCCTGAAGCGGTATAATCCTGATTTGCGTTGCAATGTTAGTAATTTAATTGGCGAACACTGTAAAATCCGCTTAACTTACAGATAGGCTGGGTAAATTGGGTTAATTGCCTAAATCACAAAGAATTATCTGCAGAGTTTTCCTTGGTAACGGAATCGAAAAACCGTTGCGATTATTGATGTGGCAGATTTTGTGCGTCTATGCCAGGTATGGCAATTTCCCCCGTTAATCACTACTGGAAAGTAGAAATACTATATGAATAACACTGTTTTCAATCGTCTCGCGTTTTGGAAGAAGCGCCGCGAGGGGAAGGTTTTGGGAGTCTATATTGCACCTGACAGGGTTTGGGTTCATCAGGCTGCCGCCGAAGACCAGGCAGCGGTTGAAATGGAATTCGCAATCGAAGGTGACTGGGAAGACATTTTCGGTAAAGTGGCCAAAGAGTTTGGTCACGCCAGCTTAAGGATAGTGCTGGCCCCTCACTGGTACCAATTACTGCCTGTTGACCGCCCCGATGGTGACGATAATGAAGTCGCCAACAGTTTGCTGTGGGCGGTTAAAGATATGGTCAATATTCCTGTGCAGAATCTGCATCTGGATTTCTTCGACTCATGCCTGCCCAATCAACCCAAGGTGTCTGTGGTTGTCATGGATAAAAGTGAGTTGCAAAAGCTGGTTCACGGCGCCATTGACTCCCATTTGACGATTGAAGGTATCAGCATCGAAGAGCTGGCCATGTGTCATGCCACTCCCAAAAACGAACAGGCCAAATTGATCATCAGCCACTACGCCGGCCAGGACCTGCTGTTCACTGTGATACGTGATGGTGGCCTGTGTATGCATCGGCGAGTCAGGGGCTTTACTGATATTCATGCCATTTCCGAGCAGGATTTGGCATACGGCGCTGCTGACAATCTGAGTCTGGAGCTGCAACGCTCCATGGATTATTTCGAAAGTCAGCTGCGTCAGGCTCCTGTATCCGCTGTTGATATCCTTATCGATGGTGCCAATGAGGCCCTTGCCAAGTTGGTGGGGGCGAACTTTAATCAGCCCGTCTCTGCAGTGCCACATACCTCGGTAGGTATCTCTTTTGCTGACTGTGCTTATCAGGAGTGGCAACAGGAGGAGCAGGCATGAAAACCCGCATTAACCTGTTAACTCCGGATCTCCTGCCTCCTGAGCTCCGCATCTCCTTTGAGCGAACAGTGCTGCTTGTACTGATTGTGTTGGTGGTCGGTGGCGCGGCCAATGCCTGGTTTTACTGGAAGAATAGCTTCCTTACCCAGGAGCTGGCTCAACATCATCAGGCCCGAAATCACCTGCAGAATCAGAAGAAAGATTTGGAACAGAAGGTCAGCAATCATAAGCCGGATCCCCGCTTGGTTGCTCAGGTCAAAGCCATGGATGAAAGGCTGTTACTGAAACAACAACTGTTGGCTGAGTTGGATCGTCGCAGCGATATCACCAGTGAAGGCTTCTCCATCCTGCTTACTGATCTGGCGGGCGTGTCAGCAAACAAGCTATGGCTTACCCGTATTCAGGCCGCCAATCAAAAATTCAGTTTTGAAGGTTACAGCGTGCAGGCACAAACAGTTCCTTTCTGGATTGACCAGCTTAAGTCGACTGAAACTCTTAAAGGCTATGCGTTCTCCGCTATCAATATGGACAGGGGCGAAGGTCAGCCTATTGCCTTTGTGTTGAGCAGCAAGCCAGAAGAGAAACCTGTTGCGGCAGCGGAGGGCGCCAAATGAAGCATCAATGGCACCAGTTAAGAGATAAGTTTGATGCCCTGACCGCCAGAGAGCGGGGGTTGATTGCCATAGCAGTGCTGGCGGTTTTGCTCACCATATTGATCATGCCCCTGAGCAGTATGATGGAGAGTAATCAAAAGCTGAGCCGGGAGATTAAATCTGTCACTCAGGAAAATGACATTTCCAATCAACAGATCGCCATGTATCAGGCGAAACTGGCGGAAGATCCAAATGCCGATTTCCGTCGTCGTCTCGATGACCTGCAGCAGCAACTGACAGATATTGAAGACAGGCTGGAAAGCCACAATGTCGTGCCATCAGATGTTATGCCTGTGCTGCTGAATACCATGATGGCCAGTGCCAAGCGTGTCACTGTTACCGGCTTTGAGTCTTTGCCGCCCAAGCCTTTGCTTGATGGTGATGCGGAAAACAAAATCAATCTATACAGCCATGGAGCAAAATTAAATATCAAAGGTCAGTACTTTGATGTTTTACGCTTTATGCAAACGGTAGAGAAATTGCCTGAGAAGGTTTACTGGAAGCAGCTGGACTATCAGGTCAAAGATTATCCGCTGGCAGAGGTATCGCTGGAGTTCTACACCCTGAGCGTCAATGAGGAGTACATCAGTGTTGCTTATTAGACTTGTTTCCACCGGTGCCTTGATGGGGCTGCTGACCTGTTCAGTAGTCTTTGGTGTGGGCGCCCAGACGCTTAAAGATCCAACCCGGCCTGCCGTGATATTTGACCCCGATGGAAAAGGCCCGGTTGTCAGCAATGGCAACGGCAGGTTGGTGCTCAACTCAATTACCTGGACGGGAAAGCAGGCTTTCGCCGTTATCAACAACAAGATTTATCATAGGGGAGACAGTGTGCAGGGAGTGAAAATAAGTCAGATCAACAAAGAGCAGGTGATGCTTGAAGATGGTCGTAAATTGGTTTTGTTCACCTCTGTCACTGGGAAATAAGGTTAACCTCATGATTTCAAGCAAGTATTCTTTTCTTATTGTTCCCCTGTTTGTGATGGGGTGCCAGTCGGTGGATCGTCCTCAACCTGAGGCAGCCAAGGAGACGGTGCGGGATATGATGTCTCAGCAGCAAGCCAAAGCTGCAACGCCCCCGCCACCGGCAGTGATGCCAGATTCAGTGAAGCGTGAGTTGGCCGCCTCAAGCCTGCTGGGAAGCAGCCAGGCAAGAGCGCCTTCCGAGCGCAGATTTGATGTTTCTGCCAATGATGTGTCTGCCAGGGTCTTCTTTGCCAGCCTGGTTCAGGGTTCTCCCTTGAGTGTGGTGGTGCATCCCAATGTGACCGGCGAAATTACTCTGTCTCTCAAGAAGGTGACACTGAGTGAGGCGCTGCAGGTCGTTGAGGATATGTATGGCTTTGACATCAAGGTCGAAGGCAATATTCTGCGTGTCTATCCGGCAGGCATGCGTACCGAAACCTTCCCGCTGAATTATCTCTACATGCAGCGTCAGGGGCTGAGTATCACCTCTGTCAGCGCCGGTCGTATTTCTGACAACAGCAATAATGGTAATTCCAGCAATACCAACTCCTCCAGTAATAATCTGAGCAATAACGTTGGCGGCAGTGATAGTGGCTCCAGCAGCCAGGAAACCAACGGTACTTTTATCCGTTCGCAAACTGACACGGATTTCTGGGGCGAACTGCAGGAAACCCTGACTGCCATTATCGGCAATACAGGTGGTGGTCGTCAGGTGGTGTTGTCTCCTCAGGCCGGTCTGGTGACCGTGCGGGCTTATCCCAATGAGATCCGCGAAGTGCGTAACTTCCTGCAGAAAGCCGAAAGTCACCTGCAGCGTCAGGTGATTCTGGAAGCCAAGGTGCTTGAGGTGACTCTGTCTGATGGCTATCAGCAGGGCATTCAATGGCAGGATGTGCTTGGCCATGTCGGCAGCACCAACTTTGAATTTGGCACCTCTCCCGCGACGCTGGGCGACACTATTACCAATACTCTGGGCGGTATTACTTCTCTGAAAGTTTCCGGTAAAGACTTTTCCGCCATGATTAGTCTGCTGGATACCCAGGGTGATGTGGATGTGCTGTCCAGCCCACGGGTGACGGCAACCAACAACCAGAAAGCTGTCATTAAAGTGGGTAAGGATGAGTACTTCGTCACTAACGTGTCCTCCACCACAGTAGCTTCAGCAACACCGGTTACCACCCCGGATGTGGAGCTGACCCCTTTCTTCTCCGGTATTGCACTGGATGTGACGCCACAGATTGATGAGCAGGGCAATGTATTGCTGCATATTCATCCTTCAGTGATTGACGTCAGCGAGCAGGTTAAGCAGATCAAGGTCAGTGGCAGCACGTTGGAATTGCCTCTGGCAGAAAGCGAAATTCGTGAGTCGGATACCGTGATTAAAGCCAACTCAGGCGATGTAGTGGTGATTGGTGGTCTGATGAAGTCTGACAACACAGAGGTGGTGTCTCAGATCCCGCTGCTGGGTGATATCCCGCTGCTGGGCGAAGCCTTTAAAAACCGCGCCATGCAAAAGCGCAAGACTGAGCTGGTGATCATGCTTAAACCAACCGTGGTAGGCAAAGACACCTGGCAGAAAGAGTTGGAACGTACCCGGGATCTGCTGGATCGCTGGTACCCGACAGAACAGCAAGATGATTCCCAACAGCAGGGGCAGGAGCAGTAACAGGCCATGTATCTGCAACACTTCAGGCTGACTGAGACGCCATTTTCGCTGACGCCCAATACAGGTTTTTTCTTTGGGCTGGCGCCCCATGTGGAGGCGCTGCAGGTGCTGCAGGCTGCGCTGCAAACCGGCGAAGGCTTTATCAAGGTTACAGGTGAAGTGGGCACAGGCAAGACGCTGATTTGTCGTAAGTTGATGAATGAGCTGCCGGAGCGTTTCCGCTGTGCTTATGTGCCCAACCCTTACCTGACACCTGCTGAGCTGCGCTGGGCAGTAGCCATGGAATTGGGCATTGAATACAGCAAAGAGGTGGATCAGCAGCAACTGACTCAGCTTATCCAGCAAAAGCTGGTGGAACTGGCTTCTGAGGGCCTGCATACAGTGTTGGTGCTGGATGAAGCTCAGGCCTTGCCGGAAGACAGCCTGGAAGCTCTGCGCCTGTTTACCAATCTGGAAACAGAGAGCCGCAAATTGCTGCAGGTGGTGCTGTTTGGTCAGCCTGAATTGGATCAACGACTGGCGGAAGACAGATTCCGCCAGCTGCGCCAGCGAATCACCTTCAGCTATCAGCTGCGCCCTCTTACCGCTGTGGAAGCTCAGGGCTATATCAATCACAGGCTTAACGTCGCCGGCTATCAGGGGCGTCCGCTGTTTACCGGCCGTGACAGCCAGATGATCGCCAAGGCTTCACGGGGGATCCCGCGATTGATTAACGTGCTCAGCCACAAGGCCATGATGCTGAGTTATGGCGAAGGCGATGACAGAATTCGTCGTCGTCATATCAAAGGCGCCATTAAAGATACAGAAGATGCTTCCCAGTTGAACCGTCAGGGGATTTTGATCGCTGCTGCAGTGAGCATTTGCGCGCTGACCGCTGCAATTGTGTGGAGCGTAACGAATTTATGAGTGTAATTAACCAGATGCTGAAGGATCTGGAATCCAGACAGCAGCAACATCAGGTCACCAATCTAGAGTCAGCGGCGCCGGCGCGTTTGCCTCAGCAGCCCAAATCCAGAGTTTGGCTGTGGGTCCTGCTGTTGGTAGTCATATTGGCGGGCACAGGGGCAACCTTCTACCTGTGGCTGCAATTACAGGCTGGTTCGCCGAATAAACAGGATGTCCGGCAGCAATCTCAGGTGCAGCCATCTGAGCCACAACCAGTGGTCAATAAAGGCAAGCCAACAGTCACCGGCTTGGCGCAAACAGATGAACAAGTTCTGACTCAGACAGGTGAGGATGTCGAACAATCATCTCGGACAGCAACTCCCGTTCGGGACTCCTCTCAGTCAGAGTCTGCCGTCGCCTCAGAAGCCCTTACTGAGGCTGGTACAGAAACAGTTACTGCTCAGCAGTCCAGAGTGAGTGTTGCCGCCGAGCCGCCTGCCAGAGACGAAGCCGCTGCCAGCGCCTCAGTAAACACAAAAGATCAGCAGACCGTAGAACCGCAGGTTAAGCCGGAACCCAGAGTGAAAGCATCCAGGTCGGTTCAATCCGCTGCAGTGAATACTGACAAGGGTAGTGATAAGCAGGCCGGGCAAATGGCGGTGACACCTGTGCCTATGTCTCCGGCAGAGTTGGCTCAAAAGCGTTACGAGCTGGGTGATAAAGCTCAGCAAAATGGTGATTTTGAGCGAGCAAAGTCCGAGTACATCAGGGCGCTTGAGTACAACCCGGGATTGCACAGAGCCAGAGAACATCTCGCCGCTGTGTTTTATGGTGAGGGTGAGCTGGATCAGGCAGCCTCTACTCTGATACAGGGGCTGGACGCGTTTCCGGAGTATCAGAATTACCGCTTGCTGCTGGCCAGAGTGTATCAGTCAGCCGGTCAGCTGCAGCAAGCCTATGACAATGCGATTTTGATGCAAGCCAGCGGTGTTCAGGCAATAGAAAAATGGGCTCTGATTGGCGATTTGGCCCAGGGGCTGAATCGTAACGATCTGTCAGAGCAGGCATACGACAGATTGCTGGCATTGCAGCCGGGACAGAGCCGTTGGTTGATGGCCAAAGCCTATGCGGTAGATCTGCAGGGCAGATACGCTGAAGCTGCAGGAATTTATCGAAATGCCCTGGCGGCAGGTGGGCTGTCTGACAGCGCAACCACTTTTGTACAGCAAAGATTGGAGCAGTTGGGAGCTGTGGAATGAAGCCAAAACTAAAAATGCGTCTGGGTGATCTGCTGGTACAGGAGCAGATCATCTCTGAAGATCAGTTGATGCAGGCGTTGGCAGAGCAGAAAAAATCCGGTCAGAAGCTGGGGCGTGCACTGATCACCCTCGGATGTTTGACCGAGGAACAATTGCTGAAATTCCTGTCCCACCAGATGAACATTCCATTTTTGGATGTCAGTCGCCGGGCTGTACCCGCCGCAGTAGTGAACCTTCTGCCGGAAGTACAGGCTCGTCGTTATCGCGCCCTTGTGGTTGAGGATAATGGTGATTCCGTACTGGTGGCCATGAGTGACCCGGCAGATCTGCAGGCGATCGATAACCTCGAGGTGCTGCTGACTCCCAAGGCGATATCCCTGGCGGTGGCTACCGAAGCCCAGCTGATGGCTGCTTTCGATACCCTGTATCGTCGTACCGGCGATATCGCGGCGATGGCGGGTAAGCTGGAAGAGGAGTATGCCGCCGACGATATGTTTGACCTGGGCGCTCTGACCCAGACAGACAGTGACAGCGAAACCACAGTGGTTAAACTGCTCAACTCTATTTTTGAAGATGCGGTGCAGATGCGGGCATCGGATATCCACATTGAGCCAGGTGAGAAGGTGCTGAGGATACGTCAGCGTATCGATGGTCAGTTGCACGAAAACACCCTCAATGAGTCAAATATTGCGGCTGCACTGGTACTGAGACTTAAGCTGATGGCTGGCCTGGATATCTCAGAAAAGCGTCTTCCGCAGGATGGCCGCTTCCATGTGGATATTAAGGGTCACGCCATTGACGTTCGTATTTCCACCATGCCGATTTATCACGGCGAGTCAGTGGTAATGCGTATGCTGGATCAGTCGGCGGGCCTATTGACGCTGAATGAAACCGGTATGCCACAGGACATTCTTAACCGGGTACGTAAACAGATACGTCGTCCCCATGGCATGCTGCTGGTTACCGGACCTACGGGTAGCGGTAAAACCACCACGCTTTACGGTATTTTGAGTGAATTGAATACTGCCGATCGCAAGATCATCACGGTGGAAGATCCGGTGGAATATCAGCTGCCAAGGATTAACCAGGTGCAGGTGAACCATAAGATTGGCCTCGACTTCTCCAACGTACTGAGAACTACCTTGCGTCAGGATCCCGATATCATCATGGTGGGTGAGATGCGTGACCAGGAGACGGTGGAGATCGGTCTGCGAGGCGCATTAACGGGTCACTTTGTACTCTCGACACTGCACACCAATGATGCCGTCACCAGTGCCCTGCGTTTGCTGGATATGGGCGCTGCCCCTTATCTGGTTGCCAGTGCATTACGGGTGATTATTGCCCAGCGTCTGGTGCGCCGGGTTTGCCAGAACTGTGCGGTTCCCTACGAACTGACACCTCAGGATTCAGCCTGGCTGTCAAGTATTACCCCGGATGATTTCTCCTCTGCGCCACTGAAACAGGGTGTTGGCTGCCAAAGCTGTAACGGCAGTGGCTACCGTGGTCGTATCGGTATCTTCGAGATTCTCGAGCTGGATGAGATCATGGTTGAAGCAATGCGCAGCGGCAATCCTCAGGATTTCGCTAAAGCGGCCAAAGAAAGCCCCAACTTCACGCCTTTGTCTGAATCGGCGCTGCACTATCTTCGTCAGGGTATGACCACTATCAGTGAAGTGGCCAAGCTGGTGGAAGATGCCGGTGGTGAAGTGCCGGAAGAGCAGTTGGTTGAGGATAGATAATGGCTAAGTTCAGCTATCGGGGAAGGGACAGGCAGGGAGCCACTATCAAGGGGCACCTCGACGCAGCCAATGAATCGGCTGCGGCTGATGTATTGCTGCAGCGCGCAATTATCCCCCTTGAGCTGAGAGAAGTTAAGGATAGCCAGGGCTTTGATCTTCAGGGTTTAATTGGTGGTCGCCGGGTTACCCTGGATGAACTGCAGATTTTCACCCGTCAGATGTACTCTTTGACCCGCTCGGGCATTCCTATGCTGCGAGCGATTGCCGGTCTGGCGGAGACTGCTCACTCTCAGCGGATGAAAGATGCGCTGAACGATATTTCTGAGCAGTTGATTTCGGGACGCCCGCTATCGGCAGCGATGAATCAGCACAGAGACGTGTTTGATACCCTGTTTATCTCTATGGTTCATGTGGGGGAGAACACGGGTAAGCTGGAAGAGGCCTTTAAACAGCTGTCCGGTTATATCGAACGCGAGCAGGAGACCCGCAAGCGGATCAAAGCCGCCATGCGTTACCCTGTGTTCGTACTGTTCGCTATTACCATCGCTATGGTGGTATTGAATATTTTTGTGATTCCCAAGTTTGCCACCATGTTCTCCAGATTCGGTGCCGAGCTGCCATTACCGACCCGGATTTTGATCGGCACGTCGGATTTTTTTGTCAGCTATTGGCCATTTATGTTGGTGGTCGCCGGTGGTGTCATCTTCGGCATCCGTTACTGGATGAATTCGGAGGAAGGGCAGAAAAAGTGGGATCGCTGGAAGCTGCATATGCCTGCAGTGGGCTCCATTATTGAGCGCTCCACCCTGGCAAGATATTGTCGCAGCTTCGCCATGATGATCAGCGCAGGCGTTCCCATGACCCAGGCGCTGAGTTTGGTGGCTGATGCAGTGGATAACGCCTATATGCACGACCGAATAGTGGATATGCGTAAGGGCATTGAGTCAGGTGACTCACTGCTGCGGGTATCCAACCAGAGTAAGTTGTTCACTCCTCTGGTACTGCAAATGGTGGCCGTGGGCGAAGAAACCGGCCAGATAGATCAGCTGCTGAATGATGCTGCCGACTTCTACGAGGGCGAGGTTGATTACGACCTGAAGAACCTGACTGCCAAGCTGGAGCCCATACTTATTGGTATTGTGGCCGGTATTGTATTGGTGCTGGCGCTGGGTATTTATCTGCCAATGTGGGATATGCTCAACGTGGTCAAAGGCGGGGGTTAACGGATGGATTCATCCGAAGAATCCGCCGGTCGTCTGCAGGGCGTTTTTCGGCAGATGGTGGCAGTTGTGCTGTTGCTCCTGGTGTTGGCGGTATTGGGTTACAGATATTTTGAGGCTGTCCCCGGGGTTGTTGCCCAGGGACTGCAGGTTGAGCAGACCCGTCTGCTGAATGTATTGGCCATGACTCGCTCCAAATGGCTGGGAGAGGGGAAGCCACCAAAGCTGACTCTTTCATGGGTGGAGCGAGTGGATATGGCAGGAACCAGTGATGATGAGGCTGTCTCCTTGGAGCACAGTCGGCCATCACAGGTTGCTATGGCTGATGGTGGCTGGCCTTTGCCCCATGAGCAGAGTCAGTCAGGCTGTGAAACCTTATGGTATCAACTGCTTGGCGTCCGGCCTGACGGTGAGGATCTGCTGGTTGAGTATGATGCAGACTCCCGCGCATGCTGGTTTATGGCACCGGATGGCAGTCGCCTCAGCTATCAGCTGCAATCCGGTGAGGTGATTTTTTTAACGGGTGGCAGATGATGATCACAATCTGCTTTTTAATGTGAGATTAATTGGTAAAATGGACAGGTTATAGTCTATGGGGGAAGGATGAAGAGACAACAGCAGGGTTTCTCTCTGATCGAATTGGTTATTGTGATCGTTATCCTCGGGTTGTTGGCTGCTACGGCCATTCCCAGGTTTTTAAACGTCACTGACGATGCAGAGAACGCCAGTGTCGACGGTGTTGCCGGTGGTTTGGCTACTGCGGTCGGCTTTGTGCGAGCGCAATGGGAAGTAGAAGGTCGCAACAATGACAACGTGGTGTTGGATGGCAGCCGTGTGACCCTGGACAGCCGTTTCGGTTTCCCTACCGGCGCGGTGACAGGCGGTACTCAGGTCACCAATGCTACACAAATGACGGATACTTCCTGTCAACAGGTGTTTAACAATGTTTTGCAAAATGCACCGCGAAATGTGCTATACAATCAAGATGCTAGGGATAAGCGTTATACAGTAAAAATGCTGGATGGTGCTGGTGGCAGCGGCATCTCCATTGATGGTGAAACCGTAAACAATCTGGATCTGTGTTTATTCCACCAGGTTGCGTCGCTAAAGCTTGACCCAAATACGGGGATTCCGGAGGGTACGCTGGATCTTTCTCTTGGGAAAGGTGTGGTGTACAACCCTGGGACAAGTCAGGTGTTGAGCTTTACCAACTGATAATTGCGTAAAGAGTTTTGAATTTTGTCACTGCTGGTGGCAGCTAAAGTAGAGAAGGTTAAGTTATGAAAAGACAACAAGGTTTTACCCTAATCGAACTGGTAGTAGTGATCATTATTCTCGGCATTCTGGCGGTAACCGCTGCGCCTAAGTTTATTAATCTGCAGTCTGATGCCCGTGCGTCAGCATTGGATGGTTTGAAGGCTGCGATTCAGGGGGCCAATAGCCTGGTGTACTCCAAGGCGGCACTGCAAGGTGTACAAAACGCTGCGACGAGCACTGTAAACATTGGCACTACAGCTTCACCTGTGGATGTGGATGTAGTCTATGGATATTTGGATGCGACCAATACTGCAATCGCTGCTGCAGCGGAAATCAGTTTAGGCCAGGATACTGGTACTCCTACTGAAGACTGGCTCTATACTGCAGATTCTCCGAATCCTGGCAGTATTTCTATTCGTCAGAATGGTGCGCCAGCTGATTGTAAAATTGAATACACTGAGCCGACTGCAGCAGGCGATACTCCAGATTTCAATGTTGTCGTTACCGGTTGCTAATCAGCCCGCTTATTAAAAGGCCTGCCCAGCAGGCCTTTTTTGTATCTGCGCCATGAGTTTGTCATACTCACTAATAGTGTTTTTCACAGTCCTGTCAGCCGCTTGCCCTGTGGCGAGCAATATCCTTGAGGAGAGGCCTGGTGCCGGGAATCATCAAACCTGAATCGGGATTTACCCTGGTTGAACTTGTTGTCACCATTTTGCTGATATCTATTTTGTCGGTGACTGTACTGCCACGCCTGTTGTCCTCGACCAGTGTCAGCAGCTTTACCCTGCGGGATGAGGTGATTGGGGAGTTGCGTAAGGCACAGTTGATGGCGCTCAATAATGCTGACCGCTGTTATCGATTCAACGCCACCACCTCAGGCTATCAAATTGTTCACTACAACGGCCGCAGCGGTGACCTTTGCAGCGGCACGGTCGAGCGTACCGATGCGCTGCAGGATCTGCCAAGAGGCACATCCCTTACCCTGACTCCCAATGCTTCTCAAACATTTTTCCTCGACTTTAACCGTCTTGGCCAGGCCTTTTGGGGCGCAGGATCTGTGTGCGCGGGTAACTGTTTACAGATAACCGCCGATGACACTACGCGTATCGCCATTGAATCCCAGGGGTATATCCATGAAGGCAGTTAAATCCCGGTCGCAGGGTTTTACCCTTATCGAGATGGTGGTTGGCATGATGGTGCTGGCGGTGGCACTGGTGATGCTGGGTACTATGCTTTTCCCTCAGGCGGACAGGGCGGCAGATACCCTGTATCGGGTTCGAAGCGCTGAGCTTGGGCATTCAGTGATGAATGAGATTTGGGGCAAGCGTTACGACGACAATGCGGACGCCAATGGTGGCACACCCTGTGGTACTAATGGCTTACCTGCCTGCACGACAGTGCCTGGCCCAGAGACAGGTGAAAGCCGGGATGACTGGGATGATATTGATGACTACAACGGCATGAACCAGAACTCTCAGATGTTGGACTCCAGCCAGACATATGCGGATATTTATCCTGGCTATGGACTGGCGGTCACAGTGGGCAGTGGTAATGTGACCCGCTTGATTACCGTGACTGTGACCACGCCCAATGGCGAAGCGATTACCTTTAATGGTGTCAGGAGTAACTATTGATGGTGAATCGTCAGTTGCAACAGCCAGGTAGAAAGAAGCTTTGTCAGCGTGGTTTTACCCTGGTAGAGATGGTCACTGTGATCATCATCCTTGGGATCCTGGCTGTGGGGGTCACCAGCTTTATCGTGTTTGGTACCCGGATCTTTCTGGATTCTACATCCGTGGATCAGGTATTAAGTCAAAGCCGTTTTGCCCTTGAACGCATGACCCGTGATATCCGTAATGCGGCGCCCAACAGCTTGAGAGTTCGCAGCGATGGCAGCCAATGGCAGTGTTTGGAATTTGTACCCATTGAGGCTGCATCCAATTATCTGTCCATGCCTGTCTATCCCGATGCTGCTGCCAATTCAGGTACTGCGATTATTGCTCCTATGCCGATCAGTGCAGATTATATGGCGCTGATCTACCCTTTGGTGGCATCAGATGTTTACGCAAATCCCGAATCCACTACCGGTAAACTGTTCTCAATCAACTCGGTTTCCACCGCGGCCAATATCACCACCTATACTTTTAATCGTAGCGTGCAGTTTGCTGAGGCCTCCCCAAGGCAGAGGTTGCTTTTAGTGTCCGAGCCTGTCAGCTACTGTTTTCTCCAGGGTGGCAGCAGTGTCAGTCTGTATCGGTATGCCGACTATGGCATTAATCATCCGACCCAATTGGCTCCTTCTTCAATGGGAACAGGAGTCTTGATGGCTGAGGGGGTTACCAATGATTTGGCATCCGATGCGCCGATTGAGTTGGAACCGGCGACCCTGGTGAATAACGCCATTGTGATGCTGAGTCCGGAGTTTGAGGCTGTGGGTCAGAAGTTTAGATATCAACAACAGGTGCAGGTGGTTAATGTCCCGTAATTTTAGGCGTTCCAATCAGCAAGGCAGCGCACTTGTGGTGGGCATTTTTATCATCACAGTGATGTTTGTGATTACTGCTGCATTGATCCGGGTATTGGGCGATGCAGATGACAACGTCAACCTGGAGGTGTGGGGCACAAGAGCATTGCTGGCTGCCAACAGTGGCGCTGATGCAGCTCTGGCCCAGTTATTTCCGCCAGGAGGCAGTGCGGCGACCGACTGCAGTGCTGTAGGGACCAGTTGGACGCCACCCAACCAGCCCGGCTTCAGTGGATGTAGTGTAAGTGTGGGTTGTAATCTGGTAACGGTTAACTTTAATGGTGACACCCTGAATCAGTTTACCCTGTCCAGCAGTGCAGTTTGCGAGGCGGGGCAGTGTAGTGGTGGTGCCGGTGGCGACAGTAATTGCTTACGGGTAAACCGTATGGTGGAGGTGCAGGCACGTGTGGATTAGCCTCAGGGCGATAGGGATATCAGTTGGACTTTACTTATTAAGCGTTTCATCTGTTTCCGCATTGCCCAGCTGTGATGATGTGTTTCAGGACCCGCCATCAGGAAATTTGGGTTCCGGGACCATAGTGCCTCCCCCCGGAGTGATGGTGCCTCCACTCAATAATTTTACCTGTCCCAAAAACGGAACCTGTCCTTTTACTCCCGGAGACTATGACTATGACACGGGACAGTTTGAAAACAGTTCTTCCCTGACAACCTCTGGCACAACTACCCGGCTTTACTTCAACACGCTCAACCTGACCAACTCCTTTATCAATACCTCCGGGCCCGGCGAAAACCTGTTTATCTATGTCAGCGGCAACCTCAACGTAGCCGGTAAAAACCAGGTGAATGCCATTATTTATGTTGATGGCAATGTTAACTACAGCGGTCAGGCAACACTTGAGGGGGCATTGGCCGCAGGTGGTAATCTGAATGTTTCCGGTCGGGCCGATGTAACCTATGACGCTGATGCCGTGGCCAATGCAGACCTTAGTGGGCTTTGTGGTGATGGTCAGCCAGCATTTGACCTGCAATTCGGTACAACTTCAGGGCGCAGTGTCACCTTTGATCGTGCATTTGAGTCGGGCGTGACACCTTTGGTGTTCCTGATGCCGACCATAGATGTTTCTTCTCCCTCATCTGACGGACCAGCCTCTTTATTCTTGACCAGTGTCAGCAACACAGGTTTCAGCTTTACTCAGGAGCAGTCTCCCAGCTCGGTTACCACAGCCAACAGTATGACGGATGTCTCCTGGATAGCGGTGACGCCGGGCAGTTACACTCTTTCCGATGGCACACCTCTGGTGGCCGGTACGCTTACCACCAATGCCGTCACCTCGGAATATCAATCCAATTATGATTCGGTAAGCCTGGACTCCGGATTAAATGTGGCACTGCACCAGTTGCAAACCGACAATAACTCCAGCTGTTGGAGTACATCTATTGGACTGCTTAACAGCGGCAGCCTGAGTTTGGCTCTGGATCTGTCTGATGCCTGGAATGGTGCCGGTTACTGTATTCCGGGAGCTGTGCTTCCCGCCAATGTTAACGATGAAGAGATCGCTTATCTGGCCACCAGTGCGGGTAACGGAACTATCACGGTCGATGGCACTGATATTCAGTATGACTTCGCCAACTTTAATACTGGTAGTGGTCCCACTTTGAGCGATCAATGTAATGCCCGCTCATCCCTTACCGGGTTTACCGGCTTGCCGTCACTGGTGGGAAAAAAGACATCCCGAAATGGTCTTGATGGCGGTTGGCTGAGGCGGTGTTACTTGTCGGCTTCCAGTGTTTCCATGGTAGTGGATGAAGATGAATACTGGGACTCTGAACGAAATCATAATCAGGAAAACTACAGCATTGTCGCTCTGGAAGTAAAACAGGATCCTCCGGTTCTGCAATGTGTGAACGATGATTTCAGCGCAGGACTGTCCAGTGATAGCTGGGATGTGACAGTACCTGCAGGAGTGACTTCTCCCTATGTTACCGGCGGGCGACTGCGGATTACCGAAGACGCGACCAACCAGGCTGCAGCATTGACCTTACGCAAACTGTTTCCTGCCGATGCCAACTATGTGGTGGTGGAATTTGACTATTATGGCTGGTCGCCCAACTTTGGTGGTGGCGCTGATGGTATGGCAGTGATCTTTTCTGATGGTTCGGTAACGCCTGAACCCGGAAGCTTTGGTGGTTCTCTGGGGTATGCCCAGCGTAATAATGGTGATGCCGGTTTTGCCGGAGGTTGGCTGGGTGTTGGTTTTGATGAGTGGGGCAACTTTGCCAACCCCACAGAAGGGCGGGTTGGCGGACCCGGTTCACGACCACAGGCTGTCTCTATTCGAGGCTCAGAAGCCTCAAACTATAACTACCTGACGGGTACAGCTGCCAACCTCAGCCCTAATCTGGATTTGCGTGGCACCAGCACGCCGGGGCCCGGGCACAGATACCGAATTACCCTGGACTCTAGAATTACTGGCAGTACCGAAGTCTTGGTTGAGCGTGATATCAACAATGGTTCGGGTTACTTCAATTTAATTCCCGGCTTCGATGCCCAGGCGGCATCCGGGCAGGGGGCGGTGCCTGCCGACTTCTTTCTCTCTTTTACCGGCTCAACCGGTGATGTTTCCAACAATCACGAGATAGACAACCTGCAGGTGTGTGCTATCAAAATGAATGATCTGGACAGTCAGGTTCATCACTTTGAATTTGAATATTCAGCCACGCCGCTGACCTGCACCCCAGAGGTGATGACCCTTAAGGCCTGTGCCGATGCATCCTGCTCCCAGTTGGTGACTGACAGTGTCAGTGCGGTTTTGTCTGTGGATGACGCCAATGCCGCAAGATGGCAAACCAGTACAGTCAATCTGACCAATGGTTCAGCCCAGGTGAGTTTACAAGGGCTGAATACGTCACCTGTCACTATAGGCATCAGTAGCTCGACGCCCGCCGCTGATAACCCTGTGCTATGCAGTCGCAATGGGGCGGTGGCGACTGCAGCCCAGTGCAGTTTCAGTTTTGCTGACAGTGGTTTCCTGATTGATGTGCCGGATAAGCTGGCCGGTCAGCCTGTCACAGCCAATATCACAGCTGTACGTTCATCCGATAATGCGCTGGTTTGCACTCCGGCATTTGCCAGTGTGAGCAAAGATATTGAATTCTGGAGCGGTTACAACTCGCCATCGGCCCCTGTGCCTGTTGGCAGCGAGCCTCAAATTGCCCTGTTTGGTAATGACATTGGCCGAACCCAGGCCAGTTCAACCACAATTACTACAACGTTCGATGCCCAGGGACAGGCTCAGTTGACACTGGATTACCCTGATGCCGGGCGTGTGAGTTTGAACGCCAGCTATTCAGGGGCCGTAGGGGATGATGATGAAGGTTTAACGCTGACTGGCTCGGGCAGCTTCGTCAGTGCCCCTGTGGGTTTATGTGTATCAACTGAGTCGACCTGCAGTGCGGCAGATGCTACCTGTCCCGTATTTAAGCGAGCCGGAGAAACGTTTAAATTAAATGTCAGTGGCAGAGCCTGGGTGGCGGCCGATGATGGCGACCTTTGCAACAATCCGGTGACGCCAAACTATGCTCACACAGGTATTCAGCTGGGATCTCAGTTGGTGGCTCCTGTGGGAGGTGCAAACGGGGTTACCGGCCTTACCTCCTATGACCATACGATCTCAGGTACTGGGCAGCAGGAACTCGAGCAGTCCGTCAGTGAAGTTGGGGTGTTTCGTTTCAGTGCAACCCCGCCGGCAGACTATCTGGGCAGCAGCAGTGCTGTGGCAGATATTCCGGCGGCAGTGAGTGAGCCAGTTGGGCGCTTTGTACCCGCCGAATTTTTGTTGTCGGCTGTCTCCCTGATCCCCGCCTGTGGCAGTGGCGGTGCCGCATTCAGTTATATGGGGCAGGAGTTTTCCGTCAGCTTTACTGCCACAGCAAGAAACCTGCAACAGGCGCAAACCCAGAACTTTGTCACCTCAGCCTCAAGTGCGGCCAACTTTGCCAATGCCACGGCGCTTTTGGCTGCTGAAAACGCCAATTCCGGCGTAGACATGGCTGCCAGATTAAGCAGTGTGCCAACACTGAGTTGGATTAACGGCGTGGCCACTGTTACTGGCCATGCTGTGAGTTTTAACCGTCCAACGGCACCGGGAGTTGATGGGCCCTTTGTATCCCTGGATACCGGTATCATCATTCAGGATGGTGATGGCGTCGCAGAAATGGTCAACCCGGATATGGATGCCGGTAGTAGCGGAGTTTGCAGTGGTGCATCCTGTACTTCAGTGAAGCTTGGTAGTCAGCAACTGCTGTTTGGCAGGCTGACAATGGATAATGTTTACGGCCCTGAAACAGAAGTGCTGCAGATGCCATTGCGTGCAGAATACTGGAACGGCAGCAACTGGGCGGTGAACCTGATGGATAGCTGCACTGCCGAAGGTTCTGGCATCTCAGGTTTTAACCCCGCATTGCTATCTTCGGTAGATGATAGCAATGGCTACAGTTATGACCCGGACCTCGCTGGCGGCCAGGCGATCACTCGCAGCGGTTCAGGTCCTCTGGTTCAGGGGCAATCAAACCTGCTTTGGCAATCTACGGGAAGCAGCCTGTATCGCGGCTGGATACAGGCACCTCTGGCTTCACCCTCCTGGCTTAAATTTTACTGGAACTGGGATGGCAGCAGCCCAACCCTGGCTCAGGATCCAAGATCCAGTGCTTACTTTGGCACTTTCAGGGGGCATGACAAGAAGTTGCACTGGCGAGAGCAGTAGCAAAAAAGTGCTGCAGGTACGTCATAAGTTGCCTGAGTGGGGGATGCAGGAGTACGCTGTGTAACACAGTGATACATATGCCGCTTATTTGCCCGGTTTATTACCGGCTGCGGTTTTTGCAATAAGGCGCGTCCCATGGGCTGTAAACGGCCACTCTCCGTCAACTATCTGATCATTACAGGGCTGGCATTGCTCTGCTGGTTTATTCCCCTCTCTTCCGCGCAGGCCTTACCCGCCTGCAAGCAGATCTTTACCGATCCAGTGACCGGGCTGCATCCCAACGCTTTGACCCCTCCCAGAGATCTGCGCAGTGCCGGTAACATCAGCTGCCATATGTTGTCATCCTGTCCCGACAGTTTCCCCGATGAATTTGAACCCGGGGATTACAGATTTGGTAATGGTCATTTCAGCGGTATCTCAGCGGTTGAAGCGGAGGACAGAAGTGTGCGTCTGTACTTCGATAATCTCTATCTGGATGCCACCTGGTTCAACGTTGATTATGGCTTTGGTGATGCCGCCAATCTGGTGATTTATGTGTCGGGCAACCTGACCATGCGCCACGGCAGTAAAATTCATGGCGTGGTTTATGTGGGGGGGAGCGCAGATATTGATGTGACCTCTGAGATCACCGGCGCACTCTCTGCGGGGGGCGCAATGGCTCCCTGGTGGATAGACAGGGTCGATGTCGACCTGGATGATGTTGCCAATGCCGACTTTGGCCCTTTGTGTCCTTCCGTCGTCAAGACAGGATTACCGCTTCAATTTGGCCAGGCAAATCAGCAAGCGGTCAGCTTTGACAGACCCTTCCCGCCGGGCACCAAACCTCTGGTATTCCTGATGCCGCGTATTACTGCCTCCAACCCCGGACGCAGTGCTCCCGCGTCGGCGTTTTTAACCAGTGTGGACAGATATGGCTTCAGTTACCGCAGTGAGACTGCTCCGGGAAGCAGTGGGGCGGCGAACGTGACCCCGGTTGATTGGATTGCTGTGCTGCCCGGAAAACACTGGCTTAAGACTTCCACCGGTAAACGTTTGATAGTGGCTGGCCGCGAAGAGATAGATACCGTCAACCGGGGAGGAAAACGGGGATACTTCGAAAGCCTTGATCTGGAACCTGGGTTGACCACTGTGTTGACCCAATTGCAAACCAGCAATAATAACTGTTGGTTGACCAGTGTGGGACTGAGGCCGTCTGCTTATTCCGATGAACTGTGGCTGGCGATGGAGAGCTCAGGTGCTGTGCGGGGGAACCGCTGTTATCCCGGTGGAGTAAATCTGAATCACCTGCAGGACGAAGATATGGCCTGGCTGGCGATGGCGCCGGGTAAAGGCGTGATAGACACCCCTGATGGGGAGGTGCGTTTTCAGGCTGGCAGTGGCATTAATGTCTCCGGACATAACGCCAGCCTGTCCCGCCAGTGCGGCTACTATTCGCCGCTGGCTTCTGACTGGTTCAGCTCCGCACCTGTGCTGGTGGCGGGTCTTGAGTCGCGAAATGACAATGATGGTGGTTGGCTGCGGATGTGCGGTATCGAAGCCGATGAAGTCAGTATGGTGGTGGACGAAACCGCCAATCAGGATCGGCATGATAATCAGGAGAACTTTGGTTTTCTGGCGCTGGAGAAGCCAACTGAGCCGGATATGACTTGCCTGCCGATAGATACCTTTTCCCGGGATACACTGGGCAGTAATTGGGTCTCTGCCAAGCTGCCGGGCTCCGCTTCGCCCGGGATCAACAATGGTCGACTGGTGATTACCCGTAAGTTGGGGGACCAGGCTGCCTCTTTGACTTATAGATATCTGTTCCCGGCTGATGCCAATGCCATTCGGGTTTCATTTGATTATTACGCCTGGCACCAGAGCGCCGGACGGGGTGGTGATGGTGTCGCCGTGGTGTTCTCCGATGCCAACCAATCCCCATCACCGGGCGGCTTTGGTGGTGCGATGGGATATGCCCAGCGAATGCGGGATGGTAAGCAGTTCCCCGGTTTCCATGGCGGTTGGTTGGGTATTGCGCTCGATTCCTGGGGCAACTTTTCCAGCTCTGAAGGTGGTAAGGTGGGGGGGGCAGGTTCTCGTCCCGACACGGTCGCAATGAGGGGCGCATTTAATACTGGCTACGCCTATTTGGGGGGCGCGCCGGGTAACAGCCAGAGTACCGCAAAACTGAACCCGCCATTGGAGCAGGCCAGCAGTTCATACCCCGGACCGGGAGATCACTACAGTTTCCTGCTGGATACCCGCAGTGCAGATAACAGCTATGTTTCAGTAGACAGAGTATTGGCAGGTAATGGCCGTCAGCAACGCATAGTCAATAATATGGATATCACCCAAACCCTGTCAGGACAAAGACAAAGGCCGAATAACTTCTATATCTCGCTGACAGGCTCAACCGGACAGGCATTTAACGAGCACGCTATTGATAATTTTCAGGTGTGTGCCTTGAAGTCCCAGCCGGTGGAGGAGGAAGTGCATCACTTCGAATTCGATTACTCCGGCTCCCCACTGGCCTGCGCGCCTTTAGCTGTCACTGTCAGGGCCTGTGCCAATGAAGATTGCAGCGAGCTTTACACAGATGAAGTAAGGGCTGATCTGCTGCCGCGAAATTCAGGCTCAGTGAGCTGGTTGAATGCCAATCAGCAACTGCTGGGCACCAATACCGTTAATATACAAGGTGGTGAACGCAGATTGTTCCTCAAGCAAACCAGTGCAGCACCTGAGGATGTGGTGACCCTGGATGTTGGTAATTCATCCCCCGCGACTATGCCTTACAGTCAAACCCTCTGTTTCAATGGGGGAACCCGAGCCAGTTGCTCAATGAACTTTGCCGAGGCGGGTTTTGTTCTTGATGAGGTGGCGACATATGCCGGGCGACCTGCCACTATGCGTTTGCAGGCGGTTCGCAAGTCTGACAGCAGTCTGATGTGTCAGCCTGCGTTCGCCAATCAGAGTAAAGATCTCTATCTGTCGGTGGAGCACCATCAGCCCAGACTGCCGGTAGACCCCTCCGGTGATGGTCTGAAAATCCGGCAGCCCGGCGGTAAAACGGTGACACTGCCTAAAGTCTCTCAGGCGCCTTTGCTGACCCCGGTCAAGTTTGACAGGCAGGGTATAGCTCATTTGGAGCTGACCTACCCTGATGCCGGATGGCTAAATCTGAATGTCAGTTATCAGGGCAAAGGAGATGACACTGGTCTGGTGATGCGCAGTACCAACGGTAATCTGCGCAGTGTTCCTGCGGGCTTGTGTCTCACGCCGCCCGCCGGCGCCGTGTGTCGGCTGGGTAATCCTGCAGACTGTAAGCCCTTTGTACGCGCTGGTGAGGGGTTCCAACTGACCATGTCAGCCCATGCCTGGCAGTCAGACTCAGACAACAAGTATTGTGATAACCCAGTGACGCCGAGTTTTGCGATGCCGGATATCAAACTGGGTAGCGAACTGGTGGCTCCTGTTGGCGGTGAAACGGGTAAAACCGGGATGACGGTGCAGGATATCAATCTTGGTGGGGTTGCCAGATTTGAGCAGTCCACAGACGAAGTAGGTGTGTTCAAATTCAGCGCATCCAACCCTGAAAACAAACAAGGGCAACCTATCTATTATCTTGATGCCGGGCTCCCAGTTGGGCAGGCTCAAACACCGGCAATTGGTCGCTTTGTGCCCGCCGCATTCCGGATTGGTGACGCCGTGGTCGCCCCGGGTTGTAATACTGGTTTTAGCTACATGGGGCAACCTTTCGGATTGGGCTTCACTGCCACTGCGTTGAATCTTGAATACCATCAAACCTTTAATTATCGGGGGCAGTACGCAAAAGGAGTCGCAGCACTGCAGGCTGAAAACAGTGACGATGGCATATCATTGAGTCACAGGCTCAGCCCACTGCCGCCTCTTGTTTGGCAACAGGGCAAGGCCGTGGTAGCACCAACTCAGACAGTCAGCTTTAGCAGACCTCCGGCACCAGGCGTTGATGGCCCCTATGAGCAACTGGCTGTGGGAATCGCCATAGATGACAGGGATGGCAATATGGCGGTGATGGCTGGCGCTGACATGAGCTCAAATATACAGGGAGATTGCCATACTCTGGGTTGTGGCGCTGTTGTTCTTGGCACGCAGAAAATGCGTTTTGGCAGAATGCATATGGAGAATGTCTATGGGCCGGAAAACGCTGATCTGGCAATGCCTGTTCTGGCAGAGTTCTGGGATGGCAAGCATTGGCAACTGAATAAGCTGGATCAGTGCACCAGCCCCTTGTCTGTGTCCCTGCCGTCGAGCGCCCAATTCAGGCCGGAATTGAAATTTGGTCAGCGTGTGTCACGGAGTCTGCCCCAGGGGCAGGTCCACACCAGTAACGGCAGGCTCAAGCTAATCTGGCACAATCACTTTGCACCAAAAGCTCCGCAGGAGAGCCGGTTCTATCGGGGAGAGGTGAGTGCGTCTTTAGCCGTGCCGGACTGGCTGAAATTCTATTGGGGTTGGCAGAAATCAGATGCTCTCCAGGCAACAGACCCAAGAGGCAGTGCTTTCTTCGGGCGCTATCGGGGAGATGACAAGGTGATCTATTGGCATGAGGTAAAATAACCTGTGCGCTTTAGGTGTTTTGTTTGGCCTAAAGTAATAATTTGCTGGACATTGCCTCTCAGGCAGAGACAATCTTCTGTAGGATTGTCATCATTTTGTTGTATTCGGTTTGCTACCAGCCTGAGAGGTCAGTTTTGTTTGCCACCATGATAAAAAGAACCATCTTAATGGTCGCAGCTGCTTTGCCCTTTTGGGCATCGGTCAGCCATGCTGTGGTGCAATGTGATGAGATCTTTACCGACCCGCCTACCGGCAACCATGGTAACGCCCTGGTTCCACCATCTCACGTGTGGCCCCCTGCTGAACGCTCTTACCTTGAATGCAGCGGTCGAGTCTGTACGGAAGACAGACCCGGCGTTTCCAATCGTGTCTGGTTTACAGCCAGTTTTGAAAAAGGCGATCACAGTTATGAAACCGGGGTTTTCAGCAATGGTGCAGAGCTGGAGATGCCTGAGCTGACCGCACGTCTCTATTTTAAAACATTGACGATCACCAACTCTAATGTGAATAGCAGTCATGATGAGACCAATTTGGTGCTCTATGTGGAAGACTCTCTGGACATCGCCGGGCAATCTGAGATCAACGGTATTCTCTATGTCGCAGGTGATTTAAAAATTGCGGGAAAGGTTGAGGTGGAAGGGGGCGTGGCTGCCGGGGGCTCCTTGTCGATCAAGGGCAATGGTGACGTTGATTTTGACAAAGAGGTTATAGATAACGCTGACTTCGGTGGTATGTGTGAAAACAAGGTAAAGCCTTCGTCTTTCCATTTTGACTACGGGGTCAGTGAACCCACTAACGGTCAGGGGCAAGTCAGGTTTGAGACCCCGTTTCCTCAAGGGCAAAAGCCTCTGGTGTTTTTAATGCCCACCATCACCAGCAGTAATCCAGCTGGTGATCGGCCAGCGTCACTTGAGCTGACCCATATCGATCATCTTGGCTTTACCTACGAGCAAGCGGCAGCGCCAAACTCATACAACAATACAAGCTGGAAGCCAATGCCAGAGGTGCATTGGTTGGCAATCAACCGTGGTGAGAACAGTTTTCCCAGTGGGCCGGATTTTAAAGCCGGGCTGCTCACCGCCAAAAATGCTCTGGGGCTGAGTAATAATGCCTGGATGCCGGTAACGGCCAGGAACCGCTACTCAGTATTTTTGACTCAAAGACAGGATGACACTCAAAACTGCTGGTTAACTTCAACCGCTGAACCCACCTTCACAGGGTTGAATGTAGCATTGGATACCTCGGAAGTGCGCTCCTGGAGCAGCGGAAAAATGCGTTGTCGACCGGGTGGCGCATCCAAGTTGAATGATGTCCCGGTTGCTTATCTGGCGATTACCGGTGGCACGGGCAAAATGTTCCTCAATGGGCGATGGATCTCCTATGATTTCGGCCAGGGATGGAATTTACCCAGTAGTGGTGCTCGGGAGCCCTTTGAGCAGTGTCAGCACTCCAATGAGTTCAACCAGAAATTTTCAACGTCACCGGTTTTTGTTGCCGGTAAACACACCCGTAATGGGGGCAATGGTGGCTGGTTACGCCGGTGCCAGCTTGATGAAAACAGCGTATCCATGGTTGTTGAAGAGGATCAGTACTCTGACGCCGAGCGCCGCCATGTTAGGGAAACCTTTGGTTATGTGGCGCTGGAGCGACTGGATACTCCTGAGCAGCCCATACACCACCTGGAACTAAGTTACTCAGGCAGTCCGCTGGCATGTGCGCCATTGTCGGTCACGGTAAAAGCCTGTGACAATGCCGACTGCAGTCAACTCTATCCCAATCCTGTAGTGGTGAATCTGGGCTCTGATAACGGCAAGGCGAACTGGACACCATCCAGTTTGAATATGACCGGCAGTGCCACGGTTTCTCTCAGCCACTTTCCGACGACACCCGTGACCCTGACTGCCGGTTCACCTACTACCTCTGTACTTAATAATACGCTTTGCCGCGCTGATGGTGGAACGGCGTCTGAGGCTGCCTGTACGCTGAGTTTTGCCGAAGCTGGCTTTGTGATTGATGATCTCAATAGCTATGCCAACAAACCCGGCAGTGTGAATATCAAAGCGGTGCGTAAGAGTAACAATGGACTTGAGTGTCAGGCAGCTTTCTCCGGTCGAACCAAAGAGATCAACCTGTCGAAACAGCATGTCACCCAGGTGGCGCCCAGTTCCACAGCGGTACTGACAGTGAATGGTGGCAGTGTAGCGCAGTCGCCCAATATCCACAGACTCGACTTTGATGATGATGGTGTTGCCAGTGTGGAGTTGCAATATCCGGATGCCGGACACCTGATACTCAAGGCCAGTTACTTTGGCACAGGTGAAGAGGATGGCCTGGAGATGCACAGTGTGAATGGTAACCTTCGCAGTGTGCCCTACGGTTTGTGTGTCACCGGCGAGCGCCGGGGCGAGTACAGTGCTTTGAGCGACGCTGCTTACACCACAGCAGGCACTCAGTTTCCGATTGCCATCTCGGCCCATGCCTGGAGTGAAAACAGCTCCAGAGTGTGTACCAACCCGGTCACACCCTCGTTCCAGTATGAAAGTATTGAGCTTAACAGCGAGTTTGCCGATGTATATGTGCCTGCCCCGGAGCAGGGAGCGTCCTGGCACGATGGCATCTTGACTCCAGGACAGTATCAACATCCTTTGGGGGATGACCATCAACTACAGGTGGCCCAGTCAGAAGTCGGTGTCTTTCACCTGTCAGCCTCTGTTCCTGCCGGGCAGACCTATCTGAATGCAGGCCTGAATATTCTGTCTGCGCCTTCTGCTGCTATGGGGCGCTTTGTTCCTGCTCACTATCAGGTGTCAGGTGTGAGTATTACACAGGGGTGCGGATCCTTTAGTGGCGGTCGTGCCTTTACCTATATGGACCAGACTTTCCCCTTGTCATTGACGCTGACGGCTCAAAATCAGCAGGGGCAGCAAACGCTCAACTATCAGGGATGGCTGGGGCGGGCTTATGCATCTTTGGTGGCTGAGTCCGGTGATACAGGTCTGAATCTCAGCAATCGTCTGACCGTTCTGCCCACGCTTGATTGGCAGGCGGGACAGGCCAGCCTGGCATCCGAGACAATCAGCTTCGGTCGTGTTGCTGCCCCCGGGGTAGATGGACCTTATCCTTTGCTCAATCTGGGGGTGGATATACTGGATGGCGATGGAAAAATGGGCACTGTCGCCGATGCAGATATGAACCCGGATACCTCAGGAACCGGTGAGGGAATGACGGCCAAAAAACTGGATACCCTGGATTTACGCCATGGCAGGGTGACACTGCAAAACAGCTATGGCCATGAGTCTGCAACGCTGAGCATGCCATTGGCGATAGAGCAGTGGACGCCAGGAGGTTGGCGGGTAAACAGTGATGATGTCTGCACCTCTGTTTCTCCTGCGGCGGGGACAGATATCAACTCAGGCCTGGCGACCTATGAAACAGATACAGAACTGGGTTATGTGTATCTGCCCGCAGTCACTCCGGGGCAGGGCGTCAGCCGCAGCGGTACAGGCCTTGTGAATGGCGGACGATTTGAATTGCTCTGGCGTACTTTTACTTCCGGCTCGGCTCCTACATACCGGGGTAAAGTCACTGCTCCGGTTGAGGTTGTCCCCTGGCTTCAGTGGTACTGGAACTGGCAGGGAGATCGTCCGCAGCAACTGCAGGACCCGAGAGCCAGTGTGGTGTTTGGTCAGTATCGTGGACACGATAAAGTGATCTATCATCGGGAAGTCAGGTAGCCCAGGTTTTCCGGGGCATTTGGTTCGTCGGGACAACAGGGATAAAACTGACATTTCTTACGCTTTTGAGGTATTTTGGCTAAAGTTGCGAATTTTTGACGCTATCCATGGCACTGATAGCTGAGATGCAATGGTTTTTCCTGTCAGGCTATTGGCAATTGTCCTGCGTTTTGACGCTGGTCACAGGCTGATGATGCAGTGAAAAGTGTCGAAAATATCGGGATATCTAAAATTACAGCGCATAACCGTAAAAAAATTTAACTCATTATCGATTGTTAACCTCTGCGCTATTGTGGAAACAGGGGCGCATTGATAAAGTTAGCTGGTTTGAATTCTCAAGACTCCACCGATTACAGGCTAGATACATGTTCAAAAAGCTGCGAGGCGTTTTTTCCAACGATCTGTCGATCGATTTGGGTACCGCGAATACTCTGATTTACGTACGTGAAGAAGGTATTGTCCTGAATGAACCATCTGTGGTTGCAATCCGCGGTGAGCGCACCAGCAACGGTCAGAAGTCCGTCGCAGCTGTGGGTACCGAAGCCAAGCAGATGCTGGGTCGTACTCCGGGCAATATCCAGGCCATTCGTCCAATGAAAGACGGCGTAATTGCTGACTTCTATGTGACTGAAAAGATGCTGCAGCACTTTATCAAGCAGGTGCACAACAACAGCTTCTTCCGTCCAAGCCCACGTGTACTTGTGTGTGTGCCTGTTGGCGCAACTCAGGTTGAGCGTCGTGCCATTAAAGAATCTGCCATGGGCGCGGGTGCCCGTGAGGTTTACCTGATTGAAGAGCCAATGGCGGCAGCAATCGGTGCAGGTCTGCCTGTATCTGAAGCAACAGGCTCCATGGTCGTGGATATCGGTGGTGGTACCACTGAAGTTGCCATTATCTCTTTGAATGGTGTGGTTTACTCGTCCTCTGTCCGTATCGGTGGTGACAAGTTCGATGAAGCTATTATCAACTATGTACGTCGTAACTACGGCAGTCTGATCGGTGAAGCGACTGCAGAACGCATCAAGCACACTATTGGTACTGCTTATCCAGGCGAAGAAGTGCTGGAGATCGAAGTACGCGGTCGTAACCTGGCTGAAGGTGTACCACGCAGCTTTACCCTGAACAGCAACGAAATCCTGGAAGCTCTGCAGGAGCCTTTGTCCGGTATCGTCAGCGCTGTGATGGTGGCACTGGAGCAATCTCCTCCGGAACTGGCTGCCGATATCTCCGAGCGCGGAATGGTACTGACCGGCGGTGGCGCCTTGTTGCGTGACCTGGACCGTCTGCTGATGCAGGAAACCGGAATCCCTGTGATGGTGGCGGAAGACCCGCTGACCTGTGTGGCTCGCGGCGGCGGTCGTGCATTGGAAATGATCGATATGCACGGCGGTGACCTCTTCTCCGAAGAGACCTAAAGATAACAGGGCGGTGCAAACCGCCCTTGCTGTTCTATGAAACCCATTTTTGTTCGCGGTATCTCAATCCAACTGAGGCTGACACTGGCTATTGTGCTGTCGGTGGCACTCATGTTGGCCAACGACAGGCTTGAGCCTGTTCGTCAGTCCCTGTCTTCATTTCTCAGCCCGCTGCAGTATCTCGCCAATGTTCCCGGCCTGTTGCTGGATTGGTCAGCCGAAAGTCTGGCAACCCGCAATATGCTGGAAAAGCAAAACAAAGAGCTGATGCGTCAGCAACTCTTGATGAGCGAGCGTTTGCAGCGCTTTGAACAGCTGCGTCAGGAAAACGACCGTCTGCGCGCATTGCTTGGATCTCCTGTTCATATGGACGCCCGCAAGATGGTGGCAGAAGTGATGGAGGTCGCCAGCGATCCCTATCGTCACTATGTGGTGCTGAACAAAGGCAGTGACAGCGGCGTGTTTGTCGGTCAGCCTGTGGTTGACGCCTTTGGTGTTGTCGGTCAGGTGACTCAGGTGTCCAAACTCACCAGCCGGGTGCTGCTGGTATCAGATGCCAGCCATGGTTTGCCGGTGCGGGTGACCCGCAACGATGTGCGTCTGGTAGCTAACGGTACCGGTGTGCTGGATGAAATCGAACTCAAGCATGTGGCCAAGAGTACCGACATCAAAGCCGGCGATCTGCTGGTGACTTCAGGTCTGGGACAAAGATTCCCGGAAGGCTATCCGGTTGCCCGTGTGACTCAGGTTATCAAAGATGACGGCCAGACCTATGCCAGCGTATTGGCCCGTCCATTGGCGGCACTGGACCGTATTCGTTATGTCTTGCTTATCTGGCCTGAACTTGAAACCGGTACTCCCACTGAGTTTGTAGAACCAGATAAAGATGCTGAGGTGAAATCATGAGTTACCAGGCTGCACACGGCCGTCCGGTTGCCTGGCTGACTATGTTGCTGGGCTTGATGTTCCAGATTATGCCCTTGCCCAATCTGGTTGAGGCCTGGCGTCCAGACTGGTTGCTGTTGGTGCTTATCTACTGGTCTATGGCCTTGCCCCACAGATACAATATTCTCACCGCATTTATGATGGGAATCGCCCTGGATGTGTTGCTCGGCTCTGTGCTGGGTATCCGCGCACTGGCGTTTTCTCTGGTGATCTATGTGGTGGTGCTGCATTTCCAGAGACTACGTAATTTCCCACTGTGGCAGCAGGCCTTTGTGGTGGCACTGCTGGTGAGTTTCTATCACCTGGTGGTGTTCTGGGCCGAGTTTGTGATTGATGGTGCCCACTTTAATATCAGCCTGTTTTTGCCTGCCGTCGCCAGCTTGTTGCTGTGGCCATGGGTATTTATGATTCTGCGTCGACTGCGACGCCACTATAAGGTGAGATAATGACTCTGGTATTGGCTTCCACCTCTCCCCGTCGTCGTGAGCTGCTGGCTCAGGCACTGTTCTCTACTGACAATGATGGCTTTGAGCTGGTGGCGCCGGATATTGACGAGTCCCATCGCTCAGGCGAGGCCCCCGCAGACTTTGTGGTGCGTCTGGCCTGTGAGAAAGCCAGTGCCGGGCTGGCATTGAGCGCTGGTGTTGATGCGCCTGTGGTGCTGGGCTCAGATACCATAGTGGTCTGTGATGGCACCATTCTTGGCAAGCCGGTGGATGAGCAGGACGCCGCCGTTATGCTGCGCAGTCTGTCTGGCCGTGAGCACACAGTGATGACAGCGGTGGCCGTCACCAATGGCGAGCGTACTGAGTCTGAACTGGTGTGCACCAGAGTGCGCTTTTGCGAGCTGTCCGATATGGATATTCTGGCATATATAGAGTCTGAAGAACCTATGGATAAAGCCGGCGCCTACGGTATTCAAGCCATAGGTGGCAGTTTTGTTGAGGCGATTGAGGGCAGTTACTCCGCCGTGGTGGGGTTGCCTATGGTAGAAACCAGAAATCTGTTGAAACGCTTTTCTGTACTGTGATGGTGGGCTTTTGCGAGCAATCACGGCACAATTGACTACAACCAGTATGGGTTGGAGCAGTGAGTTCCCCACCGGTAGAACAACACCGCCGGTATTCCCGTAATAGATTGAATTTGACAGCCCAAATGGGCACCCGCCAGGGGTGAGTCGTGGATCGCAGCCGCAATAATAATTTAAAAACTGCCCGCAAACTGGGCTCAGAACTGCTTATCAATGTAACGCCATTTGAGGCCAGGGTTGCCCTGATCGAGCATGGTGTCCTTCAGGAAGTCCACATTGAACGCCGTATGAAGCGTGGTTTGGTGGGCAATATCTATAAAGGTAAGGTCACCCGGGTACTGCCGGGTATGCAGGCTGCATTCGTGGATATCGGCCTGGATAAAGCTGCCTTCCTGCACGCCTCCGACATAGTTCCCCACACTGAATGTGTTGCCGATGTAGAAAAAGGCAACTTTGTGGTGCGTGACATCGCTCAGCTGGTGCGTCAGGGCCAGGACATCATGGTGCAGGTGGTGAAAGATCCCCTGGGTACCAAAGGCGCCCGCCTGACCACAGATATCACTTTGCCATCCCGCTATCTGGTATTTATGCCCGGCTCCAGCCATGTGGGTGTTTCCCAGCGTATCGAGTCCGAAGAGGAACGTGCCCGTCTGAAGAAGATCGCACTGCCCCATGTGGACGATGATGGCGGCTTTATTATCCGTACTGCGGCTGAAGGTGTAGGTGAAGAGGAGCTGTCACAGGATGCGGCTTTCCTTCGCCGGGTGTGGAAGAAGGTCAGTGAACGCCGTAAGCGTCGCGGCATCGCCTTGCTGTATCAGGATCTGCCTTTGCAGGTGCGGGTCGTGCGTGACTTTGTCGGCACTGAGCTGGATTGTATTCAGGTGGACTCTAAAACCACCCACCTCGAACTGATGGAGTTTGCCAACGAGTTTATGCCGGAAATGGCCGGTCGCATTGAACTCTACTCGGGCAAGTCACCGGTTTTCGAACTCTATGATGTTGAGAACGAGATCAAGCGGGCGTTGAACCGCAAGGTGGAGCTTAAATCAGGCGGCTATCTGATTATCGATCAGACCGAAGCCATGACCACTGTGGATATCAATACCGGGGCCTTTGTGGGTCACCGTAACCTTGAAGACACCATATTCAACACCAACCTGGAAGCGACCCAGGCGATTGCCCGCCAGCTGCGCCTGCGCAATCTGGGCGGTATCATCATTATCGACTTTATCGATATGGTGAATGATGAACATAAACAGCGAGTGCTGGATGGGCTGCAGTCTGCGCTGGCTCAGGACAGGGTGAAGACCAATATCAGTGGTTTCTCCGGTCTGGGCCTGGTGGAGATGACCCGCAAACGTACCCGTGAAAGTCTGGAGCATGTCTTGTGTGAAGAGTGCCCGGCCTGTCGCGGTACCGGCAGCATCAAAACGGTGGAAACCGTTTCCTATGAGATCCTGCGGGAACTTATTCGCCTGGATCACGCCTACAAAGTAGATGAGTTTATGTTGTATTGCTCGCCAGCGGTCTATGATCAGTTGACCAGTGACAACGGACAGCAAATTGCCGAGCTTGAAGTCTATATCGGCAAGCGCATTCGGGTTCACAGCGAGCCCATGTATGCGCAGGATAAATATGACGTGGTAATGGTGTAGTGAGCCAGTCCTCCGCTTTTGCAAAGTTTACCCGATTCTGCGGCTTTACCCTGGCCGCGGCGCTGGTGCTGTTTGCCCTGACGGTCAGCCTGATCCGTGGCTTGCTGCCTCAGCTGGACGAGGTGCGTCAGGATCTGGTGCATATGCTGGAAGCGGATTACGGCATCCACCTCGAAGTTGGCCGTCTGGAGGCTCAGTGGCAGGCATTTGGTCCGGCCCTGACGGTGACAGATCTGCAGCTGCCTGAGCAGGATAAGTTACCACTGGCGCTGGATGTTAAGCAGGTTCAGGTGAAACTGGACTTCTGGGAAAGCCTGATGACACTGAGTCCTCAGGTAGAGGATGTGCTGTTTGACGGCGTCGCAGTCAAGCTGGATATCGACAGACTCAAGTCTCTCTCAAGCGGTGGCGGTGATACCAACCTGGATTGGTTGTACCGATTGTTGCTGGAACAGCTGCAGCGATTCTCCATTGCTGGCTTGTCACTGGACCTTGTCAGCGCCAAACATGATTACCGACCGATTTACCTCAAAGATCTGCACTGGCTGAACAGTGGCGCAAGTCATCAGGGGCAGGGCGCTTTGTATCTTGATGCTGATGCGTCAGATAAAGAGCTGTTAACCCTCAGGGTTGATCTAAACGGCGATGGCAACCGTCCGGACACGCTCAAAGGTCAGGCTTATCTTGCGGCCAGGGCACTGGATCTTGGTGAATGGGCATCCCGTCGTCCCAACCCCTACAATCCCAAAGCCACCTTGCCGCTGGAAGGCGTGGTTAACTTTGAAGCCTGGTTGGATCTGGGCAACCGCACTATCACCTCAGGCATGATGGCCTTTGCTCCCAGTTATCTGGAATGGCAACTGAACAAAGAAGTTCAGCGGCTGACAGTGCTGGGTGGTGAGATCAACTGGGTGCCATCAGCCCGGGGCTGGCAGATTTATACCCATGATTTGAGCCTGCAAACCAATGGTGACAACTGGCCTGATCCTCAGCTCAGCCTGACCCGCAAAGATGATGCCTTCTATCTGGAGTCGCAGCCGTTACTGGCTCAGCGCCTGCTGCCGCTGTTGCCTCTGGTACCTGGGGTCACCCTGGATGAGTTGTATCAATGGCAGGCGATGGCGCCCCATGGTGAAATTGGCCCACTGGCACTTTACTGGCCTATGGGGCAGCAAGCTGTGGCCAAAGTGGATATCAAGCAGTTGGGTTGGAAGCCAGCTCAGGGTATTCCGGGTATCGAGTCATTAACGGCCACCTTGGGCTGGCAGAATGAACAGCTCTACTTCCAGTTGCCAAAGCAGCAGCTGATTACCGATTTTGACGGCGAGTTTGCCAAGCCGCTGAGCTTTGAGCTGGATGAGCTCAAGGGACAATTCAACAGTATCAGTAAAACCTTGCTGTTGCCCGGACTGGTGCTGGATAACCCGGATATTCGTCTGGCTGCAGATACCCGCCTCGAGTTTGCTGATAAGCCCTTGTTGGCCCTGTCAGCAGACTTGCAGATCAAGAATGCTGCCCATGCAGATCGTTACTATCCGGTGGAAGCCATGGGGCAGGATCTGGTGGATTACCTGGCTGACGCCCTGAAAAAAGGCAACAGCCCTGATGCCAAAGTGGTGTGGAACGGCGAACTGTCGGGCTTCCCTTACAAGGATAACTCCGGAGTATTTCAGGCCGGGTTCCACCTTAATGATGCCGAATTCAAATTCCAACCTGACTGGCCGGGAGTCACAGATCTCAGCCTTTACGCCCTGTTTGAAAACCTGCGAATGGATCTCTGGTTGAAACAGGGCAAGTTGCTGGATGTCGACGCCAAAGGCGCCCATGTTTTTATTCCTGATATGGGCGATAAAGTAGTACTGGGAGTGAAGGCTGATCTTAACACTCAGGCTGATAAGGGCGTCGCTGTGATCAACCAGTCTCCGCTGGAGTCTGTCAGCTCGACGCTGGATGTGGTGCGGCTCAGCGGCGATGTCGGGGTGAAGCTGGACCTTACCATTCCGCTCTACGATGGTGGTGAGGAAGCGATTCTGGGTTGGGTAACCCTTAAAGACAACCCGTTGTATATCAGTAAGCCCGGCATTCAGCTGGAAAAGGTAAAAGGCGTGGTTGCCTTTAACAATGACAGGGTGTCTGCCCCTGAGTTGCAGGCTCTGCTGTATGACCAGCCGCTGCAACTGGACTTTACCACTGAATCCAGAGGCGATGAGTATGCTCTGGACCTGAATCTGGCCGGTCAGTGGCAATTGGATGCCTTGCCACAGGTATTGGATAACCCCTTAAGTAACAACTATAAGGGCAGTGCCGACTGGGATGGCAAACTGACCATGATCTTCGATCAAACCGGTTACCGTTTACAGGCCAAGGTGGATTCAGACCTCAACGGCGTTGAGCTTATGCTGCCAGCGCCTTTTGCCAAACCGGCGGAAGACAAGGCTTCTTTGAGCGCTGAGTTGATTGGCGACAACAAGGAAACCAATCTGAGCGTGAAGTTGGGTGATAAGGCTGAGTTCTGGGGAAGCTTTGATGCGGCCTCCGGCTCAGGATTTGCCTATTACGACCTGCTGCTCGGTCGCCTGTTCCGTCCCGGCGATCAACTGCGCCGTCAGGGTGGCCATATCCAACTGGCGCTGGATTCAGCCAGCATGGATGAGTGGATGCCTGTGATAAACAGCTTCCTGCCTGAACAGCCTGCAGTGCCAGCGACAGAGGTGAACCTGAGTGGCAGCACCCAACAGCCGGTGAAACCTTCTGAGCCAGTGACCTATCGTCCTGAAGTCGCTGGTGAAAGTGTTGTCATTGCAGAGCAGGCCGCTCCGATTCAAACCGCACAGACAGATAAGGCACCTGATACTGCTTTAACTGAATCAAGTGAGCCGACTGACGTCGCCGGGAATGAATCCAGGCCACTGTTTCCATCATTGCAGGCCATTACTGGCGAAGTGACCAGTCTGAGTTTGCTGGGGCAAACGTTGCAGCAAGTGAAACTTGATGCTGCGCCGACAGCCAATGCCTGGCGTATTAAAGGTGAGTCTCCTCAGTTTATCGGTCATGTGGACCTCTATCCGGACTGGCACAATCAGGGGCTGAAACTGGTGGCATCCCGCCTGTATCTGTCGGCCTTTGAAGATAAGCCAGAAACTGGCGAACAATCTGAGCCACTGGGGGCAACCCAGTTACCGCCGATTGCTGCCGATGTGGATGATTTCAGGTATGACGATAAACCCCTTGGCCACCTGGTGTTGCAGGGTACACCTTCGGCAGAGGGATATGAGATCCAGACGCTGTCACTGAGTTCAGCGGACGCCACCCTGGCGGCCAAAGGTAACTGGTTCCACAGAAATGGTCAGAACCTGACTGATCTTTCTTTGACGCTGAAGGCGAATAAGTTTGATGCTTTGACCGGACGCCTGGGTATTGATCCCGGAGTAAAGGACGCTTCGCTTGATATGACGGCCAATCTGAACTGGCAGGGCGCACCCTACAATTTCTCTGTGGCCAGCCTTAACGGGGATGTGAAGTTTGATCTTGGTAAAGGGCACCTGTCCCAGATCAGCGACAAAGGCGCACGTATTTTCTCCCTGTTCAGTCTGGATTCTTTGCTGCGTAAGCTGTCGTTGGATTTCTCGGATGTATTTGGTAAGGGACTGTATTTCAACTCTTTTGGTGGTACGCTGCAGATAGACAATGGTGTGATTAAAACCACAGATACCGAGATGGAAGCTGTGGCGGGTAATATGAAAGTTCGGGGTTATACTGACCTGCGGACCGAAAGCCTGAACTATGACATCAGCTTTGTGCCACAGTTGGCGTCAAGCGTGCCCACTGTGGTCTTGCTCAGCACCAGTGCCTGGACTCTGGGTATCGGTGCCTTTGCGCTGACCAAGGTACTTGAGCCTGTGATTGAAGTGATTTCAGAAATCCGCTTCCGCCTCACAGGGACCATGGCAGATCCTAAGCTGGAAGAGCTGGAGCGCAAGAGCAAGGAGATTGAGATCCCCGAATCTGTGCTGCCAAAGCAGCAGGTGACTGAACAGCCGACAGAGGAAGGAACGCCTCAGGGTAAACAGGCCGCACAGCCTGATACAGGTGACAAACCTGTGGAGCCAAAAACTCAGAATGAGACTGAGCCCGTGGAGTCCGGGGGCGATACCACAGCAAAATTGCTGCATTTCCCCGTTAAGGGAAAAGTACAGGGAGTGAGTAATGCAAATCAGTGTGCTGCAGTGCCAGAGCAGCCGGGATGTAAAGGACAATCTCAGGCAGCTCGAATCGCAGCTTAATCAATTGCAAACCCTATCGGGAGAACCACATTTGGTGGTGCTGCCCGAGTGCGTCTGCCTGTTTGGTGGTCATGAAAAGGAGCAGCTTGCCCATGCTGGTGAGCTGACTGCCGGTCTTCATATGAGCGAACTGAAACAGGCGCTGGCTGAATTGGCCCGCAGGTTTCAGGTGTGGCTGGTTGCCGGTACCATTCCTGCACTTGCTGAGGATGGCCGGGTTTACAGTCGCTGCTACCTGTTTGATGATCAGGGCGGTGTGCAGGGACAGTATGACAAGATGCATCTGTTCGATGTTGAGGTTGCCGATGGCACCCGCAGCTACCGTGAGAGTGACACCTTTTGTCCGGGCGAGCAGATTAGCGTTATCGATACCCCATTTGGCCGCCTCGGCCTGGCAATTTGTTATGATGTGCGCTTCCCGGACCTGTTCCGTGCCCTGCGTCTTGCCGGTGCAGAGATTATTGCACTGCCCTCCGCTTTCACCGCAGTAACAGGTGAAGCCCATTGGCAAACCCTTATTCAAGCCAGAGCGCTGGACAGTCAGTGCTTTATTCTTGCTGCCGACCAATGGGGACGCCACAATCAGGGCAGTCGGGAAACCTGGGGACAGAGCATGATTGTCGACCCCTGGGGACGAATTCTGGCCCAAATGGCCGAAGGTGTTGGCTGGGTTGAAGCCACACTGGATTTTGAAGAGCTGACCAGAGTCAGGCGTGCCATGCCCATCGTCAGCCATAATAGATTTGAGGCGCCGAAACTGAAATCTGCGCCCACCAAGTAACTTATCCCAAGTGGATTAAAGAGAGAGTCAATGCCATTTCTAACGCAAGTAGGACAAAGTCTGTTACAGCAAGGATTGCAGCTGGACGATCTGCAGTCGTATCTGGATCTGATCCATCAGCACCAGATTGATTTTTCTGATCTCTATTTCCAGGGTAGCCGTCATGAATCCTGGGTGCTGGAAGATGGCATTATCAAAGACGGCAGCTTCCACATCGAACGTGGTGTGGGTGTGCGCGCCATTACCGGCGAGAAAACAGGTTTTGCCTACGCCGACGATATCACCCCTGAAGCACTGACATCAGCCGCCATTGCCGCCCGCGGTATCGCCCAGAGCGGCAGTACCGGCAAGGTGCAGGCGTGGAAACGTCGTGGTGTCCATACCCTGTATGACAGTGCCGATCCAATTGCTGCCATGGAGCAGGACAAGAAGATCGATCTGCTGCGTCAGGCCGATGCCTACATCCGCAGTCTGGACTCCCGCATTATTCAGGTGGTTGTGAGCCTGTCCGGGGTGCATGAAGAGGTATTGGTGGCGGCCAGCGACGGTACTCTGGCCGCGGATATCCGTCCTCTGGTGCGTTTTAACTGCTCAGTGATTATGGAAGACAATGGCAAGCGTGAACGTGGCGCTGCCGGTGGCGGTGGTCGCCATGGCTATGAAATCTTTATGGAGTCGGATGCCGAAGGCCTGCCAGCCTGTTTTGCCCACGCCCGCGAAGCTGTACGTCAGGCACAGGTAGCCTTGATTGCCGTTGATGCGCCAGCCGGTGAAATGCCAGTGGTGCTGGGCGCTGGTTGGCCGGGTGTACTGCTGCACGAAGCCGTGGGCCATGGTCTGGAAGGCGACTTCAACCGTAAAGGATCCAGTGCTTTCTCCGGTAAGATCGGCCAGCAGGTGGCTTCTGAGCTGGTGACTGTGGTGGACGACGGTACCATTGAGAACCGCCGTGGTTCGCTGAGCATTGATGATGAAGGTACCCCAACTCAAAAGACTGTGCTGATTGAGAACGGTATCCTCAAAGGCTATATGCAGGACAAGCACAATGCCGGCCTGATGGGTACAGCCCTGACAGGTAATGGCCGTCGTGAGTCCTATGCGCACCTGCCAATGCCACGTATGACCAACACCTATATGCTGGCCGGTCAGTCTGATCCAAAAGAGATCATTGGCTCTGTGAAGAAGGGTATCTATGCCCCTAACTTCGGTGGCGGCCAGGTGGATATTACCTCAGGCAAGTTTGTATTCTCCGCTTCTGAAGCCTATCTGATTGAGAATGGTGAAATCACCCAACCAATCAAGGGCGCAACTTTGATTGGCAATGGCCCTGAGGCGATGAAGCAGATCTCCATGGTGGGTAATGATCTGGAACTCGACAAAGGTGTTGGTGTCTGCGGAAAGGACGGACAAAGTGTTCCCGTAGGTGTTGGGCAACCTACTTTGAAGTTGGACCTGTTAACTGTTGGAGGAACGGCGTAAGCCTTTGCTCTTGAATGGTGTATGTCTGCACAGCCGGGGCTATTTTTCCCCCTGGCTGTGTCGCCAGCTCCTCGTGTAGCGGACTACACGTCGAAGCCATCCTCCTGGCCAGAAGAAAAAATCTCTCCCGGCCATTGTCTGATGAAAAAGACAATTAAATTTCGGCTCAGATTAACATTCAAATACTAATGCATTCGTAGCTTATTGCTAATACATTATGTTGATATTTCTCATGGCCATTATTTAAAGGCTGATTATGGTAATTAAAGAGTTGACGGGTATAGTTAAGTAATTTATAAAATTTATGGTCATTTAAACAATGGCAGTAAATTATTACGTTACCAATAGAAAAGGAATTTATAATGAAGTATATGGCAATAATGTTGGCAGCGGTAGTTGCTTTTTTCATCTTCCCAGAACAATCAAAAGCAGGCGGGTGTTTCGCCGAACAAATGGCCCTAGAGAGTGCCGAAGCTGCAGTCGCTTCTGCTACTACGTCAGCTGCATATTCCTCTGCGGTTGCTGCACAGTCAGAAGCCAATCGAGCACTGATTATTTGTATGAATAATCATGAGATGAAGTAATATGTTAGCAGCCATCAAGACTGCTTTCTTGAAGGCTGCTAGTTTTTATGTTTTTCAAAATTTCAACTCTATACTTATTTTTTTTGTTTCTGTAAATATTCCGCATAAATACTGTGTGGTCTTATAATGATTAATTGTATAAGATGGTTTTCCTTATTAGCTTTATAAGCCTTGGTGCCCTACTATACATGTTTATAGTTTTGATGTTTCTAATGCATATGAATTTTTAAGTTATAGTTTCTATATTAATGAAGTTATCGTTAAAAATCTTCATCCTTTAACTTTAAGAACGCTAGAGTGACTTCTTTCAAAATAATATATTGCTGAAATAAGTTATGTTTGAGTAAACATTCCTTCTAAATTAATCCACCTAGAACGTCCCCTTGCCAAAGGGTATAATCCCCACCAATTACGACCAAGATTCACAGGTTTCATCGTGGCAAAAACTGCAGCAGCACTACACATTCTGGTTAAGCATCAGGAGCTTGCCGAGGACATCATTAAACAGCTCAAGCGCGGGGCGAAATTTGATGTGCTGGCCAAGCGTCACTCCACCTGCCCATCTGGCAAGAAGGGTGGCAGCCTGGGTGAGTTCAAGAAGGGGCAGATGGTGCCTGCATTCGATAAAGTCTGCTTTACCGGAGAGTTGCTGACGCCACATCTGGTGAAAACCAAGTTCGGTTGGCATGTGGTAAAAGTTTTATACAGAACCTAGATTTGCCAGCCGAATTGCTGGCAATGATCATCCCATCAAGGTGTTGTACCGTACCTGATAAACTTAAAAGACCAACCAAGAATAAAATAATAAACGGCGTACCCTGAATGACAGAACTGCAAAAGATGATGAATGGCGAGCCCTTTGATGGCGGCGATGCCGAGATATGTGCCCTGCGGGATAGCGCGTATGCCCAGGTGCATGAGATAAATCAGTGCGGCAACGTTGATAAGGCTCAGCCTCTGCTGGTTGAACTGCTGGCGGCTATGGGGGAGGAGTCATTGATCCGCCCGCCTTTTTGCTGTGAGTTTGGCAAGAATATTCGGGTAGGTCGCAATAGTTTCCTTAACTGTGGTGTCACTATGCTGGATGGTGCGCCTATCACTCTGGGTGACAATGTGATGGTGGGGCCCAATGTGCAGTTTTACACGGCTTCTCACTCCCTGAATCACCTTGAACGTCGCAGCTGGGCCACCTTTTGTAAGCCTATCAAGGTAGAGGATGATGTCTGGATTGGTGGTAATGCGGTGATTCATTACGGCGTGACTATAGGTGCCCGCTCTGTCGTGGCGGCCAATTCCGTGGTCAACCGCGATGTGCCGCCGGACTCTCTGGTGGGCGGCACTCCGGCCAAAGTGATTAAGCGGCTGGCATAGCTCATACAGCGATATCCTGAAGTCGTCCGGTACTTTTCAGTTGAAGCCTGTGGCAAAACCACGGGCTTTTTGCTTATCTAATACTCTAAATAGGTACAAACCTTGCGGATGCGATGATGAGCAAATATGAGAAGTGGCAGAGGACACGGGCAAAAGGTCGGGCACATTTTATCTGGTTCAATGGTTTTTAGGGTCTGTTGACCTTTCATGGTTGAATTTTGCTCGAGATAGACGCGCTTTAATCGCGACGCAAGGTGTGCCGCCTAGGGGCCTAAGCAAATACCTTGCAACAAAGAGTAAAGCGCGTATAGCCGAGCCCTTCGGGCAGCGTTTGTCGTCGCTTTCTACTGCATTAACGCTCATTTATGTAGAACAACTACACCTCAATCGCGTTGCTTTGTATAAAACAACGACAAAAAGCTGCAAAAACCATCTTCAAAGGTCAACAGACCCTAGTGGGGCTTTACCACGGCAATTATCTGGTCGGTAATCATGTCCTTTATATCGCCTGTCGATCCCTGGTGGCTCAGGTTTGCCATCGCCCTGGTTGCGTTTCCCCTGGGTGGACTTGGATGGGCAGCCTATGTGTGGAAAAAGAGTGAAGCCCAATATGCCGAGTGGGAAAAGACTCAGCCTCCTGAATAGCTTAACTGTCGGTGCCCGTCGCAGTATTTCCCCTTGTACTGGCAGGGTTAAGGCAGCCCTCCATCGTCTTGTTCCATTGCTGTTTCAACTGACGGGCAAACGTCTGCACCAGGGCGTTGTTTATTTGCGAGCCATGATAAACCAGCCACAGAGTCCAGCTGGGTAAAGGGTCGGTCGAGGGGATACTTTGCAGTTCAACATCGTCTTCAACAATAAAGTCCGGTAACAGACCTATACCCGCACCGGAACGTATCACCTGGGCCGCAGCCATATAGCAATCCACTTTAATCTGGTTTTGGCATCTGTGTTTCAGTGTGCCTTGCCAACGTTCGGCGGGCAGATGAGAGAAAGTGCTGTTGAGTCCTATCCAGGTGTCAGGCAGTGGGCTGGCGTGTTTGCTTTTTGCCGGAACCAGAGTGAAATCGTTAAGCCGGATCGCCACCAGTGACTCATCAGGGGAGTTGGTGGCCCGTATCGCCATATCTGTATGCGCCAATCTGAGGTCTTCGTGCACCGGGCTCACCTTAATATCAAAGCGAATGTCCGGATTGGCGCTGTTCAGCTTGCCAACAATCACAGAGAGAGTTGGCAGGGCGATATCACAGCAGTTGATGGTTAGATTACCTGATTGAGCCAGCTGCTTTTGCTTTATCCAAAACTGAATCTGATTGTGTTGCTCTGTCATCTGTGCGGCAAAGTGACTCAGCTGCTCACCGTCTGTTGTCAGGGTTATTCTGTTGGCGCTTCGCCGGATCAAAGGAACGCCAACCACAGATTCCAGTCTGGATATCCTTCTGCAAACCTGAGAGTGGCTGATCTTTAGATGTGCCGATGCGCCCGATAGGGTGCCAGCGCTCACCACGGCATGAAATATCCTGAGGTCATCCCAATTCAGCTCTGCATTATTGCAATCGCTCATTGCATTTCTCCCAATGTTCCAAAAATCATTTTGTTTCTAGAGTAGAGAAAGCTCAATCATCCATTAGAAGGAGGGCGGTTAATGAAACTCTATGATCTGGAGTTGTCCGGTAATTGCTTTAAGGTGCGTTTATTCTGTGCCCTGACCCAATTGCCGCTGGAAATATACGAAGTGGATTACATGGGAGGAGAGCACAAGTCAGACTACTTTCTGGGGATGAATCCTCTAGGGCAAATCCCCTTGTTTGAGGATGGCGACTTTCTGCTCAGAGACTCCCAGGCCATTTTGGTTTATTTGGCACAAAAGCATGTGTTACACGACTGGTGGCCACAGGACGCTGCGGCTCAGGCACAGGTGATGCAGTGGTTATCATTCGCCGCCAACGAGATTGCCAGAGGCCCAAATGATGCGAGGCTACATGACCTTTTTGGGGTTGAACTGAATGTGGGACTGGCCAGGGAAAGAGCTGAGTTTTGCGCGGCGATCCTCGATGAGCATTTGAGTAATAACAAATGGTTGGTGGGAAGCGGCCCAACCATAGCTGATATTGCCTGTTATCCCTACATGGCTCTGATGCATCAGGGAGGCGTGAATGCAGCCCCCTATCTCAACCTGATGAGATGGATGGGGGATATCAGGAGCCTGGATGGATTTGTTTCTATGCCGGGAATTGAGTGATGGCTCAGGGCATCAAGATCACTGAGGTTGACCATGTGGGGATACGTGTCAAAGACCCACAGGCATCGATGGCCTTTTATCGTAAGTTGGGTTTTGACAAAGTCCTGATGCTGCCGGAGTTTAATGCCTGCGAGATGGAAAACACTGCAGGTGTCAGGGTTAATCTGATCTTCAATGGGGTCGCAACCCGGCAGCAAGGATTTAATCTGTTGCAGGACTTACCGGACAGGTACCCGGGAATTACCCATATTGCCTGGGTGATCGATTCCATGGCGCGAGCGACAGAATTTTTTGCCAGACACAAGATCGATATTACCGAGGGGCCGAAGAGGATCGGTGAGCGCCGGCTGGTTTGCTTTATTCGGGATCCGGATGGCACTGTGCTTGAGTTTAATGAACTGGGTTAATCAGAAAAAAACTGCCACGCCGGGTGAGAGACAGCGAGGGTAGCCATACTCACCACGGCGGGCAGAGGGGTAAATAAATCATCAGCGACAGTGTTATCAGCAGGGATGACGCAGTACATCCCCTTTACTGTCGCTAATTGTGAACCCCAGTCAGCAAAATTAGCGATTGCTTAATAAAAGGTCGGGATTGACGGGTTTTCGTTGTTAAATCAGGCTGGCCAGCATTTCATCTGAATATTCCACCAGGGTTTCACCGGCCTTAACTTTCGCCACATAGTCAGGGTTGGCGATCAGCGGACGACCAATGGCCAGCAGGTCGAATTTATTATCGGCAATCGCCTGGCTGCCGGTTTCGGCGCTGTAACCACCGACACCGACCAGCGTCTTGCTGTAGTTGGCTCTCAGGTAGGCGGAGCCTGTACCGCCAAGGTAATCAAATGTCATGCTGTCATCGAAGATGCCCAGATGCAGGAAGGCCAATTCCCGCTTTTCCAGCTCAGCCAGGAAGTAATCAAAGACTTCACGGTCTCGGGCGTCTGTGCCCATATTGAAGTAAGCACCGGGAGATACCCGCAAGGCGGTGCGATCGGCACCTATGCGGTTACTGATAGCGTCCACTACTGCCAGCGGGAAGCGCGCCATATTCTCCGGCGTCTGGCCATATTCATCGGTACGTGTGTTACTTGCATGGTGCAGGAACTGGTCTATCAGGTATCCGTTGGCACCATGGATCTCCACTCCATCAAAGCCTGCATCTATGGCGTTGGCTGCGGCCTGACTGTAGTCCTCTATCAGTTTGGTAATCTCTTCATGGCTGGCGGCTTTTGGCACTGTGTACACCAGCTCACGCATACGGGGCACTGTACCTTCCACGGCGATGGCCGATGGGGCCAGCACATATTCGCCACCAAAGAAGTGAGGGTGCGCGACCCGGCCTGTATGCCACAACTGAGCGAAAATCTTGCCGCCTTTGGCATGCACGGCATCGGTCACTTTGCGCCAGCCCTGGATCTGCTGGGCGGTAAACAATCCCGGAGTATTGGGATAGCCCTGACCATCGGCTCTGATAATGGTGGCTTCAGAGATAATCAGGCCGGTATCGGCGCGTCGGGCGTAATAGTCAGCCATGGCCTGGGTGGGCACCAGGTTTTCATCTGCCATGCAGCGTGTCAGTGGTGCCATGAGAATGCGGTTCTGCAGAGTCAGGGTGTCATTGAGGGCGTAAGGTTGAAATAAGTTGTCCATGCTTCTTTGCCTTTGGGATATTTATTGAATGCTCATTCAAATTAGACTATCTTGAATGAACGTTCAAGATGTTTTTTGAGCACTCATTCAAATCAGGCCGGGATTTGAGTTAGAATCCCTGATATTCGAACCGATTAGAGAGTCACAATGCGCAGTGCAGAGTTTGACCGTGAGCAGGTGCTTCGCGCCGCTATGGATGCCTTTATTTGCAAGGGTTACGGCAAAACCAGTATGCAAGACCTGAAGCAGGCTACCGGCTTGCATCCGGGGTCTATCTATTGCGCCTTTACCAATAAGCGCGGTTTGCTGCTGGCAGCGCTGGACCACTATAAGGCTGAGCGTGGTGCAGAGTTTGAGACTTTCTTTGCCGATAAGGCCAGTGTGCTGGAGGGGATTGAGGCGTATCTTGCCGGTGTGCTGGATGAATGCGAGCGGGATGAGATACGTGACTGTTTGCTGCAAAAGGCGTTAAGTGAACTCTCCCATCAGGATGAGGAAGTGGAAGCCCTGATAGGTTCCATGTTGACCGACTGGCAGGCTGCTTTTACCGATAAGCTTGAGTTGGCGCAGCAACAGGGAGAGATCCCCAAAAACAAAGATTGCCAGGCCCTGTCGCGGTTTCTGGTGATGGGTATTTATGGTATGCGTACCTATGCTCATACCAAGCCGGAAAAGGGCGCACTGGCAGGCCTTGCCCGGCAGTTGATGGATTATATTCGCAGTTAATCGTTGTGGGGTTGGCACTCGGTGAGCTGGATATTAGCCACCCTGTAGCGTGCGAATTTGTCGTTAAACAGTGAATGTCCCGTCTGGTAGTAACCGTCAGGCATTCTGCTGTTAAGTTTGGCATCTCTTAACAACTTATCTTCCGCCTTGGTGATGGTGGCGAAGATAAGATTCTCATCGATACAGGCGGCTATCTCCTCCAGTGAGGGAGCTTTGTCTGCACTCAGCGCAATCAGTTTTTCAACTATCACTTTCAAGGGCACCACATGCTCTTTGACCAGCAGCTTTTTGTCCGACTCCAACACAGCCAGCGATGACACATAGCCGTGCCAAAGCAGTTTGCTCCAGTTGGCCTTTCCTGATGAAGTCACCAGGCCGTGCTGGTAGCAATAGTATTGGTCGATGAAGTGGCGCATATGCTGACTGCGACCGTGGCTCAGTTCCAGTTGGATATGCAAAAGTTCAATAAGGGCGTTTTGACTGTACATGAATTGAAATCGGACGAAGATTATTTCGTCTCTGGCAGGGCTTGATACCCAAGGTGTAAAGAGGCGGGAGAGTAGCGCTATTCGGTATTCAGCGCCAATACCTTTCTGTGCCATTTGTCATTGTTAACCTGTCTGGAGATGTTTTCAGTTATCTCCACCTCTTCTGTTGAAGGGTCTGTAAACTGTAGCCCGGTAAGGAGTTCACCAGTGGCGCATTTGGTCTGAAATGCCTTGATTCCAAAGACCAGATGCTCACTGATAAAGGCGCTCACATCGAACTCTTCATCATGGGTTTGTAACCCGTAATCACGTATCTGACTGACCAGATCATCAAGTGGATTGAACGCGTCTATATCGCTGTAGAGATAGTCCCAGTCCGGTGCGCTCATCTCTATCTGCAGATCTGAAACCTGTAAATAGTGGGCTGCCAGATCCGGATGTTGCTCCAGGGTTTCCAGCAGTTCGGCTTCAGATTGTCTTATTCGGCGTTTCAGCGCGATCAGACTTTTATGGGTCGACGCTGCGATGCCAAAAGCGCAAAAGCCTGAGGCGCAGTAAAGGCTATAGGCATACAAGCCGTCCTGTTGCAGATCACTGTGGATGTTTGCAAAGTGCTTTACCATACCGCTGGTTATCATCTGGCTCAGTTGCTTGCCGACGGAATTGATATCCAAAGCAACTCCCTCTTTGATTGTGGTCTTAAACCAATCTACAGAATTCACCGCGAAGTTAAAGCCGGACTGATTCCCTGATGAGGTTGAGACTCCCGGTAGAAGCTGAGTAAGCAATTGGTGGCGGCACATTAAATTATCTACACGGAACGCTGATAAAAACTACATTTCCTGCGATATTAGGTGTAGAATTTCACCTCTTTAGAGTATTTGCTCTAAATTTTTTTGGAATGAATGCCGACATTGGACGTATGACTCTGACTCCGAGTTGAATATGCTGAGTTTCCCCCTGTGCTCTGCGTGATCAGGCTGCACAGTGTTGCGTCTTATTCTGGGTGACATTTAACTGGCGTAAACTCTGCATTCGCACTTTCCAACAAGCCTGCCAAAGATGAGGGATACAAGTGAGATTAACGATTCTGGCACTTTGTCTGCTGCTGCCTTTGCCGTCTTTTGCTACGCAAGGGGCGCAAAGCGGGCTACAGCAAACAATTAGCTTTGATAAAGCCTGGGAGCAGCTGCAGACAGTCAGCGATAAGCTCAAAGCCGATGAGGCTCACCTCAGTCGGGTAGAGGCATTGAAGCGGGGCGGTGAAGCCCTGGATTTGCCCACCGTGGGGATCAGCGGCAGCTATACCCATCTGGACAAGCCGGTGGAGCTGGATCTTCGCGACCTTAACCCTTTGGCCTCTCTTAATGGCGGTGACCTGCCAGTTCCTATTCCTCCGGCTATTGCTGGTTTGCTGGAAAGCCTGCCTATGGTGACGCCATTTACCGAGCAGGATATTTTCCGCGCCAGTCTGCAGGCGCTGTGGCCTATCTATACCGGCGGTAAAATTACGGCAGCACAAAGCATTCAAAAGGCGCAGGTAGCAGAACAGAAACAGGCTGCTGAGCTGGCTAAGCGGGATCTCTTTACCACCTTGGTGGACAGATATTACGGCGTTATCGTCACTCACAAGGCCTGGCAAACCCAGCAGGCTCTGGTGGATGCGTTAAGCGAGCATCTGGATCACGCCATTAAGCTGGAGCAGCAGGGGCAGATTGCCAAGGTCGAGCGCCTCAATGCCGAAGTGGCACTGTCCAATGCCAGAGTCAATGCAGCCAGTGCCATGCGCCAATATCAAATGGCGGGGATTGCTCTCAATCGTATGTTGCATCTCGAGCAGGCAGATCCCAGATCAGATCTGTTTATGCTCAATACCGATCCTTCCCTGCCTCAGCTAACCCAACTGACACTGGCTCAACATCCGGCGCTGCGACTGCTTGAGGCCAAAGAAGCTCAGGCTCAGGGACTGGTGGATGTGGAGAAGAGCCAGTATATGCCCACCGTATTTCTCTACGGTAACTACACACTTTATGAAGATGACAGCCTGGCCTCCAAAATGGAGCCGGATTGGCTGGTCGGCGTTGGCATCAAGATGCCAATTATCAGCAACTCAGGCCGTGGCGATAAGGTCGAGGCTGCCAAGAGTGCGCTGCTGCAGGCCAGATACACTAAGGCCCAGACCCGTCAGGACTTAAGCCTGCTGGTCGATCAAAGCTATCGACAACTGGAGCAAGCCAGGGAAGAGGTCACCTCACTGAATACCTCATTGGAACTGGCTAAAGAGAACCTGAGATTGCGGGAGCTGGCTTTTAATCAGGGTATGTCCACCTCCATTGAGCGGGTGGACGCACAGGTTAAGCTGACTGCGGTGCAAACACAGCAACTGGCCGCCACTTACAGATATGTGCAGGCCTATGCCCGCCTGATGGCCGTGTCCGGCCAACTGGATGAATTTATTGCCCGAAGCAGCCTGCCTGACACTCACACTGTTACACCAGCTTCGATTACACCAAACAAGACTGAACACAAAGATGGGGAGAATCACAATGCGCGCTAACCGAATCCTGGCTCTGGTAGCCCTGTTGGCTCTGGTTGTCGTGCTCGGCTACGGCATCAAACTGGCATACAGTCCCAAGCCTGTGGTTTTACAGGGGCAGATTGAAGCCCGTGAATACCATGTCTCCTCTAAAGTGGCTGGTCGTATTGAGCAGGTGATGGTACGCCGTGGTGATGTGGTGAAAGAGGGCGACCTGATCTTTTCCATCAATAGTCCTGAGCTGAATGCCAAATTGATGCAGGCTCAGGGGGGGCGCGACGCTGCGCTGGCACTGAAAGATGAAGCCGATGCCGGTGCCCGTAAACAGCAGGTGATGGCGGCCAAAGAGCAGTGGCAGAAAGCCAAAGCCGGTGCTGAGCTGGCTCAAACTACTTTCAAGCGGGTAGAAAACCTGTTTGATGAAGGCGTGCTGCCACGTCAAAAGCGCGATGAAGCCTATACCCAGTGGCAGGCTGCCAGATACACAGAGCAAGCTGCACTGGCCATGTATCAGATGGCTCAGGAAGGCGCCCGCAAGGAAACCAAGGCGGCTGCTGCCGGTAAAGCCATGATGGCCCAGGGCGCAGTCAACGAAGTGGAATCTGTACTGAAAGACAGCCAGATGCGCGCTACTCACAGTGGTGAGGTGAGCGAGGTACTGCTGTTTGAAGGTGAGCTGGCACCAACGGGTTTCCCTGTGGTCAGCCTGATCGATATGCTGGACAGCTGGGCGCTGATGCAAGTGCGCGAAGATCTGCTCAAGCACTTTAAAATGGGCGAGACCCTTAAGCTGCATATTCCTGCGCTGGATAAAGATGCTGAATTCAAGGTGAGTTATATCAGCCCTATGGGTAACTTTGCCACCTGGCGTGCCACCGAGGCCGGACACGATTTTGATATGCGCACCTTTGAGGTAGAGCTGCGCCCCGCACAGCCGGTTGACGGTTTGCGCGCCGGCATGTCTGTCATCTTGCCACTTTAACTCTCTGCGAAAAGGGATGGATACATGATGCTGGAGCCTATTCGTCGAGAATGGCGGGCGCTGCTTAAGGATCCCTGGTTGCTGGCCCTGGTCAGCTACCTGCCTTTGCTGCTGGCGTTGGGTCTTTGGGGGCTGTTTTCTGCAGCCGTACCCAGAGAGCTGCCGGTTGCTCTGGTGGATCTGGACCAAACACAGCTCAGTCGGGCGCTGGGGCGACACATTCAGGCCAGCCCGGCAAGCCTGCCGCTGTCATACAATTCTGAAGCTGATGCCATAGATGCCATGAAACGGGGCAAGGTGTTTGGCATGGTGATTATCCCAAGCCAGTTCAGTGCCCGTTTGCAAAGTGGTAAGCAGCCGACGCTGGAGATCCGTTATAACGGCCAGTTCCTCTTGGTGGGAAAACTGCTGAACAGCAATCTGCAGCAGAGTCTGGCGCCAGCGCTGCAGCAACTGGCCCGCACTCAACTGCTGGCCAAAGGCGTGCCCAGTGTACAGGTCGGGGTGAATGTCAGTCCTATCCAGTTCCAGATCACGCCTCTGTATAACCAGGCCAGTAATTATGTGGCTTTCTTGATGCCACCCCTGCTTATCGCCCTGTTTCAGATTGTCGGCATGCTGATTTTTGTCAACGCCCTGAATCGGGAGCTGGACACTAGCGGCTACGGTAACTGGTTAGCAAACTGGGGCAGTAATCTTACGGTTAAGTGGCTGGTGTATTTGCCACTGGCCTTGCTGCAAAGTGCTGTGATGATGGTGTTCCTCTATGGCTATCAGGGCATGCCCATCAATGGCGGCTTTGGTTGGTTGGTGCTGGCGCAGGCGGTGATGCTGTCAGCTGTATTCCTGTGGGTTTCGACCATCTTCTTCCTGCTGCAGGACAAGGCCAGGGTTGTCAGCTTCTGTACCGCTTTATTTGCTCCGGCCTTTGCCTTTATGGGGGCGACTTTCCCTGTGCATGAGATGCCGGAATTAGCCAAGTTGTGGCGGATATTGATGCCATCGAGTCACTATATTGAATCCCAGATTGCCGTGGTCAGTTATGGCCTGGGCACTCTTGTGGGGACTGGGGCAGATGTGCTTAACGAACTTGCCGGTTACTGGGGCTTTTTACTCTTGTTTATTCCTATCGGCGCGTTGGCGACGCTGCGTAAACGTCAGTGGCAAAACAATGCACTTGTGGTGACCAATACCGGCTCTTCCAAGCCGTCTGGGGAGGAGGCCTGATGAGTATCTGGAAGTTGGTGCTGCTTGAGCTCAAAGCCATAGCGACAGACAAAGCCATTGCCATCACCCTGTTCGGCGGCGTGCTGTTTTACTCAGTACTTTACCCCTTGCCTTACCTGCATGAAGTACCAACCAGACAGGCGATAGTGGTGGTGGATTTGGACCGCAGCGGTTTAAGTCGTGAGCTGATCCGCCATGCCAATGCCAGCCCCAAGCTGGAAGTGGTGGGGACGGTGGGCAGTATCCCGGAAGCGGCAAACTGGATTGCACTGCCGAGAGAGGGCATTCAGGCCCATGGCCTGCTGGTGATCCCTGAGCATTTCAGCCGGGATGTGAAGCTGGGTAAGGGGGCGACCCTGGCCATTGGCGGCGATGCAAGCTACTTCCTGGTGTATTCGGCCATTGCTGAGGGGCTGGTGGATGTGGGGATGGACTTTGCCACCGAGCTTAAGTGGCAGGCGTTGACCAGTCGCGGTACCAACCCGGTGGCGGCCGAGTTGCAGTTAAATCCGTTGGATATCAACTCAGTACCCGCCTTTAACCTGTCGCTGGGTTACACACCTTATGTGGTGCCTGGGTTGTTTTTGTTGATCCTGCAGCAAACCATGTTGGTGGGGATAGGTATTCTCGGTGCCGGTCAGTGGCGCAATAAAGGCTACTGGGATCAGGTTTCACCCTTGATGCTGTTGGGGGGGCGTATGCTGGCCTTTATGCTGATCTACTCTGTCTTTACCGCCTACTATGTGGGTTGGTGCTACTACTGGTACGGTGCCAATCTGATGGCCAGTGCCACCGAGGTGGGTTTGCTGTTGCTGCCATTTTTGCTGGCGACCACTGTGGTGGGGATTGCCTTCAGCGCTCTGTTTACCAAGCGGGAGCAGCCGACTCAGGTGCTGCTATTGCTGTCGATGCCTATCCTGTTTGCCTCTGGCTTTGTGTGGCCCTTGTCATTGATCCCTGAGCCTTTGGTGTGGCTGTCGCAGATCTTCCCGGTAACCCCGGCAATTATGGGGATGTTGGAGATGAATCAGATGGGTGTCAGCTGGAGCCAGATATTGCCTTCTTGGCTGCATATGTGGGGGCTGTTGGTTATCTTCACTCCGCTGGCGTGGTGGGGGATTAAGTACCACAGAGACAGGCTAGTGGATAGCAAGAGCAAGCAGCTAAGCTGAGCGCGAGTGACTCCCGTAAAAAAGCCAGACTCTCCGTCTGGCTTTTTTCATTTGCTTGTCCCGTCCTGTAGAGGATTACAGCAGAGTAACTGGCAGCGTCAGTGTGGTTCTGATACCCGCCGGGGTCGACACTTGAATGCTGACATTGGCTACTCCGGCCTCGCCATCATGTTTCAGGCTGAAGCCTGTTTGAGTACCGCCATGGGAGTTGCCTTTTGGCACAGTGTAACCATTGAAGCTAACAGTACCTGCATCTGCGGAGACGTCGACACTGGTTCCTGAAGGCATGATCTGATTGGCGCTGTCATACAGACGGACTGTGAAGAAGGAGGAGGCATCCGGATTTATCGGAGCAGCCGTCAGAGTATTACTGGCGCTGTTATAAATCTCTGTGCCGTCCTGGGAAATGGTAAAGAAGGCGGCTGAACCGGACATGGTCATTACCAATGCCTTACGCACATAGGTTTTATTCGCCTGATCTTCACCACACAGACTGCCTTCGCACTGAGGACCGTTAAACTTGCCATCGGCCGCGCCATAGCTGTTACTGCCCTGAGTGTTAAAGAACTTCTCGCCGGCATCATAGCTGAAGTTTTCATTGTCATCCCTGAAGGCATCGGGAAGGTCGCTGAAGCCGGATGCCATATAGGCTTCCCTGTCCATGCCGTTACCACTACAGCTTACCGCATTACCTGAACCATCCAGACAGGCGACCACTGCACTGCCATCGGCGGCATCAAAGATGTTATTGCCATTGGTATCGAAGAAGGTCTCATGACCCAGTGCATAGGCCATCACAGTGATTCTGTGATCAGGAACCCTTGGGTTTGCCGACGTCCAGGTGACACTACAGCCGCCTCCTGAGGTCACACAGCTTGGCTGTATCTGGCCGCCCTCAGTGGTGAAGTTGATCGTGGTGTCATCTGGCACAGGGTTACCAAAGCTGTCGGCCAACCGGGCTGTTATGGTGACTTCAACACCGTCTGTGTTGTCTGTCTCCGGATTGGCGTTGGAGGTCGCCAGACTCATGCTCAACTGTTGTGGCAAGCCTGTGTTGATAGACAACTGCTCTGACTGAGTCACTATGGTTTCGCCTGAGTCACCGTCGGTGGCTGAAGCCTGAATACGAACCGGTGTTGGCACTGTTCCTGCCAGTACCCGCACGCTCACCAGACCTTCTGCATTGGTCAGGCTGGAGTCGGTGATCTCGCCATTGGCAAAGGTGATACCGCCGACCACAGTGTCCAGGCTGAAGTCCACTTCCTGCTGGGCAGCACCCTGGCCATTGGCACTGGATACCTTAAAGGTTACCAGTGAAGATTCGCTGGCATCTGTCCCGCCGCTGCCTTTGATACGTATGCTGCTGGGCTCGGCAGAAACAAAGCTCAGATTGGCCAGTGTCTGTCGTGCCAGTGAAAATGGCAGGGTGGCAGTCAGGGTCTCATTACCCGCAAGCGTGGTCGCCACTATCTGGTCATCCCGTTCACTGTTGCCACTGCAGCTGACATCCTGGAAGGTGGAATTGGCACTGCCGGACAGGGTGGTGACGGGGGAGTCCAGTGTTGCAGCTTCAGCGGTCACACAGTCTGAGCTGAAACTGATGCTGGAAGGCGTTTGCACCGGAGTAATGCTGCCGTCACTGGCTTCACTGACCAGAGTCGCGGTAATACCGAAGGAACCTCCGGCACTGACCACATATTTGCCATCAGCATTGGCAGTCAGAGTGGTTTTCAGTTTGCCTTCGACAAAATCGCTGCCATCGAAGTATCCCAGTTTCAATATGCCATCTGTGCCTATGGCATCTTTGGCGATCACTTCATACAGGCTGGTACCTGTCAGCGGGTTGCCGTTGATCTCGGCGGAGACGGTCAGGCTGTGCGCTCCCAATTCAGCTTCAGCCGGGGTATAGCTGACCTGAGCAACTCCGGTTTCAGAGGTCAGTGCGGTATTGGGGGTGAGTGAGGCATTGCCCGCGCTGAAAGTCACCAATTGATTGGCCAGGCCCTTGCCCTCGTTGTCGGTCAGTTTGGCTTGCAGCTGCACGGCTTCATCTACCCGAAAACGGGTCACTGCTTCGCCAGACTGGAGAATACTGGCGTTCAGGCTGGGAAGTGTTGCTGTTGGGGGCGTGGGTTCTCCCACAAACTCAAAGTTGCGATTGGCTCGCAGGGAGTCGCCTTCATCAGGCGTAAAGGACACACTTGCAGTGCCTGCGCCCTGAGCTGCATCAGGATTACTGATTACCAGAGTGGCTTTACCATCGGCTGAGGTAAGGGCTGTGGCTGCCGACAGGCTGCCCAATGTGGTACTGAAGTCGATGATTTCCCCGGACTGGGGACTGGAACCTTTGGAAAGAGAAGCGACAGCACAGAAGCTGTCGCCGGCATTAAAGCTCTGGGTGTCTGTGGTCTCACCACATACCCCGTCGACCCGGGTCTGAAACTTAATGGTCAGGCTGTAGCTGCCATCATTACCTGTTGGGTCTGTACCATCTGCGGCTCCATTGCACCCTGCCAGTCCTATGGCGGCCAGCACCGCCACACCATAACGAAAATCCCGTTGCATGGTCACTTCCTTGTAGAAGTCTTAAGGAAGGTGCATACAAGGCCCCGTTAATGATACGCAGGACACCTTCCTGTGGTTATTCGATCTCGCTGCGCAGGTACTTAAACAGCTCAGTGGCTGATTTGGATTCGGGTCCCTTGGCCAATTCTTTGTTACTTGACCGAACCAACTGACGCAGCTTCTGTCTGTCGAGATGCGGATGTTCTTCCAACAAAAGCTGGATCTCAGCATCTCCATCACTTAACAGTTTATCCCGAAGTTTCTCAAAAATCTGGATTTTTGCTGCTTCATTGTTGTTTTTGTTAAGCAAGTTGGCCAGGTGTACTTCCAATTGCTCGACATCTTCGTTACGCATAACTTTGCCGATAAACTGTACCTGACGACGGTAAGCTTCGGTCTTTGGCTTAATCTTCTTGATGGCCATTAGCGCGTCATACAGTTCTTCGCTCAGTTCCAGCTTTTCCAGCTGGCTCTTGCTCAGGTTAACCAGCTTAAGGCCGGCTTCCTGCAGATCTGCACTTTCTTTCTTGTATGACGTCTTGCTGATGTAGTCATCATCATTGTCGTAGGGCTGCTTAAAATGTTCTGAATCGCCAACGATATTCATGGGAAAACCTCACTATCAATATGGCGCTAATATTAACATCCCGCTCAGGCTTTCGCCTAAGCCTATATAGGTTGTGGCGATACTTTAACCAGAACAATATGTTAAACCCGCTTCTCTACACTTTATGTCAGTGGAATGGTATCTGCCTGACTGTTATGCTTAGGCCAACATAGATCAGTGAAGAGACAAGACGTGTCGTCAAACAATATTGAACATGAACTGGGGGCGCTGAAAGAAGCTGTCGCCATGGCACTGGACTACGCCAGGGAATTGGGCACCAGTGACGCCGAAGTTGCTATCAGTAAGCAACAGGGCTTGTCGGTATCTACCCGTTTGAAAGAGGTAGAGACCGTGGAGTTCAACAAGGATGGTGCTTTGGGGATCACTCTGTATCGGGATGGCCGTAAAGGCAGCTCCTCTACCTCGGATCTGAGCCCGGAAGCGATTCGTCAGGCGGTTCAGGCGGCCAATGATATTGCCCGTTATACAGGCGAAGACAGCTTCAGCGGTCTGGCTGACAAAGAACTGATGGCTACAGAGTTTCCTGATCTGGATCTGTACCACCCGCAGGATCTGCTGCCGGAGGCTCTGGCTGAACTGGCCATTGCCACCGAAGATGCAGCCCTGTCTGCCGACAGTCGTATTACCAACTCTGACGGTGCCAGCGCCAATGCCCATACCGGCATTAAGGTGTACGGTAACAGCCATGGTTTCCTCAATGGCTATGCCAGCTCACGTTACAGCCTGAGCTGTGTGGTGATCGGTGAAGACGAGCAGGGCAATATGCAGCGTGATTACGATTACACTGTATCCCGCAAATATGGCGAACTGGCTCCGGCTGCTGAGATTGGTGCCAAGGCTGCCATGAAGACAGTGGGCCGTTTGGGCGGTCGCAAGATTGCCACCACCAAGTTGCCTGTGCTGCTTAGCCCGGAGATCTCTACCGGTATGATGGGACACCTGATCAGTGCCATCAGTGGTAGCAGTCTGTACCGTAAGTCCAGCTTCCTGCAGGACTCTCTGGGCACTCAATTGTTCCCTGAATGGTTCAATATTGCCGAGCAGCCACACCTGTTGGCTGGCCTTTCAAGTGCGCCTTATGACAGTGAAGGTGTCGCGACCAAAGATCGCGCTATCATCAGTGCCGGCATGCTGGAAACTTATCTGCTGACCAGCTACTCCGCCCGTAAGCTGGGTATGGTGAACACAGGTCACGCCGGTGGTATCTACAACTGGACTGTGGGCGACAGCGGCCAGACTTTCGACGAGCTGGTGAAAGCCATGGGTACCGGCCTGATTGTCACTGAGGTGATGGGCCAGGGTGTTAACATGGTCACCGGTGATTACTCCCGGGGGGCTGCTGGTTTCTATGTGGAGAACGGCGAGATCCTGTACCCGGTAGAAGAGATCACTATGGCGGGCAACCTGAAGGATATGTTCCGCAATATTCAGGCTGTGGCCAGCGACAGAGATTATCGCAGCGCCATTCGTACCGGCGGCATTTTGCTGGATGAGATGAAGATCGCCGGTAACTGATCCGCTTGCTGATATAAACAGAAAGCCACTCAAAAATGAGTGGCTTTTTTATTGGCTAGTCTTTGATTTTATAGGAGTAGTGTACGGGGAATCCCTTTCGCATCAGGATTAAGGTAAAAGCTTCCTGTTGCTGAAGTTGGTCCCACAGCGGAACCTGATCCGCATGCATCCAGGCATCTCCTACCCGCATTATCACATCACCAGTTTCCAGCCCCAGTGTCTGGTAAAACTCCTCTCCGGCGACGTCTCCCAGCTTAAGTAATGCATGCCCTTCGACCAGGTGTTCGGCGGGCTGCAAATAGGCCGCCAGCTGCTGTTGCTTTTCAAGCTGCTCATCGAGCCATTGCCGCGATAACACCATTTTGCTTTGGGTCGGGCTGCGCTTGTTGGCGGCGGCTGGATCCCGGACCCTGTCTACCCTGGGTTGCTGAAGCCCTGGCTCAGCTTGATCCGCTTGCTGCTTTGCCTCCGGTTCCTGAGTAGGTTGCGGCAGCGGGATCCCCAGACGGGCGAGTTCGCTTTCAATAAAATAACGATAGATAGCCAGTGGCTGAGGGCCGGGCAGGTACAGGCCATTGATAAGAACCACAGGAACTCTGGTCATTCCGAGTGATTTTGCCAGCTTTATATCAGCCTGGATCTGCGACTCATACCGACCACTCTGCAGGCAGGACTCGAACGCCTGTGATGCCAGTGAAAGCTGTCTGGCTATGGCGACAAAACGTTCCTGCGTCAGCCTGTCCTGACTGGCATACACGGCGTCATGAAACTCCCAGGGTACTTGCTGCACTGCGGCGCATTGTACCGCCAGGGCTGCCTGTTTGGCATAACGATGAAACCCCTGAGGGAAGTCATAAAATCTTTGGTTGAGCATACCAGGGTAGAGGCTGGCCAGCTGCTGCAACAGGGGGTTAAGCCGCCCGCAATGGGGGGACTGGTAGCTGCAAAATATCTGCAGTTGTATCGGGGCATCGACATCGCCCCGCACAGGCCGCTTGTCAAAGGGCACCATCAGTCTGGGAGGCATTGGTGGCTTTAGCAGGATCTCACTCTTGCTGCCTTCGAGATCGGAATGACTGATAAGTTGCTCAATTCGGGCAAGCCGCAGACGATATGCCTGCCAGTCCAGATCAAATAAGGCCAGTTGCAGATCTTTATCTATTTGACTCTGGGTAATGGTTTGTCCGGCGAGCCGGGCCAATGGCCGATCTGCGCTTTCGACTATTGGAGGGCGTTGCTGGCGGTCGCTGGCTGGAGTCTGAGACTCTTTTTGATCGCAGGCGCTCAGCAACAGACAGGCTATCAGTGAAACGACATTAACTGTAAAGCGCACGTTGGGCCTCTTTTATGATTGGCCCATCCTTGCGGATGGGCCCAGGGGGGTTACTTATCCGGGTTGGCGTTCCAGATAAAGTCGGCAATCGTGCCCTGAGTTGCCACATTGGGGTGGAAGCAATCACCACCATCAATGTTGTCGGCGCCAAAGACAAAGGTACCGGCCGACGGCGTATTTTCATCCACGTATTCAGACACCACTTCTATGCCATTGGGGTTCTGGCCATTGGTGTTGGCATTGTAGGCCGCGGCCTCTTCAGCCAGTACCCGGTTATAGAGGCGCTGTGCCTGGGCAACACCGTTAAGACGTGTGCTCAGAGATTCATTGTTGTAGGTACCACCGGCCGTGACGATTTGGCAGACATCATAGGTAGACCAGAGTGATTCACAATTGATTGCTGAGCTGCTGGCCTGCTTGTCCAAACCAGCCTGGCGCAGATGCTGCACTCTGGGCACGCTGCCAAGCAGCACAGTGGAGCCCTGGGGCAGACCTTGCATCAGGGTGTCGAGTCCGGCACGCACCGCACCTCGCCACTCGCTTTCACTGTAAAGGGGATCGCTGCAGTTGGCGGGATCGATACAGTTGCGGTTACAGATATCGTTACCTCCCAGAATCACTTCCACGTGATCTGGCAGTGGCGACTGAGTCACTATGGCGGCAGCCTGTTCAGCAAAGTTGGGTTCGCTGCCCTGATCGCCAGCACCAAACATTTCGGCGCCTGTGGTGGCGGCATCTTTGTTGGCACCAATGTTGGAGTCGAGTCGTTTGTACTTGTCGTGGACACTGTCTACTGCGTTGTCCCAACCATCAAACCAGGAGTGCTCGGGCTGATCGCCGCCCAGCAAGCACCAGAGATCCCAAAACCAGACGTTACCGGTACAGTCGGCTGCAAAGGCGCGGGTGATACTGTCACCTGCGGCAGAGATATTCTGGACACCGGTCGCCGGTGGCGGTGGTGGAGTGGTTCCCAGATCATAACTGGCTGTCAGGGTAACGCCTGAATAGGCTGACCAGGCATCCAGCATGATGGCGTAGTTACCGGCCTCTGGTGTGGCAAAGCTGCATTGCTCGTTGTTACCTGAGCGGTAAGGACGGCAGTCCCAGTCACTTTCAGAAACGCTTGAGCCAAAATTGACATAGAGGTCGGCATCACCAGAGCCGCCGCTGATAGAAATATTGAGATTACTGGCGTCCTGAGGAACGTTGAGGTTGAAAAAGCTCTGGCTGCCGGACGAGCCCGACAGATCTGAGATGGGCTGACCATTTTCCAGTGTGCTGGCCCAGCTATGGGTTCCAAGCAGTGTCATACCTGCCAGGCATAGTTGCAGTGGCCGCTTGAGGGAAAGCAAACCGGTTCGTGTGTTTGACATGGGAGTTATCCTTGCAAATTCAGATTTTCTATTTGTTTTATTTAGATACAGCGCATAAGCGGTAGGGCATCTTTCCGAATTGCTGGAGTTCACCCTGCTTGAACCGAGTTAATGCATCTAGCTTCCAGCCTTGGTCCTCGGAGGTCTGACCTTGGAAGCAACAAATGTGTAACAATTAATTTGTTACCCCGCAATAGCTGTGCAAGTCCCTGAAACCAGCGGGTTTAACTTAGAAAGGAACAGATGTTTTAAATATTTACTCTAAAAGTATGTTTAAGCTTTAGCTTATGTTGGACATTGGCGAGTGATATATGAGGGGAGGGCTGTTTTAATCTTGCTTAAAAATAAATTTCATTTTTTTAAGCTGTTTTTTGTTGCTTTTGTGTTGAATGTGGTTTGTGTATCTATTTGGATGTAGAAGATTATTCTTTTGTTGGTAGGCTTGTAGCCAGCTTGAACGGGGCACAAAAAAACGCTGATCCCATCCTGGGCAAGAGCAAGTTCCTGTTTAGGACTTGTCTTGCGGGGTTCAGCGTTTTCTGGCTTCTGTTTTATTGAATCAGCCTGCCTGCGTCAGGGAAAACATGACGCAGACTTTGGGGGCAATCAGTCTTGCAGCTGCACCATTTCAGCCCACAGATCGTGCTCATCTGAGTGAGTAATCACGGCGCGTACCATATCACCCGGAGTCAGTTCGGTTTCGCCGTTCAGGAATACCATACCGTCGATCTCCGGAGCGTCGGCGTATGAGCGACCGATAGCACCTTCTTCATCGACGTCGTCGATCAGAATGTCCAGTTCGCGACCAACCAGGCGGGCCAGACGCTCGGCACTGATCTCTGCCTGAACTTCCATAAAGCGGCGGTATCTGTCTTCTTTCACTTCGTCGCTGATAAGCTCACCCAGAGTGTTGGCGACTGCGCCTTCCACTTCTGAGTACTTGAAGCAACCCACGCGATCCAGTCTGGCTTCACGCAGGAAGTCCAGCAGGATTTCAAAGTCCTCTTCGGTTTCACCCGGGAAGCCAACGATAAAGGTTGAGCGGATAACCAGATCCGGGCAGATCTCGCGCCAGCTCTTGATGGCGTCCAACTGACGGTCAACACGACCCGGACGCTTCATCATCTTAAGTACCCGTGGGCTGGCGTGCTGCAGCGGCAGATCCAGGTATGGCAGGATCAGGCCTTCTGCCATCAGGGGGATCAGCTCATCAACCCAGGGGTATGGGTAAACATAGTGCAGACGAACCCAGGCACCCATCTTACCCAACTGGCGGGCCAGCGAGGTGATGTCCTGCTTAACCGGCATACCGTTCCAGAAATCGGTACGGCTGCCATGGTCTTTACCATAGGCAGAGGTGTCCTGGCTCACCACCAGAACCTCCTGAACGCCACTTTCCACCAAGCGCTTGGCTTCGTCCAGCACGCTGCCGACACCACGGCTGTCCAGATCGCCACGCAGCTCAGGAATGATGCAGAAGGTACAACGGTTGTCACAGCCCTCGGAAATCTTCAGGTAAGCATAGTGCTTGGGTGTCAGCTTAACGCCGGTCTGAGGAACCAGGCTGGTGAAAGGGTTGTGCTCTGGCTTGGGCACATACTTGTGTACGTGCTTGAGCACTTCTTCATAGCTGTGCGGGCCGGTGATCTCCAGTACATCAGGGTATACCTGACGGATCTGGTTTTCTTTGGCACCCAGACAGCCGGTAACCAGTACCTTGCCGTTTTCTTCCAGTGCTTCACGAATGGCATCCAGCGACTCTTCCACTGCGGCATCGATAAAGCCACAGGTGTTAACGATCACCAGATCGGCATTGTGGTAGGTGTTAACCACTTCATAGCCGTCGATACGCAACTGGGTCAAAATCCGCTCTGAGTCCACCAGGTTCTTTGGGCAACCCAGAGACACAAAACCGATGCGCTTGCCGTTGCAGATGCTGTCATCCGGAGTGGCGCTGGCCAGGGTCTTTTCCGCTGTTTCCAGCGTGGTGGTTTGTTTTGGGTTAAAGGTTTCGACTGTCATAGCGTTGCGTATATTCTCTGAATACTGAGTGATGCAAATGGCCGATTATCCTGCAAGTCGAGGTACGGCGCGTCAGGCGCGGGATTATACCCGAACCGATACAAAGATACAGAGTGAGTGGTTAAAAAACACCCTTATTCAGGAAAGCTTTTCACGGACGAAAATTTTTTTGAAAAAATAACCCCTTTTCTGAATCGGCCCGTTTATAGGGGTAAATCAAGTCAAAAACCTGTTTAGATTTTTTTGGAGTCTTTATATGAAACATTCTGTGATTGCCGCCGTTTTGGGTTCTGTATTGTTTGCCTCTGCCCCTGTGTTTGCCGATGTTCCTGACTTCCCGCACCTGGAAACTGTTGGTGTGGGCGAAGTGATTGCTGTGCCGGATATGGCGGTTATCCATGTGCAGGTGAGTGTGACCGAGCAGTCTGCCGCCGCTGCCAAGCAGGCATCTGACAAAGCGGTTGCCAACTTTATCAAGCAGCTGAAAAAGGCGGGGTTGAGCCAGAAGGATATTCAGAGCGCCAATATCAACCTGCAGCCTCAATACAAGTACCAGCAGGGTAAGTCGCCTGAGCTGACCGGCTATCAGGCCAGTCGTGATGTCACTGTTATGGTGCGTAAGTTGCCTATGTTGAATGGACTGTTGGACTCAGCTTTGAGCGAGGGTATTAATCGCATCAACAATATTGAGTTCAAAGCCAGCAATATGGAGGCACTGAAGGCTGAAGCCCGTTTGGCTGCCATTAAAGATGCCAAGGCCAAGGCTAAAGCTGTGGCTGACGGGTTCGGTGAAGAGTTGGATGGGGTATGGCAGATCCGTTACTTTGAACAGCAACCTATCCGTCCAGTGATGTATAAGGCGGCCAGAGCGATGAATGACGCAGTGGGCGAAAGTTATCAGAATGCTCAGATCACTGTGACCGACAGAGTGGAAGTGACCTATAAAATATCCAACTAATTCAGACTATTGAATAATCTATCTGGGTGGCGGGTTTATAACCTGCCACCCATTGTTTTTTAACACCAAAGTAATATGCTGGAACAAGTACCAATCTGCACGGAGTGACGGAACTCCTGCTCGGCTTAACAAGGAGTTGTTATGGCAGATTTTCTATCCCCATATGTTAAGTATGAGTCTTCTCTCAGTCGCAAGCACTCCGGAGAGACCAATACCAATCAGGTCGAATATGCTGGCACGGCACAGGGCGTTGCCAACGAAGCGCAGCTATACAATATTCAGCACAACGAACAGTCATCCCATGAACTGACACTCTTATGCGGCCTGCTGTTTCTGGCGTTTGTATGGCATTGGTTGTGGGACCTGGCCAGAAAAAAGACCCAATCAAATACTTAGCTCAGGCTACCCACTTACCGCTAACCGCATTGGCTAAATCAGGGAGGAGATATGGCGAATTCGGAATCAGATAAACAGCATGAAGTCCCTTATCCTGGTGCCTTTCATCCTGCCGCTTTTTACGTTCCCTCTGCAAAGCACCATCAGCAAGTGAGTACAAATGTGCAGGTGCTTGACCAGAAAGAGGTGGAATACGGCGATCATTCTCAGGGTTGGATGACTCTGGCTTTGGTAGTTTTGTTCCTGGTGCTGCTGGTGGATTGGATGTGGCGAAACCGTCACTGACCGTTTCCCCTTATAATTCCGGCGCCAACTATCACTGTTGGTTTTTAAGTTTTTGATTAAAATGTGATTTGGTTTGCTGTTTGCAGTGAGGTTTCAGGATTAACTTCAGGCGATGTCATACTTCAGGGAGGAAGAGCTTATGGCTAATGAGCATTCGTCAAATCAGGTTGAGTGGCAATCCGGAGCTCACCATCCCGCCTTTTATCAACACGGGTCTCAAGCTGTAATCAAGCTGGAGGCTGTGGGTATCCAGCAACCGGTTCAGACTGAAGTAAAGTACGGCAATCAGTCTGACGGCTGGATTATATTGATTCTTATGCTGGTGTTTGTGTTCAGTTTGATGGACTGGTTTTGGCGCAACCGCCATTAGCGGCAAAACCCAACTCCATTAAGGGCGTTCAAACTCCCGGCACAGCAGCAGCGTTTCCTGTTCCTGCAAAGGTTCTTTGGTGAGCTCACACAGGTATTGTCCCTGGGCCAACTGAGTATTGTGACGACACTGTCGGCATTGCCCGAATGGACGCGACTGATTGGCCTGTTGCATTGAGGTCAGCAGGTTTTGCAGCGGTTGATAACAGTCATTCAGCAATTGGCTTTCAAGCTGCGCCAGCTGAGGTGACAGCTGTTGCGTGTCCAGTATTTCACTCCCCGCCTCGGTCAGCTTTAAATGACTGACCCGCTTATCTTTACTGTCTCCCTGTTTAACGATCAGCCCCTTGGTCTCCAACACCTTGAGGGTCTGTGAAACTGTGCCCTTGGTTTGCCCCAGATACTCAGTCACAGCCATGGGCGTATCTGAGTAACGGTTGCAGTGGGCCAGATAGTTAAGGGCCTCAAACTGCACGGGCTGTAGTCCATATTCGGCCAGTAGCTGACGTCTTTCATTGCGCAGCAGACCGGTAATGCGTTCCAGCAGGAATTGTACTTGGTAGATATCCTGATTCATGGAATAGATAGTATCGAATCAATACTAGGTTGACAATTGGTTATGGCTTTGTTTATTGTTGTTTCGACTCGAAACCATATGGTTTAAGCCTGAACAGATTACAACCCGATGAGTTTATGTCTGTGGGGGTGGGAAACCGGATTCAATTTGCAATGAGGACTGACAGATGAAAACTCTAACCCTTACGTTGGCCATCTCTGCTGCACTGGCTTCCCCGCTGGCGGATGCACACGGCAACAAACATCAGGGCGGTATCCAGGCGGATAGCGACAATGCGGTGCGCTCGGCATTTGACATAGTGCATGCCAAGGTCTCAGCCAAAGGCAATGTCGCGACCTTCCATATGGGAGTGAAAGGCGTGGCTGGTGGCGCCAAGCCTGCTTTGAATGGCAAGTTGGGTGGTGCCGAAGCCTACGCCTATGTGTGGCCGACCAGTATCAATGCCTATGAGGTAGGATTTGATAAGGACGCGGGCATTCTGGCACTGGCTGTGGCCAGCCATCCCGATTTTGACGATACCCCACTGTTCGATGAGAACAATGACAATGACACAGGTAATGATGGCGGAGTCTGGCACAGTCACTGGGTGGTATTGGTACCGGATGAACGCTGTGGGCCGGGGGCTCTGACGGTAAAGGATATTCCGGAAGGCAGTAACCCAAGATTACCGGCCACCTGGCCAGGCTTACCGATTTTACTGGACAGCCCGGGGTGGGACCCTGTGCTTGAGGGGGACACTGTGGAGATCAAAGTCCCCTTCGCCAGTGCCGATGTGCTTAGTAGTGTCTCCTATGATGGTGTCACTGCAGGCCTGAGAGTTAACGCCAATATTCACGCGCCACTGTTTTGTGTGGTGGATGTGATGGATATGGCCTCTGGTGACCTGAGCTTGCCAGGAAAAATATAAGGAGGATGTAATGAAATATCCTGACTATGGCTTGTTACCTGAGCTGGATACCTCACAGTGGTTCAATACCTCTGAGTCACTGACGCTGGATGCGCTGAAAGGCAAAGTGGTGGTGATATATGCCTTTCAGATGCTGTGTCCGGGATGTGTCAGCCATGGCCTGCCTTTGATGCGTAAGCTGGATGCTTTCTATCAAAACACTGAGGTGCAGGTTATTGGTCTGCATACGGTATTTGAGCACCACAGTGCCATGGAGCCTGTTTCATTGCAGGCATTCCTGCACGAATACCGTATCCGCTTCCCGGTTGCTGTTGACCGGCCGGGCGGCAGTGGGCCGGTACCCACCACCATGGCGGCCTATGGTCTGCAGGGGACGCCAAGCTATCTGGTATTGGACAGGCAGGGGCATCTCAGACTTAAGCACTTCGGCGCCCTGGATGAGCTGCAACTGGGAGATCTGATAGCAGGTTTACTGGCTGAGCCAGTCGCTTGTGAACAGTCTGCAACTGACACAGATAAGTCCGCAGCAAGTGCTGATGATGCAAAGGGGGAGCCGCCAGTCTGTGATGAGTATGGCTGCCGCATCTGATGCAGCACTATCCGCATTCGAGCTGGCTGTTTATTCAAACAGCTCGAAAAAGCGGACAAACTCCTGCCATTGTTTTGATGCGTGGGTCAGATCGCCGGGGACAAAGCTTACCTCTGTTCCTGGCATACACTGGACCAGACACCACTGGGAGTAGCGACTCAGGACAAAGGGCTTGGGGTAGCCACCCAGTGTTTGTCTGTCTGACATCAGGATAATAGGCTGTCCATCCGGCGGCAGTTGCATGGCACCGGCACTTATCCCCTCAGATATCATGCCTGCAGGGCCGGCTTTGACCGCCTGCCCCTCAAATCTGATACCCATACGGTCAGAGTTGGGGCTGATACGATAGCGAGTGTCAAACAGAGTAGCCAGCTGCTCCAGGGTATAATCCATGTACTGTGGACCGTGCAGCAGCTCCAATGTAACCGGGTCTGAATAGTTTGGCTGATAGCGATCAGGCACCTTATTGGTGCAGCTTACATTTAGGTTTGTTTGTGAGTTATCACTTACTTTTAGGACGGCGCCTTTGGTGAGTTTTTCACCATTTGTTCCCCCCAGCTTGTTTCTCACCACTGTAGCCCGGCTGCCCAATATTGCTTGGGTTTGAAATCCCCCTTTAACCGCCAGATATGCCCTCAGACCAGAGACTGCAGTGCCCAGTTGCAACTCTTCGCCGGCCTTCAGGGGAAAGCTGCGCCAGTTGGCCTGTGGCCTTGCTTCCCCATTGCTGACTATTTTCGCCTGCATATCGGCACCGCAGAGGGATAAGGTCATATCCTGATGGGCGAAGAAGCTGGCCTGACCCAGAGTGATCTCCAGCATTGCCCCAGACATGGGGTTGCCCAGCAGGCGATTGGCCCAACAAAAGGCGTGCAAGTCCATGGGGCCGCCCTGACTCAAGCCCAGTCCTGCAACGCCAAAGCGACCGGGATCCTGGATCAGGCTCAGTGGACCGGGTTGACGTACTTCCAGACCTGATGGCGCTACTTCCAAACCGGGCATGGCTCGCCTCCCAGTTCGATAAATTGCTCCTCTGTTACCTGATAAAACTCCACGCTGTCACCGGCGATAAATGGTGTCATAGGCTCATTATCCGGATTGAACAGGGTCAGTGGGCAGTTACCAATAATCTGCCAGCCTCCCGGTGAGGTATCGGGATAGACAGCAGTTTGTGCCTCGGCGATGCCGACACTGCCTTTGGGAATGCTGAGCCTGGGCGCGGAGTGACGGGGATGGCGGATGGCGTTATCCACTTCGCCCAGAAAGGCGAAGCCCGGCGCGAAGCCAATGGCACATATTGTGTAACGCCTGCCTGTGTGCAGCTTGATAACCTCTTCGGGACAGAGTCCTTTGGCCTGAGCAAGCGCGGCCAGATCAGGCCCATAATGGCTGCCATAAAGTACCGGCAGTCGGTGCAGTGTGCCGACAGACTCCACTGCCTGAGCCTGTATCCACAATGTGGGTATTGATGTGGACAGTTCCAGCGGCGACAGCTTCAGCGGATGGTATTCAATCAGCAGTGTGGTGTAGGAGGGCACAAGCTCAAGCAAAGCATTGCCAAAGCGCTGCTTCAGCGATGTCGATAGCGCGGCAATGCGGGCGGGCAGGGCAGTATCTATCGTCTCAGCAAATCTAACCAGCAGCTGGGCCTCGCCAATTTGCATCACCTCTGGTGCATTGGGTGACTGTGACATTTATGTATTGCTCAGCGGGGATTTGCCGCTCAGTTGGGCAGCGATATCCGCTATGGTCTGAATCGAGGCCGGGTTATCGCCGTGCACACAGATACTGTCCACTTCAAGTTCCAGCAGGCCACCGTCCTGTGTCATCACTGAACCGGCTGCCAGCAAGGCGGTTTGTCGCAGAATATCGGTATTGCTTGCCAGCACTGCGCCCGGTTCATTTCGTGGGACCAGTAACCCCTCCCGGGTGTAAGCCCGGTCGGCAAAAGCTTCCAGCAGCAGTGACACTCCGGAGTCTGCCGCCAGGGCTTGATATTCACTGTTATCGGCGCGGCTCAGCACCATAAGCGCAGGCTTACCGGGCAATTGTGCAACTGCCGCCAGTATGGCGCTGAACACCTGGCTGTCGACCATCATCAGGTTATACAGAGCGCCATGGGGTTTGACGTAATCCACCTGAGCCCCCACCTGACTGGTCAGTCCCATCAAGGCACCCACCTGGTAGGCGATAAGGTGTTTGATCTGTTCCAGAGAGTGGGGGATATGGCGGCGACCAAAGCCCTGCAGATCGGCATAGCCGGGGTGGGCACCTATGCTGACCTTGTGTTCCTGCGCCAGTTTGACCGTGGCAGCCATGACGTCGGGATCGGAGGCATGAAAGCCACAGGCAATATTGGCCTGCTGAATATGGGGCATGACAGCCGCATCGTGCCCCATCGGCCATTGACCGAAGCTTTCGCCCATATCGCAATTCAGTCCTACCCTGCTGCTCATTTCTACCTATTCCCGAGTTTTGTGTCTGTAGATAATGATTGGATTCTATGGGTTTGTTGTCAAAAGGTTTCTGCATGGTTAATGTGGAGTTTTGATAAGCAAAGTCTGAAGCAAGTTGGATAAAGTGACCGCCAGAAGTCTCATCATTGTCATACTCTTTGCGCTCTTGTCTGGGTTTGCCATGCCTGAGCAGGCTGTGGCCGGCAATGACCAGAAGCAGAGCGACAGCGTCCGCTGGGATATGCCCACCCCCTATGGCGATGCCACTCACCATACCCAAAATCTGAAGCAGTTTGTGGCAGATGTAGAACAGGCCAGTCACGGCCAGTTCAGAATCGTGCTGCATACAGGCGCTTCCCTGTTTAAACACAATGAGCTGCCCAGGGCTGTGCGCAGTCGTTTGGTGCCCATGGTGGAGGTGTTTGGTGGCCTGCTTGGCAATGAAAATCCCCTGTTCAAACTGGATAACCTGCCATTTCTGGCGACAGATTTTGATTCTGCCTGGCAGTTGTACCAGGCCAGTAAACCCGCAATGGAACAGGCGCTGGCACACCATGGGCTGATACTCCTGTATGCAGTGCCCTGGCCGCCTCAGGGGTTATACAGTCAAAAGCCGGTTACAGGGTTGGATGACTTCTCCGGTGCCAGAATGAGGGCCTACAGCCCGGTCACCTCGCAAATGGCGCTGCTGCTGAATACTCAGCCCACTACAGTGCAGACGGTGGAGATCCCCCAGGCCTTTTCCACCGGCATGATAGATATGATGGTTACCTCTCCTACCACTGGGGTCAGTTCCCAAGCCTGGGACTATGTCTCTCACTACACAGATATTCAGGCCTGGCTGCCCAAGAATCTGGTGCTGGTGAATCTCAGGGCATTTGAACGTTTGCCCCCAGTCAGCCAGCAGGCGCTGATGACAGCCGCTGCCCGGGCTGAAAAGCGCGGATGGCAACTGGCCAGAGAGGAAACCCTGACTAAGACCAAAGCGCTGGCAGAGCAAGGAATGCAGGTCAGCCTGCCGACACAGGCATTGATGCAGGGGCTTAACGATATCGGCGTGCAAATGACGGCGGACTGGTTGAAGGAGGCTGGCGCTGAGGGGGAAGCAGTGGTTAATCAGTTCAATCGGTTGCGGGAGGCGTCGAGATGAAGTCTGCCTCAGCAATGCGGCTTTGGCTGGATAGATTGTACCTGTCGGGGGCGCTGGTCTCCGCACTGGCCATATTGCTTATTTGCCTGCTTATTCTTGCCCGGGTTATTGGCCGCTGGTTCGGCATTATTGTGCCAGCAGCCGACGCTCTCAGTGGCTATCTACTGGCCACCTCCGCCTTTATGGCCATGGCTTACACCTTTCGTCACGGTGGCCATATCCGGGTCAGTCTGGTGATAACCCGCTTGCCGCCTTGGTGGCAAAAGCGGGTTGAGACAGGTGTGCTTCTGCTGGCCAGTCTGTTTGCTGCTTACCTGACCTGGCAGCTGATCTACATGGTGTGGGAAACCTGGATGTTTAAGGAGGTCACTACTGGTTATCTGGCATTTCCCCTGTTTTGGGTGCAATGGACACTGCCATTGGGCATGGGGCTGTTCACCCTGAGCCTGATCGATGGATTGCTGATGGGCACTGGAGCTGAAACCTCAGGTGAAGGAGGTGCCGCCCATGAGTGAGTTGATGATAGGCGCTGTTTTGCTGGTGGCACTGTTTGCCTTGCTGTCAGCCGGTCTGTGGATTGCCCTGACCCTGATCATGGTTGGCATGCTGGGCATGGCATTGCTGGGTAATGATGCGTTTGGCCTTAACTATGCGGTGGCGACCTGGGGCGCAGTATCTGACTGGTCGCTGGCGGCCCTGCCTCTGTTTATCTGGATGGGGGAGATACTGTTTCGGACCCGGCTGGCTCGCAACCTGTTTGAGGGCCTGACTCCCTGGCTGGCCAATTTGCCCGGCCGTATGCTGCATATGAACATTCTCAGCTGCGGCATTTTTGCCGCTGTGTCTGGCTCATCGGCTGCAACAGCAGCGACCATAGGTCGTATGACGCTGCCTGAACTGAAACGCGCCGGTTACGACGATAAGATGGCGCTTGGCACGCTGGCAGGCTCAGGTACGCTTGGGCTCTTGATCCCGCCATCCATTATTTTGATTGTGTATGGTGTCGCTGCCGAGGTTTCTATCGCCCGTTTGTTTATCGCCGGGGCTTTACCCGGACTTATGCTGGTGGGCCTGTTTATGGGCTTTACCATGCTGTGGGCGCTGAGACATCCCGAAGGCGTCCCCGGGGAATCCCAGCGTTACTCATGGGGAGCCAGGTTCAAAGCCCTTATCGGTTTGTTGCCTCTGGCGGCACTGGTGCTGTTTGTACTGGGCAGTATTTATGGCGGATTGGTCACCCCAACAGAAGCCGCAGCACTTGGTGTCCTGGGAGCTTTGCTGCTGGCGGGTCTCAGTGGCGAGCTTAGCTGGCAGAACTTCAAAGATAGCCTGATGGGGGCGGTAAAAACATCCTGCATGATCCTGTTTATTCTGGCGGGAGCCGCATTCCTGACTTTGGCGATGGGCTTTATCGGATTGCCCAGTCTGTTGGCCTCTGAAATAGGGGCGATGGGGCTATCGCCCCTGCTGTTACTGGCCTGTCTAACCCTGCTGTTCGTATTGCTGGGCTGCTTTCTGGATGGGATCTCCGTGGTATTGCTGACCACCTCAGTGGTGTTGCCCATGGTGCAGCAGGCGGGGATAGATCCTCTCTGGTTTGGTATCTATCTGGTGTTGGTGGTGGAGATGTCGCAAATCACCCCGCCGGTAGGCTTCAACCTGTTTGTTATTCAGGATCTCACCGGCCGGGATCTGCTTTATATTGCCAAAGCCGCTTTGCCCTTCTTTTTGCTGCTCCTGTTGGCCTGTGTGCTGATAACCATATGGCCGGGCATAGTCACAGCGCTGCCGGCATCCATGGCATGATATTTCAGCAATAAAAAAGGGCCGCAAGGCCCTTTTTTGAGTTACAGAGAACGCTTTTAATAAACGCGCTCTTAATAAACGCCTTGGGCCTTCATGGCTTCGGCGACTTTTACGAAACCGGCGACGTTGGCACCCAGCTCGTAGTTGATATGGTCGCCATCACGGCCATATTTCTCGGCAGTGGCGTGGATGGAGTACATGATCTCCTTCAGACGCTGATCTACCTCTTCACGGCTCCAGCTAAGGCGCAGTGCGTTCTGGCTCATTTCCAGACCGGAAGTGGCTACACCACCTGCGTTGGCGGCTTTGCCCGGCGCGAACAGCACCTTGGCTTCGTGGAACAGCACAATAGCTTCAGCTGTGCTTGGCATGTTGGCGCCTTCAGCCACAAAGCGAACGCCATTGGCGATCAGCTGGCGGGCGTGCTCTTCATTCAGTTCATTCTGAGTCGCGCAGGGCAGTGCCACCTCTACCGGGAACTGCCATGGGGTCGCGGCAGTCACATATTCCAGACCCAGTTCATGGGCATAGTCAGCAACGCGGCCGCGGCGCTCGTTCTTAATCTCCATCAGCTTAGCCAGCTTCTCAGGCGTGAAGCCTTCCGGGTCGTAAACTGTGCCGGAAGAGTCTGAAGCGGTCACTACCTTGCCGCCCATCTCCATTGCCTTTTCGATGGCGTACTGAGCCACGTTACCAGAGCCGGATACAGCGATAGTTTTGCCTTCCAGGGTTTCACCTTTGGCTTTCAGCATGGCTTCAACGAAGTAAAGCACACCATAACCTGTGGCTTCAGGACGGATCAGGCTGCCACCGAAAGACAGGCCTTTACCTGTGAATACACACTCGGCGCTGTTGGTCAGCTTTTTCATCATGCCTGTCATATAGCCCACTTCACGGGCACCCACGCCGATATCACCGGCCGGTACGTCAGTGTCTGCACCCAGGTGACGGTACAGCTCCAGCATCAGCGCCTGACAGAAACGCATTACTTCGCCTTCGCTTTTGCCTTTCGGGTCGAAGTCGCTGCCGCCTTTACCACCGCCCATTGGCAGAGTGGTCAGGGCGTTTTTAAAGGTCTGTTCGAAGGCCAGAAACTTCAGTACTGACTGGTTAACTGACGGGTGGAAACGCATGCCGCCTTTGAAAGGGCCAATGGCTGAGTTGTGCTGGATACGGAAAGCGCGGTTTACCTGCACTTTACCCTGATCATCAACCCAGGATACCCGGAACTGGATCAGACGCTCTGGCTCGACCAAACGCTCCAGAATACCGGCATTCAGGTATTCGGGATGCTGCTGAACATAGGGCCAGATAGAGGTCAGTACTTCACGTACGGCCTGCAGGAATTCTGGCTGGTTTGGGTTGCGGTCAGCAACAGTGGCAAGAAAGCTGTCGAGAGTCATCTCAGCGCTCATTTAGGGCTCCTGTGGGAATACAAAGGATGAAGAATCATGATTATTAGAGTGGACCGACTGGTCTGGGCAAGCCTTCCACGCCTTATGGCAGCGTTTTATAGCAGGGTTCACTGGTAACTGAACATGACACTTTGCTAAACCTGTGGTTTTCCTCAAGAAAATTGAAGGCATTCAGAACTTGCTGAGTATTCGTTAATAAATCTGCCTTTGGATTTGTAAATCTTCAAAAAACAGGAGCTGTTGTGAAAGTGTTGGAGTTTCGAGCGCTTGCAAATCCGGCTGACCCTTTATTGAGTCATGAAGTCGCCATGATTGATGGGGGAGGAGTATGTGGCCAGTTTTATTGCGCCAGAATCTTCCCTCTGCTGCATACGTATGCATAGTTTGGTTGTGGGTTAGTGTTATGTTTTTAAAGGTTAAATTCTGTTTTTGGTTATTGGCTTTTGCCATTGCCAGCCTACTGCAGGTTACCCTGCCTGCGACCCGAATATTCTTCGCTGTCGGTCAGTATAGAAAATCACCTGTCTGTCAATTCTGAGTATGTTGCCTAATTGTTGTTTTAATACAGTGGTTTAGCTTGGGTTGTGTCGCTGCTGGTCGCGTGAGTTTTGACCACGGGGAGCGTCTTGTATTGCTAATACAGGATGAATGAATACGTATGCATAAAATTGAGTCGTATGTAACCAAATGGTAACAAGTATTGCATTGTGTACCGGTTGCAACAGACCTCTTAGGCGAATCGGTGCATGACCCTGATAAAAAAATTAAATCCGGAGGGGAGAGCATGTCACTGTTTAAGCCGAGTCTGGTGATGTTGGCGCTGGCATCAACTGGGATGGCCCAGGGCGTGGTTGCCGAAGAGCAACAGGCTGCAGATGAGAAAATAGAAGTAATTGAGGTGCGTGGTATTCGTGGCAGCATGCTGGCGAGCCAGGCGGTTAAGCAGGGTTCTACTGAGATTGTTGAATCCATCAATGCTGAAGAGATAGGTAAACTGCCGGATGTGAGTATTGCTGAGTCGCTGGCACGTCTGCCGGGCCTGGCGGCGCAGCGTCTCGATGGCCGCGCCAATGTGGTATCGATTCGTGGTCTGGCACCTGATTTCACCATAGCGACCCTGAACGGTCGGGAGCAGGTGACTGTGGGTGACAACCGGGGGGTTGAGTTTGATCAGTACCCTTCTGAGCTGATCAACTCTGTAGTGGTTTACAAGACGCCCAATGCTGCGCTGCTGTCTCAGGCCATTGGTGGTACGGTTGATATGCGTACTGTCAAACCTCTGTCCTACAACGAACGTCAACTGGTGGTTAACGGTCGTGGCGAATACAACGATCTGGGCAAGCTTAACCCGGATGGTAAAGACAAGGGCTATCGCGCCAGTTTCTCCTACATAGATCAGTTCAATGATGACACGCTTGGGGTGGCTTTCGGTTATGCCAAGTTGTATTCCCCTAACCAGGAAGAGCGCTGGCAAGCCTGGGGTTATCCAAATCTGGGTTATGACGACGCCAATCCACTGGTATTGGGTGGCGCCAAGCCATTTGTTCGCTCCAGCCTGCTTGAGCGTGATGGTGTGATGCTGGTTATCGAGTATCAGCCAAGCAGTAATTTCAGCTCCACTCTGGATGCTTACTACACCAAGTTCACCGATGAGCAGTTGCTGCGGGGTATTGAGATCCCCGGGCAGTGGGGTGCCGGATGGGCCAATGATGGTGTGATTGGTACTCAGAATGAAGATGGACTGGTGACAGCTGGCTCCTTTGTAAACTCTAAGGTGTTGGTACGTAACGATTTGAACCGCCGTGATGCGGATACCATCTCTGTGGGTTGGAACGGCATTTACACCATCAATGATGACTGGAGTCTGGAGGGAGATATCTCCTACTCCAAGGCGGATCGTACCGACTTCGGTCTGGAAACCTACGCAGGTACCAGCCGTGGCAATGGATGTACTGAGGGCGGTTGTGAAAACCTTAAGTTCCAGATGCAGGGAGATCGCGGCGCGACCTTCTTCCCCTCCATCAATTATGCTGATCCCGCGCTGATCAAACTGGGTGGCCCCTTCAACTGGGGTAACAATGTCACGGTTCCAGGTAATGCTCAGGATGGCTTTATCAATACTCCAAGCATTGAAGATGAACTGTCTGCAGTGCGTCTGACCGCGGAGCGTCTGCTGTCAGAGGGACCACTGGCCAGCATTCAGTTTGGTGTGAATTACAGCGAGCGTGAGAAATCCAAAAAGGATGAGGGCTTCTTCCTGACGCTGAAAGACTATCCGGATACCCTGGCGGTGCCGTCTCAGTATCTGATGTCACCAACCTCGCTGGACTTTATCGGCATGGGTCAGATGCTGACCTATAACGCCGAAGCGCTGCTGAATGATGGTTACTACAAGCTGACCTCAGAGGGTGAAACCGTCTCCAGTCGTGCCACCGGCACCTGGAGCGTGAAAGAAGAAGTCACCACAGGTTATGTGATGGCCGAGGTGGATACCGAGCTGGCGGATCGCCCGCTGGTGGGTAACTTTGGTCTGCAGGTGGTGCACACCAAGCAGTCATCAACCGGTAAGGCGGTGACCCAGAAAGATGGTCTGGTGGTGCTGCAGGATAACTCTGGTGGCGATACCTATACCGAGTGGTTGCCAAGTGCCAACCTGTCCTGGGAGGTGATGGACAGCCATCAGCTGAGGTTCGCCGTCGCACGTTCACTGGCCCGCGCCCGTATGGACAAGATGAACGCCGGTCTGACCTTCAACTATGACCCTTCACTGGCTGGCAGCACGGATATCGACAACTCTCCCTGGAGTGGCGGCGGTGGTAACCCAAGCCTTAAGCCTTGGCTGGCCTGGCAGTACGACCTCGGCTATGAGATCTATCTGGATGAAGGCTATCTGGCGTTGGGCGTGTTCTACAAGGATCTGGAGAACTACATCTTCGATGAGTCCGTGGTCTACGACTTCAGCGGCTTTATCGTACCTGATCCACAGCCAGCATTGACCGATGGCCAGTTTACTCAGCCGGAAAACGGTCGTGGCGGCTATATCCGCGGGGTTGAAGCGTCTGCCCACCTCACAGGTGGCATGCTGACAGATGTATTGAGTGGCTTTGGCCTTATCCTGTCCGGCTCTTATAACGAGAGTGAAGTGCAGGAAACCGCAGACAGTGACCCAATCGACCTGCCAGGCTTGTCACAGAAGGTTGCCAACGCCACCTTCTACTATGAAGACTATGGCTTCCAGGCGCGTATCAGTGCCCGTTACCGCAGCGACTTCCTGGGCGAGGTTACTGGTCTATCCCTGGCCCGTATCCCGGTTTACGTGAAAGGCGAAACCCTGGTAGATGCCCAGATCGGCTATGACTTTACCGAAATGGGTGTCGATGGCCTGTCTGTGCTGTTGCAGGTTAACAACCTCACCGACGAGCCGTTTGTGACCTATCAGAATGGCGATACCCGCCAGATACGCGACTACCAGCAGTATGGTCGTAACTATATGCTGGGATTCAGCTATAAATTCTGATTTGGCGTAATCTGCTAACGTTTGTGGAAGCCCAGTTGGGGAAACCTGACTGGGTTTTTTGTTGCCCTGGTTTTGCCACCGTATCGCCGGTGAGACTCTTTTTTGATATCCCTGCGGGATATGCCGCTTGCCTGCGGTGAGAGTATTGGAGCTGCGCTCCAAACTTGCTTTCGCAAGGATAGCCAAGCTGCGCTTGGCCGAAATCGAAGCCTTCCAGGCTTCACCCGGGTCAGGGGCGTTGCTTGTCCAACGCCCCTAACAACCCCAAGGACACCCCAACCGAAGTTGTTACCCATCGTGCATTGCATGCAACTGACGTGACCGGTGACGATTCACCGTCCATGGCTCAGCGCCACCTATGTCATCATCCATGATGACATTCACTATTGCACACAATCCCCTCCGGCAACTTCGGACGGGGACTGGTGTATCCCTCCAACTCGCAAATGCCCCAAAGTTACTTTCGCTGTGCATGGCACGGTTGGTCATCAAGCGTGGCACGGTTTTCGTGAGTGGAAATTTTAAATAGTTATTAAACTCAGTATCTTGAGGCGTATTGACATGTAGGTAACAGGCGTCAGGCAGGCAGATAATGTGCCGGCACGCTTTTGCTCAAAGTTTAATCTGGACTTCTGTTGCCAGCTTGTTAAATAATTGATTAAAACAGTGGCGCGATTTTCACTGGTTTGAGGTGACAAACGAGCATGCACACTACACAAACGTTATATGTAGAAGGAGAGTTCAGCTAATGCGATACCTGCTATTTCTATTACTTATTCCTTTTTTTACGTTGGCAGATATTAATTCGGAACTACAAAAAGAATTAATTGAAATGGGACTTAAAGATCAAGAGATTCGTAATGAGATTGGTAAATCAGGCTGGCAAAATCCGTCGCGGGAATTACTGGATAAATTAAGTGAAATAGACAAATTAAATACTGCCAAACTTAAGTTGATTATTAAGGAGCATTCTTGGTTAACTAAAGATTTGGTAGGTGTGGAAGGGATTGGTGCAGCTTTTTTAATAATTCAACATTCACCTGACATTGCTTTTAAAGCTGAAATGCTGCCTTGCTTAGAAAGATCATATTTAAATGATGAGGGTATTACAGGCCAAGAAGTCGCTCTATTAACTGATCGAGTTCTTATTGCGCAAGGTAAGAAGCAAATATATGGGACCCAAGTTGACTTAATCGACGGAAAAGTTGTATTTAAACCTATTAAAGATGAAGCTAACGTTGATAAGCGTAGAGCAGATATGAAAATGCCACCGTTAGATTTTTACCTAAAACTAATGGAAGAAATGTACGGAATTAAAGACCATCCGGAAATAGAGCTTAACTAACTATAAATACAACGTGGGCTTAAAGTGGGAGCCGCAGCAGTTGGACCGGTTCCACTTTGCTTCACATTTTAGCCTGCTATTACTCACCGCTTAAGGCGACGTTAGTATTATAAGGATATCCAATGTCTGAGAGTCAAATCGTGATAGAGTTAGAGATGCCGATTATTTAAAAATAATAAAGGAAGAATTGTCCAACATAATTAAGAGAAATAGTCCCCAAAATTCGGACACGATTTTAAGTGAATAGTCTGCTTAAATAACCAGCAAGACAACTGGAGCCGATTATGACGAGAAAACGTAGAAATCACTCACCTAAATTCAAAGCTAAGGTTGCATTGGCCGCCGCTAAGGGCGATAAAACCGTCTCTGAGTTAGCGCAACAATTCAATCTCCACCCTAATCAAATTACTACTTGGAAAAAGAGCTGATTGAAAATGCGGCCTCTCTTTTCGGCGCTAAGAGGCTACTGATAAGGACAATGCAGAGGATGTTGACAAGCTGCATGCCAAAATCGGTCAGTTGACCATGGAAAATGATTTTTTAGCCAAAGTGCTCGGTCGTTAGGCCGGGTCCAACGTAAGGATGCGCTGGATAAAACCGACAAGTTACCGATTAAACAGCAGTGTCAGTTACTTAATCTCGCACGCTCAACCGCGTACTACTGCCCTCTGGATATCAGTGCACAGTTCACCAGCACAGAGTTCACCGACAAGCTCAAAGAGCATGAAATAAGGATCAGCATGGATGGAAAAGGTCGCTGGATTGACAATGTGTTTATTGAACGCCTCTGGCGCAGTCTGAAATATGAGGAGGTGTACCTAAAAGCCAACGAGACACCAAAATAAGCTGAAGTTGAAATTGGGCACTACATGGTGTTTTATCATGAGCAGCGAAATCATCAAAACCTTGACAATCTCACTCCTGATGAGGTGTATTTTAGCAAGCAAAGGTTCGCTGCATGACTTGGATTGTTCACTTAAGAAATCGATTTATTTGTCCAACCAATGGGATCCACCTCTTTCATCGCCGCGATATTTTGCTTACGCCGGATGCTAGCTTTCTTATCTTTTTCTGGTCGCAGCATATTTAAATCCATGTGCCGGATGGTAGCCAGGACCTCCGCTGTATTTTCGAAAACATAGCCATATATGGTCATGTTGCTCTTCAAGAGCCGTAGGTGAAGTTTGGCTCAAGCTGAGCCAAAAAACGTTAGCGATCTCAACCTGCTAATCAATATGCATTAACGATGTCGACTCCAATATATTATTCATAATTGAATTTGCCCGAGCAACCCACCGAAGACCATTTTCATCTCCAGTAAAGGTGAAAAGCATTTGAACAAAATAGTGTTCTGAAAGTTGAGAATAATATATATAATCGAGATTCTTATCCACAAATTCTCTGTTGCTGAGGTTTGTCTTGCCACTATAGAACTTACAAAAGTACCAATTTACGCCATTAACTTCCTTTAAACTGATATCCTCTTCACATGCAAGACCTGAAGATTCGAATCGACTATTAACAAACCCTATAAACGCCGTTATATCGGCCCTGTCTATCCCTTGAGTATCCGAAATTCTAACAATTCTTACCGAATACCTTAGAATCCCAATAACACGAAAAAAACTTTTAAAATCCCAAAACTTATTAATCACATCTACAGCAAACGGCTTATGATGAAATATGTCGTTATCTAAATCAACTTCAGTCAAAACCGAAGAATTATAAAACATCTCGCTTTGTCTATCAGGAATATAAGTGGATAAAATATGATTCCCTATTCTGATTTGCACATGTCTACCTCTATCAGTCAAAGCGCTATTGCAACCTGCTATCGGCGTGATTAATGCAAAAATAAAAGCTATTAGTCTAACATTCATATTCATCACAGCCCCCATCGAGCGTACAGCCACCCATAATTTTAATTCAAGTCAGAATGCCATCTCGCCAGCGTACGTTCAATGTTCCCTTCAATAACATGGACACCCATTATTAAGTGGGGAACTCTGAATGGCGGGGTACACCATGTCTCCCTCGAGGTGGCCGCGGGGGATGGAGGCAAATGCCGTGGACGAGGCATGGATGCCGAGTCAGCGCCAGTCGAATCAGGGGCGAGTATCGCGAAGCGATAAGTCTGCGAGCGCGAGACAGGATAGTCGAGCTGGAGGGATTTACAGGGATGTAAATCGAGTGTCTGGCGTGATAGGCAATTTGACGCTAATCCCCAAAGGGGTGTCCACTTCGTCGGGAGTCGCAGGGGGATTGAATAAGGGGGCCTGCCGAAACGGTTCCCTTTTCCCGGGTGTGGGCTTGGGCGAATGCTTGCCGGTGGCAAGCCTGTTTATGAGCGAGAGGCATGGATGCCGAACTGGCCGTTGTACAGGGATGTATTTGCCCACGACTTTTTCCAAGCTTCGCTTGGCCAATCCCATACAGTCAGCGCCAGCTGAAAACAAAAGAACCCAGTCAAAGCTGGGTTCTTAATCAAATCATACAGACTGTTGATCGACAGTCACATCAATCATCAATCTGCAGAAAGCACAGAATACCCAAACGGCGGCAGGTGCAAGGTGTTGCCTGACACCTCAACACCACCTGGTGCCAGTTGTACGGCATTGGAAGCGATAGCGTCCAGCGACAGTGAGTGGACATCAGCACTCAGGTTGAATACGCACAGCAGTCGCTTGCCTTCATACTCACGCCAGAAGCCCAATAGTGGCTCGGAAAGCTCGGTAAAGCGGATATCACCAGCCAGCAATACCGGCTGAGTCTTACGCCAGTGCAGGAAGGCCTTGGTGCTTTGCAGTACCGAACCTGCTGCCTGCTGGGTATCAACGGCGACGACCTTGTGCTCATCCACCGCCGGCAGCCATGGAGTCACAGTACTGAAACCGGCGAACTCATCATTTTGCAGCCATGGCATTGGCGTGCGGCAACCGTCACGGCCTTTAAAGTTAGGCCAGAAGGTGATGCCGTAAGGGTCCTGCAACAGCTCGTAAGGAATATCAGCTTCGCTCAACCCCAGTTCTTCACCCTGATACATACAGATGCTGCCGCGAATACAGCCCAGCAGCACGTTAAGCATGCTGGCCTGAGTGGCAGACACTTCACCATTACGGGCCCAGCGGGTGGCAACACGCTTAACGTCGTGGTTACTAAAGGCCCAGCATGGCCAGCCCTGACCCAGCTTGTTTTCCAGGTTTTCCACTGTGTGACGGATATACCCGGCATCACTGTCATCGGTCAGAAACTCAAAGCTGTAACCCAGGTGCAGTCTGCCCGGTTGGGTGTACTCAGCCATGGTGGCAAGTGAGTCTTCTGAGGAGATCTCGCCCAGGGCTGCCGTGTCCGGATACTTGTCCAGCAGGGCCCGCAGGTCATCGATAAAGGCCAGGTTTTCCGGCTGGGTATTGTTGTACCAGTGGTACTGGAACGCATAGGGGTTGTCGTTGCTGAATCCACGACCTGAGCGTTCCGCTTCCGGCTTGGCCGGATTATCTCGCAACTGCTTATCGTGGAAGCAGAAGTTGATGGCATCCAGGCGGAAACCGTCCACACCACGCTTCAGCCAAAACTCCACATTGTCCAACGCCGCCTGTTGTACTTCCGGGTTGTGGAAGTTCAGATCCGGCTGGCTGGTGAGGAAGTTGTGCAGATAGTACTGGCCACGGCGTGGTTCCCACTGCCAGGCACAGCCACCGAAAATAGACAGCCAGTTGTTGGGGGGAGTGCCGTCCGGACGGGGATCTGCCCATACATACCAGTCGGCTTTGGGGTTATCACGGCTTTCACGACTTTCCAGGAACCAGGCATGCTGATCTGAGGTGTGACTGAGTACCTGATCAATCATCACCTTAAGGCCGAGATTGTGGGCCTTGTCCAGCAAACGGTCGAAGTCGGCCAGGGTGCCGAACATAGGGTCGACATCGCGGTAGTCGCTGATGTCATAACCGAAATCTGCCATTGGAGATTTAAAGAAAGGGGAGATCCAAATGGCATCCACGCCCAGGTCGGCGATATAGTCCAGCTTGTCTACGATCCCCGGCAGATCGCCGATTCCATCGGCATTGCTGTCAGCAAAGCTGCGGGGATAGATCTGATAGATGACGGCGCCACGCCACCATTCCACGTTGTTCATTAACACTCCTCAGTCGCCCCGAAGCATCCAGCGAAGGGCTCATATTTCAGACGCAATTTGGCCGTGTTCGGCCTGTGCTGATTATTAACGTTAATGCTTCCTGAGGGGATCGTCACTTTGCATACGTATGCATGCCCAGAATGAGTGCTACGTCATTGAATTTTATTCATGTGTGAGGTCTTATTGGCGAGCTTTAAAAAATTGTCAGTGACCATGTTAACCAATGTCACCAAATTGGCGGCCAGAGTGATGTTCGGCACGTTTTAGCCGGAATTGAAATGGGCGTCTCAGTTGACTGAGCTCTTGTCATGGAATTGACGTTTGAAAAGTTAATACAAGGAGTTACCTGTTTCCCTGATTGCATGTTTGAAGCAGAGCAGGCATCGGGAATGCGTTTTGCCCAGGGATGAATACGTATGCAGGAAATTGAGCTGGGTTTAACCGGATGGTAACAAAGATGTGATGAGACGGGAGCGCATACCCTACAACAAAGCGCACCGTGTCATACCCAACAGAATGACAATTATATCCAAGGGGGAGACATGTCACTGTTCAAGCCTAGTCTGGTGATGTTGGCTTTGGCCGCAGCTGGTGTATCCAGCATGAATATTGCGGTTGCAGCCGAGCAGTCTACAGCAGACGAGCCGGTAGAAGTGATTGAAGTCCGTGGTATCCGAGGTTCATTGGCCGCTGCACAGGCCACGAAAATGGATAACAGTTCCATCGTTGAGTCTATTTCAGCGGAAGATATTGGTAAGTTGCCCGACAACAGTATTGCCGAGTCTCTGGCACGTCTGCCGGGTCTGACAACACAGCGACTCAATGGTCGCGCCAACGTGGTGTCGATTCGTGGTCTGGCACCTGACTTTACCACCGCCACACTGAATGGTCGTGAGCAGGTCACTGTTAACGAAAACCGTGGTATCGAGTTTGACCAGTATCCTTCTGAACTGATCAGTTCCGCTGTGGTTTACAAAACCCCGGACGCCAGCCTGATGGCTCAGGCAATCGGTGGCACAGTGGATCTGCAAACTGTTCGACCACTGGCGTTTGGTGAGCAGGCATTTGTGGTTAATGGTCGTTATGAGATGAACGACATGGACCAGCTTAACCCTGACGTCAGCAACAAGGGTTACCGCAGCAGTATCTCCTATATTGACCAGTTCCTGGATGACACCCTGGGTGTTGCCATCGGTTTCTCCTCCATGTCCAGCCCAAGCCAGAACGAGCGCTCCCACATCTGGGGTTACCCTGAAGCTGAGGACCTTGAAGGCAAACCACTGGTGATCAGCGGCTATAAGCCTTATGTGCAGTCTTCCGAGCTGCAGCGTGATGGCGTGATGGCGGTGATTGAATTTGCCCCCAATGACAAGCTGCACTCTATTGTCGATGTCTTCTATACCAACTTTGAAGATAACTACAGCCTGCGTGGCGCTGAAATGCCACTGTATACATCGTATACCGACGATGAAGGTAACAAGACCTCCAACCTGACCAATGCTGTGATTGAAAATGGCATGGTGACCTCAGGTACCTTCAGTGGCGTAAACCCGGTGTTGCGCAACGACTTTGAAGACAAGAATTCAGATCTGATCGCTGTAGGCTGGAATCTGAGCTATGACGTCAGTGAAAACCTGACCCTGGCAGCCGATCTGTCCTACTCCAAAGCAGATACCCATACTTTCTCGCTGGAAAGCTACTCAGGTTTTGGTCGGGGCGGTTCAGAAGCTGGCTATGACGTTGACTTCGTGATGTCTGAAAACGGTGCCATCTTCGATACCGATGCCAACTTTATCAATGCCACTTTGGGTAACCCGCAGAATTGGGGTATTCCGAACAATAACGGCGTGCAAGATGGCTTTATCAATGATATCGAGCTGGAGGATGAGCTGTCTGCCGTGCGCTTGACCGCCAATTACTATCTTGGCTCAGGTATCGTCGAAGAGATTGAGTTTGGTGTTAACTACACCAATCGCGAAAAGACCAAGCAGTATGATTCGGCCTTCCTTCAGTTGAAGAGCAACGCACCGACAGCGGTACCGGGCGAGTTTTTGATGTCCCCCGTGGATCTGGGCTTTATCGGTATTGGTCCAATGCTCACCTATGATCCCCGCGCCCTGTTTGCCAGCGGTATTTATAACGTCTTTGACGCGGCAGAGTTTGACCCATGGCGTAACACCAAGTCCTGGACGGTAGAGGAAGAAGTGATCACCCCTTATGTGCAGGCCAACCTGTATACCGAAATCGGCGATATGCCGCTGAAAGGTAACGTCGGCTTGCAGGCGGTATATACCGACCAGAGTTCGGATGGTTTTACCACGGTACGGGATGAGTCCAATGAGATTGTGCCCATTTCCGGTGGCACAGATTACTGGGAAGTGCTGCCCAGCCTGAACCTGAGCCTGGAAGTGGCTGACGACCAGTATGTACGTTTAGGTATTGCCCGTACGCTGGCCCGTGCCCGTATGGATCAGATGACCGCCAGCCGTGAGTTCTACTACAACGCCAATAACTGGGATAAGACGGATATCAAGGATTCTCCCTGGAGCGGCAGCGGCGGCAACGCTGAGCTTAAGCCCTGGATGGCCTGGCAGTTTGACCTGAGTTACGAGAACTACTTCTCCGGTACCAGCTACTTTGCCGTGGCTGTGTTCTACAAAGATCTGGAAAACTACATCTTCAACAAGCAGACCATAGGCGACTTCAGCTGGATCCCGGTTGAGGGTAACCAGCCTGTATTGACCGAAGGTTATGTCAGCGAGTGGCAAAACGGTGAGGGTGGTTACATCTGGGGCAGCGAAGTGACACTGGCGCTGAACGGTGACCTTTTGCACGACTCCCTGTCAGGTTTTGGTATGTCGGTGAATTACTCCTACACAGACAGTGAAGTGAAGGAAGACGCTGAAAGCGCCCCAATTCCTTTGCCCGGCCTGTCTGAAGATGTGGTTAACGCCAGCCTCTACTACGAAGATTACGGCTTCCAGGCCCGTATCAGTGCCCGTTACCGCTCTGACTTCTTGGGTGAAGTCAGTGGTCTGAGTCTGGCCCGTGACATGCGCTTTGTTGTCAGCGAGACCATTGTTGATGCTCAGATTGGCTATGACTTCTCTGAATCCGGTATCAAGTCACTGGAAGGCCTGTCTGTGGTGCTGCAGGGTCTGAACCTGACCGATGAACCGTTTATGACCTATGAGAATGGTGACGAGCGTCAGATCAAAGATTACCAGAGCTATGGCCGCACCTTTATGTTGGGTGCCAGCTACGCGTTCTAACGGTTAATCGAAACTCAACAATGTCCGGCAGTGGCTGCTGCCGGACATTGTTTTAACCGGGTTATTCAGTAAAGCGTGGTTTAGGGTCTGTTGACCTTTGAAGATGGTTTTTGCAGCACTTTGTCATTGTTTTATACAAAGCAACGCGATTGATGTGTAGTTGTTCTACATGAATGAGCGTTAATGCAGTAGAAAGCGACGACAAACGCTGCCCAAAGGGCTCGGCTATAAGCGCTTTACTCTTTGTTGCAAGGTATTTGCTTAGGCCCACTAGGCGGCACACCTTGCGTCGCGATTAAAGCGCGTCTAGCACGAGCAAAATTCAACCATGAAAGGTCAACAGACCCTGGTTAAAAACAGTTGATTCAGTTGTTTTTAACCAAGATACAAGGGGCCGCCTGACAGGGCGGGAGCAATGAGATGCAGCAGGGAGTTGATATGCAACAACAGCTGGTAATCCTGGGCGGTGGCAGCGCCGGATGGATGGCAGCCGCTATGTTGGCCAAAACACTGGGCCACAGCGTCGCTATTACTCTGGTGGAGTCAGAAGAGATCGGTACTGTGGGTGTCGGTGAAGCCTCTATTCCTCCGCTGACCTTGTTTAACCGCGCGCTGGGTATAGATGAGCGCGACTTTATGGCCGTCACCGCCGCCACCTTTAAGCTGGGTATTCAGTTTGAAGGTTGGGGCAACCCCAACGCCTGCTATATGCATGCCTTCGGCGCTATGGGCCGGGATCTGGCATTAACCCCCTTTGTTCACCTTTGGTTAAAGCAGTCTGGCAATACCAGGGCGGTTGACGCCAGTGACTTCTGGCGATATTCAGCCAATGCCTGCGCCAGTGCCGCCAACCGGTTTGGGTTGACCGGCGGACAAGGCGATCTGCCCCACGCCTACCACTTTGATGCGGGGCTGTACGCCAACTATCTGCGTGAGTTCAGTCAGAGGCTGGGTGTCAAACGCATCAATGGCCGGGTTAGTCAGGTTCATACAGATTCAACAAGCGGTGATATCACGGCGTTGGAGCTGAGCGATGGCACTCGGATTGCCGGTGACCTCTTTATCGATTGCTCCGGCTTTGCCTCGCTACTCATAGACAAGACACTGAATGCCGGGTTTGAAGACTGGTCCCATTGGCTCCCCTGTGACAGCGCCTGGGCCGTGCCCTCTGCCAGAGGCGACATGCTGCGTCCTTACACACGTTCGATAGCCCATCAGGCCGGTTGGCAGTGGCAGATCCCACTGCAGCACAGAACCGGTAATGGCATGGTGTTCGCCAGCCGTTGGTGGGATGAACAGGATGCCAAAGCGGCACTGTTGGCGAATCTGGATACCCAGGCTTTGGATGACCCCAGACTGCTGAAATTCAAGGTGGGTCGCAGACGTAAACAGTGGCACCACAATTGTGTGGCACTGGGGCTGGCCAGTGGTTTTCTTGAGCCTTTGGAGTCCACCAGTATTCATCTGGTGCAGAGCGGCATTATGCGCCTGGTGAAGTTGTTCCCGGCCAAAGGTCTGGCTGCCGACGCATTGCGTGACGAATACAACCGCCAGTCTCAGCAGGAGTTTGAGCAGATCCGTGATTTCATCATATTGCACTACTGCCTGAATAGCCGCGGCTCAAACCAGAGTGAGGCAGGAAGCTTGTGGCGTCTTTGCCGCAATATGGCACTGCCAACTTCTCTGGAGCACAAAATCGCCCTGTTCAAAGAGTCCGGTATGGTCGTGCGGCAGCAGGATGAGCTCTTTGCTGAGGTCGCCTGGCAGCAGGTGATGTTGGGGCAGGGCGTTAGCCCTCAATCCTGGTCGCCAATGGCAGACAAGCTGACATCTGAGCAGCTGACTGAATATCTGCAAAATATTCAGACCATTACGTCCGGCGCTGTGTCCAAAATGCCGCCCCATGACCAATTTATTCAAGCCTATTGTCAGATGGAGACTGCGTAGTGAGGCTGTTACTTCCCCTGTTACTGGTTGGCAGCAGCTGTGTATCTGCCGCAGAGCCGACAAATGCTGAGCCTTTGCTGCATGTGCCGTCTCCCGACTGGCGCGAGCAGATCATCTATTTCGCATTAACCGATCGTTTTAACGATGGTGACCCATCCAATAATGATCAGGGGGCAGGCGAGTTTGATCCCAAAGATCATCGTAAATTCAGCGGTGGCGATCTTAAGGGGATGAAGGCACAACTGGATTATATACAGCAGCTGGGCGCAACGGCCTTGTGGCTGACGCCGCCTGTGGCCAACCAGTGGTGGTATCCCAAAGGTCAGTACGGTGGTTATCACGGCTACTGGGCTACCGACTTCAAGAGTATCGATCCTCACTTCGGTACGCTTGAAGACTACCAGGCTTTGTCTGATGGTCTGCATCGCCGTGGTATGTACCTGATCCAGGACATAGTGGTTAATCACACAGGCAACTTCTTCGGTTATGAAGGCGAGTATGATCCGCTGAATACCGCCAAAAACTTTACCGTTTTTGATGATGCCCATCCGGGCAACCGCTTCCCGACTCAGGCTCCGTTTGAGCTGGTCGACCGACATAATCCTGAGCATGTGGCAGCAGATATTTACCACTGGACGCCACCTATTACCGACTACAAAGACCCGGCTCAGGAGTTTACCCATCAGCTGGCAAATCTGGCGGATCTCAACACCACTAACCCCAAAGTTCGGGAAACCCTGAAAGACAGCTACAGATACTGGATTGAGACCGTGGGTGTGGATGCCTTCCGGGTCGATACCGCCAAGTATGTGGAGCATGAATTCTGGAACGATTTTCTGCATGCATCGAACGGCATTATGGCGGCAGCCAAAGGCACTGGCCGCAACGACTTTTTAGCCTTTGGGGAGATCTTCGATGGCTCAGCCCCAATGGAGAACAGTGGCGAGCATAAGCTGGTGAGTTTTCTGGGGACCGAAGACAAGCCTGAGCTGAACTCTGTGATCGGCTTCCCTCTCTATTTTGAACTGGGACGGGGGTTGGCCGAGGGGGCTCCAACGGCGCAGCTGGCCTACCGACTTGAGCAGCAGATGGCGGTTTATCCAAATCCCTGGGTGATCCCCAACTTTGTCGACAACCATGACACTCGCAGATTCCTGTCCTCCGGTTCGCTGGCATCTTTCCGTCAGGCGATGGCGGTTATCTTCACTGTGCCGGGTATTCCGGTGATCTATCAGGGTGATGAACAGGCACTGACACAGACGCGTCAGGCCATGTTCGCCGGAGGTTATGGATCGAAGCAGAGTCAGTTTGATACCAACTCAGCCATGTTCCGTTTTGTTCAGGATCTGGCGGCGCTAAGACTGAGTGATAAAGCCCTGACCCGAGGCGATCTGACCATACTGGCCAGCTCCAGCCAGGGAGCCGGTGTGCTTGGTTTCGAGCGCAGCTATCTGGATCAACAACAGGTTCAGCAGCAGACTCTGATACTGATGAATACGGCCCAGAGCAGCCAGCTGCTGGCCAATATGCCGCTGCAGTCAGGACATTGGCAGCTGGTGCTTGATGAAAATGGTGCTGTTGCTGACAAGCAGGTATTAAGCAGCAGTGGTGAGCTGACCATGAGTCTGCCTGCCAAGGCAATCCGGGTTTATCGTTGGCTGGGGGAATCTGCAAGGGCTCTGCCAGAGCCAATGCCGCAAATGACGCCAGAGCTGACGCTGGAAACCCGGCTTCAGGGCCAGACGCTGACATCAGACACTTTGCTGCAGGGACGTTTCAGCCAGCCTGATACCCAATTACAGCTGGTGTTGAACGGCAATCTGGATACTGCTGTTCCCCTGACTGTCTCTGCCGATGGCAGGTGGCAATATCAACTGCCGGTTAGATCTGTTGGCGAATGGCCCCAATCTATCAACCTCTATGCGCCGGAATTGGGGCTTGCGGGAAAGGCCGTCAGTTTTACTACTCAGGTGAAGAATCCTGTGTGGCAACTGGAGATCACCGACCCGGTTGGCGATGAAAAGTATCAGCGACCACAACACGTTAACAGTGGCGCCCAGCGAGATATCACTGCAGCCAGTGTGCGCAGCGGCGGCAGTGTACTTGAGCTGACACTGAGTATGGCTGAGATCAGTAACTCCTGGTTGCCCGCTCAGGGCTTCGACAATGTCAGTTTTGACATCTACTTCGATCTTTCCAGTCAGCTACCAGAAGCCAAAGGGGCGAAAGCTCTGCCCAGTCTTAAAGCCAGTATGCCTGAGGGGCGCTGGCATCTGGGTCATACCCTCCATGGCTGGGGAAATACCCTGTTTATCCCGGGTGAAAGCCAGTCGGGTGGCGCTGAGTCAGGTAACACGGACGCTATCCAGCGGGTTGCACCTGCTCCTCAGATCAGTGTCGACAAAGCTGCAGCAACCCTGACGCTGAAATATCAGGGAGAAGGGCTGGGGCTGAAGCAGTGGGATGGCGTCAAAATCTATATCACCACCTGGGATCGCAGTGGTGAAGGCGATCTGCGCCTGGTGACACCAGAGGCGACCTCATGGTCATTCGGCGGAGGTAACAGTCAGTCGCCGCTGATTATGGATAGTCTGTGGCTCGATACACAGCAATAAGCACAAGCAATAATAAAAGAGTGAGATACCCTATGTCGTTTTTCCGCATTTCACGGCTGTCGGCCATGGTGGCCGTTTCCATTGGCCTGGCTGGATGCAGCCTTACACCAGATCAGGACAAGGGCGAAGCTACTGTCGCTGGTGAGCATCAGCACAATAAAGCTGTGGTGTACCAGATGTTCACCCGTCTGTTCGGTAACACCCAGACCGCCAATATTCCCTGGGGAGCTGCTGAACAAAACGGCGTAGGCAAGTTTAACGATATCTCCGACAAAGCGCTGGAAGGGATCAAACAGCTGGGTGTCAGTCATGTCTGGTACACAGGCGTGCCCCACCATGCGCTGGTGGCCGATTACACAGCTTACGGCATCAGCAATGATGACCCGGATGTCATCAAAGGCCGTGCCGGTTCCCCCTATGCGGTCAAAGACTACTACAGTGTGAACCCGGATCTGGCTCAGGATCCTGCCAGGCGTATGGATGAGTTTAAGGCGCTGGTGGATCGCAGCCACCAACATGGTTTGAAAGTGCTGATTGATATCGTGCCCAACCATGTGGCCCGTAACTATGAGTCCCTGGGTAAGCCGGAAGGTGTGAAGGACTTCGGTGCCACTGATAACACCAATGTCGAGTATGCCCGTGATAACAACTTCTACTATGCCGTTGGTGAGGCCTTCAAAGTTCCTGAATGGCTGGACGGTTACCAGCCGTTGGGGGGCGAGTCTCATCCTCAGGCCGATGGCGAATTTGTTGAGAACCCGGCCAAGTGGACAGGTAATGGTGCCCGCTCTTCTCAGCCTCATTTCCACGACTGGTATGAAACCGTCAAGGTGAACTATGGCGTGCGTCCTGACGGCAGCCATGACTTCCCACAACTGCCTGCTGAGTTTGCCAATATGGATGTAACGGCTCACTACGAGTTCTGGCAGGACAAAGATGTACCTGACTCCTGGGAGAAATTCCGTGATATCGCCCTGTTCTGGACTGAGTTCGGTATCGACGGCTTCCGTTACGATATGGCGGAAATGGTACCGGTTGCCTTCTGGAGCTATCTGAACAGCCATATCAAACATGCCAACCCGGATGCCTTCCTGCTTGCAGAGGTTTATCAGCCACACCTGTACCGCGACTACCTGCATATGGGCAAGATGGATTACCTGTATGACAAGGTGGACCTGTATGACAGCCTGAAAGCCATTATTCAGGGGCGTGAAAGTACCGATGCCATTGCTTCAATCCAGGCCAGCAAGGCTGATATTGAACACAATATGCTGCACTTTCTGGAAAACCACGACGAGCAGCGTATTGCCAGTCCTGACTTTGCCGGTGAAGCGGTAAATGCTCTGCCTGCTATGGTGGTATCAGCCACTCTGAGCACTTCGCCAACCATGCTCTACTTCGGTCAGGATGTGGGTGAGCGCGGCGAGCAGGACGCAGGTTTTGGTAAGGCGACCCGCACCACTATCTTCGACTACTGGGGCGTGCCTGCACACCAGCGCTGGATGAACGGTGGCGAATTTGATGGCGGCGCACTGACTGCCGATGAACGCCAGCTGCGTGACTACTATGTGCGCCTGATGCAGTTCGTACAGTCCAGCCCTGCATTGATGGGTCAGTACGCTGAAATCCATACCGCCAACAAGCACAACCCCGGTTATACCGACAGCACTTATGCCTTCCTGCGCTGGAGTGATGAGCAGCAGCTGCTCATCGCCACCAACTTTGCTCAGGTGGCGGGCACTGAGTTTGAGCTCAAACTGCCTGCTGAGCAGATCTCCGCCATGGCGCTGAAAGATGGCCGCTATGAGCTGGTGGACCAACTGAGTGGTGACGAGCTGACGCTGACTGTCGTCAAGGGCGAAGGTCAGGTCGCCATGGCGCTGGCACCGCTGCAGTCACGCATTCTTGAGCTGAAGCGCAGATAGTTAACTGAACCAGATTCAGCAAAATAAAAAACGAGTAAACAGAATAACGAGATACCCATGAAAAAATTACTCTGGATCCTGATGGCGGGTATGAGCTTAAGCCCGGTTGCTCAGGCCGCCATGCTCAAAAGTCACCACTTTGATGGCAATAACCTGGTGCTGAGTACAGATGAAGGTCTGGTCACACTATCCGGCTATGGCGAAGGTGCCGTTGCCGTTCACTATGCCAATGAGGGCGTTAAGCAGCTGCCATCCTATGCGCTGGATGAGCACGCCGCCATCCAGCGAGGCACACTGCAAAAGCAGGATGGACGTTTGCTGTATAAGCTGCCTGAGCTGACCGTGGCGATTCAGTCTTCACCCTTGCATCTGAGCTTTTTCCATGAGGGCGAACAGATCCTGGCAGAAGAGAGCGGTCTGTTTGTGCATGACAATATCCGGGGCTTCCGCTTCGAGCTGGAACCGGATGAGAAGCTGATTGGCGGCGGCCAGCGGGTGCTGGGGATGGATAGACGTGGTCACAGACTGCCTTTGTACAACAAGGCTTCCTATGGCTACACCACCCATGCCGAGCAGATGTATTACGGCCTGCCTGCGGTCATGTCTTCCAACAAGTATGCGCTGGTGTTTGATAACTCAGCCACGGGCTGGATGGATCTGGGTAAAACCCAATCCGATGTCATGCAGTTTGAAGCCCAGGGCGGCCGTACCGGCTATCTGGTGGCTGCGGGCAGCGATTATCCAGAGCTGATTGAAAACCTGACGGCGGCGACCGGTCGCCAGCCTTTGCCACCACGTTGGTCTCTGGGTAACTTTGCCTCCCGCTTCGGTTATCACACTGAGCAGGAAGCCCGTGACACAGTGGATACCTTTGCCAAAGAGGACTACCCGTTGGATGCCATCGTACTGGACCTCTACTGGTTCGGTAAGGATGTGCAGGGCCATATGGGGAACCTGGACTGGGATCGTGAAGCCTGGCCAACCCCGGAGAAGATGATCAGCGATTTCAGCGAACAGGGTGTGAATACCATTCTGATCACTGAGCCCTTTATCCTGACCACCTCCAAGCGTTGGGACGAAGCGGTTGAAGTCGGTGCGCTGGCCACCGACTTTGCCGGTGAGCCAAAGACCTTTGACTTCTACTTTGGCAATACCGGTCTGGTGGACGTGTTCTCACCCAAGGGGGAGGAGTGGTTCTGGGGTATCTATGAAACCCTGATGAAGCAGGGAGTTGGCGGCTGGTGGGGTGACCTGGGTGAGCCGGAAGTGCATACCCATGACACAGTGCACACTGTGGGCACCGCCGATGAGATCCACAACGCCTACGGCCATGAGTGGGCACGTTTGGTGTATCAAGGCCTGACTCAGGCTCAGCCTGACAAGCGCCCTATGATCATGATGCGCTCCGGCTTTATCGGCTCCCAGCGCTACGGCATGATCCCCTGGACCGGTGATGTAAGCCGCAGCTGGGGTGGTTTGAAGCCCCAGGTTGAGCTGTCGCTGCAGATGGGCCTGCTGGGCCTGGGCTATACCCACTCAGATCTGGGCGGTTTTGCCGGTGGCGAGCAGTTCGATGCCGAGATGTATACCCGCTGGATGCAGTATGGCGTGTTCCAGCCGGTATATCGTCCCCACGCCCAGGAAAACATCGCACCTGAGCCGGTATTCCACGATCAGCAGACTAAAGACATTCTGCGTGAATACGTAAAGCTGCGTTACCGCATGCTGCCTTACAACTACACCCTGGCTTATCAAAACAGTGCTACCGGCATGCCGCTGATGCGTCCTTTGATGTTTGAAAATGAGGCGGATTCCAGCCTGTTTGATAACAAAGATGCCTATCTATGGGGAGATGCCTTCCTGGTCGCGCCTGTCACTGACCCGGGTGTTGAATCTGTGGCTGTGCAGCTGCCCGAGGGGATCTGGTTCGACTATTTCACCGGAAAGCGTTATTCGGGCGATCAGCAGGTCAATGTGCCTGTGACGCTTGAAACCATTCCTGTGCTGGTTCGTGGCGGCAGCTTTGTGCCTATGGCGCTGGCAGCAGAAAAAGCCAACGGCGAACTGGCCTCCAGCCGCGACTACAGTACCCAGACTTTGGAGCTGAGCTTCTACTTCGATAAAGCCGTCAGCCAAAGTTATGGCGAGATGTTTGATGATGACGGCGTGGGTGCCAACAACCTGAAAACCGGCAACTTTGAGCTGCTGAGTTTTGCGTCTGAATTTAAGCAGGATCGCCTGACATTGACTCTGTCCAGCAGTGGCAAACCGCAATTTGCCGACGGCCGCAGCATCCAACTCAGCGTGCTGCATCTGGACGCCAGGCCAGCCTCGGTGACATTGAATGGCAAACCGGTTGAGTGGCAATGGCAAGCTGGTGTGCTGACATTGGACAGCAAGCTGCAGGGCCAGAAAGCCAGTAATCAGGTAGAAATCCGCCTGTAAGCCACAAATGCATACCATGAATACGTATGCAGATGGGTGCCCAGCCCGAACAGGGCTGGTTACCATAATGTTACAAATGCCAACAAGAATTATGGATAAGAGGAAAGGGCATGGTGAACGAAAAACCTAATCTGAGTTTCTGGCAGATTTGGAATATGTGTTTCGGCTTTCTGGGGATCCAGTTTGGTTTTGCCCTGCAGAACGCTAACGTCAGCCGAATTTTCCAGACGCTGGGCGCGGATATGGAGACCATCCCGCTGCTGTGGATCGCAGGGCCGGTAACCGGTCTTCTGGTGCAGCCTATCGTCGGCTATTTGAGCGATAACACCTGGAACCGCCTGGGTCGCCGTCGTCCCTACTTTCTGATTGGTGCCATCTTTACTTCCCTGTCACTGCTGGTGATGCCCAATGCCAGTGTGCTTTGGGTGGCTGCCGGTATGCTGTGGATTCTTGATGCATCGATCAATATCTCCATGGAGCCTTTCCGCGCCTTTGTCGGTGACAATCTGCCCAAGCGGCAGCAGCCGAAAGGCTATGCCATGCAGAGCTTCTTTATTGGCGTAGGTGCCGTGGTGGCGTCCATGCTGCCCTGGATCCTGAGCCACTTCGGCGTCAGCAACAGTGCTCCTGAAGGCCAGATCCCGGATACCGTCAAGTACGCCTTCTACATGGGTGCTGTTGTGCTGTTTGTTGCCGTTGGCTGGACCATCATCAGCAGCAAGGAGTACAGCCCTGAAGAGCTGGCGGCCTTTGGTGAGCAGGATGAAGAGGCGCAATCCGACAGCCCGGTGCGTGACAGTGGCCGCTGGTTTAAATCCGGTATGCTGTTTATGGTTCCGGCCGCATTGGGTACCTTGCTGGTGTGGATGCTGGGCTGGGACAAGCAGCTGTATATTCTCTCCATAGGTTTGGTGCTGTTTGGCCTGGCCCAGTGGTTGATGAGCTGGCGTCGCAAGACTCCAAAAGCCAACTCCGGCTTTGATACCGTGATGGATGACCTGTTTGCCATGCCGCAGATCATGCGTCAGCTGGCCTGGGTACAGTTCTTCTCCTGGTTTGCCCTGTTTGCCATGTGGATCTACACCACGGCAGCAGTGACCTCTCACCACTATGGTACCGACGACCCTGCTTCTGAGCTCTTTAACCACGGCGCCAACTGGGTGGGCGTGCTGTTTGGTGCCTATAACGGCTTCTCGGCACTGGCCGCCATTATTATTCCTGTGATGGTCAGCCGCATGGGGTTACGCATGGCTCACAGCGTCAACCTGCTGTTGGGTGCTCTGGGTCTGCTGTCATTCCTGTGGATCAAAGATCCTCAGTGGCTGCTGCTCTCCATGGTGGGCATAGGTTTCGCCTGGGCATCAATTCTGTCTTTACCATACGCCATGCTGGCCGGTTGTCTGCCGTCCAACAAAATGGGCGTGTACATGGGTATTTTCAACTTCTTTATCGTGATCCCTCAGCTGCTGGCCGCCAGCATTCTGGGTTTGTTGCTGCGCTATGGATTCGAGTCCAACCCTATCTACGCCATGGTCATTGGCGCCGTATCCTTCGCGCTGGCCGCCATCATGGTGGTGAAGGTGAAACTGCAAAATGGTCATCAGGTTGAGCTGGTGGGGGGAGGTGCCCATGGCTAAGTTGAGCTTTGTGGGAGCGGCCATTGCGGCCGCCCTTACGGGCAATGCGCAGGCTTCACAGCCTGAGCTGGTAGGAAGCGATTTGATGGGCACCAGAGATCCTTTCGCTGCCAATGCGGTTTACTTTGTGGTGACTGACAGGTTTGTGGATGGCGATCCTGCCAACAACTTTGAGCAGGACTCAGGTTGGCAGCTGCCTGTCTCACTGGAAGGCAATAGTGCCAACGTGGGCTATATGGGCGGGGATTTCAAAGGGATTTTGAATAATGCCGACTACATTCGTGAGATGGGTTTTTCCGCCATCTGGATGACGCCCATTGTGGAGAATCCCGCAGAGGCCTTTACCGGTGGTGATGAGATTAAGCCCCATGGTTTTGCCATGGACAGAGGCAAGGCTGCCTATCACGGCTATTGGGGCACCAATTTCTACAAGCTGGATAAGCACCTGCCTTCGGCCGGACTGGACTTCGTCCAGCTGAATAAACAACTGGCTGATAAAGGCCTGAGCACAGTGCTGGATGTGGTGATAAACCACGGCTCTCCTGCTTACACCATGACGGACGAGCAGTACCGCACCAGCCTGTTTGGCAAACTGTATAACGAGCAGGGCGAGCTGGTGGCGGATCATGGCAACCTTGCGCCTGAGCTGTTGGATACCGACAAGCCTTTGCAGGCTTTCTTCAATACCAAAAGAGATCTGGCCCAGTTGGCTGATATGAACACGGGTAAGCCAGAGGTGATGGATTACTTCGTTAATGCCTATCTCAAATGGCTTGGCCAGGGCGCCGGGGCGATGCGGATTGATACTGTTAAGCACGTACCCGCTGAGCACTGGGGTGAGTTCAGTCGCCGTATTCGTGCCCAGTATCCCGGCATGTTTATGTTTGGTGAGGTGTACTCTTTCGATCCCAAAGAGATAGGTCAGTATACCTTCCCGGACAAGGGCGGCATGAGTGTGTTGGATTTCCCCATGAAAGCCGCCATGGACAGTGTGTTCGCCAAGGGGGCTGATTACAGTGAACTGCAAAAAGCGTTGTTCCTGCAGCCAAAGAACAACCCTTACGCCAATCCCTATGATCTGCTGACCTTCTACGATAACCATGATATGCCGCGGATGAACGCCAGCGATGAGGGCTTTATCGATGCCCACAACTGGCTGTTCACCGCCCGCGGAATACCTGTCATCTACTACGGCTCAGAGAAGGGATTTGAGCGTGGCAAGGGCGAACATATGGGTAATCGTAACTACTTTGGTCAGGATAATGTCGACAAAGCGGTGAGCCACCCTATACGTCAGGCACTCTTGCCCATTGCCAATCTGCGCGCCCAGCTTCCCAGTTTGCAACGTGGCCTGCAGTGGGATCTGGGCTATGACAAAGATACAGCGGCCTTCTATCGGGTAGTGCAGAATGCTGAAGGCTATGAGCTGGCTTTGGTGCTGCTCAACAAGGGGGATAAGTCAGCTTCGGTTGAACTGTCAGCGCCCCTGCTTGCCGGTGAGTGGCAGGAGCCGATGGGCGATAACAATCTGACTGTCGGGAAGGAAGCTGAACTTCAGGTTCCTGCCCATGGCGTTAGAGTGCTGGTACGCAGGGGAGATAAACTGCCTGAGCAGGTCAGTGACAAACTCGCTGAGTTGAGCTTTTACTGAGCCTAGTTTTTACAGAGCTCAGTTGTCACGGAGCTTAGGCAGAGTTAAACCTTACCTGGCAGAGCACCGCAGCTGTTGCGGACGATAAGTTGAGTGGGGATGGTGACGGCTTCGACACTTTCCCCACGGATTCGGCTGATCAATTTATCCACCAGAGATTCACCCGCCAGCTTGGTATCCTGTCGCACTGTGGTCAGGGCAGGGGTGGTGAAGCGAGCTAAAGGCAGGTCGTCAAAGCCCACGATGGAGACATCTTTGCCCGGCTTTAGACCTCGTTCAGTCAGCGCCTGCATGGCACCTATGGCAATCAGGTCACTGGCGGCAAAGATGGCGGTGAAATCACCGGCAGATTTGCTGTCCAGCAATGCACAGGTGGCTTTGTACCCCGACTCCTCCGTGGTAATTGCATCTACCTGCAGACCGGGCTCTAGGGAAATGCCGGCGGCCAGCAAGGATGCAGCATAGCCCTGATAGCGGGCGAACAGTTCAGGGTAGTGGTTGGAGGCATCTCCGATAAAGGCGATGCGTTTATGGCCAAGCTCAATCAAATGCTGGGTCGCCAGAATACCGCCCTGGCGGTTGTCACTGCTGACACACAGGGTGCCGGAGTCGGCTCCCCAACGAACGTAACGGGTTCCCTGAGCATCCAGCTGCTGCATCTTGGGTTGATAGTCCACGTCGTCACCGTACCCCAGCAGAATAATGCCATCGGCTTTGTGGCTGTCTTCATAGTCGGCATGCCAGTCGTCGGACAGTTGCTGGAAAGAGACCAGCAGGTCATAGCCTTTTACGGCACAGGCGCGGGTTATCGAGCCCAGCATGGACAGGAAAAATGGATTGATCAGTGAATCGTCTGAGGTGGGGTCCTCAAACAAAAGCAATGCCAGTGTGGTGCTTTGTTGGGTACGCAAACTACTGGCATGTTTATCGACTTTGTAATTGAGCTCACGGGCGATCTGCTGAATTCGGGCCACAGTCTCAGGTTTGACCAGCGGGCTGTTGCGCAGTGCCCGGGAAACGGTAGATTGAGACACTCCGGCCAGATAAGCGATATCAATAGAGGTGGCTTTGCCTTTGTTGGTCACTGTTTTTACGCTCTTTTTTGTTATGGGCGTTCAAGGACGCCTCATTTGTAATACCGCGCAGGTCGGGTAACTGTCTTGCTTACGCTTGAACATTGTTCATAATGAAACCGCTTTCTCAGCCTCGCTGACTGTGTTGTACTGTTGCGAAGATGAAGCTTATTCGGTAAACATCACGATTTTTTGAAGAAGATGCAATTGCCACTTGTCTATAGACGTTCTGGTTTGCAGCTTCAGTGAGATTAATAATCATAATTAGGCATTTCCCTGACAGGAAGATCAAGAAAATATGGAGCAGAATCAATTCGTATTGGTTGGTGACGTTGGTGGTACCAATGGTCGGTTCGCGCTGGTACAGCGGGATGGTCAACGTTTTTGCCTGACCCACCAACATACCTTGCCCAGCGCTAATGCCGGGTCATTGCTGGAGTTAATCCGTCAGTATCAGGCATTGTTGCCAGAAGACACCAAGGTGGTCGGCGGCTCAATTGCGGTAGCCGGACCGGTAAGCAGTACTGGTGCCAACCTGACCAATCTAGGCTGGCGGGTGGTCACCGCAGAGCTTAAGGCCGAACTGGGCCTGAAGCATTTATGTTTGCTTAATGACTTTGCCGCCTACGCCAACAGTCTGCCGCTACTGGCCGCTGCCGAGATCGTCCGTATTAAGCCGGGTAAAGCCGACAAGAGTACGCCAGTATTGGTGCTGGGGCCGGGCACTGGTTTTGGTATTTCATCTTTGCATCCTCAAGCCGGTGGCTTTAAGCCGGTTGCCTGTGAAGGTGGCCATATGGCACTGGCTCCGATCAATGAACTGCAGGATGCTTTGGTGCGGCAGCTGCGTACCATGGACGAGTTTGTCAGTGTGGAGACCATATTGTGTGGTCCCGGGCTGGTGAATCTGTACCGGGCATTGGCCGCCGTTAAAGGTGAAGCGACTGAGTTTGAAACAGCCGCCGAGATCAGCAGTGCGGCGATGGATGGCAGCAATGCCCTGGCCGTGGAAACTCTCTCTCTGTTCTGTCGCTGGCTGGGACAAACCGTTGGCGATCTGGTGATGGCTCATGGTGCCCTGGGTGGCGTGGTGCTGGGTGGCGGTATTCTTCCCCGTATGCTGGACTTCCTCAAAGAATCTGAGTTTGTTGACGGCATGTTGGATAAGGGACGTATGTCTGACTATCTCAAGGATGTACCGGTTCAGTTAGCCATGAAGAGCGACACCGCCCTGACCGGCGCAGCCGCCTGGTATTATCAGAGCAATATGTTCAGTTAACTGCCAGAGTCCTGACCGCAGCCCGTAGTGCCAGTTCGTACCCCTGGGTGCCCAGGCCACAGATCACGCCAACAGCCACGTCTGACAAATAGGAGTGTTGGCGGAAAGGTTCACGGGTGTGCACATTGCTGATGTGCACTTCGATAAAGGGGATGGCAACACCCAGCAGGGCATCGCGCAAAGCGACACTGGTGTGGGTAAAGGCAGCCGGATTGATAATGATAAAGTCGGCATCCGTGTTGTGGATGGCATCGATCAACTCATGTTCGGCATTGGACTGCAGGTGCTCAAGGGAGACATTCAGCGAGCTGGCCACAGATTCCACCTGCTCAACCAGTTGGGCCAATGTCTGATGACCATATTTTTCCGGCTCACGGCGACCCAGCAGGTTCAGATTGGGGCCATTGAGCAGCAGGATTTTGTGGCTGGATGTCATTGAGTGCGGTCCTTGGTTCTTGATATGGCTTAATCAAACCAAATGCCACCGCCTTTGTCGATGATTTACCGTTGAAAATTACTCTGGGTAGCGTTTTCCGCAAGGGGCAAGGAGGAAAACGCTGAGCCACGAAGGACACGAAGAAAGAGCAAGATCCTTTTATTTTTCTCCCGCTTTCCCTTCTTGTCCTCGGTGAAGCGAGCGCAGTGAGCGCTTCGTGGTTAAACCGCTTTAAAAAAGTTAATCAAACTTCTTCTGTTGGCGCATGGCTTTCACGTTGCCGCGCTGCTTTTTGGCGTCGACTCTGCGCCTCTGACTGGCTTTGGTCGCCTTGGTGGGAATGCGTTTTTTCTGTGTTACGCCAACACTGGCAACCAAAGCAATAAACTGTTGCAGGGCTTCTTCCCGGTTGGCTTCCTGACTGCGGGATTGTTGGCACTTAATAATGATCTTGCCACTTTGGGTAATGCGATGGTCGCTTTTGGCCAGCAGGCGTTCCTGATACATCTCTGGCAGGGAGGAACCCCGAATCTCAAAGATTAACTGGGCTGCGGTGGACACCTTATTGATGTGCTGGCCTCCGGCGCCACTGGCCCGGATAAACTGCCATTGAATTTCATTTTCCGGCAGGAATACACGGTTTGAGATTTTTATCATGGATATGCTAGTTTGCCGTATCAGTTTCGCTGAGTTGGTTTTACTGCAGCGAAGCATACCAGTTTCGCAGTCTCTTTTGGGGGAAACGCCCTATGCTATGCCAGATTCAGGATATTGCCAAAGGGGTAATCAGCCTGTTTGTCAGTGGTCGAATATCCAACGAGGATTATGTTCAGTGTCTCCTGCCTTTGATGGAAAATGCCCGTCAGCAGGGAGAGAAAGTGTGCCTTTATATCGAGGCTGACGTGTTGCTCGAGGGATGGGAGGTGCTGGTGTCACCTGAAGTCAGTCAGCAACCTTTGCCGCCTCTGGACGCCCTGGTATTCGTGGGTGGCCCCGACTGGGTTGGCAATGCTGTACATCTGCTTGGCCCATTTTTGAATGGTGATATTGCCTGGTTCCCGCTGGAGAAAAAACAGGATGCCAGAGAGTGGATTGCACTAAGAAGTCAGACAAATTGTTGATAAATTGAGTTAGTATTGACGCGCCGATGAGATTTTTAATCTTCAAAAAAGGAAAACGAGATGAAATCAGTTAAAGCTTTGCTGGCAGCCCTGTCAGTAATGACCCTGTTGGCGGCCTGTGCACCTGAAGTAGGCAGTGAAGCCTGGTGCAAAGAGATGAAAGAGAAGCCAAAGGGTGACTGGACTGCCAATGAAGCGGCGGATTACACCAAGCACTGTGTATTTAACTAATATCCTGTTAGTTGAAACTAAGCCCCGGTTTTCCGGGGCTTTTGTTTTCTCTGATCCAGTTCACAGGCTCAGAGCTTAGACCTCTAAAAACTTCTCAAAAGACTTGTTGTTCGGGAACTCGCGCCTACAATCCGGGTCTGTTAGATTATAAGTTCTATTGACCTTTGAAGATGGTTTTGCAGCCATGAAAGGTCAACAGACCCTAATTACTCTTTATCAATTTTCAGGACAGCATTAAGTGCTTAATTCGGTCTCACAGGGAATGCACAAACTGGCACGGGCAATGATTGCCATCGTGCTGTTGCAGTTTGCTGCCGCCAACCTGGGAGCCCATCAGCTGCACGCTGGTAGCCCTGAAGATGAAGATATTGAACATGCTCACCTGCACTTTGTGGCCCCGGTGCAAACCCTGGAGCAGTGCGTAGATTGTGTCTGTGAACCGGACAACCCGGATCCCAGGCATGTGCTGGAACACAGCAAGGACGAACACCAGCATCTGGTGACCGAGCTTAAGCAGTTCGATCTGTGTCTGGACTGCCAGTGTCATGGTGGCGTCGTCAGTATGTTGTCCTATGTATCCACTTTACCGGATGCTCAACCTGAGTTTATTTCCCCTTTCAGCGATGGTCTGTATTTGCCTCCTTTGGTGCAGCCTGAATATCGCCCTCCTATCGCCTGATCCCAACTCAAAATCCAAATATTCAGTGTGCGTTGACCTCTACCCATAAGGTCGCCTTGCGTCCGGGTGTAGGTATTGAATTTGATCTGATGTGAATGAGCCCTGAGCGTCTGTACAAGGCAATACATAGTCATATTCGCACACTGCCAAAAATGCTTTTTTGAAACAGGATTGGTTATGAAGAAAACCATTTTGGCTATGGCGTTGGTGGGACTGTTTGGCAGCCCCATTGCGTCTCAAAGTTGGGCCGCATCAGGCTTGGCCACATCAGGCTCCAGCGCTTTGGCAGGATTGCCCGGTGATATGGCACCGGCTCAAAACCATAGTGCAGAGTACAGAGCAACAGTCTCCCATGAGTGGACAGTTCAACTGCTTGAAAACATCAATAAGCTGCCGGAAATGGCGGCACAGCAGGCCCGTGCCCGTCAACTGGGCTTCGAGCTGGAGGCGGCCTCTCAGGCGGTTTACAACCCGGAGCTGGGCCTTAGTTATGTCAATGGCCCTGAAGATACCTATGGTATCGAGTTGAGTCAGACCATCGATTGGGGAGACAAGTCCGGTAATGCCCGCAGTCAGGCCTTGCTAACACAGCAGATTGCCCAGCTGGAGATGAAGCTGGAGCGTAGTCGTCTGCTGGGTGACTCCCTGAGTGCCTTGATTGAGCAGCAGGTGCGTAATAAGGAGCTGGCGTTTGCCCGTCAGCAGCTGGAATACGCAGGTACTCAGCTTGAGATTGCCCGTCAGCGGGTTGCCGCCGGAGATATCTCCCAGGCAGAGTTGGAGCTGATGTCCATGGAGCTGGCCGGTAACAGTGCCGACTATGCCATGGCTGAGCAGGCCGCGCTGGTGGCAGATATTCAGGTGATGTCCCTGCTGGGAGCAGAATCTCAGCCGTTCTCCGATTTTCTGCCCCTGATCTCCGCCGACGGCTTTGCGGCTGTGGATATGCAGTTACCCGCGCTGGAGCTGGCTTACAAGCAGGTGCAGCTGGCCAAATCTCAGGCCGAAGTTTCCCGCAGCGATAACAGTATCGACCCGACCATCAGCCTGAGTGCAGAGCGGGATGGTGATGACAATAAGTTCGGTATTGGTGTTTCTGTACCGCTGCAAGTGCGTAACAGCTACCGGGATATAAGCGCTGCAGCCGATGAGGCGGTGACAGTCGCCGAGCAGGGGTACCTGTCCACCGAGCGTTTGCTCAAACAACAACACAAGCAATTCCAAATGAGTGTGCCCAGATTGCAGGAGCGATATGGCGACTGGCAGCAGCTGGCATTTTCTGCCGGCTCTCAGGCCGCGAGCTCTCTGGGACAACAGTGGCAGCTGGGGGATATCAGTACCAGCGACTATCTGCAAAGCCGACGTCAGCTATCCGCCAACTATTTGGTAGGACTACAGCTGGAAACCGCCATTTACCAAAGCTGGATCGACTGGCTGGCGGTATCGGGACAACTGGAAACATTCATTCTCAAGCTGGCCTCTCAACCCCAAATCCAAGCTCAAACCCAATCAGGGCCGCTGGCTGAATAAAGGAATTGCATCATGAAAACCAATAATCAAATCAAACTGTCTGCTGTTGCCCTGGCTCTGACCTTGAGTATGGCGCTGTCTTTCTCCTTTTCCCCTGTGGTGATTGCTGGACCGGGGCATGGCCATGGTCCTGAAGAGGTAGAGGTCAAAGAGGGTGAAGATGACCATGGTCTGCACCTGAGTGCCGAGCAGATGCAACTGGCGTCTATCAAGCTGATGCCTGTGGCTGAGCAGGCATTCAGCCTGGACTCAGTGGCAACGGCCACCCTGACCGTAGACAGAGACAAGACAGTGACCCTGGCACCACAACTGGATGTGCGGGTGTTGGCCCGTCATGTGGTGCCGGGTCAGGAAGTTAAAACCGGTGAGGCGCTGCTGACGCTGGGCGGCGCTGCCGTGGCACAGGCCCAGGCGGATTACATTAATGCCGCAGCCGAGTGGAAGCGGGTCAGCAGTATGGACAAGAGTGCTGTCAGCGCCAGTCGTCGCCTGCAGGCACAGGTCGATGCTGAGTTAAAGCGTGCGATTTTGCAGTCTCTGAAGATGACACCAGCCCAAATTAAAACCCTGGAGAGTCGCCCGCAATTCATTGGTCAATATCAACTGCTGGCGCCGATTGATGGTCGCGTGCAGCAGGATGTGGCTCTGCGTGGTCAGGTGTTTGCCGCAGGTACTGCCTTGATGCAGCTGACCAATGAGTCCTTCCTCTGGATTGAGGCTCAGTTGACGCCTATGCAGGCCGAAGAGTTGCAAGTAGGTGCCAAAGCAATGGTGCGCGTGGGCGATAAATTGCTGCCCGCCGAAATCATAGGTCGTTCCCATGAGTTAAATGCAGTGACCCGTACCGAGCAGGTGCTGGCACGTTTGCATAACCCGGGACACGTGTTGCATGCCGGTCAGTTTGCTGAACTCTATCTGTCCAGCAGCGGTAGCGAAGGTGTGGTACTGCCAGATGCGGCGCTGACCCGCAGCAGTGATGGTCACTGGCAGGTGTTTGTGGCCGAAGGCGATGGCTTTGAGGCCAAAGAGGTAACAGTGCTGGAGCGTCAGCGGGGCATGAACCTGGTCATGGGTCTGCACCATGATGAGCAGGTGGTGGTATCCGGCGCCTTCTTCCTGGCATCAGAGCAGGCCAAGTCCGGCTTTGATATCCACAATCACTAAGGCGCAGCGCTGAGGCAAGCAATATGTTGAATAACTTGATTCAGGTGGCCGTGCGCCACCGTTTGCTGGTGTTGCTGGCGTTGGTTTCAGCCCTGATCGCCAGTGTCTTTATTCTGCCGAGGTTGAATCTGGATGCGTTTCCCGATGTGACCAATGTGCAGGTAACCGTTAATACCGCGGCTGAAGGTCTGGCGGCGGAAGAGGTGGAGAAGTTGATCACCTATCCGGTGGAGTCGGCCATGTACGCGCTGCCGGAAGTCACGGAAGTGCGCTCTCTGTCCCGCACCGGTCTGTCTATTGTGACTGTGGTGTTTGCCGAGGGCACAGATATCTATTTTGCCCGTCAGCAGGTGTTTGAACAGTTGCAGGCGGCCAAGGAGATGATCCCATCCGGTGTGGGTGTGCCTGAAATTGGCCCCAATACCTCAGGCCTGGGGCAGGTGTACCAGTACATTCTGCGGGCGGATAAAACCTCCGGCGTGAGCTCAGATGAACTGCGCAGTCTCAATGACTATCTGGTGAAGCTGATTTTGATGCCGGTTGGCGGCGTTACAGATGTGCTCTCCTTTGGTGGTCATGTGCGTCAGTATCAGGTGCAGGTAGATCCCAACTTGCTGCTCAGCTATAGCCTGAGCATGGAGGATGTGACTGCGGCGCTGGAGAGCAATAACCGCAACGCCGGTGGCTGGTTTATGGATCAGGGCCAGGAGCAGCTGGTGGTGCGGGGTTATGGCCTGCTGCCATCCGGTGATGCCGGGCTGGAAGCTATCGGCCAGATCCCGCTGACCGAGTCCGGCGGTACCCCGGTGCGGGTGGCCGATATTGCCAGGGTGGATTATGGCTCTGAGATCCGTGTGGGTGCAGTGACCATGACCCGCAAAGCTGATAATGGCGAGGTAGAAAACTTAGGTGAAGTGGTTGCCGGCGTGGTGCTTAAGCGTATGGGTGCCAACACCAAGGCCACTATTGATGATATCGCTGAGCGGGTGCAGTTGATCCAGCAATCACTGCCCAAGGGTGTGCACTTTGAAGTGTTCTACGATCAGTCGGATCTGGTGAAAACTGCAGTGACCACAGTGGCCGATGCCTTGCTGATGGCCTTTGTGTTCATTCTGGTGGTGCTGGCGCTGTTTTTTGTGAATATCCGAGCCACCGTGCTGGTGCTGCTGTCGATCCCTGTGTCTATCGCGCTGGCGTTGATGGTGATGAGCTACTTCGGCATGTCTGCCAACCTGATGTCACTGGGTGGCCTGGCTGTAGCTATCGGTATGCTGGTGGATGGCTCTGTGGTGATGGTGGAAAACATCTTTAAACACCTATCACGAGAAGGAAAGGAGTCAGTGGCTCAGCGAGTGCTGACAGCCGCCCGCGAGGTATGTAGCCCTGTGTTCTTCGCGACTGCCATTATTATCGTGGTATTCGCGCCTCTGTTCGCTTTGGAAGGGGTTGAGGGCAAGATGTTCCAGCCGATGGCAGTCAGTATCATCCTGGCGATGATCTCTGCCCTTGCGGTGGCCTTGATTGTGGTGCCTGCGCTGGCAGTTTATCTGTTTAAGCGTGGGGTAACCGTTCGTCGCAGCCCCTTGCTGGAGCCACTGGAAGCGGGCTATCGCAAGCTGCTGAAAGGTGCCATGAACAAGCCCAGGCTGGTACTGGGCGGCGCCCTGCTGATGTTTGGTTTGAGTATGGCGCTGCTGCCACGTCTGGGGACTGAGTTTGTACCTGAGTTGGAAGAGGGCACCATCAACCTGCGGGTGACGCTGGCACCTACGGCCAGTTTGCAAACTGCCCTGGATGTTGCACCACATCTGGAGGCCATTTTGATGGACTTCCCTGAAGTGGAATATGCCCTGAGCCGTATCGGTGCGGCCGAGCTGGGAGGCGATCCTGAGCCGGTATCCAATATCGAAATCTATATAGGTTTAAAGCCAATGGAGGAGTGGACTTCGGCGTCCAATCGTCAGGAGCTGCAACACCTGATGCAGGACAAACTGAGTGTGTTCCCGGGCCTGCTTTATACCTTCTCTCAGCCCATCGCCACCCGAGTGGATGAGTTGCTGTCCGGGGTAAAAGCCCAGTTGGCGATTAAGCTGTTTGGTCCTGATCTGGATGTGCTGTCCAGTAAAGGACAGCAACTGGCTGAGCTGGTGGCGACCATTCCCGGCACGGCCGATGTATCGCTGGAGCAGGTGACGGGTGAAGCCCAGTTGGTGGTGCGTCCCAAGCGCGACATGCTGGCCCGTTATGGTATCAGCGTGGATGAGGTGATGAGCCTGGTAAGCAGCGGCATTGGCGGCACAGAGGCCGGACAGGTGATCGACGGCAATGCCAGATACGATATTCATGTGCGTTTGGCTAAAGAGTTTCGTAATACCCCGGATGCCATCGAAAACCTGCTGCTGACCGGCCTTAACGGCGCCACTGTGCGCCTGGCTGAAGTGGCCGATGTAGCGGTCGAAATGGCACCCCCCAATATTCGCCGCGACGATGTGCAGCGCCGTGTGGTCGTGCAGGCCAACGTATCCGGCCGGGATATGGGCTCTGTGGTAAAGGATATCTATGCCATTGTGCCCAAAGCAGAGCTGCCTGCGGGTTATACCGTGATGGTAGGTGGTCAGTATGAGAACCAGCAGCGTGCCCAGCAAAAGCTGATGCTGGTGGTGCCTGTCTCCATTGCTCTGATCGCCCTGTTGCTGTACTTCTCCTTCGGTAGCGCCCGTCAGGTGGGTCTGATTATGGCTAACGTACCTTTGGCCTTGATTGGTGGTGTATTCGCTCTGTATCTCAGCGGTACTTATCTGTCGGTGCCAAGCTCTATCGGCTTTATCACCCTGTTTGGTGTCGCGGTATTGAACGGCGTGGTGCTGGTGGATGCCATCAACCAGCGTAGAAATTCCGGAGAGAACACCTTCGAGGCGGTATTTGAAGGGACTGCCGGTCGTCTGCGTCCGGTACTGATGACAGCTCTGACATCGGCACTGGGTCTGATCCCGATTTTGATGTCATCCGGTATTGGCTCGGAAATCCAGAAGCCGCTGGCGGTTGTGGTTATCGGCGGCCTGCTGAGCTCAACAGCACTGACGCTGCTGGTGCTGCCTGCGCTGTACAACCTGCTTGAGGGTAAGAGAGTGCATGCAGCTCAGCAAGCTGATGCCTGAGGTTTAGTGAGTTTCTTAAAGACTGGCAACAGGATGTTGCTTTGGGTGGCCAGCTCCGCAGCTGACCACTACACCCAAACTGCGTATGGGTGACTTTCTATCTAAGGGGGATAGCGCCAGGCCTATGTGGCGGTATCCTCCGTCTCCTGTGAACCGCCTAACCTCACAGAAATTGATAGCGGCGCTTTGGAAAAAGCGCCTTTTTTATGCTCATAAACCACCAAGCTTAGTATGTGGTTATCTTTCTTGCTGGCGTTCCCTGTATTGAGCATAGAGGAGTCGATATTTTTACCTATCTGATAGGAATTCTTGACCACTTACTTAGTTTCATAATCTGAATGACAGTTAAGTACATACTCTGTTCACTCAATCCTTTTATTCCCCTTGAATAGAGTATCACTACCTAATCCATATACCGATTCCCTCTTGCCTGATAATTATAAAAATGCGAGACGAATTTATGGTGATAGTATTGTTATAGTCATAAGGCTGGGCAGTTTTTTATAATGTTGGTAAGTGTCTAGATTGGTTTTAGATGGTTTGTTATTAGCTATAGACTGATGGTGTGAGGCTTACTTATACAGGTGGTTGAAGGCAGTGTCACTGATGACATCCAATGATGTGGTAATATTTTTGTGATTTCTGAATGGAGTTGGTGAACGATAGTGTATTGAGCATCAAATAGTTAGTTTGTTGGACTTGGTGAGTGATGATTGTGTTTGTTTTTTATTCACTCATATTAAAATCAGCACTGGTGTTTTTTAGTCTTGTTTGTGGCGTTGTTGAGTTAGGGGGGTAATTATTTTTATAGATTTATTTAGTACCATAGTAACTTTATTCTGTGGAAGTCTTTAATTTTCTGTGCAATTAAATCTGACGTAATCAATAAAGGATAATGATACTTGCTAAAATGATTTTTGTTTTATTGTTTATTGATATTTTTATGGAGGGTATGGAAATGTAATTAACTATTGATAATACTCCTTCATTATGAATGTTAGTAGCCATTAGTGAATTTGGGGACCTATGATGCTGTGCCGATTCTGCTATTAGCCCGGTTGGACTTAGTGTAGAGCACTGAGAGGTGCTCTCTGGGACAAATCAGTACGTTCTTTAGCTAATACTTTTTCATGTCTCATGTCAGTCTTACCTCAGGTATGTCGATAATGCATCTACTAACTAATCCTTTAGTGTTATTTTTTAAAATGACCGACGCTTTCTTTAATTGCAGACTGCATTGGATTATAGGAAAGAACTGTATTTTTGGGTTGTGGTTGTCACTATTGGTTGATTGATTTCAATCCAATTGATGTGTTTTTTTATATTTTTGTAATGCTTTGGTCTACATTGTCTGAGTTTAGTTTGGGGTATTACATTTGAATGTTTTGGTTTAGGGTTAAAAACTGTCTTAAAGCTTGTTTTGTAGTTAATTGTTTTGTAGTTGATTTGAGATGTTAGCTGTGGTTTTTTGTGTCGATTAGGTTGGGTTGGTGAAGGTGTGTTCTATATTTTTTCTCCGTGTTTTTATTTTTAAATTAATTAATATGTTAGTTTTTATTACTAGTATGAAAATCTAATTTTCAAAGGTGTTTTTTTGAGTCTCTCTTTTATGATTTTTTTGACTTGAATCCACTAATCATCTTTCATAACATGGCTCCACTAGAGAACGTTGCAAAACTTATTCATAGTTGTAGTTGTTGTGGTCGTTTTAAGTGAGTAACTGACCTAGTTACAAAGCCCTGAATTGGGCATCAATTTAAATAAGGATATTGTGAAATGAAAAACTTAATGGTTTCTGTGAAAAATGCCATTGGCATGCGTGCTTCAGCTTCAGATGGAGTTTCAAGTTGGGGTTGTGGTGGACGTGGTGACATTATGTGGCGTTGGTACCTTTACCACTCTATGTAAGTCAAACAAGACAGATCAACAGAATTGTTGATCTGTCTTTTTGTTTCTATTTTACCTCTCCAATGAGGATATACTCCTCTCCTCTCATGAAGGGATTCTCATGAGTTTATCAGCTCTACCACCTCATATTCAGGCATTGCTGGCTCGCATCCGTGCAGGCGAACGCAACATACGTTTTTCTGACCAGCAGTATGGGGCTTTTGATGCCGATGCTGCACGGGGACTTAATCAGGCCAATTACGCTGATTTGACTATGCCTCCAAGAGTGTCAGATATACTGTTACACCGTTCTTCCCCCACTGTTTCCTGGCAACAAATCAGACAGCTATGGCTTGGTCTGCTTAAAGATGCAGTGGCTGGCCCTGCTTTGGAAAGTTGGTACCAGAAGGTTGGCCGCGAGTTGACGCTGGCCAGTGGTCAAGCTGTTGACTTGGTTCAATTGATACATAAGGTTTTCGCTGAGCAAAATACAGACATAGTACTGTCTGGTTTATCTGAGCGCGATTCTTCAGTTTTACGCCGTAACCAGGCCGCGAGCCTCGCTTTCCTTCTTGAAGAGTCAGCCAGTCGGGAAACTCAACTTCAGCGTTGGCGTAGGCATTGGCGAAGTATTCAGGTTGGGAATATCGTTCGAAAAACCTTGAGACAAAGAGCGGCAGGTAAAGCCAGTCGTCAACAAGATATGACTGACAGTTTGATCGAATTGTTGCCAGAGCTGGGGATTGGCAGAGCAGTCGATTCTGTCGTGATGGCTTTGACTGCTGTTAATGGACCTCCGGGAGCTGCCGCGGCCTGTTTGCTTTATGAATGTCAGCAGCAATCCGATTGGTTTGAGAAGGTTTGCGAAGAGTTACAGCAGATAACTGTCCACCAAATATGTGCAGACCCGCTGCGTCAAGCGCCATTGAGTCGAAGGTTTATCAAAGAGGTATTGAGACTTTGGAATGTCCCCATGCTGGTTCGACAGGTTCGTACCGATCTGGAATGGCAAGGGGAGCAAATACAAAAAGACAGCGTGCTGATGTTCAGTCCATTTTTTGTTCATCGTAATCCTGAATACTGGCCACAGCCTGATGAGTTTAACCCTGAACGCTGGCTTGCAGATAGCCCGCACGCAAGTCAGTGTCCACATACCTATGTGCCTTTTGGCTGGGCACCTAAGTCATGCGTTGGCGCTATGTTGGGCTCGACTCAACTTCTACTGTTACTGCACCTGTTCGCTACCCGGTTTCAGTGGAAATTATTAGAGCCGGATCGTCTGGATATCACTATGACAGCCTTACCTCAACCTGTCGCTTTTGACGTAGAGTTAATGGTTCGCACGTCGGCGAGTGGGCAGCTAACGAGGCCAGATATCTTGTCCCAAGGGCCACTATGCCCCTTTTCTGAGACAAAATTGGAGGAGGAGCAATCGTGAATGAAGAAAAGCTTACTTCAACTTCAGGGTGTCCTTTTCATGGCATTGAGAAAATCGCTTCCCTGTCGCAGAGTAGTAAAGAAATAAGTGCCGACCCTTTTGCTTATCTGGATCTTCAACTGCAAAGTGGCGCTGATTATATCGAATTGCCAGGGACGGAGTGGTATCTCTCGGATCCGAACCAAATGAAGCAAGTTCTGGCAAATAAAGAGGGGCTATTCCATCAGCATTCTGATTTCTTTTTTGGTGGGGCAGGGTTGATTGGGAATAGCACTTTGCAGCAGAAATTGGGGCGCGTATTGCTTAAGCGACTTCAGGAGTATTGCCTGGATACTGCTGAACTGACGACCTTGGCGCAAGGCTTGAGGAATAAGCAAACTTGTTGGCCTGATGAAGGCAATTTATTGTTTTACAGTTACTTTAAAGGGCTTTTGTTAGACGGTGGGGACTCTGAGACTCTGAGGAGGCTATTAGACAAGACTATTCCTCGGGTTGTCTTTTCGGGAGCGAAATCACGGCGCCCAACCTGGCGGAGAAAGCTATTTCAGATCAGATTTTACTGGCGAATGGCGCAAGCAATTGACCAACGTCGAGATGGGCAATTCAAGGATGCCAACGACTTGTTGAGTCTATTGGTTCGTGAAGCGGGGTCAGATCTGGACAATACTCAACTGACAGAAGTTTACCTGTCATGTTTGTTTGCTCTGACCGGCTCGTTGGGCTTTACGTTGGGCTGGAGTTTATACCAGTTGGGACAGACATTACCCAACTGTTGGGAACAGATCGACTCCAGCGATATTGTTCGGGAGTCATTGAGGTTGTGGCCAATTGCATGGAACCTCACCCGCAGCAGTAAAACGCCAATAGAGATAGCCGGACAGTCTTTATCGTCATTGGTCGTGTGCCCTTATACCGCACATCGGAATCCGAAGTTCTGGCCTGATGCAGATCAATTTATGCCACAACGTTGGGCAGATGCGAACAAAGACACGCCATTTTTAGCCTTTGGCTGGGGGGCTCATAAATGTGTAGCTGCATCTTTATCTGTAAGATTAGTGGCCTTGTTACTGGATCACATACGTCCTGCCAGTCCAACAATTCAGTTGCAGACACTTCGCCCGCTGCCTGAAGCTGCTCTGGCTCCTCCTCGCTTCATTTTATCTTTTGTACCCGGAGAGTCTGATGCAAAGCAGTGAAAATCTGGAACAATCAGATTTGACCGGAATAAAAACTCCCCGAAGGTTAAACAAACTTTGGCAGCAGATTCGGCAATTTCGCCACAGTAAGTTCGCACTATTGCTGGTTTGGCAGACTTCCAAGCCTTTATTGGTACTACTCACTATTGCCAGTTTGATTGCAGGGTTAGCACCTGTGGGAATGGCTTGGATAGGTCAATTGCTGGTAGATGAAATAGTCCAACAGCATCAAAGTGGGGGGCATTGGCAAGGGGCTGCAATGTATCTGGCGCTAGAGGGCGGTCTATTTTGCCTGATGTTAGCCGCGCAGCGAGGCATTTCATTCAGTGGAGAGCTGTTAAAGGCACAGCTTACTCAGCATGTATTGCAGCAAGTATTGGCCAAGAGTACACGTCTATCGGTTGCTCAATTGGAAGATGCTGAGTTTTACAACAAGTTAAATCGAATTCGAACAGAAGCCTTTGAAAGACCAGTTCAGCTGGTTTTACGTTTATTTCAGTATCTACAGCATTTGGTATCTCTCTTGGGGTTGGCTGGTGTGATGTGGCAATTCTCTCCCTGGCTAATTCTTTTACTTATATGTGGTGCCGTTCCTGGGTTTATTGCTGAAACTTGGTTTTCAGGTAGCGCCTTTCGTTTGTTTAACTGGCAGTCGCCAGATACTCGACGTCAATCTTATCTCGAGACTGTGCTGACTCGTGATGACCATGTGCGTGAAGTTCGTCTGTTTCAACTTGGTTCTTTAATGGTTAAACAGCACCAGGCCATATTTGAGAAACTTTACGGCGCTGATCGTGCCTTGACCACAAAAAGAGAAAGTTGGGGTGTAGTGCTAGGTTGGCTGGGAGCATTGCTATTTTATGGGTCTTATCTCTGGGTAATTTTACAAACTATTCGTGGTGAATTGACGCTGGGCCAGCTCACTATGTTCGTTATGCTATTTCGTCAGGGGCAGGCGTCATTGACGGCAATGCTGCTGACACTCAGTGGCCTGTATGAAGATAATCTTTATATTTCAACTTTGGTTGATTTCTTTGATACTCCGGAACCAGGAATGGAAGGTCATCTAGAACAGGGAGCGTCGCCAGGAAGTGGCATTGAGTTTATCAATGTCAGCTTTTGTTATCCGGGGCAACAGAAATACAGTCTAAAGCAGGTTAGTTTTACTTTGAAACCAGGTAAAACACTTGCATTGGTGGGGGAGAACGGCGCTGGAAAATCTACCTTGATTAAATTGCTCACTCGATTCTACCAGCCTGAAAGTGGCCAGATCCTGCTTGATGGAACCCCATTACATGATTGGCAGCAGGAAGCTCTTTATCGTAGGTTAGGTGTTATTTTTCAAGATTTTAACCGTTATCAGCTTCCTGTTTTTGACAATGTTGGCCTCGGAGACCCTATGGTTTGGTCTTTGGCTGCGATGACAGAGCCAGATACTGAACAACAAAAACGTGTGCAACAAGCAGCTAAGGATGGATTGGCTAATGACTTTATTCAGAGGCTTCCGGGTAAATATCAGACTCAGCTGGGCAGAATGTTTGAAGATGGCGTAGAGCTCTCTGGAGGGCAATGGCAAAAGATAGCTTTATCAAGGGCTTTTATGCGTGAAAGTGCGGATATTCTGGTATTGGATGAGCCAACTGCAGCAATGGATAGTGTTGCCGAAGCTGAGTTGTTTGACTATTTGCGAAGCACAGTAGAAAACAAAATGTTGGTTCTGATTTCACATAGATTTTCAACTGTGCGACATGCCGATTTGATTCTGGTGATAGAGGAGGGAGAAATCATCGAGAAGGGAGACCATCAACAGCTGATAGAACTTCAGGGACACTACTCGCGAATGTTCCAACTGCAAGCACAGGCATATCAATGAGTGATTAACGGATTTATTACTAGCTGTTTGGGGTGATTTCGTATTGATTGTTACTACATGAGGTCGCTGTTGATGATTTGCTCCAATAAATGAGTAAAGGAATCGGCCATCAACACCAGTCCTTCATAATTGTGATTGCGCCAGTCTCTCTCGTGAATACCGCACGATAGATACCAGATCTTGCCATAGTTCTCTGTTGTCAGATCCAGTAGCAATTTGTCGTGGGAAATAGAGTTGGTAATCACCAGCAGATGGGGAGGGATTTTTGAGTCGCCATCATCGTCGACGTCACAGGCCATTTGGGTAAAAGTAAGCACATCAATGGCGTCCCGGAACCAGTCCAGAAACTCCATCCAAACGCCATTAATCCGGATATCTACCTGTTTATCAGTCAGAATTCTGCGACCAACATGGGTCATAAACCATTTGTAGTCCTCCGGCAGACTGGTGCCCATAAAGGCTTCTATAGCGGTTATGTCGCTGTCAGCAGAGCAGTAGAGCTCTGTTGTGTCTCCATCCTCAATATCTATCGGTTCCCATTTTATTTGCGCACTCAGGTTGGCGATCTCTTCTGACATGTCCTGGTTCCCTTTCCGTCACAGACTCAAACACTCGTGATTACTCATAATTCTTGGTTAAAACCTGTGATAGTGCTATGACCCAAAGGTCTGTGATAGTGTGATTTACAAAATAATAACAAACCACAGGTAACACCATGTCCAAACAGGAATCCCAACTGATTATCCGCGAGATGGCCCCCAGAGACTTTGATGCAGTGCTGCAGCTTGGTGAGCAGGTCCATGGCGGAGGGTATATGGATACTCCTCACCTTGAACAGCTTTGGCAGGCCGGGATCTCCGGTGGTATTAATGCCAGTTTTGTGGCGTTTCGCGGGGACGATTTACTTGGGTTCAGGTTGACTGTAGCCGCGGGAAACTGGCAACCGGATGAGTGGTGCTCGCCCGAGCTCTGGGGATTAGCAGTGGATCGGGTTTGTTATTTCAAGTCCAACACTCTGTCAGAATCGGCAAGGGGTCAGGGATTGGGGGGGCGTTTGTTGCAGAAGTCTGCTGACGCAGTCAAAGGTCAGGGAGCGTTGGGTGGTGTCGCCCACCTGTGGCAGCAGAGCCCACATAATGCCGCCGTCAGGTATTTCACCAAGGCGGGAGGGCGATTAATTAAGGCCCATCCTGATCGCTGGAATCAGGCCCATGATAATCCTGACTATATCTGTACTCTGTGCGGCGATGATTGCCATTGTGTGGCTTGCGAGATGCTGCTGGAGTTCTGATCTATGTATGACCCTCTGACCAGTTCAAATCCCCAGGGGTTACCTTTAGCCAACTCTTACTGGGCCTCTACGGTTGATATTACTCCTGTAAGACCTTCCCTGAACGGTCGTCGACAAACTGATATTGCAGTGATTGGCGCGGGCTTTACCGGCTTACTCACAGCCCGTTATCTGGCGGAGGAGTATGGTCGTGAAGTCACTGTTGTTGAAGCGAACCGGGTTGGTTTCGGCGCCAGCGCACGCAATGGCGGCTTTGTGTTGAAAGGATCTGGACGTTTGGGTTTTGCCCAGATGGCCAGGCGCTGGGATCTGGACACTGCCCGAGGGATATATGACGAGTTTTCAGCGGCGGTTGCCAGAGTAAAGGGGATGATCGAGTCAGACAAGATTGCCTGTGAGCCCCAGCAACCGGGTTACTTGAAAATAGCCCATAGTCCAAAGGCGATGAAGTCACTGCAATCAGGGGCTGAGTTTATTACCGGGCAGATGGGAATGCAGGCTGAGTTTATTGAGCCGGAACGCTTTCGCCGCGAGTATTTAAACCACAGACAATCATTCGGTGCCCTGCGTCTTGAGGACGGTTTTGGACTCAATCCTTTAAAGCTGCTACAGGGCTATGCGCAGCGGGCACAGGAGTTGGGAGTGACGATTTTTGAGGACTCCACTGTGCTGAGTACGCAGCGCACCGGCAAAGGGTTCACGCTGGAGACGGCAGGTGGACAGCTTGAGGCCAACGCTGTTGTTTACGCTGGTAACGCATATACCCAGCCGACCCTGACGGCTATGCTCAGCGGGCGCGCCTTGCCTATCCTCAGCAATGTGATTGTGACCGCGCCATTGACCCCAGAGCAGCTGCAAATGGTGGGGCTGCATACGACTCAGGTCGCCATGGATACCCGTGTGCTCAAATATTATTACCGGCTGTTGCCAGACAATCGTTTGTTGTTTGGAGGCCGGGGTGCTGTGTGGGGAAAGCACGCAGATAAAGAGGTGTATGTCACCCGCTTGAAACAGGCTATGGTTAGGGCTTTCCCACCTCTGGCACAGGTTGATATCAGCTATCACTGGCATGGTTGGCTGGCGGCCTCTCTCGATGATATTCCCCATATTTACACACGGGATGGCGAAGGTTACAGCCTGGGATATTGTGGTGCCGGTGTGTCATTTTCAGCTCAGGCAGCCTGGCGTCTGGCGGGCATGCTCAATGGGGTAAAACCACCTGATTTACCCCTGTATGGCCAGCCTCTGCCCAGCTTCCCCTTTGCCCGGTTTCGGCGGTTTGGGCAGTGGGGGTTCTATCACTTTGGTCGGTTTATGGATACCCTGGGATAGACTCAGACCTCCTGGGGAGTCAGCTCTGTATCTTCATCCAGAGGCAGCAGCTTGATGTTGAACCAGGCATAGCCGGCGCTGACCAAAGGACAGATATAGTTGAAGAAGGCAAAAGGCAGATAAGCCAGGGTAGCAACTCCCAATGTACTGGCCATAAAGGCTCCGCAGGTATTCCAGGGAACCAGTGGGCTGGTAACCGTGGCGGAATCCTCCAGTGCCCGGGAGAGGTTTACCGGGGCAAGATTGGCGCGGGTGAATTCTACTCTCAACATCCTGCCGGGCAATATAATGGCGATGTACTGATCGCCGGTCACCAGGTTGGCCCCTATACCGCTTACCAGAGTGGTGATCACCAGGCTGGATGAGCTCTTCACCATGGACAGCATTCCCTGCAGCAAACGGTTCAGCAGGCCAGTTGCTTCCATCACTCCACCAAAGGCCATGGCTGCCAAAATCAACCAGACTGTGGTGACCATACTGGCCATGCCGCCACGGCTTAACAGACTGTTGAGGATAGGGTCATCGGTGTTGGCCACATAGCCATTGAACATGGCGATCCAGAGCCCTTTAATCAGCGCCATCGGCTGGCTAAGGTTATTTTCCCCTGCCAGCGCGACCGTCCCGTCAAATTGAAATAAGGCTGCACAGACTACCCCGGCCAGTGTACCCAGAATCACAGTGGGAAAAGCGGGCATCTTCCGGTAGGCCAGGTAGATAACGACCAGCAGTGGCAGCAACAGATGAGGCCCCACGTTGAACTGAGTATCGAGCAGTTGTTCTGTGGTCGCCAGGTTGGCTTCCAGCCCTGAGGTGTCCTGAGTCAGGCCAATAATCAGAAACAGTGTCATTGCGATAATAATGCTGGGAACCGTCGTCCATGCCATATGTCTGATGTGGCTGAAGATATCTGTACCTGCCACCGCAGGAGCCAGGTTGGTGGTATCGGACATGGGCGACATTTTGTCACCAAAGTAGGCGCCGCTGATGATAGCTCCGGCCGTGATCTCTATGCTGAGTCCCATTGCCTGAGCGATACCAATAAGCGCGATACCCAGAGTGCCTGCTACTGTCCAGGAGCTGCCGATGGACAAAGCAACCATGGCACACAGCAGACAACTGGCGGCATAGAAATAATCGGGGTGAAGCACCTGGATTCCGTAGTAGATCATGGCAGGTACCGTGCCGCTTAAAATCCAGGTCCCTATCAGTGAGCCTACGGTAAACAGGATCAGCAAGGCTGGCGTTGCCAGGCCGATACTGCGAACCATACCCTCTTCGATATCCTTCCACTTGTAGCCGTTTTTTATCCCCACCAACATGGCGACACAGGCAGACAGGATTAGAGCTATCTGGTTGGCTCCCCCTGAGCTGTCAAAGGAAAACAGATAGACGGCAGTAGCCAACATAGCCATAAGGGTCACTACCGGGATCATGGCATCAATCAGGCTGGGTTGTTTGACCTTGTTCATCTTTGTTGTCTCTTATTTATTGTTATTGTGTCCTGCGGGAAGGAGGCTGGCACACTATCCGGCGCATTAGGTTATGCTGACACAAGTAACAGGCAATGGTCGATAACAAATTATTTACAAGCTTGTAGGCGATCTCTGATTCGATTTATTCCTGGCTTACCGTTTAGTTTCCCTCATATAAAAAGGTTGGTTTTGGTGTCAGAAAACTGCCCTTTTGTCTGAGGGTTATTCTTTTTGGGGCTTGCTATGTTTAAAAGTTGATAACCACTACTGGTGAGCAGGTTTTTGTCATCGGTTGAGAACAATTTTCATGGAAGGAAGCTAATTATGAAGGAAGTTGCTGAACACGCGGGCAGAAATCTGGGACATGCTATCTGGAGTATCGAAGATGGTGAAACTCTTATCCCAATGTTGATCACTGTGGACAGAGATGGCAAGGCAATGATGGAGCGCCTTATTTACGAGACTGATGCCGCTTCGGCTAAAGCTCAGGGAAAACTTGATAACCCGTCTCCTGAAGATGCTGGCATTGTTTTTATAACTGACACAAATCTACAAATGGGTGAAGACAAGTCCGAGGCGCTTGTTGTTGAAATCGGCTTTATTCCATCAGATGCTGAGCAGAGAAAGTTGACTGTTGCAGTTCCTTACCGCAATGCGAAGGAAGCGGAAGGCTTTAAGATTGGCAGGTTGAAAGTTATAGGTCTTGAGGGCATCGAGCGTGAAGAGCTAGATAGTGTTATGCAAGCTTTCTTTGACGGGATTACCAGTCATCCGCAGGGAAGTGAGATTTGGAATCGTAGCCATAGTGATGCTGCGACGCATGAGTCTAATTCTAATGAAGCAGCTTCAGATAACCCTTTGGTGGGACTAATGTATTCACCTCTTCTGGTTTTTTTGTTGGTTGCTGGTGCTGACGGCAAAGTGGAGCCAAAAGAAGTTCAAAGCTTCCTGAAGGTGCTGACAGATAAAGCCGTTCTTTCCCATCCAATCCTGAATGCTATTGTGAATGGTATAGCACCGGATCTTCAGCAGCATGTTCAGGAGCTAATTCAAACTGGAGATAATTATCTGGAGCAATTGACTGAGATAGCCGAATTAGCTGATGCGAATTTTGAACAGGAAATGTCTGAATCATTTAAGTATGGGCTTTATTACATTGGGGAAAAGGTTGCATCTACCTCAAGAGGCTTTTGGGGTTTTGGTGGCAAACCCGGTAAGCCGGAAAAGGCTGCTTTAGCAGCAATAGCGGGCGTGTTGAATATCAGTCCGAAGAACTGACTTCGATAACAGGGCCACAATCAGTGGTCCTGTTTTGTTAGTGGCCAATCCGTCTGAATGGTTCGATGAAGAAGAGCTGACATTTTAAAGGGCTGCTCAATCGGAAGACTTGGTGCTTTTTATCGACAGAAGAAAACCTATTGATAAGAGCAATGTAATCGCACTGCCGATTCCCCACATCAGCATTCGGTGGCTGTGATAGAAGGCCACCAAAGGTCCCATTTCATGGGTTAGCAGGGCAGGCCCTACGCCGAAAATAATTACCCACACCAGAGTGGCTAAAGCATTGCCCAGCAGAAAGGTGCGCAGTGGCAGCTTGGCTATGCCGCAGCCGATACACAGGGATTGCTTGAGCCCCTCAACAAAGCGACTCATCAATAGCGCGGCGATACCATATTTGCCGATAAACCCGTGCAGCTTCTTTTCTGTTTCTGGTTTTACCCAGCCCTTTTCCAGCAGGACATTGCCAAACTTCAGACCGATAAAGTAACCGATACAGTTGCCGCTGAATGCCGCCAGTGCGCCCACACTCAATACCCCGGGCAGGGACATTTCGCCATTGGCGGCCAGCATACCGGACACAATAAGAAAGGACTGTCCGGGTGCTGGGACGCCAAAGCCTTCGACGGCCACGGCCAGCGCCAGAATAAACAGGCCATATTGATGCAGGTAGGGACTGAGCTCATTGATGATATGGTGCAGGGTATCGAGCATGGTAAGGCCCCGGGAAGTGTTGTGTCTGAAAATACGATAAGGCAGGGAGAAAGTGTAATCCAGCCTGTTTTTCCCGGGGATTATCTTTTGTTCATTGAGCGCTGGCGACTCGGTGGCATTAGCCAGCAAGCGCAACAGACTTCGCTCGCTGGCTTGGCTCCTGCCGGGCTATTTGAGGAACTGCCGCATCTGGCCCATCGCCCGCTGCAGCTGGGTAAAGTCTGGGTCACCGGCAATGGCGTGATACTGCTTGTCCAACAGCTGATAACCGCCATTGGTTCCGCTTACCGCCAGGATGTTGCGGTTGGAAACCAGCGCATAATCCGTGTAGCTGGCCAGCAACTGGTAAGGCCGTGGTTGTGGGTTCAGCAGATCGTCTCCAGTGCTGTAATCGGATAGTGGGTTATCAAGGCCCAGATAACGGCTCAACAGAGTCGGTGCGATATCGGCGTGGCTGGTGGTTTGGGTTTCCATACCCGCCTTGATACCTGGTCCGGCTATGATCAGCGGAACCTTAATCTGGGCGTCGGTAAAGTTGGAGTTGTGGCCCCAGAAATTAAGATGGTTATCGTTCAGCTCCTGGCCATGATCCCCTGTGACTATCACCAGAGTATTGTCCCAGTCCGGACTCTGCTTAAGGCTGTCCAACACCTTGCCAACCAGAGAATCCACATAGTGGGCACTGGTCATATAGCGATTGCGCATCAGGCTGGCATCATAGTCGTTATCGAACGCCATATAGTCCACGGTTTCAGCCATAGGTTCGAACTTCACCGGGTAATCGGCCGGGAAGGTATACATATGGGGCGCGTCGTAGAACAGGAATGAGAAGGCTGGTTTGTTCTGGTCTCTGTGGGAATTCCAGTCGAGCCAGAGATCGGTAATCTCTTCATCACGGCCTGTTACCGAGTCCGCTTTGGAGCGCAGTCTCAGGTCCGGCACATTGGCAAAAACTGTCTGGTCAAACTCAGGTTTTTGCAGGTGCGCTGACGCGAAAATCCCCAACTGGTAGTCTCGCTGTTGCAGTACGTCCATCAGAACCGGACTGCGACGGTTGGCGTAGAAACTTTGCCAATAGGTTGCCGGCATGCCGTAGAAGAGGCCAAAAATGCCGGCACGAGTGGCGTTGCCGGTAGACAGATGATTGTCGAACTGACGGGCCTGCTGAGCGAACTGCCAGATATTGGGCGAGTATGCTTTGGTCATGGCGTCCCAGCGCCAGGAGTCCACCACTATCATCACAATATTGACAGGCCTGGTCTGTTGCTCAAGTTGCAGCGGGGTTTTGGGGTAATCCAGTGTGCCGCCGTTTTTCAGTTGCATCTGTTTCTGCCGGGCCAGCTTTTCTTCGTCCAGCCAACCCCATTTACGCATCAGGCTGTTGGCCGTCGCCGGATAGAAGAGTGGCAGGTAACGGTTTTGAGCTGTGATGCTCTGTACCGCATTGGCTGCAGCCCAGATATGGGTGAAGTGGGTCGCCAGCAAGCAGATAAACAGCAAGGCCAGAAAACCCTTGTTCAACGGATACCTTTGCCAGTTCGCAAAGCGGGAAATCAGCAGGTAGCTGCCCGTCATTAGTGCCAATGTCATCAGGCTGCCTGCGGCTATGGTCAGCAGATTGCTGAGCGTGGGCTCCACCATGCCGCCGGACAGTATCATCTCCACCAGAACCCACTGAATATGGAATCTGTACTGAGCGAATACCTGGGTGTCGGTATACAGCGCCAACAGGGGTAGGGCAAAGGCAAGTCCGGTCAGTACAGCTCTGACTTTGAAACAACGGATAAAGACCAGAGGCAGGCACAGCAGGGACCAGAGTCCGATCAGCAATCCCATTTGCCCAAGTGTGGCGACAGTCAGGTAGCCAAGACTCAGGGCGTTTTGTCCGTCAGGCAGGTATGAAAAGTACAGGCCAGCGATCGCACTTGCCAGCAGTGACGTGATGATAAACATCACACCATGGTTAAGTATTCTGTTGCGCATGATTCAGATATTGATAAAGCCAAAAGAGGATGGCTGGGAGGGCTGGACAGCCTAAAAACGCGGCAGTTTACCTTGAAATTTGTTTATCCGGGATGATGTTTTGTTAATTTTGAGGTTTTGAATGGGATGAGCTTCAGGGCTCATCCCACTTCAGTATCAGCGGCGAACTTTAACCACGACTTTACGCACCTGTTCGCTGCCAGGAGCTGCGCCCGGCATATGAATATCTTCCGGGAAGAAGATGGCGAACATACCGGCTTTCAGGGTGACGAAGTTAGCTTGATCCAGCAGCGGCGCGCTGTGGAACTCTGCAAAATCGCGCTGGGCATTGTACTCGGTGTCCGGTGTGCGGCCAGCCAGAGGTAAGCAGCCACAAGCCTCCTCTCCGCTTACGACAAACTGTACATCAATATAGTCACGGTGGATTTCAAACGGCGCTGTGGTTCTGTCTCTTGGGGCGTAGTCATTAACTATGGCAAACACATTGTCACCATCAATATTGTGGCGGCCGATTTCAGCCTGACTGTAGTCAGTCACTGCAAGGTGCTGCAGGGCCAGGGCAATACCGGGATGCAGTGTTGCGTACTGCTCATGGTTGGCAAGGGTGTCCAGAATCATGTGTTTAACCTCAGTCTTTTGTCTGCAGGGGAGTATACGCTGATAGCCAACTGCGTAGAAGTACTGTGCCTTGCTGAAGGGGGAAACAGGACAGAGTTCACCCCGAGGGGGATTTTGTTATAGTGAGCGTCCCAAACGAAGAGGTATGAAAGTGAATTCAATCAGGTTGTTGGCAGGTCGAAAAGCGAAACAAACCATACTGGAGCAGGGGCTCAAACCTGAGCTGTTTACCCGGGTGCTGGCGGCATCGGGAGGACCTAAATGGTTGGGAATCGCCGGGCTGGACAAATACCTGTTTGGCACCTTTCTGAAAGATCTGTCTCACCCTGTAAATACTCTGGGCGCTTCGTCCGGAGCCTGGCGTCTGGCCTGTCTTGCTCAACAAGATCCTCTGGCTGCTTACGCAAGACTTGAAGATGCCTACATTGGCCAAAGATATGACACCAAACCATCACGGGCGGAAGTTGAGCGGCAAGTGCAGGGAATCATAGAGCATATTCTCGACGGCAATGGGGCAGAGCAGCTGCTGGGCAACCCTAATGTTCACAGCCATTTTATCGTCTGCCGGGGTAAGCATTTAAATCAAGTGACGCAAAGGCCTGTATTGGCTGCGGGACTGGCGCTGTCAGCCATGACCAATCTGGTAAGTCGTAATACTCTGGGCTGGCATTTTGAGCGTCTGGTGTTTGGTGTTGATAACGGGGCATCACCCTATCGGGAGCTAGCAGATCTGCCCGGTCGATTTTGCGACCTTACAGCAAACAACCTTAAGTCTGTACTGCAGGCCACCGGCAGTATTCCGCTGCTGTTACCACCGGTAACTGAGATCGCCGGGGTTGCATCCGGTCATTACTATGATGGTGGTATCACCGACTATCACTTTGACCTGGATTTGGCTCAGGCTGAAGGTCTGACGCTGTATCCTCACTTCTATCCTCATATGGCTGCAGGCTGGTTTGATAAAGGACTTAAAAGTCGACGGGCAAACATCGCCAGCGCCAACTATGACAATGCTCTGGTGCTTGCGCCATCGGCCGGGTTTATTGCCAGCCTCCCCGGCAGCAAAATACCGGACAGGGATGATTTTAAAACCCTGGATACTGACACCCGGCGCAAGTACTGGCGGCAGGCTGCGGCAATGAGTGACAGATTGGCTGATGAGTTGCACGAACTCCTGGAAACCGGCAGATACGAGTCTGCACTGGAGTCCTGAGCTGCTTGTTGGGGTGTAATAATTTTGTCTGGCAAGCTGTCTTATCTTTAGGGCTTACAAAGATAACGGCGAGTGCTAAACTAAAACTTACTGGTTAAATTTTAAGCGGTACCTCTTGCTCGCTAAGGAGGTTACTATGCGTTCTCAGGAAATGGCGTTGCTCACCCACGACGCTCTCTTGTTGCCACAGGGAAGGCTTGAAGTCCGCGTGATTGACCCTTCCAATCTGCGCGTAGTAGCCGATGTGTTTAAAGATAGATGTCAACTCGCCGTCGGCATGTTCCGTGCTGATGGTACTCCTCCCTGTTATCCCATCGCTACCCAGTGCGAGATTATCGATTTTAATCAGTTGGAAGACGACTCTCTGTCGATCGTGCTGGAGGGAAAACAGAAGGTCAAAGTGCTGTCTGGAGCGCAACAGGCCGATGGTCGTTGGATGGTCCGAACCCTGTGTTGCCCCAACTGGGTGCCTGAGCCCATCGAAGGTGAATTTGAGCTTATCAGTCAGGCGCTTGAGCAGTTTTATGAGGTTAACCCAGATCTGGCTGAGCTTTACTCCAATGTCAAACTGGATGATGCCTGCTGGGTAAGTCAGCGTTGGCTTGAAGTTTTGCCCATGTACAACAGGGATAAGATTAAGCTGCTTAACCAGCCGGATTGCCATAAGACCATGGCGTTCGTGCTTCGTCTGATCAAGGCGCATGCATAGGCCAGCATCAGAAAGACTGCTGAACCAATCCACTCCCGGGGCAGCCATAAGACCATGGCGTTCGTGCTCAGACTAATCAAAGCGCATGCATGAGCCAGGGTTAGAAAGACTGCTGAACCAATCCACTCCCGTGGCCGCCATAAAACCATGGCGTTCGCGCTCAGATTAATCAAAGCGCATCCACAGGCTTGTCGGTAATAGCTTCTATTGACAGAGCTATGGCTGACACTCATGTGTTCTGAGGGGTACAATGCCCCTCTCAGCTCTGCCTTTCACTTATATTAATGACAACAGTTCGTGCCGCTCAGCCATCCTATATTGTGCTTCCCCGTGAAGTGACAGATAAGCCTACCGTACTCAGCTTTCTGATGAGTCATTTTGCTCGTATTGGCGAAGAGGTTTGGCTGCAAAGAGTGCGGGATGGCAAGGTGCACTGGCAGGATGGCACTCTGATTGACGAAAACACAGAATATCGCCCGACTGCCAGGGTTTATTACTACCGGGAAGTGGTAGCTGAAACTCATATCCCTTTTAAAGAGCAGATACTGTATCGGGATGAAGAGATCCTGATTGTCCACAAGCCTCATTTTTTGCCTGTGACCCCCAGTGGTAATTATGTGAATGAGTGCCTGGTGCACCGCCTGCGTATCGACACAGGTATAGAAACCGTATCTCCGGCGCACCGACTGGACAGGGAAACGGCAGGCGTGATGTTGATGAGCCTGAATCCGCAAACCCGCCATCAGTACCACGACTTGTTTAAATCCAAGACCATTACCAAGGAGTATCAGGCGCTGGCCCGATTAACTCCTGAGCTGAAGCAAAAGGCAGATGCGGGGGAACTGGATTTGCCTATTCGCTGGACGGTAAAAAACCGAATGAAACCAGCCAACCCCAGCTTTCTGATGCAGGTGGTGGAGGGGGAGGCCAATACTCACTCGGAGATAGCTCTGATTGCCGTGCAAGGAGAGTTTGGCCTGTTTGAACTCAGTCCGATAACCGGCAAAACCCATCAGCTTCGAGTACATATGCTGTCACTGGGAATGCCATTGCTCAATGACAGGTTTTATCCCGAGCTGCAGCCCAAGAAAGAGGACAACTTTGAGCAACCTTTGCAGTTGCTTGCCTATCGTCTCAGATTTGAAGATCCCGTTACCGGCAAGCAGCATGACTGGCAGGTGGATGGGCTGGAGTTTCCACGGGGTTAAGCAATAACTTCCAGGATAGAGATAACGAAAAGCGCTCTGTATTGAGCAATGCTGTTCGTTTAAGAAAAGCCCCCAAGAACAAGCACTGAAAAACTTAAACCACGAAGGGCACGAAGGGCACGAAGAAAAGCAGTATTCTTTTGTGCTCGTTCAACCCCGTCCCTGGACTTGAGCCAGTTCACCGTCCTTGGTTCTCCCTCATAACCATATGACTTCGTCACATTCGCCGTGTTCTCTGCGTAGTTCGCGAAGCGAACGCTTCGTGGTCGCTGCTTTTCAATTTTTTGTCGATTGACCGTTAGCCGAGCGCCATTACTCGGGCTTGGGCAAGGCCGGACGCTCCTGACGGCTGAAGGTATGCCCAGGCGGGTCAAAACGGGTTTCAGTCATATCTCCGTGTAGTACACTGATGCTGACGGGGGCTCCACTGGCGGCAAATTCCACCATGCCCACGCCGCTTTGATTAACCAAACGCTTGCGGATATCGCCATTGGGGCGACGGCCACGAATGAGCATGCGCTTGCGCTTGGTCAGCAGATTCAGCGGTGAGAAATAGCCATACAACCAGCCATTAAACTTATCAAACCAGGGCAATAGCTTTTCCGGAAACTGGTTTTTAAACCCTGATGCGGTGATCTGATAGATCCCCGGGCTCTCACTGCGAAAGCGTACACTCACATCATAGGCAAAGGAGTAATGCACGTCGCCGGACAGGAGCACAAACTCCTGTGGCGTCTTGCGATGGGTAAAGATACTCAGCAGCGCACTGGCCGCACCCGGGTGAGCCATCCAGTTTTCCGCGTCCACCATCAAAGAGGCCCCTATGAAGGTGGCGGTACGCTGAACTGCCTCAATCAATTTAACCCCAAACATAGGGGCGGGGGAGACGATAATGACCTTATCCAGATCGATCAGCTCCTGCTGCATATCCATCAGGGCTTCCCAGTCCATCAAACCTGAAGGCTTAGCCAGGTTGGACTCACTGCGCCAGCGACGGGTGCGGGTATCCAGCACGACAATTCTTGGCGAGGTATCCAGGCTGTAGTGCCACTTTTCAAACTTGAGCAGGGCATCGATAAGTGAGTTCTGCTTTTGCTTGTCGAGCGCGTGTCCCTGCTGATTGAGCAGATCATCCAGTAAGGGGCGGATATCTTGCTCAAATCGTTTGGGTTGATTGCCAAGACCCTGAAACAGGGTGTAGCCAATCAGTGCATTGCCTATGATGCGTTTTGAAAACCTGTGACCATAGGCGGCTTCTTCCCACTTGGCGGTGAGGTTCCAGTCATCGGTAATATCATGATCGTCAAAGATCATATAGGTGGGAATATGAGCCAGCAGGCGACGCACCTGACTCAGGCCGCTTTTGAACTCCAGCAGATGTTGCCACTCTTTTTGCCATCTGGCCTGATTGGGGCGGCTGAGGCCGCTGACATTTTTAGGGATATCAATTCGATCCCATAGCTCCGGCGACCAGGTCAACAGATACAGGGCGATGATTTCGCTCAGACACACCAGGTGATTTTCACCCATGGCGGTAGTGAAAATCGGATGATTGATATACCAGTGCCACAGCGGCGTTTTGGCCGGATATTCAGTTTTTGGCAGCAGGCGTTTGTGGCGCTGATACATGGCCGCAGGTTGGTAACTGATCTGGTTGGAATTATTCAGCCCAGCCCCTTCAAAGCTCTCGGTCGGCAGGCCAAGCGCCTGAATCACTTTGCCGATGGCGTACAGCATAGGGCCGCAGATATCGTCCACATACACCTGATCACCCGTCATCATCAGCAATGAAGGGCGCTCTTGCGGTTGCACACCTGCGATTCGGGTATCTGCTGCGACCAGGGCATCGGCGCTGAAGTGGTGTGGGTTGCGGCAGGATCCATGCATCAGGTTCTGCACATCGGGCTGCACAACCAGATTGGGGTGTGCCTTGCCGGCATAGGTCAGTCCGCTTAAGCGGCCAAACAGATCGCCATGTTCGCTGTCATTCAGTTGATAGCTCACTTCAAGATTAACGGGCAGCAATTGCTGCTGCTCCAGCTGGATCAGGTACTGCCAGGCTTTGCTACCCAGCTGCACACAATGCAAATCCGCTTCGCCCAGCTGGTACGCTTTATCGCCCAGAGTCAGGGTTAGCTGTTGCATCGGACTGCTGGTCACAAACCAGAGTGTGAAGTGATTATTATCGCAATGACGCAGTACCGGGCCAGCCAGTACCAAAGGAAGCGAAGCGATGTTCAATTGGTGATCCATGTTGGAGATGACAGATAAGCTAAGGGTAAACAAGTGATTTGGTATTGAAAAGTTTTTACACTGGAGTCACGGACAAGTGCACATAAGCTGAGCGTGAATAGAGCTGATTTGTGCCCCTGATAACCCTGAAGCAAAATAATGACAACAACAAAACCTCTTACCAATCAAGCGGACCAACTGGCCTTGTTGCGCCTGCTGGGCTTCGCTCTGCAATTGCTGTTGGTATTGTTCGGAGCAGAGACCTTTGGTTTGAGCCTGCAGGTTGAGGCATTAACCTGGGTCATGCTGGCTGAAGGCGTCACCCTGACGCTACTGATTTGGCAGCGCCACAGACTGACCCATCACGAACTCAGCCTGTTTGTTACTCTACTGCTGGATATTCTGTTCTGGGGTTTGTGGCTTGCCTTCTCCGGTGGTGCCACCAACGCCTTTGTCACTCTGCTGTTAATTCCCATCGTGCTGGCCGCAGTTACCTTGCCGTTGTGGGCGCCCTGGGTGCTGGCTGTCGCTGCGACCCTGGTATACAGCCTGATGATGAAGATGCTGCCTGTCAGCGACATGATGCACCATGGTCACGGCATGGATATGAGCTCTCACTATCTGGGCATGTGGCTCAATTTTGTGCTCACTGCGCTGGTGATTACTACCACAGTGGCGCTGCTGATCCGCCGTATTCGCAAGCAGGATGCACAGATGGCTTATTTACGTGAGTCGCAACTCCGGCAGGAGCAATTGCTGGCGCTGGGCACTGCATCAGCTCAGATGGCCCACCAGTTGGCTACGCCGCTTTCCAGCATGAGATTGTTACTGGAAGAGGTTCAGGAAGCCAATTGCCCGGTCGCCCTATCAGAGATGGATACTGCATTAAGTCGTTGTGAGGCCACACTCAATGAGCTGCGGGAAGCGACCCGCTCAATTCGTGAGGGGCATGTGACTCAGGCTTCAGCGGGAACTCTGGCCCACCAACTGAGACAGAAAATTCTGCTGTTGATGCCTACGACCCAGCTTGATTGGCAGGTGGCTTTGTCAGCAGATGACGCCAGCGCTAAAGTGCTGATGGATATGAATCTGGTTCCGGCTTTGATGGCGCTGGTGGAGAACGCCTCAGCATCGACTTTGGAGTCCAGAGGCGATGCCAAAGTCAGTGTGACCTTTGAAAGGCATGAGCAGGAACTGTTGGTCCGGGTCAGGGATTATGGTGGTGGCATCGACAGTGAGCTGATGTCACAACTGGGTTCAAGTTTAATCTCCAGCCCCAAAGGGATGGGTATGGCGCTGTTGCTCAGTCATGCCAGCTTTGAGCGTCTTGGGGCATGTTTGACCCTGAGCAACCATCCAGAGGGTGGAAGCGTCGCAGAGGTTCGGCTGCCTCTGATAGCGGAGGCGGCATGAAGCGGATTTTGATTGTTGAAGATGATCATGCGCTGGCCGGAGTATTGTGCCGCCGCCTGAGTAAGCATGGCTTTGACTGCCATCATGTGGACAATCCCAGCGACGCTTTGTTGCAGGCCCGCAAGTTGCTGCCGAGCCATATTTTGCTGGATATGAAGCTTGAGTTCAGTAATGGTCTGAGCCTGATTTCGCCTCTGCGACACTTGCTGCCTAAAGTGACCATGGTTCTGCTGACAGGTTATGCCAGTATTGCTACCGCGGTAGAAGCAATACGGGCGGGGGCCGATAACTACCTTGCCAAGCCGGTGGATACTCAGACTTTGTTGTCGGCGCTGCTGCCGGATGAGTTTGAGCTAACTCAGGAAACGGTGGAGGAGGACGCTCCGCTGAATCCAAAACGACTGGAATGGGAGCACCTGCAACAGGTGCTGCAGGCCAATCAGGGCAATGTGTCGGCGACCGCCAGACAATTGGGTATGCACAGGCGAACACTGCAGCGGAAACTGATGAAAAAGCCTGTGACTGATTGATGCTTAAAAATACAGTCCCGCCAAAGGAATCAGGCTAAGCTTTAAATTCAAGACTCGGTGCACAGGACAAAAGGAGGTGGAGCTTGCGCAACAAGTTACTGTATTTACCCGCTGCTCTGCTGTCAGTCCCACTGTCCGCAGAGCCTGATATCAGCACCTCGCCAGACTTCATCGCCGACGGCGAGAGTATCGATATCAGCCGTGCTCCGGCCGAGTCCAGTGTTGAAACTCTGGAGACAGAGGTGACTCAGATTGCCCAGCCTCTGCCCGCAGAGCTGGACTTTCAGCTATTCTCCAGCAGTTACCGTCATCTGATAGGTAATCAACCCTCAATCTCCTCTCTGGGCGATAAGTTCGGAGGTATTGGCGTATTCCCGGTTGCCAGCTCCTTTGATATGAGTGAGCTGAGCATGTCTATGGGGCTTTGGTCACTGCAGGGGGAAAACCCACTGAGTCTGGATGTGACCTCCAACTATTGGCAGCGTAATTTGCCACTCACTCCCGCAGGGATGGGCTGGGACGGTCAGACAGAGTCGGGTGCTGGTATGGGCCTGGGTATGACAGTCAGGCCGCTTGATGCTTTCGCACTGGAGATCAGCGGCCACAACCTGGTGGGGATTTTGCCTGATTCTCACTGGAGCAATGGTATTACTCAGGAGTGGCGCTGGCGCGGCAGTCGCTACTGGCAGTTAAGTGGTGAATTGGTGCCTGTGAATGGCTGGTCCTTGAGCCTGGGGTACCGTCAGGACACGGCCAATAAAGAGAACCAGTTTTTGTTGGGAACCGGATTTGAGCTGAGTGACAGAGTGCTGCTTGATTTTACCGGGACCATGACCCAGGAGCAGGCACTGGAAGCTATCTTCCGGACTTCAGTCAGTTTTTAAACTCTTTATGCTCAGATACGACAACACCCGGACATACCGGGTGTGTTGCAAGTAATGCTTTTGGCACTCACTTGAGGAGTTGGCTTATTCCAGCTCTTCCCACTCAATGCCCATTTCAGTCATGAGCTTTTTGGCGTCAGAAGGGATGCTGTCGGGTCTGTCTTTGGACAGATCTTCATCATGCGGCAGCGGCTGGCCAGTGTATGCGTGCAGGAAAGCTTCACACAAAAGTTCACTGTTGGTCGCATGACGCAGGTTGTTCACCTGGCGGCGGGTGCGCTCATCAGTCAATATTTTCAGCACTGACAGGGGAATGGATACAGTGATCTTTTTCACCTGTTCATTCTTCTTGCCGTGCTCAGCATAGGGGCTGATATAGTCGCCGTTCCACTCAGTCATTGACTCACCTGTTGATTCTGTAATTCGCTGCTGATTTTAAACACTTACTTTTTACAGTCAAATTATTGCGGTGAAAACGGGATGAATGCAAATAGAATTCTTTATGTTTGGACGTCTAAATGGCTTTATGGCTGTTGACCATAAAGTAATAAATAGGGTAATTTAGACGTCCAGACATCCAGTATGCCAGGTAAACCAGCAGGAGCGAGTGATGACCCAGCGTCGTGTAGCCACAGAAGCAGTCAGGCAAGGAATTGAGAGCGATACCCAATACGGGGCCGTAGTACCTCCCATCTATCTGTCTACCAATTACAGTTTTGATGGCTATACCAATCCCAGAGAGTTCGATTACAGCCGCTCCGGCAACCCTACCCGAAATGTGCTGGGGGAAACGCTGGCGGCATTGGAGCAGGGCAGTACAGGTGTGATTACCAGTACAGGTATGGCGGCTATTACTCTGGTGGTCAACCTGCTTGGTCAGGACGATCTACTGGTGGTTCCCCATGACTGTTACGGTGGCAGTTATCGTCTGTTTACCAACCTGGCCAAAAAAGGTCAGTTTAAACTGCTGGTTGTCGACCAGACAGATGCCGATGCACTGGCGTCTGCCATAGCTCAGAAGCCAGCCCTTATCTGGCTGGAAACCCCATCCAACCCATTGCTGCGCGTTGTGGATGTTAAAGCCATATGCGAGCAGGCCAGAGCGGTTGGCGCCAAAGTCGCCGTTGATAACACCTTCCTTTCTCCGGTATTGCAGCAGCCCCTGACTCTGGGCGCTGATATAGTGATTCACTCCACCACCAAATATATCAATGGCCACAGCGATGTCGTGGGTGGCGCAGTTGTGGCCAAAGACCCACAACTGGGCGAAGACTTGGTATGGTGGGCCAATACACTGGGGTTAACCGGTGGCGCGATGGATGCCTATTTAACGCTGCGCGGGGTGAGAACCCTGGCGGTGCGGATTAAAGAACATCAGCGCAATGCCCAGCTGATAGTTGATGCCCTGTGTGCCAGTGATGTGGTGGCCAGGGTGTATTACCCCGGACTGACTGATCACCCGGGTCATGAGATTGCCAAAGCTCAGCAGCAAGGGTTTGGTGCCATGGTGAGTTTTGAACTCAAGGGCGGCGCCGGAGAAGTGGAAGCCTTTCTGAATCAGCTTAAGCTGTTCTCTTTGGCTGAAAGCCTTGGCGGTGTAGAGAGCCTGGTAGCTGTGCCTGCTACCATGACCCACAGAGCCATGGAGCCGGAGGCGAGACTGGAAGCGGGCGTGAAAGATACCTTGATCCGCCTGTCGGTGGGCATAGAAGATGGTGAAGACCTGCTGGCGGATATTCAGGCAGGTTTGGCAGCAGTCGCAGCAGGGAGATAATCGATGGCACCCAGTCACTTACATAAATTTGGTGGTTCAAGTCTGGCAGATGCGGATTGCTATCGTCGCGTTGCCCATATTCTGCTGACCCATGGCCACAGCGATGATCTCGTAGTGGTATCAGCGGCCGGTAAAACCACTAACTTCCTCTACAAGCTACTGGAGCTGACAGACAGTAATCAGTTATGGCAAGAGGAATTGCAGGTGCTGATCAGCTATCAGCAAAACCTGATTGAACAACTCTTGTCCAGTGATACTGCCAGAGATCTGAGAGAGCGACTCTCCACAGATAAGGCACAGCTTATCAGCCTGCTTGGGCTTGAGGTGCGTAATACCTATGAAGTTAATCAACTGGTCAGCTTTGGCGAGCGCTGGTCAGCCCGTTTGCTGGCGGCTTTGCTGAGAGAGCAGGGTGTCGCTGCCAGTCATGTGGATGCCACCAGTTTGTTGGTCGCCGATGAAGGCGCTGTACCGCAGATCCGCAAAGAGGAATCCCGCAGCCGTATTCAGGCTTGTCTTGTCAATCACGCCAATGAGCGCCTGGTGATCACAGGTTTTATCTGTGCCAATGAAGTGGGTGATACCTTGCTGCTGGGACGCAATGGTTCTGACTTCAGTGCGACTTTAATTGCTGCGCTGGCGGGCATTGAACGCTGTACCATCTGGACCGATGTTGAAGGGGTGTTTAACGCCGACCCCAATAAGATTAATGATGCCACTTTGCTTTCCAGCCTGTCACTGGAAGAGGCTGACAGGCTGGCACGTCTGGGCTCGCCTGTACTGCACAGCCGCACTCTGCAGCCTTTGTTTGATGCCGATGTCAGTCTGGCGGTGCGCTCCAGTTATGCCTCTCACACCGACTTTACCCTGATAGCGCCTCAGTCCTCATCGGCCAGTGCGCCAGTGGTTACCAATCTGCCCCAGGTCGTGCTTATCTCCTTAAAACTATCGGGCAGTGCAGATGAATTGCTGAATGAGTTGAGCAACCAGGGCGTAACGCCGCTGGCCAACTGGAAACAGGGACAGGATGCCTTGTCTCTGGCCTACACCCATGAGTTGGCTGAGCAGGCCATGAGCCTGTTGACCGGTTTGTCTGACAGCTTTGCGGTTCAGCAGGTCAAAGTGTCTGAAGATTACGGGCTGGTGGCCCTGGTGAGCAGTGGTGCCAACCTTTATCGTCGCAGCTTTGCCCGTCTGCTTTCCAGAGGCACTTTGCCTGTTTATCAGGACAGACTGAGTCTGGTTACCCTGGTGCCCAGAAAAGCGGTAAATCTGTTGACCCAGAAAGTCCATCGTCGCTGCGCCGGGCCACGCAAACGTATCGGAGTGGTGTTACTGGGAACCGGCAATATTGGTCAGGCCTGGGTTGATCTGTTCCGCCGTTCGGTAAAACAGTTGAACAGTGAGTTGGAAGCCAGTGTTGAACTGCTGGGGCTGTTGAGTTCACGTAAGGCGCTGATCTCTGATGAAGGCATAGATGTCGATAACTGGCAGCAGGCGTTTGAGCAAAACGCGCAGCCCTGGGGATATCCGGCGTTATTTGAGCAGCTTGGAGCGCTTAAGTGCGATGAGCTGGTGGCGTTGGACATCAGTGCCAGTGCGGGGCTGACTCTGCATTATCCAGAGTTTTTTGCCCGTGGTATCCATATGGTCAGCGCTAATAAGCTGGCTGGTTCAGGACCATTGGCTTTCTATCGTGACCTTAAGCGTCAGTTGGGATTCCGTCGTCTGTTCTGGCGCTACAACGCCAGCTGTGGTGCGGGGCTACCGGTACAGCATGCACTGAATGATCTGCATAACAGTGGCGACAGAGTAGAGGCTATTGGCGGTATCTTCTCCGGAACCCTGTGCTGGCTGTTTGAGCAATACGATGGCAGTAAACCGTTTGGTGAGCTGGTGCTGGAAGCCAAAGGCCTGGGTATTACCGAGCCGGATCCAAGGGATGATCTTTCAGGTCGGGATATGCAGCGTAAACTGCTTATTCTGGCCCGGGAGATTGGCCTTGAACTGGAACTGGAGGATATCGAGCTGGACTCTCTGGTGCCGGACAATCTGGCGCAGGTGTCTCTGGATGAGTTCCTGGGTCGTATTGATGAGCTGGATCAGCCTCTGGCGGAAGCACTGGACGAGGCCAAAGCTGAAGGTAAGGTCATCCGTTACGTGGCTCAGCTGGATCAGCAGGATGGCAAACTCAAGGCCAGGGTCGCACTGGAGCTGGTGGCTACCGACCATCCTTATGCCAACCTGACGCCGGGGGACAATGTATTTGTGATCCGTTCAGCTTTCTACCAGAACAACCCTTTGATCATCCGTGGTCCCGGTGCAGGACGCGAAGTGACAGCCGCTGCCGTGCAGTCAGATCTGGCTCATATCTGCCGGGATCTGCTGCAGGAGCAGTAATCTGCTCAGGGAATTTCATTAAAGAGTGCTTCGGCACTCTTTTTTGTTGCCTGTTCACTGGCACAGTGTGAGCAAAATTGAAGAGGTATGTGAGCAGTTTTAACTTGACTTCAAATTCACTTGTTCTAGTATGTGGACATTTAGACGTCTAAACACCTAAACGTCTGGTCGTAATCAGAGGGACAGAGGACAGTTACATGGCATTTCATCACGCACAATTCTCGCAGTCGTTGAACCAGAGCTTGGCGGAGCTCAATGGTGGCATCAACGTGTCTTTTGAGTTCTTTCCTCCTTCGACTCCGGAAATGGAAAAGCTGCTGTGGAGCTCTATTCGTCGTCTGGAGCCTCTGAATCCCAAGTTTGTGTCGGTAACCTATGGTGCCAATTCCGGTGTCCGTGACAGAACCCATAGCGTGATTGACCGCATTCAGAATGAAACCAACCTGGTGGCTGCACCGCATCTGACGCTGGTGGATGCCGAAGAGGCTGAACTGCGGGATCTGGCCAAGCAGTACTGGGAAAATGGCGTGCGCAGTATTGTCGCGCTGCGTGGTGACTTGCCTGACGGTTCACTCAAGCCAACCCGGTTTGCGGCTGATCTGGTCGGTTTGCTGAAATCTGTAGCCGATTTCGATATCTCGGTGGCGGCTTATCCTGAGGTGCACCCTGAGGCTGCCAATGCTCAGGCGGATCTGATTAACCTCAAGCGCAAGATAGATGCCGGCGCCAACCGTGCCATCACTCAGTTCTTTTTCGATGTGGAGTCCTACCTGAGATTCCGTGACCGCTGTGTCGCGGCAGGCATTGATGTGGAGATAGTGCCTGGCATTCTGCCCGTGACCAACTTTACCCAGCTTAAGCGCTTCGCGGGCATGACCAATGTGTCTCTGCCGTCCTGGTTGCACAAGCAGTTTGATGGCCTGGAGGATGATCCTTCTACCCGTCAGTTGGTGGGCGCCAATGTGGCCATTGATATGGTGAAAGTACTGTCCCGTGAAGGGGTGAAGGATTTCCACTTCTATACCCTTAACCGGGCTGAGCTGACCTATGCCATTTGTCATACTCTGGGCGTTCGCCCACAGGTGGCATCGGCGTCATAGTCGCCGGTAACGGCAAAACCTTGTCTCGCTCAACCCAATGAAAAACCGGCAAATGCCGGTTTTTTTGGTTTTTAAAGCAGAGTCATTTATCGCATAAAGCTATAACAAATTAATCTCTCTTAACTTAAGGCTATAGCTGGGGAAAAGTTCTGGTCACTGACAGTTTTTGTTCGGTAGACTCAGAGACATAGATCACACCGTCAGGTTCCCTCCTATGATGACCGCCGACCGTTTACTGCATAAAGCTTATACAACCAGCAAGACTTGGGGATACGTTACCATTGTTTTGGGCATATTGGCCCTGGCTCTGCCTTTGGCCATGGGGCTGGCTGTCGCGGCGCTGTTTGCCATCGCGTTGGTGGCCGTTGGGGTCGTCCAGCTGCTGGCTGCCTGGCCCGGTGAGGGCAGGGGCTTGAGCTTCAGATTGGTGTGGGCGGTACTGACTCTGGTTGCCGGTCTGTATATGTTGATTAATCCCGGCGTGAGCCTGGCAACATTGACCTTGTTCCTCGGCAGTTATTTTCTGGTGGATGGCATTGCCAACATACTGGCTGCTTTCCAGCTCAAGCCAAGACATGGTTGGGGATATGTGGCCATGGGAGGCCTGTCTTCATTGATATTGGCACTGATTATTCTGGTGCGGTGGCCTGTATCGTCAGAGTTTGTGATTGGCATTTTAATCGGTATTAAGCTGCTGATATTGGGGATCACCATGGTGGCGCTGGCGAAAACCGCTGAAAAGCAGTTGTCGCAGCTCCAGCCTGAGCCTCAGGAGAAAGAGGTTAACCCACAAGACTGATTTTGCTGCGCCGGGAGGCGCGGATACACCCTGCGGGGTTCCGGCCTATGGAAGTACCACCTGATTGTTGTCGGTGGTTGGGCGAATAATATGGGTCAGTACCGGAGATATGGCTCCTGGCTGGCTGGGCTTCTACAGATATTCGACTCGTTTAACCATGACCACAACTGACAACAAACTTGGACTGGGGGCACTGTGTGCCCTCGTTGTAGGCTCTATTATCGGTGCCGGTGTATTCAGCCTGCCACAGAATATGGCGGCGGTTGCCAGCCCCTTGGCTGTGATGATTGGCTGGACCATTACCGGTACAGGCATGATCTTTCTGGCACTGACCTTTCAGCGTCTTTGCCTGGATAAACCCGAGATAAACACAGGGGTATTTGGCTATGCCAAGGCCGGTTTTGGTGATCTCGTTGGTTTCTTCTCCTGCTGGGGATACTGGCTTAGTGCAGTGCTGGCCAATGTTTCCTATCTGGTGATTATCTTCAGTACCCTGGGGCTGTTTTTTGACACGCCCCAACATGAGGTATTTGGCCAGGGCAATACCCTGGTGTCGGCGCTGCTGGCTTCCGGCTTTGTGTGGATGATCCACTTCCTGCTGCTGCGCGGCGTACAGACCGCAGCCATCATCAACGCTGTGACCACGATTGCCAAACTTATCCCCCTGTTTGTTTTTATCGTGGTGGCTGCTGTCGCCTTTAAACTCAGTACCTTTACCCTGGACTTCTCCGTTGTGACGGCCATGCCCGAGGCGGATCTGATGACCCAGGTCAAGGAGACCATGCTGATTACCGTGTGGGTCTTTATTGGTATTGAGGGGGCTGTAGTGGTTTCCAGCCGCGCCCGCAATCGCAAGGATGTGGGCAGGGCGACCATATTTGGTTTGCTTATCACTCTGTTTATCTATGTGATGGTCAGCTTGCTGTCCATGGGGGTGATAACCACCACTGAGCTGGCTCAGATGCAAAACCCCTCTGCCGCTCAGGTGCTGAAGCATATTCTCGGGCCGGTAGGCCTGTGGATTGTGGGGCTTGGCTTGATTGTGTCTGTGAGTGGGGCTTACCTCAGCTGGACTTTGCTCGCCAATGAGTCGCCCTATATCGGCGCCCGGGAGAAGATGTTTCCCAGCCTGTTTGGCAAAACCAACTCCAAAGGTACGCCCAAGAATATCCTGTTGATCTCCAATGCCGTGGTGCAATTTGTACTCATCTGGGTGACCATTGAGGGCGGCACCTATGAGTCACTGTTGAATGTGGCTTCTGAGATGATTCTGGTGCCTTATCTGTTTGTGGCGCTCTATGCCCTTAAAACCGGGCGTCAGGACGGCAATATCAAGATGATGCTGTTCGGTGGCATGGCCAGTGTCTATGGGTTCTGGCTGCTCTATGCCGCCGGGTTGCACCACTTGCTCTTGACCAGCCTGCTCTATTTCCCCGGGTTGGCTTTCTACATCATGGCCAAACGAGAGTATGGTGAACCCTGGTTTTCCGGTAACAATCGCTGGATAATCTTAGGCTTAATGGCGTTGGCAATGACTGCAGCAGTTGTGATCCTGTTCTGAGCTCAGGGCAGTTACTGCGCGTATAGTTAGCTTTAAAGCCAACAAGACAGGGACGCTATGCCGCTAATCAAACAGACAGAAGTGGATTTGGGCCGGATTAAAGGAGTGATATTCGATCTGGATGGCACCCTTGCCAGCTCAAATCCTGACTTTGACTCTCTCTGCGCCGAACTGGAGATCTGCCGGGGAGTGGATATTCTCAAGTGGCTTGATGATATCGAGTGCCCCGATCGTAAAGCCAGTGCCAACGCCGTTATTCATCGCTACGAACTGGAAAGTTCTGCCAGAGCCGAGTGGATCCCCGGGGCGCAGGTTCTGGTGGATTATCTCCACAGCGCTGGCCTGCCCACCGCTATTCTTACCCGAAATATCCGCCAGGCTGCAGGCGTTACTCTGGGGCGTCTTGGCTGTTCAATTCCTGCCGTGCTCACCCGGGAAGATGCGCCAGCCAAGCCATCACCTGAGGGTATTCTGATGATGTGCCGGGAGTGGGGGATAGCACCGCATGAGTGTCTTTATGTGGGGGATTATCTGTTTGACCTGCAAACCGCTGCCAATGCCGGAGCTATGAGCCTGCTCTACAATGTTCAGCAACCTGTGCCCGAGTATGCCGCGATGGCGGATATGGTGACAGATGATTATCTGGCGTTGGTGGAAGCGTTAAAGCTGGCAGGACACTGATAATACCAATCCGCATAGGAGTTTAGTCACTCAGCGAGAATTTAAAGGCGTGGAGACAATCGGAGCGAGCGAAGATCTATCGGGATAAATCAAGAGAGCTCTGGGCAGTATGCGCGCCTTTAAAACTCGCCCTTCGGGAGCCTGTCAGCCACACGATTACTGCCCCAAATTGTCTAGCCATAGAACCACTATGTCGTCACCAATTTGGATTGTACTCGAATGGCTGACATGGCTCTGATGAGATCAATCTTCTATGCGGATTGGTATATCTGTATTCAGGACGGGTCACAGATAACAAAAAAGGCGCCATGGGCGCCTTTTTTTTGTTTGATCAGGGATTAGTCGCGGTCGCGATTGCCCTGGTAGCCACCTTTGCGGTGTGGCTTACGGTCACCACCTTCGTGGTTGCGACGTTCACGACGCTCACCGCCATGACCGCGACGGTCACCACCGTGTGGACGACGATCACCGCCCTGAGGACGACGACGGCGTGGTGCACCTGAACCTGAATCTTCGAAAGTCATGTTCTCGGTCACTTCACGGATGTTCAGTGGACGACCACATACGCGAACCTTCTTCAGGTGCTGCAGTACGTCTTTAGGCATGCCGTCTGGCAGGTCAACTGTGGTCACAGAATCGAACAGTTGGATCTGGCCAATGTAGCGGCTGTCGATGTTGGCTTCGTTGGCGATAGCGCCCACGATGTTACCTACACCTACGCCATTCTCACGACCCACATCGATCACGTAACGGCACATCTTCACATCAGGGTTGTCCTTCAGTGCTTCTGCGCTGCCCAGCATCTCAGCGGTTGGGCGAGGACGACGCTCGCGACCTTCACGGCCACCGCGCTCATCACGGCTGTCACGCTGACGCTCCTGCATTGGAGGCAGTTGCAGTGGACGCTCTTTCTGAACCAGTTGCAGCAGAGCAGCAGCCAGTTTATCGGTATCTACTTCCAGTTGCTGGCACAGCTGAGCCACTGCAGCTTCCATAAAGTCCAGAGACTCGTTGGCAACCACTTCAGCAACCTGCTCACCCAGACGGGACAGACGACGCTCTGCTACTGTCTCTGGGCTAGGTACCTTCATTGGAGAGATACGGCTGTTGGTGGCGCGCTCGATGGTGCGCAGCATGCGCATTTCACGATGGGTCACGAACAGGATAGCCATACCGGTACGACCGGCACGACCTGTACGACCGATACGGTGTACGTAAGCTTCAGTGTCGTATGGAATATCGTAGTTAACTACGTGACCGATACGCTCTACGTCCAGACCACGGGCCGCAACGTCGGTGGCGATCAGGATATCCAGCTTGCCGCACTTCAGTTGGTCAACGGCACGCTCACGAGCCTGCTGGTTCATATCACCGTGCAGTGGAGATGCAGCGTAACCACGGGCTTCCAGCTTCTCAGCCAGTTCCACACAGGAGTTACGGGTACGTACGAAGATGATGATACCTTCGGTGTTTTCCACTTCCAGAACACGTACCAGAGCTTCCAGCTTGTTGTGCTGAGAAACCTGAACGAAACGCTGTTCGATAGATTCTACAGTGGTGTGGCTGGCAGCAATGCTGATCTGAGCTGGTTCACGCAGGTGCTTGTTGGCAACGCGCTTGATCTGCTCTGGCATAGTGGCAGAGAACAGAGCCAGCTGACGCTCTTCAGGAGTGTGTTCCAGGATCCATTCGATATCATCGATGAAGCCCATTTTCAGCATTTCATCAGCTTCGTCCAGAACCAGAGCACGCAGAGTGTCCAGTTTCAGGGTGCCGCGACGCATGTGGTCCATTACACGACCCGGGGTACCAACAATAACCTGAGGACCGCGGCGCAACGCCTGAAGCTGCTGATACATGCTCTGACCACCATAGATAGGCAGAACATGGAAACCTTTCATAAATTTGGCATAGCTGCTGAAAGCTTCTGCCACCTGAACAGCCAGCTCACGGGTAGGAGCCAGTACCAGGATTTGAGGAGTATTTTGGGTGTGATCGATTGCACTCAAGAGTGGCAATGCAAAAGCACCGGTTTTTCCGGTACCTGTTTGCGCCTGGCCGAGAATGTCACGTCCTTCCATCAGAGGGTCAATACTGGCCGCCTGAATAGGAGTTGGTTTCTCGTAGCCGAGCTCGTCAAGAGCGCGCAACAGCGGCTCGGACAGACCGAGTTCGCGGAAAGTTTTTTCATTGGATGACATGGGTTGTTGCCTTATGGACGTGTTATTGCAACACGTTAGAGTTGCTTCATAGACAGAAAATCAACCCCCGTGTCGATTTCCCGCACCGAAAACGAAGGATTATATCAGTAATCCCTTACCGTGGGCAATCGCTATCACCGTATTGGGAGTGATACGGGCTTATCAGGTCCTGCCTGGAGCGATATGAACTCCCGCCAATTTGACCTGATTTGTGAGCCCACTGTGATACTTCCGTGAGATTTTCCTGCGAACTTGGGGATGTGGCCCGCTAGGGGGCATTTCAGGGAGCAATTTCACTATGTTGATAAAATCTATCCTATCTTTGGTTCTCGCAGGCAGCCTGCTGTCTGCGACGTCTTATGCCGAAAATGCAGATGGCAGCGTCGCTATTGCCAATCGAGCCGATGGCACTGTCTCAATTATTTCAGTCGGCGATGACACCGTTCGTCATACTCTGGCGTTACCTGCGGGGGAAAACAGTCCTGAGCCCATGTATGTGGTGTACAAAGAAAACCGCATGTATGTAGGAGACAGGGCCAATAACAGAGTGCTGGCCTACGACAGCTTTGGCTTTAACCTGCTTGCGGAGATCCCTGCCGGGCGCGGTGTGTTTCATATGTGGGCTGCGGCAGATGCACAAAAGCTGTTGGTCAACAATGATATCGACAACACTGTTACAGTGATTGACACCAATAGCCTGACCAGTAAAGCCACAGTCGCTATGCCCGCCGATCTGGTTGCTGCAGGTTTTAAGCCCCACGATATTTATGTTTCTGCGGATGGGTTGAGCTGGTTTGTCAGTCTGCTTGATGGGGCGCCAGGCAATGATTGGGTGGTGAAGTATGAAGTTGGGGCACAAGGTGCTGTGGAAACGGCCAGAGTATCCGTTGGCGGTGATCCGCATCTGTTCTTGAATAACAAAGACAGAGCTTTGCTGGTTGCTTCTCAGGATGCCAGTACAGTAGCCCGTTTCGAATCCCGCTCATTAAGGCTAAGACATACTGCCGATGTCGCCAATGCCCACGGCATTTTTGCCAGGGATAAGCAGGTCTACTTAACCAATATTGCTGACGGTGGCGTCAGTGGACTCCATCTGTTGCACAGTCGGAGCCTCAGCAGTCGGGATGTAGATGACACGCCATTCGCTATTCCTCACAATATTGTTGTGACCAATGACGGCAGTAAGCTCTACATTACCCATTCAGGCGGGGGCAGTAACAAGGTCTCCGTATTTACCCTGTCAGGGCGAAAAGGGGAGCCAGAACTGTTAACCGATGTGACTGTCGGCCTGAACCCCTTTGGACTGGCCTTTATTCCCCACTGATTGAACTCATACACCAATAAATACGAGGCGCAGCGGCGCCTCGTATTGTTAATGCTGCTCCAGCTGACGCATCTGTTGCCTGAGCTGATGCAGTTTATGGGTCAGCTTCTCTATTTCATTCTCAATGCGTTGGCGACTCTGGCTTTTGGTACTTTTGGGCTCCCGTAGCCAGCGGTAAAGAAGTCGGCTGGATATCCCCAATTCTTTGGCCACTTCAGAGGGTAACTGGCCATCCTGTTGTACCTTGTCCAGTGCAGTGGATTTCAAATTTGACTCATTCATGGTTCAAGTCTCCCATGTTCGGGTTCAGATGTTTCCCATTGACTGATCCCCGCGTGGCGAACATAGCGCCATTCCGATGCCAACCAATGGATACAGTATTTGAATGTGTTCATCTTCACCTCCTGTTGCTACCGTCGATAGCTATGTAAGAAACGTGCCAGATATTAATCACTAATCATTTCAATAAATTGAACGTGGTGATACGAATTGATGACAGCTTGCTTGCCCATTGATGCTGCAAATATGCCTGCTGTTGGTGCAGGAGACTCATCTCTTTGAGAGCGGAGTGGTCAAAAATTGAGGGAGGGATAACTGGCTCTATCCGTCTGAGGTGGCTATGTTGGGGTATTCCCCTGACAGAGGAGAAAGACGATGGAAAAAGTAACAGGTATAGGTGGCGTGTTTTTCAAAGCCAAAGACCCTGCAGCAATGTCTGCATGGTATGAGAAACATCTGGGTATCGACCCTGTCCCGTCAGATTACGAGACTCAGCCCTGGAGTCAGCAGGCGGGTTTCACTGTGTTCGCAGCATTCCCGGCGGATACAGACTACTTCGGTAAAGCAGAGCAGAGCTGGATGATTAACTTCAGAGTCAATGACCTTTCCGCCATGGTGGCGCAGTTAAGGCAAGCGGGTATTGCAGTAGAAGTGGATCCCGAAACTTACCCCAACGGCCTGTTTGCCCGCCTGCAGGATCCTGAAGGTAATCCCATTCAGCTTTGGCAACCTGCATGAGTTCTGCCCATGACAGCAAATAAAACCCAGCCGACGGAACTGAGTGTAAAAACCTGGTTGGAGGGGATTACAGATCCTGTTCGTCGCCGTGATTGTGAGCAGCTCTACGCCATAATGGCTGAGCTGACAGGTACCCATGGGGTGATATGGGGCGACAGTCTGGTGGGGTTTGGTCAATATCACTACCGATATGAATCTGGCCGGGAGGGAGACTTCTTCCGTACCGGTTTCGCATCCAGAAAAGCGGGGATGAGTATCTATCTTATGGCCTGTGGCATGGACCAGCATCAGCTTCTGCCTCAACTGGGTAAACACAAGATGGGAAAATCCTGTTTGACGGTAAAACGCCTGTCGGATATCGACCTGGATGTGCTGAAGCAGCTACTGCTGGATTCGCTGCAGGAAATGGCGCGGCGATATCCGGACTGATTGTTTTAATCAATTTTTCATCTGCAGATCACTTTCCTCTTTGGCGCGCGGAGCATAAAATGCGCTCCTTTTTTATCGGGATCTGAAGGGAGTCGGATCTTTTGCTGGACTGGCCAGGAGGCCGTTGTAGTCATGAATAAATATCCTGCTCCTGAATTCTCAGCTAGGTTTCTGCTGCCTAAATACTGGGGAACTCTGCTTTTGGTGGCTTTTGCGTATCTGCTGAGTTTGCTGCCCTGGAAGTTACAGTTTGCCATGGGAAAAGCCCTCGGAAGAGCCGCCATTCGCCTGATGCCTAAGCGTCGCAAAACCATGGCCAGAAACCTTGAGCTGTGCTTTCCCAATATGCCAGCTGCAGAGCGTGAAGCGCTGATCAAAGCCAACATAGACAATACCGGTCTGGCACTGTTTGAAACCGGCATGGCCTGGTACTGGTCTGAGGCCCGTGTGGCCAAACATGTTTCCTTTGAAGGGCTGGAACATCTGGACAAGCTTAGAGCGGAAGGTCGCGGTGTGTTGCTGGTGTCGGTTCACTCTTTAAATCTGGAGTTCGGTGGGCGAGCCTGCGGCCTTAAGCTATCTGGCATGGGAGTATATCGACCCAATAATAATCCCTGCTTTGATTACTTCCAGTTCAAGGGACGTACCAAGGGGGGTCATGAGATGATCCACCGCAAAGACGTAAAAACCATGCTGGAGAGTCTGCGCAAAGGTCGGGTGCTATGGTATGCGCCGGATCATGATTATGGACCCAGACGTCATGCCTTTGCGCCTTTGTTTGCTGTCGAGCAGGCCTGTACGACAACAGGTACAAGTCTGTTGGTGGATGAAACCGATTGCGCCATCGTGCCCTTTACCGTGGTTCGTAACGACGATAATGGCCATTACACCCTGACGATAAGGGAACCTCTGGTGGAGACCTTCCCCAAACATGACCCGGAGGCCGGTGCCCGTGTCATCAATAAGGTAGTGGAAGAGTCCATCATGGCAGCACCGGATCAATATATGTGGTTGCACCGCCGCTTCAAGACGCGACCAGAAGGGCAGCCGTCTTTATATTAATCCCTGAAAAGCTCACCTTGTGTGAGCTTTTTCATTTCTGTGTTGCATCCAATTATCCCCAAAGAGAGCTCGAAATTGAGTGGGGAAGTCTCTACAATGCGCCGCCTGAAATTTGCCCGATTTCCCGGTTAATCCATCTTCCGAGCCCATGTATGTACCAGAAAGATCAATTTGAACTCCTTGCCCCGGGTGGTGACCTTGATGCCATTAAGGCTGCGATCGCCGCCGGTGCCGATGCCGTTTATTGTGGCCTGGACAGATTTAACGCCAGAAATCGTGCCACCAATATCACCCTGGATCTGCTGGATGGCGTGATTGAACTGGCCCACAGCCATAACTGCAAAATCTTCCTGACCCTGAATATTATGCTGCTCGAGAGTGAGTTGCCCGCCATGTTGCGTCTGTTGCAGCAGCTGCAACAGACTCAGGTGGATGGTGTGATAGTGCAGGATCTGGGGCTGGCCAGCCTGTTGAAACGTCACTTTCCGTCTCTGGATGTGCACGCCTCGACCCAGATGAATACTCACAATCCGGGGCAGATGAAGCTGCTTTCCGGCATGGGGATGAGCCGGGTCAATCTGTCCCGGGAGCTGAGCCTGCCGGAGATTACCGATCTGGTGGCGGTTGGCCGGGAAATCAACATGCTGACTGAGGTCTTTGTACACGGTTCCTACTGTGTAGGCTTTTCCGGAGTTTGCTATCTGAGCTCAGCTCGCAACGGGGCATCCGGTAATCGCGGCCGTTGCAGCCAGCCCTGCCGGGAGGCTTATGAGCCAACAGCGGCAGGCAAGCAATATCCTCTCAATATGAAAGACAACTCGGCCTTTATGGACTTGCCCGCATTAGCTTCAGCCGGAGTGCATTCACTGAAAATCGAGGGGCGAATCAAGAAGCCTCACTATGTCTTTACCACCACAGAAAGCTGGCGAAAACAAATAGATGCCCTGTGTGAGGGAGAGCAGCAATCCAGTGATATGTCCTCTCTGTACACTGTATTTAACCGGGATTTTTCCAACGGTTATTTGATGGCAGATGTTCATCACGGCATGTTTATCGACAACCCCAGAGATCATGCACCAGTGTATTTCAGTAAATTGCACAGGTGCGAAACCAGTGATGATATCAAGCGGGTTAAACAGCAATTGTACAGCACTAAAACCAGCATTATGCAGCGTATGCACAGGCGTATTGATGCTATGGAGGTTCCCGCCAATAAAGCGCGAAGCCTGAAAGGCACTGAGTTGAATATCCCCTTGCCTGCCGGGGTGGGTTGTACAGATATTCGGCCAAAGTTGGTGGTGATACTGGATATGGCTCAGCTGCAGGACTCCAGACCCGAGTCTGCAGATATTCACTATTGCGTGATGCTACCCGACACCCTGGCGGACAGTATGGATGAAGTGTTGGCGGTATTCAGGCAAACGCCTGGGTTAATCCCCTGCTTTCCTGCTGTGGTGACTGGCAAACACTTCGAGGCCGCGCGAACCTTGCTCGACAGTGTCAGACCGGATTGGGTTATGACCCACAATCTTGGCGTGGCGCAATTGGCCAGAGAGCTGCAACTACCCTGGGTGGCCGGTTCCCAGCTGAATATCGCCAACTCTGCGGCGCTGGATTGTTTGCACAATGAATTGAACGCCTGCGGTGCTGTGTTGTCAAAAGAGTTAAGTGGCAAACAGATGGAGCGGATTGTGCGGCCAACTGAGATGTGGTTGATGGCAACCCTGTTTGAACCCAACCACCTGATGACCAGTCGTCAGTGCCTGCTGATGCAGAGCGTTGGTTGTAAAAAGCAGCGTATGAACGCTGGTTGTCTCAAACGCTGCAGCAAGAGTGCCGGATTGCAAAATCTTAAGGATGAGCCCTATGTGATCCATAAGGCCAGAGGCAGCTACAACCGCCTATACAGCGCTAAACACAGTTTTACCCCTGAGTTGTTACAGGAACAGCAGGGCAGATTCACTCATCTGATAGTGGATCTGAGAGATATCCCTACCAACACCCAGCTTCAGGGAACTCTGACTGAGAAGTTGGCGCTGTTTGTTCAGACGATTGCCGGGGATGATACCGACCAGGCATTACTGCAGCAGCGAATATCGACCTGGCAAAATAACCATTATTTGAAAGGGGTTTAAATTATATTTCCTGAGCTTAGCTAAATGGGTAAATGAGTTGGAATATATAAGATAAATAGGTTGTTGCGTTAGGCTTGTTGGTTGTGGCAGCCTAATAATTCAAACCCTCTGCAAAAGTGTGGTTGAATATATCGGGGTGGGCGCCCGCAGAAATGAAAAGGTACTTTGGAAAGGAACTAAATGAGCTATCTAAGTATTTCTGAACTCTGCAAATCCCTGTTGTGGGCTCCGGTCGACCATGAAAGCGGGGAGCGCGCCGATGTTTATTGTGCCACCGATACGGATCTGGATATCGCAGAATCCCGCCTGGGAGTTGACCTGCCACAAGATTACCGCTGGTTTATGAAACACTATGGTATGCGTGGCCTGGAAGACCCCAGAGTCAATGTCGGCTTGAATGGCATTTCCCTCTCTTTTCTTGGCATGTTTGCCGCCATAGATACGGCAGTGACTCTGACTCACCAATATGCAAGACCCAACCCCCTTGGACGAGCGGCCATTCCCGACAGAAGCCTGGTGATTGCAGACTCCATTGCCGGTGATCTCTTACTGCTTGATCTCTCAACGCGCGACTATGGCAAAGTGCGATTCAGGCATAAAGACCTGATGAAACAGGTTTGGACTGAAGAACCTCAGGAACTCACCTTATTGGCCAATTCATTCACTCATTTGCTGGAGCAAATTGTGGCCAGTCCCAGGCCTAAAGTTGAGCATTTACAGCTGCAGGAGTTTTAATCATTAGCTGGTGACAGTTGATGATATTTGATACTATTACCGTAATTCGCCGCACATATTCACTGTGCGGCTTTTCATTTTCTGCAGGACAATCCCTTGAATCAAACTCAAACCAACAGCCCTTCGATGGCATTTTCTTCTCTGGCGCTGAAAACTGAGCTGCTGTCGACGCTGGAGTCTATCGGCTTTGCTCAGATGACAGCAATTCAGGCTCAGAGCCTGCCACAGATTTTGGCTGGCAAGGATCTGATTGCTCAGGGTAAAACCGGGAGTGGCAAGACGGCTGCTTTTGGTCTGGGATTGCTGCACAAACTGAACGTTAAACGTTTCCGTATTCAATCTCTGGTGCTGTGTCCGACCCGTGAGCTGGCGGATCAGGTGGCCAAAGAGATACGTACACTTGCCCGGGGCATTCACAACATCAAGGTGCTGACCCTGTGCGGTGGTGTGCCAGTTGGGCCTCAGATTGGCTCCCTTGAGCATGGCGCACATATTATTGTGGGTACGCCAGGCCGGGTACTTGACCATCTGGAGCAAGGCCGTCTGGATTTTTCTGAGCTGACCACCCTGGTACTGGATGAAGCAGACCGCATGCTGGAGATGGGCTTTACCCAGGCGATGGACAGCATCATTGCCCAGACACCGGCTAACCGCCAGACCTTGCTGTTCAGTGCGACCTTCCCAGCCCAGATCCAGGGGATGGCTGAGCGTATTATGCACAAGCCTGAGATGGTGAAGGTGGAGTCGACTCACGACAGCCAGACGATTTCCCAGCACTTCTATCACCTGGAAGCGCGCAGTGAGCGTATGCAGGCGCTGCAACTCCTGTTATGTAAGTATCAGCCCGAGTCTGCAGTGGTGTTCTGCAATACCAAGCGTGAAACCCAGTCAGTGGCCGATGAGTTGGCTGCCCTGGGCTTTAGTGCTCTGGCACTGCATGGCGATCAGGAGCAGCGTGAGCGCGACCGTACTCTGGTGCAATTTGCCAACAAGAGTATCAATATTCTGGTAGCCACGGATGTCGCAGCCCGGGGGCTGGATATCGATAATCTGGATGCTGTGGTGAACTTTGAAATGGCCTACGACAAAGAGGTGCATATTCACCGTATCGGTCGTACCGGTCGTGCCGGCAGTCAGGGCGAAGCTTTCAGCTTCTACACAGGTAAAGACAGCTACAAGGTTGCCGCTCTGGAAGAGGTTCTGGGCCATGAGATCCAGGACGCTGAATTGCCAGGTGAGCAGTACCTGAATATTGCGCCTTACAAGCCGAAGATGACCACGATTTTGATCGATGGCGGTAAGAAGCAGAAGTTGCGTCCGGGAGACATCCTCGGGGCCCTGACGGCAGATAAGTCACTGACAGGTGACGATATCGGCAAGATTAAGATCACCGATATCCGCTCTTTTGTGGCGGTAAAGCGTCAATTCGGTAAGAAGGCACTGACTATCCTGAACAAGGGCAAGCTCAAGGGCCGGCAGTTCCGTGCTTTCTCTGTGTATTGAGTTGCTTCTTAGCTGAATAGCTTCAGGGAGTGGATACCGGGAGACTGGTATCCACTTTTTTGTATCACGCTGCCAAAGTTACCAATGCCGCTCCTGCCAATACGCCGGCAGCAAAGGTGCTTGCGCTGATAAGCCAAATCGACGGCATGGTTTTACCTGAATCATTGTTAAATGCTTGTTGGTAAAGAATATTAAGAGGAAACCCCTAAAATCATCAGTCAGCGAGGGGCGCTTTTTGGGTGATAAGCTGGTTGGTCAATTGGCTGACCTGAAGGATAAAGCTTAAATCCAGCCGTTCAACGCTGTCTTGCTCTGTGTGGTATTGGTTGTGGTTGCCACTGGCAAAAAACAGCCAGGGGATATCTTGCTTGTGGAAAGGGTAGTGGTCTGATGCTCTAAGCCAATCGATGCGGTCGCTGACAAAAGAGCCCCTGCCCATCCCTTTCGGGTGACCGACCCGGGCGCACAGCCCGATAGTTTGGTAACCCAGTTGCAGCTGTTGCAGTACCTGATTTCGGCTGGCCGGAACCATGCTTTGAACCCCTTCAACATACAGACGTCTGTGTTTATCCGGGCGGCCTACCATATCCAGATTAATCACCAGCTCAATCTGACTTAATACTCCGGCTTTCTGCAACTCCCTGACCAGCGCTTTACTGCCGTAAAGTCCGGGTTCCTCAGCATCGGTAAATACCATCAGCACATTGGCAGATAATGCCTGTTTCTTCAGGCTTTCGGCCACTGACAGCATGGCAGCCACTCCGGAAGCGTTGTCATCTGCGCCCGGAAAGTATTTGCCATCCGGACGACTAAGACCAGCTCTGCCGCCAAGGTGGTCATAGTGAGCCAACACCAACCGCCAGGGAGCATTGTCAGTGTCGGCTGCTGCCGGAAGTATCACCGCCAGGTTGATCCCCTGCTTGTCGGAAAAGCCCTGAGTGTATTCAAAGCTGTGTTGAAACTTATCTTGCCATCCCGCCAGTCCCAGCTGTTTGAACCTTTGCTGCAGATACTGACGAGTGAGTACAGCACCCTCACTACCGGTTTTTCTGCCATTCAGGGCTGGACTGGTGAGTTGTTCAAGATCATTCGACAAACTGCGTATCTGTTGGGCTGGTTCATTGAGTGTCATTGGCTCCTGGCAGCTCTCGCCAATTAGCCTGTCACTGCTGGTGCAAGCCGCCAACAGCGGAAGTATCAGGATTAGGGCGTTATTTTTCATGGCGATAAATCAGTCGAAGATGAGCCTTCAGTTAACTCTACCTTCAGCGTGTCCGCAACCTTAGTACTTTATCGTTCAGCTTGTGTTCATAGCTAAAAGGCTTTATTGATACAGTTTGTTACATCCGGAGGGGCAACAAGGAGCTCAAATGAAAACACTGAATAAAAGTTTATTGGCTATCGCACTGGGAGTATTAACCACCGCGGCTTATGCCGACCCAGATGACTATAAAAAAGAAGCGATGAAGCAAGAAGCAGAGTTGCGTCGGGAGCAAGCCGAACTTAAACGTGAGGCCGCAAAAGATAAGGCTGAGTATCAGCGAGAAGCTCGACAGTTAACTGCAGAAACGGAACGTGAGACTCGTAAAGCGCGAACTGAAGCTGAACGCGAAGCAAGAAAAGATCGGATGGAAGCGGAGCGTGAGGCCAGAAAAGCTGACGCTGAGTATCGAAGAGAAGCTAAAAAAGCAGATGCTAAAAAAGAAAAACGCAAGCTGGAGCGTGAAGCCGACAAAGAAGCCAGAAAGGCAGAAAAAGAAGCGCGTAAAGCTGAAAAAAAGCGTTTAAAGGCAGAGAAAAAAGCTGAAAAGCAGTAGTTGTCAGATCAGGTCTGAACTAATACATCTGAACAACGACAAATTAGTGCCGGGAGCATTGTCTCCCGGCATACTTCTTATCATTCGGCAGGGTATTGATACCAGAGGCCTTCTTTTCTTAATTTGATGACAGCACCAGTCTCTTCCCCAGTTACATAGTCATATTCAAAGGGAACCCGTAAATTTCCCTGCATATCAAATATGCCATAGCGATAACCGGTTTTGTCTCCCTGTTGCCACCTGCGCTGACCAACGATCACTTTGAGCCCTGGGTTATACCAAAAGGTTTGATACTCATTGGGGATAATTGTTTTGCCCTGAGCATCAATTAATCCTGTATCACCATAGCGGATACTGCTCTCTTTGACTTCGGTCACATGACTGAAAGTAAACAGACCGCTGTCATCCAGCGAGGATAAGTAGTTCATATCTAAAGGGATAAGCCAGTCTCTTGCGGCAAGGTCATATATTCCTTGTTTATTGCTGCTCTCTTTTACCATGTACAAAGAGTCACGTTCCCGCCAGATAAGCTCTGCTTTGAGTACTGACTTACCCGACATATCCAGCAATTCCCGGCCATTGTTTGTGTGCCCAATAAAGGCATTTCCACTGAAGTGTATTTCATCAAAGCGAGGCGGAATGACGGTTTCTCCCTGATCATTCAGTAACCCCGCTGCACCAAAAAAGTAGTCATCCGGGTTGTTATGTTTATCAAAGACCTCAAACCAGCCGGGAAGCTCATCTATTGGGTCAACATGGCCGTACTTAAACAGCTGGGTGCGCCACTGTGCCGTCAGCCAGGGCAGTCGATTGCCAGCGGGCAGTTGGTTGCATTGATGAATGAACTCCATCTGTTTTTTTACCGTGATGGAAGAGGGTAGAGATAGTAACAGGTTCAACCCAGATTCACTGATCATGCAGTAGCTGATAAATGCCTGAGGATTGCGTCTGCTTTGGAATAGCAGGCTGCCGGATTGTTTGCCCGCAACAAACTCCTTTTGGTAAGACAGCTCCCAATCTTTTTCTTTAGCGGAAGCAATAAGTTCGTTCAGGTAAGCTGGATCTGACTCGATATAGGCATCAACCGTATCAGTGAATGAATCAGGGTAGAAATAGAAGCCATCAAGGGAGTCCTCTTTCAACAGCCAGGAGGGGGTTAGCTGCCTGGGTAATATGTCGTCCAGTTGCAGGGCGAGTGGGTTTTCGTCCCACTGAGGAATAGTTTCCATCTCTCTGGCGGCATTAAAAGGCGCGGTATATTGCTTTTTCTGTGGTCCGGGAACGAAGGAGTGGAGTATTTCAAATGCGGCGTAGGCTGCTGGCAGATCGCCAGTATCAAATAGTGTCGCTTTACCCAGTACATGCTGCTTGCCTGTATATAAATAGGTGAATACATGCAACGCGTCTGCCGAATAATAGAGTACGCCGTTACTGGCTTCGTGAATGATTTCAGCGCCATGCTCGGTCAAAGCGTTGCGCCATGCCGGGTAGTCAAAGTCCGCCTTGGGGGCGTCACTGAGCACGATATCCAGGTTGTGGGGATGAATCACATAAACGGGGTTGTTCTCGGCGGTGAGCCGCAAATTACCTATGTACCAGAAGTAAAATTCTGACTCCCAAGCCATCAGTTCGGAATCGATTGGAATGTCCAGGGTAAGTTCATCGTGGAAGGGGACAGTAACCGTTTTCCATACCGGCTTTTCATCTTTCATTGCAGGCTCCTCTCTGGCTGTTGCCGACAAAACCAGGCTAATGGTTGAGCTCAGGAGCATAAATTTCAACAAATTGGCCATTCGTTCCCTCTTTTGGCTGGACTGTATCCCTCGTTAATGCAAATGTAAACTAACAGTGAAATATGCTGCGGGGCAATATGCTTGTGGCATAGTGTGCTAATGGAGGGGCTGTGGGAAAGAGAGTGTTGATGATTGGGTTGGACCCGGCTGTGGTCAATTATGATAAGTGGCCGGAGTTAACGGAAGAAAAACTGATGGCTGCGCTGAATATGGGTAAGGCAGCGTTGGAGTTTGAAGGTTTTGAAGTGGACTTTTGTGCTATCGACCATGGTGAAACGGCTGCTGAAGTGATAACTGCAGCATTACAAGAAACACAGTACGACTGCATCATGATAGGTGCAGGGGTACGCAACGACCCGGATGAGTTTCTGTTGTTTGAGCAGGCAATTAATCTGGTTCACAAACAGGCGCCTCAGGCCAGCATCTGTTTTAACACAGGGCCTATGGATGGAGTGGCCGCAGTCAAACGCTGGCTTTAAGTCGTCTTAATATAACTATAACAATGTGATGGAAAGTCGCGGTCGATACCTTTGGGATTCCAGTAAAGCTAATTAGCTTCCCGAATTTCGATTCTGCTTTCTAATTTAACCTTAAAAAATCACTTGTATCACATTAACTCAGGTTGCTCTCTGTTAGGTTAGCGGCCGATAGTCGTGCAAGGTGGGGCGGATAATGTTTTACACTGTTTACCAACCCATGGTGGGGGAGGGGGGAGTCTATGCTTATGAGGCTCTGGTAAGGCTAAGGGATAGCAAAGCAAATCTGGTTAATTTTCTGTCGACGCTGATTAATAAGCCTCTCTTTGATTATGAAAATATTCTCCGGATTCTGACTGAAAACAAAAACAATGAGATGCTGTTGTTTATCAACGTGCATGCGGAATCCCTTATATGTCAGGAGTTTGTTGAGCGTATAGCTAAGCTCAAACCATTTTTTCACCGTATGGTGATCGAAGTAATGGAAACTTCCTGCGATTCACCTGAGTTACTTTGCAGTAATGTGAAGCGATTACGGGAGTCAGGGCTGGCGTTTGCCATTGATGACTTTGGTGCCAGTTTTTCCAATCTATCTCGTCTGAGCGAGCTGGAAACAGAGTATGTGAAGCTGGACAGAACACTGCTCACCAAGGTATCCCATGATTTTTTTTCCTTTTCTGTACTGATAAAGATCTGCCAGCTGATCCTCTTTAATCGGCCGGACACCCGAATTGTTGTTGAAGGGATTGAGACCTGGACCCAGCATGCCCTGGTTAATGCTATCGAAAATTACATTAACCATAGTGTGATTCGTCAGGGGTATTTCTATGCCAGACCTCAGCAGGGCTTTGTATTACCTCCTGAAAACCTGCTCCCTGAATTCTTCGGGCAAAAAGAGCAAAGCCGTCATATCAATCAGAAGCTGACCTTAATTAAAGATGCTTATGAATCCTTTCTTGGCGCCGGTAATGAAGAGGCTTTTAAGTCAGATATGGCTTTCTACGCAAGCCTGGAATCCATCGGCATGATAGGTCTGAGCAAAAGTCTGGAGCTGTCGAAACAGATTATCGTGTTGAAAAACTCCGATGGAGACATGATCTATCATAACAAGAAAAGTCGTGACCTGATGGCGGTGGAAGATACATCCCTTAGTCGGCAGGAATTGACCCAGAGGTTTCCTGAGTTTGGTTTGTGCCTGGAAAATGATGCCCAGTTTTTGCAGAGTCATCAGGAGCTTTCCGTATGCGAAGAGCAGATCTATGACAAGACTTTCATTGTTAACAGGTATCTGATTGAGCGGGACGACCATGCGCCCAATATCCTCAGTTTTATTGTTGAGAAAGATAAAGCTCTGGTGGACAGATTCGACGAGATGACAGGCTTGTTGCTGCGTCATGACTACTCAGCTTATCGAGATATCAGTTGCCTGGCATTTATGGATATTAACGGACTCAAAGAGGTCAATGACTCCCAGGGTTATGAAGCAGGAGACAGGCTGATTATCGAGATGGGAGAGTTGCTGAAACAGTCATTCAGACAAACTGATCTGCTTATTCGCCACGGTGGAGATGAGTTTCTGATCCTTTGCAGAGACACGCTGGCTGATGAACTTAACCTGAAGTTGGCTAATCTGGCACAGCAGCAGAGTGCCAGGGGGTTATCTTTCTCCTGGGGCGTCTCGAATAGAAGCCAGGATATTTACCATGATATTGCCCTTGCATCAGAGCGCATGAAGCGGCGAAAAAGAGAAGAAAAATATGTCGTCTGATAACACCTTGAGTAAGCAGTTGTATCGACTGGAGCTGAGGCTGGATTGCTATTCCAGTGAACTGCTGGATTCGATGCTGGATCAGCTTAAGGAAAGGGCCAAACAACTGGAATACCTGGCGGTATCTACTGTGCTTTATACCCGAAACAAGCGACTCCTGATTCAGGATTTTGCCGAGTATGATGTCGCCGATGGGATACCCTATGCTTCAGTAACCCTGACGAACAGTCAGGGAGTTGTGCAGTACGCCAGTTATTACTCAGACTTTATGCCTGTGAATTTTGATGCGGTGATCCGCATGGCTCAGGCTATCGCTGTTGTCGAGCAGAAAGGGGAGCTGTGCCCGGCTAACTGGCATCCGGGTAAACGCACCGTCAGAGCAGATAGCTGGGATGTCGCCGACTATATTCTGAAGGAACTGCTGGTCTTACCGCTTTCCGAGCACTGTCAGGACAATACCCCCAAGTAACATCAGGGCGCCCAGCATTTGCATTGGGCTGGGAGCTATTTTCTGGATCAGAAAGGTTAAGGCTATGCCTGTGATAGCTGACATTCCGGCTGCAACCAGGACCAAAGAGACGTAGGGAAGTTGCTTGGCGCCTGAACCGTAATAGACGGAGAAGCCTACCGCTGAGATATACATAAGTGGTATGGCAAACAGGCAGAGTTTAGCTGCTGAGAGAAACACATTGGAAGCATCCAGATAACGGATGCTGAGCATATTTGCGAAGTGAACACAGCCGGTGGCCAAAGCCAGGGTGCCGGCGAGCTTAACCAATTGAAGCGCCATAAATTCTGCCTGTGATATCCAGCCATGCAAGTTTGTTGCACGGCCCAATGTCAGACAGAAGAAGGTCTCCTGAATACCCTGTCTGTGAATTTTGCCACCTCATGCGGCGGCGTGCATATTAATCATGTGCTCAAAAAACCTCCATTTTCGATCGCGCTTTTGTGATCTGTGTCACCTTGTTTCGGTCGGGTTATCGGCTTTAACGTGTCGGTTTTGTTGCTTTTTAGTGCCTGGTTGATATTTTGTAGTCAGACTAATTACTGAAAGCCGAACGCCAAGGATGAGCAAAGGCATATGGAAAACCTTAACCCTGAGCAGTTGAGTGAGGTAGTTTCACTTCTGCCTGATCCTGCGTTTATTCTCTCCATTGATGGCAAATATATCGCCTATCTGGGCGGTGTCGACCGACAGGCCTACCATGATGGCAGTCCCCTTGTGGGCCACTACTTAAAAGATGTTCTCCCCATTGATAAAGCGCTCTGGTTTCTCAGTCAGATAGAAAAAGCTATATCTGATAATGAGATACAGATTGTTGAGTATGATCTCGATATTGCTGAGTTAAATGAGGTGGGGCGTGAAGGCCCTGAGGGTGTGCTCAGATATGAAGGCAAAATCGTTCCCCTGACCAGTAAGTTCGAAGGTAAACGTGCAGTCCTTCTGCTCACCCGCAATATCACCCGGAGATACAAGCTCGAAAAACAGCTTCGTATTCTCAGCGAGACCGATGGGCTGACTGGCTTGTTTAACAGAAGGTTCCTGCTGGACACCCTTGAAAAATATCTGAGTACCAGTCGCTACCAAAGCCAGGCTGCTTCGCTGATTTTCCTTGATGTGGACTTCTTTAAAGAGATTAATGACCAGAATGGCCACCTTGTGGGTGATGAGGTGTTGAAACAAATTTGCCAGCGTCTGGAAACCCAGCTCAGGACTCAGGATATAGCAGCGCGGATTGGCGGAGAGGAGTTCGCCGTGTTCCTGCCTGAAGCCTGTATGGAGGAGGCGACACGGGTTGCGGAAAGGATCCGCTGTATCATAGATGCCAGCCCTGTCACTGTTGGAGAGTTGATTATGCCGGTGACTATCAGTGCGGGCATTACCGTGTTAGCCAGTGATGACGATGTCAGCCAGGTGTTGACCCGGGCAGATAAAGCCCTCTACCAGGCGAAATCGCTTGGGCGGAATCAGGTCAGACGGGCCTGATTGATGAAAAACAAAAGGCGCCTCGAGGGCGCCTTTTTGATTCTCTGCTCAGGACATCTTTTCCAGCAGCGGCTTAAGGAAGCGCGCGGTGTGAGAGGTGGGATGCTCAGCCACCTCTTCCGGTGAGCCGGTAACCAGAATCGTACCACCACCTGAGCCGCCTTCAGGACCCAGATCCACAATCCAGTCTGCGGTTTTAATCACATCCAGGTTGTGCTCAATCACCACCACGGTGTTGCCATGAGACTTGAGGCGATGCAGTACATCCAACAGCAGCTGAATATCGGCAAAGTGCAAACCGGTCGTTGGTTCATCCAGAATATAAAGTGTCTTGCCGGTATCCCGTTTGGACAGCTCTTTGGCCAGCTTAACCCGCTGGGCTTCACCGCCGGATAGGGTCGTGGCACTCTGACCCAGGCGGATATAGGACAGGCCCACATCCATCAGGGTTTGTAGCTTACGGGCAATGGCAGGTACAGCATCGAAGAAGCCACGGGCTTCCTCTACCGTCATCTCCAGCACTTCATGAATGTTCTTGCCTTTGTACTTCACTTCCAGGGTTTCACGGTTGTAGCGCTTACCCTTACAGGAGTCACAGGGCACATACACATCCGGCAGGAAGTGCATTTCTACCTTGATCAAACCATCACCCTGACAGGCTTCGCAGCGTCCGCCTTTTACGTTAAAGGAGAAGCGGCCGGGCTGATAGCCACGGGAGCGAGACTCCTGAGTCGCCGAGAACAGCTCACGGATTGGCGTGAAGATACCTGTGTAGGTCGCCGGGTTGGAACGAGGCGTACGGCCAATCGGGCTTTGGTCGATATCCACTACCTTGTCGCAGTGGTCCATGCCTTTGACCTTTTTGTAAGGTGCAGGCTCATCCACTGTGGCCTTGTTCAGCATACGGTGGGCAATCTTGAAGAAGGTGTCATTAATCAGGGTCGACTTACCTGAGCCGGATACCCCGGTAATACAGGTCATCAGGCCCACAGGAATAGTCAGGTCGACATCTTTAAGGTTGTTGCCACTGGCACCGAACAACTCAATCACCTTACTGGCATCATAAGGGATACGTCCGCCCTCAACAGAGATCTGCTTCTTGCCGCTGATGTACTGGCCGGTAACCGACTTGTCGCAACCGACGATGGCTTCAATAGGGCCATCACAGATCACTTCACCTCCGTGAACCCCTGCGCCCGGACCGATATCGATAATATGGTCTGCCATGCGAATGGCATCTTCGTCGTGCTCAACTACGATAACCGTGTTGCCCAGATCTCTCAGGTGAGTCAGGGTGCTAAGCAGGCGCTCGTTATCGCGCTGGTGCAAACCAATGGAAGGTTCATCCAGTACGTACATTACCCCCACCAGACCGGCGCCAATCTGGCTGGCCAGACGAATACGCTGAGCTTCGCCACCGGACAGGGTCTCTGCACTGCGGGACAGGCTCAGATAGTTAAGGCCCACATTCACCAGGAAGCCCAGACGGTCGCGTACTTCTTTGAGGATCTTTTCGGCAATCTGTGCCTTCTGGCCATCAAACTCCAGGGCATCGAAGTAAGCCATGGCTTCGCCAATGGACCATTCGGTCAGGGTCGGCAGATTCAGCTCTTTAATAAACACGTTGCGGGCTTCTTCCCGCAGACGCGAGCCACCACAGCTGTTACAGCTCTGGTGAGAAATATACTTGGCCAGCTCTTCACGCACCGAGTTGGACTCGGTTTCCCGGTAGCGACGATCCATATTGTTGAGGATCCCCTCAAACGGGTGCTTACGAACCACCACATCGCCACGGTCGTTGATGTACTTAAAGGAGATCTCTTCCTTGCCTGAGCCGTAGAAGATGATCTTCCGCACTTTGGCGGGCAGATCCTTGAACGGTACTTCCACATCGAATTTATAGTGTTCGCCCAGCGACTTGAGCATCTGGAAATAGTAGAAGTTACGACGGTCCCAGCCGCGAATCGCACCACCGGCCAGCGACAGGTCATCGCTGATCACCACCCGCTCAGGATCGAAGAAGGTCTGCATGCCCAGGCCATCACAGGTTGGACAGGCACCAGCCGGGTTGTTAAAGGAGAAGATTCTCGGCTCCAGCTCCGCCATAGAGTAGCCACAGATAGGGCAGGCGAAGTTGGCAGAGAAGATAAGCTCTTCACCTTCACCATCCATAGGGGCAACCACGGCAATACCACCGGACAGCTCCAGTGTGGTTTCAAAAGATTCCGCCAGCCGCTGCTGCAGATCCGGTTTGACCTTGAATCTGTCCACCACCACTTCAATGGTGTGCTTAACGTGCAGGTCCAGCTCAGGTGGGTCGGACAGGTCACATACTTCGCCATCGATACGGGCACGGATATAACCCTGAGCGGCCAGGCTGTCCAGCAATTTGACGTGCTCACCCTTACGGCCTTTGACCACAGGCGCCAGCAGCATCAGACGGTCGCCCTCAGGCATCTCCAGCACTTTGTCCACCATCTGGCTGACCGTTTGTGCTTTCAATGGCTGGCCATGAGTCGGGCAGCGGGGCTCACCTACGCGGGCAAACAGCAGACGCAGGTAGTCATAAATTTCGGTAATCGTGCCCACGGTTGAGCGAGGGTTGTGGGAGGTGGACTTCTGCTCGATGGAGATAGCCGGGCTCAGACCTTCGATATGGTCGACATCGGGCTTTTCCATCAGGCTGAGGAACTGACGCGCATAGGCGGAGAGCGACTCAACGTAGCGACGCTGGCCTTCGGCATACAGGGTATCAAATGCCAGGGACGACTTGCCCGAACCGGAGAGGCCGGTGATGACGATGAGTTTGTCCCGTGGAATTGTCAGGTTGATATTTTTGAGGTTGTGGGTGCGGGCACCCCTGACTTCAATATTGTCCATCTCTCGCTCAAGGTTTGGCTGCACAAAAGAGCATAAGTATCGCACAGAACACTTTGTGATTGCAGGCAGTATTAGCGATTAGCTTAAGCGATGCTTTGCTTGCCGGGCGAAGTAAAGTCAGACCTGTGTCAGCAGTCTGTGATGTGACTTGTTTGGCATGGACAGTTGCCGTTCAGCGGTTTGGTTTTCTTGCCAAAAGGTGAATTCGGTTTAAGGGTTTTGTTTTGGGCATATGAGGGGCTTATGTTAATATCCCGCCCCTGAATTTTAACCAGCAGGACAAATTTTCATGTCGGCAAGCGGTCTGTCGGGCACAGAGAAAAAAGTCGCGTTTTCCCTCGCCAGTGTGTTCGGATTGCGAATGATGGGCTTGTTTATGATCATGCCCGTGTTTGCGCTTTATGGTCAGCACCTGGAAGGTTTCTCTCCACTGTGGGTAGGTATCGCCATTGGTGCCTATGGTCTGACTCAGGCTGTACTGCAAATCCCCATGGGTATTCTGTCGGATCGCATTGGCCGCAAGCCTGTGATTATGGGGGGCCTGTTGGTGTTTGCGCTTGGCTCTGTGGTTGCTGCCATGGCAGACAGCATCTATGGCGTGGTCGCGGGCAGGGCACTGCAGGGGATGGGAGCGATTGCCGCCGCTGTGCTGGCTCTGGCTGCCGATCTCAGCCGTGATGAGCAGCGCACCAAGGTGATGGCTATTATCGGCATGTGTATCGGTTTCTCCTTTGCACTGTCGCTGCTGGTAGGCCCGGTTGTTGCCCAGCATCTTGGATTATCTGGCTTGTTTGCCATGACTGCCGGTTTGGCATTGCTGGGCATAGTGATAGTGCAGCTGCTGGTGCCCAACCCGGTAACCCATGCGCCTAAGGGGGATACCCTGGCTGCACCTGCCCGTATTGTGCAGATGCTGAAGAACCCTCAGCTTATCCGTCTTGATGCCGGTATCTTTATTCTGCACCTGGTGCTGACGGCGGTATTTGTAGCGCTGCCTTTGGATCTGGTGGATGCCGGCTTTGCCAAAGAAGAGCACTGGATGCTTTACTTCCCGGCCTTTATCGGTGCTTTCTTCCTGATGGTGCCCCTGATTATCATCGGCGTGAAGCGCAAAAACGCCAAAGGTATGTTCCAGGTGGCTTTGGTGATTCTGCTGGTGGCACTGGGCATGATGGCAGCCTTCTCCCACTCTCTGGTGGGGTTGAGTGTGGCTGTGGTGCTCTTCTTTACCGGTTTTAACTACCTGGAGGCGTCACTGCCGAGTCTGATTGCCAAATTCTGCCCTGTGGGTGAGAAAGGGACAGCCATGGGCGTATATTCCACCAGTCAGTTCCTGGGCGCCTTCTGTGGCGGCCTTATCGGTGGCGGTGCATACCAGTGGCTGGGAGCCACCGGGGTGTTTATCGCTGGTATGATTCTGATGGCAATCTGGCTGATTTTGAGTCTGGGAATGCAGAATCCTGTGCTGCTGAAAAGTTACACTTTAGCGGCAAATGTTGAGGGAACTGATCAGGCAAAAACAATGGCCATGGAACTGTCGAAATTGGCCGGTGTGGCGGAAGCTATTGTGGTGCTTGAGGAAAAAGTTGCATATTTAAAAGTCGATGAGCATTTCGATTTGAGACAAGCTCGAGCTGTGTTAGGCTCTGTCAATTAAACAGATTTTTTCGAGATTAATCGCAGGAGATTTTAATGGCCAGTCGTGGTGTGAATAAAGTGATTCTGGTAGGTAACCTGGGGCAAGACCCTGAGGTTCGCTACATGCCAAACGGCAATGCTGTTGCCAATGTCACTGTTGCAACCAGCGAAACCTGGAAAGATCAACAAGGTCAACAACAGGAGCGCACCGAATGGCACCGTGTGGTGGTATTTGGCAAACTGGCTGAAATCGTGGGCGAATACCTGCGCAAGGGTTCTCAGGTTTACTTTGAAGGTAAACTGCAGACCCGTAAGTGGAAAGATCAGAGTGGCCAGGATCGTTACTCCACTGAAATCGTGGTTGATCAGGGCGGCAGTATGCAGATGCTGGGCGGTCGCAACCAGGGTCAGGGTGGTGGTCAAAGCCAGGGCGGCTATGGTCAGCAGAACCAAAACCAGTATGGCGGTGGTCAGCAGCAACAGCAGTACCAGGCATCTCAGCAGGGTGGTTACGGTCAGCAGCAGACTGGTTATGCACCACGTCAGCAGCAATCTGCTCCACAACAGCAGCAGTCTTCCGGTTACCAGCAGTCTGCGCCTCAACAGCAGTCAGCTCCTGCACAGCAGGCACCGGCTCAGCGCCCGGCTCCTCAGCCACAGCAACAAGCTGCGCAGCAGAACAACAACTACACACCTGATCTGGATGACGGTTGGGACGACGATATCCCGTTCTGATCATCCGGTTAGTTACTCAAAAGCCCGCACATGCGGGCTTTTTTGTTTTTTTGGAGTAACATTTTATTAACTTTGTCTCTGTTGGTATATTAAACCAGTCTGGCTGAACAGTTGAGTTGTATGTGTAGCCTTAAAATAACAAAGAAAGGATACTATATATGCGCTCAAATACTTTGGCTGTGGCTGCCAAGTTGACATCTCTGGCCGTGGCGATGGCTTTGCTGTCCGGTTGTGAGACCACGAATTCTATTCCCTACAAAGCATCCACTGAAAACGTACTGACCATTCAAAGCAAGCTGAAAGAACAGGGCAAGCAGTTAAGGCTTGGGGAGATCTCTTTAGCTGCAGGCGTTAATGAAAGCCCTGTGTGTCGCCTGAATGGCCCTATCAGGGTTAACCCAGGTAAAACACCGACTCAATATATTCAGTCTGCGTTTCAGGAAGAGTTGTTTATGGCCGGTGTTTACAGCTTGGACTCCAACAACATAGTGAGTGGTCAGGTGACAGAATTAAGCTTCAGTTCTGTCAGTCCTGCATCCTGGAGTATCAGTATGCAGGTCTCTTCCAACAACAGCTCAGGTTATAGTGTTACGGTTAACTACCCATTCGATACCAGTTGGACGGCATACAGTGCGTGCAAGAATGTAGCAGATGCCTATGGCCCTGCGGTGCAGATGTTGATTAAAGAAGTAGTTAACAACCCTGGGTTTGACGCGCTGATTCAGTAAGTCTGTAGAGGTTGAGAGTGACGCTGGCCGTTTGGCCGGCGTTTTTGTTTTGGCCACACAAAAAAATGCCAACCATCGGAGGTGGTGATGGCTGGCAAGATAAGCGTGTATTTGGAAATCACATGCACCAACTGTAGCAATTTGTCATTGGGGGCTGCCAAATCGCTTTTCAGTCAGCGACTTATTTATAGCCTGAGTTAGCCTTTCAGTCTTTTGAAAGAGTTTGAAAATTATTGAAAGCCATTAAAAACAGTTAGTTATCATCGGTTTCTATAGGCAGGTATGCTGCCAGAAGCTGGTATAACTCCTCATCATCAACGGCAACTCCCTGAGCTCCATAATCTTTCAGCAACTGTTGCTGCGCCTCGGAAGGCAGAATGGTGTACATAAAGAAGGGCGTTTCATGTCCGTGGCGGCGCATGGTTTCCACCAGTTTTAATCCGGCCAGAGGATCACTTTGCCGCCCCATATCTGAAATCACCACATCGTATTGATACATGCTCAGCAGGATAAGGGCATCCTGTGTCGACCTGGTGTTGTAGACAGCGACCCCCTGATTCTCGAGGAATTTCCGTTCCACCTTATTGTTTTCGGGGTGATCATCAACCCAAAGTACCCTGGCTCTGGTGTCGGCAGGTTCGCTGATTTGCAGCGGCTTGCTGTTATCGAGCCAGAAATAGAGTGTGGCTGACAGCAACAATAAGGTGACTGCCAGGCTGGCGATTAGCCTGACCGGGCGAGTGGTTCGGGTTTGCCTGTCGGCGGCAGCGGGCTCTGTCTGCGCTGAGGACTCTCTCTGCGCTGAGGGCTCTGTCTGCGCTGAGGACTCAGGCGGTGCAGGCTGCTCTTGCTGCAGCATGGTCAGCACTTCTGCGGAGAGTCTGTAGCCCCGGCCATGGAGGGTTTGGATAATGGCGAAGTCAGCCCCGACGGACTTAAATAACTTTCTGGCATCGGAAATCAGGCGTGAAATGGACCAGTCGCTGACCACAGTATCCGGCCAGAGACTATTCAGCAGTGTCTGCTTATCCACATGCTCAGGTGCATGCTCTATCAGTAACAGCAGCAACCTGACAATGCGCTCATCACAGTTAAGCAGTTTCCCCTCATGACTCAAACTTTGAGTCAGGGTATCAAGCTCAAACTGATCGAACCTGTAGCGCATCAGCTCCCCCAAAAGATGACGTTGCGAAATTGTTAAATGCATTGAATCACCACTGCTTACATCTAGTCAAACGCCAAGTTGTTTCAAGAGTTTGATGCAATCGTGATTCCACATACTGACAGAATTTTTCTGGTTGAAATTTGACCATTGTCAGATGGGTTTATGCACTGTAGAATCTGCTCCCTTTTTCGCCTGATTAACCTGAAGATGCAAGCTCAACCTAACACCATGATGCCCTGGGTCAGGGTCTTTCTGCTGGCATTGGCCGCGTTCATATTTAATACCACAGAGTTCGTCCCTGTCGGCATGCTGGGCAATCTGGGTGACAGTTTCGGTATGCGCCCGGAAGAGGTGGGCCCCATGCTGACCATTTATGCCTGGATCGTGGCCCTGGCTTCGCTGCCAGCTATGTTGCTGCTGGCCAATGTAGAACGCAGGCGTTTGTTGCTGTGTGTCTTTGCCCTGTTTGTAGGCAGCCATATCGTCAGCGCGATGGCGTCCAGCTACAGTATGTTGCTTGTCTCCCGGGTCGGTATTGCGTTGGCGCACTCAGTATTTTGGTCAATCACTGCTGCCATGGCGGTTCGTCTGGCACCGCAAGGTAAGAGTGCGCAGGCCCTGGGGCTGCTGGCAACCGGCACTGTGCTGGCTATGGTGCTGGGTATCCCTCTGGGACGGGTAGTCGGTGAGTGGTTCGGTTGGCGCGCGACTTTTGCCGGCATAGGTATCACCTCTGCTCTGGTGATGCTGGCGCTGTGGCGCTGGCTGCCAACACTGCCGGTATCCAACTCAGGCAGTCTGGCGAGTTTGCCACAAATTGCCCGTAATAAACCTCTGTTGTGGTTGTACTTGTTGACTGTGATTGTGGTGACAGCCCACTTCACCGGCTACACCTATCTTGAGCCTCTGGTACAGCAGGTTTGGCATTACAGTGGCGATGTCACGACCTGGGTTCTGCTGGCCTATGGTGCCGCTGGTATTGTTGGCAGCACTCTGTTCAGCCGACTCCAGCCGAAACATCCAAACAATCTGTTGGTGGTGGGAACTGCTTTGCTGGCTCTGTGTCTGGCCATGCTCTCTTCATCGGCTCCGGCACTGACTCAGTTAATTCCGGGCGCCATGCTGTGGGGTATCGCCATGATGCTGGTGGCATTGGCCATGCAGGCCCGGGTACTTGAGTATGGTGCCAGTGCCACAGATATCGCCATGGCGATCTACTCAGGCATTTTCAATATTGGCATTGGCGGTGGCGCCTTGCTGGGCAGCCAGGTCGCGATTCATTGGGGTGTAACCAACAATGGGCTGGTGGCTGTGGGTGTGATCGCATTTGCCATTATTCCGCTGCGATATCTGCTGCGCCGCGGCAGAACAGACAACACAGATCCCGGCCTGGCCCAGGTGCAGTCCCAGCCCTGAGTAAATCATACGCAGGGCTGACACCCTTGCTGTTGATGTCCCCAATATTGCTTGCTAGGTGATTGTAAATGTTGACTAAATGTTAGCGCCTGCGGCTTGTGTCTGGCATGGTTAAATTAGAGTCCATTGTCAGACAGGGGGACAGATGAAATGGTCACTGTTGTCAGCCTGGGTTCGACAATTGATGCGGTGTCGGGACGCGGGTGAGATCAATGCCAATCTGGGTCCGTCGCTGAAACTGCTTAAAGCCGATGCATTTCTGCTGTTTCTCTATCAAGCAGACGGCTTGAGTCGATACTGTTTTTCTGCAGGGCTCAGTGCTGATTCCCATTGTTTTATTGCCACCCATGCAGAAGAAGATATCTATCTGCAAAACTATTTGTCTCAGGGGTTGATTGGGCATAGTGCTGTACTGCAGAGGCTCCCTTCCCATCAACAGCTGGAGCAAACTGAATTCCTGCACAGGTTCGCCCCTCACTTTGACTTTAATCAGTCGTTGGGGCTTATTCTTCCTCTTGGTGAGCATTGGCTGATGGGCCTGTCCTGTCATCGTCATTCCGGCTGTTTCCCAAAGCGTGCCAATGAGGAGTTAAGTGTCGTAGGGGCGGCGTTGCTCCCCTGGGCGCAAAAGTTTGTGGAGCAGCAAACCACAACAATGCCCAGTGGTTTGATACTACCTGGCGAGCATTTGACCCCGGCTGAATCCCGGGTAATGAGTTTGCTTATGAAGGGGATGGATGGCGGGGAGATCTCTGAGTTACGCGGAGTGAGCCATGAAACAGTGAAGTCTCAGATAAAGTCTCTGCTGCATAAATCCGGATGCCGCCATCAAAATCATCTGCTCAGTAAATTGGCGGGTTGGCATTAGCATCAACCCGCCTGCAGAGTTACCGTCTGATCAGTATGGCGAAACCTTCCCCTTCGGTGGTGGGGTAGATATTGAACATCACGGTGTAACTGGCATTGACTATCCAGCGCCCGGATTCGGCATCTGTAAGTTGATTATCCTCCAGTGTCAGTTGCCAGTTTTCCGTAAGACCCAATTCAGCTTCATTATCGTCCGTGGCTTCATGGGTCCACTGCATCAGCCCCTCGCTGTCTATCGTGACACTGTCGATATCATAGCTGTAACCATAGGCATCATTTTCTCCCAGAGGGATCTCTAACCCCACGGCAAACCAGTTCCCTTCAAGCTCGGCAAGAACATGGGTTTGCGGCTGTTTCAGGCCTATCATCAACTCCTGTTCAAGCTGATCCCATACTGCTACCTGAACCATGACATCTTTATTGGCCGACAGCTGAATGTACCCCTGATTGTCTTCCATAACCCGGCCATGGGCATTCAAATTCAATGTGAAGTTTTCGTCTTCATCAGTGCCCTTGAGATCAGTCAGTTGGGTTGCGCCTTCAGAATCTATGGTCAGGTGATACAGACCGGTTCCCAACAACCCCGGGTCCATTATCTGGTGTGCCGGTGTATAGAGGTTACCTATGATCCATTCGCCAGCCAGATCGGATTGCGCATAATGCTCAGCCTGTTTGATGCTGGTGGCAATTCTCTGTCTATGGGATTCACCGTCCCACCAGAGCATCATCTGCTTGGTGCTGTCCAACTGTATCCAGTTCTCAGATTCATCATTGGCGGTGATTCTGCCGGTGTCATCTATGACAATGGCATACTCTTCGCGGTCAAACCGGGTGCCATCGATACGCTGTTCATCCACAGCCAGAATACCAGTGTCAATGACCCATTTCGCCAGTCTATAGTCGAAGGAATCCTCGCTGTTATGGCCAAACCTGGGGGTCAGGAACTCGAATGACAGCCAGTTACCGTCCAGATCCTGCAGGTCATAACCCGGGTTCAGGGTGTCATCAAAGTGAGCCAGTGCGGCATCTGCACTGACCATGGCGTCAGGATCCATCCCTGCGGTGGTCATTACCTGCTGCAGTGGTGCATCAAATGCTTCGCTGCTCAGATCCAGCGTCGTACCTGCCAAAGCCTGAGTGGTTTCTGCAGTAATGGTAATCCCACCGGATGCCACTCCATTACTGTCCAGGGATTGTAATAGCCGTAATGTATTGACCACCTCGATAGTCCTGGGGTCGTCAGTGGCGAACAGAGTCAGTGGAGTGACCTGAGCAGATGCAGTCACTTCAGGGAAGGCGATTCCTCCCAGTGTGAAGTTAATGGCTTCACCCGCAAGATAGTTGAACTGGCCGTCAGCGTCGGTCAGGCCTGACTGACTGGCGGTGCTGAATCCCAGCCCTTCCACCGGACTGTCGAGGAATACTCCGGTCAGCACCTGAGGTTCAGGAGCAGGCGGTTGAACGGTTTCTACTGCATCATTGTCGCTGCCACAGCCCCACAATAAAGCGGTGCCTGACAGAACAAGGGCTAACGTATTGAGTTTGAAATGTTTCATACAGGCCTCCTTGGTTACTCTCTTTGTAACGCCGGAAGGCTCAGGGGCTCATCCCCCCTGCGGGGGATAATTACCGGATATGTCAGTCAAAAGTACCCGGCAGGGGGAGAAAAGATTGGGAACTATGGGAGAGGGAGGCCGTTTCCAGCCTCCCCTTGAAAGAAGGCTTAGATTGCCCAGCCACCGGCGTAGAAGGCCACCAGAGCCAGCGTCAGAGCCACAATACCAAAGTTGATTTTGCGCCACTCACCGGCAAATACCCGACCGCAAACCAGACATACAAAGCCCAGCATAATGCCGGTCACAATGTTGGCAGTCAGTACGATGAACACAGCACACACCAGACCGGACAGGGCATCGATAGAGTCATCGAAGTCCAGCTTGGTCACATTGCTCAGCATCAGCAGACCCACATACATCAGTGCCGGTGCAGTCGCATAGGCAGGTACCAGATAGCTGATGGGAGAGATAAACAGCAGCAGCAGGAACAGCACGCCAACAACCACAGCTGTCAGACCTGTCTTACCACCGGCAGCGGTACCCGCGGCGGACTCGATATACACAGCCGCTGGTGCACCACCCACAAAGCCGGATACCACTGAGCTGACAGAATCAGAGGTCAGCGCCTTACCACCGTTGATGATGTTGCCCTCTTTATCCAGCAGGTTTGCCTGTCCGGCCAGCGCGCGTATCGTCCCAGTTGCATCGAATACTGCTGTCATTACCAGGGCCAGTACGCTTGGCAGAATAATGGGATTCATGGCACCCATAATATCCATGGTACCGACCAGAGAAGTGTCACCACTGATCTCTGGCATGGCAAAAAAGCCGTGGAATTTCACATTGGGGTCGAAGATCAGGCCAATCACAGAGATGGTGATAATCACCAGCAGAATGCCGCCCGGTACACGACGCTTTTCCAGTCCCAGAATCGCCGCCAGACCAATAATCGACATGATCACAGACAGAGAGGTGAAGTCACCAAACTCAATTGGCAGACCATTACCCGGGTTTTTGATAATCAAGCCCGCACTGTTGGTGGCGATCAGCAGCAGGAATAGACCTATGCCAATGCCTGTTCCGTGGGCGATACCCATAGGCAGGTGGGTCAAAATCCACTGGCGCAGGCCGGTCACCGTAATGGCGGTAAAGGCCACACCCATCAGGAATACGGCACCCAGAGCCACAGGAATAGAGATCCCCTGACCCAGTACCAGACTGAATGCGGTAAAGGCGGTCAATGAGATGGCACAGCCAATCGCCATAGGCAGGTTGGCCCAAAAGCCCATCAGCAAGGAGCCAAATGCGGCGACCAGACAGGTAGCGATAAACACTGAGCCCTGGTCAAAACCCGCAGCCCCCAGCATGCTGGGCACCACAATAACCGAGTAAACCATGGCCAGGAAGGTGGTCAGGCCCGCCAGCAGTTCCTGACGTACATTGCTGCCACGCTCGGAAATGGCAAAGAGCTTGTCCAGTAACCCGGGAGCTTGAGTCTGAGGGGCGGTTTTTATTGTGTTATCCGACATGGTGATTCCAATCCGGTGTTTTATTAAAAGTTATAAGCCCAGACATGATGTTTGGCGTAATAGAGGTACTGAAACCAGATTGGGTTTCAGTTGATGGGGTGAAATTATAACTTTGTCACCGGCGTAATGGTGAAGAATTTAGCCGAAAACAGATGCCGGTATACCAAACTGTGGCACCGGACAAAAAAGTGATAGGGCGGGTTTTGCGCTATGTCCCGCCATTCAGAGTATTTGATCTGCCTAGTTCTCTGATTCCTGATCAATCAGCGGCAGAGGGTTTAACTCGTCATCCTCTTCTTGCAAAGCAGGCTCAGGAGTGCTCTGAGTCTGTTCTACCACACGTCTGCCAATAATGGTGACGCCCTGAGTAAAGCTGTAGCCGTAACCATAGCCACCACTTTCAAATACACTGCCACTGCCATGGATTTGAGCAAAGTTATAGTTGCCGGACGTGATGGGCATAATAGACTGCACCTCATAGCCTTCAGCATTCAGAGCTTCAACCGCAGCGGCGATATCCTGGCTCAGACGTTCGCCGTCCACCATGGCGTCGGACTCTTTGGGCGACTTTTTCTTCGACCAGGCATCGGCAGCCTTGCCTGCCAACTGCTGGAAGTGAGCGGGTACATAAACAACTTTATTCATTGGCTTATATTCTGTTAGTGGCATCTGATGCTCATTGTGCACGGCTTTGAGTATGTTGCCAAAACCTGGTTGAAAAAATAGGTGTTCAATTTTCGGTTGTTGCATCAAAGGCATTGTCGTTAAGGTGTGGGTAGAACAAAAGCAGGGATATGTGAATGCGGATTGAAAACAAGAAACTGGAAGATAAGTATTACCAGGCATTGATCGCCAGGGACGCCAGTTTTCTGGGTAGCTTTTATGTGGGAGTTAAAACCACCTCTATTTTCTGTATTGCTACCTGCAGGGCCCGCAAACCCAAGCGCGAGAATGTGGAGTTTTTTGATTCCCTGAAAAGTGCCATGGATAATGGCTATCGTCCCTGTAAGGTATGTCGGCCGACGGAAAATGCACACCAGGCACCGGAAGAGATCAACCGGGCCATTGATGAAGTGCGCGCCAATCCCAAGCAGAAGGTAGGGGATGCCCGCCTGCGGCAGATGGGCATTGCGCCGGAAAAGATCCGCCGCTGGTTCAATAAACACTATGGAATGACCTTTCAGGCGTTCCAGCGTATGTATCGGATAAACAACGCCATGATAGAACTTAAGCAGGGTAAAAGCGCCACTGATTCCGCCTTTGATTCGGGGTATGACTCCCTCAGTGGTTTTGGTTATACCTTTAAAAAGTACACAGGCAAGTCACCCAGTGAACTGCAATCTGCGCCCCTGTTAATCGACCGGTTTACTACGCCATTGGGCCCTATGTTTGCCTGCGCCAGTGATCAGGGCCTGTGCCTGCTGGAGTTTGTCGACCGCCGAATGCTGGAGACTGAGTTTGAAGATCTGCAGCGACGTCTGAAGACCTGCATCATGGCGGGAGAGAATGAGTTTATTCGTCAGGCCAAGCAGCAGGTTGCCGAGTACTTTGCCGGTGAGCGACTTGAGTTTGATATCCCACTGCATACGCCGGGCACAGAGTTTCAGAATCGGGTTTGGCAGGCGCTGAAGCAGATAGATTATGGTGATACTGCCAGCTATATGCAGCAGGCGGTGAAACTGGGTAACCCCAAGGCAGTAAGGGCGGTAGCCAGCGCCAATGGTATGAATCGTCTGGCAATTATCATCCCCTGCCACAGGGTGATAGGCAAAGATGGCAAGCTGGTGGGGTATGCCGGCGGACTGGAGCGTAAGCGCTGGTTGCTGGAGCATGAGGCTAAAATTGCCAATAAATATCTTGCCCTTAAAGCCTGAGTACAATGCCAACGAGGTTTGTGCATTACAGCGTCAGGGATTCAGAGTTATCGCTCTGTTTGACCTGACGCCACGCCATCCAGGCATGGTCCGCCAGTGCCAGCATCTCCCTGTCCTCGTTGGTATCTCCATAGGCATGAACAGCGCCAAACTCTTTTAAATCATAAGCCTGAAGTATTCTTTTGGCTTTCTCTCCTGCGCAGCAATCCGCGCCCCGGTAATGGCCGGTTAACCTGTCACCACAGATTTCGACCCGGGAGCAAATTAGCTCAATTCCCTGAGTCCGGGTCCAGGGTTGCAGGTATAGATCCAAAGAGGCAGAAACCAACACCAGGGTATCGCCCCTTTGCCTGTGCCACTCCATAGCCTGTTGTGCCTCTGGCCGGATAAACCCCGGCAGCAGGGTTTGTGCATACAACTCTCCCAGATCTCTCATGGCGCTGGCATCACGATTTCCCAGTGCATATTTAAGGGCGATATGTCGTGCCCGGGTGGCGGACATCAGGCCAGACTTGTAACCCCATTTGGCGGTCAGCAATGGCAGCGCGAAGGCGAGCTTGCGCCTTTTGGAGGTAGTGAGCTTGATAAAAGTGCTGAAGGTATCCGTATCTGTGATAGTGCCGTCGAAGTCGAACAGTGCGAGATCCATGCTGTACTGAGTATCTGTGATTCAGGCGGCTCAGAGTACCAAGCTGCGACACGCTTTGTCAGCCCAAAGCTGCTCAGGCCGATCGCTTTCCCCAATAGTTTTAGCGAATTAGCTTTATCTGTTTCGGGTTCCCCTGTGAAAAAAACTTAATAGCTCAGACACAGGTCCTTCATCTGAGACTCTTTAGACTTCATCTCAAGTTAGCAAGTGGATCAGTCACTTGCATTGCAGAAGGTGCAAACAAGTCCTGTCGGTGGAGTTATTTGTTCCTTCCTCATTAAATGATGAAGGTGTTCCAATGAAGAAGCGTTTACTGCTGCCATTGCTGGTCATGAGCCCAGCTGTTTTTGCCGCGCCAAACTCAGATGTTGAATATGATGTCACCGCAGTTGAAGTTGATTCTCCAAACGGCGTGGAAGTGATGGCGGTAGGCGATGAAGTTCAGCTGCCGGTTAAAAGCAACAGTGGTATTTACGCCGGTCTGGAGTATGGCATTGGCGCTGTGGAGCAGGATTATCACACCAACTTTGCCGGTGACAATGTCAACCTGAAGCCTGGTGGTCGCACCGACGTGGGTGGCGCCTTTATCGGTTACCGTTTCGACAACAACTTTGGTGTTGAGTTTGGTTATAACCAGTACAAGGCCAAGGATTCATTCGGCAAAAACATGGGTACCACAGACCATGTGTTTACTGAAGGTAAGCCTGGCGTGTCAGCCACCCATGAGCGTGATTGGAGCGCCAACACCAAGGCCCACCAGTACATAGTTAAGCCAGTTTACTTTATGCCTCTGAATGACAAGCTGACCCTGAAAACAGGTCTGGGTCTGGTACTGACTCAGTACAGCTATCATGCCGGCAGTGAAGATGAGTTTGAAGCGGTCGCCAATGACGATCTTGAGCAAACCATCACCCGTGCCGGTGGCGCACACCACACCGAAAATGCTGTCGGTGGTATCGCCAGCGTAGGTTTGAACTACAACGTATACAAAGGTCTGGATCTGGGTGTAGCTGCTCAGTATCAGTTTGACCATGTGGGCAACGTCAGCGAACTGCTGTTCAGCGCCACTTATCAGTTTTAAGTTTCAGGAATCCAGATAAAGGAGCCGGTGAGATTCCGGCAAGTGTTTCATCTCATTATTCTCTTCCTTTAATACCGGTTTATTTGGTTAACGCATGGCTTCTCATCCCTTTTTTGAAGCCATGCTTTTTTTTGCCCTGAATTTGGGTCAGTTAAACCTGGCGATAGAGTAGGGGATCATATTGACCGCTGGCTTCTCTCCCATCACTTCGGCCGCGACCAATTCTGCGCTGACTGCTGCCAGTGTCAGTCCCAGATGTTGATGACCAAAGTTAAAAAACAGATTGTCATGGCGGGGCGCTTTACCCATTACCGGCAATGAATCCGGCAGTGTGGGTCTGAATCCCATCCAGCGTTTCTCATCTTCGGGTTTATCGTCCTGTATATCCGGCCAGATGCTCTCGCCCAGCTGTTTCAGCATATCGGCACGCTGATAATTGGGCGCCTGCTTAAGGCCCGCGAACTCCACTGTGCCCGCCAGCCTCAGGCCTTCACTCATGGGCGTGAGAATAAACTTCTTTTCAAAGGAGACTACAGGCATGGTCGGCATCCGCTCGCTACTGACCATATAGTGATAACCGCGCTCGGTATCCAGTGGGACCTGATAGCCAAGTTGACTGCACAGGGTTTTGGAAAAGGCTCCGGTGCAAACAACCAGCTTATCTGTGTTGAGTACCGAGCTGTCTGTGCTCAGGGTCAGTTTGCCTTTGGCGTGTTTTATCTGGGTGATCTCAGCCTGCAGCAGTTTAACCCCCAGAGATTTGGCATAGAGGAACAGGGACTGACTGAGCTGATAGGGGCTGGAGGTGTGGCCTACCTGAGTAAAGTGCAGGGCATGGGTGATATTGGGATGCAGTCCCGGTTGCAGGGCATCCAGTGCCTGACGCTCAAGCAGCTCAACCCCGACTCCTTCACTTTGGTACATGGCCCGGGTGGCTTTGGCGGCTTCGCGGGAGTCTGATTCAAATGTCAGCAGACTGCCTTTGCAGTGGAGCAGATGCTGGTTCTGGCTTTTATCAAGCAATCTTTGCCATGCATCCATGGCGCCCTCATTCAATGCTCTCAGCGAGGCAGTATTTCGTTTAAACACCTGCCTACGCATATTGGTCATAAATCGCAAAAACCAGGGAATCGCCCTGAACAGATAAGTGGGGCTGATGCGTAATGCCCCTTTGGGATCCAGCAACATGCCCGGTAGTTGCGGCAACAAAGAGGCCTGCGCCAGCGGGAATACCTGCTCAGTGGCAAAGTGGCCTGCATTGCCTTTTGAGCAGCCTTCACCCACACCATCCTTGTCTACCAGGGTGACTGTCGCCCCCCGTAGCTGCAGTTGAATGGCGGTACATAAGCCAACTACGCCGGCCCCCAGCACCACAATATGCGGGGTCTGATTCGAATGTTGCTGATTTTGCATGTTTGTAAAAATGCCGCTTGATTTTGTATACAATATACCTTAGTTTAAAAATCAAGCAATAGCCGGGAAGGCAAAATTAACGCTACTAAATCCCTAAATAAACCTTCAATTTCCCAGTGATTTTTAGTCAGGAGTAAAACCGCAATGAGACCAGATTGGAAAGGTGTATATCCAGCCGTATCAACCCAGTTCAGAGCTGATGATTCAATTGATTTTGAACAGAATGCCAAAATGTGGGAAAGCCTGATTGAAGATGGCGTACACGGCATCATTGTGTGTGGCACAGTAGGCGAAAACTGCCAGCTCAGCGCTGAAGAGAAGCGTCAGGTAATGAAGGCGGCAGTAGAAGTGATTGCCGGTCGCGTACCTGTTATCTGTGGTGCAGCTGAAACCACCACCGCCGCTGCGGTTCAGTTTGCCAAAGATGCCGAAGAGATTGGCGTAGATGGCCTGATGCTGCTGCCCGGAATGGTTTACCGCTCCACTGAAGCCGAGGCCATAGTCCACTATCAGACGGTGGCCCGCCAGACCAAACTGCCCATCATGATCTACAACAACCCGGTCAGCTATGGTGTGGATATTTCCATTGAAGGCATGAAGGTGCTGGCAGAAGAGGCCAACATAGTGGCGGTGAAAGAGTCCACCACAGATACCCGCCGTATCACTGAGTTGTACAACACTTTTGATGATCGCTTTATCGTGTTCTCAGGTGTGGATGATATCGCCCTGGAAAGCCTGATGCTGGGCGCGACCGGTTGGATTTCCGGCCTGACCAATGTGTTCCCTCGCGAGTCCGTGGCGATTTACACCCTGGCACAACAGGGCCGTTACGAAGAAGCCCGCGAAATCTGGCGCTGGTTCCTGCCACTGCTGCGTCTGGACACCATCCCAACTCTGGTGCAGTGCATCAAGTTTGCTGAGCAGTTGGCGGGTCGCGGCAGTGAGCGCGTTCGTGCCCCACGTCTGCCTCTGGCGGGCGAAGAGCGTGCCTATGTTGAACGTGTTTACCAGCAAGCGCTGGAAAGCCGTATCGATCTGAGCAAGTTTGGTCTGTAAGTCTTTATTGGGCTGGCCGCTGTTAATCGCAGCGGGCGGCCTGGATTTTATGAGCAGGATTTGCAGATGAATAAAGGAACCTTTTTTTGTATTGATGCCCATACCTGTGGCAACCCGGTTCGGCTGGTGACTTCCGGTCATCCTGTGCTGGAAGGGGAGACCATGGGAGATAAGCGGCTGCACTTTATGCGGGAGTATGACTGGATCCGTCAATCTCTGATGTTTGAGCCCAGAGGGCACGACATGATGTCCGGGGCATTTCTCTACCCGCCCTGCAGCGACAATGCCGACGCCTCGATTCTGTTTATCGAGACCTCTGGCTGCCTGCCCATGTGCGGCCACGGCACCATAGGTACGGTAACCGCCGGACTGGAAGCCGGGCTGCTTAAGCCACGGGTGCCGGGCAAGCTCACCATTGATGTACCTGCAGGGCAGATCAATGTGGAGTACGCCATGACGGGCAACAAGGTGGAGTGGGTCAAAATCTTCAATGTGCCCGCGTATTTAGCCCACAAAGATATTGAAATTGATGTGCCTGAACTTGGCAGACTGAAGCTGGATATCGCCTATGGCGGTAACTTTTACGCCATCGTCGAGCCTCAGCAAAACTTCCCGGGTATTGATGCCTGGACGCCGGGTGACATCCTCAAGTTCAGCCCGCTGGTGCGGGAGATTGCCGGTAAGGCGGTGGAATGTGTCCATGTTGAAGATCCTAAGGTTCGGGGTCTTTCCCATGTGCTCTGGACCGGCAAACCGCAAACTCCCGGCTCCAGTGCGGCCAACGCTGTGTTCTATGGTGATAAGGCGATAGACCGCAGCCCCTGTGGCACTGGCACTTCATCGCGTATGGCGCAGTTGCACGCCAAAGGTCTGCTGCAACCCGGGGAGAAGTTTGTCCACGAGTCGATTATCGGCAGCCAGTTTGTGGGTACGATTGAAGAAATTACTGAAGTCGGTGGCATTACCGCCATCAAGCCTTCAATTCAGGGATGGGCCAGGGTCACGGGATACAACCAGATCCTGGTGGATGATGACGATCCCTATGTTAACGGATTTCAACTAGTTTAAGGGGAAGCAAGATGCTGACCGGATTGAGTTTTATCAACAATCAGTGGGCTGCAGAAGGCGAAGGCAGTTTCAGTGCCATCAATGCGCTGGACCACAGTGCCATGACGCCTGAGTTCCAGAATATCAGCGATGCACAGCTGCAGGCTGCCTGCGAACAAGCCTGGATAGCCTTTAAAGCCTACCGTCAAACCAGCCGTTCAGAGCGAGCGGCGTTCCTCAGTACCATTGCCGATGAGCTGGTGGCCCGGGAAGCAGAGCTGGTGGCCCGCACCCCGCTGGAAACCGGACTGCCTGAAATGCGTATTAAAGGCGAGTTGGGTCGCACTGTGGGACAGCTGCGCCTGTTTGCAGGAAATCTGGAAAAAGACCCAGAGGTGATCGCCCATGATGGCGCGCTGCCGGAGCGTGCGCCGTTGCCACGCCCGGATCTCAAGCTGAGCAAGATCCCCGTTGGCCCGGTTGCCGTATTTGGTGCCAGTAATTTCCCGCTGGCATTCAGCGCCGCAGGTGGTGATACCGCTTCTGCGCTGGCTGCAGGTTGCCCAGTGGTTTACAAGGCTCACACAGCCCATCCGGGTACCAGTGAAATTGTAACTCAGGCGATTGCCGCCGCCATCGCCCGCTGCAATATGCCTGCTGGTGTGTATCAGCTGCTGCAGAGCAAGTCATATGACATCAGCCATGCTCTGGTGAAACATTCCCGCATTCAGGCGGTGGGCTTTACCGGCTCTTATGCTGTGGGGATGGCGCTGCTGGACAGCATTAAGCAGCGTCAGCAGATGATCCCCTTCTTTGGTGAATTGGGCTCTATTAACCCTCAGGTGTTGCTGCCTGGCGCGGTTGCAGGCAACGAAGATACTCTGGCAGTGACCTTTGTCGGATCACTGAATATGGGCGCAGGTCAGTTCTGTACCAATCCGGGTCTGTGGCTGGTGAGCGAGGCCGAGGCTGAAGGCTTTAAGCAATCCGTATCCCGTGAAGTGGAGCAGTCAGCCCCTCAGCCTATGCTGACCCCGGCGATTCTCAGCTCTTATCAAAAGGGTTGTGACACCCTGGCACAGCATTCCCGGCTGGTGGCCAGTGGTCAGAGTGAAGATAAGCGCTGTGCCACTCAGGTGTTCGCGACTTCCGCAGCTGAGTTTATTGCCAATGAGGCTTTGCATCAGGAGGTGTTTGGCCCGGCAGCTTTGCTGGTGACCTATAAAGATGCCGCTGAGCTGGAGCAGGTATTGGAAGGGCTGGAAGGTCAGTTGACCGCCAGCATCCATGGCAGTGATGCACTGATTGCTGCCAACCAGAATGTGGTTGAGTCGCTTTGCTATGCGGTAGGGCGCCTCATCTACAACCAGATGCCAACAGGCGTTGAAGTGTGTGACTCCATGATGCATGGCGGTCCTTTCCCCAGCTCCACCGATGTGCGCAGCACCTCAGTTGGCAGCCAGGCGATTGAACGTTTCCAGCGCCCATTGTGCATACAAAATGCGATTTAGTCGCATCTAAACCGTTCTTATGTGAGTGATGTAGAGCTGAGGAAGAGTTTGTGGTCCTTCCATACGGGATGCATCGGAGTGAGTTCTCTGCTTTCCCCGAAGCAGAGAATTAACTCCATTAGGGAAGGTTATGTTCTTGTGCGCTTCATCTATCCCAGGGCCAGCTTGTCTGGCCTTTTTTTAATGAGTTACATAAACTGCCGGGACTTTTTATACACAATGCAAAATGCCACGATGAAGATTACCTACAAGACGCGCACCGAGTTTGTTGTTGATACTATCCGCGAAAAGATTCTGTCAGGTGAATTCACAGCAGGGCAGCCATTGCGTCAGGCGGCACTGGCCCAGGAGATGGATGTCAGCCGTATTCCGGTTCGTGAAGCACTTTTGCAGTTGGAAGCCGAAGGATTGGTGAAGTTCCAGGCCCATAAAGGCGCCATAGTGACAGAGCTGGATACAGCCCATCTGGATGAGCTGTTTGAAATGCGTGCCATGCTGGAAGCCGACCTGCTGCGCCGCTCAGTGCCCAGGATGTCAGCTGCAGATTTTGATGAGGCAGAAACCCTGTTGGCAGCTCTGGATCAAGCCTTTGCCGATGGTGGCAGTATTAATGAGTGGGCTGAATTGAATACCCGTTTCCACCTGTTTCTGTATCAGGGAGCGCGTCGTCCTCAGACATTGGAGATTGTTGGTAACCTGAATAAGAATGCCGACCGTTATATCAGCATGCACCTGTTGCTGGCTGATGGTATTAAAAAGTCAGGTGGTGAGCACAAACAGCTTATCGACCTGTGCCGCAGTGGCCATATCGACGAAGCCTGCAGCCTGCTGAAGGACCATATCTTCAGTGCCAGAGATGAGATCAAAGCCCTGCTGAAAGACGGTACCATTTAGCACCAGATAAACCGATGAACAGATGATAACGCCCGGCATTGAGCCGGGCTTTATTGTTTCGGGATTCATCTCAAGCTGGTCATTTGCTCGGTGACAGGCCAGGGATCGCTGAACGCAGGGTTCGATATAAACGATTCGTCCGTCAGGCTATTAAGGAAGGCTATCAGGTCCTGTTTTTCCTGTGCGCTAATATCAAAACCGTTCACAAAAGGACTTTTGAAAGGGTGTCTGCGACCATCACCGGCGAAAAGGCCGCTGGTGATCTCCCTGCCTCCGGCGGCATATATCTCAATCACCTCTTCCAGGCTCGCTACGCTGCCATCATGCATATAGGGGGCAGTCAGAGCGATATTTCTCAAGGTGGGAGCCCTGAACCTGCCATCATCCTGCGGCTTACCGGTCAACTCGCCCAGCCCTCTGTCTTTGTCCGGGTAGCCCTGGCTGTCATCAGTTAGTTTGGTGCGGCTGGTGTAATACAGGCCGATGTTATGAAATGGCCGCCTGTCCAAAGGCTGCTTCTGATGGCTGGTGGACTGGGTAAAGTTAAAGCCACCATGGCAGTGGTGGCACTCCATTCGCTCTGAAAAGAACAGCTTCATACCGGCCCGGACCTGATCATTAATGGCATAGTCATCTTCATAGTAGGCGTAGCGATCGAAGGGGCTGGAGAGGGAAATCAGGCTGCGGACAAAGCTGGAAAGCGCCTGAGTTACCTGAATAAACTCTGGCTTACCTGCATAAGCTTCACCATAGGCCTTGATGAAGAGCTCCGGGTAGGGTGCTCGGGTAAGCCGCTGCAATACCTGCTGTTCATGGCCACTGACGCCCATCTCAATGGGCTCTTGTCCGAACAGGGGGATTAGCACCTGTCTCTCAATTTGAGTCAGGCCATTGTGGGCCCAGGTCAGATTCTTGTTGTAGGCGATATTCACCAGCGCCGGGGCATTACGTCTGTGTTGCTCGCCTGTGCTGCCGGTGGATACCCGCAAAGGCTCGGCAAATGCGTGGGATTGCAGGTGACAGGAAGCGCAGCTCTGGCGTTGATTGGCTGACAGCGCCCGGTCGTAAAACAGGTGACGGCCAAGCTCAACCTTGGCATCAGACATAGGATTTTCTGGGGGGACCTGGGGCAGGGGGAAGTCATCGGGCAGAGCCCATTGGTAAACCTGAGTCTCTTCGGTTGGCTCCTGGCTGGGTAAGCAGCCAGGCAGGGTTACCAGACCCAGCATGATAATCAGTAAACCAGCCTCTTTAACACCTGTCATTGCCCTGAACTCTCTTTGAGGTTTCCCGTGTTGTTGTGTTGCGGCTCAGCCTGCTGCAATGACCATAGAGGCTGAACGGATCTCTGTGCCGACTCCAGTTGGCTCAGCAAAGGCGCACAGGCTTTATTCCCTGGCTCAGACATACATGACTCCTGATAATCCGGATTTGCAGTGATGTTAGCTGGCAGCAATTCACTCAGCTCCAGTGTCAGCCGAGGTTGTCCTGAGTAAGCAAGCTGATAGCGGAATCGATTTTCTGCGGCGCAGGGGACTGAAGGAGGGCGCATTGGGCTGGGAGATTCACAGCCCGCAGAGCCCAGATGAAAACTCCAGCCGGTCTGCGGGTTGAGTTCATCGGGAGTGCGGGTTATATCCAGGCGTAGGAATTTATAGCCCAGTTGCCAGGTCCAGAACATATCGCTCTGATTCAAGGGGGAGTCAGCCTTAATTGGATTAAGGTGATTAAGACTGAAAGGGACTCCCAGAGTAAAGCTGAGGTCGCCGTTATCTATGGTATCGGTAAAGCTGAGCGTCCAATGCCCTTCGCCGCTGCAGTCACTGCCAAGCAGTGCTACATCCGTTTGTTGATGGGCAGTTGATTGCAATGTCAAAGCTTGATTATTCAGCTTGAACTCAGACAGATAAAACTGCAGCTGTGCCAGTTGCCACTGACTCTGGGGTGCAGACATTGCTCCTATAGTGTCACCACAGGCAATGGGGGCACCCCGCCAAACCGGCACCAGTTCAAGCCGGGTAGGAGTGGGCTGACAGGCGACCAGGATTAACGGCATGGCTATGGCGGCGATTATCCTTAGCTGCATCAGGAGCTTTCCTTGGTTTGTTATCGTTTTGTTGCTTGTGTGCTAGCTTATCGGGAGCAGTAAACAAATAAAAGCGATAAAGCGGCGGTAACAACCGACCGCAGGAGCGACAATATGAGGACGTTCAATACCCTATTGCCCGGACTGGTGGCGGCCGGGCTTGGATTTGCGGCAGTGGCAATTATTCCCGAAGCTGATGCCCATGCAGAGCATGACAAGGCCAGATTTGTGGCGCCAAACGGCAAGGATAAAGGCTTTTGTGATAACCCATTGCGGCCCTGTAACAGCCTGGCTTATGCCATACGTCAGGCCAATAAAGGCGATAAAGTGCTGGTGGCAGAGGGGGAGTATAGCCTCAGTAATGCCGATGAGTTGTTTCTGCTGACCAGTGATATTGTGCCGGTTTACGGTGGTTATAATCGGGTTGACCACTTCCTGTCTCAGGCCCCCAGTCTGAACAAGACTTTGCTTACAGGTGTGCCTCCCAAGTTTGCCGGCCAGCTGACAGAGAGAGGTTTTAAGGTTATCAGTGATGGTATAGGTCAGTACGGAACTGAGCTGGACAATCGACTGGCACAAATGGCCGCGCTGCAGCAGAGTCAGCCCGGCGCAAATTGTTCCGGCGGCACGGCGTCCGGTTTTGCCTGTGACAATATCGATCTTGTCTCTCATATGGCGCTGTCAGCGTTCTCATCCTCCCCCGGTGCCGCCAATGATATCTGGGGTCATGTAGACCTTAACTCAGGTACTGAGTACGCCATTATTGGTTTGCAAAATGGCACCGCTGTGGTCAGTCTGGCCGATCCCGAGTCGCCGGTAGAGGTTGGTACAGTGCAGGGCAGTGGCACCAGTTGGCGGGATATCAAGGTATTGCAGTGGTTTGACAGCCAGGCTGTACGTTGGAAAGCCCACGCCTATGTGTCGTCCGAAGGCTCAGATCAGATCCAGATTATCGATCTCAGTAATTTGCCGGACTCTATCTCTTTGGTGACCTCAGACAGTGCCGTAACCTCGGCTCACAATGTGTATATCAGTCATGTAGATTACACCACCAATACTGCCCTCAATGGCATGTCACCTCTGCTGCATATCGTTGGCCAGGGTGGCAGCGGTGGGGCTTTTCGTACCTACAGCCTGAGCCAGCCCGGAGTGCTCAACAACTTGTTCAACAACTCAGGGGCGACCCTCGCCGATTATACCCATGATGCCGCCTCTATGGTGGTGGACGATGGCAGGGCGCAGGCTAACTGCCAGACTCCTGTGTGCACTGTGTTTATGGATTTCAACGTGGAATCCATGCGACTGTGGAATATCACCAATCCCTCGCAATCCAGACAACTTGCGGATGTCAGCTATCAGAATGCCGAGTATGTGCATTCAGGCTGGTGGAGTGAAGACAAGCGGCATATCTATGTGCATGATGAGCTGGATGAGCGTCGGGTTTCGCTGAACACGACATTGAGGGTGTTTAAAGTCGATGATTTAAGTGCACCACAGTTGGTGAAAGTGTGGACCGGGCCAACGGCGGCAATCGACCACAATGGTTATGCCCGTGGCAGTCGTTACTACATGTCCAATTATCAGCGTGGTGTCACTATCCTTGATATCAGTGATCCCGCCAATCCTGTCGAAGCTGGCTTCTTTGATACCTTTCCCGCTTCTGACTCCAATGCCTTTAATGGCGTCTGGGGCGTCTATCCCTATCTGCCCTCCGGGCTGGTGCTGGCCAGTGATATCAACTCAGGTTTGTACGTGCTTAAGGATGCCAGCCTGAACTCAACCCAGGGGCAAATCAGCTTTGCCTCGCCGCAAACCAGCGGCGGCGCCGGAGATCTGCTGGAGGTTAAGGTACAAAGACCTGCGGGCAGTGGTGCTGTCAGTGTGCAGTGGGAGCTGCTGGAAGGGTCTGCCATAAGTAACACGGATTTTCAACAGGCATCAGGCACTCTGAACTGGGCCGATGCCGATCTGGCGGATAAGACCATTCAGGTCACGACGCTGGACTCAGGGAAAAAACAGCAGTTGCTGGCCTGGGTACGTCTGTTTAATCCATCCAATGGTGCAACCCTGGTTACCCCCAGTTATCACAGCCTGAACATAGGTGAAGCTGTGGGTTCGGTCGGTTTTGCGGTCAATGCCCTTGATGGAGATGAAGGTGGCACTGTGCAGGTACAGGTCCAACGCACCGGGGGCAAGGTTGGTGCACTTAAGGTCAGTTATCAACTGCAGAGTGATTCCGCGGTTGTTGGCTCTGATGTGCAGGATGCATCCGGTGAACTCAATTGGACAGACGGTGATGATTCTGTGCAGTCCTTCAATCTGTCACTGCTTGATGATGATGCCGTCGAAGGGGAAGAGAGCTTCAAGGTCACGCTGACTGCAATAGATGGCGCGCCGCTGGGACAAAGCGAGCTGACGGTGACCATTAATGACAACGACAGAAACAACACTGCGCCGACCGTCTCTGCTGGTGAAGATGCCCAGGCGAATGTGGGGCAGACAGTCAATCTGACAGCTTCTGCTACTGATGCTGAAGGGGATACCATCAGCTACCAGTGGCAACAAAGTGCTGGCACCAGTGTCTCCGTAACCAATGCCAATCAGGCCAATGCCAGCTTTGTCGCGCCTTCCAGTGCCGGTACCCTGACATTCATTGTAACGGCTACTGATAGTCTGGGGGCGGCCAATCAGGATGCGGTAAATATCAGTGTGGTAGCCGCTCCCGAGCCTCCAACTACAGGCGGTGGTGGAGGTGGCAGCCTGGGATGGTTGACGCTGATGCTGTTGGCAATGCTTAGGTTGAAAAGACGCTGACAGGAAAGTTGGAAGGAAAAGGGGCTATCCACACCGGATAGCCCCTTTCTTTGTTGCCCTGGTCCTTCATCGCTTAAGCACCCCTACTAAGCAATTCTTAAAACAACTATCAGTCGAACCGGGCGGCGAGCTTGTAAACCAGATTGGCGGCCACCAGGTCGGACAGGGCGGTGCCCACAGACTTAAACAGGGTGATCTCTTCGTCTGACTTCCGTCCCAGAGTGCGTCCACCCACCTGGCTGGCGCACAGGTCTGCCATTTCGCCGCAGATCTGCTCGGCCTCAAATACGCCTTCGGCGATAGGAATAAGCAGCTCACCGGCCTCATTCAGTACATTGGTCTTGCTGTCCACATACACACGGCTGCGCACCAGAGTGGCGGTATCGCATTCGCGGTAGTGTGCATGGTGATTACCGATCAAATCCACATGAGTGCCGGGGGAGAGCCAGTCGCCGTTGAATAAAGGTTCGGGAGAACCTGTGGCGCAGCTGATTGTGTCGGCGGATGAGATTATCTCCTGAGTGCTGGCGCCGGACACAAAGCTGATGTCGGGTAACTCTTCACTCAGTCTGGCCACCAGGCTGGAAACCTTGTCGGCATTACGGGCGATTATGGTCACCTTGTTGTAATCGCGCACGCTCAGGTGCGCCTTAATCATATAGCTGGCCAAGTTGCCTGTGCCGAAAAACACCAGGTGTTTGGCATCAGGGCGGGCAAGGAAGTCGGCGGCCAGGGCGGAAACCGCCGAGGTGCGCCAGAGGGTCACGCTGGTGCCGTCAACCAGAGCCAGGGGGACGCCATGGCGACGGTCAAACAGCATGATTTTTGAATACAGCGAGTCATAGCCATCCCTGGCGTTCTCGGGGAAATAGGTAAAGGATTTAACGCCAATCACCTCTTCATCCCAGGCGGGTAGCACCGCGAAGGCGTTGTGTGCCGGATCGCCGGGAGCCAGCTCAAACACCTGACGTCTGGGCATGGAGAAGCTGCCACCAAAACTCTTTTTCAGTGCTGGCAGTAAGGCGTCGTAATTCAGTGAAGTAACCACCTGCTGCTTGTCGATAATCTTCATCAGTTAATATCCCTGTTGTTCTGTATTTCACGCTGACTCTTGGGTCAACTGGTTATCAGGCTTCCAGCACCATAGGCTTGGGCGCATGGGTCAGGAGTTCATAGCCGCTTGTCGTCACCAGAATATCCTCTTCCAGGCGCACGCCGCCAAAGCCCGGAATATAGATACCAGGTTCTATGGTGATGATATTGCCTTCGCGCAGCACATAGTCGCAGCCGGGCTTGATAAAGGGCTGCTCGTGCAGGAACAGGCCAACACCATGGCCCAGGCCTTCACCGGCAAATTCGGCAAAAGCAGAGGCCTGCAGAATCCGGTTGCTGGCTTTAAGCGCTTCGATAGCAGGCACGCCAGCTTTGACTGTGTCCATGGCGGCCTGCTGCGCCTCGGCCACTGTGTTATAGATAGCAATTTGTTTGTCTGAGGCCTCGCCATAGATATAGCTGCGGGTCATATCTGAGCGGTAACCATTGACCACGGCACCAAAGTCCAGAGTGATAAAGTCGCCGGATTTCAGCTGCTGGGCAGAAGGACTGCCATGGGGCATGGAGCTGCGCTGGGCAAACAGCAAAATGGTATCGAAGGACATGCCTTCAGAGCCCAGCTTTTGCATCCGGTATTCCAGCTCCAGAGCCAGATCCCGCTCGCTGACGCCAGCTTTAAAAAAGGGCAGGGTATCGGCCAGCGCCTGATCGGCAATGGCGGCAGCCTGACGAATTTGTGCCACTTCCCACTCATCTTTGACCATACGCATGGCCTCGACCATGCCGGTAACCGGCTCAAGCTGCTCGTCTGTAAATTTGCTCGCTAGCTCAGCGGCGATGGCATGCCAGGTCGCAACATCCATGTGAGCAGCTTCAAAGCCGACCCTGATGTTTGAGCGAGTACCTGCGGCTTGAATAAAGCGGTTGATACAGTGACCCAGAGACTCATTGTCTCTGTCACGGCAGATCACCTCAAACCCAACGCTCTCAGCTTTGGCGCGCTCGGCGTAGCGGTAATCTGAGATCAGGAAGGCATCTTGAGCAGAGATCACCAGATAGGCGGCGTGGCCACTGAAGCCGCTGATATATCGAATATTCTCATAGCCAAACAGCAGCAGGGTATCCAGGCCCTGGCTGGCCATTTCGGCTCGCAGGGCTGCCTGTCTCTTTTCCAGTACGGGTTGAACTTGTGTCTTCATCGGAAGATAAATCCTGTATTGAGTGGATCGGCGGGATCCAGGTAAAAACTGTGCTGCCCCACCACATTGGCGCTGCCGGATACCCGGGGAATAATGGCGCTGTGGGGGCCAAACTGACAGGCTTCAATTGCGGTCACGATAAAGGGCGAACCTAAAATACTCTCGATTTGGATGCTCTGCCCCAATGCCAGCTCACCTTTGGCATGGTGAATGGCGGCGCGGCCGCTGACCCCTGTGCCTGTAGGGCTTCTATCCAGTTCGCCCTCGGCAAATACACACACATTACGGCTGTGGGACCCGGGATGAATAACTTGAGTCAGCGAGGTGAAAATCACGCCGTAAAGAAAGCTCAAATCGGCTTCAAAGGGGTGGGTTATGTCGGTTGTTGCCATCACGGCAGCTTTGATGCGCTTGCCCCAGTCGATAATTTGGTTGGCATTGTCGGTGCCAAGGTTCAGGTCGATGCTGTCGGCATCCACATAGGCATAAAAGGCACCGCCCCAGGCCAGATCAAACACCACCTCGCCAATGCCTTCGACTTCAACCCTTTGCTGCGCCTTATCCAGATAGGAAGGCACATTGTCGAACTCTACATGCTGCACCTGACCTTCAACCAGCTCAACCCGGGACTGAATAAGGCCTGCCGGGGCATCGATACGCAGATGATTGGTACCTTCACAGGCTTCAATGACTCCCGCCTCAACCGCCGCCTTGGACAAGGCAATAATGGCGTGACCACACATGGTGCTGTAGCCCTCGTTATGCAGAAACAGTACACCAAAGTCACTGTCTGGCCGCTCTGGCTCAACAATCAGGGCGCCATACATATCCGCATGACCACGAGGTTCAAACATCAGGGCTTTACGCAAGTCATCATGGTTCGCCAGACAATCCTGGCGCTTGGCCAGAATGGTATCGCCTTTAAGATGAGGGAACCCAGAGGTGACAATACGCAGAGGCTCACCACCTGTGTGCATTTCCAGTGTGGTGATTTTGGTCATGCCAGCCGTGGGTTGCCAGTTGGCGAAGGAATTACGGTTGGTGTTCGCAGTGTTTGTGCCGCTGGCTGCGGTGTTTGCCTGTGAGTCAGTCATTGCCTGAAGGGCTCCGTTTTATGGTTAGCCTGCGGGCTGATGGGGATAGCCGCATTGTCTTGAGTTGTTATTGTATACAATATACCTGGTGTTGATGCAAGTTTGAGCGGCGACCATGGCCTCGGTTGCCGAGGGATGCTTTCGTGGTGTTGCCTGTGGCAGGGAGTCATGGGGTCACATTGTGGTGACTGTTGGTTGGGTTGATAGTGGACTGCGTCCACTCGCCGCAGGCGGGGGGATTGGCAAGGCCTTCGCCTTGCGGGCGATATTGGACTTATGAAGCGTCGCTTCATTTGCCTGCGGCAGGCTTTTGGCCAAACTTCGTTTGGCAGGAAGTCGTGGGTTTCCAACCCACACCCGGGGAGGGGGCTTTGCGCGCCCAAAGCCCCCTCCACCCCAAAGGGCGCCCCAACCGAAGTTATTATCCATCGTGAAATGACTTCAATTACGCAACCAGCGCCGATTCACCATCCCTGGTTCAGCGGCGCTTGTTCTGTCATCCATGACAGAACTTGCTATTTAAGCCATTCCCCTCCGGCAACTCCGGACGGGGACTGGGTGTATTCCTCTTGCTCGGAGTTGCCCCAAAGTTGCCTGCGGCATGGCAAGGTAATCGCCTTGCAGGCGATATACATCGAAGCCTTCCAGGCTTCACCAGGGGCCGAGGGTATTGCCTGTCCAATCCGCTAACAACCCTAAGGACACACCAACCGAAGTTATTACTCTTCGTACGTTGAGTGCAATTGACGTAACCAGCCACCAGAAGTTTATCTGTATCGTGACAATGTCGATTCCGGCACTTTGGCGTCTATATGACTGGGCACATATTCTAAGCAATAAACGCTTATGAAATAACGTGATTAATCGTATACTCCTGGCCCTCAATTTTGGAGTCTTAAATGAACGTTATTATCAAACGTCTTGAGCTTATCAAGAACTGCATTGCTCTCCAAGAGCATCAATTGGTATCAGTACAAGTTGAGTTGCTAAAAGATATTGAAAGCCAAGGCCTAAGTAACATCTTGGAATTGATCGAGTGTTCTTTCTATTCAGATGCTTCCAAGGCAATTGATGAATTCATTAAGAGCCACACTGGTTTGGTTATCTTCGAAGACCCAGAGATTCAAACTCTTAAATCCGAGATTAACCTACTTGGTAGCCGCATCAGTGTCCTCACTGCTGATAAAGAGGAAATGGTGGGGCTTATTGAAGACTTCAACCGTGAGTACCACTTACAAGTAGGTGGCATCATGGCTGAGATTCTTTTCTTTAAACGCTGTATCTACCGAAAGAAGTACGAGGCAGAACGTCAAGCATATGAAGAATCCCACCAGTCCTTCAACAAGAAACGCTCTAAGTTGCATGAGTTACAAAACGAACTAACTGAGCTCAATACTCGACTAGATGAATGTGAACTGTTCTCCGAAGAGTACGACGAGATCTCTGATCGTATCTTTGATGTTGAAGAACAGATTAAGCAGCTTCGTGGTGAAATACGCGAAGAGTACGAAAACCTCAAGAGCAAGAAAGAGGACATCGAAGGCGGTTCTGAGAAGGACTATAAAGAAGCCTCAGAAGATCATAAAAGTTTCTCGGAAGAGCATGAAGAAGAGATTAAGAAAGATGTAAACAATCTCTCACCTGAGGAGCAAAGGGAACTTAAAGCACTTTACCGTAAGGCCAGTAAGCTTTGTCATCCTGACCGTGTTGGTGAGGAGCAGAAAGAAAAAGCTACGGAGCTCATGACCGATGTTAACCGCGCTTATAAAGCTAAGGACCTAAAAGTCCTTCGCGAACTGATATCAATGCTAGAAGGAGGTATGCATTGGAGTAGTGCTTCCGACTCATCGAATGAAAAAGAGTGGTTGCAAAACAAAGTCCAAGAACTTCGCCAGAAAGCGAAAGATTTGGAAGATGAGATCGTAAGTATCCGCGAATCTGAGTCGTGGCGGGATATCATCGAGATTGACGATTGGATGGACTACTTCCACGATACCAAAGAAGCACTAGCAGAGATTTTAGAAGATACAAAAGAAGAATATGAACAAGCATGAAATCCAAGTCCGCCAGAAGACCGATATTGTCCTAGCGAAATCTAGCAAGCTAATGGGTCTTACTAACAAGATCCTAGCTAACCGTAAATCTCTGACTATGGCTATTAAACAAGGTATCTTAGAACGCCGTCCAGACCTTGTGAAGGTGGTTGAGAAGTTGTGGGGTGAGTCTGCCTCATGCCGAGTCTCACGTCTAAGTGTGTACCTACTAGGCACAGCAGGTGACTGGGTAAATGACGTAGATTGGCTCGAGGAGAACGGCGATAGTTTTACCTTTAGTAACCCTAACTATATTATTAAAGATGATACTGGCTTTGAGACTTACCCCAATTTCTCTGACCTAAAGCTCCTTGAGCATGAAATCACACCTGAACAAGTAAAATCCTCTAACAAGCCTATATTTATTGCTTACGCTGCTTGTGTGGGCGTTATTGATGTGTCGTGGGCGTTTGGTATTTTATCTGCCTTCTCTAAAAAGGATTATGAAACTAAAAAAGCTTGGGAAATGCTTTTGAGTTACGGTGCTATTGAGGAGTACTGGATCGACTCTGACAATGGTTGGATGTATGAGGAAGACCTAGAAGATATGATTTACTTCTACGGTCTTGCTGGTAACGAGAATGCTGAATGGTCTCATAACCTTATCTGGGAGATAATGAACACCGAGCAAGAGTACGCAGGTAAGAAGTGGGCTGTCTCTAAGATGATTTGTAACCCTTCCATACCTCAAGAGTTAAAAGAGAAGTGGTTCAGCCACAGGACTGACATTCCTTGCAGTACTACACACCGTGGTACAGAGGATTATGAGTACATGCAGCGTATTGCCTTCGCAAAAGACAAAACAAAACCTTGGTCTCCTGAGTTCATCCGTAAGCACCGTTGGGAACTGGCGATGAACGAGTTATGTAGCAATGAGGCTGTTACTTGGACAAAGGAGCTAATTGAAGAACACAGGGATTATGTGAACTTCCACCGCCTATCTAGTAACAAGAGTGTTGTTTGGGATGAAGAACTACTTGCGACACTAGATGATCCTGAGTGGGAATGGAATATTCGCAATGTAACATCTACACACCAACTACCTACTGGTGATGCTTTCATTAAGAAGTATTTTGACCATTACGTTGCTGCAAGTGTAGATGAGACCTTTAAAGATGGTGTATGGGAGGCTGCTTGTTCTGAATACTCTGGCGTTAGTTTAGAGTACTTGGAACAGCTATGCAGTCAGTGCGAGTTTGACGACGAGGACGACGAGGACGACGAGGGTCGTGTTTGGTGGGTAGCAGCACTCAGATCATTCCCTAACACATACTCACTAAAGGATTTAACCTTCGATGAAGTAAACGAGATCATTACGCATGTTCGAGGTTACGGATTAGCTTTAAAGGACGCATAGTTTATATCCCCATGAGCCCAAAGTAACTCCTGTCCCGAAGTTATTTACTCGGTGCTGCGGGTTACACCTTATCCCCATCGGAGACGCCGAGAGGTGTTGGATGAAATGACGTGAGCGAGACATGGATGTCGAGCTAGCTTCAGTCGAATCATGGACGAGCGTCTGAAGCGGTAGTCAATTTCATCCATAAGCCCGAGGGGTTTTCGTCTCCGTCTGGGGCGGCAGGGGTGATCCAAGAGGGGATTGCTGTAGATCCCCTTTTGGTCGGGTGTGGGGCGAAGCTCCACGATCTCGGCCAAGCGAAGCTTGGCTAACCTATGCCGCAGGCAACTGTGGGGGGCTGGAGCCCACGTCTTATCCCCCCGCCATGCGGGAAATCCATGACCCCCCAACGGCAAATATCCCAATAGCCATGGCAGATGTCAGCAGCAGAATCACGGCTGCGCTAAAGTTTGTTGCCAGGCGACTCTTGGACTTTTGGGCCCAGAAATACAGCTGCAATCCAGCGAGTGGGATAACAAACTGGGCGTAGCTGACAATTTCCAGGAAGGGGCCGCTGAAGGTTTTGGAGTCTATGCCGATGCCGCCGGTTGTCATAAACCAGCCGTAGGTCATCAGGCGCAAGAACCAGACGGCGCTAACTACCATAAACAGGCGTAGCATCCAGCGGCGGTGGGAGGCGAAGTCTTTGTTAATGGCATAGTAAAGCCCGAGGGCGGCGAAGGCGACGACCAGAACGCCACTGGTTGTGGTACCTATGTCCTGAACCACTGAGCCTATCGCCCGCTCTCTGGCCCAGGTCAGATAGGTGCCCGCCATACTGACGATGACTGAGGCGATGATGTAAAACCAGCCGCTGTATCTGTGGATGCGGGGGATTTTACTGCGGATATTGGGCATAAGTTGCAACTGTCCAGCGGCGATAATCAGGCCTGCGCCCAGAATATGCAGGGCCAGCATGTTATTGCCGACACTGTCGCCTGTAATAAAGCCATTGGCCAGCCGGGTTCCTTCAAAGCCATCGACGCCGTTGGCGGCAAAACGGGAGCCATAGTATCCGGCGATATAGGCGACAAACAGCCACTGGCCGATAGCGGTGACCACAAACCAGATTTTGGCCGACCAACCCAGCCAGTTTATGGATGAGTTTGTTTCTGCGTCTCGCTGCGCGTGACTTTCCGCAGTCGTGGATAGATCTGACATAGCATTCCCCTCTTTATATCAGTGCACTCTCCCTGGGTGCACTTGCCGCGCTTCAGGGAGCCGCAAATTGGGGATGCCAATACAACATGGGCTCGGACATACACTCTAGCGCAGTGAAATAACCACTATGACACAGGGGATTTAAATCGGGCTATGGCGGTAAGCCGCTTAATTGTTAGCTTAGGTTTCATACCAAACACGTTCGCAATCTTTCTCACAGTTATAGCCCGGTTAGCAGAAAATAGAATCAGAGAGATAGATACGGGTTAATCAGTCCGCGTTACTTACAGATTGCACTAAGTCCCCGTCCGAAGTTGCCGGAGGGATTAGGTTGAAATAGCGGGCGCTGTCATGGATGACGAACTGGCTTTGTATATGGATGTAAAGAAAGATGGATAGGTTTAAGAAATGCGCAGGAATTGCAGGTTGCACCTAGTCCCTGTCCGACGCTGCCGAGGGTGTTGCTGAAAATGGTGTAGCGAGGCATGGATGCCGAAGCAGCGACAGTCGAATCATGGACGAGCGTCTGTCGCGTTAGCCAATTTTCAGCATAAGGCCGAGGAGTTGTCAGCGTTGGTTGGGGCGCCCTTTGGAGTGCAGAGGGCTTTGGGCGAGCAAAGCCTTCTGCCCGGGTGTGGGCTGGAAGCCCGCGATTTCGGCCAAGCGAAGCTTGGCTATCCCTTTAATTGCCGAAGGTAATTCATATCCCGCCATTTGGCGGAAAGCCTCGGCAGAGGCTTCACCAAATGCCAAGCGAAGCTTGGCTAACCATCCTCCCCGCTAATCAGCGGAAACCTAAAACTCACAGGGTACACTAAACGTCATTCGCTCTTTGGTATACGGGTGGTCGAAGGCCAGTTGCTCTGCATGCAGGTGCAGGCGAGAGTCTTCTTCGCCATACAGGCCGTCGCCGACCATGGGCATATTCAGTCCCATGTGGTGGGCGCAATGCACCCGCAGTTGATGGGTGCGGCCGGTTTTGGGGTGCATATAAAGTTTGCTGCGGCCGTCTTTCACTTCGATCAATTGCCAATAGGTGGTGGCAGGTTTGCCGTGTTCAAAGCACACCAGCTGCCTTGGTCTGTCGTCGGGATCGCCACGCATTGGCAGGTTAATTTCACCAGCGGATTGCTCGACGACACCTTCCACTGTGGCGATATAGCGTTTCTCCACTCCGCGGCTAATAAACTGCTGTTGCAAGCTTTTGTTGGCGCGGCGTGTCAGGGCAAATACCAACAGGCCTGATGTTGCCATGTCCAGACGGTGCAGTACAAATGGGCCCTCGACGTCCGGGAACAGTGCCTGAACCCGGGTGTAGGCTGAGTCCTGAACAGCTTTTCCCGGTACAGACAGTAAGCCTGACGGTTTGTTAACTACCACGATCGCGTCATCCTGATAGATCACCTCCAGTGGTTTGTTTGCTCCCCAGTTTTGCTCCAGCGGGTTGGGGTCGACCTCTAACCCCTCCAGCATATAGCTGAGAATGGGGTGACATTTGCCATGGCAGGAAGGGTAGAACTTTTTGTGCTGTCTAACTTCAGACTTGGGTGAGGTGCCCCACCAAAACTCGGCCATGGCCAGCGGCGTATAGCCATGCTGATAGGCGTATTGCAATAACTTGGGCGCGGCGCACTCTCCGGCTCCGGCTGGCGGGGCCGGGTTTGCACTGGCTGCAAAGATAGCCCTGAGTGACTTGTTATCCCCAACGGCATTGAAGAACTGATATTGCTCAAACAGCTTATTTTGAAGGGTGTTTGATAATACCTTGCGCTGCGCTTTAAGTGTCTCTACGGCAGTGGTCAAGGCCGCGAGCTCTGCTTGAATGGCTGCAATTTTTTCATCCCATTCCAGCTTCAGGTATTTAAGCTCATTTTTCTCGGCCACACTCTGCACCGCCAGTGCATCCAGCGCGGTTTGCAATGCCTCGCCGGTGAGCTCAGCCTGCGCCTTTTGTCTTTGCAGTTTACGTGCGGCGCGACCCTCAATCATCTTCAGACGCTGGCGCTGCTCGCAGCTTTGGTATTCAGCCATAGACTGGCTGAGCTGGGTATTCAGCCCGGCAATACGGGGATCGCCAGACAAAGACTTTATCTGCTGGCTGATCCCGGTAATGGTCTGCTGCTCCTGGTGGAAGAAGCTTAGCTCGGTCAGCATATCAAACACAGGTGGCACAAAGTGTGGGTGCAGGTTTTGGTTTGAGACCTTGCCCGAAAACGCACTGAAATACCCCAGCTCACCCTGAGGGGAGCGAACCAGTAATACCCCAAACATCTTACCCATGCCGCCGGGGGCTTGAGAGCCCTCGTCTTTCTCTTCACCCGCCTTCTTGTCAGCTTCGGAAGGCACGCCAAATTCCAACAGCCAGTCTTCCCGGGTTAACAGGTACTCCTGCAGTTCATGTGCGGCTATTTCGCATAGCTCATGAGGCTGATAAAAGAAGGGAAAGGTAAAGGCATCTGGCAGTGCCAGGTGCTCGATGTTGGCGTTAAAGCGGGTAAACAAGTTATTGGGGTGGTGCATGGAGGAACATCTATCAGCGACACGTGGGCGCGCGATTTTACCTGTTTAGGTAAGGATTAGCATCTCTGTCCGGGGAGAATTATTGATACAACAAGAGCGGCGGGTTTCAGCGCTGGATTGTCTATCTCTCTTCTCAACACCTGTCCGGTGTTTGGACAGGGGGTTCACAGCCATACTCTGGCCTGATGACAAGGCGTCGGCAGTTATTTTTGACCAATCTTATTACATGTCTCGATAACCGACATCGCCTCCTGAAGTGACAAGCCAGTGGCACAAAATGCACTTTCTGTGGCACTGACGCTCTTGGTTGCCAATGCCTTGCCTTCATCTGTCAGGGTAACGTTCTTTTGCCTTTCATTACCTGCCAAACGCTTCAATCTAACCAGGGATTTCGCCTCAAGCTTTTTCAGCAAAGGGGTCATGGTTGCCTTGCTCAGGCTGGCGCGCTGGGCCAGTTGGGTAATGGAGACATTGTCGGTTTCCCACAGCGCCATCATCACCACAAATTGCGGGTAGGTTAAGCCCATTGATTCAAGAATAGGGCGGTACATGGCGGTGAGTTTGTTGGAAGCCGTGTATAGCGCAAAGCAAAGTTGGTCGTCCAGGCGGGCAGCGTTTGTAGGCAATTGGGATGGCCTTTTAGTGTTTAGGTCGAGGTTCATTGTAGATAGACAGAGATTGGGTTGCAATTTGATTTGTATACAGACAGTATGTATGCGAACTATTTTGTGAGGAGTTAACAAATGAAACTTTTCAAAATAATGGTGGTTTTGGCATTTATGCCTATGCAGTTGACAGCCAATGATAAAGTCGCGTTTCCCGATAATTATCAGCAAGGGTTCACTGAGTACCTCTCTCTGGATCGTACCCAGAACTCGGATCAGTTTATTCGCCTGTTTGCCAATGATGTGGCTATGAAAGGGGCGAACAGCTCCGGCGGCCTCGGCCATGGTTCCGTATTGGTGGCCGAGATCTACTCGGTGAAGAAGGACGAGCAGGGCAAGGTGGTCACCAGCGCTCTGGGACGCAGAGTAAAAGATAAATTGCTACTGGTGGCTGTGATGGAAAAGCAGCCGGGTTTGGGTGACGGACAAACTCCCAATTTCAACCTTCATACCGGCGACTGGGATTTTGCGACTTACAAACCCAATGGCGAACCGGCAAAGAAAAACCTGGATGCCTGCCGCGCCTGTCATGCCCCTTTGGCTCAATCTGACTTTGTGTTCTCCATTGAGCATTTGGGTAACTGAGCAGGCGGGTAAACCAGATTGGGAACTTAGCGGCCAACCGACGCTAACAGAGATGATGCCAGTTTTATCTCGCTATTGGTCTATTGAAAAAGCTATCCCGGTTCTGTATTGGTACTGGCTTAGGAGCAGCCCGCCGACCAGAGACTGATAGGAGAAAATGGATGGAAGTGACGTTAGTCAAAAGCTCTGATCCCTTGTTTGCGGAGCGCCTCGCCAAAGCAAATATGGACACTTACTATCAGGCTCGCGGGAAAGTATGGGATCACCAAGGGTTTTTAGTTGGCTGGGAAGCGTTGGATAACTATGACATTTATGCAGACAACGAGCGTATCGGCATTGTTTGTCTGAAGTATAGTGATGACACGACTTTACTGTGGGATCTGCAGATACTGCCCGAATTGCAGGGGAAAGGTATGGGGTCCAGGTGCCTGGATTTGGTGATTGAGCATGCCCGCCAACGTGGATCTGCCAACTTGGCTTTAAACGTGTTCAGTGAAAATCCTGCAATTAAACTCTATGAATCAAAAGGTTTTATTCGGACCTCTGAAGCTGAGGAGCTGATTAATATGCAACTTCCACTAAGTTGATAACAGCTACCTTCGCCGCATTCCTGCACTGCGCTCTCCTCTCAACAGCACAGATGCTGGTCTGGATGCTTGTTTGCTGAACTCAGTCGAAAGATTGGGAAAGCCAAGACAAGATGGGCTGACACAGCAAGCCGGGCGGTGTCACTGCGACTGGGACCTTAAACTACAGGGGCGCAGGCTACTGGAACTCTGACGCTTGTATCAGCAAATATTTAAGGGCGTCAAAATCCACTTCATTAATGGATTTGAAGTTGATATGACGGCGGGTTTTGCCTGTGCCCTGCAGCAGCTTTTTCGGGTCATCCAGTTGCATACCGTGGCTGATAGACACCTGCACATGAGCAGCATAGATAAACACGCCACAAAACTGGCCTTCTTTCAATTCAGGCTTGAGGGTAAACAGGGTGCCACCATACTTGCTGACGCGAGAGGCATTGGGAATAGATTCCTGAATAAAGGCTTCCAGCTGATCCGCCAGGGGTAACAGGTCCAGAGGTTGAGTCGTCATAATCCGATGAGTCCTTTAAGTGGTCTGTCTATTGTCTTTGGTTGTTGGCCAAAAACAATCACCCAATAATCTATTACTCTCTGATACCCCAGGTATAAGCCGGGCGCTGAAGGCAAATTAACAGCGTCAGACGCTCGGCTTTAGTCAGGGGGATTAACATCACCAGCGATATTTAGCGCACAGAGCTGGTTCGTCCAAAGTACTCATCTGACTCATATAGCTTAATGATGTCTTCCAGTTGGGTTTCTTCATTATTGGCCATCAATTTGTGGGTCAGGGCACTGAGCTTTATCAAAATATCTTTGCACTCAACCTGGGCGGAGGATACCTGCTTGCAAGCCAGCCAGAGTATTTGTGCATACAGGCGTTGTTGATTGCGTATCAGGTTACCTGCCAGGTTGATGTTGATATGCACTAAAAGCTGAGTGTTGTCTGTCAGTGTGTTGTTGTCCCGGCGCTCCCGGAATTCAGGCTCTTTGCCTGATGGAACAAAACTGTCCACCCATTTGTCATAGTCAGCGTCGGCTAACAGGGCGTAGGAGCGATTGATAAATGGCCCGTCATTCATCAGTAAATCGACTTTCTCTGAGTCTTCAACATCCTGCGGTGCAGACTCCAATAGCGAATTGGCGTATTGAGTGAGCTGGTGAAACTCTTTTAACAGCGCCACATAGCCAGTGTTGATACTGTCGTGGGCATGGCCGATTTCCCGGATGTCCTGCTGCAGCGCAGTGAGAAACTTCTCACCACCGGACAGAGAGTCGAGCACAGGAACCAAAGAGTATCTGCGCTTTTGGATAGCTTCGTAATAAATGTCCACGTGGTGGCGGATTTGTTCGAGGGACTCAACCAGTTTATCAATCTCTCCGGGACGGTTGGTCAGGTAGCGTTCCAGCGCTGCAAATGGCGATTCACTTTGCGTATTGACCCTGCGGCGTATTGGGCTGGTGAATTGGGTGCAGGACTGCACCATATCGCTGAAGCTGGTTTCAAATTCGCTGAGGATGGTTTGCACCTTCTCCAGCGAAGCAACCCGTGCTTGCTCATTCAAGCCCAGCTGACGTTCTTTCGATGCGCGCCGACGACTCTCTAAACTCCATGAAATTAAAGCGCCAATAATGGTAACACTGGTGGCAATATCAAATCCGAGCTGAACTTGCTCTGTAAGCATGCTGGGCACAGTCAATTCCTTTTGTTTGTGTCTTTAATGGATAGATAGTGTGCTCAACAATTGTTAATTGCAAGTGTGTTTTCTGTTGATTTTATTCGGGTTTGTTTGGGCGGGAGTTTTATCCGGTAAGTTATTCAGAGAATCTTATCGTCAGGAATATTAAAGTCCGGTTCCTCGGGTGAGTGATTCTCTACGACCATGGTGAGGAGTTGGTTAAAAGAATCTGCCAGTTTGACCATATAGTCTTCATCGTCAAATGCACCCCAGGGCTTCCAGCTGCTGATGTAATAGATTGTTCCATAGCTCTGTTCTGATAAACCCATCACCAGTAAGTCCCGTGACAATGAGTCTGCAATCACCAGCGTCTGCGGCGGAATTCGCTTGTAATCAACACCTGAATACAATTCCGACGCATATAAGGTATCTCTGGCGTCGCTGAAGTGAGTCAGAAATGACAGTGAAATGCCGTTTATTCTGATATTCACTCGCTCATCATCGACGAAGCTACGCATGCCATAGTGCTTCATTAACCAGCGATAATCCTTTGGTAGCGGCGCGCCGGCAAATTTCTCCAGAGCGTCCAATTCGTCATCGCTGGACAGGTAAACATCTGCGGTTTCGCCACTGTCTTCGTCAATTTCAGCCCATTTAACTTGTTCACACAGCCACTTTATCTCATGTGTCATCAGGTTATCTCTCCAACCGATAACGGGTGATATCCAGGTTTTTCGGGTAATAAAAGCGATAGGTGCGACCATCACTTCGGGTCGCCAGCATTGACTGATCTTCGCTGCCACTGGGCCTCAAATCACTCCAGGTGTAGCTGTTGATTTCCGGATCATTCATCAGCGCCTGATCGGCGTCTATCATGTTGTAGTAAATGTTCCATACGGCCAGTTGCCCCTCGTCCGATATGCTCATCACAACAAAACCATAGGCACTGCCAAGACGAGGTGCCGAGCGGACTGTGTTTACCCCTTGGGTAATCAGTGTTATTGGTTGCATCGGCTTGTTCTGGTGCCAGCAATTGAGGCCGCCTGTCGTGGTCACTCCACAGGCGTCTCTGCTGATATAGCCACCCAGTAATTGGTGATATTTGCCCGGGATCAGATAGCTGCCGCCGTTCATACCCCATTGCCATATATTGCCATCGGCGGTCAGTGCCAGCAGGCTGGATTCCATGGCGCTGACAGAGACAACATCTTTTTCCAAATCATGATAGATGGCGAGCAGCTCTTCCCATGAAGGGGCCCGTTTGTCCTGCCAGAGGGCTTCGTCAACTAAATACCCGCCCAATAATCTGGAACCCCAACTGATCAGCTGACCATTGTTAAGTATGGCTGTGGAGGCCGCCAGGTTATGGGTCAGGTCGCGGACACCGAATTCAAGCAAGGGCTCCAGGTCTTGATCGCTGGGGATGCAATCACGCTGACGGGTATCGACTATGACGCCGACTTCACCGGTTTTTCGTTCTATCACCCAGCCGCAATGAGTACGCCAGGCGTGACTGATGTTGCCCTGCAGCACACTATTGTTTCCGTTCGGGAGAAGCTGGTGATGTTCCGGGATTATAAATGAGCCATCGTCGAGCAATTTGCCGCTGGGCAACGGGACGATTGGGGAAGGAATGGCACTCAGATTATTGGCTGCCGCGTTACTGCCGGTGTCACTGGCGCTGTGTTGCCAGTTTTGGGCATAGGCAGGATTGCTGAATCTGAATTGGTAATACTGAGCGATAGTTTGTTGGGACTCTTTATCGCCAAGCAGCGCCGCTTCAGTCAGCCAAACCAGATATTGCTCATGATCCGGTTGTTCTTTAGCCTTGTCTTTCATCCATACCGCGGCATCCTGATTATGATTCTGCGCAGCAATTTCAATGAATCTGCGCCTAACCGACTCCTTGAGCTCAGCTGTTGAGTACAGATCAAATATCGCCTGAGTATGACCATAGTTCGCCGCCGACAACAGATAAGCCTGGGCTTTGTCCAGGTCAGCCTTTACCCCCAGTCCCTGTTGGTAATGCTGATGCAGCTGATACATGACGTCGGCAGAACGTTCTGCCTGAGATGCATATTCATAGGCTGCTGAATACTGTCCCTGCTTGAACATATACTGCGCCAACCTGGCGCGGGCGGAGAGGGCATAATCATCTTGCTGATTGGCAATCTGTTGCAACAGGGCGACGCCTTGTTGCTGCTCGTTATGGCTATCAGAGTTGAGATAGAGTTCTGTCAATAACCAGCGCCCCTGAGGTAACCCCAGCTCGGCAGCCTTCGAATAGTAGTTGGCTGCCAGTTGTTCATTTGGTTCGACCTGCCAGCCATTGGCATAAATCACTCCCAGTCCCAACATCACATTGCGACTTTGGTGATCGTGATTTTCGGCTGCAAGCAGATACTCCACACAGGTTTTGGATAAACGATAGCTGTATATGTTCAGGCAATGCCAGGCCATAAAGTTGGTGTGATCCGCGGCAATATAGTGTGAGGCATTTTTATGCAAGGGCGGCAGTTTGATATCCGGGGCGCCCTCCATGTAAAGGGTTGCCATCTGGATTTTCGCCCACTCATTTTCCAGATTGGCGGCTAACCTGAGGTAGTGCAGGCCCTTAACTCTGTCGGCATTGGGTAGCGTACCTTTAAGATGCTGATTGGCAACGAAAGAGATGGTTTTTGGGATTCTATATCCCAGCTCAATCGCCTGTTCATACAGGGGCAAGACTCTGGCTTTCTCTTCCTGAGTTGCCGACTCATGGTTATAGATTCCAGCCAACACCGCCGTCGCCCAAGCGCTGCGGTGTTCGGTGCTTTCTAACTCTTTTTTGATCTCGTCCCGCTGAGCCTGAGTTGGGTTTTCCAGTTGGTAATAGGCTTCAATTTGCTGATCCAGTTTTTGCTGCTGCTCTTCAATTGAGGCGCAACCCACTACTGAGACCAGCAGGTAAACCAATAACGCGCGACTCACTGCTTTTTCAAACATCTTGTTCCCTGTCTTCCCGTCCTGCTGATCGCCGTTGCCGGCTGATTATGAGCCTTCAATCCAGCAGCCTGCTTTTGTCAAAGCCAGCGTCATCTGGTCTGAAAACGAGTCAATCTTTATAGTAGCAAGTGACCGGGGATGGGTGACATCGGATAACCGTCTAGGTTGAGAGGGCTGAACTGCACCACAATCGCGTTGCTTTGTATAAAACAACGATAAAGGCGCAAAAAAACCATCTTCAAAGGTCAATAGACCCTAATTAACTCAAGGAGCAGTGATGCAGGCTTTCAATTTGCCAGAGACTTTCCAACATATTCAATTCACGCCGGGATGCTCACCGGAAGACATGACGTTAGCCTCCAGCCCAATGCCCAGTCCCGATGCCAATCAGGTACTGATTAAGGTTCACGCCGCCGGGGTTAATGGGCCGGATATCGCCCAACGTAAAGGGGTATACCCCGCGCCGCCAAACGCCAGCCCGGTTCTGGGGCTTGAAGTGGCAGGAGAGGTTGTTGCGACAGGTCAGGGTGTTAGTCGCTGGCAATTGGGAGACAAAGTCTGTGCTCTGGTGCCGGGTGGCGGCTATGGCGAGTATGTGTTGACCCATGGCGATCACTGTCTGCCTGTGCCTGAAGGGATGGATATGCAGCATGCGGCGGTATTGCCGGAAGTTCTGTTTACTGTGTGGGGCAACCTGGTCATTCGTGGTCGGCTGCGAATGGGTGAAACTTTACTGGTGCATGGCGGCAGCGGCGGTATTGGCAGCAGTGCTATTTTGGTGGGTAAAGCGCTGGGGGCCAGAATAATAGTGACCTGTGGCAGCAGTGACAAGTGCGCTTACTGTCTGGAGCTGGGCGCTGATGCCGCCCTTAACTATAAAGATGAAGATCTGTTGGAGCAGATCCTGAAAGTCACTGCTAGTGCCCGAGCCAGTGCCAGCACGGAGGGCGGAGTGGATCTGGTGCTGGATCAGGCCGGAGGCGATATGGTGAATCTGAGCCTGAAGGCACTCAATACCGATGGCCGCATTGTGTCTGTGGCGATGCAGCAGTCACGTACTGCTGAGATAGAGATTTTCCGCTTGATGGCCAAGCGTATCAGCTGGACCGGCTCAACGCTGAGACCACAATCTGACGCTGCTAAGGCCGAGATTGCCACTCAGCTAGAGCAGACGTTCTGGCCAACCCTGACTGGCAAAGCTGAGTTGCTGCCAATTTATGCCAGCTTCCCTTTGGCTGATGTGGCCAAAGCCCATAGTTTGATGGAGTCAGGACAACACAGAGGCAAGATAGTCCTGGCTGTTACCCATGAGTAAACAAGCTGAAAAGCAAAGAACCACAGAGGGCACGAAGGACACGAAGAAGAGCAGTCAGAGATAATCTTTTTTGCTTTTCCTTCGTGCTCTCTGTGAAGCGCAGCGCTTCGTGGTAGAAGCTTTAAAACAGGAAAGCATTGAACCACGAAGGGCACGGAGGACACGAAGAAGAGCAAGCACATCTAACGTAACTTGGCTTTTTCTGGCCTTTCCTCTGTGCTCTCTGTGAAGCGAAGCGCTCTGTGGTAAGAGTTTTAAAAACAGAAAAGCACTTAACCACAGAGGGCACAGAGAAGAGCAGTCAGAGATAATCTTTTTGCTTTTCCCTTCGTGCTCAAAAACATCCTTGTTTAAGAGCAAGTTCGCCATCCATGGCTCTCGCTCATTATCACATGGCTTACGCCATATTCGCTGTGAAGCGCAGCGCTTCGTGGCTTACTTACTCAATTAAAGCAAATAGTTACTTCAGCTTGGCCAGATAAGCCAGGATCTCCTGCTTGTTATCCCGGACCCGGTAAAGGGTATCCATAATCGGCTTGATCAGCTCGTGGGCATTTGCGTTGTTGGCCTTGTCTGTTAACCAGGACTTGACGAAAACAGCTGTGATAAACACGCCAAACAATCCGGCTGGCAGTTCCCACTGACGGGTATAGTAAGCCAGTGCGCCGCAACCGGCCGCTGCCAAAAACACAATAAACTTGGCCCACATACTGGTCTCACCATATTCATGGATGGACTCAGGCATCTCCCAGCGACCCTTGCTGATGTTGTAGTAGTACTCGCCATAACGTCGGTATCTGTCGTTTCGCTCTCTGCGTGAGTAGCCAATCAACAGGTAATCGCCCACATCGGTATGGCTCATCAGTGATTCTGGCAGCCACTGTTCGAAGACTTCGCCCAGTTCATCTTCCACAGTGATCTTGCCATTCAGCCTGGAATCCCTAACGCGATAGCTGTGGGTTTCATATTTCGAATCCACTACATTGCCGTATCGATTCTTATAGTCGGTACGAATGGTTTCTGTATGGGTCACATCGCTGACGCTGGTATTCATGTTGCGGTCGGTCACCTGCACCATATAGCACCAGGCACTGCCATCAAATTTCTCATTGGTTCGCAGTACGTAGCGGTAGATAAAGTCCTGCTTGTGGGAGACGTAAAACTCTTTCATCTTCTCCAGACGCATCTCGCGGATACTCTTGCGGGCTGGTGTCTGCGTCTCTGGTTCGGTTTCGCACACCTGTAGTTGCGTATCTGCGGTGGCGCTCATAGCGACACTCGTGTCAGCACTCATATCCGCATCCATATTAGACACTGTGCCAAACTCAGCTTCATCGTCGGTTTGAGCCTGCAACAAATTGACCGGGGAGGACTGGCTCATGCCACAGTGGGGACAGTAGCCAAGATTCGCCTGAATGCGGGACTCGCAATCTGCACAGAAGATATCGTCGTCCTGGCTTGGGCGCTCTACCCGGTGAAAGCCCAGTTGGTATTTGCTGACCTCAAGTATTTTGGCGATGGCCGCTTTAATGCTTTCTTTGCGAGCATGGCATTTATGGAAGTTGTTCAGGCTGGCGTTATACCAGGGAACCATGCAGGCGATACTGATAAAGATACCCATCACAATGGAGCCGTCACCCAGGTCAGACACGCCTGCCACAATGGCCGTGGCAATAAAGGCCAGCAGCAGGCCGAAAAAGAATGTACCGACAATACTGGGCTTACTGCAGTCATAGTGATTGGTCATGGTGGATACCTGACCATCATCATTGTGCAGTATCACCCCGCCAGCCAGTTGGTCGTTGGTCACTATGCCCTTGGCGGCGCTGTTCAATTTGTAAGTCAGGGAGATACTGGTTGGCTCAAGCAGAGTGATGACATCACCGACCTTTAAGCTATTAAAAGCCTTATTTTCGGCATTGATGCTGATCTGTTTGATTTCACCCTCGGCGCTTTCCAGAGTGATCCACCAGTAGGAGTATGTGATGCTGTCGTTACCGCCCGTGTTGTGGCGTTTGTAATGAAAGCTACGGGTTAGACGACCGGTAAATACTTTGGCATCCGGGCATGACTGACTCAGGTCAGTCAGCAGCTCAGGCTCAAGATCTGTCAGTGTCAGCAGTTTTCTGGTTTCCTGAATCCCCTCTCCGCACTGAGTACAAAATTTATCCTGAAGATAGAGAGCGTTACCGCAATGGTGCATTGGTCATCCTTACTACGAGCCTGAAATAAACCGGGGCAGATTAGCCGAATGCACAGCAATTGGAGAGGCCGGTATGAATCTGGCTGGAGAATTTGTGAAATGCTTCAACAAAGCCGGCAAATGACGCTTGTTTAAGCCTGAATAAAATCAGATTTTCAGCCGAAGTTCGACAGCAAAGGCTGACGCCTTGTCTTTTATTGGGGAATAAGGTGGTGGGTTATTATTGGGTGTTTAAAAAGATTTTGGCGGAAGAACACAGGAGTTGAACCTGCCCGGGACTGCTGGCAGCCCCACCCGGATTTGAAGTCCGGACGCCTCACCGGAGACGACGTTCTTCCCTTTGAACGCAGCGGATACTAAATAACTTACCGGGTGGCTGACAAGTGCAATGTGCTGTCATTGTTGGTTTTTGAGACAGTGGTTACACTTTTTGTGCCGGGTGTCGGCGGCCTGGCAAAGTGCTTTTGTTCATCAGCGACGCCCTGAACAAATCCTCTATGGTGGTTAACATTTGCTCTGCCCTCCTTAAAGATGGTCAATAAATGCCTGGTTCAAAATTTACCAATTTGCGTCATTTTGTCCAATTGGCCTGTTTGTGGCTTTTTAGGTATCTGACAAGATCTGGCTTGTTGTGATGATTTATGCCGGATATCTGCCGCAAACTACTGTCTTTGACCGCTTTCACTTTTTCACCCTTGTGAAACTGACCTGTCTGCATTAGCTGACGCTTAACATTCTGTTTTGGGACATTATTTACTATGCGGTAGGTCATTGTGTCGCAATCTGTTTTTGTTGGTTGGCATGGTTTAAGTGGCTGATACCTGCTTGTTTTGGTGGTTTTTGATCTCGGTTTTGGTTGTTATTTCTGGTTGTTGGTGCTGTTTGGGTTTTAGTGTGATCTGGGTCGTCACGGATAAATTGTTATTTTGAGTTTGTTTTCTGATACTTCGGCCGTTGTCGGCCACTGAGATGCCGACAGCGAAAAATGATGTTGCACTCTATGCAAGTGCAAAACGCGCCCAAGTGAGTGCAGATAATAATCTAGTGTGAGGCGACTCGAGATGGACAGACGACAGTTTTTTAAACTGTGTGCCTGCGGAGCGACGACGTCGGCAATCGCCGCGCTGGGCATGATGCCCGGTGAGGCCATGGCCGCGCCCCGTGAGTATAAATTATTAAGAGCGAAAGAAACCCGTAATAACTGCTGTTATTGCTCAGTAGGTTGTGGCTTGTTGATGTACAGCCACGGCACTGTGGGCAAAAACTCTGAGCAGAGTATTTTCCATATTGAAGGGGATGTTGATAACCCGGTTAACCGTGGTGCCCTGTGCCCTAAAGGTGCCGGTCTGGTGGACTATGTAAACAGTCCTAACCGTAATCAGTACCCTGAAGTGCGTGAGCCGGGTACCAATGAATGGAAACGCATCAGCTGGCAGGAAGCTTACTCACGTATCGCCCGTCATATGAAAGACGACCGCGACGCCAACCTGATCGAAACCAACGAAGCCGGTACTACTGTAAACCGCTGGCTGACCACAGGCATGATGACCTCTTCGGCGCAGCCGAACGAAGGCGGTTTTATTACTCATAAGTTTGCCCGTGCCACTGGCCTTGTTGCCATCGATACCATTGCTCGTAACTGACACGCCCCTACGGTAGCAAGTCTTGCTCCAACATTTGGGCGCGGTGCCATGACCAACCACTGGATCGACATCAAAAACACCAACGTCGCCATTATTATGGGCGGCAACGCTGCAGAAGCGCATCCCGTCGGCTTTGGCTGGGTGTCAGAAGCGATGCAGCATAACGATGCCAAGCTTGTGGTCGTAGATCCACGCTTTACCCGCAGTGCCTCTCTGGCTGATGTGTACGCGCCACTGCGCAGCGGCACAGATATCGCCTTCCTGCTGGGTGTGATCCGTTATCTGATCGAGACAGATCAGGTAAACCACGACTATGTGAAGGCTTATACCAACGCCAGCTTTATCGTGCGTGAAGATTTTGAATTCAATGATGGTCTGTTCAGTGGTTTCGATGAAGAATCCGGCACCTATAACAAAGAATCCTGGTTCTATGAGCTGGACGGGGAAGGCTTTGCCAAGGTTGACCCAAGCTATCAGCACCCACGCTGTGTGTGGAACCTGCTGAAGAAGCATGTTGATCGCTATGATTTTGATACCGTCAGTAACATCACCGGCACCAAGGTAGAAGACTACCAGGCCGTGTGTGAAGTGATTGGTTCGACCCATACTCACGATCGCGTTGCCACCTTTATGTATGCACTGGGTTGGACCCACCATACCAAGGGCGCGCAGAACATTCGCAGTATGGCGATGATCCAGTTGCTGCTGGGCAACATTGGTGTGCTGGGCGGCGGTGTAAACGCACTGCGTGGTCACTCCAACGTACAGGGCGCCACCGACATGGGTCTGCTGTGTCAGGGCTTGCCAGGTTACCTCAAGCTGCCAAACGACAATGACGTGAACCTTGAGACTTACCTGCGCAACTACACACCTGTGCCGCTGCGTCCGGGTCAGACCAACTACTGGCAGCACTATCCCAAGTTCTTTATCTCTCAGATGAAGAGTTTCTGGGGTAAGTACGCGACCAAGGAAAACGACTTCGGCTACGACTGGCTGCCAAAGTGGGACCTGCAGTACGACTACAGTAAGCATCTGGACATGATGTTCCACGGTGAAGTGAATGGTCTGTTTGTACAGGGTGTGAACTGTATTAACTCCCAGCCAAACCGTAATAAGACGCTGAAGGCGCTGAGCAATCTGAAGTACCTGGTGGTACTGGATCCGCTGGCCACCGAGACCGCCACGTTCTGGCAGCACGCAGATCAGTTCAACGAAGTGAATCCTGCGTCTATCCAGACCGAAGTCTTCCGTCTGCCAACCACGCTGTTCGCCGAGGAAGAGGGCTGTATCGTTAACTCAGGTCGCTGGATGCAGTGGCACTGGAAGGGCGCCAACCCACCGGGTGAGTCCAAGCCAGATGCAGAGATCCTGTCCGGCATCATGCTGACTCTGAAGCAGATGTATAAGGATGAAGGCGGTAAGTTGCCTGAGCCGATTGAAGCCATTAAGTGGGATTACCACACGCCATCTTTCCCACATGGGGAAGAGGTTGCCAAAGAGCTGAACGGTAAGGATATCGCCACAGGTCGCCAGCTGGATAACTTCACTCAGCTGAAGGATGACGGCAGCACTGAATGTGGTTGCTGGATCTACTCAGGCTGTTGGACTGAAGCTGGCAACATGATGGCCCGTCGTGACAACCATGATCCATCCGGTAAAGGTATCACTCCGGGATGGGCGTTCGCCTGGCCGATGAACCGCCGCGTACTGTACAACCGTGCCTCCTGTGACGTGAACGGTAAGCCGTGGGATCCGAAGCGTATGATCCTTGAGTACACAGATGGTCACTGGCATGGCATCGACGTAGGCGACTTCAATATGAAGCTGCCACCTCAGGAATCTGCCCATCCATTTATGATGCAGCCTGAAGGTGTAGGTCGTTTCTTCGCCCTGAAGATGCTGGCTGAAGGTCCGTTCCCTGAGCACTACGAGCCAGTGGAATCGCCAATCGGTACCAACCCACTGCACCCGAGCGTGGTCAGCAACCCTGCAGTACGTATGCTGCCGGGCGTGAAAGAGACTCTGGGCAACAATAAGGAATTCCCTTATGTCTGTACCACTTACTCTATGACTGAGCACTTCAACTACTGGTCGACTCACTGTCGTCTGGCGGCCATCTCCATGCCGGAAACCTTCGTTGAGATCGACGAAGTACTGGCCAAGGACAAGGGCATTAATAACGGTGATTGGGTACGTATCAGCTCCAAGCGTGGCGCCATGGAAACCAAGGCGCTGGTGACGCAGCGACTGCAGCCGCTGAAGGTGAATGGTCAATGGGTTCACACTATTGGTCTGCCACGTCACGGCAGTCACAACGCTCTGATCCGCAAGAGCTTTACCTGTAACGTGCTGACCACGGAAGTGGGTGATGCGAATACGCAAACACCTGAGTACAAAGCATTTTTGGTCAACATTGAGAAGGCGAAGGGGATCTGATCATGTCTGCACAAGATATTATTTTAAGTTCAGGCACATCTGAGCTGACCCCGGCCGCCCAGGTGCGCCGCAAGGTCGCCAAGATGACCAAGTTGTTCGATGCCACCAAGTGCAATGGCTGTAAAGCCTGTCAGGTGGCTTGCTCTGAGTGGAACGACCTGAGAGCGCCAATCGGCGAGTTCTCCGGCAGCTACCAGAACCCGGCAGATCTTTCTTCCGAGTGCTGGACGCTGATGAAGTTCCACGAGTTCAAGAAGAACGACAAGATGCATTGGCAGTTCACGCACACAGCATGTATGCACTGTGACGACCCTGCCTGTTTGACCGCTTGTTCGACCAAAGGCGCCATCGTGCAGCGCAGTAACGGCACCGTGGACTTTGACTCAGACAAGTGTACCGGTTGTGGTTACTGCGTATCGGCCTGTCCGTTTAACATTCCGCGTTTGGATCCTATCGATCAGAAGGCGTACAAGTGCACCATGTGCGCTGACCGTACTCAGATCGGCCTGGAACCAGCCTGTGTGAAGACCTGTATTACCGGTGCGCTGCGTTTCGGCACCCGTGAAGACATGTTGTTCTACGCAGATCTGCGGGTGAAGCAACTGAAAGAGAAAGGCTATGCCAATGCTGGTCTGTACAACCCAGAAGGGGTAGGCGGCACAGGTATGGTGATGATTCTGCACGACATCAACCAGCCTGAAAGCTATGGCTTGCCAGCTGATCCCAAGACCAGCCTGCCGGTTAAGTTGTGGCAGGACGTGGTTAAGCCTCTGGGCGCTGTGGGCATTATTGCCACCGCTGCCGTGGCCATTGCACACCGCATTACTGTGGGCCGCAACATTGTGGAAGAGGATGAGCCTGCGGCTTATGACCACTCCCATGATGACAACCACAAGTCAGACAAGGAGTAACGGATATGCATAAGAATGAAAGGATCTTGCGTCATACACTGTTCGACCGACTCTGCCACTGGTTCATTGTGGCGACAGGTCTGGTGACCTTCCTGACGGGTTTTGCCTTCTTCTTCCCATCGTTCCAGTGGCTGGGCGGCATTGCCGGTACACCACAGATGGCACGCTTTGTTCATCCCATCGCCGGCTTGATGATGTGTCTGCCGCTGATGTTGATGCTGGTGCGCTATTACCACCATAACAAGTGGGAAAAGAACGACCTGAAGTGGATGCTGGCTATTAAGGATGTGATGTTCGAAAACGAGGACAAGATCCCCGCTATCGGCCACTACAACCCGGGTCAGAAAGTGCTGTTCCGCACCTTCGTGGTGACCTCCATCGTGCTGACCGTAACAGGTTTCATGATGTGGCAGCCTTACTTCGCCCCTTACTTTGAAGCCTCCACCATTGAGTGGGCCATTCTGCTGCACGCCATCTGCGCGGTGATCATGCTGATCTTCGTGATGGTGCACTTCTGGATGGCAACCTGGGTGGAAGGATCTGTGGCCGGTATGTTGTACGGCACAGTATCTCGGGCCTGGTGCAAGAAGCACCACCCGAACATGCTGAACGATCCTGAACTGAAAATTATTAAGCAGGAAAAACACTGATTATGAGCACTGCAACCCCTTCTGTAACAGGATTGGACCCTGAAGCCCTGGCCAAAGACGCGGCCGATGTGTTGACCGTGATACCGGCAAACCCTGCTGCTGTGTATTCACGTCGTGCAGCACGTTTGCAGGAGTTGGCGGATGACACTGTGCTGACCGATTACTTTGGTCTGCTCAGGTTACTGACCCGGGCCCAGGCCCGACTGGCGCAGACGTCTGACGCTGAAAGCCTGTTTGGTCCACAGCCGCAATTGCAGCTGTCTGGTTCCACTCCGCTGAGTCCGGCCAGTTTCGACTGGGGCAATTTCTGGCAGTCGGGGTTGCAGGAGCTTATCAGTGAGTTGCTGCCGCTGGTTTCTCCTTCAGTGCAAGAAGTGCTGAAGGAGCTGGCAACCACGGAACCTGAGCAGCTGCAAACCTGGGCGACAGAGATGCTGGACGGACGGTTTACTTGCGTTCCTGCCCGTTTCAGCCTGTTTATCTGGGCAGCTCTGTCACTTTACTGGTCGCACTGGGCGGTAAATGTGGCTCAGGTACAGGCCAAAGTGGGCGAAGGTCATCACAGGCTGTGTCCTGTGTGTGGTTCTCACCCCATCGCCAGTGTGGTGCGTGAGCAGCCCCGTCAGGGATTGCGTTATCTGCACTGCAGTCTGTGTGAAACCCAGTGGCACAGAGTTCGCGCCGAGTGTACCTGTTGCGGTGATAACCGGGATATCCATCTCTGGGCAGAAACCGAAACCAAGGCACCTTTGCGAATCGAAAGCTGTGGCAGCTGTAAGGGTTACACCAAAATGCTGTTTACCGACATCAACCCGCGCCTGGAAGTGGCGGTAGATGATCTGGCCAGCATGGTGATGGATCAGCAACTGGTTGAGGAAGGATTCCATCCTTCCACCGTCAACCCTCTGCTGCTGGCCCACGAAGATGCAGTAGAGCCTTCAGCTGAAGAAGAGCCTGCGGCCAACGCTTAGTAAACAGCAGTACTGAATACCTGAGGAGGCACCCAGTGCCTCCTCTTCTTAACCCAAAGAAAGATCAATTCTCCAAGACTTATGACTCAAGCTATCGACTCTTCCAACGCCCTGTTTAGACTCCTGCCGGCCATGGATAGCCTGCTGAAGATATCTCAAGTGATGAGTTTTATTGACCGCTATGGCAAACCTCAGGTGAAAGCGCAACTGATCCAAATGTTGACGGCGGCCCGCAGCGTAATTGCCAAACAAGGGACCCTGCCAGCCTGGTGTGTAGATGAAGCTTTGCTGATCAGCGAGCTGGAGCAGGCGCTGCAAAATGCCGGTCGCCACAGTTTAAGCCCTGTGATTAACCTCTCCGGCACAGTGTTGCACACCAATCTGGGGCGCAGTCAGATGTGTGAATCTGCCATCAGTGCGGTAACCGATGTGATGCGTCACCCAGTTCCCCTGGAGTTTGATATGGGGGCGGGCAAGCGTGGCCACAGGGACTCGCGCATCAGTGAGCTGGTGCATGAGCTGACCGGTGCCGAGGCCTGCTGTGTGGTTAATAATAATGCCGCGGCAGTGCTCCTGATGCTGGCCTCTGTTGCTCCGGGTAAAGAGGTGATTGTGTCCCGCGGTGAGCTGGTGGAGATTGGCGGCGCCTTCCGTATTCCCGACATTATGGCTCAGGCTGGTTGCAAGCTGGTGGAGGTGGGTTGTACTAATCGCACCCACCTTAAAGATTACGCAGCCGCCATTACCGAAAACACGGCTGCCATTATGAAGGTGCACACCAGTAACTATCATATCGCCGGTTTTACCAAGTCGGTCTCTGAAGCAGAGCTGGCCGGATTGTGCCGTGACAATGGCATTGGGCTTATCTCAGATCTCGGCAGTGGCGCGCTGACCGAGCTGTCCCGTTTTGGCCTTGCCAGTGAGCCCATGCCACAGCAGATGCTGAGCGATGGCGTAGATCTGGTGAGCTTTTCCGGTGACAAACTTCTGGGAGGCCCTCAGGCGGGTTTGGTCGTAGGCAAAAAGGCACTGATCGACAAGCTGCAGTCTCATCCGCTGAAGCGGGCACTGAGATGCGACAAAATGGTGCTGTCGGCACTGGAAGCCACCTTGCTTGAATATCGCAGGCCTGAGCAGCTGGACACTGTAATGCCTATCTTCCGCAAGCTGTCCCGACCATTGAGTGAGCTGCAGAAGCTGGGACAAAGGCTGATGCTTAGCTGTGAAGATTTGCAATCTGGCTTACAGGTAACACTGGAAACCTGCCATACCCAGGTGGGCAGCGGTTCTCAGCCGGATGTACTGCTGGAATCTGTTGCCCTGTGTTTTACCCCGAACCCTGACTCTGCCCTGGACTCTCTTAGCTCGCTTGAACGTCATTTCAAGCAGCAAAACACCCCTGTCATTGGCCGTCTGGGAGCAGGCAAACTCTGGCTGGATCTGCGCGGCAGTGATGATGACATCGAACTGACAGCCGCCCTCTATACCTGCCTCAGCAGCTGGCGGGATGCCCGCGTTCCATCTGCATTGGAATCAGACAGACAGGGGGAGGTGGCTGCATGATTATCGTCACAGCAGGACATGTGGCACATAGAGGGTGGCAAGACCAGTTTCATCAAGCTGAGTGCGGGGCCAATCAATGATTATTGTAACTGCTGGTCATGTGGACCACGGCAAAACAAGCCTTATCCAGGCGCTGACCGGGATGAATGCTGACCGTTTGCCCGAGGAGCAGCGCCGGGGCATGACGATCGATCTGGGTTACGCCTTTATGGATCTGGGTGATGACAATCGTCTGGCTTTTATCGATGTGCCGGGTCACGAAAAGTTTATCAACAATATGCTGTGTGGCGTCAGTCACGCCAGACACGCCTTGCTGGTGGTGGCCTGTGATGACGGTGTGATGCCTCAGACTCGTGAGCACCTGCAGATCCTCTCTTTGATGCCGCTTGAGAGCCTGACCATCGCCCTGACCAAGTGCGACAGAGTCACAGCTGACAGGGTCAGCGAAGTTCAGATTGAGCTGGGCGTTTGGCTGGCCCATGCCGGTATGCTGCAGGGAGTATCCCGGCAGGAGTTTATTGTCTCGGCGCACACAGGTTTTGGCATTGCTGAGCTAAAGGCGCATTTGCAAACACTGAGTGAGAGCGTTCAAACCACAGTCGATTCGGCGCCTTTTCGCATGGTTTTTGATCGGGTATTCAGTGTAAAAGGCGCGGGCCTGGTGGCCACAGGCACGGTGATCAGTGGCTGCGTGAATAAAGAAGACAAACTGTATGTGATCAATACCGCCTCTGGCTCTAGAAGTGGTTTAAACGCCGGAGCACACAAACAACAGGTGCGGGTAAGAGGCCTGCACGCCCAGGGACGGGAATCCAATTTTGCCCGGGCCGGTGACAGAGTGGCGTTGAACCTGACCGGCAATGATCATGATATTGAGCGGGGCGACTGGTTGAGTTCTATCGCCATGCCAGAGCCGGTATCCCGATTTGCCGTGGTACTCAGTGGTTTTATGCCCAAACACTGGCAGAGCGTGCACCTGCACCATGGCGCCAGTCATCAGCTTGGTCGTATCGCCCTGCTGTCTGAAGCGCCTTTGACCACATCATCTGCCAATCGCAAAGAGTATCTGGCAGAGCTGGTGCTGGAGCAGCCTTTACTGCCTGCTGCCGGCGATATGTTGGTGGTGCGGGATGCCTGTGGCCGAGAGACGTTGGGGGGCGCCCGGGTATTGGAGCTGGAGGTACCAACCCGGGGTAAGCGTACCGCTGAGCGCATTGAGTATCTGACTGAGCTGGCTGCCTGTATTCAGAAGGCCAATAAGACACCTTTACTGGCACTCACGGTGAGCTGCAGCCGCAAAGCGGTTTCTATTGCTATGCAGGCCTGGAGTTTGCAATTGAGTGAGGCTGAACTGCAACAGCACCTTGGTTGTGACAATCGTGGCCGCAGCGACAGTACAGGTCTGGTCAGTCGTGGCGACTGGCTGGTAAGCCGCACTCTGTTTGATGGCTTTAAAACCGAGATGATGGCGCGTATTGCCGCCCACCATGAGTCCAATCCGGATGAACTGGGGCTGGGGCGGGCACGCTTGCTGAGAGTATGTCACTCAGGCCTGCCTACAGCCCTGGTCAATCAGGCCATATATGAGCATCTGGCAGCGGGGGAGCTGGTCATGACCCGGGGACAGCTGCATCTGCCAAGGCATGCCATTGCCCTGTCTGCAGATGAACTGCCTTTGTGGCAGACCCTGGAGCAGATGTTTATCCAGTCGCGTACGCCTTTGTGGACCTCGGATATCTGTGAGCCTCTGGGACTGAGTGCCAAGCAGGCCAGAGCTCTTTGCTACAAGCTGGTGCAGCTGGGTTACATCTGTGCGCTGCTTAAAGACAGATACATTCTCAGCGATACTCTGCAGGCGGGGGCAGCCATGATCCTGGCGCACCTTGAAGAGCATGATGCTGTGAGTACCTCAGAGTTTTGTGCCGGAATGCAGATGGGGCGTAAAGCGGGGATTCAGTTACTTGAGTGGTTTGACCGCATCGGCTTTACCAGGCGTTTGTACAAGGCCAACAGTCGCACCTTGCGGGATGCTGAGCTGTTTGAGTATTTGCGACCCATAAAAACACCCAGGCAGGCACAGATGCCTGAACCCAATCATCTTTCTATTGCGGCGACTGCTATGTCAGCCCATCTGTCAGCCCATCTATCAACTAATAGGGCCGAAGGCCTGAGCGCCGGAGTTTCCACAGGGATATGAGTATGAACACCGATTTAAATAACAGCATCCGCAGTATTGATGCCTGGTCGAGCTTTAACGGCTGCCTGTCGCCTGTGTCCGATGAGTTGGCCAGAGAGGTCAGGGTGGCGTTGGTTTACAACGGTATCTCCCACACTGTGATGATGGCTTCACCCATGGATCTGGAAGCCTTTGCTGTCGGCTTTACCCTGTCGGAGCGGATTGTTGAGTGTGCCTCTGAAATCAAAGGTGTTGAACTGCAAGAGGTAGAGCTTGGGGTGATAGTGCATCTGGAGATCACCACCCGTCGATTTACCGAGCTTAAGCAGCACAGGCGCAATATGGCGGGACGTACGGGCTGCGGCCTTTGCGGTGTGGCTCAGCTGGATCAGGCGATTAAACCCATTATTCCTGTTGAAGGTAACAGCAGGTTTAACCTGGCGGTGATGAACTCTGCATTGAGAGAGCTCAAGAAGCAGCAGCCCTGCTTTCGGGTAACCGGTGCCACCCACGCGGCTATGGCGCTGGATGAGTCAGGTCAGGTGTTGGCTGGATTCGAGGATGTGGGCCGACATATCGCTCTGGATAAGCTGATTGGCCATTTTGCCCTGAATAAACTGCCCATGCCCAGGGCGGTGATGCTTACCAGCCGGGCCAGTTTTGAGATGGTGCAAAAGGCTGCGGCTGCCGGTATTGAGCTGCTGTTTGCCATGTCTGCGGTGACGGCGCTGGCTCAGGAACTGGCGCAAAAAAGCAATATCACCCTGGTCGGTTTTTGCCGGGATAACAGAGCCATGGTCTATAGCTGTGGTGAACGAATTGTGACCAGTGCAGCCCCCATGTTGCAGCGGGTGGGGTAAGAAAACCCTATCTGGTTAAATTTTGCATTAAGTCGTATCGGCGGATCACCGGGTGAGGTATTATCCGCCGCTTTCGTTTTTGACGTGAGAGAAGATGCGCAGACCTGCCTGGTCTACCTGTCTTCTGTCACTCGCATTTTCTATGGGGGAAAATGTCGTGAGTTGGCAAGCATTCAAGCAAGCCTATCTGATTAGGTTCTGGTCACCTGTGCCTGCGGTGATTGCCGCGGGTGTACTGTCGGCCATTTTCTTCGGTTTGACCGGCGGCCTGTGGGCGGTTACCGGTGAATTTACCCGTTGGGGCGGGCATTTGGCGCAACTGTTTGGCGCTCATCCGGAAAGCTGGACTTACTTCCAGATTATTGGTCTTAAAGGCACACCGCTGGACAGAGCTGGTGGCATGATGCTGATCGGTATGTTTGGTGGCGCGCTGGCGGCAGCCTTGTGGGCCAATAATGTGAGTATTCGCTTACCTCAGCATAAGCGCCGTATTGCCCAGGCTGTGATTGGTGGCGCACTGGCTGGCTTTGGTGCCCGCCTGGCGATGGGGTGCAACCTGGCAGCTTTCTTTACCGGTATTCCTCAGTTCTCCCTGCATGCCTGGATTTTCGCTCTGGCGACTGCGGTGGGTACCTATTTGGGAGCCAAGCTGACGCTGCTGCCCATGTTCCGGGTGCCGCTGAAGCTGACCAGGGGCGGCGCTAAGCGCAATATCGCCCAGGATCAGAACCAGGCCAGTAACCGTTTCCGTCTGGGCATGGCGATTTTCGGCTTGATGGCGATTTGGGGCGTAGTGACCCTGCTGGATTCTCCCAAGCTGGGCATTGCCTTGCTGTTTGGTATGGGCTTTGGCCTGCTGATCGAGCGGGCACAGATCTGCTTTACCTCAGCTTTTCGTGATATGTGGATTACCGGTCGTACCCAGATGGCCATCGCCATTGTGCTGGGTATGGCAGTGAGCGCCCTGGCGACCTTCAGCTATATCGAATTGGGTCTGAGCCAGAAGGTGATGTGGGCCGGTCCCAACGTGGTGATTGGTGGCGTGCTGTTTGGTATTGGTATTGTGCTGGCCGGTGGCTGTGAGACCGGCTGGATGTACCGTGCGATGGAAGGTCAGGTGCACTTCTGGTGGGTTGGCCTGGGCACTATTCTGGGGGCTCTGGGTCTGGCGGCGATGTGGGACAGCGTGGCGACCCCACTGGCAACCAGCTGGCCGAAAGTGAATTTACTTGAGAGTTTGGGTCCTTGGGGCGGCTTGGGTATGACCTTTGCGCTGCTTGGCCTGTCTTTGTTGGCAATTTTGTGGTGGGAGAAGCGTTTCTTCGCCCGTCAGCGTCAGGAGAATTAACATGGTTCAATCAGCAAGTGATGTAGTGGCCGAAGTGGATTTCCAGCTGGAAGTATGGGGCGAGCCTTGTCCTTATCCGGTTGTGGCGACTTTGGATGCACTGAAGCAGATGCAGTCCGGCGAAACGCTGGAAGTGGTGACTGACTGTCTGCAGTCCATCAACAATATTCCTACCGACGCCAAACGTCATGGTCATGAGGTATTGGAAGTGGAACAACAGGGTCCACAGGTACGTGTGGTAATTCGTAAGGCATAATACCCGGATAGCCCAAACTGCCTGAAAAGTATGACGGGATTGTGACTCCACAATCCCGTTTTTTATTGTCGCCAACTAAGACTAAATTCCCTCTGGACAGCGGATATTAAAGCTGATACCAATAGTGCAGGTCAGCGATAACCCTTATTACAGCTGGCTTTCAAGCCTGTTGATTGTTGAGTGATGGGCTGCAGGCTTTTATATAAAAATAATTTGCCAGTCAATAATTTTGGACTACATTCCTTATGGGAGATGTGCTCAATGTCTGAGTTCAGTTTGTCTTGAACAGGGCTTTTTTGAGCAAGAATTGTCTGCCAGTAAGGGAAGATGATGAGGTAATGAGCTTTCCGTTCAGATTAAGGGAAATTTCATCACCGGGTCATTGATTATCAGAAAGTTTCTGTAAAAATACCGGGCTTATTGGACCCCACTTTAACGGTGGGAAAAGTGGCAGCGGAGCAGTACTGCCGAAACATTTTATTTTTAGTTTATATGTTGATTTAAGGGTATTGGCATATATGTACAACACGGCGAAGAAACAGGTTTGGATTGGTGAACTGAGAACCTCCAGAGGGAATACAGTGGTCATTCATGACAATCAGTTACCAGACGCTTCTCCTGGAAGAGTCTTTCTCTACAACACAGATCGCAATGCGATTGTTGAGTATGTAGAGGAGATAGTAAAACCCAACTTGCATGAGCTGGATGAAGCGGCCATTAAGGACGCTGAATCGAAATTCAGTGGTGCATGGAAGATTGCCAGAGCAGAGTTTCTGGGTAAACGTCCGCAAGTTGAAGACAGTGCTCCCGCGCCAAAGAAAGCCAAGGCTGAGGTGGAAGCTGAAGACAGCTATGAAGACGATAACCTGGGAGACGATGATTGGTCTGACGACGATTACGACGACGATTAATCTCTGGAAATGGTAAGCGCTGTATCAAAGGGCTGATATCAGTCGGCCCTGGATGCATATAACGGTAGCTGTGGAGCTACCGTTTTTTATTCCCGGCTGACACCTACTGCGCCCGCTGCTCCGGCCAACTCACACATATAGCTGTCGCACTGGGTAAACCTGGTTTGCAGTTCCAACAAGAGGTCTGTGATCTCGTGTGATGGGATAAGCGCCACCACAGTGTGATCCTCTGTCATACGGGCACCGCCCCGGTTGCCAAGGAAGCCGTGAAGGAAGTCTGTTACTGCCTGAGCCTGTTGATTGTCCGGATGCAGGGCGCCAATTAGAGAGTGATGGGAAGCCTGCATCAACTCACTGATCCGCCCGGGATCGTCTCTTCTCAGCGCGCCTACCAGCTGATGAGCCCGCTCATTCTCTCCCAGCAAGTGCTGTACTTCATCAAAGAAGCGGGTACAGCTCTCTCTTTCTTTCGAGTGGAGCTGATTGCGGTTGAGACAACGCAGTGAGGCGACCCCAAAATGTTCGGCAAATGCCTGACAGTGCTCCTGTCTGGCTTGTCGTTTTGCTTCTGTCTTGGCCTCGACACTGACAGGCTTTATTACCGCAATCGTCAGGGTTTGGGGCATGGGGATGGGTTGGCAGTCCATATCCAAACTATCGATCATCAGGGCACTGTCTGGCTGGGCGAGGACACAGCTCATCTGGCTGACGACGCCACAGGTGTGGGAAAGGTAAAGGCTCTCACCACGTTGGGCCAGTTGTGCAACAGCCATGGGCGTGAGTTGTTGATTGCAGCATAGTCCCAGGGCCGTGCCAAAGGCGGTTTGCAGAGCGGCGGTTGAAGCAAGTCCGGTATTTTTGGGGATGGTGCTGACAACGGCCAGATCCAGGCCGGTTAAGCTCAGGCCTGAGCGGACCAGCTCACTGGTGATCCCCTTCAGATAATTAAGCGCATCAGCATCATCTATGGGAGGGCCTTCTATCCCTGCGAACCACTCATAGACAGAACCTGCGCTGAGCTGTTCTCCTTTGAGTGCGGTATGGTGAAAGACGACTCTGAACTTACCATCCTGTCTGGGGCGAACCGCCAGCCAGGTATATACATTGACTGCGCAACAGATTGTCAGCCCATCGTAGCAATCGCTGTAGTCTCCCAGCAGATTGACCCTGCCGGGAGCTCTGAACACGTGTTCAGGCGCGGACTTGAAGGTTTCGATAAATAGTTGGCTGACGAATTCTGCTGCCTGGTTCATCCTGCTTTAGCTGCCATGAATAATCTGAGTAAGATGGCGCATCTAAAAGATGCACACATTTAGTTACTTTTTTATAACATGTTAGCGTATAAAACGGTACTAGGCAGTATTTGCAGCGTTTTACTCTGCTGCTTTCTTTGCCAAACGACCGCCAGCCAATGATTATCCGGGCTCACCGCAAGCCGATTTGGGGCGCTGTAGTTGGCAGCCGGTGGTGTCAGAGGCGCAACCAGAGTCCATTGCTGCTGAGCCATGGGTTTATCAGTCTGGTAGTGCAGTGTTTGCAGTCCGGCATCACTGGTGTGAAACAGCCAGCCGTTGGGGCTCCAGGCGGTATCTTCGCTGCCCGGAGTCAATGACGCGATTGGCGTCAAACTGCCTGTTTTCGGTTCAAATCGGGTCACTATTTGCTGACCATCATGGCGCTTTTGCACAAAACTGAAGGCTGGTTGGCCGGGGATTGGGTGCAAACTGCGACCTACGCTGTCAGCCACAAAATGGCGCTCGTCGGCCTGTTCACCTTTGGGTTCAAAATAGAGGTTGTAACCATATCGGGCCCACAGCAAGGTGCCCACTTCAGGATGATGGGAGTAGTAGCCACTGTTGATCATGCTGTTGACGGCTCGCTCTCTGGGTTGGCCTTCAGTTTGTTGCCATACACTTTGATGGGGAACACCCTGCTCAACCACATAACGAATACCGGCCTTATTTGCCATTGGCGTTGGAGAAAACTCGCCCTCATCCGGGGTATTGGTCAGTTGGGTGACTCTGCCGTCTTTGATGTTAATTCGGTAAATATCTGTGTAGCTGCCGCTTCTGTCTGAGCTTAACAGCAGGGATTTGCTGTCTGAGGTGAAAGCGGGTTGAGAGTCATAGCCATCTCTGTCGGTCAGGGCTTTGGGCTGCCCAAGTTGCCACTGACCATCATCAAAACTCAAAGGGTAGAGAAAGACATCGAATCCGGCGGCCAGCGCCGTGGGTGAAGCGAGCAGGGCTGCCAGCGTCAGACCTGCAGCGGAAGTTGATTTGGGCATGGACGTTTCCTTACGAGATGACAAACGTCCATCACCCTATCGCAACTGATTACTAAATAACAGTTTTAGCCTTTTCCTTGCTGCACTCCTGCTGCTGACTGAAATACAGAAGTTCAGAGGTAACATGCTCAACGAAACCTGCACCTGCAGCTTCATACAGGTTGTAAACACTGTGAGCTCCTGCCTCTTTCAGTGAGCAGGTATCTTCGCTGTACTGGACTATGGCGCTGATTTTGCCTTTGTATCCGCGCTTGTTCAGCTGTTCTACCGCAAACAGGTTACCGCCGTGGTGTGGCATCGCCAGCAGGACCAACTCGAGACCGTCGGCGTTATCCAGCTTTTCCCAGAAGTCGATATCAGCCGCATCTCCCTGGACCACATTACGGCCATAGTTGGTGTGCTGGTTAACCAACTCTTTTTTGTGTTCAATGCCCAGAATCTCTGAGCCAAACTTGGCTTTCAGCTCATCGTAGGCGCCGGCACCAATGCGTCCCATACCGATAATCATAAATCTTGGATTGCCGATTGAGATGGGTCTGTCCTCTGGGTGCAGAGGGAAGCGCTCCATCTTACGCAGACGCTTGTGGTATCTCTGGTAAAGGTTGCCTACCGCATTATTCAGGGGCGCAGCCATCAGGAAGCTGATACTTAGTGCTACGGCGATAATCACCAGCCATTGCGCTGGCAGCCAACCTTTCTGAGCGGCTACCGCAGCCACTATCAAGCCAAACTCACTGTAGTTACCCAGACTGAATGCGGACAACATGGCGGTACGGGATCTCAGCTTGAAGCGGGTCAGCAGATAGAAGAACAGGGCGATCTTCAGTGGCACGATAGCCACCAGAATACCCGCCAGTGCGACATCTTCCAGGGTTGGCAATCCATTGAGGCCTATGGTGAGGAAGAAGGCCACCAGGAAGAGTTCTTTGAAATAGAAGAGTGACTTGGCCAGCTCTGAGGATTTAGGGTGTCCGGCCAGCAAAATACCGATAATCAGAGCACCAAGATCCGGCTTCAGGCCTACAGCTTCAAACAGCCATGCACCAACCACCAGAGCCATTACCAGACCAAACAGCACCAGTAGCTCACCGTGACCGACCCGGTCGAAGGCTTTATAAATCAAGGGACGTGCCAATGGCAGTAATAACAAGGATAAGGCCCAGACGCTTGGGATATCCCCTTTGGAGATGGTGAGGAAGGCGACGGCGAATATGTCCTGCATAATCAGGATACCGATGGCGACCCGGCCGTACAGGGTCTGCATATCGCCTTTATCTTCCAGAACTTTTACCGCGAAAACGGTACTGGAGAAGCCCAACGCAAAGGCCAGCAGCCCAAGCTGTTCCCACCCCAGGCCAGTCAACTGTGACAGGCCGAGCACGCCCAGCAATTTCAGCACAGGAATAAAGAACAGCATGGAGGCCATAAGATGGATACTGGCGCCGGCCCACACCTCAGCTTTGAACAGGCTGCGAAGATCCAGCTTCAGGCCAATGGCAAACAGCAGTAAGGTCACCCCGAGATTGGCGAGTTGTTCCAGCAGCGGCAGGCTGGACTCTTCGATACCAAACATGAAAAGCACAAAGCCGGCGACCAGATAGCCGATCAGTGGCGGGAGTCCGACCCGGCTGACCAGCAGACCACAGGCGAGGGTAATAACGAGGATCGCAGGTTCCATAGCAGTCCTTCTTGCTGAACTTCTTTAATTGAATGACGGCATGACCCAGTCGTCTAGCAGCATAGTCTCCTGCCGGCAGTTTGGGGTCAACAGCAGATATTGTATAAGAAAAATAAAGGTTTGAGAGGTGTTGGGTAGAATTTGTTTGGAAAATGTGAGAGGCAAGCAGCTGCTGAGTAAGCTATTGAAAATAAAAAGGGAGCGGCATGCGCTCCCTTGTTGATGTTGCTTATTTCACCAGATTGTCCAGGTGAGCGGCAAAGTCATCGGGTCCCATAAAGCCGGTAACCGTCAGTTGAGGTACCTGTTCACCCTGCGCATCAAACATCAACAGAGTAGGCAGCCCCAACACATTGAAGTGCTCCAGCAGGGCCACATCAGTGGCATCTGTCTTGGTCACATCGGCCTTGAGCAGCACCATATCGCTGAAACGCTGCTGTACCTGCTCAGACTTGAAGGTGATGTTTTCAAACTCTTTACAGGCCACACACCAGTCCGCGTAAAGATCCAGCATTGCTGGCTTACCGGCAGCTTTGGCCTTGGCCAGCTCAGCGTTCAGGTCATCAATGGATTTGATCAGGATGAACTTTTTGGTTTCTGCACCGCTTTGAGCCGTGGCACCAACAGTCTGGAAGCCCAGCGCGCCCATCACCGCCTGGAAGCCATAGGAGAAACTGCCCATCAGCATCAGGATAAGTACCACAGAGCGTGCAGTCTGTTTCCAGTTGAACTCTGTCATCTTGTTCTGGTGCATCAGGTAGCCAATTAAGCTGATACCCCAAACAGACCAAAGCACATCAGTGGTTACGCCGGGCCAGATACGACTGATCATTACGATGGATACTGCCAGCAGCAGGAAGCCGAATACTGTCTTGATCACTTCCATCCACTGACCGGCACGAGGCAGGAGTTTACCGCCTGAGGTACCCAGCATCAGCAAAGGCACGCCCATACCCATTGACAGTACATACAGGGCCAGGAAGCCCAGCATCAGGTCGCCACTCTGGGCAATATAGATAAGTACGCCTGACAGAGGCGCTGTGGTACAGGGTGAAGCCACCAGACCAGAGATAACCCCCATCATAAATACACCGGTGAGGTTGCCACCTTTTTGACTGTTGGAGGCGTTGTTCAGTTTCTCCTGCCATTTGGAGGGCAGGCGAATGTCATACATGCCAAACATGGACAAACTGAGCAGGGCAAACATCACTGCCAGTACAATCAATACCGCCGGATGCTGCAGCGCAGCCTGGTACTTCATACCTGCAGAGGCAACCACCAGACCCACAATAGAATAGGTAATCGCCATACCCTGAACATAAGCCATGGACAGGGTAAATGCCTTACCGGTGGAGAGCTTCTGTTGCTGACCGACAATGATGCCTGACAGAATCGGGTACATGGGGAACACACATGGAGTCAGTGCCAGACCAATACCCAGACCGAAGAAGATCAGCAGGGTCAGCGCCAGATTATCGCCACCCAGCATTTGGCTCAGTGAGTCCTGCTCGCTGACCACTTGGTTGCTCTTCTGGGCGTTGACTGCGTTAACCGCTTCAGCCGTGGCACGAATATCATTGGCCGGGACCGTCACTTCGCCTGAGTTGGCTTCTACCGGCAGTACAGGTTGAGTGCGGGTGGTAGGTGGGAAGCAGAGTTTACCTTCTGCGCAACCCATAAAGGTGACAGAGAAGCTGGCGTCTTTGCCCGCTTGCTTCAGGGCTGCAGGAATGTCCACATAGGTGTAGTACACCTCCTGCTCACCAAAGTATTCATCATGATGCGTCTTGCCTGCAGGCAACTGGACTTCGCCCAGTTCGGCATTGTTGACGGCAAACTTAAGTTTGTCTTTGTAGATGTAGTAGCCGTCGGCGATAACAAAGTTCACCTTGAGCTGGCTGCCATCCTGCTTGAGGTCGAACACGAAAGCTTCGTCAACCGGCATGAGTTCGGGCTCACTGCTACCCAGGAAATCAAATTTCTTGCTGTCAAAAATCCCTTCGCTGTGAGCCAGAGGCGACAGCAATGTCAGTGCGGCAAGGAATACTGCGAATAGTCGTTTCATGATTGGCTGTTTTCTTTTATCCATTCTAAATAAGCGGGCAGTCCCTGTGACACCGGTACTGCAATTAACTCAGGTACTTCATAAGGGTGCGAAGCGATCACTGCCTGTTGCAATGCGTCGTAGCATGCTGCCAGACATTTGATCTGCAAACTGAACTCCTGCTCTTCACATACCTTGCCATCCCATGAATAGCAGGAGGTGATGGGAGCGGAAATCTGCACACAGGCTGCCAGCTTTTGCTCCACCAAAGTTCGGGCAAGCGCAGAGGCTTCCTCTTTGGATGGGCAAGTTGTCAGTACCAACAGATATTCACTGTCGTATTGCATCAGTAAGTCCTTAAGTCTCGCTTAAGATTAAACCTGCTTTAAGCAAGTGAGCTTAAAATAGTTGCCACAACTCTACGTGTTTTGTCAGCTGCTTGCATCTGCAGTGGGCGAAAACAGTGAGTCAGTTCAATGGCTGTTTGTCGCTTTTGGGGAGTGACAAATGGCGGCAACTTGAAAATAGACAGGTTAATCCCCATTTAGTTTTCAATGAAAATGCATTTTTGAGGTCAGCATGTTCTTATTTTTGTTTTTGATTTTTGTTCTGGTTCCCGTGGTGGAACTGTCCGTGCTGATCCGTGTGGGCGAAGTACTGGGTACCTGGACTACCATAGGCCTGTGTTTATTCACCGCAGTAGTGGGTGCATCACTGGTGCGCAGTCAGGGCTTGAGTACTCTGATGCAGGCCCAGCAGAAGCTGGCCCGGGGCGAATCTCCCGGTCAGGAAGTGATTGAAGGTATGATGCTGGCGATGGCCGGTATTATGCTGGTTATTCCAGGCTTTGTGACTGACTTTATGGGTCTGTTGCTGTTAACGCCATTTACCCGCGCGCCATTGGCCCGTTTTATTTTGAAACGTGCGCAACTGCGTATGGTGACGCCGGGCCAATTCGGTGGAATGAACGGTGGCTTTGGTCAGCAGGGGCCTTTCAATCAACAGAATCCATTCGGTCGTGACCCGTTCGACAATCACGACGGTAATACCTTTGAAGGTGATTTTGAGCGCAAGCAGGATGAAGACAGAGGCCTGAGAGGCGACAAGCCGGATCATCAAAGAAAAGATGATGACTGGGGACGAAAAGAGTAACCCCGCCCCGAACCAATAGAAACCTGCGCAATGCCGCAGGTTTTCTTTTACTTGTTATCCGGCCCTGGGATCTCTGGGGTAGAATTTCTCCGGCAGAGCCTGAATATGTTCAAACTCCCGGGTGTTTTTGTAGGGCAACTTCATAAAACCGGATACTCCATAGCCCTGAATTTTCCCCACATGATTGAGAATGCGATCCAGACAGGCTCGAAATGCTGCCTGACGTCTGGGGTTCAGCAGTTTGAAATAGCTGTGGATCTTCATATGGGTGGGCAACACTTCAAAAATGATACAGCCGGTATGATGGATCTGGTTGAGGGTGCCCAGCTCTGTCATGATCTCAGCAGGCAACTCCAGGCTTTCATCCGGGTCGCGACCATCCTCAAAGTAGGAGTGTAACCGCGACTTATCTTCCTGCAGGGGCACATCGTTAACTTCAAAGGGCAGCTGCTGATTCTCCCCGGCGACAAACTGCTGTGATTCATCTTCACGGGTGATATGCAGTGTGTCCCTGGCATTAAAGAAGCAGGCTTTGAATGTGCCCTGTTTATGTATCCCCCGCGCCAGGGTAATCATATTGCCCACCACCTGAGAAAATGCATGTTTCAGGCTGTCGTCGTACAAGGCGAGGTTTGAGTCCACATACAAAGAGTTGTCCTGCCAGTGCAGTGCCAGCCCTCCCATAATGGGGTAATGCCCCAGTCTGCCGAGTGCCGCCAGAAAGCCTTTCTCTGTATCTCCCATGCCAGCCATAAAATTGCGGTAGTACTTATCCAGCTGAAAATCATCGACCCGGGCGATGGGCTCATCGACCTGATGTTCCCGCAGGAAGGACTTACGGGATGAGTAGCTCACTGTGTCCACCTCTTTATTGGTGGCCTGGGTCCACACCGGGATTGGCGCGTGGTACTCCTCGTTGGACAGTTTGGGTAACAACAGACGTTGGGGGCGGCTCATCGCCTTGAGAAAATAGTCGCCAGCACGATAACGGGTGTTGGCATCATGACTCAGCATTCCTTCAAGGATTCTTGCCAGCTCTACCGGCAGCCCAAGACTGGTGGGCGGGATAACTTTGCTGCCAAATCGACTGGGCAGGCCTGAGGCCAGTGCAAACAAAGTACCTGCCACGCCCTGTTCATCAAATCTGGGACTGGAGAGACCTGCATTAAGTTGCTCTTCGCCGATAAAGTAAACGTCTCCCATGCGGGCGTTGGTATGCTGCTGGTCGCCGCTGAGCAGGTTCATCACATTGCTGGCGACCGGCTCATTGTTTTCATCTCTCTGAGCAAAGACAGCCGACCCCCAGTCAATTAACGAGAGGGTTTGACTGGCCTCATCCCACATCAGATTGGAGGGTTTGATATCACCATGTACCAGAGGCGTACCGACTCTCAGGTAGATCAGAATATCAGCCAGCTGACGGGCGATCTCCATGACCTCTCCGGGAGTGAGAGCTCCCCTGCGTAAGCAGAGCTGCTCCAGATCTTCTCCCTTGGCTCTTTGCATCACCAGGATGCCCTGACGCCCGACCATCTCGAACTTAACCAAAGGGGGCACATGGGGGTGATTCAGCAGGGAGATAATATGGGCTTCATCCTCCAGTCTGTCCTGAATATGTCGGGGCAGGGTGATGCGGGAGAATTTGAATACATGGGATTCTCCCTGCTGATTGACTCCGGCAAACACAAAGCCATATGCCCCTTTACCCGCCAGTTCAATGTCCGAGTACCCCAGCTTGCTGAGTTGCTGTTTACACAGACGGATCCAGGCCCTGTGTTTACGGGCATCGTCAGCTTTCAGCAGATAAACGGATTGCTCTTCAGCAATATAGAACTGTTGTAGCAGAGGTGTGGGCAAGTTGCTCTCCTTGGCATCGGCATCCTGTGTGGGAGTCGCCGTATTCATCACAGACTGGTAACTGAGAAATCACTAAAATAACGTTTTGTACGGGAAGCTTCATTTAAGCAGTAAGCTTCCTGATTGTTCAATTGTTATCTGTCTAAAGATTCGACAAGCCCTTTGATGTAAATCAAGTAAGTCAGCATGCTCAGTGGGTTATGTTGATTTTGTAACCTGATTGAGTTAGAGACGCAGACAGGAGGGCACATGACAGCCCCGGTAAAATCACAATTATTAGAGTTATACGAATTCGCCCGCAAACGCATTATTCAGTCGATGGAGTTGCGTCATTGCCCCCATGCCGGTTTTTACAACCCAACCGATGATCAGTGTTTGTTTTGTCATCAGGGGATGGAATGTGTGTGGATGAACCACAATGATGAGCTGGTGTCAGTGGAAGAAAAGTCGGTAGAAGAGCTCAGACAACAGGTTTTGATTGCCGAAGACTTTATTCGCTCAAGCTTGACGCCTTATCATTTGAGCCGACGTAAGTGTCAGTGCGAAAACTGCCTATGGCTGCGTAAGGCTCAGGAAGTACTGCGGGGTGAATAACTCTGCTTCTGTGTTTTTCCTGCCCGGAATTGGGTAGAGTAGCGTCCATTAAGAATTTTCGGAACTTCTGATGGACGCAGCATTCTGGCACAGTAAATGGGACTCCCAGCAAATCGGTTTTCACCTGGATTCGGTCAATCCCCTCCTGATTGAGTATTGGTCATCCCTGGCCTTGACTCCCGGCTCTGAAATTTTTGTTCCCCTCTGCGGTAAATCTCTGGATATGACTTTTTTGGCCGAGCAGGGCCATAAGGTGCTTGGCTGCGAGCTGAGCGAACTGGCAGTGTCTCAGTTTTTTGATGAGCAGCAATTGTCGGTTAATGTGTCCGATGCCGGGGTACATAAGCTGTATCAGTTTGATGAGATCAGCATCTATCAGGGGGATATTTATGCCCTCCGTGCAGAGCAAACCGCCAATTGTACTGGCTTCTACGACAGGGCTGCCTTGATTGCCTGGCCGGAAGAGATGCGTGATGGTTATGCCAGAAAACTGGCTGAGTTGATTAAGCCCGGCACAGCTGGTTTGTTGGTGACGCTGGATTACCCGCAGGAGACACTACAGGGCCCGCCATTTGCGGTCAGTGATGCCTGGGTGGAGCAACATCTGGCTGAGCATTTTGAAATTGAGCAGTTGTGCTGCCGCGATGTGCTGGCGGATAACCCAAGGTTTATCAAGAAAGAGGTGCCCTGGTTAAACGAGGCTGTCTATCGACTGGTGCGTAAATAGTTGGTGGTTAACACTTAGGGCAGAAATAGCAAAGGCGCCATCAGGCGCCTTTGTTGTATCCGGTTTAAGCCAGATTAGAAGTCGTAACGAACACCAACGGTGAATACGTTGTCGTCGCTCAGATCTACTTTAGCGCCAGCCATTTTGTAGTCGCCTTCGTACATGGCGTAGTGGCCATAGATCAGGGTGGACTTGGCCAGACGGTAATCAGCACCAACAGTGATGCTCTGTACGTTTACGTCAGAGAATGTGGCTTGATCAGCTGCATTACCGATAGAGTTTTGGAAGTATTTGCCCAGACCAGCTTCGTCTTTGCCGTATTCAGCCTTCAGGTTTACACCGTTCAGGTTGTAAGCAGCGTTAACGAAGTAGCTGTTACCTTCCATGTTGGAGAACTCTTTGCTTTCAGTGTTCTGGAACAGACCGCCCAGTTTGAAATCAGCCAGTTTAACCTGACCTACAACGCGGTAAGCTTCAACATTGGCAATACCATCCATGTAAGCAGCTGCTACATAGTAGTTATGAGCTTTCAGCTTCTTGTCACCCAGAGTCGCGCTCAGTGCATACTGCTGCTCTTCAGTGTCAGTTTGGTTGTCTTTCAGCAGGTAGGTTGCGTTCAGAGTAACCAGATCAGCGATCTTTGGAGAGTAGTACCAGATACCGTCAGCAACACGCTCTTGACCAACGATCAGACGATCGATGTCGGCGTTGGTGTTACCGAACAGGTCAACACCGCCTTCAGTTTGCTTGAATACGTGGTCGTTACGACCTACCAGAACGGTACCGGCATTGGTTTTCAGACCCAGGAAAGTGTTACGGGCAGAGAAAGTTTTGCCAGAAGTAGTGGTGTTATCTACGCCGAATTCCATTTGGTAAATGATGTCGAAACCGTCAGCGATTTTTTCGCTGCCTTTTACACCGATGTGGGAAAAGTTGTTTTCGAAAACAGTACCTTCTTTACCATTCATGGTAGTGGTGCCGTTGTCAGCGTTGGTTACAGCCAGATCCAGGCGACCGTAGAAATCTGGGCCTGCGGCCAGTGCAGAGGCAGAAGCCATAGCCAGTACTGAGGCGATGGACGCAGAAATAAAACTCTTCTTCATTCGTATTGCTCCCTAAAACTTCCGTTTGGGTTGTTTTTGATTCAGGTAGTGTCGTAGTGCAGACTTCCGGTCTGTTACAACTTCGGGGGCAATTTTTGCAGCTTTGGCCCTATAAAATTGTGCCTTGGGTCATACTTCTGGTGATTTTTACCTGTGTATATAAGGACTTGCAAAACAAGCTGGGTGTTAACTCAATGTTGCTTGCTGGCGCTGCGGGATTTCTCGTAGATTAAGTAAAAACAATGGCTTATATATGTGATTGTTAATATCTATAGGGTGGTGATGGACTGTGGTTCATCCGATTGCTCATTGTTTTCATAGAATTAGCTGTTCTGACTGCTGTTTTTTTGTACTCGATCGGATGGCTTTGGTTGTCTGAGTCGCATTTTCATTTTGGCTGGTGTGATCTGTGTCGCGCGATGGGCGTGTTTGGCGGATGATGGAATTTGGGTAAAATACGCCCTTTGTAGTCCTGAGCCCCTGTGAACGGTTGTCCTTAATATGTTGTCTGAAGCTTATTTGAATCGATTTGGCGGAATTGCCAGATTATATGGTGCCCAAGGGCTCACTAAATTCCATGGCTCCCATGTAGTGGTTGTCGGTATTGGCGGCGTGGGAACCTGGGTTGCCGAGGCGCTGGCACGCAGCGGTATCGGCCGGATTACTCTGATTGACCTGGATGATATCTGCGTGACCAATACCAATCGCCAGAGTCATGCTTTGGCTGACACCATTGGCCAGTCCAAGGTAGAGGTGATGGCCGGGCGGATTAAGGCTATCAACCCTGAATGTCAGGTTGAGCTGATTGAAGACTTCATTACCACAGATAACCTGGGCGAGTACTTTGTGCCTGCCAAACAGGGCGGTGATATTGATTATGTGGTGGACTGCATTGACGCGGTTAAACCCAAGGCAGCTCTAATTGCCTGGTGTAAGCGCAACAAGATGCGAATCGTGACAGTTGGTGGCGCCGGTGGTCAGCTGGATCCTACTCAGATCCAGGTAGCAGATCTGGCCAAAACCTATCAGGACCCTCTGTTGGCTAAGGTGCGTAACTTGTTGCGCCGCGAGTATAACTTCTCCAAAAATGTCGACCGTCGATTTGGTATTGATGCCGTGTTTTCCACCGAGCAGTTAACCTATCCCGCAGCAGACGGTCAGGTTTGTGCTGCCAAGCCTGAGGCGGGCGGCACCATGCGTATGGATTGTTCATCGGGCTTTGGTGCCGTGACTGTGGTCACCGGCAGTTTTGGTTTTGTGGCTGTCAGCCGGGTACTGAAAAAACTGGCCGATTTGGCTAAAGCTGAGTAATAGAACTCAAACAGATAAATGAAGGGCGATACTCCACGGGAATATCGCCCTTTTTGCTTGGTCAGCCCGCAAAGACTGATTTTTGTTGGTTCAGTGCTTTCTGTTAGCACTGATAGAGTTCGATATCCCCTGCCAGGCGGTACTGCACTGGGAACTGCACTACAAAGCCTGCGCCGCCCAGACTGGTATGGTGATTAAACCAGATGGTGCCCTGAAGCTGGGTAGTGGCGTTGTATGCCGCTGCCAATCCAAGCCCGGTAGCACCATTACTCCGGCTGGTGGTGTAGAAGGGTTCGAACATATGCTCGGCCACGTCACTGCTGATACCCGGGCCGTTATCCTCCACTGAAATCTTCAGTTGTTCATCTTCGATTGTGGCGCTTACCAGCAGTCGGTTGCCTTTATCTTTGGTAAAGCCATGACTGAAAGCATTGGTGAGCAGGTTGCCAACTATCTGACTGAGCAGGCTGTGGTTACAGACAATCTCAAGATTGGGGGCAATATTAATCTCGATATTGGCCTCTTTCGGCTTGTACATGAGCCGGGTTGAGTCGTAGAGATCTTCTACGGCCTGCAGCAAGTTCAGATCCTGCTGCTTATCCTGAGGTTGAGCCACAGCCACAGTTTTAAATTTCTGCACCAGTTGGCTGGCCTTGATGATATTACCGGTTGCCAGTTCGCAGCTTTGCTGGGTGTCAGCAATAATGCTGTTGATCTCATCCAGGGTGGGTTCATCGCCGTTTATCAGCAGGTGCAACTCCTCCAGTTCGTTCTTCACCATAGTGGAGGCGGTGAGGCAGACGCCAATAGGGGTATTGAGCTCATGGGCGAGACCTGACACCAGTCCCCCCAATGCTGCCATCTTTTCCTGCTCAACCATGAGTTGTTGAGCACGATTAAGCAACATCATGGATTGCTCCAGCTCTTTTGAGTGCTCTTTGTCTTTGAGTGACAGGTTATCCTGATACTTCTGTTCTCTGGCTTGCAGGGTATCCCGCTCAGTTTCAACTTGCTTAAGCTTGCTCTGCAGTTCTGAAAGTTGCAGCTCCAGAGGATTGGGGAGTTCCTTTTCAGGCTCCTTTGTGGTCTTGGCCGGAGGAGAAACTTTACGCCATAACCAGATAAGCCCAGCACTGGCTGCCAGTAATAACAGCAGACCATTGAAGAGCAACTGTTGCCAAAATGCCTGCCACAGCTCTTGCCTCAGGAGCTTACCATTGGGTTGAAGCAGAAGTTTGGCGGCGGGCAGGGTCTTGGAGTCGCCAAGGCTAAGTGACACAGAGGGGGTGCCGTTCAGGTCACCATGTTGCCAACTGAGATTATTGCCCATCGTCAGGGAGGCATACTCAAGCTCTTCACTCTCAGACAGTTCACTCAGCCAGCTCTTGATAAGGCTTGGCAGTGCAGTCACATCTCCTGTGGACAGGTTATCGAACAGTGTCGGCAGCCTTTGGGTCACGGCTCTCTCGACTCTGGCATTCTGAGCCGATATCAGGTCACTGTGTTTTTGCCCTGTTTGCAGCAGGGTGACCAGCAGTGTCAGTAATATCACGATCAATAAAACTGACTGAGTCAGCCTGCGAGCATCTGGATTTTCAAGCATTTGTTTGAAAAGGGTGATCATAGATCCCAGCACGTTAATCTGTGTATATAAAGCATAGTCGCCATACAGGTAGATAGCGGCGATATCCTTGATAAATCTTTGTGCACTTTGGTGCGGATATTGCAGAGTTTTTGTCCGGAAGTGTTTTGTTCAATTTTCTGACAGTTGGATACTGCTATGTTGAAGACAAATTTCTCAGAGCTGCCTGTATTCAGTGGCCGCAAACTGATGTTTAACTCCATGCTTTGGCTGGTAATTTGTTGTGCCACCTTGCTGTTCCTGCCTGAGTCTGTGCTGCAGGGGCTGGGTTTGTATGCTTTGGTTTCGGCCAACAACCACTTTATCGGTCTGGGCATGATAATCGGCATCGCCTATTTTATTGCCCGCCTGATGGGGGTCTTTCTGGATGAGGGGATCCGCTATTTAAGCGACAAGCGGTTGATTGAGAACATTGAACACAAGGTCAGCCTGTTGGACCTGTCAGAAAGGGCCTTGCTCAGAGAGTTCTTTTTGCAGGGAGCCACAATTCTGACGCTGCCCCAGAATGAAACGCCGGTAAAAAGTCTGCTTAATGCAGGTATTCTGGAGTGCCTGGGGAATGAAAAGCACTACGCCATTCATGGTCCCACTGCTGAGTACAAGATATCCATGAAGGCCCGCAGCTATCTGAATCGACAGATTTTACGATTACCATCGGGGCAACCGACTCAAGAAGAGATGCAGGCCCTGATAAAGACCAGGCCCACCTTTATCAATCATATTGCTCAACCCCGAAAACATGCCGCCTGATGTACCTGAGGAGTCGGCGCTAGGGATCATAAAGGCCGCCTTTTGGCGGCCTTCAGCAGAAATCAGGATTTTGGTGGTGCGGACTTTTGGATAAACATCCATGTAATGTAAGAAACAATGCCTATGGTGCTGAAGATTACCATCATGGACATCAGCCCAATGGGGTTACCAAACATCAAATCCAGCCAAAACGCCATAATAGACTCCACTAATCAATTCCTTTGGTGTCAGACTATTACGATTGTTAATTTATGTTAATGATCTTGATCAATGCCTGGTTTGTTTTGTTGTTCTTATGGGTGTGTTTCAGTGGCGTATTATGTTCGGGTTGAAAAATGCGCGATTGAATAACTGCGACCACCAAAACCTAAGGTAAAGGCTTGTCAAAGAAGAAACCAAAGGTATAATGCCCAGCATCTTCTGAGGAAAGCTCCTCACGAGATAGTAAAATTTGATGCCAGTGTGGTGAAATTGGTAGGTGAGAGCGAAGCTCGAACGGGGATTCAAAGTGAGTCCAAACACTGCAGACAATCTGATGCCAGAGTGGTGAAATTGGTAGACACAGGGGATTCAAAATCCCCCGCCCTTAAAAGCGTGTCGGTTCGAGTCCGACCTCTGGTACCATCTCCTTCTAAGGAGAACATAAACCGACCTTGAGTCGGTTTTTTTGTTTTTTATCATTGGATTTTGAATCCAGGGATTCACTATTCACACTATCAGCCCGCTCTTAAAAGCGTGTCGGCTGGGAGGCCAGTCCCACCGTTCCGACCTCTGGTACTATTTCCTTTTAAGGAGAACATAAACCGACCTAGAGTCGGTTTTTTTGTATATGGTCGGAAATTACCCCTTAATTTCCCCACATTTCCTCCATCCCTGGAGTCAGATACCTTGATCCCCGAACGACATGGATCGCTTTGGTTACTCAGTTCTCAGGTTGTTTTGGATAGGTACTTTCACTGAAAGTACCTACTGGCATCTCCGTAACACAGGTCAATTATCCCGGTACTTTGACCCGATAGAAGATCTTGTAGAACACAGGAACCACAATCAGTGTCAGCACAGTGGCAAAACCCAGACCAAACATAATGGTTACTGCCATGGGGCGGAAGAACACATCCGGCAGCAGGGGGATAAGCCCAAGAATTGTGGTTACCGCCGCCATACATACCGGCCTTACCCTGCTGACAGCAGCATCGACAATCGCCTGATAAGTACCCTTACCAAGCTCCAACTCCAGATTGATTTGATCCACCAGTACTATGCCGTTTTTAATCAGCATCCCTGTCAGGCTGAGGAAGCCCAGCAATGCCATAAAGCCGAATGGGGTATCCAGTGCTAGCAGACCAGCGGTGACCCCTATGATGGCCATAGGCACAGTCAGCCAGACGACGATAGAGTCTTTCAGTGAATTAAACAGCAGCACAGTGATCAGGAACATAAACAGATAGCCCAGGGGCAGGGAGGCAAACAGTGAAGCCTGTGCATCGCCGGATGACTCATATTCGCCACCCCATTCCAGCTCATAGCCTTTGGGCAAGTTAATTTGCTCAATCAGGGGTTGTACTCTGGCCTGCAACCCTGCTGCTGTCTCTTCACCAAGCGGGTCCGGATCTGCCGATACTGTCAGCACCCGTTTGCGGTTTTGACGGACGATAATCGGGTCTTCCCACTCTGTCGTGTATCCCATGGTGACCTGCTGCAAAGGGATATATTGCTGCATGGAGGGACTCCAGATCTTAATGCCTTCTATGGTATTCACATCGACCCTTTCATCATCCGGCAGCGCCGCGACAATGGGCATCAGCAGGGTACCATCACGGTACAGACCAACTGTTCTGCCGGAAAACGCCATCTCCAGCAGATTGTCCACATCCTGCTTGGTGATGCCGTAGCGGCGCGCCTGGCTCTCATTAAATTGTGGCGCGATAACCTTGGTGCGCTCCCGCCAGTCGTGGCGAATATTGACGGCATCAGCATCGGCTTTGAGTATGTCTGATATCTGGGCGGCAATTGAGCGCAGTACCTGTGGCTCTGAACCAATAATTCTGGCTTCAATTTTCGACCCTGAAGAGGGGCCCAGCTCGACACGTTTAAGCTTGTACTGCACACCCGGGTGATTGGACTCAATTTCATCGCGGATTTTTTCAATCGCCGGCAACACAGACTCATAACTGTCTGTCCGTACAATCAACTCTCCGTAGGCGCCATAGCTTTTTTCGGGAGAGTAGGTCAGCATAAATCGCTGATTACCTTTACCTGTACTCGTGGTGGCATATTCAATGCCGTCCTGCTCCAGTGCCCAGGCCTCAAGCTGCGCCAGTTTATCTGCCGTTGCATGAATATCGGTTCCTTCCGGCATCCAGATATCAACCATAAACATAGGCGTAGTTGAGGAGGGGAAAAAGGCTTGTTTAACCATACCGAAGCCCCATACAGATGCGCCCAGCGCGGCAATCAATACCACACAGGTGAGCAGGGTTTTTCGCATGCAGAATTCAAGAAAACCACGGTACAGAGTAAACAGAACGCCATTGTAAGGATCGGCATTGCCCGCTTCTTCCGGGTTGTCTTCCTCTTTGAAAAACAGATTGGCAAAAAATGGTGTCAGAGTGATAGCGGTAAACCAGCTGAGCATCAGGGAGATCAGCAAGACACTGAACAAGGTGCCGCAATACTCACCTGTGGCATCGTCAGACAAGCCGATGGGGGCGAATGCAGAGACAGCAATAACCGTTGCACCAAGCAGTGGCCACTTGGTTTGGGTGACAATCTCCGACGCCGCCTGCACCCGGGTCTTACCCTTCTTGAGACCCACCAGAATCCCCTCAACCACCACGATGGCGTTATCCACCAACATCCCCAGCGCAATAACCAGGGCGCCCAGGGATATACGCTGAAGATCAATCGCCAGATACTTCATAAAGATAAAGGTACCCAGCACAGTGAGCAGCAGTATCAGACCAATCAGCAAGCCGGATCTCAGCCCCATAAACAGCAGCAGCACCACAATCACAATGCCTACGGCCTGAGCCAGACTGACCACAAAGCCCTGTACTGAACCGTCAACCTCGGCCGGTTGGTTGTACACCCGGCCTATATCTATGCCTATGGGCTGATATTCCCTCAGCTCCTCCAGGCGGCGGTCAACTCTTTCGCCCACCTCGACCACATTGACGCCGTTGGTGAAGGAGACCCCCAGATTCAGTGCCAGTTGATTGTTGTAGGAAAGCAGATTGGTGGGGACTTCCTGGTAGTCGGTGCGTATGTCGGCGACATCGCGCAGATAGATAAGTCCTTCTGCTCCTGTGTCATTGATGATCAAGTCCCCCAGTTCCTGGGCGGATTGGAACTCCCCTGTGGTTTGGATACGAATATACTCATCGCCAATCCGGATCGCTCCGGCGCTGTTAACTGTGTTCTGGGTCTGGATTAACTGAAACAATGTTTGCAAAGAGATCCCCAGGCTGCTGAGTCGCTGCATGGACACTTCAACAAACACCTGTTCCTGCTGGATGCCGGAAACCTGCACCTTGCCGACGCCTTCAACCAGTTCCAGCTCCCTGCGCAGGTAATCCACATAATCTTTCAGCTCTGAGTAGGCGTAACCTTTGCCGGTCACCGCCAGCAGAACACCATAGACATCACCGAAGTCATCGATCACCAGCGGGGTTTGTACACCCGGCGGCAGGTTGCCCTGGATATCATTCACCTTGCGGCGCATTTCATCCTTGATTTGGGGCAGATCGTCCGGGCCATAGTTGTTCTTCATCGACACGGTAATCTGAGACAAACCCCGGCTGGAAATTGAGGTGACCTTGTCTACATAGACCAGTTGTTGGACCGCTTTTTCCAGTGGGTAAGTCACTTCCTCTTCTACTTGTTGAGGAGTGGCCCCTGGGTAGGATGTCACTATCATTACGTCTTTGATGGTAAAGGTTGGGTCTTCCAGCCTGCCCAAGCCAAGAAAAGAGATAATGCCACCGACCAAAAAAATGAGCGTCAGCATCCAGCTGATCACTTTGTTATTGATAAAATAACCGGCGATGTTCTGTTGCATATTATTGGTCCCCGCCATTAACTCTTACCAATTGACCGTCAACCAGCTTGTTGACTCCCGTTGTGACCAACAGCTCACCGGCTGACAGGCCGTCCAGTACTCTTATGGACTGAGGCATGAATTTCTCGGTGACGATGCGGCGTTTACTCACCCGCTTATCATCTCCTACCACCCACACATACTTCTCAGAAGCATCCAGTGAGTCGCCATCCTGGTTAAATACCGCCTCTACCGGTATTTCAACGGCACCAGCGCTGTACGCCGCCAGCCCTTCACCACTGACATTCACGTTCACGCTCATGCCGTCCAGTATCAGTCTGTCTTCGGGCATAGGCATGGTCAGTGTCACCATAAAAGCGCCGGAGGAGGGATCCGGCTCGGCGGTAAACTCCTTCAGTGTCAGGGGATACTCTTCGCCGGTAGTGAGTCTTACTCTGGGGTCTATGGATTGCGTGGTCTCAACCGCCTGACGATCACTGTGTTTCACATACAGGATATCCGCCGCCTGGATACGGATATCCACGTCGGAAAGCTTGTGAATATTCATAACCGTCTGACCAGTGCCGGTAATCTCGAACTTTTCTATTGGCACTTTGGAGATGATGCCGTCAAAAGGGGCATTCAGTATGGTGAACTTCAATCTCAGTCGGGCGAGATCCAGAATGGCTTTGGCAATATCTCTCTGGGCTTTGAGCTCATCCAGTTGCGACTGGGCCAGTGAACCGGTTTTAACCAGTTTGGCTGCTCTGGAAAACTGACTTTGAGCCAATTCATATCTGGCTTTGGCATCATCGACGGCCAGTTGATAATCGGTGGCATCCAGTCTGGCCAGTTGCTGACCTTTGACCACCTGTTGGCCTGGCTTGACGCTGACTTCCACCACCTCACCTGCTACTCGAAACGAGAGCTCAGATCTGTCTGCGGCTGCGGCCACGGCCGGAAACTGCATTCTGGGTGATGCGGTTATCTGCTGCACTGGCTCTACTTTTACCAATGGCGGCTGACGCTCCTTATCCTGAGTCTGTGGGTTACAGGCGGTGAGAGCGAGGGCGGTGAGCAGCAGGCCTGCTGGCTTGGTTACCGGGTTCATCATAATCCACGCTCCTTAACCCAGGGGGTGACCTTGTCACCCGGTTTCAGGCTGTCTACGCCTGTCATCACGATAATGTCACCGTCGCTCAGGCCCTCAAGCAGCTGCCCCTGCTCAACAGCAACTTTGGTTTTTTGTACTCTGTTGTCGGCATCCAGTTTCCAGACATAATGACTGCCATCCTGTTCGCTGAGCAGGGCTGAGTCAGGAATACTGGAACTGACGGATTGATTGATAGGCACTATGACTGTGGTGGACATACCGGGGAGCACATTGATATTTTCGGGGCGTTTCAGTGTCAGGGTGATTTTATAGCTGCCTGTTTTGGGGTCAGCCTCGGTATCTTTTTGCTTCAGGGAGGCCTGAAACTGCTGGTCCGGATAGGTATCGAACACTACCATGGCCACGTTCTCTTCCTTTTCTTCTTCCTGATCCAACTGGCTGAGCAGGCGCTCCGGAAACTGAAAAGTCACATTCACAATATCGTTGGTTTGGATATTCATGACCGGCTCGTTGGCCTGCACATATTCGTAGTTCTCTTTGTGGCGTAAAGAGATGGTGCCCCGATAAGGAGCATGCAGAGTGGCATAGCCAAGATTGGCTTTGGCCAAATCCCGGTTGGCAATGGCTTCGTTAAGTGCTGACTCGGCTTCTTCAAAGTCCTGCTCAGAGACCACAAAATCCTTTCTCAGTCCCGACATTCGTTCGTATTGGACCTTGGCCAGCTCATAGTTTGCCTGGGCCTGAGCCAGTTCAAGTTTGAGTTCCTGAGGGTCCAGTGCAGCCAATACCTGTCCGGTTTCTACTGCAGCGCCAGCTCTGACTGCCAGTTGCTGCAGTTGACCTGGGACTCTGAAAGTCAGCACGGCACTGTCATCTGCGGCGACAACCGCAGGAAATGTTCTTGTTTGAGCTTCACCGCTGACAGTCACTGTCATCAATTTAGCCGGGCGGGAATCGGGTGGGGGAATGTCGACCTGTTTGTCACCACAGCCGGTAACAAGGGCAGGGATGCATATCAGGAGCAGTCGTTGCATGGCAATCTCCGATAACGGTTGGATTAGACGAATATCCGGGGCTATTCGTTGTCCCAATCTGTTACCTAACCGCCGGGGTGGGAGCCGGTCGGTACTGCAGGCACTGATTATTTTAAGTTTGGCAGAGAGTCATCGCTCATCTGACACTTTGATTCAACATAAATGAATGTTTAAACCATATCCACAGAGCATTGTTCTTTTGCGTGTTTTTTGAACTGCGTGAGTGTTTCAGGGGATTTTTTACCCTTCATTTCAGTGCGGGTGGAAAAGTGGGTAAACAAATATAAGGGGGGATTGGAGCAATAGCTGATACGGCTGGTAAGGAAAAGGGGCCGGAGCCCCCCGGAATTAGAGTGTGAGTTAGCTCTGGAGAATCTTAAGAGGCAGACCCAGAAGGTCATCGCCCGTGCCGGCGAAATACCAGATTACCCCGACCAGTGCGGCAACAGTCAACAGGTACCAGACAGTGCTGAAAATCTGTCCGTATCTGTCAAGCGGCAACAGGTGGGAATAGTGGCGGGTACGCCATTCAAATACGATTTCCAGGCTGCCGATCAACAGTAAGAACCCAAGCAGTGCCAGACCAAAGGTATAGCTGACAAATACTCCTATGGCCGCACCGGCAACACATGCCAGCAAACCGGCAACACTGTTCATGGAGAAGCTGATGCTCTTCAGAATATGGCCCCCATCAAGGGGCAAAATAGGCAGCAGATTGAATAGGTTAAGCAGGGCGTTAAAGGTTGCCAGACCGGCAAAGAAGATCTCGCCTGTCAGCCAGTACAATGCCATACACAGGAGTGACATAAACAGGCCGAATGTGGGCCCCATAATGGAGATTACTACATCCTGCCAGCGGGTATTGATCTTCTCATCTGACAAAGCCAGGCCGCCCATAAAGGGGATCAGGTAGATCCCCTTGGTCTTCATGCCGAAGTATTTCATTGCCCGGATATGGCCATACTCGTGGAACATCAGACAGGCGATCAACGCCAGCGCAAATTCGAATGAAAACAGCCAGGAATATGCGGCAACACTGGCTCCCGCCAGTGCGACTTTAATTACTTTGGCACTTTTCAGCAGCTTAAAACCGAGAGATGCAAGACCTACCAGACTGAACTTTTGTGGCTTCGGAGGCGGGGTGTAAGGGGTTTGCTGTTCAATATCTTTGGTGGTGCGCTGTCCTTCGGCCAGGGGGCTGCCATTGGCGGTGACAGTGTAATCCAAGACAAAAGGTTGCCACTGCAGCTGAACATCCAGCACGACTTCTATTTGCGTGCTTTCGCCGTCCTGGGTTTGCTGTGTCAAAGCGAATTGATGGCGACTGTTGCCCTCCTCCTGGCTACCGGCACTTTGCTGTGATACCAGAGTATTATCCCAGAATAACTGTTGCCAGCCTGCCATGGAGCCTTCCAGTCGTAAGGGGCGACCAAGACATTCAATATTCAGCAGTTCCAATCTTGTAATCCGTTCAATAATGTCAGAAATGAAGCGGATGATACCATGGTATTAGCTTGTGGCGGCGAACCTGGGTTTGCACTGGTAATCGAATATCAGCTCTTTATGCAGCACCTTAACGGCGCAGTTGCCGTGTATCCTGTTGGTTTTGTGGGTGGCTTTACTGATAGCCAGTTCAACATTGGGGTAGATACAGGTTCTGACCTGAATGTTGTGAATATCAAAGTAGTTATCCAGCAAGTGTTGCAGCTCTTCCAGGCGTTTAATCAGTTGGTTTAACTCGGTGGCGGTGAACAGATGATCCTTGTGCAGTTGCTGATATCTGGCAAGGTCGTTTTTGGCCCCTGGCTGGTTCAGCTGATTTTCCTGACGGACTTTACGTACCACCAGGTTTTGTTTTTCCTGCTCAAGCTCCTTTATCTCCTGCTTGAGTTCCTCTCTCTGGTCATTACATTCGATACGGGTATGAGTGCTGGCATCGGCTCCAAGTGTGACCGCCTTAATGGCGCTTGCGCGCACTGAACCACCGATGATATCGCCCCGTTTGCCAATGCGGTCGCATACCATGACTTCCCCCATGGCGATAACCTGACTGTGCAGGAGCTGGCGGGTAATATTGATATCCCCCCCGGCATTGAGGTTGGCATATTGCACAAAGGGGGAGCAGATCTGGCCCCGGGCGATGAGACTGGCAGGTAAGCTGTGGTTTTCATGGTGTTGCCTTCCCATCAGGCCCTGATTGAGAATGATATCTCCACCGGCCTGTAGCTGCGCAGACTGCACCAACCCTTGAACACAGATATCACCACTGGCGGTAACTTTCATTCCCTCTTTGATATCGCCGCGGATCATCACACTGCCCTGAAAGTCCACATGTCCATTGGCAGGGTCGACATCATGCAGTTGCAATACGTCATCAACCTGCATTCCATTGGGCGTTTCCAAAGGCAGACCAGCCATATCGGCCCTGAGCACACTGTCATCCTCATGGTCGAGACAGGTGCCATGACCCGGCAGCAGATCAATGTCTTTCCCCGGAATTGCTGGCAGCTCGTCGCCGATAAGGTTGTAGCCGGGGAATCCCTGCGACGGGGGACGTTTCACCATTAATATGTCACCGGGCGCGACCGAGGCTATTTTGCCCAGGTCCCTCAGATCTACAGTGCCATCTTCCCTTTCTTTGGGGCGTATCAGGCGCTCTCTGGCCAGGGGGACTTTACGAATATTTTTGGCATTGCGGCCATGAACCGGCGGCACGCCCCTGGCGATAAGCCCTTGAATAACGCTTCCGGGTGGGGCATTGCGGCACTGTTTGAGTAAGGCATCAATGTTGGTTTTGAGGATCCCTTTGACGACCTTATGTTGGCGCAGCAGGGTGAGTACATCGACAAGGCTCGCGGATTTGCCGCCCCAGGGGCTGGTCAAAACCAGTTGAGCCTGCATCAGGTCTGTGGTGATATCCAGTTTGAGTTCAGCATCCCTTCGCTCTGCAACGGCATGCTGTAATGGACTTGTTGTGCCGGACTTATGTCTGCGGGAGAGCTCCTGAATGACAAACTCTATCTCTCTGGCAAGAGGGTAGAAGTTTCCGTAACCAGCTTTGTCTATGGCAAGCTCAATATCATTGATGCTGAGGTCTTTATATTCGGCAGCAGTACCGGTGAAAATAACCTGATGCTTATCCCGACTCAGACTGATTAATTCAGGGTGACTCATTTGCTTCCCTTGCAAATTTTTTTGCTAAGTATATCAAGGGATTTGTTGAATAAAACGACAGTAGGGGAAATTTGAGGCAGCTACCTGAGATAATACACTGCTGTAGATTTTCAGCAGTGTATTTGATGTTATTTCAGTTATTTAATCTGTCGATACACTTTAAACTTGTTGTTATTTGCTATGCAGCAGACCTGGCCAAATGTGGCTGCAATAGTCTCTGAATAGGGCAGGTGGCGGTTGGCCACTATCTGCCAGCAACCGCCGGAGCTCAGTGCGGCATGACTGTCGCGTACAAACTTGAGCGCAATATCAGTGGTAGCATTCAAGCCGTCATGGAATGGTGGGTTTGAGATAACAGCATCGAAGCTGCCTTCGGTTTGAGCCAGTCCGTCAGATGGGTACACTCTGGCTGACAGGCCATTGGCTGCCAAAGTCAGTTCACAGGAAGCCAGTGCCATGGCATTAATATCCACGCAATCCAGGCTGAGCTCAGGGTTATCTTTGAGCAGACAGGCGGCAATCACACCGGCACCACAGCCAAAATCCAGCACCCGGCCTGACAGCTTGGGCAGATTTTCCAGCAACAACTCGGTACCCATATCCAGCTTCTTCTCGCTGAATACGCCCACCAGATTGCAGATAGTGAGTTCTCCCTGCGGGGTTGGCAGTTGATAGCGGTTTACCCAGTCAGTCAGCTTGATGGCTGGAGCCTGCTCAATCAGCTCAGCGGCAAACAGCAGGCAATGACGGGCATTGTCCAGTTTCATTGCCGGGCTGAAATAGTTAGGCAGTATCCTGGGCAGGGACTTCACGCCGCCTTTGTTGTCTCCCACCACCAGGAGTTGACCTCCGGGCTTAAGATAGCTGGCGGCCAGATTGAACAGATAGGGGGCCAGTGATTTGGCTTTGGGAAAGTAAACCACCACAGAATCAAAGCTGTCATCTGTTGGCAGTTGGTGACCGAAAAAGCACTTCAGCTTGTCGTTACTCTGGTGCTTCAGTGCCAGGAAGTGATGGAAGTCCAGTGCAAGAGCGCTGACTCTGTCGGCATTTTGTAACAGTTCTTTTGCCAGCAAATCATCCTCATGATTCAGCAAAAGAACACTGTGTCCATTAACTAAGTGATTGTTTCTGATTATGAGTTGGGAAGGATTGCTGAGCACTTGCTGGCCTGGATTCTGTAAGACAAGGGCACATTATATCTCAAGCCAATCCGATATTTCAGCGGCAATTCCATGGATTTGACCTAAGCTTACAAAGGGAAGAATTCCCTGAGGATTGCAGGGGCTGCGAGGACGGGAGAGGTCTGCAGCATATTCTTTGTGATTCCTGCTTTTGCTGTAAAGGACTACGGAGCAAATAGATGCCCTTAAAGGCGATATGGACGTTGTTGTTTTGCCTCTTTTGGGGGCCATGTCTGGCGGCTGAGACTATTACCCATGAGTCGGTTGCTGGCTATTCCCCATCACAGGCAGAACTCAGACTTATCTTTTCCAGACAGAAACTGTTCTGGCCAAATGGTGAACCCATCACTGTGTTTATTCTGGAGCCAGACTCAGAAGAGCACAGGCAGTTTTGTATCCAGCAATTGAGTCTATTGCCGTACGTACTGCAACGCAGGTGGGACAGGCTTGTCTACTCTGGCACGGGGGATCGTCCCACCATAGTGCCCAATGAACAGGTGATGAAACAGCTGGTGGCGAGTACGCCTGGTGCAATCGGTTATCTGGGATCTGCGGATGCGTCACAGGGAGGTGACCATGAAGACCTATAGTTTCGTTTGTCTCTTGTTATTCAGTGGGCCTTTGTGGGCTACCGGACAGGACTGGCAGTTTAATGGCTATCTCAATCAAGCCTATGCCGACGTGGATGACAGTCAGTTTATTGTTGGTGATGACAGCAGTAGTTTTGATTTAACCGAGGTGATGGCAACGGCATCATGGCAACCCTGGTCTGCCGTACGTTTTGCCGGTGCGCTGACGTACCGGCAGTGGGGTACCCTGGCTGAGTCCGATGTTCGTATCGATTACCTGTTTGCAGAAAGCCGCTGGCAGCTATCTAAAGGGCATTTGGGGGTGCGCGGTGGTCGGATGAAGAACGAAGTGGGCTTCTATTCAAGTACCCGGGATATGAGCTTTACCCGCCCCGGTATTATGCTGCCTCAATCCATTTATTCAGACTATTTCCGGGATGCTCAGTTACACGTAGATGGAGGTGACTTTTTCGGAAGGGTCAATCTGGGGGGAGGTATTCTGGATTGGCACGTGATGGCAGGCCGCAGTGCCAGCAGTGAAGATCTTACCCGTAATATATTTGGTGAAGGTGATTTCGGTGAGCTGGACTCCAATAGTTTCTTCAGTGTCGACCTTGAGTATCAGGCCGATGAGTGGCGAGTCGGTGCGACCTACTACAAAGCCGGCGTGGAGTACCATCCCGGCGGTGTTTTCTTTGCCGGAGAGCTGGATCTGCATGCCTGGGTATTGTCGGCGGAGTACAGCTGGCGCTGGTTTGAGTTGACCGGGGAGTTATTGTTGGGAGATCGCCATACCCAGGGGGTATATATCCCACCTGCTGCGGGTGAGATAAAAGATCACAACCGTGGCTATTATCTCGAAGGCCGGGCGCTTTTGCCTGAGAATGTTGAGCTTTTCCTCAGGTATGACGACTATGTAGACAACACAGATGATGACGCTGGCAACCGCTACGCCGCTCAGTCTGGTAATCCCGCCTATTTTGCGTACAGTAAAGATTGGACCTTGGGAGGCCGCTGGTTGCTGAATAAAGACTGGTTATTGGCCGCCGAATACCACTGGATAGAGGGAGCTGCCTGGGTTTCGCCGCTCCTGACTCGGGATCCGAACCAGCAGGCTAAAGACTGGAGCATGTTGATGCTGCAGCTGTCTTATCGGATCCAATGGTGACCCTATGAGTGAAAAGGGACAAACATACTGGTTCCTGAGTTTGAAATGGAAACTGCTGCTCAGCGTTCTGATGATGATGCTTGTTATCGGTGCTGTGCTCGGCACCTTTGCCTATCGTCAACTGGAAGAGCAACAGCGACAACAGCTACAGCTGCAGCGCCAAACCCTTGCCAATAACCTTCAAAACTCTCTTCGCCGGGCTGTTGACCGGGCTGTGCGTGTATCGCAACAGGTCAATTTGTTGACCGCCGGCGATCCCGAAGGTGTCTCGCATCTCCCCACACTCTTGCAAAAACGTTGGTCTGAAGTGCAGATGCACTGGGATCTGACCGCCTTGGGTTTATATGACACCAGTGGTCAAAATTTATTGATGTTGGGCGAACAACCCTTGCCAGCGACCGCCCCTGTGTCTGCGGACTCTGTGATGTCTGGCCCAGGTTGGCAGGTGCATTGCGCTCAATTCTGCCGTTTGCAGGTGGCTGTTCCCTGGGTGTTGGAGGGGAAGGTTTATCTGATGCTGGTGGAAACCGAACTGACAGATATTCTTACCGGGCTTCATGGCAGTGAGGAGTTGGAGTTTGCTGTATTGGGTCGGTTCCAGCCACGTCTGCCCAAAGCTGGATTCTGGGGCAGGGAGCTATTCAGCATCAGCGACCGCAAAGCGACTTTGCCAGTACTGCAGCGGGTCGCCAGTCGCTGGAATTGGAACCAACTGCTGCAGGGGCATCAGATCTTCAACAGCGAGCAACAGTCCCTGGCAATCTGGGCTTTCCCTCTGGATGCGGCTGATACCGGGCCTGCGCTGGTCGTCTTGTGTGACCTGTCTCAATGGCATCAGACACTGTCACAATTCCAGCGCAATATGCTGGGCATTATGCTCAGCGCACTGGTTTTGGTCACTCTGTTGTTGGCTGTGTTAGCCTGGTCTCCCATCAGCCGATTACAGCGTCACTCCAAAACCTTGCCGTTGCTTGCCAAATCAGATTATGAGGGGGTGCGGCATGCCATTCCCCCTGTGTCTCATGGGGTGATGGATGAGGTCGATAATGTTGAACGAGCGACACTGGACCTGACCGACAAACTGGAATACCTGCAGCAGGTAGTGGTTTCCAGGACTCAGGAGCTGGAAAAGCTGGCGATGCTGGATATGCTGACCGGCCTGCCCAATCGCCCCATGTTGCTTCATGAACTGAATAAATCTATCGCCTGTGTTGGCCGTTTGCATGAGCAGGTCGCGCTGCTGTTTCTGGATCTCGATGAGTTCAAGCGCATCAATGACACCTTGGGACATAACGAGGGTGACCGTTTGCTCAAGATAGTGGCTGGTCGTCTTGGCGAAAGTGTCCGAGCCATGGATACCGTATTCCGTCAGGGGGGAGATGAGTTTCTTATTCTGGTGCGGGGGATTGAGCAGGAGCAGGAGATCCCTAAAGTCATCCATAAGATCTTCTCTGCGCTGCAACAGCCTGTCGTGTTGAAAAGCCACAAGCTGATTATCACCACCAGTATAGGTATTGCCTTCTGCAAAGATCCGGCGATGTCGGCAGAAGATCTGATCAAATATGCCGAGCTGGCCATGTATCAGGCCAAGCACGCCGGCAGAAGTAACTACAGGGTATTCAGCTATGACATGCTGCACCATGCCAATAACCGCATGATGGTAGAGCAGGATATCGGCGATGCCATTGCCGACAACCAACTGACCCTTTATTTACAACCTATCGTGGCCCTGGATGATGGCAAGCTTAAAGGCTTTGAAGCCCTCATTCGCTGGTTCCACCCCGAGCGTGGTTTGATTATGCCCGGTGATTTTATCCCGGATATCGAGCACTCAGACGCCATTATCCATGTGGGTAACTATGTGCTCAGGGAAGGGGTTCGTATGTTGACCCGATTGCAGCATGCCTATGGCGATGATCTCTATCTGGCTGTGAACTTATCGGCGCGCCATTATCTGGCTGCTGGCTTGAAAGAGACTGTCAGTGAGCTGCTGGCGCTCTATCCGGTCAAGCCGGAAACCCTGTTACTGGAAGTGACAGAGGAGAGTGTCATCGAGCAGGTGGATCTCGCGATGGACGTGATGCACCAGCTGAAGGAACTTGGGATAAGGATTGCCATTGATGACTTTGGAACCGGTTACTCCTCGCTGAGTTATCTTAAGCAGTTGCCCTTTGATGTGCTCAAGATTGACCGCTGCTTTACCAAAGGAGTTCTGGAAAATAACGCCGATGCTCACATTGTGACCACAGTAATCGAACTGGCCCATAATCTGGGCAGAGATGTGGTGGCTGAGGGGATTGAAACCGATGCTCAGGAGGAGTTTATGCGGGACAGCGGATGCGAGCTGGCCCAGGGCTATCTCTATTCACGTCCTGTGAGCGAAGAGCAGGTGCAGCGTATTCTTGCCAATGGCAGTTATGAGCACCCCTGGCCAAAGGCGGAGAACTATTTACAGATGGGAAAGTTGGGCTAGGGGATGCCCCCGGGAATTGATGCAAAACAAAACAGCGCCTCTGGGCGCTATTTTTCGTTTTCTGCAGCTTCGCTTTACTGAGCCTTGGCAGGCAGCAGACTGGATAGCTTGTTGGCGATATCCGTATTGTCCTGATGACCATGGAACAGGCCTGAACCGGCGCCCACCGCAAATACTTCAACGTCTACACCTGTGTGTCCACCTGTCGTCCAGCCGGTATTGGTGCGAACATTCACCAGTTTACGCAGGGCTGATGTCATCGCATCCTGTCCCTGCATTCTGGCCATATCCAATTGCTGCCACTCTTTGTCGTCCGGTTTAAAGCCCAGACCTGTTTCCACTTCTGCACGCCAGTTATCTTCGGCGATAGCCCTGGCTGCAATGGTGGCTGTGGTGGCCGTCATGGTACGCAGCACCTCAGGGCTCCAGCGATACTCGCTGTTGGCACCAATTGTCAGGCCTCCGGTTGAGTGGTCGGCAGTGACAACCAGCAGAGTATCCGGGTGCTGTCTGACAAACTGCTCTGCAACTTCCACCGCATTGGCAAAGCCTTGCATCTCGCCCATGGCTGCACCTATGTCATTGGCGTGTCCGGCCCAGTCAATCATGCTGCCTTCAACCAGCAGCACAAAGCCCTTGTCGGATTGAGACAGCAGCTTGAGCGATTTGTCAGTCAGCTCTGCAAGTTGATCAGCGGAAGTGGCGTCTTTCACCCAGGGCAGGTTGATGTCAGCGAACAAACCCAGTACATCCGGCTTATTCACTTGCTCCAGCTCAGCCATCTTTGTGACAACCTGATAGCCTTTGGCCTTGAACTTGTCGGTCAGAGATGACGGGAAGTAACGTTGGCCGCCACCCAGGATAACTTCAGCATCTGTCGCCAGATAGCTCTCAGCTATCTCCTCATAGTTCTGACGGCTTTCGTTATGAGTCAGAAAGGCTGCCGGTGTAGCGTGATTGACCTGTGAGGTTACAGCAACACCTGTGCCCATTCCCAGCTGTTTGGCTCTTTCCAGCAAGGTTGGAACCGGCTGCTTTTGGGAGTCGACACCAATGGCTCCGTTGTAGGTTTTAATACCGCAGGAGAGCGCAGTTGCCGCCGCGGCTGAATCGGTGACATAACCACTTTCCCTGGCTGGGAAGGTACTGGCACTGCCAACCAACAAACGGTTGAAGACGGTCTCTTCAATTTCCTCTGTATCCGGGTCATCCATATAAAGGCGGTAAGCCGAGGTATAGGCTGGCCCCATACCATCCCCCACCATCACTATGATGTTTTTGGGGGTTGTTGGCACAGGCGTCAGTCCCTGTGCCTGTGATTGCAGTGCGACCAAAGTCAGCGCAACAGCACAGCTGAGGCGTTTCAGACGGGCGGAGTAACTCATAAAAACAATCCCTGTAAAAAGTACTATTTGGCGTTAATGCGCTGTTCGATGGCGTCCATCAGCATACCGGTAATATCCACATCAAATGCGGCTTCAATTTCCTTGATGCAGGTAGGACTGGTGACGTTGATCTCTGTCAGCTTGTCGCCAATGACATCAAGACCAACAAAAATCAGGCCTCGTTTTTTCAATTCAGGCCCTATCGCTTTGGCGATGGCCAGATCAGATTCTGACAAAGGACGTGCAACCCCACTGCCACCGGCGGCCAGGTTACCCCGGGTTTCGCCTTTTTGAGGAATACGGGCCAGACAGTATGGAACCGGCTCACCATCCACGACCAGAATGCGCTTATCGCCTTCGGTGATTTCAGGAATAAACTTCTGAACCATGGCATATTGGCTGCCGTGGCCTGTCAGGGTTTCGATAATCACACCCAGGTTTGGGTCCTGCTCTTTAACGCGGAAGATAGAGCTGCCACCCATGCCATCCAGCGGCTTGAGAATGATATCTTTCTCGGCGGCGTGGAATTCACGAATACGCTTGGCGTCACGAGTAACCAGAGTCTTGGGAGTGAACTGAGCAAACCAGGCGGTAAACAGCTTTTCGTTGGCATCACGCAGACTTTGCGGCTTGTTGACAATCAGCGTGCCTTGCTCTTCTGCGCGCTCCAGCATATAGGTCGCATAGATGTACTCAGTATCAAATGGCGGATCTTTACGCATTAAAATTACGTCCAGCTCTGCCAGAGGCTTGTTTTCCACCTCACCCAGCTGATACCAGTTATCGGCATCCTGCTGCACTGACAGGCTGCGCATATTGGCCACGGCTTCACCGTCGAGCAGTGCCAGGTCCTGCATCTCCATGTAAAACAGCTGGTAACCACGGGCCTGAGCGGCCAGCAGCATGGCAAAACTGGAGTCTTTTTTGATATTGATGGCGCTGATAGGGTCCATCACTATGCCGAGTTTGATCATTAATGGTTGTCCTTTATTGTCAGCCGACAATGCGGCTTACAGAGTTCCGGGCTTAGCCCAGATCTCCCAAATGCAGTTGCAGTGCTGTGATAGCGGTCAGAGAAGCGGTTTCTGTCCTCAGTACCCGCGGGCCCAGCAGTACATCAGTAAATCTGTACTCTTCGGTCATGGCGATCTCGTCTGCGGACAGGCCGCCTTCAGGGCCGATCAAGAGACGAATGCGTTTGTTATCCTGTGGCAGGCCATTGATACCGAAAGCGGCTCTTGGATGCAGGTTGAGCTTGAGTGCGTCACTCTCTTCTGCGCACCAGGCCTGTAAGTCCATAGCAGGGCGAATTACAGGAACGACACTGCGGCCACTTTGCTCGCAGGCGCTGACAGCGATTTTCTGCCACTGCTGGATTTTCTTCTCCAGTCGCTCACCATTGAGTTTGACGCCGCAGCGTTCTGAAAACAGTGGCGTGATGGTGTTGACCCCAAGCTCCACCGACTTTTGAATGGTGAAGTCCATTCGGTCGCCCCGGCTGATCACCTGACCAAGGTGGAGGTTCAATGGTGACTCACTGTTGTTGGCTTCGCAGGATAGGACCTTCACATCGACATTTTTCTTTCCCGCGGAAACTATCTCAGCAAGGTAGTTGTTGCCGTCGCCATTAAACAGGCAGACTTGCTCACCCGGTCCCATTCTCAGCACCCGGCCAACATGGGCCGCACCGTCTTCATCCAGAGGCAAAGTCGCCTCGACAGATAGGGGCGAAGGCTGATAAATGCGTGGAACTCTCATTGGTTTGACTACCTCATTCAGCCAGGCGACTGTCCCGGAAGCGGGCGTCACACTGGGATTTAACAAAAGGATTGTGATTGCCCTGTACCTTGGCTATCTCTGCATCCCGCTGACATTCTACGGCATCTACGGGATAAGTTTTATCCCAGGCGTTGAATAATTTTTGTTGGCTGGACGCGATTTGCAGACCATAGGTTTGCTGCATATAGAAGTATGTGCGGGCAATGGCGCCGCGGGCTCTTGCTGGTGGCTCGACTCTGCGGTCTTTGAAGTCCACCGTCATTTCGCATTCACCATACTGTCCTGCCAGCGCATTCCATTGACTGAATCTGTAGTTGCTTCGATCGCCGTTAACCTCGCCGATGGCAGGCACCAGATTGTGGAGGTCTGCTTCCATTTTGCGAAATGTGCTATCAGTTCTACCGCAGTTTTTGCGTCCACCCTGCTGCCAGCACTGACGTTGGTGACCGAACTCCCAGGCGGGAACCACATGTTCCCACTCAATGCGATTGGCGCGATTTTCCTGCTTACGAACCTGATAGCCACAGGTCTCGAGTTCAGGTAACCACTTTTTGCTGCCGGTATTGACCCGGCAACCACAGTAAAAGGTTTTTACGTCAGCGGATTGACCATAAATCCCGGTGGCCAGTCGCTTAGCCTGGCTGAAGCTGGTGGGATGGGCCGGTGACGCCTGCAGTGCAAAACTCAACAACAGACCGGAAAGCAGTATTACCGGCCTTGAGATAGATAAATTCAAACTGTTCCCTTAAAAGCTGTGATGCCCTCTGACGGGGCTCGCGCAGCAGTTTAAGGATTGCCCGGCAGCCTTGCAAGGTCACTTTGCGGGGGTCAGTACCTGCTTACAACGGCGGCAAAGATAGCGGCTTTCACCCCGTTGAACCTTGTTATGACGACGAACGCTTAATTCAACCGGGCCACACTGACATTGGTAGGCATAGGTTTTTCCCCTCACAGAGCTGATATCAAAGCTGTGGCTGGCGCGGGGCGTCAGATCAAATGCCTGCAGCATAATCGCTTGCCACTCTTTGCCATGGGGCTTAATCGCTTTGCCTGTGCCGTAGAGCTGAAAGCAGAGCAGGTGAGCAATTTCATGGGGAACCACCTCTTGCATAAAGGCTTCGGGATTCTCTTTCAGCAGTACCGGGTTAAACCTCAGGCGATTTTGCTGCAGGTGGGCCGTACCCGCGCTCTTGCCCCTGAGAGCAAAGCTGATAGCCGGGCGGGGGAACTTGCGCTTCAGGCGCTGCTCTGCCTGATGAAAGCAGGCTTCACACCTCTCCAGCAACTGTTGCTGGAGCTGAGTGGCCGCTTTGGGTGCAGAAGGTTGCTCTTTGGGTGTGGTCAGAGCGGAAAGAAAGCGTTGCAACATGGGTACAAGGGTAAGGAGTGGATGGGGCTATGATAACCCCATCTGGCAGTAGGTCACAAAGTGGCGGCAGCGGCAGCAACCAGATCACGGGTCTGCTCAACAATGGCCATTTCGGTTTCCCTGTCATAACTCTTCACCCTGGGGGTGTGGATGTGGCCGGTGGGAATGTCACTGTCCATCAATACCTGCAGTCTCAACGCGCGGTAGGAGATCTCATTGGACAGATAGCCGCCACCGCCACCTTCTACAGAGGTGAGGTTGGTCAGCTCGCCAATTGACTGGGCCGCAAATTCGCCCCGCTCGAGTGAGTTGACGTTATGGTTGTCTCTAACGGGCCATTTACCTGCCACACCTGTCATGGCGCCAGCAGGTAAAGAGAACTCAATAAACTCAGGTCCATTCAGCGTCTTTCCCTGAAACAGAGGCGCCAGAGGGTGGCTCTTGTCTGCCCCTGTATAAAGGTTGCGATTATCCGGCGCCCTGGCACTGCGGTTGCGGGCCACGAATCGCTCCAAATCAAATTGATCTCTGCCCATACTGACAGTGACTATCATGTCTGCCTGTTTGTCTCTGTATACCGGTGTCAGCAGAGACTCGATCAGGCCCTGATCAAAATCGGTAAACCTTACCGGGATCATCGCGGTTTCTATCTGTGCCGTTTTGCCGTTGACGGTAAATCTATAGCCATCCAGGCTCAGAGCAACCAGTCCGGAGGGATTGCTCTGGGAAATATCTCTGTCGAGGAAGAATGGGTCAAAGCCGGTCAACAGAATGCGAAGTTGGACGTCATCATCAAACTGAATATCACTCATGCCGCGGGAGGCTTTTTCTACAGCGTTCAACAGCACCAGACGTTGCCAGTCAACCAGCTTGATACCCGCATCCTGGCTGGCCAGTGTGTCTCTCATGTTCAGGCGACTCCAGTACAGAGGTCTGTCATCCGGGTTACCGGAACGCACATCTGTTACCGCCTGTTGCCACAGGCGCTTGCCCTGATCTGCAACCAGTCTGGTTAGCTCGAGATCATCTGTGGCCGCCGTCATGGTTTGACTCAGTTTATCGTTAAAGCCCTGATAGCGATCCACCACATCAGGCAGTTGTGCCCGGGCGGATTCCAGCCTCGCTTCTTCAACTTCATTGGCGTTGGCGGTCATCGCCAGCATTAAAGCGCCAGTCATCCATAACCTGTTAAACATAAGCGTCCCTCGAATCTTTATTGGCTCAGGGTGCGGACACCCTGCGGCAGTATAAAACCTGTTTCAATTTAACAGTATGCAACAGGCTTTGGGGATAACAAAGCAGAGGCTGATAACATTAAATAACCTGAAGATATAAGCTTTATGTGTCAAAAACTGATTTGTTATATGGCTGGTCTTTAGATTTGTGAAGCTCTATTCTGAATGTCCTTTCTATTGTGGCTAATAAAACTATCAACAAAAGCTTGGTGCGAACATCGCACTAAAAGTGTCAAGGGATTGCCTGTAACAGAATGCAGTTACAGCAATGACAGAGCTCCTGAATCAACTCTATGTTGGCAGGAACTCAGGGACGACAGATAGCAGGATTAGCAGCCATGAATTCTTCACTACTCTATATTGGTCAGTATGCTGATCAACGGCTGATTTGTGAGCTTCGACAGCGGGGATACAGCCTTGAAATCAGTGATACCAATGCAGTAAACCTTCCGGAACTGAACGCAGAGATTTGCGTGATGGACGTTCGCCAGTGCTTTGATGAGTCCTGGACTATTCCTCTGGCCAAAAGGCTGGACAAGAAAATGCTGTTGCTGGTGTTGGCCGATGAGGAGGCTCTGGAAAAGCCATCCATTGCCCGACTGATCTCCTTGTATGCCGCGGATTACCATACAGCTCCAGTGGATTTTGATCGTTTAACTGTGGTGCTTGGCCATCTGATGGGCATGTGCCGGCTCCGCAGTGTGCTTTCACAGGGGCAAAAGCAAGGTAACGCTCCGGCCCATCTTTGTGTGATGGGACAAATGCAGGCGCAGCTGGCCAGGATAGCACCAACCAGTATTCCTGTGCTTATCAGGGGCGAGAGTGGTGTGGGTAAAGAGCTGGTCGCCCGCAAAATACATCAATTGTCAGACAGAAGCACCGGACCTTTTATTGCAGTAAATTGTGGTGCCATTGCCTCAGGACTGGTGCAGTCCGAGCTGTTTGGACATGAAAAAGGTGCCTTTACCGGTGCGGTCAGTCAAAGGGTGGGCAAAATCCAGCAGGCGGATGGCGGCACTCTGTTTCTGGATGAGATTGGTGATCTGCCTCTTGAGCAGCAGGTCAACTTGCTGCGATTCCTGCAGGAAGGAAAGTTTGATGCCGTTGGTGGACAGGGCAGCCGCACTGCCGATGTTCGTATTGTTGCTGCTACCCATGTGGATCTGGAAAAAGCGCTGGATACCGGCGAGTTCAGATTGGACCTTTTCTATCGTCTGGATGGGGTGACTCTATGTGTCCCGCCATTGCGACAAAGGGAGGGAGATATTCTGCCGTTGGCGCAAACCTTTATTGATCAGTTTTCAGATGAGTTTGGATTGGCACGCAAGATACTCTCAGCGGATGCAGAGTCAGCTTTGTTGGGCCACTCCTGGCCCGGTAATGTTCGGGAATTGTTGAATCGGATCCGGCGTGCGGTTGTACTCAGTGATGGGCAGGAGATAGCACCCACAGATCTGGAGCTGAGCTGGGAACGGGAGTCAGAGGTCGTAAGCTCGCTCAAAGCCCATAAAGATGCTGCTGAGCGCAATGCTCTGGAGTCTGCTTTGCGAAGCTGCCGGGGTCAGGTTGAGCCTGCGGCCAGCCAGCTGCAGATCTCCCGGGCCACTATTTACAGGCTATTGGAGAAACACGGAATCGCCGTATAGCGAAGTCAACAAGCTGCTAACCTGCTTTAAGGTATAATTATCAAAGCCGCCTTCGGGTGGCTTTGTTGTTTATCTGCCTGTTTATCTGCCTGTTTGTCCCATTGTGCTGTCAGGGCTTTGTGGCCCTTAAAAATCTACACCCCCCCCTCACTGACTTTGTCTCACTTTTAAGACTGACACCTATTTGCTGATTGATTACCAAATCAATCAGTTAGCGCGCAGTCTATCTCATTATTGAGAATTGAAAATCTCAACTCAAGGCTAACCTATTGATTCTATTTGATTACCAAGTTTGGCATCCCACTTGCGATGAACTCTGTGGATTGTACGGATGACATGGGAGGGGATGTGAAAGGAACAGACAAGGGTGGGTTACTGGCTTTGCTGATTATCACTTCGACCTCTTTGCATGCTCAGGATGTCAGCGTAATTGGCAACCAGGCATTTCAGGGAGCGAATGGAAAGGCCTCGGTCAATATGGCGTCAGGCAACTTCAACCAACAGGACAATAGTCATGCCATAGGTCAGATGGCCCACACAGCGCAGCTTAATCAGCTCGCAGGTAATGACTTACTTGGTGGTGATGGAGACGCCATGACAGCCATTGAATCCATGGCATTTGCCGGTTTTGTGGGATTGCTCAGCGTGAATCAGGTCAGTGGTGACCAGAACATCCAGCTTAACGCTGGTGCTATTTCAGCTATGCCCGCATCACTCGAGGATGGTGATTTGACTCTGGTCAGCGCCCTGTCTCCAGGCATTGACAGTGGTGTGCTTTCCAATAATCAAACCCATATTGCCCCGGATAGCCTTAATCAGGCTCAGGGGGTTATTCAGCTCAATCAGATTTCCGGCGACAGCAATGTAGCCGTAAACCAATTCTCGTTGCAGCTATCAGGCGGGAATTAATCTTGGGACAGCCAGGTGTGCTTTCCCTTAGTCCAAATGGAGGAATGGAAGATGAACAAACTACCTTTAGCTATGATTATCGCGGCCGTGATCAGCGTGCCTGCAATGGCAACTGATGATGGTGATCAGGATTATTCAAGCGTCACCCTGAAGAAGAAGGTAAGCGTTGAGAAGGATCTTAAGTACAGAGGAAGTGTAGCTATTCGCGGCAATATCACGGCCAATGGCCTGGGTATGGCAGTTGTGGAGAATAATCAGGGCTCTGTATATAACTCAGGCTCAAATTATTACCACAACAATAATGCCAGCATCTCGGATGCTGCATTCCAGAATGCTGCCGGTAACATCGGCGTGAACGTTGCCGCCGGTGACAACAACGCCCAGGCTAATTCTGCTGCTCTGGCTGCAATCGACGCTGAATTTGCATTTGGTTCCGGTGATGCCGAAATCTTTAGTAACCAAACCAGCATGACCAATTACACCAGCAACTATGCCAGCACCAATACCGCAGGCGTAGGTGGTGACGCCTTTGCCGGTGCCAGCGGTAACATCGGGGTGAACGTGACGTCCGGTAACAACAATGTGCAGGCCAATAATATGGCGGCATCTGTATACAACGGTCGTCTGGGCGAAGCCTCTGTATCCAACAACCAGGCTACCGGTGGCAACATGGTTATGAACCAGGGTGTTGTTGAGGATACCTATGCTCAGGTTCAGGTCTCTCTGGCTCTGGATGCGACCGGCACCTACAGTGGCGACTCTGAAATGACCTCGCAATACTACCCTGAAATCTGGCTGGATCCTGACGGTGAACATGATTCAGGTAATGAGACGCTTTGGGGTCACATTGACTTCGACCAGAGTACTCCGTCCGGTGGTAATGACGATGCTGATGAAACCATGACCTTCCATGAAGAGGGTGAACTGGCACTGGCCGGTACTGTAACCGGTAACCTGCCAATGATCATCCAGCAGGTTAAGCAGAGAAGCACCAATGTCGCCCGTGTTAACGGCAACGCCTTCAATGGCGCCAGTGGCAATATCGGTGTGAACGTTGCCTCCGGCACCGGCAACCTGCAGGCCAACAACCTGTCTCTGACCGCGATTGGCGCGTCAGGTACACCGATTGGCGAAAACTAAAAAGGGAAGGGGGAGCTGGTCTCCCCCCATATGCCCATGACCTTGAACAGTCGGCAATTTCTGTCTCTAACCATGCTTTTGCTGTGCTGGCATCCAGTACAAAGTGCTGAAGTTGTGCTTAACGGCCTGGTCCCCAATATGGGGCACTATCAGAAATCCATTCAGAGCATACGTGAACGCAAATTCGAGCACCTGGTGCCACAGCAAACTGACTTCTCCTGCGGGGCTGCAAGCCTGGCGACTATTCTCAAATTCGCCTACGGCATGCCGGATATCAAAGAGTTTGATGTGATGAACGGCATGTTGGAGCAAGCGGACATGGAAGTGGTGGCTCAGAAAGGTTTTTCCTTGTTGGATATGAAACATTTTCTCAAGGAAAAGTCCCTGAGAGGCAGGGGGTATCGGGTTGGTATAGAGGAGCTGATGAAGCTGAAAATACCGGCCATAGTGCTGATTAACGACAATGGCTACAACCACTTTGTGGTGCTCAGACGCATCGACAGAGGCATGGTTTATCTGGGAGATCCGGCGCTGGGAAATCGCATTATTCCCCAGCAGGACTTTCTGGATAAGTGGAACCAGGTGGTATTCGTCGTGATCGGCCGGGCATATGAGAAGGACACAATACTGTTGAATCCGAGAGAAAGGTTGAGCTACAGGGCGCTTGAGCCTGTGTCACCTTTGTCTGATGCCGAGTTGATGGAGTTTGGCTTCTCTTACTCAGACATGCTCTGAAGGAGTTTTTACCGGATTCAACAGCGTCTCCAGGAGGGATTATGCGAGCGAAAATACTGAAACTGCTGGGTCTGCCGGCCCTTACCCTGGCAGGTGCGGTGATGGCTCAACCTCAGGAGCTGTCAGAACACGAGCTGGGTGCAATTCGCGGCAAGTATACGGTCAGTGGTCAGGACTACTACTTTGGGTTGTTGATGCAAACCCGCTATATCCAGCCGGATGGTCAGGTTCGACAGGCGGATATGCAGGTGGAGATCTCTGCGGCTTCCGGCATGCAGGTGACAGTCTCTGACGCGGTAACTGCCACATCAGAATCGGCTCAGTTTGAGCTGCTTGGCCAGCAATCCGGTTTGCAGCAAAGGATCCAGATAGCGGGCAGCAGTAACCGGGCATTCAATGATATGTCTTTGGCTGAAGGAACCCTGACACCGCTGGAAAATGGCGTGGTTGTGGCGATTGGCCAGCAATGGGTCAGTAGTCAGGGAGATGTGCTGTTCTCCACTCAAACCGGTCAACTGGGCATGCAGATTAATCTGCCATCCGGTGCGGCCGTCCAGGGGATCCTGAATCAAAGCGGCAACGGTCAGTTACTGCAAAGCATAGACATCCATGGTGGTGCTCAGGCGATAAGTAACCTTTCTGACCTCAGATATGCAGGGATAGATATCGGAACCATACCCACAGGCGTGCTGGCTCAACAGCTGCTGGGACTAAATCACTAATACCCCCTGCTTTACCTTTGCGGGAGCTTGTGTCTCCCGCTTTCATCCTTGTTCATCCGGAGCCGGGCATTCACAAGTATCCGGGTGACACATTGAAATGCGAGGTATGCCATGAAAAAAGGCGTCTTACCAACCATATTGCTTTTGTCATTGGGAAGTACATCTGCTGCGTGGGCTAATGATGCACCGGTGGCAAGAGCGGCAACGCCCCAGGAAGAGGAGGCGTTACGACAGGAGATCACCCGGCTTAAGCGGCAGCTGTTGATGATGAATCAGCAAATGCAGCAACAGCAAAAAGCGCTCAACAACATGGCGCAAAGGGTATTGAACAGCGAGCAGGTGTTGAATAAAGGGCGACCGCAACAGAGGACCAACAAGCAGGCCGAGCAGCAGATTGCCAGACAGCCAGTGCAACAGGCACCGGCCAAGGTGACCACTCAAACCGCCGTCGATAAGACAGGGGCAGGGACTCAGGTGGCGGATACCAAGAAGGCACCTGACAGAAGCCGGAGTACCGAGGATGTATTGCAGGAAACCCATACTGTATTCAGTCGCAAGTTCAGTATTGAACCGTCATTGAGTTACAGCTATTTCAGTCGTAAGGACCTGATTTTGCGTGGCTTCCTGGCGTTGGATGCGATTTTCCTGGGGAACCTGAATCTGGACAGGATACGCACCTCCAATGTGCAGTTGGACCTGACCACTCGCTACAGTTTTAACGAGAATTGGCAGATAGATTTAAGTGTTCCCTACATCTACAGAGAAAACCAATTTGACTCAGTGGGTGAGGGTAATTCAAGCCAAAGATATGAAGTCGCCAGAGTGGATGATGCGTTGCTGGGGGATGTCAGTGCGGGTATCTATTACCGGATTATGGCGGAGACTCAGGATGCGCCGGACTGGGTATGGAACCTGAGGGTGAAAGCGCCAACAGGTAAAGATCCCTACGGCATCGAGTTGCTGACATCCGAGTCAGGCAACCTGACCTATCCCAGTGAGATGGCATCCGGTAACGGTGTCTGGGGGGTATCAACCGGCTTCAGTCTGGCAAAAACCTATGATCCGGCCATTGTCTTTTTCAACCTTAACTATGGGGTGAATCTGCCTCAGGAGTTTGATGATATTACCGGCCAGGCAGGTATTGTCCCCGGTGAAATCGACCTGGGTGATTATATAGATTACAGCGTTGGATTGGCGTTTGCGGTATCTGAGCGTATGAGTCTGGGGATGAGCTTCAACCAAAGATTCTTCAGCAAAACCAAACAAAGAGTAGAGGGAGGACCCTGGGAGAGTATTCCGAGATCTGACACCAATACCGCGACGCTGGGATTGGGGGCGACATTGGCGCTGACCGATTCGCTGTCCATGGTAACCAGTATTGGCGCCGGTCTGACCGAGGATACTCCCGACTATCAGATCAGCCTGAGATTCCCTTATCGCTTCTGACATACAGAATAGTCAGTTTGTCGCTTCTACACCTTCCCGGAAGCGAGTGGCGGTCCGCCCGGGCCGCCTTTTTTCTTTTTTACAATCAGAACATCAAGGCTTGAGCGGCTTCCTGACTGTTAAAGCGCTTGGTAAAGAAATCCAGAAATACGCTGATATTGGTCGCGAGTTGTCGGCGGCTCGAGTAAACACCGTAAACCTTGAACGGTTCGATGGGCCATTCCTGCAGAATGGGCACCAAACTGCCTCTGGCTATCTCATTTTTGCAGCTGGATGAAGACAACATGGCGATACCAAAATCGTCCATGGCCAGTTGTTTAACCATCACAGCACTGTTGACCCTGACCTTGCGCTGAAAGTTCACCATAGTCTTGCGACTGCCCTTACCCAGCGGCCAAATTGGTGCGCTGCGGGAGGTTCCCAGCAATATTCCATGATGTCCGGCCAGTTCCTTGGGAGTGGCTGGAGTGCCCTTATTCTTCAGGTATCCCGGGCTTGCAACCAGAATTGGCTGACGCTCAAACAGCAGCCTTGCAACGAGGTCGGATGACTGAAGGGGTCCATATTTGATTGCAATGTCGTATCCTTCCCCCACCAAACCGACGTCATTGTCGGTAAATTGAACATCCAGTTGAATATTTGGGTAAAGTCGCATAAATCCGCTGCACAGGCTGGCAATGGTTTCCTGACTGAAAGAGACAGGTACCGCCACCCGCAATGAACCTGATACGTCATTGTGAGTGTTTTCTATGGTTGCCTTGGCGGCCTCCACTTCGTGGCAGATGGTTTCGCAATGTTGGAAAAACAGCGCGCCCACTTGAGTCAGGCTCAGGTGGCGGGTGTTTCGTTGTAATAATCGGACCCCAAGCTGCTCTTCCAGTTGGGCGACTTTGCGACTTATGGTGGATTTAGGCATGCCGGTTTCCCGTGCTGCCTGAGAGAAGCCCTTGGCCCTGACCACGGCTGCGAACAGCATCATACCGTTCAAATCTGGCATGTTTTACTCACTGTCTCAAATATGGAACAAAGCATCCAAGGCAGTTTAATGGTATTTGACTTAATAACAAAGTTATATTTATTGGCTAAAAATTTCAGAGGCTAAGCAGAGGATCTTTAGATGACCAGCAATAATCAGCCCGCTAACACGACTCAAGCAGTGACTGCCGATCCGCTTTTTTTACAAGCTGAGCACCTGGCAAAAGATTTTTCTCTGTTTCCGGAACACAGCAAGCAGAGCTTATCAGACGAGATCCATGGGCTGCTGGATGACGACGCTATCCAGACCAACCTCAAAGACCTGGCGAGCCTGGATGTAGATGGTTATGTCGCCAAGGTGATTCAACCGACTCAGGATAAAAACCGTCCCGGCGCCAAGCGCATTATTGCCGACCTGAAAGGCAAGGTGATCCGCGAGACCCACAATGGTCCATTTTACAGTGCTGAAGTTGAACTGAACTTCGGCTCCCGCACCCGTCGCGTGGGCTTTATCGCCCAGGAACGCAGCACCGCCAACGGTGCCTGGATGCCAGAACATCATATGGCTTGCTGCCAGGCCATTCGCCTGTTCGCCGAGCTGTCCATGCCTATTATCTTCCTGATTGACACACCCGGAGCAGATGCAGGCGAAGTGGCCAACAGCCACAACCAGGCGCACTCTATTTCCAAGGCCATTGCCGAGAGTGCCAACGTTGACGTACCTACTGTCGGTATTGTTATCGGTGCCGGTTACTCTGGTGGTGCGATTCCTCTGGCTGCGGCCAACATTTTGCTGTCTTTGCGTGACGGTATCTTTAACACCATTCAGCCTCAGGGCCTGCAGAGCATTGCCCGTAAATACAACCTGTCCTGGCAGGAGTGTGCCAAGTCTGTAGGGGTATCTCCCGAAGAGCTGTACACCGCTGGTTGTATCGACGGCATCATTGACTTCTCGCCTTCCGACCGTGACGAGCGTCAGCACAACCTGCGTCGTGCCATCATCTCCTCTATTGAGGCAGTTGAACGCGCTGCGGTTAAGTTCGTTAAAGAGTCCAAAGATCTGCGCGAACACTATGACCGCTCTCTGGACCGCTTCCTGAACCCATCTTCAGGTTTGAAGTCGCTTGAGCACCACGCTGAACTGGCGGTTGCCAGCAGCCCAACCATGCACCTGAACCTGTTTGGCAGTGCCTATCGCTACCTGCGTTATCTAACGCTGCGCAGCCGCATCCACTCCATCTCTACTGAGCAGTATGGTCGTCTGTCCCGCGTGAGCGTGCCTGAAGGTGACCTGAAAGCCCGTATTCAGCAAGAGCAGGACAGAGTGTTCCAGACCTGGCTGGCAAGTCCGGACAAGCTGGTTTACGACGATGAGCTGAACAAGCTGTGGGGCAACTTTATTGCCAAGCGTGATGAGATCAGCACTGAACGTAACATGCTGACCCGTCTGATCCTGGGTGAACCAAAAGAGAACTATAAGAAGGCGCGTAAAGCGCTGATGTTCAATATTGGTTGGTCCCTGTACCACCGCTGGAAGAGCAATGCTGCCAACAACTTCAAAGGCCTGATCCAGTATCTGGAAAATCTGCCTGCCGAAGTAACTCAAAAGCCATGGCCTGAACTGAACGAAATGACAGTGCTGGATGTGGTGGTTAACGAAGAACTGCGCGAAGATTTTATCTGGCAGTGCTACAACATTCTGATCTTCAACGCCCTGTACGACAACGTTGTGGTGAACCTGGCCTCTATCGCCAAGGAAGCCATGATGACCAAGAGTCTGTCCCGTGCGTCTGTGGACAGCCTGCTGCACACCTCTATCGACAAGGCCCTGTCGACTCAGGATGTAGCTAACGACAAGAGCAAGTTCTATAAGTGGCTGAAGTACTTTATGGGTCAGTCCAACCGTGCCGAGTTGCTGGTGCGCGTAGAGCAGTGGAAGAGCGTGGGCTTCCCGCAGCTGAACAACTCGCTGTTCGTTATTCTGACCTACTTTTTTGAGCGTCTGCTGCCTGAGTACTTCGACAGTGAAGAAGACTCTACTCAGTACACAGGTGCCATCAACCCAGTGCGTATCGGTCGTCGTAAAGACTTCTGGAACCGTCTGACCATGGGTTATCAGGATCTGCTGATCCAAAAGGTGCTGCGCGATGTTAAGCAGACCGGCACCATGACCTGGGAAAACATTATCGGCAAGTTCTTCACTCAGTTCGATGAAGTTGAAGCGGATAAGATGTCAGCCAACTTGCTGAACTTCCCTGGTTTCCGTCTTTCTATCGAAGACGCGCTGGACAAGGGCATTCGTCCATGTGGTTTGATTACCGGTATCGCTGACTTCAACCGTGACGGCAAGAAGATCAAAGTGGGTGTTGCTGTATCCAACACGGCCTTCCAGGCCGGTGCCTTCGATATGGCGAGTGCCGAGAAGTTCTCAGCCCTGCTGATTGAGTGTGCCAAGCGTAAGCTGCCGGTTATCTGCTTTATCAGCTCAGGTGGTATGCAGACCAAAGAAGGCGCGGCGGCACTCTTCTCCATGGCCGTGGTTAACGACCGTATTACCCGCTTTATCCGTGACAACGAACTGCCTGTATTGATGTTCGGTTTCGGTGACTGTACCGGTGGTGCTCAGGCGTCATTTGTGACTCACCCTCTGGTGCAGACCTACTATCTGTCCGGTACCAATATGCCGTTTGCCGGTCAAATGGTGGTACCTGCTTACCTGCCATCCACCTCTACCTTGTCCAACTATCTGTCCAAGGTACCGGGTGCGATGAATGGCATGGTACACAACCCATTCAGCGAGACTCTGGATTCTCAGCTGGCCAGCATTGACCCACTGATGCCAATGCCAACTCAGAACATTGACGATGTGATTGGCAGCGCCCTGTCTACTCTGGTACCAGAGATGCAGCTGGAAGATGAAGAGCTGGTTCAGGATGACCCTCGTGCCCTGATGAAGCCTATCGACAAGGTGCTGGTACATGCCCGTGGTTGTACTGCGGTGAAACTGATCCGCAAAGCCCACGACAACGACATCAATGTTGTGCTGGTGGCTTCAGATCCAGATATGACAGCCGTGCCTGCAGATATGCTGAAGGACAACGACAAGCTGGTGTGTCTGGGTGGTAATACCTCTGACGAATCTTATCTGAACGCCTACTCAGTGCTGAAAGTGGCTGAGTATGAGCAGGTTGATGCACTGCACCCTGGTATCGGCTTCCTGTCCGAGAGCCCGCAGTTTGCTGCTTTGTGCGTGAACAACGGCGTTAATTTTGTTGGTCCAAGCGTACACTCCATGACCACCATGGGTAACAAGTCCAACGCCATTAAGACCTCTCAGGCCAACAATGTGCCTGTGGTACCGGGTTCTCACGGTATCCTGAGCAACGCCGAGCAGGCGGTGAACGTGGCCAATGAAATTGGTTACCCGGTTCTGCTGAAAGCGGTACAGGGCGGTGGCGGTAAAGGCATCCAAGTGGTGCAGCGCCCTGAGGATATGATCCCACTGTTTATGAAGACCTCCACCGAAGCGGCAGCGGCATTCGGTAATGGTGACCTGTATCTGGAAAAATATGTGACCTCTCTGCGTCACATTGAAGTTCAGTTGCTGCGTGACAAGTTTGGTAACACCAAGGTGCTGGGTCTGCGTGACTGTTCAGTGCAGCGTAACAACCAGAAGGTAGTGGAAGAATCTGGTTCAACCATGCTGCCTGAAGAGCTGAAGCAGCAGGTGCTGGAATATACCCGTGCACTGGGTAACGCAGTAGATTACATGGGCGCAGGTACTGTGGAGTTCATCTACAACCTGGATGCCAACGAAGTCTACTTTATGGAGATGAACACCCGTCTGCAGGTAGAGCACCCGGTAACAGAAGCTACCTCTTGCATCGACATCGTCAGTGCCCAGTTCGACATCGCAGCCGGTCGCTCTATTGAGAAACTGGAAGCTCAGGACAAGGGTTATGCCATCGAAGTACGTGTGACTGCCGAGAAGGCGGCGCTGGACAGCAATAACGTGTTGCAGCTGCTGCCTAACCCAGGCCTGATCACTGAGTACGTGATGCCAGAGCATCCGGATGTTGAGATCATCTCCATTGCTGGTGAAGACAAAGAAGTATCGCCTTACTACGACAGTCTGATTGCCCAGATCATCATGACTGGTGAAAACCGTGAAGATACTGTGGCCAAGCTGCTGGCATACCTGGAAAGCGTGGTGATTAAGGGTATCTCTACCAACATCCCACTGCTGAAGCGCATCCTCAAGGACTCTACCTTCAATGAAGGTGTGTACGATACCAACTACCTGCCACGTCTGATGGCAGAGCTGGATATCCCTGAGCTGATCGCTGAGATGGAAGCGGCCGCCGAGACTCAGGCGGTGGATACTGCCTCTCTACGTGTAGGCGAGAGTGATGAGCTGAAAGTACTGGCCCAGGGCGCAGGTATCTTCTATACCTCTCCGGCTCCGGGTGAGGCAGACTTCGTTAAGGAAGGTGACATAGTGACTGTTGACCAGACACTGGCACTGACCGAAGCAATGAAGATGTTCTCTCAGGTGACTCTGGCAGGCTTCAACCGCAAAAACGCTGTACTGTACCCAGAGGATAAGAAATATCGCATCGAGCGTATTCTGAACTCCAATGGCCAACAGGTGTCTCAGGGTGACCTGCTGTTTGTAGTCTCTCCTGTTGAAGAGTAACAACGCCTTAAAGCGTTAACATCGAATACCCGCCAATTGGCGGGTATTTTTTTGTCTGTAATTTATCCTGTTTGAGTCTGATATTCAGGGATAAAAGGGGGCAGACTTACCACTATCTGCTGAAAGCTTCTAAGCTTAAGAAGGTTTACGCGCTGAATGTTTCGGGAGATAGAATTGAGCAGGTACATGCTTTTATGCCTGAGTCTGTTGTTACCATGGAGTGAGGTCGCTTTGGCGGAGCCTGATGTACAGTTCAGTGGCTTTGGCAATATTGGAGTTATTCATAACGACAGCAGGGTGCTTGGGTTTCACCGGGACTACACCATGGAAGCCTCTGGCCATGGATGGAGCGCCAATGTCGACAGCATGATGGGATTGCAGCTCAACGCCCGATTTAACGAGCATTTCGACGCCATGGTTCAGGTATTGCTGAAGGACAGAGTCAGTGATGACCTGGAGGATGCTCTGGAATGGGCATTTGTACGTTACCAGCCCAATGAGCAATGGTCATTCCGAGCCGGAAGGTTGGGGCTGGATCTATACATGCTGTCTGAATACAAGGATGTATCTTACGCTTACCTATGGGCTCGCCCCGTGCCTGAGTTTTACAGTGTTATCTCTTCAACCACCAGATATAACGGCCTGGATATCACCTATAGTCGTCACCTCAAAGACTACATGTTGGAAGCCAGATTAGCCTATGGCAACAATAACGAAGAGCTGGCCGGCGCAGATCAAACTGTCAATATTGAGCTGGATGCTATTACCTCTCTTACCCTGAGCCTGTCTTCCCATGACTGGTTATGGCGGTTGGCTTTTGCCCGTTCAGATATTTCCGGTAACAACCCCGAAGCGGATGCGTTATTGAGTGTGATTGAGTCCGTACCGGTCACTCTTTGGCCAGCGAGCAGAAGCATAGCGGCTGACATTCGCTACCAAAATCGCATCTCTGAGTATTATGCCGCGGGAGCCAGATACGATAGTGGCAACTGGCTTATTCAGTCCGAACTGGGCTACACAGATACCAACTGGCAGCCGTTACAACCCTATATCTCCGGGTATATCAGTGTTGGTCGCCGAGTCGAAGATTTCACCTTTTATGGTGTGTACGCTGGGGTCAGGCATACGGAAAAGATCCCTGAAGTTGAGCCACCTCTGATATTGCCCTTTCTCCCTCCTGAGCAGCAGATGCAACTTTCAGCCCTGCATCAGGGGGCAGAGCTTGCATATCGCTCCAGTCGGCAGCAACAACATACAATCAGCGTGGGAATTCGCTGGGACTTCGCAGAAGATTTCGCCCTTAAATTACAGTGGGACCACGTCAATATCGGGCATCAGGGCAGTGGCCTATGGGTTCGGAAAGAGCCTGAAGCGCAGGACGAAAGAGTGCAACTGTTTTCCATCAACCTGAGTTTTATTTTTTAGCCATGAAGAGACTGTCAACACTGATATTGCTCTTGATTTTCACACTTCCGGCCAAGTCGGAAGATGCACTGTGGGTGGTGGTTAACGCGGACAGCGGCATAGAGTCGCTGACTCACAATGAGCTGGTGGACATCTTTATGGGACGATATCGGACCTTTCCCGATGGCAGGTCCGTCACCGTCTATGAAAATGCCAGCGATCAGCAGGTGAGGGAGGCATTCTATCGTTCGCTGGTGAATCGCAATCTGGCGCAGGTTAATGCCTATTGGGCACGACTGCAGTTTTCCGGACGGGTACGTCAGCCGGAGGAGATACGTAATCTTGAATCACTGAGTGAGCGGATTGGCAGTACACCTTCGGCCATTAGCTTTGTTCGCAGTTCGGATGTGACGGATAAGATGAAGGTGGTGCATCGCTTTGATCTTTAATCGCAAGCTGTATATCAAAGTTGCCCTGGTCATTGGTATCGGTGCTTTTATCGCAGCCGTAGTGGCCAGCGTGTTCTTTTATCTGGATACCAAGTTCAGAGCTGAGCAGCTTGCCACTAATCAGATAAGCCAGTTGGCGCTTACGGTGGAAAGTACCGCCTCTGTTGCACTCTATGTGCAGGACGCTGAGCTCGCGAAAGAGATAGTGCAGGGGTTGGAGATCAATGATCTGGTCGCCGGAGCCATGTTGACTGAAGGGGATAAGGCATGGATAGGCAGCCGGGGTTTTGATCTGCAGGCCGCCGAGGTGATTCGGTTCGAGATTCATCACCCGTTTTTCAGTGACCAAACCCTGGGCAAGCTCTTGCTGATGCCCAACCAGGCATATATCGATGAGAGGGCGACTCAGGGGGCGGTCAGCCAGGCCTGGGTATTGGCAATTCAGGCGTTGGCCATTGCTGCATTGGTGTCATTGTTGGTGCATAAAACCCTGACGGCTCCGCTTAATTTTCTCACTCAAAAAGTGGAGCAGATTGTCCCCGGAGCCAACGCCATGCTCACGGTGCCACGACGCCATGAGAAGGATGAAATCGGTAGCCTGGTGCGTGGTATTAATACCCTTATCAACAATCTGAACGAGTCTCTGGAGCAGGAACGGGGCCTGAGGGAAAGGACTGAACAGCTGGAGCGCAAGTTCAGGTTGATCTTCGAAAAAGCCAGTGCCGGTATCTGCCTTGTCGACAGTAATAACGCCTTACTGGAAGTGAATGAGGCCTTTTGCTTGCTGAGTGGCAGTCAAACCCGCAGTAGCCGTAGCACTCTGGTGGAATGGTTTGAGGAGCAGGCTGAGCTGGAAGAGTTCCTGCACAATTTCCGCAGCGATCCTTTCGCCAACCACGTGGAGATGGAGTTGCAACTCAGAACTGTGGATTCGGATATTCTCAAGTGGGTGCACTGCCTGTTCTCCAAAGTACAGGGACAGCAGGAGGGTGAAGAAACCATTTTGGAAGTGATGATGTACGACGTGACTGAACGCACCTATCGGGAGAGGATGATCCGGTTTGAGGCTGAGCATGACATGTTGACCCATCTGAAAAACCGCCGTGCCGGTGAACAGGTGCTGAGAGAGTTGATGCGCCGGGCGGATCAGAATAATGCCATGATGGGCTTGCTGCTTATCGATCTCGACAGGTTTAAACCCGTCAATGATATCCACGGACATGAAGCTGGCGACGCCGTGCTTAAAGTGGTGGCCGAGCGCCTTGGAGCCCTGGGTGATGATGTGATGGTCGCGCGCTGGGGGGGCGATGAGTTTGTTATTGGCGTACCCAGCGTCGACAAGGACTATACCCGCCTCAGAAGTCTGGCGAAAACGGCGTTGAGCAGTCTTTACCTGCCCATCGCCGTTAACGACGAGCTTGAATGTGAAATAGGTGCCAGCATAGGTATTGCTGTCTATCCCCATCACGGCAGTACGCTGGAGCAGATGCTTGAGTCTGCGGATATGGCCATGTACGAGGTTAAACAACATGGCCGCGGCAACTTCAGATTTGGGCGGCTTTCAACAGGCGTAGCCTGAAGTGAAAAATAGTGTGACGCACATCTCGTTTTGGTCTGTCTAACCCTCAAATTAAGTGTGGATTAATTTTGTTCAACTAGTTTCTCCGTGGGATTAAAATTCAGGAGGAATGTAATGGACAAGGTCTATATTATCGCCCAAAAAACCGATGCCCAATCAGACGCCGTCGGTCATGGAGTTAAGCTTTCCAGGCAGCTGGATATGGCTCCGGAAGTATTTGCATATAGCTATGAGCACCTCCCCGATTTCGAGCACTACATTCCTGCTGTCACGCCCGTGACTCAGGCCGCCATCGTTAAAAAGGCCAAACAGGCCGCTGCAGCCAAACTGGCACAGTTGGGCGCAGAAGATGTACCTGTCCAGAGCCTGTGGCACAAGCACCTGTATGAACATGCTACTGAAGCTGCCTATAACGGCGGTTACTCTCTGATGGTAAAAGCGATCCACGACAGCGATCGCTTTATGCCCACCGACTGGCACCTTATTCGCCATACCAAAACGCCACTCTTGTTCCTGACTGATAACCCTCAGTTGACTGGAGACGATGTGTTGGTCGCCGTGGATCTGGGCAGTAACAGCCCTGTGAAGCAGCAATTGAACAAGGCTGTTGTCGCACGGGGTAAGGCGCTGGCCAAAGCAACCGGCGGTAAGCTGCATGTTGCCTATGTAAGTCGTATGCATGTGGTGATCAACGATCTGGATCTGGTGGACAATGCCACAGTTGCGGCCAATGCCCGTGAACGCTTTGCCCATGAGTTGGCTGCCCTTGAACTGCCGGAAGAGCAGATTCATGTGATCGCAGGTGACCCTGAGCTTTGCCTGTATGAGTTATCCTGCCGCCTGAAAGCCCAGTACTTTGTGATTGGGGCACGTCAGCGTAAAGGGATACTCGGTCATGTGATTGGCAATACTGCAGAAGCCATTCTGAGCAAGATGCGCAGCCATGTGCTGGTTATCCCTGCTTTTGATGAACTGCTGGCGCAAGAAAATTCATAAAGCGGTAATTTTGCCCATGAGGCAAAGCTAAGTCGTTGAAAATATCAAATAAGCCATGCCTGAGCGGGTAAAACGCTGATTCAGGGATGGCTTTCTCTTATTTTCCGTGGCGTTAACCCTACTATCTATCTGGGGTTGAGCTGCTGTTAACACAAAAATAATCGATAACTTCTTCTAAGGAGTTAAACCGTGGAGTTTTTTTGCCAAAAAGCAGGAATAACTCCCAATCTTGTTGTGAAAAAGTGCAAGCTCAGTTTGCGCTCTTGAGCGTTTCGCATTTACAATATGCGCCTTAAAATCTGATGTGTGGTTTGCTGCGATTTGTGGCATACTCCGTCTACTTTCTAAACTAAGCAAAAAAGTTGAATCATGACCGACTTATCAAAATACAGAAATATTGGTATTTTCGCTCACGTTGACGCGGGTAAAACCACGACCACCGAGCGTATCCTTAAGCTCACCGGTAAAATTCACCGTCTGGGTGAAGTACACGACGGCGCCTCTACCATGGACTTCATGGATCAGGAAGCTGAGCGTGGTATTACCATTCAGTCTGCGGCGACTACCTGTTTCTGGAAAGATCACCGCTTCAACGTAATTGACACCCCTGGACACGTTGACTTCACCGTAGAAGTTTACCGTTCTCTGAAAGTTCTGGACGGTGGTATCGGTGTATTCTGTGGTAGCGGCGGTGTTGAACCACAGTCAGAAACCAACTGGCGCTATGCTAACGAATCTGAAGTTGCTCGTCTGATCTTCGTGAACAAGCTGGACCGTATGGGTGCAGACTTCTTCCGCGTAGTTGGTCAGGTTAAGCGCGTTCTGGGTGCAAACCCACTGGTTATGACCCTGCCTATCGGTCGTGAAGACGAGTTCGTGGGCGTTGTTGACGTTCTGAACAACCAAGCTTTCGTTTGGGATGATTCCGGTCTGCCAGAAAACTTTGAAATCAAAGAAATCCCAGCTGACATGGTTGATCAGGTTGCTGAATACCGTGAAGCTCTGATCGAAACTGCTCTGGAAGCTGACGAAGATCTGCTGATGGAATACCTGGAAGAAGGTACTGAGCCATCTATCGAACAGCTGAAAGCATGTATCCGTAAGGGTACCCGTGACCTGATGTTCTTCCCTACCTTCTGTGGTAGTGCGTTCAAGAACAAAGGTATGCAGCTGATTCTGGATGCGGTAGTAGATTACCTGCCATCTCCAACAGAAGTTGACCCACAGCCTCTGACTGATCCAGAAACTGGTGAAGAGACTGGTGAAGTTGCTACTGTATCTATCGATGAGCCACTGCGCGCTCTGGCGTTCAAGATCATGGATGACCGTTTCGGCGCCCTGACCTTTATCCGTGTTTACTCTGGTAAGCTGAAGAAGGGTGACACCGTTCTGAACTCTGCTACCGGTAAGACTGAGCGTATCGGCCGTATGGTTGAGATGCACGCTAACGACCGTAACGAGATCGACTACGCACAAGCTGGTGACATCATCGCTGTAGTTGGTATGAAGAACGTTCAGACTGGTCACACCCTGTGTGATCCTAAGCATGAATGTACTCTGGAACCAATGATCTTCCCTGAGCCAGTAATCTCTATCGCTGTTACTCCTAAGGATAAAGGCGCTTCTGAGAAGCTGGGTATCGCACTGGGTAAGATGGTTGCTGAAGATCCATCATTCCAGGTTGAAACCGACCAGGAAACCGGTGACACCATCCTGAAAGGTATGGGTGAACTGCACCTGGACATCAAAGTAGACATCCTGAAGCGTACCTTCGGTGTTGAACTGACTGTTGGTGCTCCACAGGTTGCATACCGTGAAACCATCACCATGCCAATCGAAGATCAGTACACCCACAAGAAGCAGTCTGGTGGTTCTGGTCAGTTCGGTAAGATCGACTACCGCATCCGTCCTGGTGAGCCAGGAAGCGGCTTCAAGTTCGAATCTACTGTAGTTGGTGGTAACGTTCCTAAGGAATTCTGGCCTGCGGTTGAGAAAGGTTTCGCATCTATGATGGAAACTGGTCCTCTGGCTGGCTTCCCAGTACTGGACGTTGAAGTTGAACTGTTCGATGGTTCTTACCACGCAGTTGACTCCTCAGCAATCGCGTTCGAAATCGCTGCTAAGGGTGCATTCCGTCAGTCCATGCCTAAGGCTAAGCCACAGCTGCTGGAGCCTATCATGAAGGTTGACGTGTTCACTCCAGAAGATCACGTTGGTGACGTAATCGGTGACCTGAACCGTCGTCGCGGCATGATCAAAGACCAGGAAGCTGGTCTGACTGGCGTACGTATCAAGGGTGATGTACCTCTGGCTGAAATGTTCGGCTACATTGGTCACCTGCGTACTATGACTTCTGGTCGTGGTCAGTTCTCTATGGAGTTCTCACACTACGCTCCATGTCCAAACAACGTAGCTGAGCAAGTAATTGCTGACGCTAAAGCTAAAGACGCTGCTAAGAAGTAATTCTTGCGCTGACTAAGCTTTAATAAAAACCCGCCTGATGGCGGGTTTTTTTATGCCTGGAAAAGTCAATTGACTGTCACGATGTTATGGATATGTTGAATTGATTGCTTGGCGATGATAGCGTGACCCAAAGCTAGCCAAGGGTCTGTAATGTTCAATATATTCAATCTGTTATTGTTAGTAGTGATGCTGTTTATCAGTGCAGCTATTTATGCTGCTGAACAGCCGTTGGCACAGCGAATTGGCCTGGATGCAGAGAACATTTCGGCGATGATGTTCGATCACAGAGGCTTTCTGTGGCTGGCATCTCAGCATGGTTTATTTTTCTATGATGGTAATCAACTGTACAAATTCGGGCCGGATATCAATCAACCCGGCAGTATTGCGGCGTTGGACATCCGTAATCTCTATCAAAGCTCAGACAATAATATCTGGGTATCGACCAACAGTGGTGGTCTGAGTCGTTTTAACCCTGATGATGCATCGTTTTCTACTTATCGGCATAAGTCTCACAATGCCAACTCGCTCAGTAATGACAGTGTCTATGACGTGGTAGATGGCCCCGATGGTCACCTCTGGATTGCAACTCAGATTGGGCTGAACCGTTTGAATCGTGAGACGGGGGAGGTGACGCGTTTTTTCAGCAGCGAAGCTGATTTAGCATCCTTGCCAGCGAATTACATATACAAGTTGTTTGTTGATAGTCGCCAAAGGTTGTGGGTAGGAACTCTGGGCGGGGGCCTGGTCTATTGGGATGAGCAGAGTCAGAACTTTATCCGGGTGGCACTGCCGGAAGGCGTTAAAGATGTTTTCTCCATCATAGAGCAAAGGTCAGAGTTTCTCTGGGTGGGGACGCGGCAAGGGCTGGTTAAAATTGATCTTGGCAGTATGCTTGCTCATGAGGTTGAGTTGACCAATGTTGATGGCGCAAAGCCAATTATCATTGCCCTTAAGCTTTATGGTGACACGCTGGTTGTCGGCACCCACAGCAAAGGTATTCATTTTTACGAGCTGAAACACGGCAAACCTGTTCATTTGCACTCCCCGCCCGAAGCTGCCGGAGAGACAATTACCAGTATCCAGTCCAATGAGCAGGGGCAGCTCTTCTATTCTACCTGGGGAAGTGGCATTCACCTGTTGTCAGACTTCCATGGTGATACTCGAAAAGAAGCTTTGAATAGCTTCTGGCAAGCACTGCCGGACGTGACAGCTGTGTATGCTGATCCTGAAGGAGACAAGGTCTGGATTGGATCTTTCAGTCAGGGCCTGTACCAAATGGAGATGCAATCTCCGGACCTGCACAAGGTGGAGAACCTGTCTTCATCCAGGCAAATAAACGGTATTGTCAGCATTTCTGCCACCACTGATAACCAGCTACTGGTCGGGACCTCCTCCGGCTTATGGCGGCTGTCTCCGGATGGCGAGGTGCTTGCCTTTATCCAATATCAGGCATCGGCGGCCAACTCCATCGGCAAGGGCTTTATCAGGGTGCTAGAGCCGGACAACAGCGGCGATATCTGGATTGGTACAGGCGGAGACGGCCTGTACTTGTATAACCCTGCCAGTGATACATTTACTGCCTTCAAGCATAACCCTGAAAATCCATTATCTCTCAGCGGCAACTATGTCACTTCGGTACTGGTCGATAACGGGTATTTATGGGTTGGGACACGCTCCAACGGTCTTAACCTGTGCCGTATGGCTAACTGGGAGTGTGAGCGTTTGCTGGTCAATAACACGGGCTTAAGTCACTACTACATTTCAGACATAGTCAAAGATGCTCAGGGAACGATCTGGGTCGGTACAGATGGTGGGGGACTGCACAGAGTCGTATTCAGCGACCATGGTCAGACCCGCCCCAACCTGGTTGTAGAATCCGGGTTACATGCCATGTCGATTAAATCCATTATTTTGCAGCCAGATGGCAGTGTGTGGTTTGCCACTGCAAACGGCCTGTTCAGTCGCTCTGACGGAGGAGCTGAATTCTATAAAGTCCGGGATGCCATGTTGGAGGATTCCGGCAGTTTTATTCAAAGAGCCAAGGCTATTGCTAACGGCTATACCATCCTGGGGACTCACAAAGGGGCTTACTTTATTGGCAATCAACAGCCCCAGCAGCCAGTGATTCCAGGTTCTTTAAGGTTTACCCGCATTACCCATGACCAACAGTCACATGCAATTCATGCTGCAGCGATTTCAGACCCATTCCAACTGGAGGTGCCCTGGGGAGGGATGTTGAGTCTTGAGTTTGCTTTACTTGATTTTCAACCGGCCAGTCGGGTTTATGAATATCGAATTTCTCCGGCTGAGAGCTGGACCGCTCTTAACAACCAGCATCACCTGAACTTCTACGGGCTGGAGCCGGGTGTCCATCATATCGAGGTTAGAGGAATGGTGAGTGGTGGCAAGTGGAGTGAGCCAGCTCAGTTGACAGTGTCTGTCATTCCCCCATGGTGGAGAAACTCCTGGTATCAAGCCATTTTGCTGCTGTTTATCGCGACCTTGGCGGTGGGCTATCACAAATATCGTATGGCCAAATGGCAGCGCTATACCGAACGATTGAATTTGCTGAAGGAAGAGAAATTACTGGCGATCAGTAAGCTTGAGCAAAATGAAGAGAAGTTAAGGGCCGCCTTTGAGGGGATGCGCCAATTAGCCACTAAAATTCAAAATGCCAAGGAGGAGGAGAGAAGGTCTATCTCCAGAGAACTCCATGATCAGTTTGGACAGTCTCTCACTGCAGCCCAGATAAGTTTGCAACTTTACCGCCGTCAATATCACCACGATACTGCGCGAATTGATGAGTGTATCAACTCTATCCAATTGATGATTAAGCAGGTAAGGGCAATCTCTTTCGACCTGCGCCCCAGTCTGCTTGATGATGTGGGATTGGTCGCGGGTATCAATGATCAGCTGCGGAAGATGTCTGCATCATTGCCATCTCCCATTACCTTTGTTGTCGACGATAAGTTCCCTGAAGTCAGTCCAGGTCTGACTACAACCCTGTTTCGGGTGATTCAGGAGTCGGTGACCAATGCCATAAAGCACTCCAGTGCAACTCAAATCAAGGTGTTACTCGGTTTTAGTGAGGGAATTGTGACTGCGGATATTACAGACAATGGTATTGGTTTTGACAGGGAGGCAGTTAAAGAGAAGGCCGCCAAAGGTGGTCATTTAGGGCTATTGGGTATGGAAGAACGGGTGCTGTCATATGACGGCAGCTTACGAATATCTGCCTTACCCGGACGCGGTGTCACTGTCTCTGTAGAGTTTCCTTATGAAGAATAAACATTCGGTGATTTTGGTGGATGACCATGAGTTGGTGCGTGCGGGTATCCGGACTCTGTTGAATTCGATGCCCTCCCTCAACGTTATTGGAGAGTGTGGCGATGGTAACGAAGCAATCTCCATATTGGAGAATGAGTGTCCCGACATTCTGGTGCTGGATATTTCCCTCAAGGGGCTAAATGGCATCGAGGTGGTTAAAGCTGTTCAGCGTCGCAAGTTGCCGGTCAAAATTCTTATGCTGTCTATGCACAATAATGTGGAGTATGTCGCCAGGTGCCTGAAAAGCGGTGCCAATGGCTATCTGTTAAAAGATGCTGCTGTGGAGGAGCTGGAGCCTGCTGTTATGGCAGTGCTGGACGGTGGGTCATATGTCAGCAACGAGATAGATGCTGAGCTGTTGGACAGATTGTTACTGGAACCCCGGGATTGTGATTCTCTGTTGGAGCTGTTGACCGGAAGGCAGCGTCAAATACTTCAGCTGATTGCAGAGGGGTATTCAACCCGGCAAATTGCAGAGGCCGTAAATGTAAGCATCAAAACAGTGGAGACCCACCGCGCTCATATTATGTCGAGGTTAAACATCTATGATGTCGCTGGTTTAGTCAGGTTTGCTATTCAGGAGCAACTGATACATTGAGCTATAAGCAAAACACTTCATGGGGGGAGTGTGTTTCCCCCTCCAGTCAGTATCCTCTCTTTGTTTTCTCCGTTTAATTCGTTTTTAGCATTTTTCTCTGTGTGCTCGTTGTGTGTCGATATTTTTATCTGGTGTGACAATTTGTATCCAGTTGTTTTTAAAGGATAAAAATCAGGGATTCCCTGATATCCCTTCCCCGTTCAAGTCGCTAGCTTGAGAAGACGGCGGTGCAACTCTGCCGCTGGAGAGAGCCTGCGAGCTTAGCGCATCAAGCGTTACAGCGACTGATTGGTTCTTTCTTAATAACCAGAACAATCAAAGGGAAGGACATACGATGAATATCAAGCCTTACATACTGGCATTGTTGTCAGTGCTGATGTTGCTTGTACCGGGGGCATATGCTGCCAAGTTAAAGCCACAGAATTTGAAACAACTTATCTCCGCATCTGAAAGCATCCTCTCCGGGCAGGTGCAAAGTGTCACTGATGGTATCTCGCCACAGGGACTGCCTTTTACTGAAGTGACCATCAAGGTCAACAGTGCTGCCAAGGGTAAGCACGCCAAAGACTCTACTTACACCTTCCGCCAGTTTGGACTGACTGAACCTCGCATGCTGGAAAACGGCAACAAGATGTTGGCGGTATCTCCGGAGGGTTTCCCCCGCTGGCATGCCAACGAAACTGTCATTGTGTTTATGCATGAGGCGGCGTCACTGACGGGTCTGCGCACCACTGCGGGCATGGCCCATGGCAAGTTCACCGTGCAGGGCGGCAAGGTCTCCAATGAATTCGGTAATTACGGCATTTTTGACAACCTTGAGTTTGCCGATGGGGCATTGTCTGAGTCAGAAAACCGCATGTTGAGTGTGGCTGGAGCCTATAACGCAGCGGACTTTATGAGCCTGGTGGGTAAAGCCGTATCTGAGCAATGGATCAGCAATGGGAAGATGAAATAATGAAATTCAATAAATTTACCGTCGCAATTGCGAGCATTCTGACTTCCGGCTCAGCCCTGGCTGCCGGCCCTTTGTTGACCACAGATGATGGCCAGCCCAAGCCTTATGTCTGGGACACCTCAAAAGGCTCCATTCCTGTTTATGTTGATGGTGGTGAAGCTTTTACCTATGACTATGATGGCAGCGTATTTCTGTCTGTTGAGCGTGCCAATGAGCTGACCCAATTCGCTTTTGATGAGTGGAATAAGGTTGACACCTCCACTTTCCAGGCCGATGTGGCAGGCACGATTGAAGAGATGACTGGTATTGCTGATGTCACCGGTGCCAATGCTGCTGAGATCTACACCAAACAAAATGGTTATGGTTTCTGGGTGCTTTACGATACCGATGGCAGCATATTGGAAAACTTCTTCGGTGTGCCTAAAGAAGCTGTGTTGGGGATTGCCTTCCCGGAAATCGCAGATGAGAACAACGTCATTGTCGAAGCCACTGCTGTGATGAATGGCTGGAATGTCTATGTCAATGATACTGAGGGTAATCAGGTAGCCGGAGTATTCACCCACGAGTTTGGCCATGCTATTAACCTGTCTCACTCCCAAACCAATGGACAACTGGGCTACCTGAGCAACACCTTTGCGCCACTGTATCCAGGTGTAGAGGGATGTGGTGTTGAACCCGTACACGCCCATGACTGGCCCCAATGGTATGGCCCTACCAATAATGCCGATCCCGAAATTATTGAAACCATGTTCCCCTTCATTGCCCATAACGGCGCAGCGGGAACCGCACAGAGCACCATTAATGTGCTGGACGACAGGGTTTCTATTTCCAACCTGTATCCGACTGATGCCTATAAAAGCAGCTTTGGTTCAATCGAAGGAACACTGCGTCTTAAAGATGGCAGCACTGAGTACAGTGGTGTGAACATTATCGCCCGTAACCTTAATGACCCTTTGATGGACGCAGTGTCGGCACAATCCGGCCTCCTGACTCAGGGCAAAGTAGGCCCTGATGGTTACTTCAAGATCAACGGTCTGACGCCAGGGCAAAGCTATGTGCTTTACACCGAAGAGATCCATGTTGGCGGATACCCAACCCGACAGACGCCAATTGTGTCTGTGGCTGAATACTGGAATGAGAATGAGGGCAGCAACCCTGTCTCTGATAACCAGTGTGACTTCACGCCGATTGTGGCTCAGGCAGGCCAAACCAAACAGGCTGACCTCATCTTCAATGGTTATGAGGATGGTATTAACTTCCGCCCCATTGTTAACGCGCACCTCACGGACCTGGCGAAAAATGGCCGCTCCTCAATGGGTACCATCATGGGTTATGGCTTTACCTGGGATGAGAACAAGGGTATCGAGATGCTGCCTGACTTTATGACAGTCGACAGCGGACGCATGAACCGTAATGGATCAAAAATGCTGGTTAACTCAGACCATGATCGTAATGGTATCAGTGCGCCGGCGATTTGGAGTGAAGGTAAAGGTTTGACTGTACTGGGTGACTTTACAGGCAACAGCTGTGGTGGTGGTTCACAATCCGGTACGGCTGCTGCCAGCGGTTGGGATATAGATGATGCCGGTAACACTGTGGTCGGTCTGGCCTATAAGGATGTCGACAACAACGGCATGTGTTACGAGTACGACAAAGGTGAGATGGTGCCTTTCATCTGGACACCGAAGAAAGGTATGCGCGAGCTGGATACCCGTGACGTTAATTGGAACATCAACTCCTGGGTGCGCGCTCATGCGGTTTCCGGTAACGGAGAGGTGGCATTGGGCTCCCTGGATGGCTGGGAAGCGGTCGCCTGGGTAAAAGAGGGACCAATGATCAACCTGTACCAGGAGGTAGGCGCCATTGAAGCCCACGCTTCATCTCAAGACGGTAAGCAGGTTGCGCTTGGCACCATGCAGGGTAACGTCGTGATGTGGGATCACTCCAGATCCGGGGATGCTGCATTTACCGATATGGGGGGGCTGAAGTGGTGTGAGGATGTGCCGTTTATGCTCTGGGGCCAAAATGGTTGTGAAGAGATGGGTGTCGATTGGGTACATAGCATTGCCGGTGAGTATGCGGGCCTGGTGCCTTTCGATATGAGTGATAACGGTGACGTGATCATCGGCCGTGGCGGTGATTTCTGGGCTGGCTTCGTTGGCGCTATCTATATCCGTGAACTGGGTTGGATGACACTGGATAAGTTCTTCAGCAAGCAAGGTGTTCAGGAAGCCGCTAATGCCTATATGGATAATCCGATTTCATTGAGCGCCTCTGGCTCTGAAATGGTTGGCGGCATAGCCGGCGCCATGATCTCCTATCACGTGGATATGGACCAGGTGTATGTATGTGAGAACGGCACTTCGGTGAAAACCGGTTTCCCTAACGGTCTTATCAGCAAGATCAAATCCGGCGCCGAATTCGGCCGCTGCGAACACATAAATTAATTGCAATGTGAGTCGATGGAAGAGCCGTGAGCGCGGCTCTTCCCGACGCTTCACTTTCCTGACAAATGACAAAATTCAATATTAAGGTGAGCTATGAAAACAATTAATAAGACCTTGATTGCGCTGGGTGTAGGTATGGCATTTACCGCCACGGCTGCAGATGATCGTTACATCATTCAGGTGGAAGATGGCCATAAAGGCGTAGTGAAGGCGCTGGCTAAAAAGCTGGGTGGCGACATTAAGACCGAAGGTAACGGCTTTTTAGCAGCGACTTTTAGCGGTAAAGATCTGGAGCAGGTTAAAGGTCTGCTCAACAATCCGCACATTAAGCTGATTGAGGAAGATGCCAAACGTCAGTTGCTGAGTTACAGCGATGATATAGGTGACCCGCGCCAAACTCAGGTTACGCCTTATGCGGTTTATCAGTCACAGGCTAACCAATTAACACTACAGGCCAACACCGGCATGAAGGTCTGTGTGATTGACTCTGGCCTTGACCGTTCCAACCAGGACTTCTTGTGGCAAAACATTACCGGCGACAATGATTCTGGCACCGGCAACTGGGATGAGCATGGTGGTCCTCACGGTACGCATGTGGCAGGTACTGTTGGCGCTGCTGATAACGGTTTTGGTGTGGTGGGGATGGCACCGGGTGTGGATATGCACATCATTAAGGTGTTTAACGCCGATGGCTGGGGTTACTCTTCAGATCTGGCTGTAGCCACCGAGAAGTGTGCCACTGCCGGAGCCAATATCATCAATATGAGCCTGGGGGGCGGACGTCCAAACAGCACTGAAGAGAATGCCTTTAAAGAGTTCATCAAAAATGGCGGACTGGTTGTTGCGGCAGCAGGTAATGATGGCAATAACGTCAGAACATATCCTGCCGGTTATGAGTCTGTGATGATGGTTGGTGCCAATGATGCCAATAACGATATTGCGGCTTTCTCTCAGTTTCCAGCCTGTACCACTATCTACACGGGTAAGGGCAAGAAGAACAGCGAACAGATTATCGATACCACTTGTGTCGAGGTCACGGCAGGTGGCGTGAGTACCTTGTCGACTTATCCGGCCGATATGACAGTGGTTTCTGTATTAAGTGCTGATGGCCAGGTTATCGGATCCAGCGGTATGGGCTTCTCCAGTCTTGGCAGTGCTGCCGGAGAGACTTACTTTATGGGATTGGGTGACAGTGTTGATACCAATGCCGATGGTAAGATTTGTCTGATCGATCGCGGCGTGATCTCCTTCAACGATAAGGTGATGAATTGCGAAGCATCCGGTGGTATCGCGGCAGTGATTACCAATAATGTCGATGGCATGGTGTATGGCACCCTGGGTGAGGAAACCACTTCCACTATTCCCGCCATTGGTACTGCATTAGCTGACAGAGATGCACTGCATGCTGCAGCAACAATGAATGTGGAAATCACACCATCTGATTATGGCTTTATGAGTGGTACATCTATGGCAACGCCTGCTGTCGCAGGTTTGGCGGCTTTGTTGTGGTCCAATCATACCGATTGTACAGGTGCTGATATCCGTGACGCGTTAAAGCAATCAGCATTTGATGCCGGTGCATCGGGCAGGGATGACTACTTTGGCTATGGTATCGTTAAGATTGCCGATGCTCATGAGTACTTGCTGAATAAGGGCTGTGAGGCTGCACCAATCGTGGATATTCAACTTTCTACCTCTGTGTCTTCGGGCAAGCGTGGTGAGAAAGTTGAGTTGAACTGGTCCGGTGCGACCAGCCGTAAAGTCGACGTGTATCGTAATGGTGTGGTGATTAGCGCAACAGGTAATGATGGCAGCTATACCGATACTCTGAGCAACCCTTATGGAATGTACACCTATCAGGTTTGTGAACAGGGCAGCGCCACTTGCTCTGACCTCTCCAGTGTGTCGTTTAACTAAATCAACATTCTGGCTGTAAAGAAAGAGCGCCCTGTGGCGCTCTTTTTAATCATCATTGAAGTCTGGCTGCTGGCTCATTTCCAGCAAAGCATTGGCCGCGGGCGTTAAGGGCAGATTCTTGCGCCAGGCAATCCCAAGGTCCCAGTTCATTCCCGGCGACATAGGCCGAAACTCCAGTTCACTGTTATCCAGACGCTGACAAATTGGCTCAGGCAGTAGCGCCAGTCCCATATCTGCTTCCACCATGGCCGCCAGAAAATCCCACTGACCACTGCGAAAGGCGATATTCAGTTCAACACCGGCTGCACGACTCAGGCGGGTGATAATCTTTGATAAAGAGAAATCTTCGTTATAAAGAATAAAGGGATAGTCTCCCAAATCCGCCCAGGACAACTCTTGCTTGGCGGTCAGTGGATGGCCCTTGGGCAGACAGGCCATCAGTGGGTAGCACCTCAGTGTCGAGCTGGCGAGCTCGTCGGTAAAGGTGATAGGCAGAATGGCGAAGGCGATATCCAGCTTGTCTTCCATCAACGCCTGCTCACAGCCAAATCCGCCGTATTCTGCCATCTCCAGAGTGATGCCAGGATAACGTTTACGGAACTCAACCAGCAGGCCGATAAACAGGCTGCTCATCATAGGGCAAACACCCAGTCGCAACACCCCGGATTTAACGCCTGCAAGGTTAGTCATCTCCTGCTCGAGGCGATGCCATTGGCCAATCATCTGTCTGGCGCTGGCTTCAAACAAAATCCCCGCCTGGGTTGGGGTGACTTTCTGGTTATTGCGAATAAGCAGTGTCTGCCCCAGTTGCTCTTCCAGACGCTGGATCATTTTGCTCAGCGTAGGTTGGGTCAGATAAAGCTTTTCCGCTGCGCGGGTATAGTTACCTGTTTCGACCAGGGTGATAAAACAGCGTAATGTCTTGATTGGAATGTTCATGCCGATCTGGAATCCAGTTGATGGAATTAATTCATTTTACCAATAAAGGCAGAAGATTTAATCTTCTCTCCGTCGAAAAACGGAGGTGAATTTAGTCGGACTCTTTTCTGATTAATGTCGGGTTTCTCAGGCCCGCTCCGCAGCAAGATTGATTTCGTGACAGTTGTCGGTAAAGAGACCGGTGGCAGTTGGCAGAAGTGATGAATTCTGCCGGATCTGATTCTCAGCGGATCCAATCACTCAATTTGGTTACATTGTGAAGCTTTATGCATTCAACCCCGGACTCGTTGACCGGGGTTTTTTTTATCTGTTTGTCAGCGCGCACTTTCTAGCAGTGACTTTCTCCTCAATTTCTCCATCTCTTTTCATCTTAGTCAGCTAAGCTATCAATCTAACGTTTAATGCAGATGCATCGAACGGTGGAAATCTTATCAGCCGCTTTCATCCTTACGTGTTGGAAGTAACAATGGAGAGGCTGATATTTCAAGGAGGAAAAGAGCTATGTCATGGAAAGTGACCACGATTATGTTGGCCGGTATGTTGGTGTCTACTTCGGCAGTTGCCGCACTGGAGGGGGATGCTGCATGGGAAGCCAAGTCAGCTAAACAGGATGGCGACCAGGTTAGCCCAACCGCGATTGAGGGAGACCCTGTTTGGGAGGGACCGATTCGGGAGCTTATGTCACGTGCAGCAGCTGGCGATGAGGACGCGATTCAGACTTTGAAGCTGATGGGCATTAAGCCTGAGTAGCACCAGACTGGATACAAAGTTACGCTAAACAAAAGCCACCCTTGGGTGGCTTTTGTGATTTTTGCGATAGAGCCTCAGTATCAGAAGCTATTGTCCACAATTGCCTGCTTATTGCTGGCCTGAGGTACGTGACATTGGGTGCAGAAGTAGTTCTCGCCCTTCAGCGTCTGGCCGTCAGCTTCCAGGTGGGAAGCCGGTACCGAAGTAGTGCGCATACGCTTGGCTTTGGCCGGGCTGTGACAGTTGATGCAGGTGTTCTTTTTGATGCTAATGGCGTAATCCTTATGCGGCACCAAAGGTGGCTGGTCGGCAAAGGTACGCTCCAGTGACTTACCGCGGTTTGGGTACTCAGGCATGATATCTGCCGGACGAACCTCACTGATTTTACTGTCACCGGCCAGTGACTTCACATTAACCGGCTGGGCATCGGACAGGGGAGCCTGACCGGAACACGCACTCAGGCCGAGGGCTAACATGGCTACGCAGATTAGTTTTTTCATCATTTTATCTCCGCCCCGGAGGCAATCTAAAGTTATTGAATATCTGAATTGGGTTTAATGTCAGTCGTTGCTTCCCGACAAGGGGTTAAACGACAACGATTGGTAAAGCTGAAAACTTTTTGGTCGCACACATCGATACAGCGGCCACAAAGGGTGCAACTGGCGCCGAGCATTTTTGGCGTGTATCCCTTTAATGCCGGTTTTAAAATCTGCCGCTCAGGGCAGACATCAAAACACTTCATGCACATATCGCAGGCCTGAGGCTGACAGGCAGCCATTCTTAACGGACTGACTTTTCCGGCCAGGCTGTACAAAGCACCGCTTGGACACAGGTGACCACACCAGGCCCGCTCACTGATAAAGAGATCCAGCAGGAAGACTCCCGCCAGTAACCAGAGTCCGCCAAGACCGCCAAACAGCACTGCCCGGTAAATAACGGGCACAGGATTTACCCATTCCCACACCAATAAGCCGGTAATAGCGGGTAACAGCAGAACCAGTGCAAGTAGATACCAGCGCAGCGACTTTGGCAGCTCGGGAGTGCGCGGCAGATGCAGTTTTTGACGAAGCCAGGCTGCGAGGTCTGTAATGGGATTCACCGGACAAACCCAGCTGCAAAAACTGCGACCGCCAAGCAGCGCATAAAGCAGCAACACCAGTATCCCGCCGAGTATCAGGGTAGCCTGTGGCAAGTGCCCACTGGTGAGGCTTTGCAGCGTCACCAGTGGATCAGCCAGAGGCACGGCGTCAAACACCAGACTGGAAGACAGGTTGCCCTTGAATATCCAGATGCCGGCTAATGGACCCAGCAGAAAGCACATCAGCACAAGCATTTGGCTCAGTCGCCTGAGCAGCAAAAAGCGGTTGCGCTGCCACAGATTGCGGCTGTGAGCACTTGGCTGTCTGGTCATGGTTTGAATCCTCCATTGAGCATATCCAGAGTGGTGGACTCAGTATCGACGTAGGTGTCATGAGACGCTGTCTTACCCATCGCCAGTGCAATGGGAAGCACCTTAATCGCGGGTTGTTCCAGCACACAGGCGTGTTCACATTTACCGCAGCCGGTGCAACTGTCCGGGTTCACTTTGGGGATAAACTCGGCATGGTGACCACTGCGGCTATTGTGCTGACGCTCCAGGCTAATGGCATCGTCAATCAATGGACATACGCGGTAGCAAACATCACAGCGCAGACCCCTGAAGTTCAGGCAATTTTGCTGATCGATAAGGACCGCCAGACCCATACGGGACTGGTTGATATCCTCCAGTTGACTGTCCAGCGCACCGGATGGGCATTGGGCTGCACAGGGGATATCTTCACACAGTTCGCAGGGCACGGCTCTGGCGTCAAAGTAGGGTGTTCCTGTGGCGGCTCCATCAAACCAGCGAGCCAGCTTGAGGGTGTCCCAGGGACAGGCATTGACGCACAGACCGCAACGTACACAGGCAGATAAAAACTCAGCTTCCGGCAGGGCACCCGGCGGCCGGAGCGCCTGAGGCGCTGCGGGTACCGTTTGGCGGGCCAGGGCTGTCAGCCCTGTGCCAGCCAGCCCCATCACACAGGTAGCACGGGCCGTGGTCGCCAAAAACTGGCGACGATTAACCACTTTGGCCTTGTGGCCTGTGTTAGCGGAAGCGGGTTTACTGCTCATACGCTTATCTGACCTCAGGCCTTCATCACCTTAACCGGACACTTCTTGAAATCCGTCTCTTTGGAGATAGGATCCGTTGCATCCAGGATCAGCTTATTGACCAGCTGACGGGCGTCGAAGAATGGCATGAATACCACGCCGCGAGGCGGCTTGTTACGGCCCTTGGTCTCTACCCGGGTACGCACTTCACCACGTGGAGAGGCCACGATCACTTCATCACCACGCTTCAGACCACGGGCTTTGGCATCGTCAGGATGCATAAAGATCTGGGCATCCGGATAGGCGCGGTGCAGCTCAGGTACGCGGCCAGTCATGGTACCTGTATGCCAATGCTCCAGCACCCGACCTGTACTCATCCAAAGATCATATTCTTCGTTAGGTTCTTCAGCTGCAGGTTCATATGGCAGGGCGAAAATCACCGCTTTACCATCTGGTTTCCCGTAGAAATTGAAGCCTTCGCCTGCCTTAACATAAGGATCTGAACCTTCAACGTAACGACGCAGGGTTTCTTTGCCGTCAACAACCGGCCAGCGCAGACCACGGGTTTCATGGTATCTGTCGAACTCGGCAAGATCGTGGGCTTTACCGCGACCAAAGGTGGCGTACTCTTCAAAGATGCCCTTCTGAACGTAGTAACCGAAGTGGTCGGCTTCATCGTTCATCTCACCCTTGCATTCAGAGGCTGGGAATTTATCGATAACACCGTTTGCGAACAGCACTTCATAGAGAGTCCTGTCTGCGTATTCAGGTTTCTGGGCAATCAGTTCAGCCGGCCATACTTCAGATACTTTAAAGCGCTTGGAGAACTCCATCAGCTGCCACAGATCGGACTTGGCGCCTGCCGGAGCCTTCACCTGTTGATGCCACATATGGGTACGACGCTCGGCATTACCATAGGCACCTTCTTTCTCTACCCACATGGCAGTGGGCAGTATCAGATCGGCAGAAACGGCGGTAACAGTCGGGTACGGATCGGATACCACGATGAAGTTTTCAGGGTTACGGAAGCCCGGATAAATTTCGTCGTTGATGTTGGGGCCAGCCTGCATATTGTTGGTACACATGGTCCAGTAGCAGTTCAGCTTGCCATCTTTCAGCATGCGACTTTGCAGTACGGCGTGGTAGCCAGGCTTGGGAGGAATAGTGCCAGCAGGCAGCTGCCAGGTTTTTTCGGCTTTTTCTCTGTGTTTTGGATTCATCACCACCATGTCAGCAGGCAGACGATGGGCAAAGGTACCCACTTCACGGGCGGTGCCGCAGGCAGAAGGCTGACCTGTCAGAGAAAACGGACTGTTGCCAGGCGTGGCAATTTTACCGGTCAACAGATGCAGGTTGTACAACATGTTGTTGGCCCATACGCCACGTACGTGCTGGTTGATACCCATGGTCCACAGGCTCATCACTTTGATTTTGGGGTCAGCATAGGCCCTGGCCAGAGTTTCCAGCTGGTCAATGGGGACGCCACTCATCTGGGAGGCATAGTCCAGGGTGTAAGGCTTAAGGAACTCAGCATACTCGGCAAAGCTGATATCGCTGAACTTGCCGTTGCCAGGGTTCTTCGCTTTTTTCTCCAGTGGATGGTCGGGACGCAGGCCATAGCCAATATCATCCACACCCAGCGCAAACTTGGTATGCTTGTTAACGAACTCTTTGTTAACCGCGCCATTCACTATGATGTAGTTGGCAATGGCGTTGAGGATCACCAGATCAGACTGAGGGCGGAACACCATAGGATGGTCGGCCAGCTCGAAACTGCGGTTCTCAAAGGTCGAGAGTACGTGTACTTTGCAGTCTTTGTGGCTCAGGCGACGGTCGGTCAGGCGTGCCCACAGTACCGGGTGCATTTCGGCCATATTGGCGCCCCACAGCACAAAGTGGTCGGCGGCTTCCAAATCGTCATAACAGCCCATTGGCTCATCCATACCAAAGGTACGCATAAAGCCCACTACGGCAGAAGCCATACAGTGACGGGCGTTGGGATCGATATTGTTGGTACGGAAACCTGCCTTGTGTAGCTTGGCTGCAGCGTAACCTTCCCAGATAGTCCACTGACCTGAACCGAACATACCGATGGCGGTCGGGCCCTTGGTGTTCAATGTGTTCTTCCACTTGTCGGCCATCACATCGAAGGCGACATCCCAGCTGACAGGAGTAAATTCACCTTCCTTGTCATACTTGCCGTTCTTCATGCGCAGCAGTGGGGTTTCCAGGCGGTCTTTACCGTACATGATCTTGGACAGAAAATAGCCCTTGATACAGTTCAGGCCTCGGTTAACCGGACTTTCCGGGTCACCTTTGGTGGCCACGACTTTTCCGTTTTCGGTTCCCACCAAAACACTGCAACCTACACCACAGAAACGGCAGGGCGCCTTATCCCATTTGATAGGGAAGGCGTTCTCAGCTGCTTCCACCACCTTTACCGGCAGGGTCATACCCACAGCTGTTGCTGCGGCCACCGCGGCATTGGCTTTGATAAACTCGCGACGACTGATACTCATGGTTTTCTCACTCTTCTATTGAATCGACATGGTGGTAGATGAGGCTGTTGGACAAAACGCCTTCCAGGGCCTGCATGGATTCCACTCCGGCGAGGATGCTCTTTTGACTGTCACCTTCCAGGGTGACAATGAATTTGCCTTCAGGGCTGATGGCATGGATGTCGGCTCCTGCAAGAGCCAAAATGCTAGCCCGTACAGACTCAATAGCGTCCTGATGGGCATGCAAAACTAAACTGGATACATGGTATTCCGAGGGCATACAAAGCTCCCTAACTGATTGACAGTTGTGATCTTTATCACTTGTCACTGTCTGATATAACCTCAGTTTCAGTAAGTTTGTAAGGGCTTTGTATACCTCTTGAGGGGTAATGGATTTGTTGTTTGATTGGGATCATGTTTTTCAGTGTGATCTCAATCAAGGAATTGAAATTCAACAATTTATTAGCAAATGTTGAATAAGTTGCCGGTGTGAGTTACATCAAATTTTTCAGGGAAGAGTTTGCCAGCCCAGATTTGGGCTGGCTGGCGCAGAACCATTAGTCTTTCTTTAAGTCTTTGTATGCAGCAGGTACGTTCAACGCCGGATGTACCCATCCGTAGAGAGCGTAACCGCTGAATTCCGGTAGTGTGACCCGTTTGACCGTTTCTTCCAGTGTCAGGCCGTCATCGATGGCGGCCTGTACCTGAGTTTTAATGGCGTCCAGGTAGTCGATATGCCACTTGATATCTTCCCGGCCCATCACTGAACCATGACCCGGAACTATCCTGGCGTCTTCAGGCAGGAATGCATAAACCGCCTCGAGTGTTTCCAGAGTTTCCAGCAGGTGTCCATCGAGCAACCAGGGCAGTGAGGGTTTAACGGTAATGATAGGATTACCCGTCCACATCACTTTTGCTTCAGGTTCCCAGATAAAGAGATCTCCCCCGGTTTGAGCAAAGCCAAAATCGATGATCTCTACAGTCCGGCCACCCAGTTCCAGCATGATGTTGCCGCCGTTACCCACCAGAATATCTGCAGCGACCGGGACTATCTCTTCAATGCCTCTTCCCTGACCAAAATTGCTTATCATAAATTCGGTGTCAGCTTTAAAGTGGCTTGTGATGTAATCCTGAGTTTTTTGGTGCTGAATAATTTTGGTTTCAGGAGGCAGATACATATTTCCGTAGGAATGATCGCCATGAAAGCTGGTGTTTACTGCATAGAGCAGCGGCTTGTCTGTTGCCTGTGAAATCAATTTTTGAACCTGAGCATTGAGCCGCTTATTCAGCATGGTATCAATCACGAGGACACCTTTGTCACCCACAATAAAACCGCCGCTGGTGGCAACTGGAGCGCCTTTTGATTCAAGTGCTTTGGCATCTGATGGATAGTAAGCAAAAACACCATCGCTCAGTTTTTCTGAAACCAGTACCACCTTATTGCCATCCCATACAGGTTCCTGAGCCTGGCTATAGCCACTGGCGAACAGTGTGATGGCGACTGCCAACATTCCTTTTACTTTCATCGATTGTCTCCACTTAAGAGTATTGTTTTGATATCTCACTCGCCAATTAGTCTAAGGTGGTGTTAACGATTGGTAAATTCTGAAAAATTGGATGATTTGTTGGTTTGTTGCGATTATTCCAGTGCGGAGCTGGTTGGCCACCACACTCTGACTTTGGATGAATGTTAAATTTATTTGCGGTTTTTTCGCCCTGAGGTAACATGCTTCCTGGGTCTGCAGTTCACCCAGGCATCGCCACTGATACCTCTGATGAGGCCTCGGACGTTAAACCTGCCAGCTAAATCAATCTGACTTGAAAACTCTTACGTGTAATGAGTGCCAATGTCATAAGGGCGATCACTGACGCTGTGTTTTTTATTAAAATAGCAGTGGCGGCACCCGAATTATGGGTAAGATTATGTCCAGAGAAACCATTCCCTTTGCCAGTGCAGACCTTTCTGCATTGGCCAAATCCCTGCGCAAACAGCTGATGAGCTGTGAGTCGTTCCCGTCCCATGTAGAGATGCTTAATATCCTGGCCAGGGCCAATGGGTACAGCAATTATCAGCACTTGAAACAGGATGTAGAACCGGTCAATAGCGCCGGTTCAGGGCTGAGCGTCGAAGTACCCCGCAAGTTGCAGCCCTTTATGTCATCTGACTATGTGCTGCACTCCTGGCCGGTGAAGTACAGCTTGCAGAAGCTGAGCCTGTGGTTCTTTGCCTGCCGTTTTCAGTACCAGCGAAGGTACAGCGAGCGGGAGGTGAATGAGATTATCAGCCGATATGAAGATTTTGGGGATTTCGCTCGCATCCGCCGTGAGCTGTGCAATCAAAAGCTGCTGGGACGCACCATAGATGGCCGGGACTATTGGCGCACCAATGCAACTCCTCCTGATGAGTTGAAGTCGCTCGCTGACTTCTGGCCTGAATAATCCTTACTTTTTACTGTTCGTTATCCGGAGCTCTCTCAGTCCCGGATCGCGGCAGTTGCTTTCTGTTGGTGCAGATTTGCAACTCTGAGTCATGGATTCAATCCAGTGATTTCAAACCTGAGCCAGATAGCATGAGCTCACCTATGTCCTTTTAAATTGAATGGTGACAAAAGTGACTCATTATTTGCTGCTTTCGATGCTTTGTATGATTACTCACAGTCAGTGTGGTGCGGCGGACCTATCAAATATGGAGCTGAAATCCATATTGCAGCACCCTGCACGCCCTGATACTGACCGACTCAGAGACTCTGACCGCAAACCGTTACAGGTTCTTAAATTTACTGGTGTAGCAGAGGGGCAGCGGGTTTTGGATATCTATGCGGGTGGTGGTTGGTACAGCGAGTTACTCTCCCGGTCAGTAGGTGAGTCAGGCCGGGTTTATGCCCACAATGACAGTCTTACCTGGCGCTTTGGCCGCAAAGAGATGGTTGAACGAACCTTGGATAACAGGCTGCCAAATCTTATTCGTTTTGATCAGGTTGAGATAAAGGACATTCCCCTTTCTCCCGCATCGCTGGATATCGCCTTCATGGCTATCAACTACCACGATCTGTTTTTCACCCACAGAAGTCGTAATGGTAAGTATGAGGTGATGCGGGAAGGTATAGTTGACCCTATACAGGCTTTTTTGCATATACGGGATCTGCTTAAACCTGATGGTGTCCTGATAGTGATAGATCACGCTGCGAGACCCGGTTCCGGCTATCAGGCGGCTAACGATCTTCACAGGATCGATCCCAATATAGTGAAGTACCAATTGGATAAGGTGGGGTTTACTTTGCTTGAGGAGGCGTTTTATTTACGTAATCCGAAAGATGATCTCGATGCCCTGGTATTCGATGAGGAGATTCGTGGCAAAACAGACAGGTTTATCTATAAATTTGGGCGATGAATAGCACCATATAGCGCATTTTCATCGATATCATCACCTGACTTGAGTGATAGTCCAAATGCTAGCCAGTGTAGGTGTAACTTAACCTGCTGAAGGGGGGACACTTAGCAAAGCTGGTTGTTGATGAACATGGCTTTACTTCGATGCTCACATGCTAGATCTTGAGTTGACGAGTTTGGGTAACACGTTGGAGAGTGGCAATGAGTTCCACAGAGACACCGCAATATAACCGTGAGATTGGCCCCAACTGGTTTGCTTCGGTGATGGGGACTGGCATTATCGCCAACGCTGCTGCCGGGTTGCCTTTAATTGCTGAGCAGCTGACTGGGTTTGCCATCACTGTTTGGGTGATCGCCGCCATCATGCTGGTGTTACTGCTGGTGATTAAAACGGCTCAGGCCATCTTCAAGCCACATATTCTCAAACGTCAACTTAACGATGGGGTGATGGCTCAGTTTTTTGGTGCCCCCCCTATGGCCATGCTGACGGTCGGGGGAGGCTCAGTGCTTCTGGGGCATCATCTGATGCCTGCTGAACTGGCTTTTACTATCGGATGGGTGCTTTGGATTGCCGGTACTCTGACCGGTTTACTGACCGCTGTCATTATTCCCTATCTGCATTTCACTCGTTATGAGACTGAAGATGATGCTGCCTTTGGCGGTTGGCTAATGCCGGTTGTGCCACCCATGGTATCCGCCACTATCGGGGCAATGCTTATTCCCCATGCGTCGAGCGCTGAATTGCAGCAAACTATGCTTTATGCCTGCTATGCCATGTTTGGTCTGAGTCTGATGGCCTCGATTATTATCATTACTCTGATTTGGCGCAGATTATCTCATTCCGGTACATCCGGTGGCGCCCGGGTTCCCACGCTTTGGATAGTGCTGGGCCCGCTGGGGCAGTCTATTACTGCTATTGGCAGTTTGGGCGTGGTTGCGCAAAGCATATTACCCCAGGATATCGGCAGTAGTTTTCATACGATGGCGCTGTTATATGGCATTCCGGTTTGGGGATTTGCCTTTTACTGGTCCATGATTGCCGGCTTGCTGACCATCAGAGCCATACGCCGTAATATGCCTTTTGCCCTGACCTGGTGGGCTTTTACCTTTCCTGTTGGTACCTGTGTGACAGGTACCACTCAATTGGCGCACTATACAGGGCTGACACTGGTCTCCTGGATGGCAGTGGTGTTGTTTTTCGGTTTGTTGCTGGCCTGGTTAACTGCAGCAGTGGGGACTGCCAAAGGGCTTAGAAAAGGCAATATTCTTCATGTGCCAACGAAAGCGCCCCCAGTGAAATCCAAAAAGGGCTAGTGCTGACAACCTATTGCTTTGTAGGTTTATACAGGGACTTGCTGCAATATTGGTCAGTATGAAATTTCCCTTTACAAGCCTATTCTTTCGTTCTAGATTGAGCTTCCTTTATTACACAAGTGTATGAGTGATGCTGTTAAATTCTCACTTCAATCAGATCCATTCTGATGCTGTTCCCTCCATGGGCGCGGCCGCACTTGTCTCTGTCGTCATCGTCATTATCTGACGCTGACGGTGCTTTTATTCGTCAGCAAAGCTGGCGGATACCGAACCTCTCCCTACTCGACTCTTCCAGCAAACTGACCAAAGACTCTACCAGGAGTATTGAGTTTGAACAGAAGAGAACTTGCCGCCATCGGCTTTATGACATTCGCCCTGTTTTTAGGGGCTGGTAACCTGATATTTCCACCTTTGATGGCGCAGCAGGCCGGTGACAACTGGCTATTGGCCGTGGCCGGATTTCTGGTGACGGCTGTTGGTTTGCCTGCAATTACCCTGCTGATTTTGGCTCGTTTACCTAGTGTTGAGCATCTGACTTTGGGTTTGCCTAAGTGGATGGACCGCAGTTTCTGGTTGCTAATTTTTACCACCATTGGTCCGGCATTTGCGTTGCCAAGAGCTGTCACTGTAGCCTATGAAATGGGCGTTAAACCTTTCTACTCTGGCGACGGTCTGTTGTTGTTCTCCGTATTCTTCTGTGTGTTGACGCTGGTTCTGGCTTTAAGGCCTGGCAAACTGGTTGATTACATCGGCAAGGTGATGACGCCAGCGCTGATTATTATGCTCTGTGCGCTGACCTTGTTTGCCCTGTTTAATCCTCTGGGCAGTGCATCAGAGGCAACCGGGCCTTATCAGTCAGCACCTGTGGTAAGTGGTTTGACTCAAGGCTATATGACGCTGGATGCCCTGGCTGCTGTGGTATTTGGCTGGGTGATTATCAACGCCATTCGCCGTACCGATAAGAAATCGACTAACGGCCGACGCAATACGTTGACTCGCTCGACCCTTGTGATTGTGGGCATTTACGCCATCCTGATGTCAGCTTGCTACCTCGCTATGGGATATCTGGGAGCAACCTCTTCAAACATTGCGCCGAACGCTGGCAATGGTGGTGAAATTTTGGCTGCGTACGCCGCCGGTCAGTTTGGGATGATGGGGCAGGTGATTCTGGCGCTGATTACCCTGATTGCCTGTTTGACCACAACGGTAGGTATTACCACTGCCAATGCTCATTACTATGAAAACACCTATGGCGTGAAGTTTGCGCTGAGCACAGGGATTATCTGCGGATTGACTGCCACCATCTCCAACATAGGTCTGGAAGCACTTATCCAGTTGAGTTTACCTGTGATTCTGGTGCTGTGTCCTGTCGCTATCTCTCTGGTGATGGCGGTGATTGTTATCCCTGCAAAAAGTGGAGTTCAGGGTGCACCTGCTATCTCCAAAGGGCAGACACTTGTGGTATCTGTTGCGGCTCTGTTTGGTACTCTGGATGCGTTGATGATTCTAGGCAAACTGCCAGAAGATGCCATCGAATTGGGTCAGTCGATGCTGCCGCTGTTCAATGAGAACCTGTCTTGGTTGGTGCCTGCTGTTATCACGTTAATGCTGTTGAAACTGGTTCGCCTGTTGAACACCAGTAAGCGCAACAGTATTGCAGAACTGCAGCAGTAAGTGGGCTTATCTCAATTTAATACTATGTCAATAAGTAGCTAATCTCATTCGCTTGGCAACACAGGGATGTGTTGTTTCTCCATGGTTGTTTACCGCTATTTACTTATCTATCGATTATCTTATTTAGCGATCCTAGTCACAGGACTGCCTTTCTCAGCTAGGAGTCATCGAAACGTTTCGATTATGATTCTCTGCATAATCGAAACGTTTCGATGGTTTCGTGTCGTTCCGGTTGTTCCATATGTAACTGGTAGGCAGGAAACTTGCTGGCGTGTTGTATACGCCCGGGCTCACCTATTTCCCAAATGCCACACTGACCTCTGTACCCCAGTGCAGTTGGCTTTGAGCCCGGGTAAACAACTCCGCTTGCTGATGAATCACTGAGTGAAAGGCTGAAAGATGATTAAACACCCACTACTGAACGCCGACATGAATATGCTGGCTGCCACTCTGGGGCATACCGATGAGGTCACCATTTGTGACGCTGGCTTACCCATTCCGGCCAGTATGCAGCGTATTGATTTGGCGTTGACCCACGGCGTACCGGGTTTTATCGAGACGGTAAAGGTATGGCTGGCGAGTTCTCAGATTGAAGGTGTGGTGATGGCACAGGAATTTGCCGATGCAAGCCCTGAGGTGTATCAGGCATTGATGGCTGAGTTGGATAATGAAGCTGAGCGCTGCGGCCGTGCTATTCCTGTGACTTATCTTTCCCATGAAGCATTTAAAAAGCGTACCGGCATCAGCCGGGCAGTTATCAGAACCGGTGAATGTACTCCCTATGCGAACGTGATTTTTCGCTCTGGTGTTGTTTTCTAAATCGGCTCACGTCCCTGGAAGATAAGTTATGTTTATAAAAAACTCTGCAACTCAGCAGGCGGATGGTTACCTGAACAAAACCCCGCTGTTCCAGTTTTTGCTGTTGTCCTCTGTGTTTGCCCTCTGGTCAGCCGCCGCAGCCCTGAATGATGTGTTGATCACTCAGTTCAAGGCGATTTTCCACCTTTCCAATTTTGCATCTGCGCTGGTGCAATCGGCGTTTTACGGTGCCTACTTCCTGGTGGCGATTCCCGCTGCCATGGTGGTGAAAAAGAGCTCCTACAAGCTGGCGATTTTACTGGGGCTGGCACTCTATATCTTTGGTTGCCTGATGTTCTTCCCGGCTTCTGTGGCCGGAACCTACACCATGTTCCTGGCGGCCATTTTCTGTATTGCCATCGGCCTGTCTTTCCTGGAAACCTCCTGTAATACCTACTCCGCCATGATAGGTGAGCCGCAGCGCGCCACATTGCGTCTGAATATTTCCCATACTATCAACGCTATGGGTTATATCGTCGGCTTGCTGCTGGGCAAGTATCTGATTTTCCAGGAAGGTATCGATATCGAACATCAGATGGCGACCCTTACCGGTGCCGAGCTGGAAGCCTTTAAAGCCCAGGTATTGCAGCAAACACTGGAGCCCTATAAGTGGCTGGTGGGTGTGATTGCTACTGTGGCAGCCCTGATCGCCGTGACTGAATACCCAAGCTGTAAAGTAGCGACGGCTCGCAAGGCAGACCAACCAAGCTTTGGTGAGACTCTGTCTTATCTGGCCGGTAATGCCCGTTTCTTCAAAGGTATTGGTGCTCAGTTTGCCTACGTGGGTATGCAGGTAGCTGTCTGGTCTTTCACCATTCGTCTGGCGCTGGAACTGGATGCCAACATGGTTGAGCACGATGCTGCCAACTACCTGCTGTACTCCTTCATCATGTATTTCCTGGGTAAATTGCTGGCCAATTACCTGTTTACCAAGACCTCTCAGGAAAACGTGTTGATGGGCTACTCAGCGATTGGTTTCGCCTGCCTTATGTATGTGGCTCTGGTTCCAAACTTCAGCGCGGTTTGGGTTGCCGTGGGCACCTCTGCACTGTTTGCGCCTTGCTGGGCCACCATTTTCGCATCGACCCTGCAGTCGGTTGATACCCGTTACACAGAAACCACAGGTGGTTTTGTGGTGATGGCCATTATCGGTGGCGCTATTGTTCCTGCGGTGCAGGGCCTGCTGGCTGACAGCATTGGTATGCAGTCCTCCTTTATTGTCAGCGCTATCTGTTTCGCTGTGGTGTTTGCTTACTTTATGAGTGAAAAGAAGTTCAAACGCTCACAGACCTTGTCTGAAGCGACAGTCGAAGCAACTGCTTAAGCGCCTGTTTAAGATGATTAGGCGGCCACCTCAGGAATATCCGGGTGAGCGCCTTTTTGCAGGAGATTGAATATGTTTACTCTGCCTCTGTACAAACACAGCTTCTCCCGTAACAGAAGCCTGATTGCCAGATCTGATGCCTTTGAGATTTACACCTTTGTGTACAACTCAGGAGTGGAAGCGGTCGAGATCAGAAATAGCAAAGGTCATTTGGTGGTGCTGCCATTTATGGGGCAGATGGTGTGGGATGCTGAGTTTCTGGGTACCGACCTATGCATGAAAAACATGTTCAGTGAGCCCAAACTCGCCAAAACCATAGTCGAGACCTACGGCTGTTTTGCCTTCCATGCCGGGATGATCCGCATGGGTTGTCCAACTCCGCAGGATGACCATGTGCTGCACGGTGAAATGCCCTGTGCCACTATGGACAGCGCCTGGCTTGAGATCAGTGACACCAGCGTCACCATCAAGGGAAGCTACGAATATGTGATGGGCTTTGGCGACCATTATCTGGCTACGCCATCTGTCACTCTGGGGCAGGACTCGGGTGAGTTTGATATTCAGATGACGGTGAAGAACCTGGCATCTGTTCCTATGCCTTTGCAGTATATGTGTCACATCAATGCGGCCTACCTGGAAGGGGCGGTGATGAGCCAGAATCTGCCTGATGAGGCCTTTGTGCTGCGTCAGAGTGTGCCTGACCATGTTCGTCCAACCGAGCAGTGGCTGGCCTATAACGAAACATTGAAAACGTCAGCACCCTTTGCAGTGCTGGATGAGCCGCAGATGCACGACCCTGAGATTGTTTACTTTGCCGATGACATCTCTCGCTTTACCGAGCGCGCTGAGCTATCTATGGCAATCGGTGACAAGTGTCTCATCACTGAATTTGATACCAAAGAATTCAACAACTTGACCCGTTGGGTTCTGTACAATGGCGACCAGCAGGTAGCAGCCTACGCCTTGCCGGCCACCTGCCGCCCTGAAGGTTTTCTGGCGGCCAGAGAGAGTGGCAATTTGTTGTATCTTGAGCCGGGTGAGACGCGTCATTTCAGTGTGCGCACCGGTATCAGACAGGCGTAATAGAGCCAGAATATTAATCTGCCGAATTGACGTGATTCGGCTTTGTACCCTTTTTCTTTTAAGTATGAACCCTGGGGTTCATTCTGAGTTGCGGATAACCATATGAATAAGCTAGTGGTGTTAGGTAGTGTTAATGCTGACCATGTTCTTCAGGTGCCTTCTTTCCCCCGTCCGGGTGAGACCCTGCATGGCCGCAATTATCAGGTGATCCCAGGCGGCAAAGGTGCCAACCAGGCGGTTGCGGCTGCCCGTCTTGGTGCCGATATCGGTTTTATCGCCTGTGTGGGTGATGATGCCTTTGGCCAGAATATCGTTAAAGCGTTCGCCAATGACGGCATGAATGTCGACGCTGTGCACTGCATGGAAAATGCCATGACAGGCATCGCTATGATTCAGGTGGCAGACAATGGCGAAAACAGTATCTGTTTGGATGCTGCCGCCAATGCCCTGTTGACTGTGGAGCTGGTTAATCAGCATGAGGCACAAATTGCCGCTGCGGATTACCTGTTGATGCAGCTGGAAACCCCACTGTGTGGTATCGAGCAAGCTGCCCGCATCGCCAAAGAGAGTAATACTCAGGTGATCCTGAATCCGGCGCCGGCGCGTGAACTGCCTGACTCACTGCTTACGCTGGTAGATATGATCTCTCCCAACGAGACAGAGGCCCATTTGCTGACGGGTATTGAAGTGACTGATGAAGCTTCTGCCGCCCAGGCTGCAGATGTGTTGCATGGTAAAGGCATTGCCACTGTGCTGATCACTCTGGGAGCCAAAGGTGTGTATCTCAGCCGTGCTAATGAAGGCGCTGCCAATGAAGGTGCCGCTGAAGGCTGCATTATTGCTGGTTTCCGTGTGGAGGCGACCGATACCACAGCCGCTGGCGATACCTTTAACGGTGCATTGGTAACGGCTTTATTGGAGCAAAAGCCGCTTGAGCAGGCGCTGGTATTTGCTCATGCTGCCGCTGCGATTTCGGTCACCCGTTTCGGCGCACAAACCTCTATTCCAGGCAGGGAAGAGGTGGACAGTTTCCTGGCACAACAGGCCTGAGTGTCCTTGGAGTGTCTTTGAGCGCTAACTGATTTTACCTAAACCAATAAAAAGCATACTGGAGTTCACCACATGGCCACCATGAAAGATGTCGCTAAGCTTGCCGGGGTTTCAACCTCGACGGTCAGCCATGTGATGAACCAAACCCGATTTGTCAGTGAAGATATTGCCAAACGGGTTCAGGACGCTGCCCGGGAGTTGAATTACAGTGGTCCTTCCGCCGTCGCCCGCAGCCTGAAAACCTGCCGTACCAACACCATAGGCATGTTGGTCACCACCTCGGCCAATCCCTTCTATGCCGAGGTAGTACGCGGGGTAGAGCAGGCTTGTTATCAGCAGGGTTACAACCTGATCTTGTGTAATACCGAAGGGGATGTGCAGCGGCTTAAGCGCTCGCTGAGCACCCTGGTAGAGCGTCGGGTCGATGGGTTGATTATGATGTGCGCCATGCTGGAAGGTGAAGATGCCGCTGTGTATGAGCGCCTGAAGAAGTTACCCGTGGTGGTAATGGACTGGGGCGAGGCCGATTTTCCCTGTGACCGCATTCAGGGGCATTCCCGCAAAGGCGGCCAGTTGGCCACTCAATATCTGCTGGATAAAGGCCATAGGCATATAGGCTGTATTACCGGCCCCCGCAATCGCCAGCAGGCAGATCTGCGTTATCAGGGCTTTGCTGATGCCATGACGGACGCAGGGCTCAGGGTAAATCCGGACTGGGTGATTGAAAGCAATTTTGAGTCAGACGGCGGTAAAGCGGCATTTGCCAGCTTGTTTGCCAATGTTGAACATGACAAAACCAGGCTGCCCAGTGCGCTATTTGTTTGCAATGATATGATGGCCATAGGTGTACTGCATGCCGCTCAGAATGCGGGCATTAAGGTACCTCAGGAGCTGTCGATTATCGGCTATGACGATATTCATTTGGCTCGTTATATGAACCCGGCGCTGACCACGATTCATCAGTCCAAGGGTAAGTTGGGAGCGGAAGCGGTCAATGCCCTGCTGGCCCGTTTGCAGGATCCGACACTGGCACCCCAGTTTATGGATATTGAGCCAAGCGTGGTTGAAAGAGACAGTGTGCAGGTATTGAAATAGCTTTCCTGGTCAATTCTCGGTTATCAATTAAAATCATTATGTTATCAGGTGGTTATTGAAGTATTCTGGTGTCTGTTTCCCGCAAGCAGACATACCGGACGTGAATACTGTGACCACTTGCTCCATTTCCCGTTTAACCCTTCTATTCTCTTTTCTGTTGTCAGCTGTCTCCTGTGAAGCGGTTTCGGAGCAAGCTGATGTTCTCCAGACTTCTGCTCACCAAAGCGAATCAGGTGATACTCCCTGGGGTATCGCCATAGGAGTCAGGCGCAGTGATATTCCTTACGCCGTCGAGGATGATGAAGTCTTTGATGTGCTTCCCCTGCTTAAATATCAGGGTGAATATGGCTATATCAACGGCATGGAAGCTGGGGTCCATCTGTGGCAAAACGACCAGCATCAGGTCAATGCCTATACTCGCTTTCGTTTTGTTGATATTCCCAAAGAGCTGCAAAATGAAGCTCAGGCGGAATCCTTCGATTTAGGGCTTCAGTACAAGTTTACTCATGGCCCCTGGGAGGCGGATATTGCTCTGCTGTCGGACTCTTACAAACGTGCCTACATGTACTCCAGAACCAAGTACCACTGGCATTCCGGTGATTGGGATCTGATCCCTTATGCAGAGTTTCAGTGGAAGTCGGATCAATTTAACGACTATTACTATGGGCTGGACAGATACGAGGTTGGCAGCGGTTTGCAGTTTAATGCCGGGGTGACTGCCAGATACCATGTCGCGAGTAATCTGTATCTGCTGGGCAGATTTGGGGTAGGGCGACTGGAGGATAAAATCAGTCAGCTACCGACGATAGAAAACCAATACCAGTATGAGACATTTCTTGGCTTTGGTTTCTTTCCTGACAATAAACAGGAAAAGTCTTTAAGCAGGGCTGATTCAAGCCGGGATGACAGTGAGTTTTTGCGCCTGTCTCATGGCTGGGCTACGCCATCCAATCTCAGCTACATTCTGACCGGGGATGCGGAAAAAGATCCCTATAACAATCAGATGACCTCTCTGTTCTATGGAACCCGCTTGAGTGAGACACTATTCGGTCTACCCATTGAACTTTACTTTACCCCTGGCGTTGCCTGGCATTATGACTCTGAAGTTCAGGGGGAGATTGTCGAGGGTGCAGTAGCCATTAAAGCCTTTTATACCTTTGAGCTGGGTCCCCGCTGGCGCTTTGGGGTGGCAGAAGGACTGTCTTACGTCACCAACCTCACCTATATCGAAAAGTCTGAGTTGGACGAGAAGGGGTACAAACCATCAAAGCTGCTCAACTATCTGGACTTCTCTCTGGAGGTCAATCTTGGCGATCTGTTTAACAGCCATGCAATCAGAGGACTCTGGCTGGGGTACAGCATCCATCATCGCTCAGGCATTTTTGAAACCAGCTCCACCTTCGGCAGAATCAAAGGTGGCAGTAACTATCAGGCAGTGACTCTGCAGTGGAATTTCTGAGGAGTGCTTTGATGAAGGTGCTTAGAGCTCCGATGAGCATCACCTTGATGAGCTTTGCTGTGACCGGTTGTCAGGGAACATCTGATGATCAGCCTATCGTTGGGATGACAGCTTCCAACCAGATATTCTACTCAGGTCCACTTAATGAAGCTGGCGTGTCCGCCTTTGAATCTCTTTTCAACAAGCAGAGGGATGCTATCTCTGAGCTGGTGATCACCAGTGGAGGAGGCGATGCGATGGCGGCTATTGAGATGGGCACCCTGGTATTTGACCATGGTCTGAGCGTGATAGTACGCAACATCTGTGCTTCGTCCTGTGCCAATTACATTGTGCCCGCGGGGAAGTCCGTTGTTGTAGAAAAAGACAGCCTTCTGGGCTGGCATGGCGGGGCGTACCAGGATCTCTATGTGCCCTTTGGTGGCGTTCAAGGTAACTCTGAACACCATGAGTCACTACGGCGTTGGCAAGCTGCCGAATTGGCGTTTTTTGCCAAAGTTGGTGTTGACCCTGTGATTACTATTCTGGGGATGATGCCGGATAGTGGCGTTAGCCGGGACGCTCCTTTGTTCAGTTATGACCAGGATACGCTTGCCAGGCTGGGGTTAAGCATCGAATTTGTCGGCAAGCCAGCGCAGTTAGATACTCAAGGGAATAAGCTGGTACAAATTATCGCTATCTCTGCACCAGCGGTGGAGCATTTGAGGTCAACTCATTCGAGCCTCATCAAGGCGCACTGGCCTCAGATGGAGTAATTCGAGCCGACATAGCGGCTCGGAGTAGATTATCAACAGCCTGAGGTTTCTACATCGTAACCCGGGTTGTCATAGTGCTTATTATCAAAGTAATACTTTAAGTAGCACTTTGACTGATCTATTTCACTCATAGATTTTGCATTGAAAGCAGGAGCACCACGGGGTGTCATATACACTTTACCGAACAAACCCGATGAACCTTTTACGTTCCAGTCGGCATCGTCAATGTGCATGATTTGATCGACATTCCACTTGGATGCCTGAATGTGTCCAAGGTGGAGGCTGATCTGTTTTCCATTAATGTCCAGATAAGCGTCAGTCGGATTATTGTAATCGTTGAACTCAAGCGCTTCTTTGTGTTCCACCGCCGCCTTGGCAAACACCAGATTGTTGGCTGACTTAAGCTGACCTTCCATATTCTCAATGGTTGAAACCAGAGCATCATGCTTCAGGTTGATAAATTTGGGGGCAGCAACGACCGCCAATATGCCAAGAATGATGATGACGACCACAAGTTCAATCAAGGTAAAACCGCGCTGTTTCATTTCGTCTCTTTTGTTCAATCTGAAGTGGAAAGGCGCGGGATTTTAGCTAAAAAATAACCAGTGGAAAGTGATCTTTTGTTAATGAAACAATCAGGGGATCAATTATCGAACATGGTTCCCAGATAGCTGTGCATCCAGGCCAGAGCCTGTTGCATGCCCTGGTCACGACGTTTGACTATCCCCATCTCCATGGTCAGGCCGCCGGGTATATTACGGGTGGACAGCTCTTTAATGGTATCTGTGTACCAGTCACTTTGGGCGATATGCTCCGGCACCAGTGCCCAGCCTACACCCCGACCCACCATGGACGTGATGTAATAGTAGCTGTCGATAAACCAGTGGATGGGCGACAGGGTGATGCCCTGACGGCCGCTGATGGAGTTGCAGATCACCAGTTGGCGATAATGGTTCAGCTGGTTGGCTGAAGGTTCGGGAAATGCCGCCAGAGGATGTTCCGGGCTGACGATCAGTGACTGTTTAAAGCGGGCAATGGAGTTAAACTCCAGCGTGTCTGACAGTGGGCCAAGAAACATGACACCGATATCTGCCTGACGATTTTCCACCCAGTGGGCGATATCCTGCTGAGTACCGTTGAGTATGGTCAGAGTGAGTTCGGGAAAGGCGCTGGCAACATCAATAAAGAAGGTTTCAAAGGCTTCGATGGGGACGGCTTCATCAATGGCGACAGTCAGTGCCACCAGCTGTTCATTGGCCAGAATCCCTGCCTTGGCAGACAACCTCTGACACTGCGCCAGTACCGATTTGGCATCCTTGTAAAGTTCCTGTCCTGCCGGGGTCAGTACAGGTAATCTCTGAGTGCGGTCAAATAACTCTATGCCGAGATCCAGTTCCAGATTGGCTATGGCGGTACTGACCCGGGATTGTGCCTTGCCCAGTTTGCGTGCTGCCGCAGAAAATGACCCTTGCTCCACCGCATGGACGAAGGCATCCAGTTGATCCAGATTCCAGTGCATAACCCCTTCTCATATTGATATTTGAGCGATGTATCCGATTTGCGGATAGATATTAACTTTAACCAATCTGGTTTAACAGGATAATGGCGGCGTTTTGAATCCATTTGTCCTGAATTATGCACCTGAGTCCAGACCAAACCATTTCCAATCAGCCTCAAACCGACAGCCAGATCCGCCGTACTTTCTGGCGTTATACCCTGCCATCTGTGGTGGCCATGTTGGTCAGCGGCCTTTACATCATTATCGACGGCATTTTCGTGGGGCAGTATGTCGGCCCCAGCGGTTTGGCGGGTATCAATATGGCCTGGCCTGTGGTGTATGTGCTCAGTGCGCTGGGGGTGCTGATCGGCATGGGAGCCGGCAGTATGATCTCCATGTTCCGCGGTGAAGGGGATACAGGCCGGGCCAGAGTGGCGCTGAGCAGCAGTTTTTTCCTGATGCTGATTCTTGGGGGATTGGGCTGTCTTATTCTGGCACTGCTGGGGCATACGACACTGGACTGGCAGGATGCCGTAGGTGCGACCTATGAGCAGGGCGCCAGATATATAGATGTGTTTGCTGTTGCCGGCGTGATTACCGTGGCAGCCAATGCACTGCCTATGCTCATACGTAACGATGACAGCCCCAATCTGGCTACCGGCCTGCTGCTGGTGGGCGCCATAGGCAATATAGTGCTGGATTACCTGTTTGTGGGCGTGTTGGCCATGGGGTTGGAAGGGGCAGCTATTGCCACAGTGATCGCCCAGGGAATGATTACCCTGCTGGGGCTGGGGTACTTCTTCAGTTGTCACACAGGTCTTAAACTCAGCCTGAGACAGATACATCTGGATATGCGTATTGCCGGGCGCAGTGTGGTACTGGGAAGCTCCTGTCTGGTGATGTTCCTTTACTCCAGCTTTGTAGTGGCTATCCATAACTACCTGTTTATGCAGCATGGGGATTCGGTCACTATTGGCGCGTTTGCCATTGTCGGTTATCTGATGTCCCTGTATTACCTGCTGGCGCAGGGTGTTGCCGAAGGGATGCAGCCACAGGCCAGTTTCTACCATGGTGCCGGGCAGCAGGCCTATATCGCCAAGGTGGTGAAGATAGCCGCCAGTGTGATCATATTGTCGGGCCTGACCTGGACTGCGCTGCTGAACCTGTTCCCGGACTTCTTTATCGGCCTGTTCAGTCAGGGAGAGCCTGCTATTGCAGCACAGGCGGCCACAGGCTTTAAACTGCACCTGTTTGCCATGGCGCTGGATGGTTTTATTGCCATGGCATCTGTGTTCTTTATGTCGGTGAACCAGCCGGGCAAAGCCATGATGACATCTATGGGCAACATGTTGGTGCAGATCCCTTTTCTGTTGTGGCTGCCGGATGTGATGGGAGTCAACGGGGTGTGGCTGGCGATGCCAATCTCTAACTTGCTGCTGAGCAGCATAGTGGCGGTATTGGTGTGGCGCGAGCTGCGTAAACCGGCAAAGCAGAAAGTATTGGTTGCAGCCTCTGCACAGGCTTAAATAAAAAGGGCGCCGAGGCGCCCTTACTGTTTGTGTTTCTGTTACAGAGACACAAAGATACCTGCGATAGCTGCGCTCATCAGGTTAGAGCAGCTGGCGGCGATCAGGGTACGCACACCATACTTGGCGATAAAGTCAGTACGGGAAGGACACAGGGTGCCCAGACCACCAATCAGAATCCCCATGGAAGCGATGTTGGCAAAACCACACAGGGCGAAGCTGATAATCACCTTGGACTTCTCCTGCAGCGCCTGCAGACCGGCAGCGGTAACTGCATCAGCGTCTTTCAGGTATGGCGCCAGATCTGAGTAGGCCACAAACTCGTTAACCACGATCTTCTTACCGATCAGCGAACCGGCAATCATTACATCAGCCATAGGTACGCCCAGCAGGAAGGCCAGTGGGGCGAAGATGTAACCCAGGATGATCTCCAGCGACAGCTTGATACCAAAGATATCACCGGCATTGCCCAGGATCAGGTTCACCAGAGTCACCAAACCAATCATGGCGATCAGCATAGCACCGATAGCACCGGCCAGCTTCAGACCGCTCATGGCGCCTTCACCGGCTGCTGCCAGCAGGTTCTCAGGACGCTTCTCGGCAAAGCTGGTGTTCTTGTCGATGGTGTAAGTGGCTTCCTTGGTTTCCGGCAGGATCAGCTTGGCAAACAGCAGGCCACCCGGTGCCGCCATAAAGGAAGCGGCCAGCAGGAACTTCATATCCACGCCCATCATGGCGTAACCCGCCAGTACAGTACCGGATACCGACGCCATACCACCACACATGATGGCGAAGAACTCAGAGTCGCTCATCTTCGGCATATAGGGCTTAACCACCAAAGGTGCTTCACTCTGGCCCACAAATACGTTGGCCACCGCAGACATGGATTCTGCCTGAGAGGTGCCCAGCAGCTTGGCCATGGCGCCACCGATTGTGCGGATAACAAACTGCATCACACCCAGGTAATAAAGTACGGCGATCAGCGCAGAGAAGAACACCACCAGTGGCAGCACGTTCAGCGCGAATACGAAGCCGATGCCTTCAACAGAGAAGTTCACCAGGTTACCAAACAGGAAGCGGATACCGGCTTTACCACTGTCCAGCACTGCGTGCACGCCGTGAGACATGGACTCCAGCGCCTGCATACCGAAAGGTACGTACAGCACCAGAGCACCGATGGCGACCTGCAGGCCGAATGCCAGACCCACAGTTTTATAGTTAATGGCGCCGCGGTTGGTGGAGGCCAGCACGCCAATCAGCATCAGGGCTGCAATGCCCAAAAAACCCATAGCAAACATAACGGCTCCTTAGGCGAAGTGCTTGGCCATAAAGGCCTTGATCAGTTTGATAAAGTCGGCTTCAGCCAGCTTGGCGCACTTGAGTGTCTGGTCGTGGGACAACTCCACATCACCCAGGCCTTCCGCCATATTGGTGATTGCACAAATCGCCAGCACTTTCAGACCACAATGGGCCGCTGAGATCACTTCAGGCACAACAGACATGCCTACAACGTCACCACCGATAATCTGCATCATGCGGATCTCGGCAGGGGTCTCGAAGTTAGGACCTGTATAGGAGACAAATACACCTTCGTTCAGGTGGATACCTGCGGCTTTGGCCGCTTCATGGGCTTGTTCACGCAGCTCTTTGTCATAGGCGTTGGCCAGGCTGAAGAAACGTGGGCCGTACTCTTCATCGTTGGCGCCTGTCATAGGTGACTCAGGCATGGTGTTGATATGATCGTTGAATACCACCAGAGAGCCCACATCAATGCGCTCAGGACGCAGAGAGCCAGCTGCGTTGGTCACCAGCATAAATTCACAACCCAGCTTCTTGAAGGTACGCACAGGGTTGGTCATTACCTTCATGCTCTGGTGTTCGTAGTAGTGACCACGGCCTTTCATGCACACCACTTCCACACCCTTCATGGTACCCAGTACCAGCTCACCGCTGTGGCCCTGAACGGTTGATACCGGGAAGCCATCCAGCTCTTCGTAAGGAATGACAACCTTGTCTTCCAGTTCGTCGGCGATAACGCCCAGGCCTGAACCCAGGATAAAGCCTGCTTTCGGGGCAAAGCCGGGTTTGTATTGATGGATGGTTTGCAGTGCATTGATTACTGGATCGTGCATCTTACTTTTCCTTTATCGAGGAAGCGCTGTAGGGAAGCGGTTATGGTCAGGCCAGGATGAGGGCCGGAAATTGGGCGCAAGGGTAGCGGATGGGGCTGGTTTTTGTGTTTTGAAATTCCTGCAGTTCATGCTGTTTTTCAGCATGGTGCGGTGATTAATTGGGCGAAAGTGGTTGCTTAATTACGGGTGTCACAGAGTTTGTCTGACAAGGGCCGCGTTTTGGCAATTTGCTGTGGTTGAATAACGGAATTTTGAGAAGTGACGCTATTTATTGTTGTTTCATAACTCCTTACTATTGCGCAAGTTTGCAGACAAGATCACAACACCAGCCTTCCATGGAACCCTTACTGAGTGAACGCATCTCATTAAAGATGCTGCGCTACTTCTATCAGCTGGCCTGTACCGAGCATTTTGGTAAGGCCGCGGCCAATCTGAACATCACAGTATCGCCACTGAGCAGTCAGATCCGCGAGCTGGAATCATTGTTAACGGTACAGCTGTTTGACCGGGACTCCCGCAATGTGCGCCTGACTGCCGCAGGTAAACTGTTGAAGCTTGAGTGTGAGCTGATCTTCAACACCCTGGAGCGCTCCCTGAGTGAGGTACAAAAGCTGGGGCGGATCCACAAAGAAGTATTGCGTATCGGGCTGGTGAGTTCGGCGTTCTGGGCGGGGTTTGGTGGCATGTTGAGTCAGTTCCATAAGCGTTACCCCCAATACGAGGTGGAGCTGGTGGAGCTGTCACCGGAAGAGCAGAAGCTGGCACTGAAGGATGGCAAGATCGATGTCGGCCTGTGTCGTCAGCCTGATACCCGTAACCTTTACCCTTTTGCGGCAGATATGGTGACGGCGGAGGAGTTTATGGTAGCTGTCTCGGGGGAGCACCCCTTCAGCGACCGCAAACAGGTGTCTTTGTCTGAGCTTAAGCGCGACAGGTTTAGCTTTATGAGCCGCCGCAATTCGGCCTCTACAGAGCTGTTTTTAAGTCAGTGTCGCAAGCAGGGCTTTGTGCCGGACATTGCCAATGAGTTTATTGAGCCCAATACCCTGATGGCCTATGTCTCCAGCTGTCAGACTATCACTATCGTGCCCTCCAGTTTCGCCCGTCATCAATGGGAGAACATTCACTTTATCCGGCTGGAAGAGAGGTTGGAGGCCAACCTCTGTCTTATCTACCAACCCATAGATGCTTCGCCTTTGGTGGAAGCCTTTGTGGATATGATGAAGTTGAGATAGTGTCGGCTCACTCCCTCTCGAATGAGCCTGTTTCCAGCCAGCGCTGCATCATGAGCACTTCGTTACGGGCAGCGTCTTCACCCTCTGCGGGGGCCAGATAGATATCCGGAATAATGCCTGTGATATCTACCGGCTGGTGGGGGAGTCGCATACTGCGGCTGGTGGCATAGTAGAGTTCAAAGGCACCGGATGGCAGCAACTTGGCTCTCATGTTGGAGTAATCCAGCGCGCCATAACTGCTGCGTCCCGCCAGTTTCACATTCATGCCCTGGCGAACGGCGAGCAGGAACTGTTCACAGGAGCTGCCGCACTCTTCATCAATCAGCACCACCACTCTATCCGGGCTGTATCCCGGGTTTTCCGGTGTCCGGTAGCTGGTCGCTGTTGCGCCCTGAGGTAATACATAGCTTCCCGGCTCAACCCCGGCCATCGCCTCGACCAGAGGCGTCACAAAGGCAACACAGTCCGGGTCATTTCCCATTTTGGCGCAGATCGCCTGTTGAGCTTTGGCATTGTCCGGTGTGGCCAGAAACTCAGCGCCGGTCACTATATATTGGTCGGTGAGAATCAGATCCAGCAGGGGGCGATATGTTGAGTCGCTGCCGCCGCCGTTCCTTCTGACGTCCAGTATCCAATTCGGGGTTGCCTTCAAGGTTTCACTTTCAGTGACAAGCAGTTGCTTGAGTTCGTCTGCGTATTGCCAGTTGAAAGTGGGAACTGTGAGCAGCAGGGTTTCCTTTGACAGGGGCTCAAGTTGCGGCGAATAGCTGAACTCTGTGGCAGCGGCGTCTTTGCCTTCAGGCTTATTTTCGGGCTCCGGCTCCGGTGTTGGCAACGGCTCAATCAAGATACTCAGTCCCAGATGCCCCTTACGCCAGGCTTTCAAATAGGTCTTGATGATAGGGTGGCATTCCTGCAACTGCCCGATAGTTTCGGCCTGAGTGAGTGCTGTCGACATGGCGGTATCAAAGTGAAGCTGACCCTTTTGGGCAAGATGCTCCGTCGCGCCTGTATCATTAGTCAGCAAAAAACCGGGAAGAAACGCCAGATCCTGCTGACACTGGACGGCTGCCGATGAGAGATCTGGGGACGGTGGAGTGGAGTTGCATGCTGTCAGCAGCAGGAGTGCGCTACTGAGAAAAGTCAGGGCTGGGCGTTTCATCATCATTCCTTTGAGTACAAAGCTGCCCTCAAATTAACCGCTAAGCCTTTAAAATGGCAAGCCCAGGGGGTTATCCCTGATCAACAAACTGTTTTAGCCTGTCGAAGTCCAGGATCTTCAGCGATGCTCCCTGTTTTTCCACCAGGCCTTTGTCTATTAATTCCCTTACGGCGCGGCGAAATACCCGGCTGGTGGTGCCGAAGCGCTCAGCTTCCTGATCCATCTTGCCAAAGCCGTGAAGATTGGCCTGGGTTTGAGGCCGGTGCAGCAGATCCCAGGCGATGTTGTAACTGATGGTATGCAACAGGCGGTTGGTGTAGATATCGAGGGAGTCTTGATAGTCCCACGCCAATGCACTGGCGAAAAACAGGGAGAACTCAGGCTGTTTCAGCAGTAGTTGCTGCACTGATTTGAGGCAGATTTGCCTGATCTGCATCCTGGCTTCAGCCACGACGCTCCATTGGCAGACGGTACCGGTAAAAAATTCCATTTCACCGTAGAGGTGCCAGTGACAGTTGACTTCTCCCAGTTGGAAACGGCGGCCATTGATGGCGCTGATATGCATGGATACCTTGCCTTCCGGTACAAGGTAGAGTGCATCCTGCGCCTCGCCCTGGGTGAGCAGATGTTGCCCCTGCTCCATATTCAGCAGTTGATGATCACAGTTGAGCAGAGCCTCTCGAAAGGCATTCTGTTGCTGATCCAGATGGCCGGCGAAGCGGCCTTTGGCATAGGGGGCTAGTTGCATTATTTGGAGTAACTGAGTTCGGCTGTGGGCTATTGGCAGTCTGACAGGGCGTACAGGGCGCAGCGAATGGCCAGTTGCTCACCCTGCATCAGGGCGTCATCGGCGTTCACATAGTCACTGATCCCGGCCTGTACGTCATTTCCATAGCGCACTACGTTATTCAGAACCGCGCCAATACGCAATCCCCTGATACGTCCCACTGTCATCAGTGCAGCGGTTTCCATATCCGCCCCCAGCACGCCGAGCTTATGCCAGTACTCGCAGATCTGCATCTCATCATCGCGATAGAAGCTGTCATGGGAACGCACCAGACCTGAGTGATATTTGACAGGCTGACTGCTGAGGAAACTCTCCATTGCGTTGCTTAACTGTCGGTTGGCCAGTGCCGGGTAGGCCTGTGGCGCATGGGCGGCACTGCCACCGTCATCTCTGACGGCGCCTTCAACCAGAATCAGCTCACCCAGCTCAATATCTGGCTGCAATGCGCCGGCACTGCCTACCCGCACAAAATGAGTGGCACCACACAGGCGCAGCTCCTCCAGTGCGATAATAGCTGAAGGAGCGCCAATACCTGTGGAGCACACAGTAACAGGCACGCCCTGAAAAGTGCCGGACATGGAGCGAAATTCGCGGTTGTCTGCCAGTAATCTGGGGTTATCCAGCAGGGCTGCAATACGGTCTACCCGGGCTGGTTCACCGCAAAGCACCACGCGCTCGGATACCTGTTCCGGAGTCAGGCAAATATGGGGTTGAGCTGTCATGCTTTGGCTCCGGCAGGGTGTGAGTCGTTGGATTTAGCTGTATTCATCCACTGGCGTGCACCATTGGCGGCGATAAACAGCAGGATGCAGTATTGAATCGACATGGCGTAGACGCCCTGCGCTGCATAAATTCCCACGCTGATAATGTTTATCAGCACCCACAGGAACCAGTTCTCGACGTACTTGCGGGTCATCAGGATCTGGGCAACGACAGAAAGCACTGTGACGACAGAGTCCAGGAAGGGGAAGGCATTGGGTTCTATCTGCGGCATACTGAGATTCCCCCCCAACATATTGATGCCGTCGACAGCAGCCTGAGCCAGCGCCTTAAATACAGGGTAGATATTCGGAGTCAGCCAGAGAATAGCGGCGACGGCGATAACCGCAGTCACTCCGAGTTTAGTTGTGGACAGCCAGCGAACCTTGAGTAATTCCCCGGTTTCCTGCTGTGGCCGGGTCCAGGCGTACCAGCCGTACACATTGGCGGCAAAGAAGAATAGCTGCAACATCAGCAGGCCATAGAGCTGGATCTGATAGAAGATGATGGCAAACAGAGTCACATTAATCAGACCAAACAGGTAGTTAATGGTTTTTTCCTGACTGGCGAACCAGATGCATAAAAGGCCTGCCAGGGTGCCGAAGGCTTCAACCCAAGACAGGGCATAACCGCCGCCGATGGGAATATTCACCAAAGTGTTGTTGATATCAAACCAGGTTGCTATGTCCATAATAGGGTCTCTGTAAGGGCTTGTTTCAGACGAGCATCGCCAGTTTACGCAGGCTTATGGAGGGGAATAAGGACATTTGTCCGCCTGCTGTTCAACATTCGCACAGGGGCGGCGCAGAATCTACTGAAACTGAGCAGGCAAAAGCGGGTAATCCTGATTTATCGTGGCAGACGCGCTGGGGTTATTGGCTGGCGGCAACCTTGTTGCGTCCGGATGACTTGGCTTCATAGAGAGCCTTATCTGCGCGCATTAGCAGCTGGCTGATACTCTCCCCGCCTATGGTTGCCACGCCCAGACTGGCGGTCACCTGAAACTGTTTGTCGATCTCCTGTGAGGCAATGGCCAGTCTGATTTTCTCTGCCAGTTGCATTGCGCCTTCCAGTTCAGTGTTGGGGCAGATGATCAAAAACTCTTCGCCCCCCCAGCGCCCCAGATTATCCGGTTTTCTGATGGTATCCGTCATCGCTTTGGCCACCTGAATCAGGGTTTTATCCCCCACATGGTGTCCCCAGTTGTCATTGATCGATTTGAAGTGGTCGAGGTCGATAAGAATGACGGAAAAGGGCTGGTGATATCTTTGGAAACGGTCGGCTTCCTCTTTCAGCAATTGGTCCAGTCGGTGGCGGTTGGCTACCTGAGTTAAGGCATCTGTGACAGACAGACGTTTAAGCTCCTGCTCCAGCTCAACCTTCTCGGTCACATCCTCAATGACCGCCTGGATGGCAGGCTCACCATCCCACTCAATTCGATTGTCGTAGATATTGAAGTAGCGTTTTGTACCGTCAAAGCTGACATTCTCCACTATGTTGTGGGAACCCTGAACCTTCTCGCTAATCACATCCTGATATCTTTGCCTGACCTGCTGTCGTTCTTTCTCCGGAATAAAGTCCATCAGGTTGGCCTGCTCAAGTACATAGCTGATAGAGGGAGCTTCCATCAGGTCGACCCAGGCCTGGTTGACCATCAGGGGTTTAAAGTCTTTATGAATGATGATGCCCTGGCCGGACGTGGTCACCAGCTGCTTATACTTTTCTTTGTTCTCGGTTAATTGGATATGGGCATCCTCAAGAAAGGAGAGATCCAGAATAGTGACCTGCAGTGCCGGTTCCCCCTCCCACTCAATGACGTGATCAACTGACAACACGGTAAAGATGCGACCATAACGGTCGATGTTTTTGAATGTTCGCCCCCGGGGCACCATTCGGCCACTGGACTGTTGGTAATAGTTATCCCTGACATCCTGATGATATTCCTCAGGGATAAGATCAAAGAAGGTATCTATACCGTCCAGCAACTCCTGTGCTGAGGCATACCCAAAAATTTGCGCATAACTGTCGTCAACATAGACGGGTTTCAGGTTTTTGATCACAATCACGCCATAGGTGGAGTTGATTTTTAACTCTGGCATTCAGTGTTTGCTCCGAAACTTAAGGTACAGGGGTAAATTCCATCCTAAGTTTAGAACACAAAATCTGAAAGGTTTGGCGTTTAATAACCGGTTAATTCCATATAGCCCTGTCCCTGATGGGAACCTTTTATGCTGATTGGTCCTTCCCAGTATTGAATGGTCAGGGGCATCAGGGCGTCCGGGTTCAGGGCGGAAACTGTCAGGTCTATCTGCTCAACGGGAACCTGTAAACGCCACTTCACCGGGATGTTCTTTCCCTTGGTATTGTGGGTTTCCAATGCATGAATCTGAATTTCATCCGAACTGAGACTGCGGCCACTGCCGTCTTCATACATCAGACGGCCGGAAAAGAAATGGTTGGCGCCGGAATTTGAGGACAGGTCTCCGCCCCCCCTGAGTTGAAACAGCATAAGTGCAGTTTCCTGGCCCTTGTGTTCACCAATACGCAGGGCAAACCAATCCCACCCCTGCTGATTACCGGTAAGGAACTGAGAGCTCCATTCTCTGTCCAGCCAACCATCGCCACGGACCTGATGTACTTCTCCATGCACAGTGACTTCACCTTTGATATGGATAAAAGGTTGGGTGTAGTAGTGGGATGCCACGGCACCATCGGCGCTTTTGAGACTGAATCCTTGCTTGCCCTGCAATTGATACGGTGCACGGCTGCCAAGTTTAAGGCGGTAGCTGAAGTCGGCATCACCGCCCTCCAATATCGCAGGGAACAGGTCTTTGCTGCGACTCTGCCACTGCCAGTTATCCAGATAGATACGCAGGGGCGAAGTATCAACACCTGCAAGTTCAGGGTTACCGCGGGACCAACGTTCGGCAGCCAGGTGTTCGGTTGCTGTGGTTACTGCACTGTGGGCCATATACAGCTGACCTGTGGCCCAGCTGTTATCCTTCACTTGTTCGGAGAGTGCTGACTCTGGGTTAAGGGCAATGCGGAACTGTGTCCATTGCAGCCCCATGGGCTCTCCTTCCAGAGTTTCCAGATTGGCCGTCAGATACCACCACTCCTGACGGAAGTCTTCATGGGCTTTGTGATCTTCGGGGAACGTCAGGCGAGTTTGGGGCAGCACCCTGGCATAACGTTCAATATCGGCCTGATCTGAGCCCATTAACTTACCCATGCCCTGAGACTTTTCCATTGATGGGACGGGCTCACAGGCACTTAGTATCAGGGTTGCCAAAGCAACACCTATTAGTTGGCAAAACGGCTTAAACATCAGAGCACCTCCTGTTGCAGGCTGCTTATCAGGGGGCGACGGGTTTGTTGCGTATTTGGATCGAGAGGAATAAACACTGTCTGCATCAGAGCACCTCCTGTTGCAGGCTGCTTATCAGAGGACGACGGGTCTGTTGAATCAGTGGAATAAACACCGCCAGGGCACAGGCGACAAGCGCCAGCAGCACCACCTGCAGATAAGCCCACCAATCCCACACCATGGCAATGCTCCAGCCAAATGCCTGTAAGGTGACTTTGTGGATAAGCAACCAACCCAGTACAACGCCGGTGGGCAGAGACAGCAGAGCGGTAATAAACACCATCAACAGCATTTGAATACTGACCATGGCAAACAGACGGGGGCGGGAGACCCCAAGAGCATAGAGCCGGGCCAGTGGCGCCTGACGACTCTGCATCAGCATCATACTGGCGCTGAACAGACCGATGGCGGCGACCAGCAGGGTCAGGCTGTTGAGCACCACAGTGATAGAGAAGGTGCGTTTGAACATCTTGATTGCTTCTTTCTTGATTTTACTCTGGCTGTACATCATGGCGGGGGACACACCCTGATCTTTCAGCATGGTTTGCAGCTCATCGGTATCGCCTTGCCAGCCCACAGCAAAGTTACGATTGCTGCCGGGCATGCCTGACTGGTGCCAGAGCTTCTCGCTGATCATCACTTCACCTATGGGTTTGCCATAGTCGTAATAGATGGCACCCACTGGCAATCCCTGAGGATATGGGGTTTCCGTAGCTTCCAGCAGTAATCTGTCTCCCACCTTTATGTTGTGGCGCAGCGCCAGAGGTTCACTCAGCATCAGGCTTTCACCGGCAAAAAAGTCGGGCCAGAAGTCTGCCTGCTCTGTATTCGATGCTGAGTCTTTCAATGAGACGGTTTCCAGCATGGCGGCATCATCACGGGATAAAAGCATTACTCTGTGGCGGTCGGCCTCGTCCGTGATATCAGGCCTGATATAAGAGTAGGCCTCCCATTGAATGGCGACCGGGTCCACCCCTTCAGTCCCGCGCAGCCAGGTTTCAATGCGATCGGCATCGGTCGGGTTGGGGCGGATATAAAGATCGGTATGCAGTCGATTATCCATCCAGGTCTTGAGGGTTTGCTCAAAGCTCCCGACCAAAGTGTTCATGGATACATTGGCGCTGAGTGCCAGCAGCAGTGCCATCATGGCCAGTGCCAGCGGCGCAGTCAGTTCCCGGGTTTCGGCCACCAGATAGTGCCAGCTGCCTTTGGGCGCTATTTTTTCCAGAGCTGAAGTGAGCCATAACATGAGTTGTGGCAGCAGTAATGGAAAGGCCAGGGTCAGCAGTCCAAGCAGTGCCAGGCTGTATTGGTACTCGCTGCTGACGGGAATAAGAGCGGCAGCCAGGGCGATCAGCCCACAGGCCAACAGGAACTGCAGACGATGGCTGCGGTAGTGGATTAAATTTTGACTGTACTGCATTCCGGCTCTGGCCAGGCTCTGGTTAGTCAGCGCCTTATAAAGTGGTACACAGGCCAGCAGGGCTGCTGCCAATGTCAGGGCGATAGCTTCCATTAGCCAGGCCAACTGCCAGTGTCCGGGCAGAATCTGGGCACCATAAAGCTGTTCAAGCGTCATGGCGACCATAGGTTGCAACCACTGGCTGAGTTGCAGTCCAAGTACAAAGCCAATGGCGGAACCCAGATGCACCAGAATAATCAGCTCCAGCAGCAGTGCCGACATTAGAGCCTTTCGGGTGATGCCAGCTTGCAGCAGTTTCAGCATCAAACGTTGGCGCTTCATCAGACTGTAACGAATACCGTTGTAGGCGATAAACAGACCCACCACAAAGGCCAGCATCGCCATGGCCTGCAGGTTAAGGTGAAAACTGGCGGTCAGCTCTGTGAGGGCCTCGCCCTGATCGCCTAACCTGAGGGTGTTGTTGTCGATTAACAGGGATCTTGCCAGTGCCAGCTGCGACTCATCTTCTGTCATTAAAGCTATGTAGGACAGACGGCCCTGCCTGCCAAGTAGTTTCTGGGCAAAGCTGATATCCATCAATACGTTATTACCCAGGGCGGCACTGTCGGGCAGGGGAATCAGTGTTACCTGAGTGTTGGCAAGGTTCAGGCTGGCGCTGCCATCAACCACCTTAATTCTGTCTACCAGATTCTGGCTCAGCATGGCCACGGGGGCTGCACTGAGCAGGCGACCCATGGGAACCATAGGGTACTCTTCTGAATTTGATTCTGTTTGATGGCCGGAAGCCAGTGCGGTGGCAGCAATAATATCGCTGCCCGTGATATGCCAGCGGCGACCTTTGTCATCCATTACATGGCCATCAATTACAGCCAGTACAGGCAGACCAGCCTGACGCAGCTTAAAGTATTGTGTTTGATTTAAGGTGCCGGTTGTTCCCGGTGGAAGAATGTAAGCTGTGGCCTGACGACTGAGCAACTCAGTGGCCTGACTGTAGCTGCGTACTGCATTTTCGTTGGTGGATTTGACGCCGGTCAGCAGGGTGACGGCCAGTACTATGCCCAATAGAATCGCGCCAGCCTGAAGGGGCTTGTGACGGTAATGGGCGGCAAAAACCCGTAAGCTTGCCATTGTGCTGTTCAGTGCAGAGGACATATCAGGCCTCCTTCGACTGGACTGAGCTTACCTCCAGGATTTTGCCCTGTTTCAACTGCCAGTGACGTTGCATAAAAGCGGCGCACTCACTGGAATGGGTCACCATGAGCACTGTGCTGCCAGCTTCAGACGCCAGCTCGCTCAGCAGTGACATTACCTGCAGACCTGAGCTTTGATCCAGGTTACCTGTGGGCTCATCTGCCAGTAGCAGCATGGGTTTATGGGCCAGCGCTCGGGCTACCGCGACCCTTTGCTGTTGACCACCGGAAAGCTGCTCGACACTGCGATGCTCCAGTCCGCTCAGGCCCAGTTTATCGATAAGATGCTGACACCAGGGAGACCAGTCCTGTCCGATTAAATGCAGTGGGAAGGCGATATTGTCTTTGACGTTTAATGGGGTGAGCAGGTTGAACTGCTGGAAAATAACGCCAAGTTGGCTGCGGCGAAACTCACTCCATTTGTTGTCTTTCCAGTGTTTAGTCGATTCTGTGCCCAGCTCGATTTCGCCACTGTCAGCGATTTCAAAGCCTGCCATTAAATTCAGCAGGGTACTTTTACCACTGCCGCTGGGGCCGGTCAGGGCTATGGTGTCACCCTGCTCAAGGGTAAGGTCCACGCCATCAAGCACAGAGTGATATTCCGAACCATCGTTAAAGCCTTTACTAACCTGATAAAAACGGGCTGCTGACGCCATTTACAGACTCCCTGTGGCAGGCTGATGATATTCTCAACCCTATCAGAATACCCCAATTCCTCACGTTGGAGATCAGCCTAACTGACTAAAAAATATTGATTCCCCAACACAAGAGTGTGACTTGTGTCACTGTCTGTGGTTCCGATTTATTTCAGAATTGCCGACCTGCCCCGATTTAAGTCGGGGCAATCCGTTCGGATGAAGGTAGCAGGAGAGTGGGGAATCGCCCCCACACCGACGAGGCAACTTTCCCCTAAATGTGCAATTTGGTTTGCCGGGAAAGCACTCTTTCAGGTGCCAGGCTGAACTCCTTGGAGTCAGACTTGCGTGGACTGTTACTGGACGAGCCTCTGGAGAGACCGACAGCCCCTGTGGTCAGTCGGCGCCGAAGGCGCAAGCCTGGATGAGATGAATCATCCGGTGAAACGCTCAGGCAAAAGGACAGAGGAGAGGATGACTGCTTTGCCCTGTTGCCTGCCGGTTTTATTCCGTCTTTTCGCTATTAGGCGCTTTCAGCCATTTCTTTTCCTCCTCTAAATTTGCAGTTTAATTTTGAGGATTACCATGGATTTTCATCAGTTAGTTGCTGATATCAACAGCATAGTCTGGGGACCTGCCACACTCATTTTGCTTGTGGGAACCGGTGCCTACCTTACTTTTCGGCTGAAATTGATTCAGCTGTTTCGCTTGCCTATGGCGCTGGGTCTGCTGTTTAAGCCGGGCGAAGGTAAAGGCGATCTGTCTCCGTTTGCCGCCTTGTGTACTGCCCTGTCCGCCACTATTGGTACAGGTAATATTGTGGGGGTCGCCACCGCGATTAAAGTAGGTGGCCCGGGTGCGCTGTTCTGGATGTGGCTGGCCGCCTTTTTCGGCATGGCGACCAAGTACGCCGAATGTCTGCTGGCGGTGAAGTACCGCACCACGGATAAGCACGGCAATATCGCCGGTGGCCCTATGTATTACATCGAGCGTGGTCTGGGACTGGGCTGGATGGCTAAACTGTTTGCTTTGTTTGGTGTGGGTGTGGCTTTCTTCGGTATAGGCACCTTTGCTCAGGTCAATGCCATCAGTGATGCCATGACCATCGCATTTCATGTTCCAGGCTGGGTGACCGCTACTGTGCTGACTGTGCTGGTGGCGGCCGTGGTATTGGGCGGGGTAACCCGTATTGCCTCTGTGGCACAAAAGCTGGTGCCAACCATGGCCATTGGTTATTTGCTTGCCTGTTTATGGATCCTTGGCAGTCACGCCGAACAGGTGATGCCTGCGCTGCAGCTGGTAATTCACTCCGCTTTTAATCCAACTGCCGCAACCGGTGGTTTCCTGGGGGCGACCGTGGCTATGGCGTTGCAGATTGGTATTGCCCGCGGTGTGTTCTCCAACGAATCCGGCCTGGGCAGTGCGCCGATTGCCGCTGCAGCAGCCAGGACCAATGAACCTGCCGAGCAGGGGCTGGTCAGTATGACCGGGACCTTTTTCGACACCATTATTATCTGCACCATGACAGGCCTGGTGTTGATTATGACAGGGGTATGGAATGGTGATGCGGCTGGTGCCGCCATGACCAGTGCCGCCTTTGCTACTGGCGGTAATGCATTGATTGGTCAGTATATGGTGACAGTTGCCCTAGTGTGCTTTGCCTTTACTACGATTCTGGGCTGGCATTATTATGGCGAACGTTGCTGGTCCTATCTGACCGGTGACCGTGGTCGCAAAGTGTATCAGTTGGTGTTTCTTGGCTTGATTGCCTGTGGAGCCTTCATTAAGCTGGATCTCATCTGGTTGCTTGCCGACACAGTCAACGGATTAATGGCTATCCCCAACCTGATCGCCATTGTCGGACTGAGACATGTTATCGTGGCAGAAACCCGGGATTACTTCTCCCGTTTGCAGTGGGCGCCTGCCACCGCCTGATCCCGACTGTCGACTCTATTCTTTAAAAGCCGGTTTTACCCGGCTTTTTGCTGTTTGTAGGCTTCACTTTTCCAAGAGAACTCTTTCCATGAACCAAGGCCCGTCATTCTCTTTCCAGAGCCGCATTCTGATATTCGCCGCGCCCCTTATTCTATTGATTACAGTGTTTTACGGACTTGTGGCCTGGTATCAGTATCAGCAACAGTCACAGCAGATGTTTGCTCAGCTGGAGCAGGAAGCGAACCGTGCGGCAACCCGCCTGGATTTCCTGCTGTCACGGGCTCAGGGATCCAGTATAGGGATGGCAGATCTGCTGGACTCTCTGGATGACGATAAGCGGCTGTACCAAGAGCAGACTCTTAAGCAGCTACTCACCGACAGGCTGAGCCGCAATAAAGACTTCTATGGCGCGGCTATCGCTTTTGAACCTGGCTCCCTGCAGGGGGACCACTCGCTGGCCCCCTATGTTTACCGCACTGCCGAAGGGTTCAAGTCGCTGGATTTGATGGAATCCGGCTACAACTATGCCGATGGCAGCTGGGCCTGGTGGGAAGACCCGACCCGCAGTGGCAGGGGGAGTTGGTCTCCTATCTATTTCGACAAGGGGGCAGGTGATGCGCTGATGATCACTTACTCCCATCCCTTTGGCCGGAAAGGCTATCCCAGTGGCGTAGTGACAGTGGATCTGGCGCTGCAGAAACTGCCCGGGCAATTGGGTCTCACACCGGATGAATTGGTGTTGGTCAATCATGATGGTCGTCTGGTTTACCACCCCAATGAGTCTCTGCTGCTCAGTCATACCTCTACTCACTGGCTGGCGGATTCGGAGACTGCGGCTGAGCTGCAGCAAAGGCTGGCAGCGGGTTCAGGCTCGGCAGAAATTACCGAAGATGGCAAAGCGTATCTGGCATCCGTAGCCCGGGTGCCTGAACTGGGATGGAAACTGGTGTTGATGACCCCGGCCGCCACTCTGGATCAGCTGTTGGCTGAGAAGTGGGCTGAACTGGCAGCCAGTCTGGTGCTGGTATTGGGCTTGCTGTTGGCTGCGGCTTTATGGGTGACCCGCAGCATTACCAAACCCCTGAGGGGATTGGCATCCGGGATTGAAAGTTTCACTTTGGGACAGCAAAACCGACTGCCTGAAGGGGAGGACAGGATCCGGGAAATTATCACAGTGCGGCAGAGTTTTAACCAGCTGGCGGCACAGCTGGATGATAGAGAAGCTGCACTGCTGGATTCTCGCGGTCATAGATTTGCCAGCCTGATTGAGGGCATGAGTGCCAGCTCCTTTTACTGTTCGCTCAACAGTGAAGGCCAAATGGTGCAGGTCAGTGATGGCGTCAATAAGGTGATGGGCTATAGCGCTGAGATTTTCCGGCGTAAATTCCAGCGTCTGTTCTCAGCCAACCCTATTAACGAGCAAAACTGGCATTACACAATGCAGGCGTTGGCGGGTGAGTCCGTGCCGCCTCATCAGGTTGAACTTATCCATGAGGCGGGTCATTTGCGCCGCCTTGATTGTTTTATGCAGCCTTTGCTGGATGAGCACGGCATGCTGCTGTCGGTGGAGGTGTTGTTCCACGATGTCACCGAGCAGTTTTCTCTGGCCCGCCGCGCATCCTCTATTCTGGAAGTCGCTCCTGAAGCCATGCTGGTGATGGATGCCCAACTGGAAATCGTATTCAGCAACAGTCGCTGTCAGAAGCTGTTTGGTTACACTCAGGAAACCATGCTTAACCTGAGTGTGCTGCAGCTGCTGCCCCGTAAGATCCGCTGCGAATATCAGCAAGTATTTCAATCTCTGTGGCAGGAGAGTGGTAAGACTGATCCAGTGTTGACCTTCGACTGTATCCGCGCCAATGGCGATGAGTTCAGCAGTGAGGTGTGCTTGTCACTCCTGCCCCTGGGTGAAGGCTGTGAGCATCAGGTTGCTGTGTCTATTCGGGATATGTCTGCAAGTCAGAAGGCGCAGGAGGAAATTAAAGCCAGTGCTGAGCGTTTCCAGATGTTGGTGGCCAATATTCCCGGCGCAGTTTATCGCACCCGCAGCGATACTCTCTGGACCATGGAGTATGTCAGTGAACATATTCAGGAGCTGACAGGCTATAACGCCGCAGACTTTATGACAGGTGGACGCACCTTGTCTTCACTGGTGCTGGCTGAAGATCTTGAGGCTCTGGAGCTGCAGCTCAAAGATGCACTGGAGCATCAGGATGATTTTGAACTTGAGTACCGCATTCGTCACAGAGATGGCTCTGTGCGCTGGGTACAGGACCGGGGGCAGGCGGTTTACAACGAGTCCGGCGAGCCGGTCTGGTGCAACGGCAGTTTGAACGATATTACTGACAGGCAACGCTGGCTCGAAGAACTACAACATTCACGTCATCAATTGGAAGTGATCACTGAATCTGTCCCCAGTACTGTTTATCAGCTGGAATGGCGGGGCTTAGAGGACTTTGGCTTCACCTTTGTTTCTGAGGCTGCCATTACTACTCTGGGCATCCACAGGGAAGAGGTGCTGAAAAAACCACAGACACTGATCCCCAGATTGAGTGAACGTGAACAGATTCGATTGAAGCGTGCACTGGAAGGCAGAGCGGAAGGTGGCTTGCAGTGGCAGCGTCAACTGGAGTACCGGCATCCTGCCGGCGGTATGCGCTGGCTGGAAATGGGGGCCAAGGGACAGCGTCGCGATGATGGCAGCCTGCTATGGCATGGCTATCTGACAGATATTACCGAACGTAAGCGGATTGCCGACTCGCTGGCGCGTAGTAAGGTGCATTTCCAGGCGCTTTTTGATGCAGCTGGTATTGGTATCGTCAACGTGGACCCCAAAGGCACAGTGATTGACTGCAACGAGCAGTTCAGCAGTTACATGGCCATGAGTCGCAGTGCGCTGATTGGCAGTTTCTACCGGGATCTGGTGCACCCAGAGGACAGGGAAGAGTCCCGCAAGATGTTCCATATGTTCCAGACCACGGGCTGCAAGAACCATAGAGTGGAGCGCCGTTTTGTGAATCCCGATGGTCAGTTGTACTGGATGGATATGTCTGTGACAACCCTGAGAAATCCCGATGGCAGTCTGATATCCAATGTGATCAGCATGACCGACATCACCCGAGAGAAGGCCCTGTCCAGCCAGCTCCAACTGGCGAAGGATGAGGCGGATGCCGCCAATCGCGCCAAGAGTGATTTTCTGGCCAATATGTCCCATGAGATCCGTACGCCCATGAACGCCGTTATTGGCATGGCGCAGCTGGCACTGGCGACGCAACTGGATGACAGGCAGCGCAACTATGTAGAGAAGATTCAGCGCAGCTCAGAATCACTGCTTGGCATCATCAATGACATTCTGGACTTCTCCAAAATTGAAGCCGGTAAGCTGGATATCGAGGTGTTGCCATTCCAGCTGGACACCATGTTGGAAGATCTCTGCGATATGTTTGCTGAACCCGCGGCCCGCAAGCAGTTGGAGCTGCTTTTCGCCGTGGCGCAGGATGTGCCCAGATACCTGGATGGCGATGCCATGCGCCTGAGGCAGGTACTGGTTAACCTGATGAACAATGCGCTTAAGTTTACTGAGCGGGGCGAGGTATTGCTGTCTATCTCTGTGCAGCAAAAGGACGAAGAGCAGGTATGGCTGAACTTCAGCGTACGGGATTCAGGTATTGGCCTGAGCGAAGAGCAGCGGAGTCGATTGTTCCAGTCATTCAGTCAGGCCGACAGCTCCACCACCCGCAAGTACGGTGGTACAGGGCTGGGATTGGCAATCTGTAAGCAGCTGGTGGAGTTGATGGGCGGCAACATAGATGTGCAAAGCCAGTTGGGGCACGGTTCCACATTCTTCTTCAGTATTCCATTGATATTGACCCAGCCTCAGCCTGTGATGCCGCAAACTGAGTTGGAAGGCATGTCTGTACTTGTAGTGGATGATAACGATACTGCCCGGGATATCATGCGCACCTCGTTGCAGAGTATGGGCTTTGAAGTGACCACGGCCCGCAGTGGTCGTGATGCTTTGCGCCTTGCTCAGGAGCACGATTACCGACTGGCGCTGCTGGATTGGAAAATGCCGGAGATGGATGGTCTGGAGACCGCAGCCTCGCTGCAGCAGATCGCAAACGCGCCCGAAATCCTGATGGTGACGGCCCATGCCAATGAGGTGTTTGTTGCCAAATTGGAGAAGTTGGGACTGGCTGGCTTTATCAGTAAACCTGTGAGTCCTTCACGCCTGCTTGATGCCATTGTCTCTGTCGTGGGTGAGGGCGGCACCTTGCCGGTAAGACGTATGGCCCAGCCAATGGATATCGGTATGATCGCCGAGCTGTCCGGTAAGCGGGTGTTGGTGGTTGAAGACAATGAGATGAATCAGGAAGTGGCCTGTGAATTTCTGGAACAGGCAGGGATGATAGTCTCGCTGGCAGGCAATGGCCGTATCGCATTGGATAAACTTGCGCAGAACAGTTTCGATCTGGTGCTGATGGACTGCCAGATGCCGGTAATGGATGGTTATCAGGCAACCGCTGCCATTCGTAAGCAGGAGAAGTATCGTAATCTGCCGATTATCGCCATGACTGCCAATGCCATGGCTGGCGACCGAGAGGAGTGTTTGGCTGCCGGTATGGATGATCATATCGCCAAGCCTATTCAGGTTTCCCTGCTGTACCAGACAATGTTGCGCCATCTGACTTTGGATGAAGCGCCTAAGGTTTCTGCTTCTGCCTGGCCTGAGCATCCTTCACTGGATGTTGATACCGGCCTGGCTTTGGTGCAGCAATCCAGTCGTTTGTACAGCCGTATTTTGCAGCGATTTGTCGCCGGGCAACGCCAGGTTGCCCGCGAGATCAGTGATGCCGTGTCCAGGGCCGATTGGGTCACAGCAACCCGTTTGGCTCACACCCTCAAAGGGGTCGCTGGCAATCTGGAAAGCCAGGCCTTGATTGAGGTGGCTAAAGTGCTTGAAGAGCAACTCAGTCAGCAAGTGTGTGAAGCCTCCTTGTTGGAAGAGTGCGCGGCTTTGGTTGAGAGCCTTTGCGTGGCGATCGATATCTGGTCTCCAGCCAATAATGACACACAGACGTTAAATAAGATCTCTTCCGCAGAGCTGGAACAAGCGCTGACGGAGATTCGTACACAACTCGAAGAGGGAGACGCCGCAGCAGTTGCACAGCTGACAGGCCTGAAACCCAGACTGGAAGGGGGACGCTGGCAACAGCTCCAGCCCCTGTTCTCTATGGTGGAGGCTTATCGTTTCGACGAAGCGATAAGCCTGCTGGATGATATTTTGTCGACGCAGTGTGGAGCGCCGACCTCCAGATAATTAATGCTGAGGCTATGCATGAACAAGGCAAGCGTCCTGGTAGTGGACGATACTCCTGCCAATATAGATATTCTTGTGGGAATTCTGGGGGACAGTTACGCCCTCAAGGTGGCTATCGACGGTCCCCGCGCACTGGCTATTGCCCGCAAATCACCGCCGGACATCATACTGTTGGATGTGATGATGCCGGGTATGAGTGGTTATGAGGTGTGTGAGCAGTTAAAGCAAGATCCCATGACGTCACACATTCCCGTGATATTTGTGACCGCACTGTCGGAAGTCACTGACGAAACCAAGGGCTTTGAACTGGGGGCGGTGGACTATATCACCAAGCCTGTCAGTGCCCCTCTGGTGCAGGCGAGGGTGAAAACCCAGCTGGCGCTGTATGACCAAAAACGTTTGCTGGAGCAGCAGGTGAAAGAGCGTACCGCTGAGCTGGAAAGGACCCGTTTTGAGATTATTCGCCGACTGGGACGTGCAGCCGAATACAAGGATAATGAAACCGGCTTGCATGTGGTACGCATGAGCCATTACGCCAGGTTGCTGGCCAAACAGGCGGGCCTGCCAGAGGCTTTTTGTGAACTTCTCTACAATGCTGCACCTATGCATGATATTGGTAAAATCGGCACGCCGGATGCTGTGCTGAAAAAGCCGGGCAAGCTGGATGATGAGGAGTGGCTGATCATGCGTGAGCACGCGGTGATTGGCGCCGAGATTATCGGTGAGCATGGCGATCCTTTGCTGACCATGGCCAGAACCATTGCCCTGACCCACCATGAGAAATGGGATGGCAGCGGCTATCCCAACGGGTTGGCCGGGGAAGCTATTCCGCTGGAGGGGCGTCTGGTGGCGATTGCCGACGTATTTGATGCATTGACGTCCGTTCGCCCTTACAAAACAGCCTGGACGCCACAGCAGGCTATGGAGATGCTTAAAGAGCAAAGCGGTACCCACTTTGATCCTGAGCTGGTGGAGCACTTCGAGGCGGCATTGCCGGAAGCAGAGCGCATTCGTGCCAGCTATCTGGAAGCATGATCTCATGCGATTGCTGAACCTGGAAAGTAAAAAGAGCGGCTGATGCCGCTCTTTTTCATAGTCGGTAACTGATTGACTCAGTTCTGCCGCTGCAGTGCATCAGGCCTCATCTTCCAGCGAGTAGGGCAGTGGCAGCAAGCTCAGTTCGCTGGCGTCATCTCCGCTTAAACGCAGCTTGGTATTCAGCTGGGTATCATTGGGTAACACAGCGCTCAGCAATACCTGATTGCCAGTCTGGACCGCTTCAATCACGTTGCCACCGCGGCGAAAACTGCCATCTTCCAGTTGAATCTCCAACTGGCTTTCAACTGTCACCAACTCATTCACTTCTCCACAAACGATGTACAGTGCACGCTTATTGCCGCCACGGTACTTCATACGAGCCACGGTTTCCTGGCCCATATAGCAGCCCTTGTTGAAGCTGATACCATTTACTCCCTGCAGATTACACATCTGAGGCACGTACTGGTTGGCGTGCTGTGCTGGCAGATTTGGGTAACCGGCCAGAATCTCCAGTTGCTGCCAGGCGCTCTGGTCATAAACCGCTTCCGGGCTCAGTGCCAACAGCTCACCCATCTGCGCAGCAGGCAGGATAATCATAAAACGCTCACCATCTTTGATGATCAGCTTGTCACCCAGTTGAGTGACTGGGTCAGTGGCTTCCCCCAGGTGCTGAGCAATAAAAGCCGTCGCCTGTTCACCGGCAATACCCACAATGGCCAAAGATTCACTGGCGTCTGTCAGTTCAACTTTATTGAATACTGCATATTTCTGCAGCTGAGGCAGGTCGACACCCAGGGCGCTGCGCGGCATCAACATCAGCAGGTCTTGCTCCATAAACAGAGTGCGGAAGCTGGCCAGCATCTTACCTTTTGGATCACAGTGAGCCCCCCAGAGCCATTCATTGGTCTGCTGGTTATAAACATCAGATGTCACCTGTCCCTGAATAAACTGTTTGCTTTGCTCGCCACTGATGCGGATCAGACCCAAATGGGTCAGTGGAGAGATGGTCAGGGAAGGGAATCCTGTGCCGGGCGCCCAATCGGGAGTTTGAATTGCTGCAGTCATATTGGTTCCTGATATGCCGGGTCTGCCCGTCACCTTGGGCATCCTCTATGCAATTAATATTGGGGGCAGTCTAACCAATAACAAGTGTCCCTGTCACAGTCTCTGGAAAATTCGCTGTAGAAAACAAAAAAGCGACCATTGGTCGCTTTTTAGAACAATACAGGTTTGATTGTTTAGAACAGCAAACGGGTTCTGATGGTGCCATCAATCGCATTGAGCTGAGTCAGCGCTTCCTCTGCGTGATGGGATTCCACCTCCATTACTACATAACCAATCTCTGCGGTGGTCTGCAGATACTGGGCAGCGATGTTGATGCCTTTTTCAGAAAACGCCTGGTTAATCTGAATAAGTACGCCAGGACGGTTGCGGTGGATATGCAGCAAACGCGAGGTGCCCTGATGTTGTGGCAGTGATACTTCAGGGAAGTTTACTGCCGACACTGAGGAGCCGTTGTCTGAGTACTTGGCCAGCTTACCCGCGACCTCAATACCTATATTTTCCTGAGCTTCCTGAGTTGAGCCACCGATATGTGGAGTCAACAACACATTGTCCAGGCCACGCAGTGGGCTGACAAATTCATCATCATTGGACTTGGGTTCAGCCGGGAACACGTCGATGGCTGCACCGGCTATCTGCTTTTCAGTCAGGGCCGAGGTCAGGGCGTCGATATCCACCACTGTGCCACGGGAAGCGTTGATCAGAATACTGCCCTTTTTCATTGCAGCCAGCTCACTGGTGCCCATCATATTCTTGGTCTGCGGGGTTTCAGGTACGTGCAGGCTGACGACATCCGCGATAGACAAGAGTTGCTCCAGCGAGTGCAGTTGTTGGGCGTTACCAAGTGGCAGCTTATCTTCGATATCGAAGAACACCACACGCATTCCCAATACTTCTGCCAATGTGCCCAGCTGGGTACCAATATGGCCGTAGCCAATAATGCCCAGCGTTTTACCACGGGCTTCGAAACTGCCACTGGCACTCTTCATCCAGCCACCTCTGTGGGCGAGAGCGTTGCGCTGAGGAATGCCGCGCAGCAACATAATGATCTCGCCCAGTACCAGTTCAGCCACACTACGAGTGTTGGAGAAGGGGGCGTTAAAGACAGGGACCCCCAGAGTCTCTGCCGCTTTGAGGTCCACCTGATTGGTACCGATACAGAAGCAACCTACTGCTACCAGTTTCTCGGCATGGCGCAGTACCTCTGCTGTCAGTTGAGTACGGGAGCGGATACCAACAAAGTGGGCATCGCTGATGGCATTCATCAGATCTTCGCCTGTCAGGGAGGCCTGATGATATTCAATATTTGTGTAGCCGGCGCGCTGGAACACATCTACCGCTGAAGAGTGAACCCCCTCCAGCAGCAGGATCTTTATTTTGTCTTTTGGGAGCGAGTATTTCGCCATTGTAGGAGTACCTTTTATTTCTTATGTCGAATGCCGAACCTTGCGGCCTTCTTATGGTGACATTACTGCCGGGCGCGCTTAGGGCAAACCAAATTAGCATTAAATGACAATCCTGTGGAGGAGGTTACTGCGAAAGTGTTTATTCCCTCACCCGAACAATTTGGCAGAGCAAGTTCGGGACAGTCAGATAGTCTGGCGCGATGACGGGCCAAAAGCCTTAACGCTGGGGGATGACGGTGGCTGTAGAGGACTCTGGTGTCAATTGACTACCTCTTTATAAGGAAGGCTATAACCACAGATTTGGATGTTGAGGATTTTTTAAGTTAACCGTAAAGGGGGGATTGCCGATCTTACTGGTCATTGTAAATGGCATGTGAATTTTTTTGAGGGCGTTTAGTCTGCTTCTTTGATGGCGCTTTGTGATTGCTTAGTCAATTACGGCGATGACTTGTTCTGGCGTCCTGATAGTGGGAAATGCTGAATATTAAGGAGGTTATAGCAATTGTTTCGTTTATTACTAAATGGTAAAAGAGTTTTTCATACAGTTTTTTATATTTTATTTCAACATGATATATAACCATTCGATTTTTCTTACTTAATAGGTAATCCTTCCAAATTAGGGTTAAGTGACTGTTCTTGTTAGGAGAATATGCTAATCCATGTGCTGTTAGTGGTTTTTTTGACCGCGAATTAATACTAATGCATGATGATCCAGTCGGTGCTTGTCTTCACAATCTTGCAACTTATTATAAGAGCACTTGAGTGCCAGGGATGGAAAAGCGCGACAACCTAGTTGTTGTTTTAACTGTGGCCAAAAGTAGATCACCCAGGAGGAAGGTGCATGGATACAGCAAAGGAATTGGTCTTCCTACATCAAATAGCCGCCCCATGTCACTTGGCAATGTTAGCCGAGTCAATGGGAGTAAAAACCCGGGTAGTAAATCATGTCAATGAGCTGGATCTGGGGAATTCAGAAAACAGCTTCTATCTGATAAGCCAACATGGCGCAGCATTGGACAATCAAGGCATTCCACTGATAGTTACCAGACTGGTACCTCATGTACCTGTTGCTATCTATCAGGTCGAAGCGGGATCAATCGCTTTGGATGCTCTGCTGCTTATGGGCGTTCGCGGGGTTTTGTATGCAGACCAACGTATGGATCTATTACTGACTGGTTTGAGAAAGATGCTATCGGACGAGTTGTGGTTTGACCGTCCAATGATGAGCAAAATGCTCAGACAGTTGGTGCAAAAGCTTGAGGGCGATGCCCATGTCAGTGCAGACAATCTGGCGATGTTACAGGCGTTAACCAAGCGCGAGCGAACGATTATTCAGATGGTTGGCAGTGGTGCCCGCAATAAAGAAATCGCACACAGATTGTGTATCAGCGAGCATACGGTCAAGGCGCATCTGTCGTCGATATTCCGCAAAACTCAGTCCAGAAACAGAGTCGAGTTATTGCGTTGGGCTCAGTCTCATCAAACTCACTTCGACTTAGTGAGTTGAGTCTGAAGCTAGGGCCTGAATGAAGGCCGCTGGGGCAAATAAAGAGGGAGCCATAATGGCTCCCTTTTGCATATTGTGGCTTGGATATACCAAAGCCCTGTTCGACCCTTTAGGTGTCTATCTGGGAATCAGTAGAGGGGCTATTTGGAGCCCCTGAACTTGCCTTGCCCTTTAAGCTGTCTCAGCGGTCAAAGCTGGAAGACAGTCGCCCCTTTTAAATTGAACTGAACCGGGTGATAGTTCACTTCGTCCTCCTCATCAAGCAACTGAGTTGCAGTCGAGAGTTTTTCCACTGAATCGAATCCATACGGCTATGGGCATTAGGTGCATTGAGGGAATCGTTACCTGATTGAAAGGCTGGGTGCTTCAGTTTAATAAAGGCGCGTAAAATGAAAAAGGGAGCCTTCATGGCTCCCTTTGTTTACCCAATCATGATTAGTTCTGAACTACATTGACCGAGTTGAAGTTACCGTTTTGGTTAACATTGATGCTGTGGCCAGTACCGGTTTGAGAGCCTGTGACCAGGTTGTCATTGCCGGTTTGTACTATGGTCAGGCTGTTACCGCTGCCATCGACAGCAAATGCACCGCCATCAGTGCCGCCAACCCAGTTACCATTACCTGTTTGCATAATGTCAGCAGTGTTTTCATCACCGTTGATCAGCAGGTCAACCAGGTTCAGTTCACCGCGCTGGGTGACTTCGACATCGTCATTGTCGCTGCCAGCGATAGTGACAATAGTTTCATTGTCATTGCCTTCCTGCTCAACGTCGACTTCGTTATCACTGCCTACAATGTCTACATAGGCGAAGTTGGTATTGCCATCCTGCTCGACTTCAACATTGTTGTCATCGCCGGTAGCGAAGCTGTATAGCTCGTTATTGTTACCAGTACTTTCCAGCAGCATCAGGTTGTCGGTGCCTGCAGTGATAAATTGAGCCTGGTTGTCATTGCCATCCTGCTCCAGGAACACATCGTTGTCATCCCCCACTACAGCGAAGTCTACAACGTTATTGTTACCAGTCTGCTCGATTTCAACTTCATTGTTGTTGCCGTCAATAATCGCGACTCGTGGCTCACCAACTGCGTTATTCAGACCTTCCTGGAAAACTTCTACTTCGTTATCATCGCCATTGGCGGCACGGATATCTGCAGTGTTGTCATTACCTTCCTGCTCAATGACAAACTCATTGTCGCTACCGGTAAGGTCATAAACAAAGGCGGTATTGTTATTGCCGGTCTGGAAGGCTTCGAAGTAGTTACCATCACCTGCGGCACCACGAACTGCTGCGAAGTTGTCATTACCAAACTGGCTGACAACGATGTCGTTGTTGTTACCTGCGTTGGCGCCTAAATCCAATGCGATTTCACCTGCCTGGTTGTTATCACCTTCCTGAACGATGGTGGCGTCATTGTCATCACCTGCTACGCGGAATACCGCCAGGTTATTGCTGCCCTGCTGGTCAACATCTGCAGTATTGTTATTGCCATTCATTTCAACAATGCTGTCGTTATTACCCAACTGATACAGATTCAGGCTGTTATCGTTGCCTGTCATAAAGGTATCTGCATCGTTGATGCTACCATCCTGCTCGACGTCAACTGAGTTACCGTCACCGGTAATTTCAATATCGTTCAGGTTGAGGAAATCATCCTGGAATACTTCTACTGTGTTTTCATTACCTGAGATGGTCATACGGTTAATATGCCAGGTGTCCACCTGAGTCACGGTAGTTGTGTTGTTGTTACCTGTGGTGGTTTCATAGTTCTCAGCAAATACGCCGTCTTGAGACACTGTCGCAGTGTTATCAACGCCTGTCTGGCTAATTTCACTTACATGGTCACGGTCAGTCTGCGTGACTTCTGCAGTATTGCCTTCACCGGCTTGAGTTACTTCCAGCTGATGGGTTTCTGCACCGTGTGCGGCTGACACACCCAAAGCCGCTGCGACGGTCAGAGCCAGTAAAGTTTGCTTGCTATAGAGGTTCATAAAAAACGCTCCTTGTCTGCTATTAGTATTTAGTATTGGGTCACGGTGAGATGTTCACCTGACGCGAGTTGTTGAATGGCAAAGTTCGCCTCACCGTACTGGAAAAGCTGAATACTGCTGTCTTCTCCATACTGGGTAATTAAGGCGGAGTTGTTATTGCCTTCTTGTTTGAGCAAAAGCTCGTTGCCTGCTCCGAGTTGCTGGACGGTTGCCTGATTGGCGTTTCCGGACTGAATGGCCAGGAATTCGTTACCTCCAACCTGCAATACTTCTAGCTGGTTATGATTTCCCTGTTGCAAAGCGGACAAAATGTTTGCTCGGCCATTGGCTTCCAGCAGTGTTTGTAACGTGACGGGGACAGGCTCTGCATAAGCTCCACCAGCAAGCACCAGCAGAGCGATACCGCCAGTTTTTGCCAGTAGTCTTTGCGTCCAGTCTTTCCGATTCAGTTGAATCTCCACTGCATCCTCCTGTGTTCCCGTGAACAATGGGAATCGGGTCTCGCCATGATTCACGACACCCGAAGTTACTGATCCAGACACAGAGGGCACAATCGGAAGAAGGGCTAGTCTTTTTTGGGGTAAGAAGCTTGCTGAACTGCGTCGATATACGACTTTTCTTGGGCTAATCACCAACTTCAGTGGGTTGCTTAATATTTGAACAATAAGGGGGCAGTTATTAAGGACTAGTAGGTTCTTCTGATTTGTTTGTGTCGGAGGGGAGCAACTCTTTTCACCCCCTCCCACCTGTGTCATCTATGTGCTGGTTTTAACCGATTCCGAAGATAGGACTGCAAAGGCTGGAGCTGCACAAAATTAGCTGATTCCAGCATGTCGGAGCTGAATTTAATGACTGGGGTACTGGTGCAGGCTGCTTCGGATTGATTCATAAATGATAGGAAATCACTATGTCTAAAATTAACCTTTCTTCGCTGGCAGTAGCAGTCAGTGGCGCTTTGATGCTAAGTGCCGCACCAGCGATGGCTAAGTCACCAGAGTATGCGAAAGACTCATTGATGGTGATGTATAAAGACAATGCCACTGCCGCTGAACGCGCTCAGGCTCGTCAGCTGGTTCGCGGTGTCATGACTGACAAGAATGGCGATGGTATTGACGATAAATTTAAGACTCTGTTTGACGGTAAACTGGCCAAGTTGACCCTGAGAAAGGGCGTCGATATTGAGAAGGCTGTGAAAATTCTGAGCCGTCATCCTGCCGTAAAATATGCTGAACCTAACTATATCTACAGAGCGATTGGTACCCCGGATGATCCACGCTATCCAGAAATGTGGGGCCTGAATAATACGGGACAGGATGGTGGTACTGCAGATGCTGACGTTGACGCTCCCGAAGCGTGGGACATCACAACTGGTGATTCAGATGTAGTCATTGCGGTAATTGATACCGGTGTTGACTACAACCATGAAGATCTGAGCGCCAACATGTGGGTAAACCCTGGCGAAATTGCCGGTAACGGCATTGACGATGACGGAAACGGTGTTGTTGATGACGTTCATGGTTTCAGTGCGCTTAACGATAATGGCGATCCAATGGATGGCAATGGCCACGGTACTCACGTAGCGGGAACCATAGGTGCTGATGGTAATAATGGCATTGGTGTCGTTGGTGTTAACTGGGATGTCAGCATTATTGGTTGTCAGTTCCTGAACTCAAGTGGTTCTGGTTCACTGGCCGATGCGGTTGAATGTATTGATTATATTACTGATCTTAAAGTAAACCGTGGTATTGATGTGCGCGCGACCAACAACTCCTGGGGTGGTGGTGGCTTCAGTCAGACATTGAAGGACTCTATTGAGGCTGGTGGTGACGCGGGAATCATGTTTGTTGCTGCAGCAGGTAATGGTGCATCTGACCGTGACCAGAACCCAGGGTATCCAGGTTCTTATGACTCTGCAGCGATCGTGGCAGTAGCCAGTACAGATCGCAATGATGCAATGAGCAGCTTCTCCGACTACGGTTTGGTGAGTGTTGATTTGGGTGCTCCAGGCAGTGCAATTCTGTCCAGTACCCCAGGTAATGCCTATTCTGTATTCAGCGGAACTTCAATGGCATCTCCTCATGTGGCTGGTGCCGCAGCTCTGGTTTGGTCTCTTGATCCTTCATTGAGTGTCGCTGAGATGAAAGCTCTGCTGATGGAAACGGGTGATTCCTTACCTGCACTTGAAGGCAAAACAGCGTCAGGCAAGCGACTGAATCTGCTGTCAGCTTTGGAAGAAGCTGATCCAGCTCCCGGTTTCCGTTTGTCTGTTACGCCATCTGCACGTGAGATCACTGCGGGTGATTCTACCAGTTACTCTTTCGATGTAACCAGTGTGGGTGGCTGGGATGGTACGGCAAACCTCAGCTATACCGTTTCACCAGCACTGTCTGGCGTTTCCCTGTCAGCAGATACCGCTGGAGCCGGCGATTCCTTCACTTTGGATGTAGCCACTATGGCTGACACTCAATGGGGCAATTACACCATGTCGGTGACCGGTGTAGATGGTGATTTCAGCAAGAGTAAGAATGTATCTCTGAGCATTCTGCCGCAGGGCTTGCAGGATTACCCTTACGAGAACACAACTCCGGTCGATCTGCCTGACAATGATCCTAACGGTATCGAAAGCACCATTGATGTGACTGACGATGTCACCATATTTGGTGTCACCGCTAATGTGGATATCACTCATACCTGGATTGGTGACCTTATCGTGTCTTTGGTATCTCCGGACGGCACAGAATCTGTTATGCATAACCGCAGTGGTGGCAGTGCAGATGATCTGGTAGAAACCTATGAGCTGAATGATTTCAACGGTGAAATGGCTGGCGGAACCTGGACGCTGAAAGTGAGTGATAACGCAGGTGCTGACCTGGGTACACTGAACTCCTGGGGCTTGGTGATCACAGGTCTGGGCGATGACCCAGGTTCTTCTGCACCGGAAGCCGGATTCACCTATGAGGTGACTGACTTCAGTGTTAGCTTCACTAACACCAGTACTGATGCTGATGGTGATATCACAGGCTATGAGTGGGACTTCGGTGATGGCAATACGTCCACTGAAATGAGCCCAACCCATGACTACGGCATGGCTGGTACCTTCAATGTTTCAATGACTGTGACCGATTCCGAAGGGAATTCAGACACTGAAACCATGGAGATTAACCTGTCTGAGCCTAGCACCATCGACGCTGCTGTTAAGCGTGCGATGAAGTCCCGTCGTGGCAGTGCGCTGGTGGATCTGACCTGGAGCGGTGCAAATGGTGACATGGTTGCCATTTACCGTGATGGTGAGATGGTAGCGGAGACAGAGAATGATGGTCGTTACCGTGACCGTTTCAGCACCTCTGCTGACAGTGTTGAATATCAGATCTGCGATGCAGATGGCAACAACTGTTCTGCACCTGTTACAGCGACATTCTAAACAGGTTTGATTGTTGAACTTTAAAGGCGCCTGCGGGCGCCTTTTTCTTTGGGATACATTTAATATTGGCCTGATAGATTGATACTCAATCAATAACCTCTATAGGCTTTTCTACGGAGCAGCGGTAGACTTTCAAGCATCAGAATAAGTCTTGATGGACAAAGCGTAATGAGCGAACAAACCGATAAAATTAAAATTCCCATGGCAGTGATGATCTTTATCTGGGTCAGTCTGATGTGGAATTTGCTGGGCGTAATGAACTTCTTTTTCCAACTGACTGTGGATGCCCAGGCGCTGGCGCAGATGACTGAAGCTCAGCGTCAGATGTACGAAGCCACGCCGGGTTGGCTGACAGCCCTGTTTGGTATTGCGGTAGTTACCGGTCTGGCTGGCAGTGGCATGCTGATGTTTAAGATGGCCAAAGCTGCTCCTGTATTGCTGATTAGTTTAATTGCAGTGGTGGCACAGATGGCAGCGTCATTAATCGTGTTGGATGCCTATGCGGTATTGGGGGCCAGTGCGCTTATCATGCCGGCCATAGTGACTCTGTGGGCAATCGTGCTGGTATTGATCAGCCGCCGGGGTGTCGCCAAAGGTTGGTTCTATTAATCAAAGCCTCCTCACCATTGTTAGTGGCCCGCAGCAATGCGGGCTTTTTTGTGCCCGAAACTCAATCAGGAGGGAGGCGAACAGATGAGAATGAAAGCCTGGGAATCCTTAATAGGCGATAAATTGCCCCATTTTGTGTAATTAAATTACGAAACAGATCTAAATATTTCTCGTTTTCTGAGGCTAAATTGCCAAATTGGAAGCATATTTTCTGGATACATGCGCAGATCCTTTGTTGAGATTTTTGGTTGAGCGTGAGAGGTTGTTTGTTTTTGTTTGGCTAATTTAGTGTGTTTTATTTTGTCTGCGTTGCAACTCTACTGCCATTTGTCGGTTTAATTATTAACTTTAGAAAAAAATTATTTTCCCGCCTCACAAAGTGATCTTTATCTCTTGCTCCTGAAATTGCGCTGGATACACTGCCGCCATCTCCAGGTTATCCGGACTAAAAATTTATGGAAATTTTCATCAGTATTTTAGGTATGCTCAGTCTGATGGGACTGGCTGTGTTGCTGTCAGAAAATCGCAAGGCGATTAACGTGCGTACTGTGCTGGGCGCATTGGCTTTCCAGGTGGCTTTCGGTGCATTTGTAATGTACGTGCCTGCTGGTCAGAGCGTACTGCAGGTTGCTTCCGATGGTGTGATGAGCGTTATCGGATATGGTAACGAAGGTCTGAAGTTCCTGTTCGGTGACCTGGCCAACTTCGGTATGGGCTTTATCTTTGTTATCAACGTACTGTGTGTGGTGGTATTCGTCAGCTCGCTGATCGCTGTGCTGTACCATCTGGGTATTATGCAGATGATCATCGGTGTTATCGGTGGTGCTCTGGCCAGAATTCTGGGTACCAGCCGTGCGGAATCTCTGTCTGCGACCGCCAACATCTTTGTTGGTCCAATAGAAGCGCCTTCCATGGTGCGTCCTTTCGTTAAAACCATGACCCGCTCTGAGCTGTTTGCCGTAATGACTGGTGGTCTGGCGTCTGTGGCCGGCGGTACCATGATTGGTTACATCCAGATGGGTGTCGATGTTAAGTACGTGCTGACGGCGGTATTTATGACGGCTCCAGCCGGTCTGCTGTTTGCCAAACTGATGTGGCCAGAGACCGAAACCCCGGAAAACGACATCAAGAAGGTGATGGACGATCTGGAAGACAAGCCTGCTAACGTACTGGATGCTGCCGCCAATGGTGCCTCCATGGGTATGCAGCAGGTGATGGCAGTCGCGGCCTTGCTGCTGGCGTTCGTCGCCCTGATTGCACTGGTGAACGGTATTATTGGTGGTATCGGCGGATGGTTCGGTATCGAAAGCCTGTCTCTGCAGATGATTCTGGGCTATATCCTGGCTCCTCTGGCATGGGTAATGGGTGTGCCCTGGAGCGAAGCAACCACTGCTGCCTCTTTCATTGGTCAGAAGATGGTGATCAACGAGTTTGTGGCTTACGTTGACTTCCTTAAGGTGGCAGATCAGCTGTCTGAAAAGACCCAGGTAATTATCAGCTTCGCCCTGTGTGGCTTTGCCAACATTGGTTCATTGGCCATGGTGATTGGCGGTCTGTCGGCTTTGTGCCCTGAGCGTCGTCACGATTTGGGTAAAATTGGCGGTAAAGCACTGATTGCAGCTGCTTTGGCCAACTTGATGAGCGGCACTATTGCCGGTCTGTTGTTCTCTATTGGGGGTTAATTCCATGACACCACATATCAATGCCCAGAGTGGCGACTTTGCAAAAACAGTTCTGATGCCTGGCGACCCACTGCGCGCCAAGTACATCGCTGAAAACTTTCTGGAAAATGCCCGTCTGGTGACTGACGTGCGTAATATGTTTGGTTATACCGGTGAATACCAGGGCAAGCGCATCTCTGTGATGGGGTCTGGTATGGGTGTTCCATCCATCTCTATCTATGCCAAAGAGCTGATCACCGATTTCGGTGTTGAAAACATCATTCGTATTGGTTCATGCGGCGCGGTAAGCGAGAAGATCAAGCTGATGGACGTGGTTATGGCGATGGGCGCGAGCACTGACTCTGCCGTTAACCGTACCCGTTTCCCACAGACTGACTTCGCTATGATCGCTGACTTCGGTCTGCTGCGTCGTGCTGCTGATGCTGCTGAGAAGCTGGGCGCCAGCTACCATGTGGGTAACTTGTACTCTTCTGATCTCTTCTATAGCCCGGATGAGAGCCGTTACGACTTTATGGAAAAGTACGGCATGCTGGGTGTGGAAATGGAAGCTGCTGGTCTGTATGGTGTTGCCACTGAGTTTGGCGCCCGTGCATTGGCCATGATGACAGTGACCGACCATCTGCGTCTGGGTCAACACCTGACCGCTGAAGAACGTCAGCAGACTCTGAACGATATGATCAAGCTGACTCTGGAAGCCGTTAAAGACCTGGATTAATACCAGGCCGCCCTTAGGGGCAAAGTCATGGAAAAATAAAAATAAGGTCAGGACTACCTGATTACCCTACGGCCCCCGGATATCCAACTATAAAAAACGAACGGATAGCGGGGGCCACTTTGTATCTGTCACCAACGATATCCTCTTAGCTTTCTGCAAATCATAAGTACTTGAGAGAGTGCAAATATTCACTTTCACGAAACTGTGATACGCCACCTACTATTGCCGCCTTTCCTAACTTCATCACCCTTTGCAAGTCAGCATTTAGTCAGTAGACTGCCTGCAACTGATCAAGATTAAGGATTCTATGTATGAGTATTTGGTTCAGGCCTGTCACGCTTGAAGACTGCGCCCGGCTGGATAACGGCATCAGTGGCAAAGGGACTTTGATGAAAACTCTGGGGATAGAGGTCACCGAAATCGGTGATGATTATATGGTAGCGACCATGACTGCTGGACCGCACCTGCATAATCCTCTGGGTATAGTGCACGGTGGTGCCAACGTAGTGCTGGCTGAGACCATTGCCAGTTACGCTGCCAATTTTGCAGTGGACTTTGAGAACTTTTACTGCGTTGGTCAGGAGATCAACGCCAATCACCTTAAGGCGTCCCGTAATGGAGTATTAAAGGCGATAACCACTCCTGTTCATTTGGGCAAACGCAGCTCAGTGTGGGAAGTGAAGATCTATAACAGTGCCGGAGAGATGACCTGTATCTCCCGTATGACGGCGGCTGTGGTGGCCAGAGCCAAGAGCTGAGTCAGAATGATAGAAACACAAAGCCCGCTGTATGCGGGCTTTGCTGTTTCTGAATCTTTTAATTTATAGATAAGGACAATCTTAATTAATCGATTTAGTTTGTCCCGAAAGACTCTATGCTTAAGCTTTTCCCACTATACAGGAGAGGCGCTATGGCATCTGTTTACGACTTGATTGAAGACTGGGTGCAACGCCAGATAATGGCTTGAATATCAAAGACTCAGGCATATACCAGAGTCGCTGCCCCCAGTACGGCAAAAAGCAGGGCACAGCCACGGCGTATCCAATTCAGCGGCAGTTTTTCTGCGCTGAAGTCACCCAACCAGATCACTGGTACATTGGCCAGCAACATGCCTACTGTGGTACCGGTCACTACCATCAGCAGATCATCATAACGGGCTGACAGCACTACGGTCGCGATTTGGGTTTTGTCACCAATTTCGGCGATAAAGAACAGAATGCAGGTGGCGATAAAGGGACCGAACCGATAGAAGCGACTTTCCTCCTCGTCCGCTTTGTCTGGCACCAATACCCATAGGGCAATGGCAAAGAAAGAAGCGGCAATTAACCAACTGCCAAGTTGTGGCGATACCCATTCCATTGCCCATTGGCCCAGCCAGGCTGCCGCAAAGTGGTTCAGGACTGTGGCTACCAGAATACCGGAGACAATAGCGGTTTTGTTTTTTAAGCGGGCAGCCAGTAGTAGCGCCAGCAGTTGGGTTTTATCACCGATTTCCGCAATGGCAACGGCAAGGGTTGAGGCCAGAAAAGCTTCCAATTGAAATCTCCCGAAGAGCAGTGCGGGTGGAGTGAAACCTGAGGAGTACAGGGAATTCAGACGCACGAGCACCGCTCCATTTAATGATATGGATTACGGTACTCAGGTCTTGCCAGGTTAGCTAAGCAGGCTTAAGCATGCTGTTAACTGTGAGCACCATGGCGTAATTGTTGGTGCAGTACACCTTGCCAAGTTTGTTGATACTCACCCCTATGTTGACCCAGATATTCATTCTGTTCTCAACGTCAGGCGGCTACTCCCCCGAGGACGGCGACATTTTAATGATCTCTGTTGGCTTTTCAACCATTCAAGGCGGACTTACTTCATATTTTTCTGTTTCTTCGAAATACGCTGTCCCGCGCTATTGTGCAGGGTAAAAGGCTCTGATAATGTCCTCTGAAGTAAAAATATCTAATCTATAGAGTGATGTACCTTACGATGATCAAGTTGCGATTTAGCCAGCCCCGGTGGCCGGCCTAATTCCAAAAGGAATCAAGCACAGCCATTGGGGCCTTACCGTTCGACCGTCAGAGTTGGAATGGTGTAGTAGGCTGAGCAAGTGATTCCGGATTGTCTTCATTCGAACTATCACACTTCTGAAAACCCAGGTTTTCCCCCTCAAATACTCTCCTGTACCCAGTTCTGAATCTGACCTCCTGCGTCCGGTTTTTCGGCGCGATTAAATACAAAAATAAACAATAACAGGACAAATTCGTGAGTTTAAAAATACTGGGTTCTATTGCCATAGTGGCAGGTACTGCTATCGGTGCGGGTATGTTGGCCTTGCCTCTGGCGACTGCAGCTTTGGGTTTCTGGCAGGCTACTGTACTGATGCTGGTTATCTGGGCATTGGCCACATACACCTCTTTGCTGATGCTTGAGATCAACCTGAAATCCGGTGTTGGGGATAACCTCTTTGTTATTACCGGAAAGTTACTGGGCAAAAAAGGCCAGTTTATCCAAAGCGCCTCCTTCACCTGTTTGTTGTTTGCCCTGACTGCGGCCTACTTAACCGGTGGGTCTTCGCTGTTGTCTCTTAAAGCGCAAACTCTGCTGAATATCGAATTGAGCCATACCGCGGCCGTGTTGTTGTTTACCGGTATCCTGGGTGGATTTGCGGCTATGGGCGTGGCCTGGGTAGACAAGGTGTCGAGACTGCTGTTCTCTTTGATGGTTGTGGCGCTGGCGCTTGTGCTTCTGTTCCTGCTACCGGAAGTCAGTCCTGCACAGGTGATGACTCAAGCAGTGACAGATAATCCGGGAAATGCTTGGTTGGCTGCGATTCCCGTCGTCTTTACGTCGTTCGGCTTTCATGTGTGTATTGCCACTCTGGTTCGTTATCTGGATGGTGATGCCAAAGCGTTGCGCAAGGTTTTGCTGATAGGCTCTACCATTCCCCTGGCCTGTTATATTTTGTGGTTACTGGTGACGTTGGGAACGCTCGGTGGCCCGGCAATTCATGGGCTTGAAGGATCTCTTCCCAAACTGGTTACCGCGCTGCAGGCGATAGTGGCGAGCGATATCATCAGCAAAGCGGTTTCATTATTCGCAGATCTGGCATTAATCACCTCCTTCCTGGGGGTGACCCTGAGCCTGTACGATTTTCTGGCTGAGCTGACAAGAACTGCCAATACCTTTATTGGGCGTCTGCAAACCTGGCTGATTACCTTTATTCCGCCTTTGTTGTGTGCGCTTTTCTACCCGGATGGTTTCATTGCGGTATTGGGTTTTGCCGCTGTGCCTTTGGTTTTCATCATAGTGTTTTTGCCAATCGCCATGGCACTGCGTCAGCGTTACTCCCATTCTTCTGGTTATCAGGTAGCAGGTGGGAAAGTCGGGTTTATGCTGGCTGCATCCAGCGGTCTGGCTATTGTGTTCGCTCAGTTGTGGGTGGCGTTGTAAGAACACCTAAGGGAGCGTCAGACCTGGCTGAATTAAAGGCTTTGGCGATGACGCCTCCCTGATTTGTATCGTATCTCTGTTTGCCCGGCTCGGCGGCGTTCCCTTGTGCGCTTCAGTAGGCTCTGATAATGTCCGCTGAGGTCAAATTTTTAGAGTAAGCAGAGATAGTTCTCGTGCCTGGGGCATTGTGACTTCGACAGACCCCCTGGCCCGGTTAGTTTATGGCGACGTTTGAACAGATAACGCCTGAACCTTGCTCCCGCGTTTAATCCGCTTCAGGAAGCTGATGATTTCCTTTTGCGCTCTCACCGCTTACCGTTGTTCTGAATCTGACTCTCTGCTGCCCGGTAAATCTGTGGCTATGTAAAACAAGAATAATGAGATAACAGGACATATTTGTGATTTTAAAGACTCTGGGTTCTATCGCCATTGTGGCAGGGACGGCCATTGGTGCCGGTATGTTGGCTTTGCCTTTGGCCACTGCTGCACTGGGGTTCTGGCAAGCCCTGGTGCTAATGCTGATTATATGGGGACTGTCGGCATATACCGCCTTGCTGATGTTGGAGATTAATCTCAAGTCAGGTGTCGGTGAGAATGTCCACGTCATTACCGGTAAATTGTTGGGGAAAAAAGGACAGTTTATCCAGGGGGCCTCTTTTCTCAGCCTGCTGTTTGCTTTGACTGCGGCTTATCTGACTGGCGGCTCTTCACTGCTCACGTTAAAAGCCCAGTCTATGTTGGATATGGAGCTGAGCCATACCACTGCTGTATTGCTGTTTACGCTTATCCTGGGAGGATTCGCGGCTCTGGGAGTAGCCTGGGTCGACAAGGTGTCCCGTTTGCTGTTCTCTCTGATGGTTGTCGCTTTGGTGATTGTTGTCGTGTTTCTGGTGCCTGAAGTGAGCCCGACTCAGATGATGCTGCAGGCTGCCTCTGAGGAGCCTGCTGGTATATGGATGGCAGCCATCCCTGTGGTGTTCACCTCATTTGGTTTCCATGTCTGTATCGCGACTCTGGTGCGCTATCTGGATGGTGATACCAAGGTCCTGCGTAAAGTACTCTTGATAGGTTCTACTATCCCGCTGGCCTGTTATATCCTTTGGTTGATGGTGACCCTGGGCACAGTAGGCGGTCCTGAAATCAACTCTTTCAATGGTTCTTTGGCCGAGTTGGTTACTGCATTGAAGGCGATTGTGGAAAGTGACTTCATCAGTAAGGCGGTATCTCTGTTTGCTGACCTGGCGCTGATCACTTCCTTCCTGGGTGTGACCCTGAGCCTGTATGACTTCGTCGCTGAGCTGACCCGCGCAGCCCAGACTGTGGCCGGCCGTATTCAAACCTGGTTGATTACCTTTATTCCACCTCTGTTGTGTGCACTTTTCTACCCTGATGGTTTTGTGGCTGTACTCGGTTTTGCAGCAGTGCCACTGGTGGTGATGATCATCTTTCTGCCTATTGCCATGGTATTGCGTCAGCGGCAAATACAGCCTCAGGGATATCAGGTGTCAGGTGGAAAAGCGGCACTGGCAGTGTCAGCCATTGCCGGCATAATGATAGTGTTTGCCCAACTTTGGGTAGCGCTGTGATCTAGGGTCTGTTGACCTTTGAAGATGGTTTTTGCAGCTCTTTGTCGTTGTTTTATACAAAGCAACGCGATTGTGGTGTAGTTGTTCTACATAAATGAGCGTTAATGCAGTAGAAAGCGACGACAAACGCTGCCCGAAGGGCTCGGCTATACGCGCTTTACTCTTTGTTGCAAGGTATTTGCTTAGGCCCACTAGGCGGCACACCTTGCGTCGCGATTAAAGCGCGTCTATCTCGAGCAAAACTCAACCATGAAAGGTCAACAGATCCTAGCCTTTCAGTGGTGCTTTTGTAACGCATCATGTCGGTAGAGTTGGCAAAAAAGTGACATATGATAAAGTCGGGTTCCAGTTGGCCCGACTTTTTTGTTTCTGCCCGGCACAAAAATGATTAAAGGGCGGGATGGCCACCCACAAAAGCAAATACATATATGGACATAAGATCATGAAAAAATGGTTATTAACGGCTGCGGTGGCCACGGCCTTTACCGCACACGCCGATGAGGGGATGTGGCAGCCGCACCAGCTGCCTGATATGGCTGCTGAGCTGAAGGCAAAGGGCCTTGAGATTGATGTAAAGTCTATCTCTGAGCTGACTGAGTTTCCTATGAATGCGGTGATTAGCCTGGGTGGCTGTACCGCTTCTTTCGTATCGCCAAAAGGCCTGGTGGTGACCAATCATCACTGTGCCTACGGCGCTATTCAATATAACTCCACTGCTGAAAATAACCTGCTGAAAGATGGCTTTCTGGCGCGCAAGATGTCAGATGAACTGCAGGCGACTCCCGGCTCCCGCATGTATGTTACTGAAGAGATCACCAATGTGACCGACAAGGTGACAGCCGGGCTGTCATCAAAGCAGGGCAATGATTTCTACAAAGCGGTAGAAGCTCGCGAAAAGACCTTGGTTGCTGAATGTGAAAAGGAAGGTGGTTATCGCTGTAAGGTATACAGCTTCCACCGTGGCCTTGAATATTATCTGGTGAAACAGTTAGAGATCCGCGATGTACGTCTGGTGTACAACCCGGCGGGCAGCGTGGGTAAATATGGTGGTGACATCGACAACTGGATGTGGCCACGTCATACCGGTGATTTTTCCTTCTATCGTGCCTATGTCGGACCAGATGGTAAGCCTGCCGATTACAGCGAAGACAATGTGCCGTTTGAGCCGGATAGCTTCCTGAAGGTGTCAGCCAAAGGTGTGCAGGAAGGGGATTTTGTGATGGTTGCCGGTTATCCCGGTCGCACCAACAGGTACCGTACTGCTGAAGAGGTGGAGAACCAGTTTGAATGGGTATACCCCAATGCCAAAGGGCTGCGGGAAACCATTATGGACATCATCTATGAAGCCGCGCCGGAAGGTTCTGACGATCGCATTAAGTATGAGAGCGCGTTGGCTGGGCTGGCCAATTACGCCAAAAACTACACCTCAATGGTTGAGTTCTATGGCAAGTCTTCCATGCTGGCGGACAAGGTAGCCATGGAGAAGGAACTGGCAGAGTGGATCAATGCCAACAGCGACCGTAAAAAGCAGTACGGTAAAGCGTTGGCCGAGTTGAACCAGTTGATTGCCAAAGACAAGCAAACTCAGGAAAGAGATCTGATCCTCGGCTATATGGGTTACTCCCAGATGCTTAAGACGGCAGACAGTCTGTATCGTTTGGCCAATGAGAAGCAAAAGCCGGATATGGAGCGTGAACCTGGTTACCAGGAGCGGGATATGACTCGCTTTAAATCAGGTATGGAGCGCATCGACCGCCGTTATGCCGAGAGTGTGGATAAGGCGATTTTCCTGGAGATGCTGAGTCGCTATGCCCAGTTGCCTGCCGATCAGCGTGTGCCCGGATTTGATAAGGCATTCGGTATTAAGGGCAAGTTTGATCAGGCAAGGCTTGAGAAGATGCTCAATAAAGCTTATGCCGCCACAAAGTTGGACGACAAAGCGACCCGACTGGCCTGGATGGACAAGTCTGTTGAGGAGTTTAAGCAGTCTGATGACCCCTTTATCAAGCTGGCTGTTGCCCGCTATGATGCCCGTCAGACACTGGAAGCAGAGCGTAAACAGCTGGCAGGCGACCTGATGAAGGTTCGTCCTGTCTATATGGAGGCCATTATTGCCTTCAATGAAAGCCAGGGTAAGCCGGTTTATGCTGATGCCAACTCCAGCCTGCGTGTCACTGTTGGCCATGTTAAAGGTTATGCGCCGCAGGATGGAATGTATGCTATTCCATTCACCCGTCTGGAAGGCATTCTGGCCAAGGACACAGGTGTTGACCCATTCGATGCGCCCAAGAAGCAATTGGAGCTGATCGAGCAGAAACAGTATGGCGATTACTATATGTCTGCCATCGACTCAGTACCGGTAAACTTCCTGTCGACCCTGGATACCACTGGCGGTAACTCAGGTTCACCGGCTATGAATGGTCGTGCCGAGCTGGTGGGACTGCTGTTTGACGGTGTTTATGAGTCAATCATTGGCGACTGGAACTATGATGCCCAAACCAATCGCTCTATTCAGGTGGATAGCCGTTATATGTTGTGGGTGATGGAGTATCTGGATAACGCTGACAACCTGTTGGAAGAGATGGTTATCGTTAAGTAATCCTGCTGCTTGGTTTTTATAGACCAACAGCCAAAATCAATGCGGTCAGTTCACTGTCAGTGAGCGGCCGCATTTTTCCTTCCTCAAGCTCAATCCCCTGAGCATCCATCAGACGCTGTCCCATAATTTCAATTCGTTTCAGGTCAATTACCCGGTAGCCCAGTGCTTTGCACATGCGGCGAATCTGGCGGTTAAGCCCCTGGGTGAGGATGATTTCAAACCTGTTTTGGTCAAGTGCCCGGCACTCACAGGGCAGGGTAGTGACTTCGCCATAGCTGACACCGGCAGACATCATCTGAGTAAAAGTCTGGTCAAAAGGGCGATCGACAGTGACGTGATAGGTCTTGGTGTGGCCAAAGTCCGGATGCATCAGGCGCTGTGTCAGATCACCATGATTGGTGAGCAGCAACAGCCCCCGGGAGTCCTTATCCAGTCTGCCTACGGGGTAAAGCCGGGGGGAGTCTGGCAATCGGTGAAACAGGCTGGAGGGATCATGTGCCTGCAAACGGCAGTCAACTCCAACGGGTTTGTGGAAAAGCCAGCAGGTTTTAGGTTCAGGGCAGGGAATAGGCTGGTTGTCTACCAAAAGCTCCTGCGGGCAGGACTGAGTATATCGATCGGTGTGATTGGCTATCCGTCCCTGAAAACTGACCCGTCCCTCAGTAATAAGACGTTGGCACTGCCTGCGGGAGCCTACACCGCACTGAGCAAGGTAGTGTGCCAATCTCAATTTACTCTCCCCTTAAATGCCTGAGCGATAGCGCCTGATAATCCTGGATCACAAGTTTACGCATATTCAACGCCAGCAGTACATCCCAGATTATCGACAATATGCACATGGCCCAGGAGTTAAGGGCGATAGAGCAGAAATGAGGCTCAAGAACCTTGGGGCAGGGCTGCAGTTGCAGTGTTTTGAGGTCAACCTGCAACAAAATCGCGAAGGTACCAAGAAACAGCAGAATGCTGACAATAGTCATTCCACGGGTGCAGTAGCGCTTGTGGGACAGCCAGCCCACTATGGTGATAATGCACAGGATGATGCAGCTGAACAGCACACTGGTTGACCAGAACCTGTGTTGCTCCAAATAGTTAAGTGGGTATATCCCAATAAGCAGAATTGACAGCCCCATCCAGCCACCGGTCATTGCCATCAGCTTGCTCAGATTATCCAGTTTCAACTGGTACAGGCCAAACATCCCCATCAGGGTACACATGCCGTAAGACAGGGTGCTGCCATTTATCACATAAGCCATTTGCGACAGCCGATAGTCACCCAGTTGATTGGCTCTCAGGGCAAAGACTTTCAGTCCCATGCACAGATATTCATAACCTACAGTCAGCACCAGGCCTGCCGTGGCAACAAAGGCGCCGGTCAGCATAAGGAAAATGATCAGATGATGAAGATCGTACTGTCCCAGTGAGGGGGCAGGTCTGGCGTACATGGTGAAAAATTGACTGAATTTCGGGGGCGCTAATATTCATTAAGCCGTGCTCCGAGTCCAGTGCGCAGCTCACAAATTTGGCCAATATGGAGTAAATCAGTCCAGGGTGGCGGCGATCAGGCGTCTGGCCATCATGGCAAGCCCAATCCCTGTCAGCATGGTGGCAAATGTATGGGTCCACATCAGCATGGCAAGATAACAAGGCTTGCCATCTTCACACAGTGAGGTTTGCCTGTTGGGCTCCAGCTCCCACAGCACCATCAGGCAACTGACAAAGCCGACCAGGCTGATGATCCCCAGCAATGAGGGACAGATTTGAGGGCGGGCGAAACGGTACAGAAACAGCACGCCGAACATCAACATGGAACTGGAGATAAATGCGATGACCACCAGGTGATGGGCAGGCTGATCGTTAAAGGGGTAAACGCCCAGCAGCATGATGGTGACCCCGCAAAGCATGCCCGACAGAGCCAACAGAGAGGTAAACCTGTCATACCGGACCAGATGCAGCCCATACATGGCAAGAACAAAACAGGCGCCGGCAAGCAGCAGGCAAACATTATAAACAAAGGCGAGGGGGGAACGCAGGTAATCACCCAGAGCATCGACATGCAGACTGAAGATGCCCCAACCCAGCTCTTGAAAGAAGGCGTACAGGGTCGCAACCATGCCCAGGGCACAAATGCTGACCCCCACCAGACACATATGAAAAATCAGTCTGTGGGGATCGTACTTTCCGTGTTGAATATCCTCATCTTTCGACATGAGGTTCCCTGTATTTAAGGCGCCCGTTCAGAGCGCCATTGGCCTGTCAGCTACGTGGACGAACTATCACAATGGCGACTGCAACGACTGCCAGTACCATACCATACCAAGTGTAGCTTACTGCTTCTACAGGGCTTATTGCGAAAGTTGAGGCGATCAACAGCGCCTGGGCACCGTAAGGGATAAGGCCCTGAATGATACAGGCGAAGATATCCAGGATACTGGCGGAGCGCTTTGGTGTGACGCCGTGTTTGGTCGCCAGGTCTTTGGCGATATCACCGCTGACCACAATCGCCACTGTATTGTTGGCCACACACAGGTTAGTGGCGGCAGCAATACCAGCCATACCCAGCTCAGCAGCGCGACAGGAAGCTTCACCTTTTGCCTTGGAGAAGCGGGCGATCACGCGCTCAATCTGACGGCTCACAAAAGTCAGGCCACCCTGTTGTTGCATCAGCGCTGCCAGGCCGCCTACCAGCATGGACAGAATGAAGATCTCCTGCATATTGGTGAAGCCAGTGTAGATATCCTTACCAAAAGTGACCCAGCCATATTCGCCGCCCAGCAGGCCGGTAGCGCCTGCCAGCACAATACCTATGGCCAGTACGACGAACACGTTCAATCCGGCAACCGCCAACACCAGAATGGTCAGGTATGGGATCACTTTAATCAGGTCGATCTCCTGAGCGGCCAGCTCGGCCTGTCCCTGACCGGCAAAGGTGAACAGTATCAGGGTGATCAATGCTGCAGGCAGCGCAAAGATCAGGTTCTCGCGGAACTTGTCTTTCATCTCACAGCCCTGAGTACGGGTGGCTGCAATTGTGGTATCAGAGATGATGGACAGGTTGTCACCGAACAGGGCACCGGACATTACTGCACCAGCCATCAATGGCAGGCTGATATCGGCCTGATCGGCTACGCCCAGTGCAATTGGCGCTACGGCAGCGATTGTGCCCATGGAGGTACCCATGGCGGTGGCAATAAAAGCGGCAATTACAAAGAAACCTGGCAGCAGCAGCTCAGAAGGGATCAGCGACAGACCCAGGGCAACTGTAGCATCAACACCACCAGTGGCCTTGGCGACAGAGGCGAAGGCACCTGCCAACAGATAGATAAGACACATGGCAATAATATTGCTGTGGCCTATCCCGGCGATAAAGGTCTCAATGGCTGAGTTCAGCTTCTGTTTGGAGATAACCAACGCCAGCACGATAGCGGGCAGAATCGCCACTGGAGCAGGCAGTTGGTAGAACGCAAAGTCGGTTCCCAGGCTCTGGAAGTACAAACCGGCGCCAATAAACAGCGCGAGGAAAAGGAACAGGGGCAGTAGGGCGATAATGGAGCCCTGGTTGTTTGCCGTTTCTGGTGTCACTGGATGAGTCAAAGTTTTTCTCTCTTATTTTCTTATCTATTTGTACCCTTTCCCTGTGAGGTACAAATCTTGGCTATATCCTGGCGGCATCAATTCCGGCCAAACGTTTGTTATAGAGCCGACTGATTTAATGAGGTTTGTCGGCTAAGTTAGCGCAAATATATTGAATAGATAGATGTCTGTCAATTTAGACGTCTAGATGTTTTTACTTCCGCTTTAAAAGTGTGATCCCGGATCCCGGTCCCAAAGTTTCCACCATCAAAGCAAACTGCCGGGCGCGATAGAAGACACCCAAAAGTATTAGATTTTCATGATTATAACTAAGCAATTGATATTTATAGGTTAGTTTGAGGTGTTCGGTAGTAGTTTCAGCAGCTGTTGATGTAGCCAGGACAGTGCTGGGTCCTTCAGGCTATTGCGATTCCACACCAGACTGTAACCCACCTTGCCATAGTCAAAGGGCAGGGTGGTTTGCAGCAGTCTGTTGGCCTGGGGGGCATTGTCTGCCCAGAGTTTGGAGCAGGTCAGCAGGTAATCTGTTTGGCTGCACAGGCTGGCAGCACCACCAAAGTCGGCCACGGTCAGGGCCACATCCCGGGCGTGAAAGGCCTGAGTGAGGTGCTGAATGAAGTAGGGCTCGGCCAGTTCGCGGTCATGGATGCCGATATGCCGGTATTGCAGATACCGCTCCAGTGTCAGCGGCTTGCTGGCGAGCGGATGAGCTGGATTCATCAGGCACACCAGTTCATCTTTGATAACTGTCTTCCACACCAGATCTCTGTGCAATACTGGTGGCTGGGTAATATCGTGGGGCAGCAGCAAAAAATGCACCTCACCCCTAAGCAGGGCATCAAACCCCAATTGCTCCTTGGCAAAGATATTCAGGCTGACCGAACTGGCCAGTGATTGGCTCAGTCTGGCGATAGCCCCACTGAACAACTCCAGCGTGCTGGCGCGCATGGACAGGGAAAATTGTCCCACCCAGGTTTGTGGATTGAACTCTCCTTCGGCAATCAGGCCATTCACCCTGGCGAGAATGTCCTGCACTGATGGCGCCAGACTGATGGCATAGGGGGTGGGAGTCAGCTGATTGCCTTCCCGATAGAAAAGTTCATCATCCAGCAGCTCCCTTAACTGCGACAGGGTTTTACTGATGCTGGATGGCGTCACACACAGGCGCTCTGCGGCCAGAGTGACACTCTGGGTGCGTAGCATCAGTTGGAAAACCGCCAGGTGCTTCATACTGACGCGGGAGAGAGCAAGATAGTTCATAGCCGGGATCTTTGAGCTTTATTCGGGATCTCGGAAAGCCTACCAGCAGATCGCGCGTCACTCTATCAGCAGTTGCTGAATTTGCGACTGTGATCTGTGCAGCGGATTTCCTTTTTGGAAAAGCCATAATCCCGATAATTCACTGGGGAATTGCCACTGCTGTGGGTAAAGTGCGGCTATCAAAATCTGACTCTATATGTCAGGCAAAAGGTCCAGACCCGTTTCGGAAGTATCCCTATGACTCAAGCCCTTTCTGAGCTGCAGCAAAAGTTCCACAACATCATCACCAACCCAAATCTGTCGCCGAAGCAAAAGACCCATTGGTTGTCGCTGGAAGCGGAAGCGTCTTTGCCTTATGTGGCTGTATCAGATGCGGTACGTGAAGTGATGGCCGATGGCAGTGTGTGTGACATGTTTGAAGGTCACGCGCCATTCAAGCCAAGATATGTGCTGCCTGATTATGCGGTATTTCTGAAAAATGGCTCTGAGTATCTGGAGCTGGCTCCGGCGCAGGACTTTGATGATGCGCTGAATATGCTGAGCATAATCTATCACCATGTGCCGTCAGTGACCTCCATTCCTGTGTATCTGGGGCAGCTGGATGATCTGCTGATGCCTTATGTGGGTGAACTGACTGATGAGCAGCTGTACGCCAAGCTGAAGCGCTTCTGGATTATGCTCGACAGAACCCTGCCTGACGCCTTTATGCACGTCAACATTGGCCCAGCTGATAGCCCTGTATGCCGCACCATCCTCAAGGTTGATGCTGAGCTTAAGCAGATAGCCCCCAATCTGACCTTTATGTATGACCCGGCGGTGACGCCTGATGATCTGCTGCGTCAGGCCGCGAGCAATATTTGTGAGTGTAGCAAGCCTCACATTGCCAATTACCCAATGCATGCCGCAGCCTATGGCGACAAGCGTTTTGGCATTGTGAGCTGCTACAACTCTCTGCCATTGTGCGGCGGCTCCAACACCTTGGTACGTATGAACCTCAAGCTGGTGGCAGCCAAGGCTAAAGACGAAGCCGATTTCCTTGAGTCGGTATTGCCATATCACAGCGAACTGATGCGCGAGTTGATGAATGCCCGTAGCAGCTTCCTGCACCAGGACTCCAACTTCTTCGAAAGCTTCCTGACGAAAGAAGGTCTGATCGACGAGCAGCGTTTTGCTCCTATGTTCGGCATTTACGGTATGGCTGAAGCCGTTAACCAGCTGATGGACAAAGCGGGTAAGGCCGGTCGTTACGGTCATGATGTGGAAGCCAATGAACTGGGTCACCGTATCTCTGCCAGACTGGCACAGCTGGTGGATGAGATGACAGTCACCTATGGCCTGAATGGTAAGGCAGTACTGCACGCTCAGGGCGGTATCAGCATTGATGATGCGGTAACACCGGGCGTGCGTATTCCTTATGGCACAGAACCGGATCCTGTCAGCTATGTGCAGGCTACCGCCGGTCATCACCAGTATTACACTTCTGGTATCAGTGACATTCTGACCATAGATGAAACCGTTAAAGCCAACCCTGAGGCTATGTACAACCTGGCCAAAGGCGCCTTGATGGCGGGTTACCGTGAGTTTACTGCCAACGTGGCTTCCAATGATCTGGTTCGTATCACCGGCTATATGGTGAAGCTGTCTGATATCGCTCGTTATGATGATGAAGGCTCACGCACCAACACCACTTTTCTGGGCGCTGAAGCGGCCAAGAATACAGGTGTGCTTGAGCGTATGCCTCGGGTCGCCAGCCTGGAGATGACTCCGGCGTTGGCCAGGTAAGTTTATTGATAACCACAGCAATTTAAAGAGTATTAAAGAACAGTGACATCGGCAGTGAAACCACTTGAAAGAACAGCAAAAGTCAGTCGTATTCTGAACTTCTCCTGTGTGGATGGTCCGGGCAACCGTATGGTGATCTTCCTGCAGGGCTGTAATTTCAATTGCATCAGCTGCCATAACCCACACACCATTAATCACTGCAACCACTGTGGCGACTGTGTTTCTCACTGTCCCACAGGTGCCTTGCAGATGACCAAAGACACCAATGAAAACAAGGTGACGTGGGTGAGTAGTCTCTGTACCCAGTGTGATCTTTGCCTTGATGTTTGCCCGCATCAATCCAACCCAAAGATCAGCGAGATCAGTGTCAGCGATCTGCTGGCACTGATCCGCAAACACCACTTCTTTTTAAGTGGGATCACTGTCTCCGGCGGTGAGGCCACCCTGCAATTGCCTTTCATCATAGCGCTATTCAGTGCCATCAAAGCGGATGCTGAACTCAGTCACCTGACCTGTTTTATCGACAGTAACGGCGAGCTGCCAGTGACCGGCTGGGATAAAGTCGCGCCCTGGCTCGATGGTGCCATGATTGATTTGAAATCCTGGCAATCTGAGACTCATCAGTGGCTGGTGGGCCGGGGGAATCACAGGGTACTTGCCAGCATCAAGTACCTTGCGGATTTGGGGAAACTCCACGAAGTCCGGCTACTGCATATTCCGGGCAAGAGTGATTTGGATATCGAAGTTGCAGCGGTAGGAGAGTTTCTTGCCGGTTTACCTGAGTCTGTGAATATCAGACTGAATGCCTTTCAGCACCATGGTGTTGTGGGGGAGGCGCTGGAGTGGTCCAAATGTTCAAAGTCAGATATCGAGTACTTCCACAGCCTGCTTTATCAGTATGTCCGGCGGCCAATGTCGTTGCCAGGGGTTTATACCTAGCTCTTGGTGCGGTGCACCAATCTGCCTTTGGCAGGGATTGACCAAGCTTCGCTTGGTAGAACGTCGTGGGTTTCCAACACCACATGTGCCTGTTGATTGGCAAGGAAATCGCCTTACAGGCGATAGCAAAGTCGCGGGCTTCCAGCCCACACCCGGGCAAGAGGGGATCAACAGCAATTCCCTCTTGCATCTCCCTTGCCGCCCCAACCGAAGTTGTCACCCATCGTAAAATGACTTCAATGTACGCAATCGACACCGATTCCACATCCCTGTCTCAACGGTGTCTGACCCGTCATCCATGACGGGACTTGCTATTGAAGCCATTTCCCTCCGGCAACTTCAGACGGGGACAGGGTGTAATCCTCAGCCAATGTGCAATCAATTTGGGGACATCTAGTTACTTAGGACTTGTGGGGATATAACGCCCCAAATAAGGGGCTGATAAATGCATGGCTATACTGTGTCGCGAAGCGAAACCGAGCCATGCTTTAGCCTTCCCGATTGATTGGCTTGCTAGGTGCAAGTTGTAACTTAACCGCCTGAATTTAATGCGTTTAAATAAATCTGTATTAGTAAAATATAATGTACTGAAGAAAATATTGTGCCGACAGCATTTAATCTTTTGCTGTAACCCCAAAACCTAAATCCCATAATTTTAATCATCGGTTTAAAAATGAAGCCAAATGTAAAGTATGTAAGACTCGAAACAATGTCGGGCTTTGATTGAAGTTCTTTACGAAGAGTTAGCTCATAGACAATTGCAACTATGAAATAAGTTGAAGTAGATGCCTCTAATGCCGAAATTTCCATTTGTACCTAACATTTTAATAACGAGAACGCCTGTTTATCCATTTTTGCGCGACTACGCTATCGATCCGTTTTATTCACAAAAATCTGCTACTAAAAATCTCTATGGATCGATAACTTTACCGGGAAATCGAGACGTCTCGTTATCTCGCGCTATCAGTCACGCCTATTGGACAAACGTTACCACTAACAACCTGAATAATCGATGGTTTATTGGTAACAGGAGGCACTTCTATTCTCTCTGATTTAACGGGGTAACCGGCTCGTGGAAGTGACTTAGGGCAACTTAGAGTATGAGGGATACACCAATCCCCGTCCTGAGTTGCCGGAGGGAAATGGCTTCAATAGCAAGCTCTGTCATGGATGACAGAGCAGACGCCGCTGAGCCATGGGCGAGTATCGCGAAGCGATAAGCTCACGAGCGCGAGGCAGGATAGCCGAGCTGGGAGTGAAGGGCATGGATGTCCTTCGGCGAATCGGCGGCGTTTGCGTAATTGAAGTCATTTTACGATGGATAACAACTTCGGTTGGGGCGGCAAGGGAGATCCAAAGGGCGAATGCTTGCCTGTAGCAAGCGGGCTTATGAGCGCGAACCAAGGATGGTGAGCTGGCCGTTAAACAGGGATGTTGTTTGAAGCTGTTGTTCCCCTCTTGGTCGGGTGTGGGTTGGCGAGTATTTGCCTACGGCAAATGTGCTTACGAGCGAGAGCCATGGAAGGCGAACAGGCTGTTGTACAAGGATGTATTTGCTCCACGACTTCGGCCAAGCAAAGCTTGGCTAAAAACAGCTCACGGCAACTGTGGGAACGGAAACCCACAATCTTCCGGTAAGCAAAGCTTGCCTATCAAAACAGGACAGTGGTAACTGAATGCCACATCCATCCCCTACATTAAACAGGCCAGATGATTCTGTGGTATCAGAGTGAACGAAGTTCAGCTTGGTCAATTAACGCTACGTATCAATTGTTGGGGGAGACGAGCTTTACCTCTTCTTCTCCGTGCCTGAGCCAATGATAGATAGCCAGCAGCAGGGCGCACACAATGAGATGCATGATCTTGGGGTTGATGGTTTGAAAGTTAACAAACAGGGCAACATAAAGCCCCAGAAAGGTGTACAGCGAATAGACGCCAACATGCTTTCTGAGTAAGCAGCCAATGCCACCTGTGATAAGGAGTGCGCCCATCAGCCATAGATAAAAAAGGTATTGGTTTGAGGTGAGTGGGAATAACGCTTTGTCCTGTTCGGCTGTCAGAAACCTATGGACATCACTCAGGGCTGCTTCAAGGCCTGTATAGTTAATCAGCTCAAAGGCTTGTAGCAGCAACAGGCTGCTGATGCCGAGACGAAACAGTCCATAGACAAAGAAGAGTATACCTATGCCGGTTATGCCGAATTTTTTCATGTAATTCCCCTGGTTTGTTATCTGGTTAACGACTTGAATGGGTTAACACCAGATTAGTCTGGGGGAGGTAAACTCAATGTAAATCCGGATCAGCATAGCGTGATTTGGGTGACATACTGGCCCTGTTTGCTTTGTGTCGATACGCGGTATCCAAAGCGCTCTGACAGTTTACCGACCAGGGGCAGTCCTAAACCAAAGTGGCCCTGAGTCTGAGCTGCGGCTGCGCTATCGCCATAGGGATTGCTGAACACCAGACCGTTGCTGCGGATGTTGATATCCCACAGGCTTAGGGCGTCACTGTGGCTGCCATGACTGATGACATTATTAAACAGATTGACCACAATCAGCTCCAGTACCTCCTCAGGCATTTGCAGCCAGAGCTCCTCCTCTGGGTGGAGCTGGATGGCGATGCTATGGGCATCCGCCAATGGCTGGAGTTCGGTCAGTATGGCTTGGATGCTGGTTTGCGTATTGATACGACCTTCAAAAGTTTGCCCTGAGGTGATCCACAACAGGCCAACACTTAGCCTGTGCATTCGGTTAATGGCCTTTTGCAGCCGTAACAAGGCCGGGGCCGATTTGAGTTCAGGTTGGCTTTGCTGCATCAGTTCCAACGAGTTCTGCATCACCTGCAGTGGGGTTCGCAGCTCGTGGGCCATGCCCTGATTAAAGGTCATCTGCTGCTCCAGCAGTTGTGACTTTTGCTGCAAGGCATCATGAAGCTGTTGGGCTATCTCTCTCACATCTGCTTCCTTGATTGCGTGCAGCTTATCTTCACTGAGTTGGTTAGCTTGATCAGTAGTCAAAAATAGCTGACTGAGTTGGTTGAAGGGTTTCAATGCATGGCGCGCCGTGAGCCTGGCTACCCATAAGGTCAGCAGTATGGAGGGAATAAGCAAGGCGCCAAGGATCAGCAATATATCCTCCAGAGCCCGCTGAATAATGGTCACATCTGAAGTGTCGTAAACTATCGTGCCTTGCTTCGTCACCAGATAGTGATAGTGCTTGCCAGCAAAACTGAACTCCCCCTGAGCTTTATCTCTGCCCAACTCCAAAAACAGTATCTGCTGTACCAAATCCGGAGCTCGTTCACCGAGATCATCCACCAGAGAGATGTTATAAGGCAGACTCTCGCCATTAAGTATCTGAATATGCGCTTGTTTGAGTCTCTCGTTAAACAGGACATCTTCAAATGAATAGGTGATAAGCAAGGTTGCACCGCTAAACAGGGTTATGATGCTGAATGTCAGCACTGACAGGCTCAGTGTCAATCGTCTGGAGAGTGTCGGGCGGCTCACGCGCCAATTGAACAGGCTGTTCATCTGGGTCCTTAATCCTGCGGTTGCTCAAGCTGGAATCGATAGCCCACGCCGCGGATGGTAGCGATAAACTCCTGGCCAAATGTGGTTTTGAGTTGTTTGCGCAGCTTGTAGATATGGGCGCGTAGTGGATCGCTGTCCGGTGTCTCTTGTGGCCACAGTTCTTTGTGAATATCAGCGGTTTTTACTGTGGCAGGCGACTTGTTCATCAGGAGTTTCAGTAAATCGAATCCTAGCTGATGCAGTTGCAGTGTGGTACCGGCATACTCGAAGGAGAGGTTGTCGCAATTGAGGCAGGCCTCGCCAACTTCAATATTGTTGTGGATCTGACTGGTACTGGCGGACTTGGCCAGACAAACGCCAACCCGAGCGGATAATTCGGCAAAGGAAAATGGTTTGGTGAGATAGTCCCAGGCACCGCAGTCGAAGCCTGCCAGTATGTCCTTTTCCTGGGTCCGGGCAGACATAATGATCACCGGCATTGTGGTGAGCTGCTCGGTTAGCAGCGAGCGACATACATCCAGGCCATCGATAAAGGGCAGGTTTAAGTCCAATAACACCAACTCATAGTGGTTATCTGATAGCAGGGCCATCGCCTGTTTGCCGTTATAGGCAAAGTCCAGCAGATGGCCTTTTGCCTCCAGATATTCGGCAATGCCCTGGGCGATGTCGATGTCATCTTCGACAATTAAGATATTGGCCATGCGTTGTCCTTATCGATGAGCCGGACGGGATGTCAGTGACCATTATTAATGGCTGCGTTTAACTTATCATCCTGAATCAGCTTGTAAATCTCTGGAAGAAGCCACTTCTCCAAGGCGATCCAGCCGTCTTCCACCTGAAACATTACCACTACCTGCAGGTCGTTGTGGGGATCGCCCCAAAACAGGGTTCCGCCCATACCGGCCCAGAAGAAGCTACCTTGGGGACGGAGGCCATGTTGTGCTTGCTCTACGGCCAATCCATAGCCGAAACCGACATTCTCATAGATACGGGGCAAAAAATGGGTATCCAGTCCCTGAGTGTGAGAAGACAACATTTTGGTAAGTAACTCATTTGAGAGTATCCGCTTACCATTGAATTCGCCGCCGTTTAACAGCATGCCGACAAAGTTGGCGTAGTCCTGTGCGGTGGATACCAGCCCGCCGCCAGCTGAGATAAGTGTGGGTTTGCTCAGATACTCAGACTCACTGCCGGTTTCCACAAATAGAATGTCCTCTTTGTTGAAGGTCAGTGCTTGCTCAAAGGTGCTGGCATCATACTCATACATATCGACTAACCTGTGTTTCGCCGCGGCAGGAACGGCAAAGCCGGTATTACTCATTTGCAGCGGGCCAAATATGTGCTCTTCAAAGTATTGATCCAGAGGTTGATTGGTGACCGCTTCAATTATGGCGCCCTGGATATCACTGGCGATGCTGTATTCAAAGCGGCTGCCGGGAGCAAACTTAAGCTCAATGCCGGACAGGTCGTCCACCAGATCATCCAGTGAGTTATTTCTTGATAGAGGATTGGCCAGCAGATAACGAATATCTATCCAGCTTTTCAGGCCGCCTCCGTAGCCAAAGCCAGCGGTATGACTGAGTAAATGGTGGACGGTCACAATCTGGGGCTGGCCATCGAATTCAAATGGCTCAAAACCAGGCAGGTAACGGCGAATATCAGCATCCAAATCTACTTTGCCTTGATCTACAAGCTGCAGTAAGGCCACTGCCGTGACCGGTTTGGTCATGGAGTAAATTCTGAAAATGTCATCTGTTCGGATGGGCATGGGGGCATCGAGATTTCTGACGCCGATAGCCTGATGCACAATGAGCTTGCCTTTGTGTTTGACATGAACCACAGCCCCTGGCAATTGATGGCTTTCCAGCATGCCTGCGAACGCGTGATTGAATTGATTGATGGCACTGGCGTGGGCCGTCAAACCCAATGGTGATATCAGCAATGCTATCAGGCTGGTGATAACCAGTAATCCCGGCAGTTTCATATTGGTGTCCTTTGATGTGAGTGCTTGCCACCAATTTACTTATGTCAGGTAAATTCAATGTAAACGCCGGGATATATTGTCAGGTTTGGCAAAGAAGCTTGGCTAAATAACGGTGGGGGCAATTGGGCTTCCTCCCCTAAAATCAAACATTGGTGGCAAGGCGATTGCCGCTACCAGTAAACCAGAGCATTCCTTGGCATCAGAATGAATAAAACATCTAGACTTCCAGACGTCTAGTTGCTAACTTGAATCCGCTGCGTAAATATTGCCCACATTCAAGGAGCCGAATCATGAAACTGGAATCACTGGCACTGCACCATGGTTATCAATCGGAAGCGACCACCAAGGCTGCTGCCGTGCCTATTTACCAAACCACTTCCTATACCTTTGATGACACTCAGCATGGTGCGGATCTATTTGATCTCAAGGTGCCGGGCAATATCTACACCCGCATTATGAACCCCACGACTGATGTGCTGGAGCAGCGCTTGGCTGCAATCGAAGGTGGCATTGGAGCGTTGGCCGTAGCATCAGGTATGGCGGCGATTACCTATGCGATTCAGGCTCTGGTGGAAGTGGGGGACAATATTGTCAGCACCAGTCAACTTTACGGTGGTACTTACAACTTGTTTGCCCACACCCTGCCGCGTCAGGGTGTGGAAGTTCGAATGGCGGCTTTTGATGATTACGCCGGTCTGGAAGCCCATATCGACGATAAGACCAAGGCGCTGTTTTGTGAGTCAATCGGTAACCCTGCAGGCAATATTGTGGATATCCAGAAGCTGGCCGAGATCGCCCACAAGCATGGTGTTCCCCTGATAGTCGATAACACGGTTGCGACACCTGTGCTGTGTAAGCCGTTTGAGCATGGTGCCGATATTGTTATTCACTCTCTGACTAAATACATCGGCGGTCACGGTACCACTATAGGCGGCATAATTATCGACTCAGGTAAGTTCGACTGGGTGGCCAATAAAGACAGATTTCCAGTGCTTAATACGCCGGATCCTTCCTATCATGGTGTGGTGTATACCGAGGCCTTTGGGCCAGCGGCCTTTATTGGTCGCTGCCGGGTAGTACCACTTCGGAATACCGGTTCGGCACTGTCTCCGCAAAGCGCTTTCCTGCTGCTGCAGGGGTTGGAAACCCTGAGCCTGAGAATGGAGCGACACTGCAGCAATGCCGAAGCCTTGGCGGCATACCTTGAGGGGCACCCTGCAGTCAACTGGGTGAATTATGGCGCGCTGGAAAGAAGCCCCTACAAGGCAAACTGCGACAAAATCTGCGGCGGTAAAGCCTCAGGCATTATCAGTTTTGGTATCAAAGGTGGCCTGGAGGCCGGTGGTCGGTTTATCGATGCTCTGCAGATGATTTTAAGGTTGGTGAATATCGGAGATGCCAAATCACTGGCTTGCCACCCAGCGACTACTACCCACAGACAGTTGAATAATCAGGAGCTGGCCAGTGCCGGAGTCAGCGAAGATCTTATTCGTATCTCTGTAGGGATTGAACATATCGACGACATTATCGCTGATGTATCTCAGGCGATTGAAAAGGCGACTGCTTAACCCAGTTTGAGTTTATTGAATCGATAACGCCCGGTTTAGCCGGGCGTTTTATTCATTAAATTTACAAACAAAATAAACAGGGCGCTGGCAAATAACCAAAACAGGAAGTTGGATGATTTACTCGGTCGCTGCTGCATCTGTTGGTAATGGTCCAGGATTGCCTGAGTTTCGCCCTGAAAGGGACCGAAACGATTGAGAAGATATCTATCTTCGCTGCCGCGGCGGATAAAATAGTCGGGATTGGCTTTCAGGTATTTTCTCAGCTCGCTCTGCTCTATCCCTGTTTCCATCGACAGGCTGATCACGCCCTGGCCATTGGGGTAGTGTTTTTTCAGAGCCTTGAGTATCGCGTCCAGTTGCTGCTCGGTCATAGTCTCGATCATTGCATGATGTTCGTGTTTCCATCCTACAGTGCTATACACGTATTGGATAATAGAAATTTTTGATGCTTTAGGCTTTGGGGAGAGTTTGAAGTAGCGCGTTTTGTTTGTAAGTTTTAGCACAGGTGTTGAAGTATGGAACTAAGGGCAGTTGAAAAAATAAAATTATTGGAATACTGTTGTTGTTTGTGAGTGTGTCATTTTTATATTTGATTGCTTATGTATGAATGACACGCTTCCTTCCACCTAAGAATACTTGAGCTCTGATGGCGAAGATATTGCTTTTAAAAAATAGAGTCTGTATAAATCAATAATCTAATTCCCTATGTGAAAATAGATCTTCGCCTTCATATCGATTTTTAAGAGTTTAAAAGTTTCTATGTAAAAGAAATGGTATTAAATTATGATGTTGTTCGTCACGAGATTCTAAGGCTTCAGGAGTTATATCGCCAGTGGTCAGATATCAGATCGCTAGTAAATAAATGTATAAAGTGTTTAATGAATCTGCCCATACAGATATAAAATGTAGATATTATCAGCCTGTCTTTTGCTCTATATGACCTTAAATATTATCTCAGATTCTACATTACGATGCTTCCATGTATATTTAGTGTTGCCTAGACTGTGTCTGATTGGTCAAATATTCTGTTGTTATCGCTTATTTTAGTGAAATCATGATAACCTTGATGATTGGATTAACCGGCAGAGCCAGGTGTTTTTTTGAAAGCCTTTATTTTAGCGACTAAATCTATTATGTTTGTACCAATCAAGGGAGGCCCAGGTTATTGATGGTTGGGTGATTTAATTAAATCAAGGATGATAGATGAGTAAGAAATTTTTTTATTGCGCTACGTTATCAGTATTATGTTTGGTGATTGCTGTTTTTGTAATTGTGATGCATGACAGGGGGAAGTCGGTCGAGCATAGTGGCGGTATGTATAAACATGATGTCGTCAATGCTCAAAGCATCCTGAATAACGATAATTCTTCAGAGGACAATATTATCGTTCTGGGTGTTGAACCTGATGAGTGTATACACTTCTATGAGGATGAAGATATCTTGATATCTAAGCATCGTCGTAAACTCATTAAACATATGTGGGAGTCTTATCAGTCAGGAGATAGCCCCCTTACCATTGCAAATACCTTTGCGATGGTAGATTTCAAAACTGCAAAATCATTTTATCATTTTGCTACTGCCAGTGCTGAATTATTGGAGTATCAAGTATATCTAGAGAAAACGTACCATGGACGAGAGTTATTACGGACTATAATGGATGAGACTACCGCTATCAGTAACGGAAGCTTAAACTTTTATAATATTGAGTCCGCGCTTGAATCATTTTGGGAGTCTGAAATACCAATATTGAAAAAAGACGTGAAATCTTATCCTTATATGTTGGAATATACCATTTCTGATATAGAAAGTTATACCGGACCATTTAATTGGTTAACTTCGCAGGAACTAAGTCCCCTCGGCTATTTAATTGAAGACTCATTGACTTTTCAGCGATGGGACGTCGCTAATGGCATTTTTAATAACTTCCCTGAACTTATAAATTCATCTAATGTTTTTGACTCAAATATAAAAGAGTTAACGCTTTTATCCTTGGGTTTTTCCGTGACATCGAAGAGTAAATCTTCCCACGCATTTATTCAATTGCTCGGTTTGATAACATCAGGAGAACCATTGGTTCTTGAACTTGATGATGACACTGGTGCTAGTGAGGTAAATAGTTCACTGGCAGCTCTTAAACGTTTAGATATTACCTTTCCTGTTATTGATTATAGAGAGTATGATTTCCCTGTCAGTAATGACTCTTTCGTTTTTGATAATTTGTTGGCTGACGAAAAATCAATAAAAGAGCGTTGTGATGATTTACATGGTTGGTTTGAAAGTAAAGATTATAATTATCTCGAAATTGATGCGGATAATAATGATTTAGTTGTGGCTTCAATTCTTGATTCACCGGAGTTAAAATATTGTGAAGCATCTCAGATAAATGCGATTGTAGAAGGTTTCAAAACGGATAGTATTCATGTAATCTCAAAATATCGTTATGCTTTAACTAAAGCCAAAAAATTGGATGATATTCCTATTCACAGTATTATGGGGGAATTGGAGACTCCTGCTTCTCGGACTTTAGTATTGCTAGGGCTAAGCACTAAACTTTCTGGCCTTTCTAATATTGATGATGAAGATATCCTAAACTGGATTATTCAAAAGGGATATAAGCCCGATGCGGAGTTTATGCACTTTGTTATTACAGTTATGGACGATAAATCTTGGATTTCTTGGGCGAAAGAACTGGATTGGACACAAAACGCAGTTAAAAATGCAATACTTTCAGCCAGTCAGAGTGGGCGAATCAATATCTACAAATATTTAACTGATAACCATCAAAACCAGAGTTGGTCAGAAGATGAAGTTGATCCTTTGTTCTTTTTAATTAAGAACTATCAAAAGTATAGCTACTTAATGAAAGACCTTGAGGTATCGTCAGTTAAGCTTCTGAAGGAGGTCGATTTATTGGGAATTCCTGTAAGACCTCACCATAAACGAGCGCTATATCAGATGCAGCAGTTGAAACCTGAGCTGTACCAAAGGCTAATTACGGCATATCCCAGACTGACTTTGACCGAGGTTCCCGAATATTTTTCTGTGACATGTGACCAGTGAAAACGTGAGCCCCGCTGTTTGAAGGAATCACAGGTCAAGACAGGCCTTGTACTGCCATAGCCCAAAGGTACAATGGTGCTGATTTTTCTGACTTAAAGAGCGAGCGCATGCACGTACATATTCTGGGGATCTGTGGCACTTTTATGGGCGGCCTGGCCTTGTTGGCCCGGGAGATGGGACACAGGGTCACCGGCTCGGATGCCAATGTGTATCCGCCTATGAGCACCCAGCTGGAAGAGCAGGGTATCGAGCTGATCCAGGGTTTTGCCCCGTCGCAGCTCGACAGCAACCCGGATCTGGTGGTGATTGGTAATGCCATGAGTCGTGGCAATCCCTGTGTGGAGGCGGTATTGAACAAGGGCATGAGGTACACCTCGGGCCCTCAGTTTCTGGCGGACCATATCCTGCCAGGCAAATGGGTGCTGGCGGTAGCAGGTACCCATGGCAAGACTTCAACCTCGAGTATGCTGGCCTGGATTCTGGAAGATTGCGGCTATCAGCCGGGTTTTCTGATCGGCGGCGTGCCGCAGAACTTCGGTGTGTCTGCCCGTCTGGGCGGTACTGACTTCTTTGTCGTAGAAGCTGATGAATACGACAGCGCCTTCTTCGACAAGCGCTCCAAGTTTGTGCATTACCACCCGCGTACTCTTGTGATCAATAACCTGGAGTTTGATCACGCGGATATCTTTGATGACCTGAAAGCTATTCAGCGCCAGTTTAACCATGTGATCCGCACTGTGCCGGGGGAAGGTAAGGTGATTTGGCCTGCTCAGACCCAAGCCGTGCGTGAAGTGATTGAGATGGGCTGCTGGAGTGAACAGGACACGCTTAACGCTAATCTGGCAGACAAAGGCTGGTTTATTAAGGCGATAGCCGAAGATGGCCATGAGTTTGAAGTCTTCCTCGATGGTACAAGTCAGGGCATCCTCAACTGGGAGCTGATTGGCCGCCATAATATGGAGAACGCCTTAATGGCTATTGCAGCTGCCCGCCATGTGGGTGTCGCACCGGCTGCTGCCATTGACGCGTTAACCCGTTTCGTTCAGCCCAAACGCAGGCTGGAAACCCTGGGCTGTGTAGCAGGCGTGACCGTATACGATGACTTTGCCCATCACCCAACGGCAATTGCCACCACACTGCAGGCGATGCGTGCCAAAGTGGGCGACAATAAAATTACTGTGGTACTGGAACCGAGATCCAACACCATGAAGCGCGGCGTACATAAAGAGACCCTGGCAGCATCAATGAAGCTGGCTGACAGAGCATTGCTGTTTCAGGGCGACAAGGTGGAGTGGGATCTGGCTTCCAGCATGGCGAACGCATCTGTGCCGGTCACCGTGTTTGACGACCTGGAGGCTCTGGTTAAAGCCGCGGTCGATGACAGCCAGCTTGGTGAGCATATTGTGGTAATGAGTAATGGCGGTTTTGGCGGCGTCCATGGCAAGTTGCTGCAGGCACTGGCAGATAAGGAATCTTAATGAGTCAGAGCGCATCTTATAAAGACAAGAGTATCAGCCTGGGCTGGACAGGGGCATCCGGTGCGCCCTACGGCCTTAAGCTGCTTGAGTGTCTGCTGGCCGATGGATACCGGGTGTATCTGATGATCTCCAGTGCCGCCCGGGTGGTGCTGGCAACGGAAGAGGGGCTGAAGCTTTCCAGTCAGCCGGAAAAAGCTCGTGAACAGCTATTGGTCCGTATCGCTCAATCCTCCGGGAACGTGACTGGCGACCTTGTGGTACTCAGTAAAGAAGAGTGGTTTTCGCCGCCGGCTTCCGGCAGTGCCGCGCCCAAACAGATGGTGATCTGCCCTTGTTCAACCGGTACATTGGCGGCTGTTGCCACAGGTATGAGCAACAATTTGTTGGAGCGGGCAGCTGATGTAGTACTCAAAGAACGTGGCCAACTTCTTCTTGTGCCAAGGGAAATGCCATTCAGCGCTATTCACCTGGAGCATATGCTTAAGTTGACTCAGTTGGGAGCCGTGGTAATGCCCGCTTCACCGGGTTTCTATCACCATCCCCAAACGGTGCAGGATCTGGTAGACTTCGTGGTCGCCCGAATTCTTGACCATTTGGGTGTTGAACACAGATTAACCGATCGTTGGGGATATGGGGCTACCAGACAGCCCGCCAGCGACGACAACTGAGACTGATATGAAACACACCATTGAAGAGATGATCTCCGTTAATGAGATCGATGCAAAGCTGGATGAGCTGGCAGAGAGAATCAACGCCCACTACAAAGACAGCGAGCGTCTGCTGATGGTTGGCCTGCTGAAAGGTTCCGCCGTATTCATGGCTGATCTGTGCCGTCGTATCCATGGTCATGTGGAAATCGACTTTATGGCCGTGTCCAGTTATGGCAATGCCATGACCAGCTCACGTGATGTGAAGATCCTCAAGGATGTTCAATCTGATATCAACGGCCGTGACGTGCTGATCGTCGAAGACCTGATCGACTCAGGTAACACTCTGGCCAAAATCCGCGAGATGCTGATGCTGCGCGAACCAAAGAGCCTGGCGCTCTGTACTCTGCTGGACAAGCCTGAGCGTCGCGAAGTGGATGTGCACGTAGATTTCGTTGGTTTTACCATCCCTGACGAGTTTATCGTGGGTTATGGTATCGACTATGCTGAGCGCTATCGCAACCTGCCATATATTGCCAAGGTTGTTCCACTGGATTAATCCGGCAGCAAGTGTATAAATAAACTCCCGCAACAGCGGGAGTTTTTATTTTAGCGAAGCAAAACCACAGGAAGAGTAATGACAAATCGCGCATTGGTGATTGATAACCTGAGGAAGACCTATAAGGGCGGTGTTGAGGCCGTCAAAGGTATCAGCCTGACCGTCGAGCAGGGAGACTTTTTCGCTTTGCTGGGCCCAAATGGTGCTGGCAAGTCCACGACTATTGGCGTCATCAGCTCTCTGGTGCAAAAAAGCAGTGGTCAGGTTTCCGTATTTGGTCACTGTATTGATAAAGAGCTGGAGCTGGCCAAGCTATGTATTGGCCTGGTACCTCAGGAGTTCAACTTTAACCAGTTTGAGACTGTGCTGCAGATTGTGGTGAACCAGGCTGGTTACTATGGTGTGCCTCGCCCCCTGGCGCTGCAGCGTGCTGAAAAGTACCTCAAAGAGCTGGATCTGTGGGACAAGCGTGACAGCCAGTCCCGTCAGCTGTCGGGCGGTATGAAGCGGCGTCTGATGATCGCCCGTGCCCTGATGCATGAGCCCAAATTGTTGATCCTGGATGAGCCTACGGCAGGTGTGGATATCGAACTGCGCCGCTCCATGTGGGAGTTTTTGAAGAACCTCAACAAGGAAGGGGTCACCATTATCCTGACCACTCATTATCTGGAAGAGGCCGAGATGTTGTGCCGCAATATCGGCATTATCGACAAAGGCCAGCTGATCGAGTGCACCTCTATGAAGCATCTGCTGAGTCAGCTGAATGTGGAGACCTTTATTCTGGATCTGCGTCAGCCTTTGACTCAGGCTCCCGCGCTGGAAGATGTGCGTTGTACCCTGACCGACACCCATTGCCTTGAGATTGAAATTGCCAAGGATTTCAACCTTAACTCGGTGTTTTCTCAGTTGTCCGGTTTGGGCATTGAAGTGATGTCCATGCGTAACAAAGCCAACCGTCTGGAAGAGCTGTTTGTGTCACTGGTTGAAAAGGTCAAGGAGGAGCAAAAGCCATGAATATGACCAAGCTGTATTTCACGGCCTTTAAAGCGATTTTGATAAAAGAGATCACCCGTTTCACCCGTATCTGGGTGCAGACTCTGGTGCCACCAGCAATCACCATGACACTCTACTTCCTGATCTTCGGTAATCTGGTGGGCAGCCGTATTGGTGAGATGGGTGGTGTGTCCTATATGGAGTTTATCGCGCCGGGCCTGATTATGATGTCGGTGATTACCAACTCCTACTCCAACGTGGCTTCATCTTTCTACAGCGCCAAGTTCCAGCGTAACCTGGAAGAGCTGATGGTGGCCCCTGTGCCTCACTATGTGATGATTGCCGGTTATGTGTTTGGTGGTGTTGCCCGGGGCCTGTGTGTCGGCCTGATTGTGACTCTGGTAGCCATGTTTTTTGTGGAGATCAGCGTGCAACATGTTGGGCTGGTGGCCCTGACCGTCCTGCTGACCTCGATTCTCTTCTCTTTGGGCGGCCTGATTAATGCGGTATTTGCCAAGAGCTTTGACGATATCAGCATCATTCCTACTTTTGTGCTGACGCCGCTGACTTACCTGGGTGGGGTGTTTTACTCCCTGTCGCTATTGCCCGGCTTCTGGCAGGGGGTGTCGGCGCTGAATCCTGTGGTCTACATGATTAACGTGTTCCGCTATGGTTTCCTGGGTATTGCCGATATGAGCGTACCTTTATCCATTGGCATTATGATTGCCTTCTGCGTAGCTCTGTGGAGCCTGGCCTACTATCTGGTTTCCCGTGGTATTGGCTTGAGAAGCTAACTTTCCAAAACAGCAGACAGTAAAAAGGAGCGCCATGCGCTCCTTTTTAATTGAATTTTTTAATGATTACTCGTTCATTGCCTGTTCGGACGTCAGACTGAGCTTCTGCTTGTGCTGCTCCAGCAGTTCTATGGTGCTGTTATTAAGCAAGGTCAGCTGCTTAAAATGCTCATCGATCATCGTCCTCTCTTTCAGATAATCAGGGTCATCCTGACCTTTCTTTTGCCAGTAGCGTTTGCGTTCAAGCTTTTTGATTTCACTTGCCTGCAGAATCTGAAAGTAGCTGTTTTCCTGCTGTAGTCGATAGATTTCAGCATCCAATAATTTCCGCAGCTTTTCACTGGAGAGAGACTGATTGCTTAGCAGTTCGCGGAGGTGATCTTTGGGGGCAACCCGTTTATCTGAATCTATTTCAGTGGTGATACCCAGTTCGTACTCAATTCTGTGCTGGCGGTATTCTGAGGGGCAGGCTGTCTGGCTGAAGATCACTTTATCATCGCGCATGCACTTGTATACGGAATTACCGTAAGCTGCCCACGGGAGCAGTAATACTGATAATAAAGTAATACGAAGTACCATCAAACAATATCCTTATCGATGAGCCCTGGGTGGAACTGCATTTACGGCCAAGCGTATCCATTTGACCCTTGAGTAAAATCACCAAAGATTTTAGCAACAATTTAACATTGTACCCGAGCTGCAAACGAATGCCAGTTCTTTGACTTTAGTTCAAAAAAACGACGGATATAAAAAAAGACCGCGAAACAGGCGGCCTTTTGGTATCAATGGATTCGAGTTACCCGTATCAGCGACTGAACTCCAGGTTATCGATCAGGCGGGCCTTACCCAGATAGGCCGCCGCCAGTATCACCAAATGCTTATCCTGGCTCCGGGGCTGCGCCAGATTAAGGGCGTTGCGCACTGAAATATAATCTGGCTTCAAGCCAGCCAATTGTAGTTGTTGCAGGGCCTTTTCAGTCGCTGTTTCCGGGGTATCGCCAGCCTGCACATAGGCTGCCAGTTTATCCAGAGTGCGTTTCAGGGCCGGGGCAATGGCTTTCTCTTCTGCGGTCAGGTAACCGTTGCGCGAGCTCATCGCCAAACCACTGGCTTCACGGACTGTATCCACACCGATAATTTCGATTGGCATAGACAGATCTTCTACCATGGTGCGGATGACCAGGAGTTGCTGAAAATCCTTCTTGCCGAACAGGGCAATATCCGGTTGTACCAGGTTGAACAACTTACACACGACTGTGGCTACACCGCGGAAGTGACCGGGGCGGGTTTCGCCACACAGCTGGTCGCTGATTTCAGGCACTTCAACAAAAGTCTGCTCAGCCAGGCCCTTGGGGTACATAATGTCCGGAGTCGGGGTGAACAGCAGCTCACAACCGGCTTCAGTCAGCGCCTTCTGATCTTCAATCAGGGTTCTTGGATAGGCATCCAGATCTTCCCCCTGACCAAATTGCATCGGATTGACAAAGATAGAGGCCACTACATGGTCGGCACGTTGAACGGCCTCTTTAACCAGAGTGATATGGCCCTGATGCAGATTGCCCATAGTGGGGACAAAGGCGATGGTTTCACCACGTTGACGCCAGGTTTTAATCTGGGCTCGGATTTCAGCGATATTGGCACTGGTAATCATGCAAGACTCTTAGTTAAAAGTGTGTTTTTCTGCAGGGAAGCGTCCTTCGACAACTTCTTCAATATAGGCTTTAACGGCCCCGCGTATCTCACCGGTTTGCTTAAGATAGTTTTTCGAAAAGCGAGGGATGTAGCCGCTGGAGATACCCAGCACATCATGCATCACCAGGATCTGGCCATCGGTATCTTTACCGGCACCAATACCGATAACCGGGATAGTCAGGGTCTCAGAGATGGTCCTGGCCAGCGCAGCAGGAATACACTCCACCACCAGTAGCTGGGCACCTGCGGCTTCCAACGCCTTGGCATCATTGATAATACGCTGGGCATTGTCGGCATCGCGTCCCTGAACCTTAAAGCCCCCAAAGACATGCACAGACTGAGGAGTCAGGCCAAGGTGGGCACATACAGGAATACCGCGCTGGGTCAGCATTTTTACGCTTTCCAGCAGCCATTCACCACCTTCCAGTTTGACCATATTGGCACCAGCCTGCATCAGCTTGGTGGCATTTATCATGGTCTGCTCAGCAGTGGCATAGCTCATAAAGGGCATATCCGCGATAAGCAGAGCGCGTTCGATACCTCTGTGTACACAGCGGGTGTGATAGGCAATATCTTCGACAGTGACCGGCAAGGTGTCGCTGTGACCCTGCAGTACCATACCCAGTGAGTCACCGACCAGCAGTACATCAATGCCTTCCTGGTCGAACGCTCCGGCAAAGCTGGCGTCGTAGGCGGTCAGGGCCGTGAACTTGCGGCCTTCCTGTTTGAACTTAATCAGAGTTGAGCTGGTTACTTTTGACATAACGGGTACTTATAAATCTGTCAGGAGAGGCAGTTATAAGTGAACTTGGCATTAAGTTCAACGTCTGTCCGTCACAGGCTGATGATTACAGCCTGTGTATTGGTCAGAGTTGAACCAGCTCAGATTGCAGGGCAGGGGTGAGTAAATGTTGCAGTGGGGTGCCGCAGGGCAGGATGAGATCAGGTACCAGTTCAGCCAGCGGCACCAGCACAAAGGAGCGCTCCTTCATACCGTAATGGGGCACAGTCAGTCTTGGCACCTCAATGATGGCATCGCCATACAGCAGGAGATCCAGATCCAGAGTTCTTGGGCCCCAGCGAACCAGTCTTTGCCGTCCCTGCTCCAGCTCGATGCGCTGCAGTTCATCCAGCAGTGTCAGTGGTTCAAGGTCAGTTTCCAGTGAGGCCACAGCGTTGACATAGTCAGGCTGGTCTACTTCGCCCATAGGTGCAGAGCGGTAATAAGAAGAGACTGCAAAGGTATCCGGCTTTGCCAATGCAAACAGCGCCTCACAGGCGCTGTTTAACTGTTGCTCAGGGCTGTCGAGATTAGCGCCCAGTGCGATAAAGACTCTGGTCATTAATTTGCCTGAGGCTTGCTGTTTTCGCCATTGCTGTCGCCGGCAGGACGGCGGCGACGGCGGGGATTGCGGTTGCGGCGACGTGGCGCCTTACCACCGGACTTGGCCAGAGTGGATTTCAGCTCGTCATCCGCGCCAACAAAGGATTGCCACCAGTTGGCACTCTTGGCGATGTTGCCACCTTCAGCTTCGCCACGCAATAACAAGAGGTCATAGGCCGCACGGAACTTGGGGCTCTCCTGCAACTTGAATGCACGGGTATTTTGGCTGCGGTCGAATCTCAGCTGCATCTGCCAGATATCACGGGCAGGCGCAGTAAAACGACGGGGAATGCTGATGGTGCGACACTGGTCTTCCAGTACATCACCCATGGCCGCAAAGCTGGCATCATACAGGTTCAGTCCGCTTTCATGGGCGATCTCTTCGGCGCGGGTACGCAGTGGATACCACAACAGAGCGGCGTAGAAGAAGGCCGGAGTCACAGGCTTATCCTGTTGCACGCGGGCGTCTGTGTTGCTCATCACCATCTGTACCATACGGGCCAGAGAACCTTTCGGGTTTTCTTTGATGCCGTTGTGCAGCAGTGGGAACAAAGGCCTGAACAAGCCAAAGTCCTGCATCATATGGTAGTTGGCTTCGCCTTTTCCTGAGAAGAACAGCTTGAGTACTTCTTCATACATACGCGCAGCGGGAATATCGCTCAGTAGATGGGCCAGATCACGGATTGGCGCTGCTGTGGCTTCATCCAGTTGCATATCCAGCTTGGTGGCAAAGCGCACGGCCCGCAGCATACGGACGGGATCTTCACGGTAGCGTTTTTCCGGATCGCCAATCAGACGCAACACACCGGCATTCAGGTCCTGCAGACCACCGCCATAGCTACGGATACTGTAATCACTGATGTCGTAATAAAGCGCGTTAACGGTAAAGTCGCGGCGTTCAGCATCTTCATCAATCGAACCATAGACGTTATCACGCAACAGGCGACCCGAGGCATTGGCCTTGGAGGTCTTCTCATTGCCCTGTTCGTGGTGACCACGGAAGGTGGCAACTTCGATAACGTCACGACCAAACACAATGTGCGCCAGACGGAATCTGCGGCCTACCAGACGACAGTTACGGAACAGCTTTTTAATCTCTTCCGGCGTCGCATTGGTGACTACGTCGAAGTCTTTAGGTTCCAGGCCCAGCAGGAGATCCCGCACGCCGCCACCCACCAGGTAGGCCTTGTAGCCGGACTTGTGCAGTCGGTACAGAACCTTCAGGGCATTCTCGCTAATCTGTCGACGGGAAATGTTGTGCGCGCTGCGTGGAATAATCTCCAGAGTCAGGCCTGAGTCCAGGGTCTCCAGATCAGGATTGTTTTTACTCTGCGCGTCTTCAAACAGTTGCTTACAGAATTGGCTGATACGGCGAAAAATGGGACACCTCGGAACGATAACTGTAATAGGTTAAAATCTGGCGGCTATTCTATACCAAATGCCGCAGGATGAGTATATGCACTGGCAGGCGCGCGTCAGTCCGGATTCAGCAGAATTTCACGCTGCCTTGGTAAGTTGCTCAGGTCGAATTGGGATACAGCCTGCGCCAGCATAAGTCTGACATCTGACTCTATTGCTACCGGTTGTTGCCCCAAAAAGGCTAATGCTGCCTGCAGTGCTTTCTGAGGCGATTTGGGATCAACAGGTGTAGCGTGGTTTTGTTTTGACAGCTTAAACCCAGGTTCCAGACTGGCCAGTGGCAGGTGTAACCAGGTCGGCTGCTGCAATCCAAACTGTTGATACAGACTGATTTGTCTGACCGTGGCTTCCAGCAAATCCGCGCCCCGCACCACTTCTGTTATGCCCTGAAAGGCATCATCCATCACCACAGCCAGTTGATACGCGTATAAACCATCACTGCGCTTGATAATAAAATCTTCACTGGCAAAGGCCTGGTCTGTCGTCACTTCACCCATCAGCTGGTCGTCGAAGCGGGCAACAGCGGCTTGATTACGGATACGAATAGCCCCTTGGTTAAGCGGCTCAATCAGTCGGCCACAGCGACCATCATAGGTGCCACCCATAGCTTTAATCTGTTTACGGGTGCACTGACAATAATAGGCCTGCTCGTCTGCCAACAAATGCTGTAGATAGGCTTCATAGGCGTCCAGTCTCTGGCTTTGATACAGTACACTGCCATCCCACTCCAGACCAAAACGCTCGAGTGTATAGAGAATATCATGGGCGGCACCAGGGACTTCTCTGGGGGGATCTATATCTTCGACCCGGAGCAGCCACTGACCATTTTGCGAGCGCGCACGCAGATAGCTGCCTAAAGCGGCAACCAGTGAACCAAAATGAAGCGAGCCTGAGGGGGACGGCGCGAAACGGCCGACATAGGACGTGTTATTCAAAATATGCTGCTCAACCACGCAGCCAGGGCGGGCACAAACCCGCACCTGAGGCAGGCATTAGCCCGCCATCTGCTTTTCTTTGATCTCTGCCAGAGTTTTGCAGTCGATACAAAGGTCGGCGGTTGGTCGCGCTTCAAGGCGACGGATGCCGATTTCAATACCGCAAGAGTCACAGAAGCCGAAATCATCGTCTTCAATATTCTGCAGTGTCTTCTCAATCTTTTTAATCAGCTTACGCTCGCGGTCACGGGCACGCAGTTCCAGACTGAACTCCTCTTCCTGAGCTGCACGGTCAACTGGATCAGGGAAGTTTGCGGCTTCATCCTGCATGTGGTTAACGGTACGATCCACTTCTTCACGCAGCTGATTACGCCAGGCTTCCAGTATCTTCTTGAAGTGAGCCAGTTGCAGCTCGTTCATGTACTCCTCGCCAGGTTTTTCCTGGTACGGATCTACACCTGCGATAGCGAGAACGCCAAGTTTTTTAGTGCCTTCAGGCATAACGCATCTCCTGTCATCAATTGCGTTGTAGGGCGTCTAAATCAGAACGGCCGCTATCTATATCAGAAAGAACCCACCTAGGCAAATCTTTCTCATTTGCATGAATGAATTCTTTGACTATGTCCGCTAATTACTGGAATTTCAAATTTTATGCTGCAAATTTATAGCAGTACATCGCACGGAAAGCGTATTTCGCTGCAACTCTCTGTCAGGTCAACACGGTATGCCAGAACCTCAACCCCCGCATCCACCGCCTGCTTACAAAGTTCGGCGTAGGCTGGATCGATATGCGCTGCCGGTGCCACCTTATATATGCCGGTATGTTGCACAATAAACAGCAATACGGCGCGTTTGCCCTGAGCGACCATTTGCATTAACTCCCGCAGATGTTTCTGTCCTCTGGTGGTCACTGCATCCGGGAAATAGCCGCAATCATCTTCTTTTAACGTGCAGCTTTTTATTTCTATATAACAATCTGCTTTATCTTTATCAGTTAACAGAATATCTATCCGACTGTTTTCTTCACCATATCTGACTTCCCGCGACAGTTTTGCGTATCCGGCAAGCTCAGCAATTACACCTGCCTGTATTGCTTCCTCTGCAAGGGCATTGGCCCGCCCGGTATTAATGCCGATAAGCTCATTATCCGGAGTTTGCATGATTTCCCAGGTACAGGGGTATTTACGCTTGGGGTTGTCGGAGCGGGAGAACCAGACAGTTTCACCGGGAAACAGGCAGTTTTTCATCGAGCCTGTGTTGGGGCAGTGAATAGTGATCTCGCTGCCATCGGCCAATTGCACATCGGCAAGAAATCGCTTGTAGCGTTTCAGCAGTTTGCCCTGTTCCAGTGGTGGTGAAAATTGCATGGATTCGTTCCCGGAAATGAAAAGGCTACAGGCTAACAAGATACTGATTTCAGTCAATCCTTCGACTTGGTTCGTTACTGGGGGAGATGTACACTGGAGGAAAACTGTATCCCAAGAAGCAACAAGGAATCTCGATGACGGAACTTATGCTGGTCAACCTGACCGAAGAAGCACCCCAGGCCAGCTGGGGAAAAGCTGATGTAACCTTTGCCGGAAGCTCCGCTTTTATTCATATTTCTGCTTCACTGCCATTACTGCAAATCCAAAAGGCGGCGCGCAAGCTTCGCAGCCTGGGGGTTAACCGTATCCAGTTAGGCGGAGATTTGTGGGATCTCGACTCTCAATGGGCCTTTGCCCAGGGGTTTGTTGACCCGAAAATGGATTATGAACTGCACTGGTGTGGTGATGAGCAAACTCAGCAAACCCTGACTCAGCGACTGACCTGTGCCAATTTTGCCCGCCAGTTGATTAACGAAACCCCTGAGAACTTGTCTCCTGTGAAGCTGGCGCTGACGGCGGCGCACTGGTTACAGGATTTGGCCAACGACCATATCAGCTATCGTATTGTGGAAGGTGAAGCCCTGCTGGCAGAACAATGGGTGGGTATCCATGCTGTAGGACGCGGCAGTGAGCGCCCTCCTGTGCTGCTGGAGCTGGACTACAACCCGCTGGGTGAAGATGCACCTGTCTCTGCTGCCCTGGTAGGTAAGGGCATTACCTTTGATTCCGGTGGCTACAGCATCAAGTCTTCAGAAGGCATGCTGGGCATGAAGTGCGACATGGGCGGTGCAGCCACAGTGACCGCTGCATTGGGCCTGGCTATTCATCAGGGCCTGAACAAGCGGGTTAAGTTGTATCTGTGTTGTGCGGAGAACCTGATCAGTGGTCATGCCTACAAGCTGGGTGACATTCTGACCTACAAAAATGGTGTCACAGTTGAAGTGGTGAATACTGATGCTGAAGGCCGTCTGGTATTGGCTGATGGCTTGCAGGCTGCCAGTGAATCCGGTGCACCTTTGATTATTGATGCCGCCACACTGACCGGTGCTGCGCTGATGGCTGTCGGTAAGATGTACAACGCGGTATTCTCTCCTCAGCCTGAAGTGCTTGAACTGGCCCGTACAAAAGCATCTTCTGTGGGTGAGCGGGTTTGGCCATTGCCGCTGGATCCCTGGCATCTGGAAGCTTGTCCATCAGCTTATGCTGATACCGCCAATAGCCGTGCGGTAAAAGGCGGCGGTCCGGGTGGTGCTTCCAATGCGGCTGCCTTCCTGTCTCGCTTTGTCAGCCCGGATGCACAGTGGCTGCATATGGATATCGCTTCCTCTTTTGAAGATACTGCAGGCCCCATGTGGAGCGCCGGCGCAACTGCGCACGGCGTGTTGACTGTGGCTGAGCTGATTAAAGACTGATAGCGCTTAAGCCAACACAGAAACCGCCGTTTATCGGCGGTTTTTTTATGGTTTCAAATAAGTCGGAGGGAAATATGGAGATTATCAAAGCGTCCAGAGAGGATGCGCTTTGCTGTTATGAACTAAGAAGAGAAGCCATTCTTTATGGATGTCGGGGGCACTATTCGCAGGAGGATCTTGAGAGATGGGTTTCGGGTGACATGCCTGAATGGTTTAAGGAGGTCGTCGAGCAGCACTTCTATCTGATCAGGCTGGACAATGAGTATGTCGCCACAGGTTTTCTGGACGAAGAAAACAGCTTGCTGGAAGCGATATTTGTCAAACCTGCAGCTATGGGCAAAGGTGTGGGGCGAGCAATGGTCAGGCACCTGGAAGGGATAGCGATAAGCAAAGGGTTTACAGAGCTTGGATTGGAAGCAACATTAAACGCCGCTCCTTTTTATCGCTCTTGCGGTTACGGCGGTGCAGAGCGCGAGCAGGCATCCGTGTATCACTCTCCCAAAGGTGTATCCCTGGCCAGCGTGAGAATGAGTAAATCGCTTAATGCGACAACGGCCAGCTCTGAATAATGTCGTATTGCACTCCACTACCCGGGTTGTGAGAGTGGTAAAGGTGCAGTTCAGTTGGCTCCAATATGATGGGGGAGGCTGAGATCTCCGGGGGTAAACCTCTGGCCTTACGGCTCAGGGTGATATGAGGAGTGTAACTGTGCTCACTGGCAGTCAGCCCCAGCGCTTTGACCAGATCCTGGGTAGTGGAGGCCATAGCTTGCAGGCCGGAATCCATGGTCTTACCGCTCAGGCAGAGAATTCTGGGCCCGGGCCAGTGACTTAAGGTATCCAGAGTCACGTTGAATTGCAGTCTGTCCATCTCCCCGACAGCATTTTTCAATATCGCTTCCTGCCGCAGGTCGAGCATACCGAAAAAAGCCAGCGTCATATGCAGGTTTGCCTGAGGAACAGGTTGTCCCCAGGGGGCACAATTCTGCTGTAGCTGTTGCAGTGTCTGCGTTTGTGCTTCAGAAGGCGCGAATCCAAGAAAAAGTCGTTTCATTTAAATCGCTAAATCAGGGCTATCTGCTGAAAATCTTATTCTATCCTTATAAATGATTATTCTGGAGGGACAAAGGAAATGCCTACATGCCCGCAGTAAACAGTACTCCTCTGCAGCAAGCCCTGGTCGATATTTTCAGCGATGCACCTTTGGTGACTCTGGAGCAGAATGTAGACAGAGCGCTGATTGCCATCACTCAGCAGTTACATTGTGGTGGAGTCTTTGTTCTCAGCTCAGATTTTTCCGGCAAAGGGATCCGCCCCCGCAATCTATACGTGAAGGCTGGCGCCGGGATGGCGTCCAACAAGGACTGGCCGCTGGCGCGCATGCCTTTCTTTCGTCGCCAGATCAGAACTCCAAAGCTGCTGAATTTTCCTGACATTAATGAGTTACCAGCAGATGCCAGGCAGGAGAAACAGTTCCTGCGGGAGCAAAGAGTAAAAAGTCTGTTGGTGCTTCCCCCACTGGTGTTTGGTGAAACCCGAATAGCGGTGGGGGCAGTCAACTATGAGCAACCCAGGCAGTGGGATGACAGCTTTATATCTGAGCTGCAGCACGCCCAGGCTCTGATTGGTGCAGCGATGGAGCTGACCCGTATTGCCAGAGCCCTGCTGCAAAGTGAGCGCCGTTATCAAGAGCTGTTTAATCAATTACCCCTGGCCTGTGGTGTACTGGATGCCAGTGACAGGCTTACCATGCTCAACCATGTGGCCAGAATGAATATGCCGCTGACTGAGGAACACTCCATTTACGAGTTGGTCAGTGAGGAAAAGCACGAAGTGTTGAGGGATACAATCCAGATTGTGCGGGAGGGCAGGTTATCTCAGGCCTGGTGCGAACTGCCTATTGTGGCGAGGCAAAATACACGTCACTGGTTGAAACTCAACTTCAGCCGTATGCAGGACAGCGATAATCTGGTGATTATGGCGGAAGATGTCAGTGAGCAGCACAGGCTGGCTGATGAGCTGTCGTTTCATGCCAATTACGATACTTTGACCGGCTTGCCCAATCGACTGCATTTTGAAGCCATGCTGGAAAAGCTGCTTAGTCGTGATGAGCAGGTGCCTGTATGCATTGCCTTTTTGGATCTTGACCAGTTTCAGGTGATCAACAATATCAGCGACCATATCGCCGGTGACAAGCTCCTGTGTCAAATCGCGATGCGTCTGAAACAGCTGGTGCGGAAAGGGGATATAGTGGCCAGATTGGGTGGCGATGAGTTTGGCATCTTGATGCATTACTGCAATCCCGAATCCGCCAAGACCATAGCAAAACGTATTTGCCAGCAGGTCGAGTCCCATGAGTTTGAATGGGAAGGACGCCAGCACAGAATCACGGCCAGTATGGGGTTGGCTATGTTGGCGCAGGATGCTCAGGATATCTACAGCGTGATGACCCAGGCCGACGTTGCCTGTCGGCTGGCGAAAAATGAAGGCCGTAATGGCTGGCAGTTTTACAACGCATCAGATCAGCGAATGAATCGCCTGTTCAGTGAAATGCTGGCATCGGTAGATATTGTCGGCGCCCTGGCCGAAAACCAGTTTGAACTCTATTTTCAGACTATTGCTCCGCTGTTGCAGGATGAGTCCGGACTGCATCTGGAAATATTACTGCGCCTGCCAAGAGAGAACGGTGAGATGTTGTCACCGGCATTGTTTTTACCGGCTGCGGAGCAGTACAACCTGGCATCTAAAGTTGATCACTGGGTGGTCGACAACCTGCTGAACTGGGCTACGGCCAACCCGGATATCTGGCAGCAGTTGGCGCTGGTTTCGGTGAACCTGTCGGCTACCTCGCTTCAGGATCAGGAGTTTATGACCTGGCTTGAACTCAGATTGATGAGTGAGCCGCAATTGGTGGACAGACTCTGCTTCGAGATAACCGAAACCGCCGCCGTCAGCCAGATAGAGCTGGCGACTGCCCTGATTGACCTGCTCAAACCTCTTGGTTGTAAGCTGGCGCTGGATGATTTTGGCTCCGGGTTCTCCAGTTTTGCCTATCTGAAAGAGTTGGATGTGGATTTTGTCAAAATTGATGGCCAGTTTGTTCGCCAGGTTTGTGCCAATGCCAAAGATAAGGCGATTGTGAACGCGATTTGCCAACTCTCCCGGGACATGCATTTTCAAACCATTGCTGAATTTGTTGAAAACCAGGAGATCAGTGAACTGCTCGGCGCGATTGGTGTGGATTATGTGCAGGGCTACGCAGTGTCCAAGCCTTGTCCTCTGCATGAGCTGGAAAACAGCCTTGGTCAGGGAGACAGGAACATCAGTGCCTGAGGGCGCAGGTTGGACTTGCCAGTGTCTTCCTTAGTAAACTGGCGCTACTTTTCAGCGCCTTTATGATGTTCACCCTTGAATCAACTGCCAATTCAACAACTTTTCACTCCATTAAGAAATGCCTTCAGTCACGCCAATCAAGTCATACTGCAGGCACCTACCGGCGCAGGTAAATCCACGGCTCTACCTCTGGCTATGCTGGACTGGCCGGAGATCAACGGACGCATCATAATGCTGGAGCCCCGCCGGGTTGCAGCCCGCAGTGTGGCTCATTTTGTGGCGGCTCAGCGTGGGCAAAACGTTGGCCAGGAAGTAGGGTATCGTGTTCGTGGTGAAAGCCGTGTCAGTAAGCAGACCCGGCTGGAGGTGGTGACCGAAGGCGTGTTGACCCGGATGATCCAGCAGGATCCTGAGCTGGACGGCATTGGCCTGATTATTTTTGATGAAATTCATGAAAGGCACCTGACTACCGACCTCTCGCTGGCGTTGGCGCTTGAGGTTCAGGCTTCCCTCAGGGATGACCTCAGGATTCTGGCGATGTCGGCGACACTTTCCGGCTTACCGCTGGAAACTCTGATGCCGGATGCTCCTTTGCTGGAAAGCGAAGGTCGCAGTTTCCCGGTAGAGGTTTGTTACCGCGCCCCCAAAGCCCAGCAGGATTGGATTGCCCATATGGGGCAGGAATTGGTGAGTTTGCTGCAGTCCCTGCCGCAAGCAGTCGCCAACAACGAACACAATGGAGTATTGGCTTTCCTGCCGGGGAAAGGTGAAATCCTAAAGCTGCAGGCGTTTCTCCAGCAGCGTTTGGCCAGCGATAAATATGGCATTTTCCCCCTCTATGGCGAGCTGACGGGCAAGGAACAGGATGCCGCAGTCGCACCTCTGGAGGACGGCAGGATTAAAGTGGTGCTGTCGACCAATGTGGCTGAGTCCAGTTTGACCATACATGGCATCTCCATGGTGGTGGACTCGGGCTACAAACGTCACGCAGGTTTTAACCCTAAAACCGGCACGTCCCGACTATCCCTCAAGCGTATCAGTCAGGCATCTTCGATTCAGCGCAGTGGCCGTGCCGGACGTCTGGCACCCGGTTATAGTTTGCGCCTCTGGAGTCAGGATGAGTTTGACCGCCAGCCCAAGGCGGAAGATGCTGAAATACTGCATACAGATCTGCTCTCCATGGCGCTGGATTGTGCCAATTGGGGGGCACGCCGTATTGATGAACTCAGCCTGATGACCCCGCCGCCGGCAGCCAATGAAGCTCAGGCCTGGGACCTGTTGAAGTCACTGCAATTGGTGGATATCGAACACAAGCTGACGGCTCACGGCAGAGAGGCCTATGAGCTGGGCAGTCATCCCAGACTGGCCCATATGCTACTTAAAGCAAAAACGCTGGAAACTGAGTTGGCTGATCAATATTTGCTGCCCCTGGCCTGTATGTTGGCTGCGGTTTTGGAAGGACGGGGTCTGCCACGCCGGGGTGAAGATATCAGTAACTACCTGCAGCTGGCCTGTAAAGGTCAATTGGCGGCGCAGGCAAACCGCTGGCTGAAACAGTTTGGCAGGCAGGAAACACTCACAACAGTTGCTGGTCAGGCACATCTAAAAGATATTGGTTTGCTGTTGGCGCTCGCTTATCCGGACCGGATCGCCAAACGTCGCGGTATCGATGGATTCCAGTTGGCCAATGGCACAGGCGTTAACCTGGCTCCTGAGTCCAGTCTGGCGCATCAGGAATATCTTGTCGTGGCTGACTTTCAACAGTCTGAAGGCCGCAGCTCAGGCCGTGTTTACCTCGCTTCTGCTTTTGATCCTGAGTGGCTTAACGGGCCTTTGGCATTTCTGGTGCAAGAGATGGATGAGTGCAGCTTCGATGAGCAAAGTGGCAGGGTGTCGGCCCAGCGATGCACCCGGTTGGGCAGCATTACACTCAAGTCCTCCCGTTTGCAGAATATCGACCGGGATATGATTAAGTCCGCCATGCTGGGATTGGTCGAACGTAAAGGATTACAATTGCTGGATTTCAACGAAGATGTTCAGCAGTTTTGTACCAGGGTGCAGTTGGCAAGGGAGTATGATGCCGGCTTTGATTGGCCGGACTTCAGTGAACTTGCTTTGGTGGCCCATCTGAGTGACTGGCTGGCACCTTATCTGGATAATGTCTCGACCCTGGCGCAGCTCGGAAAGCTGAATTGCAAAGAGATGCTGACCAATGCTTTGCCGTGGGAGTTACAGCAGCGCCTCAAGCAGATATTGCCTTGCCGTTGGCCTTTGGCCACCGGAACTCATGCGCCTGTCCGTTATGAGGTGGATGGCAGAGCTTTGCTGAGTGTTCGGTTGCAGGAAGCTTTCGGCATGGAGGACAGTCCGCAACTGCTGAATGGCAAACTTAAAGTGACCATGGAGCTATTGTCACCGGCTCGTCGGCCGTTGGCGCTGACCTCAGATCTCGCCAGTTTCTGGGCCGGCCCCTATGTGGATGTGAAAAAAGAGATGCGGGGACGCTACCCCAAGCATGTGTGGCCGGATGACCCGGTAAACACCATACCGACCAAACACACCAAGAAATATAGTCAGAATAAGGCCTGAGCCACGGCCAACTGCAATCACTGACAGCAAGGTATTATGACGAAAACCACAGATAAACCCGCTAAAAAGACCGGCACGACAGCTGGACGTAAAACATCTGCTGCGGGGCGTAAGAGTAAAGGGACTGCCAAAGCCGCGGCCAAAACTTCGGTATGGCGCACCATCTGGTCTATCAGTTGGAAGTTGGTTGTGGCCATGACTGTGCTGGTGGCGAGTTACTGTATCTATCTGGACCAGATTATTGCCCGCAAATTTGAAGGCCAGAAGTGGTATTTGCCTGCTCAGGTGTTCAGCCGCTCTATGGCGCTGTACCCCGGCGCTGCAGTTAACCATCACCAACTGATAGCCGAGCTTAAACTGCTTGGCTATCGCAAGGTTGCCAATCCCCGCCAGGTTGGAGAGTTCTCTGCATCCAGTACCAAGGTGGATATCTGGCGTCGTCCCTTCCTGCATCCTGATGGTAAGCAGGCGGAACAGCGGGTGATGGTGGAGTTTGATCATCAGGGGGTCAGCAGAGTATGGCGGATAAGTGATAACAGAGAGCTGGCAGTGGTGCATATGGAGCCTGTGCTGCTGGATAGGATTATTGCCACCGACGGCGAAGACAGACTGTTCGTCCCTACCGCTGAGATGCCTTCGACTCTGGTGGATGCATTGTTGCTGACCGAAGACCGACAGTTTTTTGAACACCATGGTGTCAGCCCGCTGGCCATTCTCAGGGCGCTGATTGTCAATATCAGTGCCGGGCGGACTGTGCAGGGGGGCTCTACCCTGACTCAGCAGCTGGCCAAGAACTTCTTCCTGTCCAGTGAGCGCTCTCTGGAACGTAAAATCCGTGAAGCCCTGATGGCCATTATTATTGATGCCAGATACAGCAAGCAGGAGATCCTGGAAGCCTACCTGAACGAGGTTTATATGGGACAGGATGGCGCCCGTGCCGTTCATGGTATGGGACTGGCCTCCCAGTTCTATTTCGGTCGTCCAATCGGTGAACTGACTCTGTCCCAGCAGGCATTCTTGATCGCTGCTATCAAGGGACCCTCTTATTACAATCCCTGGCGTTATGAGGATCGTGCCCGGGAACGCCGTGACCTGGTGCTTAAGCTGCTGATGGAAAATGGCAAAATTTCAGGTCAACAGTATGCTGCCGCAGCCGACTCACCATTGGGGCTGAGAAGTAAAGACAGAGCTGTGCACCAAAAGCTGCCTGCTTTCTTTGCTGAGGTGAGGAAAGAACTGTCTCAGCGTTATGGTGGCAGTTTGCTGAAGCAATCCGGTATCAAGGTATACACCACCCTGGATCCTATCGCTCAGGAAGCGGCTGAGAAAGCCGTCCGGGATACCCTGAAACAGCTGGATAAGAACAACAAGGATCTGCAGGTGGGGATGGTGGTCACTGACAGGTACGGTGCCGGTATTGCTGCCATGGTGGGGGACAGAAACCCAGCCTTCGAGGGCTTTAACCGTGCCGGTGAGATCCGCCGTCCCATAGGCTCCCTGATCAAACCCTTTGTTTATGTGACCGCGCTGGAGCAGGACAAATACACCCTGGCTACACCATTGGCAGACCAGCCTATTACCCTGACCAATGGCAATGGCCAAACCTGGTCGCCACAGAATGTGGATAAGAAATTCAGCGGTGAAGTGCCCATGATCCAGGCTTTCAGCCGCTCCATGAACGTGCCCACGGTTAACCTTGGCATGAAGTTGGGACTGGATAATGTCGCTCATACCCTTAATCGTGCCGGATGGCCGGACCGTGTGCCTGAATACCCTTCTATGTTGCTGGGGGCGGTCAACGGTTCACCTATGATGGTAGCCCAGGTCTATCAGACCCTGGCAGACGGCGGCCGTTATCGCCAGCTCAAGGCGGTGACCACTGTACTGGATGAAAATAATCAGCCGATTGAGGCTGCAGAGAGCTCACGTCACACGGCCTGGGGCAGAGGTCCGGATTATCTGATCCAGTACGCCATGACCCGGGTGGTTGAGTCGGGTACCGCAAGACGTCTGGGGCAGGCATTCCCGGGCGTCACTCTGGCGGGGAAAACCGGCACCAGTAATGACAGTCGTGACTCCTGGTTCGCCGGGTTTGATGAGCGTAATGTCGCTGCCGTCTGGGTTGGGCGCGATGATAACGGCAAGACCAGCCTGTATGGCTCCAGTGGCGCCATGGCGGTTTATCGTAACTTCCTGGGTAACCGGCCTCCGGTCAGTCTGAGGATGACGCCGGTGGATAATGTGGTTCGCGGTTGGTTTGATAAAACCACGGGCCAGGCCATGGAGTCAGATTGCGCTAACGTGTGGCAACTGCCAGCCTTGAGTGAAAGTTACCAGCCTGCACGCAACTGTGGCAAACCACTGGAGTGGTGGCAAAAGCTGTTGGGTGGCTGAGAGCCACCCATCAAGTAAGCTGGAAACAGAAAAGCCAACCAGAAATGGTTGGCTTTGTTTTTTTATTTAGTCTCGTAAGACGTTTGTAACCAACTCAACCAATTTTTCAATCTTGATATTGGACTGTTGGCGGTAATCAAAATAGGGGCAGACGAACAGCTTGTGTTCGGCATTGATGGCAAACTCATTATCAAGCCAGGTCAGAGGTACGGTTATCTTGCTCTCATTAACCAAACGCTTGGCATAGGTGCGCCCCATGATGATGTGCAGGCGATTGTCGTCAGGCTTGAGGGTCGGAGGGCTGAACAGCAGGGCGGTTTGACAGCCCTGTTGCAACAGGTGTTTATCCCTGTATCCCTGCCATTCAGTCGCTTGAGAGCGGTAGTTGAATTGCGGCTGGGGCAGGGCAAACAGCAGCTTGGCATAGACATTAAACACCTTACGCCAGCCATTGCCACAGGCCTGGCCAATGGCATAAATCTCACCGTCTACCAGAGGCTGGCAGTGTTCAAGCTCAGCCATATTCATAAAGGCAGGACGATTTTCAATATAGGCTGCAATCTGAAAATCAGCGTCCCCAAGCCCTGAAATATGATGACTCATGCGGATAACTCAGGCGTTAACAGATCCTCAGAGTGAGGATTGGATGTTGGAGGCAGGCTATCTGGCATGGCATAAAGATATCCCTGCTGCTGAAAGACGCCTCTGGCTAGCAAAAAGTCCGACTGTTCGCGGGTTTCCACTCCTTCGGCGATCATCTGCAGTTTATAGTCGTGGCCAAACTTGATCATTGAGTCCAGTACGCCTGCCTTCAGGTCATCTGTGCCTATGGTATCCACAAACATCTTGTCGATTTTAATGCAGTTGATATTGAGCTGCTGCAGGCTGGCCATACCACCAAAGCCCGTACCAAAGTCATCTATTTTGATGCTGTAGCCATGACTCAACAATAGGTCTATGTTGCGGCGTGCTGCCGGGATGTCTTTTATCTGCTGTCGTTCGGTTAACTCAAACATCAGCTGTTCTCCTTTGGGCCAACCAAGTGCAGCCAGTTGGCTGGTTAGACTGTCTGATTCCAGGTGGGCAGCAACGATATTCAGGGTGATCCACTGATCCGACGGCAGATTGTCCATATCTTTAAGTACATTACCGACCAGCTGTTCGGTAATTGGCATAATTAAACCTGTGCTTTCTGCGATATCAATAAATACCCCGGGAGCTATCGTCTCGCCCTTATGCATCCAACGCAGTAAGGCTTCATATCCAAGGACTTTGCCATCCCTCGCATCGACAATAGCCTGATAGACAGGCTTTAGCTCATTCAATGATATTGCCTGTCTCAGCAGGTTCTCCAATGAACTGGTGTGCTGTTGCCACAGTAGCAGGCTGATATAGGTCAACAGACTGAGAATAAGACCAGCGCCCATGGTTCTTTGATAGGCCCAGCTACTGGTGTGGGCATGTAACTGATTGCCTCCCCAGGCATGCACATGGCTCTTGGTAGTTGAGGATGCGATTCTGACCTCTTTAGCCAGGAGATCAGTTTTAATAGCCAAGGGACCGGCGATACTCAGGTTGCCAAAACCGTTGAGGTCAATCTCCAGATAAAAACAGTCCTCACAGGGGCGATCGACAACAAAGGGGCTACCTTTGGAGCTGAGTAACATAAACAGCGTGCCCCTGGGGCCGGTGAAATTGATTGTGGTTTCTGTCAGGTAACGCCCAACTTGAACCTTGTCACCATCGTCATGATTAATGGTTTCCAATTTCTCAAACTTTGGGACAAAGCCATCTCCAAGGGAGGAACAGGTAAGACCGTCATTGGTAATTAACCCTATCACCCGGATGATGTGGCTACCCTGGAAGGCTTTTTGCAATAGCTCTTGATCGTAGGCATCGCACTGAAAGTTCATACGTTGGCGGAGTTCTGCGACTGCATTGTCCAGTTTGCGTGAATTGGCGTCAATTCGTTCCAGAGTCTCTATCGCTTTGTCGTGCAGTAATTGTTCAAACTTGTATTCGATGAGATAGGGCGCGCAGAGTTGAAACGCCAGAAAAGGTAACAGTGATACCAGAAAGTAACGGAAGGTGAGAGGTAAAGAGGACACTTGGCTCCCGTTAATCAATTAGTTAGCGAAAAAATAGCATAACATTCGGTCAGACGATTTTATGTGATTAATGTCACCTTGGGTATCAATATTTTGACTTACATATCAGTCCCATGACCTGTAGTTTTTCCTGGAAGTGAAAAGTGAAAAGTGAAAAGTGAAAAGTGAAAAGTGAAAAGTGAAAAGTGAAAAGTGAAAAGTGAAAAGTGAAAAGTGAGAAAAGACCACCATTGACAATCTCACTTGCTGCTGCGTCACCAAGTGGCGGTAGAGGGGCTCGCAGTATCGAGTTGGGCAGTGCCTGAAGCGTTACACCTGGAGGGGCGGGGTCAGTTGGGAGTGGTCTGCGGCTTACCGTAAAGATACCCCTGATGCATATATACACCATGGGCAATCAGAAAGTCGGCTTGCTCCTGGGTTTCAACTCCCTCGGCAATCATTTCAAGATGATAGTCGTGACCGAATCTAATTAAAGACTCCAGGACTCCAGCCTTAAGATCGTCCGTCCCAATAGTATCAACGAACATCTTATCGATTTTTATGGCGTCAATATTCAGCTGTTGCAGACTGGCCATACCGCCAAACCCGGTACCAAAGTCATCAATTTTGACGCTGTAGCCGTGGCTGAGTAGTAACTCCATGTTGAGTTTGGCTGCCGGAACATCCTGGATTTGTTGGCGTTCGGTCAGCTCAAACATGAGTTGTCGTGGCATTGGCCATCCCATAGCAGCCAGAGTGTTGACCAGACTGTCAGTTTCCAGGTGAGCTGCAACTATGTTGATTGTTACCCATTGCCCCTTGGGTAAATTTGCCATCTCTTTTAATACGTTCTCTAACAGTTGCCCTGTAATGGGCATAATCAGCCCGGACTTTTCTGCGACCTCAATAAATGCCGTTGGAGGAATGACCTTCCCCCTGTGGTGCCATCTGAGCAGGGCCTCATAGCCTACAGTTTGTCCGTTAACTGCGTTGACAACCTTTTGAAAGGCGGGTTTGAACTCGCGGTTGGCAATCGCCTGCTTCAGCAGGGTTTCCGGAGAGCTGTGGTAGTGCTGCCACAGTAGTATGGATGTGAGACTCAGTAAACTGAGAATCACTCCTGCGACCAATGTGACTGTGTAGGCCCAACTTGTGGTGTAAGCGTGAAGATTATTGCCAGCCCAGATATGCAGGTGCATTTGCATCTTGGAGAAGTTATATCTCAGTTCGGTTGCCAGAAGTTCCTTCTTTAGCTCAGGCTCCCCAACGACGGTAAGTTCTCCATGGTTATCCAGATGTATCTCGAACAGGAAACATCCGTCGCAGGGGCGATTGGCCACAAATGGGCTGCCCCTGGAGTTGAGCAGGACAAAGATGTCGCCCTTTGACGTCGGGGTATACACAATGGTTTCTTTATTAAACTTGCCTACCAGAACCTCATCACCAGATGAGTTGTAATAACTCTCAAGATCTTTGAATTCCGGTATAAAACTCCTGCCCATAGAAGTGCAGATCCCACCCTTTGGTGTTTTAACCCCAATGACTCTGGGTACATGACTGTTTAGAAACGCTTCTTGCAGCAGTTGTTTGTCATGTTGGTCACAGGTGAAGTGCAGTCGATTTTCCAGGCACTGCATAATTTCCAACAGACGTTCGTTGTTATGCTGCACACGCTCAATGATTTCATCAGCTTTGCTTTGTTGTAATTGATTGAACTTAAATTGAGAAAGCTGGGGTGCGGCGAATTGTAGAACCAAGAAAGGTGCCAAAACGAAAACAATATATCGGAACGTAAGAGGGAAGGATGGCACGGTAATATGTTGATGACTTGTCTAAATAAAGGGAAAACTAACGTGTTGAAGCGTTAGTTTATGTGATTCCTCCTGTTTTGGATATGGGGATTTTTCAGTTTAGCCCGGCGAGGAATCCGCCGGGCTAAACTGTAATCTTGCTTAGAACTGCAGCGAGTAACCAACAACAAAGCTGCGTGGCTTACCTGAGAAGATAGAGCCATGGACGCGGGTAGTCATATAGGTCTCGTCAAACAGGTTTTCACCTAAGAGGTAAATTTCCTGATTTTCACCGATATAGTAGCGGGCAGACAGGTCGACAACGGTTTTGGATTCAATCAACTCATCGTTCGGGATGCTGCCTTCACCAGCCTTGGTGCGGATATCGCTGGTATAGCGGCCAGCGAGTGTCAGCTCCCAGGCTTCTGCCTTGGCGCCCACTGCCAGATACAGCTGGTTTTCCGGCAGATAAGGCAGTTCATAACCTTTCTCTACGTCACCCCAGGTATCAAAGTCAGAGCTGAAATCATTAGCAAACTCAGCCTTGGTATAGGTGTAGGAGAGTTTCACCGGGAAGGTGATGTTACCACCTGCATTGAAATCATAACCGGAACTTAGCTCCAGACCTTTTACATCTACTTCACCGGCGTTGTACTGGTTATCCAGGTTTTCATCGTCACATCCCTGAGCTGCAGTACAGTTGCCATGCATGTTGCTGTAATCACTGTAAAACGCGACAGCTTCAAGACTAAACTCTCCGGCGTTGTAGCGACCGCCAAACTCATAGTTCCAGCTTTCTTCAATATCTTTGTCAGCATTACCCGGAGCGGCAGGAGCAAAGCCTTTCTGTACGCCGGCAAGCAGCAACAGGTCATCGTTCAGCTGCCAGGTGGCTGCCAGCGCAGGCAGCAGGGCGTCGAAGCTGTTTTTCACGTCTTTGCCGGGTGTACCGAGGCGAGCCGGGTCATTTTTGCCCCAGTCTTCACGACGGGTTTCGATATCTTCGTAGCGCAGGCCAGCCAGAATGCTGACATCACCCAGGGTGAACTTGTCCTGTACATACAGAGCAAGAGCATTGGCGCTGTCGATACGGTTGGAGTCAGTGCCAGGAACACCGGCTTCGTTGAGGCTCCACTGATAGCTGGAGTCCAGTTGGAACTTATCGACCCACTGATATCTGTCCATCTCGTCTTCATGCAGACGGGCACCAAATGCCAGCTCGTGATCGCCGAGGAAAACATTCAGTTCGGTCTGGATACCCTGTGACAGGTAGCTGCGGTTATTGGCTTTAATATCCACATTCAGTGGATCGCTGCCTGGGGTCGCATCGAATGCGGCTGCGGCATCTATACCACCTTTGCTCAGGCTAAGACCGTTTACCTTGGAGGTCTTATACCAGTTGCGGTGGAAGTCGTTGTAGTAAGCGATAGTGCCCAGAGTCACGTCAGAGCTCAAATCGATCGCATGGGTTAGCTGGATCTGCTTGTGCTCAGTGTTCATTTGGTCTTTGGCAGAAGCACTGTAACGGCTGTATGGAGAGCTGGCGTAATCTGCAGCAGTCAGACCCATATAGGTTTCGTTAGAGGTCTCTTCAGAATACTTGAGTTTGATTTCAAGCTCCTGGTCGAAGCGCGCATCCTTGGCGGAGGAGAATCGAACTTTAGCCAGAGCATCGGTTTTATCAAAGCCGGTGTCTCCACCAATATGATTGATATCGCGGAACCCGTCAGCCTGATAGCGGAATACTTCGGCAACAGCACCGACTTGCTCACCCTGGCCACCACCATAGGCGTGCAGTTTGCCGAATCCATCCTGGCCCAGTGCCACATCCACTTTGCCTGCCATCTCCTCTTCAGGAATTTGACGGGACAGCAGGTTAACGACACCACCAGTGGTGCGTGGGCCATATTTGATAGTGGAGGAACCTTTCAGAACTTCAATGCTTTCCATACGGCCCGGAGTTGGGAAGTAGTAAGCGGCAGGTGAAGCGTAAGGAGCGGGCGCAGCAATCACACCATCTTCCATTACGGTAATTTTCTCTGAACGGTTTTGACCTGTACCGCGCATACCTATGTTAGGGCGCAGACCATAGCCATCCTCTTCCTGAATATAAACGCCAGGCACGGTAGACAGAGTGCGCATTATGTCTGTGTATTTGAAGTTATCCAGTTCAGCCTGTGAGATCTCATAGGCACTGCCTGGAGTTGCATCAAGAGGGTTCTTGCTGCCAAAGATAGTGATGGTGTCGATAACACTGGCTTCCTTGTCATCGGCAATTGCCGGTGCGGATAACGCACCCATCAGGGCGGTGGCAACCATACTCAGGGGTAACTTCTTGTAGACAGACATAACCTCTCCGTGATCTATATTTAGAATATTATACTAAGCGCAAATGATAATGGTTTGCATTATATGTATTGTTTCCCTGTTGTAAACAGTGTGGCGCTGATTTTGTTGCCGGCTTGGTTCGAAGGGGTAAAAAATGTGCTCTTGATCACTACATCTGTATCTGTTTGGTTGGCAAAACGGGCAAGCTTTGGTGATTTCTGTGGCGGAGAAAAACAAAAAAGAGAAGCTTGATTGGCTCTTGTGTCACAGTAACTCATCCGTCCAGTGGCGTTTTGCCCGTCTATGCCAAGTCATCGGGTGAGTTGTTTTGAGGTTTGCGGTTAGACTGTGCGCCGCTTATCGATAAAATAACTTTTGCTCGGGTGCAGTGTTTATGTTTTTAAAGCCGTTTTTCAGTGAGACCTCTGCGGGTGTGGAGATTACCCCTGCTCAGGCCAGTGCGTTTGCCAAGGATATTGCCGGTGATTTCAATCCTATCCATGATGAAGGTGCCAAGCGTTTCTGTGTTCCCGGCGATCTCCTGTTTGCAATGGCGGTAAGCAAATATGGTCTGCACGAAAAAATGCATTTCAGCTTTGAGGGTATGGTGGGCTCTGGCGTATGCCTGCAGTTTCCTGATACCCGGGAGGCTTTGGCTATCACTGACAGTCGTGACAAGACCTATCTGAAGGTGACTCAATCCGGTAATGCCAGTCATTGCCCTGAACAGATAGAGTCTTTCGTACGCGGCTATGTCGCCTTTTCGGGCCTTAACTTCACCCATGTGGTAGTGCCTTTGATGCAGGAACATCAGGTGATGATTAATCCGGCTCGTCCTCTGGTGATATACGACAGCATGAGTGTTGAGCTGACTGACACTGATTTCTGTCAGGTAGAACTGGAGCTGGTATCCAAAACTCTGGAGATTGATGGCAAGCGCGGTGATGCCACCCTGGAGTTTAAGCTGACCAGTGATGGCCGTCAGGTGGGGACAGGTCGTAAAACTCTGGTACTCAGTGGCCTTCGTCCTCTGGAAGAGGATAAAGTGGCAGATATGTGCCGCCAGTACGATGAGCGTGCAGCACTAAAAGCCAGCTGAGCAGTATTGATAGCCTATCCTGTAGCCGGACTGTAAACACAGTCTGGTTTTCCAACTTTCTGCCTATCTTGTAAGCGCCTCTTTTCCCTCTGATTGCGCCGATCTTCCCTTTCTATTACCTTAGTGGGTTTGATATTCCTGAGCTTCTATTTGGCGCTGGCAGCTAAGGCCTGCCAATGTTTGCCAAATCATTCATTTAAGGAAAGCCATGTCCAGTTTGATTCGAATTGTGCTGATAGACACCCACCTGCCCGGGGTGGTTGAGTTGGCACTTGATGGCCACACCAATATTTGTGGTACCAATGCTTCGGGGAAGACCACATTGCAGCGTCTGGTGCCGGTATTTTACGGTGAATATCCCAGTCGCGTAGTGCCTTCAACCCGTGACAGCTTTGAGCGCTGGTACCTGCCAAGAGAATCAAGCTACATAGTTTACGAATACCGTAAAGAAGATGGCCTGCTGTATCAGGCTGTACTGGCTTCTGCCGGTGACGGTAAAGGGGTGAACTACCGCTTTATCGCCAAAGGCTTCGACCTGGAAGACTATGTCAAACAGCGTAACGGCGACACCATTTTGTGCCACACCATGGCGGAGCTGGGCCGTGAGATGAAGCGCAAGGGCGTGAGTGTGACCAATCTGCTCAATACCCGTGAATTCCGCGCCATTATCCAGAATGACCGGACTTTGCTGGGCACTGGTGGTAACCGCAGCGAACTGCGTGGTTACGCCAATCAGTTTGCCCTGTGTGCGGCCGAGCATTCACTGCGCCACATCGAAAAGCTGGCCAAGGCGGTGCACTCCAAAGAGGGCAAGATGGAGACGGTCAAGTCAATGATCGCCGCCATTCTGGAAGAGGATGGGGTTAATCCGCCAAGCTCCCGAATCAATCCACAGCGTGTTGAATCCTGGATTAAAGAAAGCCAGCTTATTCAGGGCTTTGAGCAGATACGTCCGGAATTTGAAAAGCTGGAGCAGGAGTTTGACCAGCTTCAGAGCAGCGAACTGCGTCTGGCGACGTTGGGCAAAGGCTATCGCCATGATGAGACCACAGAGGTGGAGCGTCAGGATTCACAGCAGTTGTTGTCCAAAGAGGTCAATCTGGCACTGAAGCAGCTGGATGAGCAGTGGAAGGAGGAGCGTGATGAGCTCAACCTGGAACTGTCAGCTGCCAAAGGGGATATGGCCAAGTTTGAAGATGAGCTTAATGCCATCGACGATCAGCACAGCGCTTTTCTGGATGCCGATATCGAGCAGGCCAAGCAGGATCTGGAATCCCTGCCGAACTGGCGTGCCGATCTGGAGAACCTGTCTGAGCGTCACAAGTTGCTGACCGATAAGCACCAGGATATTGAAGCCGCTTATAACGCCCGTCGCAGCAAGATTAGTGAGCAACTGAATAACGCGCTGGAATCTCTGCATCAGGAGCAGGAAGAGGCCCGCGAAGAGCGTGACCGCCAGCGTGAACTGGCTCGCGCCGATATGGAAACGTTGGCAGAGTCAGGTCGTGAAGCACTGCAGGCGGGTCAGGCCAGGTTCCAGGAGCAGGAGTACCAACTTAAGCTGCAGACTGCGGAGCTCAAGCTCAAGGTCGACAGTGTTACCTACACAGAAGATGAGAAGCTGGAGCTGGCTGTCTTCGATGAGCGTATCTCCCAGGCCGACGAGGCCCAGGAAGCCAGCAATGCCAAGGTTGACCGTGTCGCAGCCGAGGAGCGCAAGCTGCGCGCCCGTCGCGATCAGGCCAACGAAGCCCTGCGTCAGGCCAGCCTGAGGGTAAACGAGCGCCAGAGCGGTCTGGATGAACTCAAAGAGATGCTGTTCCCACAGTCTCATACCTTGCTGGAATACCTGCGTAAAGAAGCCTCTGGCTGGGAACAGACTTTGGGTAAGGTGATTGCCCCTGAGCTGTTGCACCGCACAGATCTGCGTCCGGTTGTGGGGGGGGACAGTGAGTCCCTGTTCGGTATCCAGCTGGATCTGAAAGCGCTGGATGTACCTGAATATGCTGCTTCTGAGCAGGAGCTGCGTGCCCGCTTTGTGCAGGCTGAAGAAGCGCTGAAGAGCGCTAAAGAGCTGCAGGAGCAGGCGGAAGAGAATCTGGTGGCGGTTAATGCCGAGCTGGATAAGCTCAGCCGTGAACTGACTTTTGCCCGTACCGCTTACCAGAACAGTCGTGATGATCTGCGTCGTCTGCTGGATGAGAAGCGCTCTGCCCAGGCCAAAATCAACGAAATGCTGGCACAGCGTAAAGCCCTGTCTGCCAAGCAGTTGACCGTGATTGAAAGCGAGCAGAAGCAGCTTAAACAGCGTCATGATGAGTGGCTGGAAGAGTACAAAGCCAACGCCCTGGAAGCCCGTATGGAAAAGCAGGCTTACTGGCAGGAAGTGGTGGGCGCGCTGGAAGCACAAATTGCTCAGGTTAAAGCCAGTATCAACAGCCGTCGCGAGAATACTCAAAGCGAACTGAAAGCCTGTGAGACCTGGTACAAGAATGAACTTAAATCCCGTGGCGTGGACGAGGACAAAATTGTTGCCCTTAAACGCGAAATCCGGGATCTGGAAGGCCGCATCGGTAAGGCTGAGCAGCGTCGTAGTGAAGTCCTGAGATACGACGACTGGTATCAGCACACCTGGCGTGTACGTAAGCCAAAACTGACCGAGCAGCTGGTGGAAGTGAAGCGTATCGCCACTGAGCTGGAAGCTCAACTCAAATCCAAAGCCAGCGAAGTAAAAGCCAGGCGCACAGAGCTTGAGAAGCAACGTCGCGACAGTGATGCCGCTCAGGTAGAAGCTTCTGAGAACCTGACCAAGCTGCGCAGTCTGATGCGTAAGCTGGCTGATCTTAAGTTGCCAGTCACAAATGAAGAAGCGGTTGGCAGCCTGGGTGAGCGTCTGCGTCAGGGTGAAGATCTGCTGCTGAAGCGTGACTATCTACTGGGCTCAGTGAAGCAGTACGTGGAGCACTTCGATACCGTGATTGCTGCCAAGTCAGGCTCAAGTCTGGCCGAGACCTGGGAGCGAGCCCGGGAAGAGTCCAGCTTTGTGAATGACAAGGGCATTCGTCTGCTGGATTACCGTAAACTGGTCCCGGCACTGGAGCAACTTTTGAATGTGATGGTGCCTCAGTCCATGATGGCACTGCGGGAGCAGGGCCGTATTTTCGGTGTGGATTTGACCGCTTACTACGAAGTACTGGCGGATATCGACCGTCGTATTGCCAGCCAGAGCGCTCGTATTACCCGTGAAGTGGGTGAAGAGTTGTTCCTGGATGGGGTGTCAGAGTCTGCGGTACGTATTCGTTCCCGCATCAGTGAGTTGGAGTTCTGGCCTGAGCTGGAAGCTTTTGTGAAGGCGTTCAAACGCTGGAAGAGCGATGGCTTCAATGGCCTGCCGGATGAGGACTATATCAACTCCATGCGCCGTGCGTTGGACATCATAGGTCGCAGCGCACTGACCGGCGGTATTGCCAAGCTGCTGGAGATTGAACTTCGCCTGAAAGAGGGCAATTCAGATCTGATTATCCGTACCGACCGTCAGCTGAATGAGTCTTCCAGTCATGGTATGGCTTACCTGATTTTGTGTAAGTTCCTGCTGGCGTTTACCCGTTTGCTGCGTGGTCGCGCCGAAGTGACCATTCACTGGCCAATCGATGAGTTGGGCACATTGCACCATGGTAACGTGAAGAAGATTTTCGATGCCTGTGAGAACAACAATATCTCGGTACTGGGTGCCTTCCCGAACCCTGAGTCAGAAGTACTGACCCTGTTCGCCAACCGTTACATTATCAATAAACAAACCCGTAAGCTGCAGGTGGTTAAGCCCAAGGCGAACCCATTGGCTGAAAAGCTGAAGCAGAGAATGTCTCAGGAGGCCGTGTAAATGAGCCAGGAACAAGTGGTATTGGTCGGCATGGGCACTCTGGTGGAGCGCCTGCTCAAGGGACAGTTTATCTGTAAGACCACGGATGAAGATGGCTGGCGCGCGCTGCAAAGTGGTGCCATGCGCGAGAAGGTGGAAGCTTACCTGAACCAGATTAACCGTACCCTGGCATCGGCAGCGGATGGTGAAGTCTATTTCTGCGGCTATCTGCAACTGGGTGAGAATGAACGCAAGGTGATCTCCAGCCAGTTCAAGGATATCTGCAGTGCGCTTATTCCCATGGTGGAGTGGTTGGTACTGGTGCAGGAGGCCTCGGGCCAGGATGCACCGCTGACCGAAGGTGCAGCAATTCGTTTGACCGAGCTGCAGGGCCGTATTGAAGATACTCCGGCATTTCGTGAGCAGCTGGCCAAGTTGAGTCAGTATCGCCTGTTTGGCTCCACCAGTACTCAGGTGGATAACCAGATTAAGCTGGTGTTCCGTCGTCTGGTGGAGCTCGGTTACCTGGTGCGCCCCAACAGCGAAAAGCAGATCTATCTTGCTACCGGTAAACTGGATTACCTGTATGAGGTGATCCGCTTTATCGATGAAACTGAAGGTCTGCAGCTGGAGGCTCAGGCTGAGACAGCCAGCAGTCAACGGGAGCTGATATGAGTTCTAATCTGCATTCGGCCGGCGTTAAGCTGCTTAAACAGCTGGCCCGCCATTCTGATGTTGTTATGGACGTTTATCAGTCGGGTGAGGTCAACGAGAGCCAGCATGAGCCGGGTGTTATCGACAAGCTGCTGAAGGCCGGTATTCTGTGGCAGCCTGAGGCTGATCAACCGCTGCGTCTTAAGCGCACCATCAGAGCCTTTCTGGAAGAGGCTTTGAGTGATGAGCGTAACCGTCAGATCGATGCCAATGTTGGCTCAGCCATGGCTACCATCAAAACCCTGGCTGAGCACTATAAAGAAGCCCGGCAGCGGGTGGACTACAGCGCAGCAGAAGCCTATCTGGCCGACCTTAACGAGCATGTGTACGCCTTTACTGAAAGCCTGAGATATGCCATCCGGGTGCTGTGGGGCCGTATCAACAATGAATTTGGTTATGTTGGCACCCTGAATGCCAAGATTCGTGAAAACGAACTGGCTCAAAGCCAGGTGACCGAACTGCTCAACGGTCTGGAGATGTTCCATTTCAACGAGTTGACTGAGCTGGCCGGTGATAACCGCGAGCTGCGCCGTCTGCTGGTGACGACGCTGCAGGATACCCTGAGCAGCTGCGCTCAGGAGCTGTCTGTGGTGCAGGCACGTTTGCTGGAACTGCTGGGACGTTTCCGTCAAATTCGTGGCCGTACCCGCCTGCTGAAGGGGTGGTTGTTGCATACCGAGTTGCACCCTGATTATCGTCCTATGGACCATGTGGCCCATAAGCAGGTGCCTGTGCTGTTTAACCGTGCCGAGGGCATTTTGGCTCCGGCGGCAGTGGATGTGCACAACACGGTGCAGGAGCATGAATTGATGGAGTTGGTGTCCCGCATCAAGTCCATTACTCATCTGCCTGAGGTTGCCAAGCCACAGGCCGGAGACACTGCGTTTGCCCTGACCGATGCCGGTGAGTTCGATGTACCGGACAACCCGCTCAAGCAGGCAGTGGATGATTATTTCTGCGCTGTGATTGATTCAGGTGTGCGTCAGTCGGCGTTGGAATACCTGCAGGCCAACGATCTGCCCTGGGACAGTGAGAACTGGTTGTATCAGGTGATCTGCGGCTATGACGGCCTGTCGGAAGAGTATCGCAGCTTCTTCGAGCTGGAGCCTGTTGGCGATAAGCATCCTGTGTATACAGGTAACTTTATTATCCGCGATGTGGAGTTGTGGATGGCTTAACCGTCACAGGCGTAAGTGTGTCATTGATATCAACAGGGCTGCCTTGGGGCAGCCCTTTTTTATGGTTTTAGCTGGAATGTTTGTCAGTTAAAGCGTGACAGATCTCGCCTTTCATTTTGTTTTGCTTGGACAGCCTAACTGCATTGCTAATGTTTGGTGGTGAGTTGTGCTGTTTTTGGCTTTTTTAAAAGATGCTTTGGCTGTCGCTTATTAAGTTTCTGTTTTTACTTGGTTATCAATTTGTTGGTCAGGTAAAAGTTTTGATTTTGTGATGGTTTTGTTCTTGGCGCTCAATGTATTGATTTTTATTGGTTATTTGGTTTTGGCTTTACCGGGTTACCTGTGTGTTTCAACACTTTTCTTTGCCTGTGTGATTGATCTTCCTGCCAGCATGATTCACTATCCCAGCCGAAATTATAAAAAATCAGGGGTTTAAACCCCGAGGAAGTAGAGCCATTCATTGGCCAACAAGCACAATCAGGGGTAACACACTATGCTGAAATCACTCTCTGCACGGATCTTTATCGGTCTGTTCGCCGGTGTGATCCTGGGCTCTATGGTCCAGTATCTACTCTCCGACCTTCACTTCTTCTCCGGTACTCTGGTGGATATCGCTTCAGGCGTTGGCACCATGTTCGTCAATATGATCATGATGCTGGTGGTTCCACTGGTATTTTTCAGCATCGTTTGTGGTGTTTGTGAACTGCAGGATCTGCGCAGTTTCGGGCGCCTCGGTGGCAAGACTTTTGGTTTCTATATTATCAACACCATAGTCGGTATCTCCGCGGCACTGGCCGTGTGTCTGCTGCTGCGTCCGGGTGAGGGCGTGGATATGAGTGGTGCCACCGGCGTGACCATTAACGCTACTGAACTGCCCAACCTGATGGCGCTGATAGTCGGTATAGTGCCAAGCAACCCAATTCAGGCATTCACTTCAGGTAACATGCTGCAGGTGATCTTTATGGCACTGCTGCTGGGTGGTGTGATGAAGTCCATGGGAGATACTGTTGCCGGTGCCGTTAAGGGCTTCCAGACAGGCAACAAGATCATGATGAAGCTGATCTCCGTGGTGATGCAGCTGGCGCCTATCGGTGTATTTGCACTGATGTTTAAGCTGGGCGCGACCCTGGAAGCTGAAGTCTTCTTCAGTGTGCTGGAATATCTGGGGTTAATTATCGGCCTGCTGGTGCTGTGGGTATTTATTGTGTATCCGGCGGCTGTGGGTCTTTTTACGCCGATATCCGCCAAGACCTTCCGCGAGAAAACCCAGGAGCAGATCCTGTTCTCTTTCTCCACCGCCAGCTCCAATGCAACCATTCCGGTGACCATGCGTACCCTGACTGAAAAGCTGGGCGTGAATAAAGCTGTTGCCGGTTTCGGCGTGCCATTAGGCGCGACCATGAACATGGGCGGTGTGGCAATTTACATTACTGTGGCTATCTTCTTTATCGCTAACGCCTTTGGAACGCCAATCACTATGGAGCAGTTGCCGACAGTGCTGTTCTCTATCTTCCTGCTGGCAGTGGGCGCAGGTGGTGTGCCGGGTGGCGGTATGGTGATGATTGGTGTGATGATCCACCAAATGGGCTTGCCGGTTGAAGCTTTTGCTCTGGTGGCTGCACTGGACCGCCTGATCGATATGATACTGACCTCCTGTAACGTTGTGGGCGATACCGCGGTGCTGACTATCGTAGATCAGACTGAGAAGGAACATCATGTTGAAGCGCCCGAGGCGCTGGCCGACAGAGCCTGATAAAACTGACTGATACTCAAAAGGGACCTTAGGGTCCCTTTTTGATTTGTAGGTCAATGCGAATCGTCAACAGAACTTACCCTTTAGTATTAACTTACGATGCTTTGCTAGTAGATTCTTCCCCTCTTTAGCCCGTGCGCTTGTATCAATTCGAGTTGTTAATATACTGTTGCGTCATTTGTGTTCCCCCTTTGGGAGTATATGGAGTATCAGTGATGGCAGAAGAACAAGAGCAGGTAACAGTAGAAACCAAGGCAAAACCTCAAATTAAACTGGATAACCGGGAGCTGACCAAAACCAGTTTTTGGGTGGGACAGATATTTATGATGCTGGCTACTGTGTTGGGTGTGTTTCTGGCAGCCCAGGAAGGTCTGAGCCAGGCCATTGCCTTTGACAACCTCACCAACAAGCAGAGCAATTATTACCTGCGTCGCTCTCTGTACGATGAAGTGCAGGATAATGTTGCCGTGGTGGAGGCGTACGCCAACATGCTCAAGACCAACCCCCCATATGATTTAAAGAACAACAGTCCGGCTATGGGGACTTTTATATGGGAAAACATGAAGTATTCTCCTTTTACTCTGGAAACCCCGACTCCAGTGCTCTCCGAAATACGCCGTTACTATCTGCAGGTCGATGACATAGTGCAGAAAATTGAGACTCGCACCATAGGGTCACGCTTCGGTGCGGGTAAGTTGCTGGAGCTGAACCAGTCCATGACAGACACAGTCTTGCCCGAACTCAAGACCAGCTATGAAAAACTGGAAACCAGTTTGACTAAGGCAGGCATGACGCTCGAGTAACAAAAAGAGGACTGAATCATGGCATTAAAATGTCCCGTATGTGCTGACAGAGCCCTGGATGCCTTTGAGTTTCATGGCGAAGAGGTGGATTGTTGTCATCACTGTGGTGGTCTCTGGTTTGAAAATGGTGAACTCAACTCTGCCCTGTCGACCGCTGACAATGATGACGATGCGGTAAGAGCAGAAGAGAATCTGGGCAAACACCTGGGTAAAACTCAAATCCACTGTATCCACTGCGATATTCCTCTTGAGCGCTATCACCTGATGGAAGAGTTTCAACTTGAGGTTGAGGTGTGCCACAAGTGCAGTGGTGTGTTTATTGAGGGCCATGAGCGGGAGAAGGTGGTCAGTTCCCCCAAGGTGAGACAGTTGGTGGGTGAGCTTAACGGCAAAGTCGGCTTTAAAACCTGGATATTCCAGTTCCTGTCGCAGATGCCGGTGGAATTTAACCTTAAGCCGAAAATCACGCCCTGGGTAACCTACACACTTATCGCGCTTAATGTGCTTATTTTTCTCATGTATGGCATGAGTAATAAGAACACTCTGTGGGTTTATGAACACTTGTCTATCCAGGCGGCTCAGGTAATGGATATGTCTGAGCCATGGACTTTGCTGACACATATGTTTTTGCATGGTGGCTGGATGCATCTCATTGGCAATATGTATTTTCTGTATGTGGTGGGGGATAACCTGGAAGACGCCATGGGACGGAGGAATTATTTGCTGAGCTATCTGGCCTGTGGTTTGGTCGCGGCGTTTGCGCAAATTGCTGCAGACCCTGCTTCGATGATTTATAACGTGGGTGCCAGTGGTGCGATTGCGGGTTTGTTTGGTATGTATCTGATGTGGTTCAGGCATGCCAGTTTGACATTTATGTTTCTGATATACCAAAAGAAGCTTAGTCCTCAGATGTTCTTTGCTCTGTGGCTGCTGTTCAATTTCCTCGGGTTACTTTTTGGAGGACCGGGCGTGGCTTATTGGGCCCATATAGGCGGCTTTGTTGCAGGATTGGCTATTGGCTGGAAGATGAAGCAGGGAATCATGGAAAGAAATCCCACCCTGTCATTGCTGAATCAGCCTGAGGTGAAGATCAGTCGTTAACCTCGATATTAAAAAGCCCCGCAGTGCGGGGCTTTTTAGTTGTTACAGGGTAGGCTCGTCGCCGCTGTAATCCTCAGCGTGATACTCAAGGCAGGTATCGACTTCGTTGGCGCTGCCGAGAATCACGGCCACACGCTGGTGAATTGCTTCAGGCTGGATATCCAAAATGGTCTGATAGCCTGTAGTTGCTTTACCGCCAGCCTGCTCAACCAGGAAAGCCATAGGGTTGGCTTCATACATCAAGCGCAGTTTGTATGGTTTTTCCGGGTTCTTGTTGTCAGTGGGATAAGTGAAAATACCGCCACGACACAGCACGCGGTGAACATCACCCACCATGGCAGCAATCCAGCGCATGTTGAATGACTTTTCGCGGGGACCGATTTTACCCAACAGCAGATCGGCAATATAGGTTTGCATTGGTGCTTCCCAGAAGCGCTGGTTCGACATATTGATGGCGAATTCGGCGGTGTCTTTGGTGATCTGTACATCACCCTGGGTCAGCAGGAAGGCGCCACTGTCCGGATTCAGAGTGAAGAAGCTGACGCCTTTGCCAACGGTCAGCGCCAGAATCGTAGATGGGCCATAAAGTACATAACCGGCAGCCACTTGCTGACGACCCGACTGCAGGAAGCTCTGCTCTGTCAATTCACCTGCCTGCGCCGGCAGTACGGAGAAGATGGTACCCACCAGAGAGTTGATATCAATGTTGGAAGAGCCATCCAGTGGGTCAAAGCACACCAGGTATTCACCGGCATCACTCACAGGCACCACATAATCTTCTTCCTCGGAAGCCAGACCACGGACATGACCGGACGCCTGCAGAGCATTTTTGAGCATGTCATTGGTAATAACGTCCAGTTTCTTTTGGGTCTCGCCCTGAACGTTTTCCTGTTCAGTGGCGCCCAGAATACCCGCCAGCGCACCGTGGCGAACTGCCTGGCTGATGGATTTGGAGGTGTCAGCCAACGTCAGCAGCAGCTGGGTCAGTGACTCGGGAATAGCTTGTTGTTGAAGATGTTGGGCCAGAGTCTGCATGGTTAGTCCTTAAAGCATAAAAGCTGGATTTTTCTGGCGCAGATCATACCTCAGCAAGTTGAAAATAACAGTGCAGGGGGCTGACTTTTACACAGTGACGGCAAATCTCCCCGACTGGACGCTGGCGTAAAATCATGCAGAATGGGGGCGCAATTCTGTATCCAGGGAATAATAATGAAACAAAAATGGATCTCTCCGGCGCTTGGCCTGCTGATGGCTTCAATGTCGGTACAACTTAAGGCGGTGCCCTTGCTGACAGATACTCTACCTATTCCTCAGGGAGACAAGACCAAGCTGGCCATCGAGCGTATGCATGCTTCTCCGGCGCTGGCCGGTAGCAGTCCCCGTGGTCTCAAGTTATCTCCTGATGGCAAGCTGGTGACTTTTCTGGCTGCCCGCGAAGATAATCAACACTTCTATGACCTGTGGCAGATAGATGTGGCAAGCGGTAAACGCAGCCGTTTGCTCAATGCTGACAAGCTGGCGTCCGGTGAGCTTTCGGATGAAGAGAAAGCAAGGCGTGAGCGCCAGCGCATATATGGTCAGGGCATCATGGAGTACTTCTGGGCGGCTGACAGCCAGGCTTTGCTTATTCCTGCTTCCGGCAAGTTATATCACCATGATATGACCACAGGTAAAACCCGGTTGCTGGAGACTGGAGAGGGGTTCGCTACTGATGCACGTCTGTCCCCCAAAGGGCATTTTGTTTCCTGGGTGGCCGATCAAAACCTCTATGTGATGGAGCTGGCCTCTGACAAGGTGACTCAACTGACCAAAGATGGCGGCGGCCCAATCAAGAACGCCATGGCTGAGTTTGTTGCTCAGGAGGAGATGGGGCGCATGACAGGTTACTGGTGGGCGCCGGATGAGTCGGCTATCGCCTTTACCCGTATTGATGAATCGCCGGTTGAGCTGGTTACCCGCAATGAGATCTATGCCGATGGAATTAAGCTGACCGAGCAGCGATATCCTTATGCTGGTGAAAACAATGTGTTGATCGAGTTGGGCACAGTGCAGCTCAAGGATGGCAAAACCCGTTGGATCAACCTGGGCAAAGAGCAGGATATCTATCTGCCACGGGTGAAGTGGTTACCCGACAGTCGTCATTTGAGTTTCCAGTGGCAGAGCCGAAACCAGCAAGCGCTGGACCTGCGAGTGGTGGATACCCGTTCAAATGATAAGCCTGAGACGTTAATTGCTGAGCGCAGTGATGCCTGGCTTAACCTCAACGATGATCTGACTTTTCTGAAAAAACAAAATGCCTTTATCTGGGCATCTGAGCGCAACGGCTTTAAGCACCTGTATCTGTACGATCTGAATGGCAAGCTGCTCAAGCAGCTGACAGACGGTGACTGGAGTGTGGACGATATTGAATATGTTGATGAAGACAGTGGCGAAGTCTATTTCTCCGGTCGTAAAGACACGCCTCTGGAGCGTCACATCTATCGTGTTTCCTTAAGCGCACCGGAGAAAGGTATCAGTCGCCTGAGTACCAGAGCTGGCATGCATAATCCTGTGTTTGCCAAGGCGAGCCCAGTGTATCTGGACTACTTCAGCTCCCTGGGACAGCCACCACAAATTAGCTTACACGCCAAAACCGGCGAAATGCGTCAATGGGTAGAGCAAAATGCCGTGGACGACGAGCATCCGCTGCATACCTATTTTGGCCTGTGGCAATTGCCTGAGTTTGGTGCTATCAAGGCCAAAGATGGTCAGGATCTCTATTACCGGCTGCACAAACCTGCGGATTTTGACGCAGGAAAACAGTATCCTGTGGTCGTGCGTGTGTATGGTGGTCCCCATGCCCAGCTGGTCACCAACAGTTGGAGCGAACATGATTACTTTACCCAGCACCTGTTGCAGCGGGGCTATCTGGTGTTTCAATTGGATAACCGTGGCAGTGCCAACCGGGGCACCCAATTTGAGCAGGTGATATACCGCAATATGGGTGATGCAGAAGTAGAGGATCAAAAGACGGGTGTGGATTATTTGCGTACCCTGCCTTATGTCATGGATGACCGTATCGCTATTTATGGCCATAGCTACGGCGGCTATATGGCGCTGATGAGCCAGTTTAAAGCCCCTGATTACTTCAGGGCGGCGATATCCGGTGCACCGGTAACTGATTGGGCATTGTACGACACCCATTACACAGAACGTTATATGGGGCATCCTGCGGACAATAAAACGGGTTATCAGAGTGCCAGCGTTTTCCCTTATGTCGGAAACTACCAGCGCGGGCTGTTGATCTATCACGGTATGGCGGATGATAACGTGCTGTTTGAGAACTCAACCCGTCTTTATAAGGCGCTGCAGGATGAGGGTAAGTTGTTTGAGATGATTGATTACCCTGGCTCTAAGCACTCAATGCGGGGCGAAAAGGTCAGAACTCATCTGTATCGCTCTATGGCCGATTTTCTGGACCGTCAGTTAAAAACGAATAACTAACGGTAGGGTTTTGGCTTTAAAAGCCGCGACCACGAAGCGTTCGCTTCGCTCACTGCACAGAGAACACGGCGAATATGACGAAGTTATATGGTTATGAGCGAGAACCAAGGACGGTGAACTGGCTCAAGTCCAAGGACGGGGTTGTAAGAGCAAAAAAGAACTTAGCTTTTCTTCGTGCCCTTCGCGTTCTTCGTGGTTCAAGTTTTTAGCGTTTGTTCTTGGGGGCCTCTCTTAAACCAACAGCATTGCCTAATCAGGTGCCTTTGTTTTAAGGAGCGCAGCCAATAAAAAAGCCAGCATTAAGCTGGCTCTTTTGGCTTACGGTCAAACTGGAATTAGTCTTCCAGGTTGCCGCAGAAACGGTAACCTTCGCCGTGGATAGTGGCGATGATTTCCGGAGTGTCAGGCTGGCTTTCGAAGTGCTTACGGATGCGACGGATAGTCACGTCCACAGTACGGTCGTGTGGCTTCAGCTCACGGCCGGTCATCTTCATCAGCAGGTCAGCACGGCTCAGAATCTTGCCTGGGTTCTCTACAAAGTGCAGCATGGCACGGAACTCACTGCGTGGCAGTTTGAAAGATTCACCCTGAGGGCTGATCAGAGAGCGGCTGTTGATTTCCAGAGTCCAACCGTTGAAACGGTAGAATTCTACAGAGCTCTTTTCTTCTACCTCAGCGCTTGCGCTATTTACGCGAGTCAGAAGATTGCGGGCACGAATGGTCAGCTCACGTGGGTTGAACGGCTTGGTAATATAATCGTCCGCGCCAATTTCAAGACCCAGGATCTTGTCCACTTCGTTGTCACGACCGGTCAGGAAGATCAGGCCGATGTTATTGATCTCACGCAACTCGCGGGCCAACAGCAGACCGTTCTTACCTGGCAGGTTGATATCCATAACAACCAGATTAACTTTGTTTTCCTGCAAAGCTTTATGCATTTCTGCGCCGTCATTGGCTTCAGTGACCACATATCCTTCGGCTTCAAAAATGCTTCTTAAGGTATTACGGGTTACTGCTTCATCTTCAACGATCAGAATGTGCGGGTTTTGCATGCTATTTACCTAATTAACAATGTGGTGCTGTGCTAACCATTAAACAGTCGTCCGAGAGAAAGCTCTCCTCAACAAGCGCGTACAAAACTTAAAGATATCGCGAGTGTTCTTCTATGCAGAAGGGATTGGACGGCGACTCACTCCATGATTAGCCCATTTGCAATCGACCAGGGTGAGTACAGGTCATTGCGTAGTTGTACAATCTTCGATGCACTTGAATGCGAATAGTTCCGCAGTCGTTGTGTCTTTGTGATGGTTGGTTTTGTATTTTCCAACCGATGACAATTTGTACAACTCTCCGACTGCCAATTAACCCGTCCGGTTAGATGTAACGAAAGCGATTTTCACTTGCGCTCAGAAGGTTAGTTAGCAGACTCGGCTATTGTACTCGTTTTAGGCATTTGTTAACAAATTAAATGTTAAAAAATACTTCCAATGCCGTGATCTGTATCATCTAATTTTCATTACTCACTGAATTTATTTGGAATTGTTTTTAATGCCAATGTGATTAGCGTCACAAATACTTGGCGTTTGCTGAGGAACTGGATAAACTGATGCGGGCTTAGATAAAACACAAGTTAATCATGACTCAGTTATCTTCGACACTCTGGCAGTATTATCAACAAAGCATATTCTTGCTTACCCAACCCTTCTCTCCTCATTCTTCCTTTGCCATAGTTACCGCGTTTAACCCCATGGGGGAAAACTTGTCCAGTTGTCAAAATTTGTTGTATGACAGACGGTTACAAGCAGAGATTGATACCATGAAAGTGCCTTATCGCAGTGTGATTGGCGCCAGCCCGGATCTCCAACATATGGAAAAGAGCTGGGCACTGTTTTGTGATATCCAAAGCGGGCTCGAATTGGGGCGGGAGTTCAACCAACTGGCAATTTACTATGTCGATAACGGACGCCTGTTATTGCTTCCATGCCTGTGCAGTGAGGACTCTATTGAATTAGGTGATTTTTCTGCCAAAGCGCAGCTGGTCAGCGAATTACCCGAACTGGAATTTTAAATTTATTGTCAATTAACGGCAGTGAAGTTGAATTATTTTGTCCAAGATTAAACATTGATTGACTTTTGTTAATCTGGATTGATAACTTTTAACCTCGCTGTAGATGAAACTGCAGTGAACACAGAAGAGGAGCGTTAACCAGGCAGGTGAGAACAGGGGCACAAACCCCGTTATGAATCTCACTCAGGGGGATTAACGCCGAGATATCCATCATTTTGTGATGCTGGGTATCGGTCGGGCAGGCTGAATCCTGTCGACTGTCACCTGTATTTTGGTGGAGAGCTTCTGGTGACTCATTGTTTCCCTCCCGTGGGCTGCGATAGCTGCACCAGGCTCTTCGAACGAAGTGAGTTCGGAGATAGTGTCATGTTTTACAAATTCAAATCAGTTTCCCCTTTCGCACCTCCAGCCATGGAGGGGCCTCAATGACAGTTGTAGCAAAGTTTGGTGGCACTTCTGTCGCTGATTACCAATCCATGTGCCGTTGTGCGGCGATTGTGCTGGATAACCCGGCAACCAGGGTGGTTGTGGTGAGTGCCTCAAGTGGCGTGACCAATCTGCTGGTTGAGTTGACTCAGGCTAATCTGACCGATGAGCGCAGGTTGGAGCTTATCAAGTCAGTTGCCGCCATTCAGTATGGCATTCTTGATCAGCTTGGACGACCGTCCGAGGTAGCATCAGAGCTGGATCGTTTGCTCAGCCAGATGGCTGTCATCAGTGAGTCTTTGGTGCTCAACCGCGCCAAGTCCCTGATGGACGCGTTACTGTCTACCGGTGAGATGTGTTCTTCACTGCTGTTTGCAGCGGTATTGAGGGAGCAGGGAGCCCGGGCAACCAGCTTTGATGTACGCAAAGTGATGCGTACCGATTCCCACTTTGGTCGCGCAGAGCCTCAAATCGCGCAGATCGAGACATTGGTTGCCAACGCCCTGGTTCCTCTGTTGCAGGATTCTCTGGTGGTGACTCAGGGGTTTATTGGCGCAGATGAGCATGGTGAGACCACAACCCTGGGGCGTGGTGGCAGTGACTATTCCGCGGCTTTGTTGGCCGAGGCATTGCGTGCTGATGCTGTGGAGATATGGACCGATGTTCCCGGCATTTTCACCACAGATCCCAGACTGGCTTCCGGCGCCAAAGCGCTGACGGAGATCAGTTTTAACGAGGCCGCGGAAATGGCTACCTTTGGTGCCAAGGTGTTGCACCCGGCCACGATTTTGCCTGCGGTGCGCCGGCAGATTCAGGTATTCGTCGGCTCAAGTCGTGAACCGGAAAAGGGGGGCACCTGGATTCGTCATCAGGTAGAGAATGCTCCGGTCTACCGGGCGGTGGCTGTGCGTCGTGCGCAGACATTGCTTAACCTTCACAGCTTACAGATGCTCCATGCTCAGGGCTTTCTGGCCCACATCTTTGCTACCCTGGCCAAACACAGGATCTCTGTGGACTTGATTACCACGTCAGAGGTTAACGTTTCTCTGACCCTGGATAAAACCGGCTCAGACAGCACTGGCGCAGGTTTACTCAGTGAAGCCCTGATGCAGGAGCTTGCGGAGCACTGTCGGGTTTCAGTAGAAGATAATCTGTCATTGGTGGCGATTATCGGTAACCGGATTGCCACCACACCAGGGGTTTGCTGTACTGTGTTTACCGTGCTGGAGCCCTTTAATGTGCGTATGATTTGCCAGGGGGCGAGCCCCCACAACCTGTGTGTTTTGGTGGATGAAAAGGATGCCGCCGCTGTGGTTGATGCGCTGCACACCAATTTGTTTGAGACTCAGGCATGAGCAATTGGACCAGAAACACTAAAAAGATAGGTGAGCTGGCAACAGGCCATGAACTGACGATTCCTGTTTATCGTTTTGCCGGCACCGACAGTAATGCGCCCAGGGTTTATATTCAGGCTAATGTTCATGGCGCTGAAGTGCAGGGGAATGCAGTGATTTTCCAGCTGATGAAACAGCTGGAAAAACTGGAACTGCAAGGGGATATTACCCTTGTTCCACTAGCTAACCCTTTGGGAATTAATCAGAAAAGCGGAGAGTTTACGCTGGGGCGGTTTGATCCGATAACCGGTGTTAACTGGAACCGGGAATATCAGGATCTCACTCCCTCATTAAGCGACTGGTTTGAGGCGCACAAACATTTGCCGACAGAGCAGTTTATTGCAGCCTATCGTCAGTCCCTGCTGAACAGCTGCCATCAGCAACTTGACTCACCATGGGGTGTCACTACCGGGCGACGTTTGGCGCTGAGTCTGCAGTTAATGGCGCACGAGGCCGATATTGTGTTGGATCTGCATACCGGCCCCAAGTCCTGTAAACATCTGTACTGCCCTGAATACACCCGGGATGCCGCTGGCTTGTTCTCTATTCCCTGCGTATTAATGATGCCCAATGAGTTTGGTGGCGCCATGGATGAGGCAGCCTTTTATCCCTGGTGGCAATTGACTGACTACGTGGTGTCCAGGGGGATGACGATGACCCCTGCAGTCGAGGCATATACTCTGGAGTTGGGTTCTCAGGAACGCATTGATATGCAGGATGCTGCAGATGACTGTGAAGGCATTCTGGCTTTTCTGGCAAACCGCGGTGTTATCAAAGCAGATATTGAGCCCAAAGCCATGGCAAGGTACAGCTGCGCCCTGGCAGACTATCGTAAATTTCACTCACCGATGGGCGGCCTGGTGGAGTATCTGGCTGCACCGGGAACACCTTTGTCAGCAGGAGAACCTTTGGTGAGGATTTTACGGCCAGACAGATTTGGTGAAAGCGAACAGCAGCAAACCCTCTGTTTGCCGGAAGATAGCATCCCGGTTTTGCACTTTGCTTCGGCGTCTGTTTATCAGGGAACCGAGTTGTACAAGGTGATGACCAAATATACACGGCTGAGTTAGACCCTGGTGACGGTGCTCTCAAGCCAGAGCGCCACGAGGAGTTAGTTTCACCTTTCCCTTGCAAAGAAAAGAGAGGCCGAAGCCTCTCCTCTTTCATTCTGCCAATCGTCTTCGCCAGAGCAATGGTAACAACAGAGCAATTAACCACCCCACAGCACCACCTCCACCTCCACCACCAGAGTCTCCGCCGCCTGAAGGCGGAGTCGGGGCGCTGACGATATTGACCTGATATCTGCCGGTATTACTTGTGACCTGTCCGTCGGACGCTGTCAGTTCAAACACCAGTGTTCCGCTGGCCGGTGCGGTAAAGCTAATACTGCTGCCCGAATTGGTGACTGACACCTGAGTGCCGGATGTCTGAGTCCAGTTGTAGGTGAGCGTATCATTATCGGCATCTGAAGCATCGGCATTCAGCTCGACGCTGCTACCGGCATTGGCGCTGGTGGTGAAGTCATTGACCTGCGGCGCATCGTTGACGTTATTGACCGTAAGCGAAACACTTGTCGTGTCACTGGGCAGACCGCTGTCATCTGTCACCCGGTAACTGAAACTGTCTTCTCCGAAGTAGTTCTCGTCAGGCTGGTAGCTAGCTGCGCCATTGGTTTGCAGCGTCAGGGAGCCATGCTGAGGAGAAGTTACAAGCTCAACATTTCCCAATTCACCTGTGGGTGAAATAGTGATCAGACGTTGTGCCTTGAGTGTCGACATACCATCAGTCAACTCTGCTTTGGCCTGACGGGTAATTGGACCGTCGTTATCCAGCACATTGAAGTTAACGCTACTGTCTTCCTGCAGACTGATACTGTCGGCCTGGCCGGGATTGAAGCCAGTTTGGGTAACAGGGAAGGTCAGGGATAGCAGGCTTCCCGGCTGGGTATTTACCTTCAGACGTTGGCCACTGCTGACGGTTTCTCCATCAGTATTAAAGTGATAACTACTGCCTTCATTCCCTGAGATATCTTCGGCGCCGATAGTCAAGCTGAGTGGCAGGGAGGCCAGATCTATGTAATTGAAGAATATCTCTTCGTTGCTGCCTGTGTTTATCCAGACACTGAAGCTGTATTCTCTGCCAGCATTGTCGTTGTAGGGCCTGGCTTTATACCACTCGACCACGAAATAGTTCTGGCCATCGACAAGCACTTCACCGGTTGCCAGCAGACCTCCGCCTGAATCATTATCCTGAGTGCCATCAAGATCAAAGTCTGTCCAGAAAGGTGCCAGAATGTTGTTGGGTCGCTCTGTACCAGGCAAGCGGCGGTTGTTGGCTGTGGTGGAGGTGTCTCCGCCTCCAACAACCAAGAGGCCATTATCACTGATGGTTAACTCGGTATAAGGGCTGCCGTGGTATAGAAACTCTGGTGTGGTAATACTTATGCCCACATCATCACAGCCGCCGCTGCAGCTGATGGCACTGGCACCATTCTCGTAGATACTGGCAAAACTGTTGCCACTGACGGGAGTAATTCCGAATCCTCCCGGAGTTACATCACCCTGCCAACGGATCTGTCCTGTGTTTGTATCGACATCCAAGCGCGTGGTTTCTGCTGCAGTAACGCTTAGGTTTACATCATCCGCAGAATCGATTTGGGTTCCTGCTGGCGCATAGGTATCCAGGGTGACTGCGCCAGAAAACGTTTTGTTATTAACTGACACTGTCATGGCAATGTCATCGGACGAGGTCAGATCCGAACCTGTTTCTATGATAGATAATTGGCTGCTGTCATCACTTTCACCGGGAAGCACCACAACCGGTAATCTGACAGCTTGCCCTTCTCCGCTCAGGCTTACCTGACCAAACAGCCAATCACTGTTCGACAACTGGCCTGTATCCACATCTATCTCTATTTCCGCGTTACTCCCAGCAGGTAGCGTTAAGCTACTCGGGGATACCGTGATGGCAAATTGCTCTGAGTTGGCGGACAGTGTCCAGCTGGTGGATTGAGATGATTTGCTGAATACTCTGGCGGTAAGTGTGCAACTGGAGACACAGGCTCCTTCCAAATAGGAGCCCTTATCAAAAGTGATTAGCGCCTGAGAAGCTGTTTCCAGGTCAAGCCTGCCGGCACCCATGGCAAATGGTGTTGCCGGGGTTGAACCATCATCGTCTTTTATATCCTTGCTTTTGGCGGTACTCATTAGCGCAGTTTTAATATCTACCGCTGACCAGTCAGGATGCAGTTGCTTCATCAAAGCTGCAGCACCCGCGACATGAGGACTGGCCATACTGGTGCCCGTATTAAAGCCAAAGGAACCGCTGGCGGTTTCCGGAGAGACGGCAGAAAGGATCGCTGTACCCGGGGCGGCTATATCAGGCTTTAAAAAGTCCGGATTGCCATTGGGGCCTCTGGAGCTGCTGGCATTGATCACATCTGCAAGGCTATCGGATTGGGTTCGGGTGACGGCGGCCGAGATAGTTCCCTGAGTATTGTTGCCCAGCAAGTCCAGAGTGGTTGCGCCATCGAGGTTTGAGATCATCACTCCGGGAATAGGAGCGTCCGGCATGTGCATTGTGATGGGGGCACCCGCTTGGTTGTTATAAACCACCATGGCGATGGCTCCGGCATTACTGGCCAGTATTGCCTTGTCTTCAAAGGTGCATGTGCCTCTCGATATTAACGCTATATTGTTGGTGAAACTGCCTGCTGACCATGCACTGCAACCTTCCTCATTAGCAGAATCAAGATTGACAGCTGCGATGACGGAGGCACTGATGTCCTGGTTGAACGTAGCGCTGCTGTTTGAATTGATAGCGGTAAATGCCTGGTTGCCAATGCTGAATCTGTTGGCATAGATACGTCCAGTGGTGCTGTTTGCAACGGCGATACCAGACTCAATACAGGCCGGACAGCCTATGGTTTGAGGATTGTTGCCATCGTTTCCTGCCGCTGAGACTACGACAACACCTGCGGCTTCGGCGGCTTCAAATATCGATTTATAGACGCTGTTATCCGGTGACTCACCCGCGCCACCTCCCCAGGAGTTGTTGATAACATCGGCGCCATCTTCTATCGCGTCCTCCAGGGCCTGGGTCAGCATAATATTGGTTCCTACGCCTCCTCCACAGCCTTCATCGGCAAACAGGGCTTTGTACACCATGAGATATGCGGCTGGCGCCACGCCAGATAAAGATAACTGCTCACCATTTTGAGTGACGGTAACAGGATTACCCACGGCCGTGCCTGCGACATGAGTCCCATGTCCGCCCCAATCCAGTGGACTCAGATGTTCATCGCTACATACGGTAAAGGTGGGGTTATACCAGCGGGCAACAATCAGTTTGTTGTTACAGAATGAAGCGTCTGTAGTCGCGCAGTAGTCATCATTGGGACGACTGGCAGGTGCGGAGAAGCCGCTACCACTGAACATAGGGTTTTCCGGCCGGATACCGCCATCGATAATGGCAACTTTTATCCCTTTGCCTGCATTATCAATGCCGTTAACTGCATTCCACATAGCTTCGGCCTTGATGGTATTCAGCGAAGCATCCAATTGCGCATGGTAAAAGCGTTCGGGATAAACCGCTTTTACTCCGGGTAAGGATCCCAGTGCTTTTAGATCAACCTGGTCACCTGTCACTACAACACCATTAAGTACCGTATCGAATTTTTGGGTGACCCTGAGTTGCGGGAAGTCACTGGATATCTGCTTGCTGAATGCCGCTTGCTCTTTATTAATTTTGTACCTGTGGCTTAAGTGGGCAGCAGTAAAGGTTGTGGCTTGAGTATCAAAACCGAGACTTTTCCCAAATGCACTGGCAAGCGAGCTGGACTCCAGTTCGACAATGACCCTTTCACCGACTTTAGCCTTGTTGCTCAAGGAAGCGGGCTTGGAGTGTTGTCTGAACTCAATGACTTCTGTGGAATGCGAAGTTGGGGTGATTGTCTGAGCCATGCTTGCGGCACTGAGCAAACCCAACGAAACAGCTGTTGCAATGGGAGACTTCACTTTGCTTTTCCTTGTGTTTTAATCCGGTAGAGAACGCTGAATTTTTATACGGTATAAAGACTGTTGTAGCACAAACAAAAGCGGAGAGTGAGGGAGCGAGAAAATAAAAAGAGAGGCAAGTTTGCCTCTCTTTCACCAAACGTTGTTTATATTGGCACTGAAAAGTTACTTAAACTTTCTGCGCAGCATTGCCAGAGGCAACAGCAGTACAGTCAGCCAGCCCATGGAACCGCCGCCATTATCCACTACCAATACTGGCTGTGGTTTTGCAGTGAACTCGTAGGAGGACTCAACCGGGTCGCTCTTTCCGTCGGTGACAGACAGGTTGAATACTACGCTGGCATCACTTGTCACGTTCGGAGAGGTAAAGCTGAGTGAAGCGCCATCAGCTGTGAAGTCAACCTGAGCTCCTGAAGTTTGAGTCCATGTGAACTCCAGCTCATCATTGTTGGCGTCACTTGAGTCAGACGCATCCAGAGTCACTGCATCGCCGGCATAGGCGCCTTTAGGTCCAGTTATTACCACTTCTGGAGCGGCTTCAAGTACGCCAAAGGTGTGGTTGGACTCGACTGCATCGCCATTGGTAGTGTGACTCAGCGTCAGTTCCATATCTTCCCCTGGAGTACGAGGCGTCAGTTTGAAGTTCACTTCTGCATTTTCAGCTGAGGTGTTCGCTGGCAGGTTAATTGACCAGTAAATAATACTACCGGACATTACGCCACCATGGCTGATATCAGATACTTCATGTCCCTCTGGCAGTGTTGCTGTCAAAGTGTAGGTCTTATCTTCCACTGACAGGTTAGGCTTGATATCGAAGCCCACAGTGGCAGCTTCGCCTGGCACCATCTCTTCAACCAGAGCTTCAGTCATAGGAGTGACGTCGTTTTCGCCTCTGCTCAGAGTATATGCAACGGTTTTGCTGTTACCATTTTCACCTTCAATGACCACAACACCTGCAGCATTCACCGCTGAAGACCAGTTGAACGTCAGGTCGAAACCACTTTCCTGCTCGGTTGCGGTGACAGCCAAGCTGTCAGAAAGGTTCTCTTCTACCGGCTCGATGGAAGTGACTCTGACGGTTACTTCATCGGTTGCCCCCGGTGCTGATGGGGTGTAAGCGTCCGCGACTATGTAATAGACCCCCGCCTCAACGTTAGTAAACGCGACCTGCTCGTTGGAGTCCGGTCCAGCGCTTCGCCCAATCAGCTGGAAACTTGAGTTAAATACACGCATATCAACGTCGGGGGCCGCTTCGGAAGAAAGACTGAAGACAACGTTCGATAGAGCAGGAATTTCCAACCCGACAAAATCAAAGCTGCCATCTGGAACTGCCAGTGTATATGGTCCTGCTATCTCTGCAGATTTATCATAAGCACCGACACTGGCGATTGCGTCCAGATCTTTGACGATAAAGCCAGGCAAAGTGACAGAACCTGAATCCCGCGTTGCCACTATTTCAAAGCTGTCCGGCAGGTTGTCGCCACCACCTTTGACTGCGACAGGTATCTTCAACATTGGCGTATTTTCAGCAATCAGCCCTATGTTGGCAAAATGCCATCCTGCGTCAGCCAGAGTGATATCGGCAGTGATCTCCAGTTCTTGAGTTTCGCCAGCTTTCAGTTCGAAACTGGTTGGTTGGACATCCAGCTTGAATCCATCTGCAGCACCCAAAGCTGCGGCTACCCAGGTTCCATCTTGAGTCGCCTTGACGGTACGAGTCCAGCTACATGAACCAACACAGCTTGCATTAGCGATTGAGGCAAGGTTCATTTGCGATGGCTTACCACCTTGAGCCGGATTGGCGCTGAGGTAGCCAACCTGAGTCTCGTTCATCACCAAGGAAGCCTGAGCAGCAGCTTTGACATCAATATAACCGGCACCCATATCGAAGAAATCAGAAGGTGTCGTGCCATCTTCTTTAAAGGTGCCTTGGTCCGCAGTCAACATCAGAGCTGATTGCGCTTCGGCCGGAGTCCAGTGAGGGCGGGTTGCAGCCAGCAAAGTAAGGGCACCTGCCACATGGGGGCTGGCCATCGAGGTACCGCTGAGAAAACCAAAATCACTTGGATCCGGGAATTCCTTAAAACCATCAGATTGGTCATCGGCATAAGCGGCGAAAATACGCACCCCGGGGGCAGCAACTGATGGAGCAATGACGTCAGGAACTGACGCATTTGGTCCACGGGATGTAAAGCCAGCGGCAATTTTGGCCAGTGCTTCATCGTGGATGACTTCTGTACCACCAATAGTGCCTGTGTGATCGGCTCCTGATGCCAGCCAGGTACGCAGTGTATCACCCTGATCTGCATCAATATGGATTGCTGGAATAACGTGAGCGTCAGCAACTACACTGGTAGCTTCGCCCTGAATGTTGGCCAGCACCAGTCCTGCTGCACCGCCGGCTTGAACGTGGCGGCCTTTATCTACGCGGGCAATCTCTCCTCTGTCACACACGACAATTGTACCTTCTTCAAAGGTATTTTCCGGGAAGGGCTGTAAACACTGGGCCGGATCGTTACCAGGATCATTGGCATTGGTGAAATCACCGGCATAAACGATAGAGCCGGATACACCTGCCGTCATTGCCTTACCTGTCAAGGATTCCGGTGCAGTGGTATCACCGCCGGTAAATCCATCAAGGGTCTTGTCGGAGAAGTCTCTGTCGTGGGTATAGGCCGCAACTGAGGTAATCCAGGGAGCGTCACCTGGTGAGCCTACTGTGCTTGGCTCTGGACCATCGTTACCAGCGGAAGTGGCTACATGAATACCTGCTTTACGGGCCGCCAGAAATGCCAGGGCATCGGCATCATTCCATGGGTTACTTGAGCCTCCACCGATGGAATAGTTCAAGGCGTCAACACCACTTTCTATAGCGTGTTCAACGGCTAATACTGTCAGAGATGGTAAGCACCCAGCGAATCGAATTGCATCATCTTCGCCTGGATAGCACACCTGATACGAGACGATATTGGCATGTGGCGCAACGCCTGAAACATGTTCAAAAATGACACCTGAATCTTTGTTATCTACGTCGGGGACATTTTGGTTTATCAGGACATTACCCGCAGAAGTGCCAGCTGTATGAGACCCATGGCCGTTATGATCTTCACCATTGGCAGGCACATCTGGATCATAGTCAGCGTATTCATCAGTAATCTCAGGCCAGCTATGAACACCGATCAATTTGTCGTTACATAACTCTGGGAAGTCTTCTACACAATCGCCGGAATATACCCCCGGCCCCCAAGGATTGGTGTGGTCATATCCATCGCCGCCGATATCGGCAAAAGAGGGGTGATCTGTGTTAATACCGGTATCAATGATACCGACAATCATTCCTTCGCCTCTGCTCTGGACACCATCTATATCACCGTTCCAGATAGCGGGAGCTTTAATGATAGCGGGGCCTGAGTCTGTCGTCGGGCGCCGCAGTGTTTCGCGGTAAATATGGGCAATCCCTGGAACGCTGGCCAGTTTTTTGGCTTGTTCCTGGGTCATCTCAATGACCAGGCCGTTAAAGGCAAGAGTCGTTTGCTGTTTTACATTAAGGTTACCGACAACCTCTTGGGCAGTTTTCAGAACGTTATTCTGGCTGCTTTTAAGATAGTTGCGGTAGGTTTTAACGTTGTGGCTACTTACATCCAGCTTTTGACCTGACTTGGCAGTGGCGGTTGCGGCGTAGCCTTCAACTCCACCTTCATAAAGGGCGACGGGACTTTCACTCATCCGAACAATATAGCGATAAGCCTTGTTGTCCAGTCCCGCTTCCGGGATGAATACCGGCTGTATTGGACCGCTTTGCTGAATGGACTTGGTAGTGGATTTTGGGATCTTTTTTGATATTACATCGCTTTTATTTAGCTCAGTAATGCGAACTTCCTGAGAGTAGGCAGTATGGCTCAGTACTGATGAAATCAGCGCCGAGGAGACCGCTATTGCGATTTTGGTTTTCACTTTTACCTTCCTTGCATCTAATCAGATTCTTCCCAGGGAGGGAGTATCTGCTTTATTTTTATGATTCGCCTTTATCACCTTAGGTGGAGGGGCCTAGGCTCAGTGACCTTCCTCATTGGTAGCTTTAGCTGATGAGGGTGGCTATTCACCTTTAGAGCCGGATTAACCACTAATGGTTGATGGCGATTGGTTTTTTTATGCCTCCTCTCTATCAATTTGAGAGGAAGGAAACACTATTTACCATAAAATAAACATTCGGTTAACAACTGTGTTAATACGATTTATGTATAGATACAGTTCACTTTCGAATAGAAGAATTGAGAGAAGACTGGGGGAATGCATCTGGAGTGATGCATTCCATGCATTGGACAATGCAATGAGATTAGGGCTTAACGGCCCGGACGATAGGGTTTTGCAGGCTGATTAGCGTTTCAGTAGATTGGATTTCGTCGATAGATTGAATGCGATTGATCAGTACATGCTGCAGTCCATCAATTGATTGACACATGACTTTGACAAAGATGCTGTAGTTGCCTGTGGTGTAGTAAGCCTCTACTACCTCTTCCAGTGCATTCAACTTGGCGAGGGCGGAAGGGTAATCGCCGGCGCTTTTCAGGTTGATTCCTATAAAACAGCAGACGTCATATCCCAGCGCTTTTGGGTTTACTGTGATTTGGGCACCCGTGATGATATTGGCCTGCTTCATTTTTTCCACCCGCACATGGATGGTACCGGCGCTGACGCCGAAGCGCTTTGCCAGTTCCGCAAACGGGGTTCTGGCATCTTTCATCAAGGCTTCGAGGATCTGATTGTCCAGCTTGTCACGTTGATATGAGACTTCCATTGTAAATTGCTACTTTCGTTTTTATTTAATAAGCAATTTACGGTTTTCGCTGAAAATATGCCACTTAATAATCTGAGATTGTGAAGCATCTTCAACAGCGACTTAATCAACGACAAACTGATTACTGATCACCAACATGTGTTTCAAAAGGCACAGCAGCACTGAAAGTCATTGGCTCTCCCGTATAGGGGTGAGTGATAGTCAGCTCAGCTGCGTGCAGCAGTAAGCGGTCCGCCAGGCTTTTGGCCAGAGGATCAGCATAGAAGCCATCACCCAGAATGGGATGACCCAGGGCCATCATATGTACTCTCAACTGGTGCGAACGACCTGTAATCGGTGTCAGTTTGACCAGTGTTGAGCGTTTGCCATAACTGACAACTTCATAGTGGGTCAGTGAGGGCTTACCTATCTGGTGATCAACTTTTTGCCTGGGGCGATTGGGCCAGTCGCAAATCAAAGGCAGGTCAACACTGCCACCCTGGGGGCGAACATGTCCCGCCACTCTGGCGTAGTATATCTTATGGGTTTCTCTGTCGCGGAATTGACGTTTTAGTTCGCGCTCAGCATTGCGGCGCAGTGCCACAACGATAACCCCGGAAGTTGCCATATCCAGGCGGTGCACTATCTGGGCATTGGGATGTTGCTCCAGAATGCGGGCATAGATACTGTCTCTGTGGGCCGGATCCCGGCCGGGAACAGACAAAAGGCCGGACGGTTTATCCACCACAATGATGTCTTTGTCTTCATGGAGGACATTGAGCCAGGGATCCGTGGGTGGTTGATAGATAAAGTCAGGCATTTGGGTTCACGACAGGTTAAAAGGCGCCGCAAAGATACTCACCTTCGCTTGTTAACGCAAGTAAAGACAAAAGGCGATGAACTGACTCTTTGGGCTAACTCTGTGAGGATGTGTTCAGAAGCCTTTGCCACCCACGTGCATGATGGAAAAAGTCCAGACGACGAACGCCAGAGGACCATGCACCAGGGCATAGAAAAACTGGTCCAGACGTCCCATGCCGTGGGCGTACCAAATCAAGTAGATGTGTTGAATCAGCACCAAAGGAAAGAGTAAGAACAGGGGGTAATTGGCAAATGCCGAGCCGGGAGCGAACAGGAGGGCGGCGATAATGGCCCATAACACCATGGCTACTGTTGTCAGTGGTGGTGCCATCAGGCGGTAAGCATCCGGATAGGGAAACACAGCCTCTCCTTATGTCGGTATCTGTTACTCCGGTTTGCGGGCGATCAGTTGTGCTTTGAAGTGCCCCTGGCTCAAACCCGTTTGATATCCTTCAAAGTAATGTAATGGCTGCCAATTGGCAAATGTCTGTTGCAACTCATTTTTATTGAGTAAAAATGCCGGATTTCTGGGGCGTCCTATGATTGCCTGCTCCCAGGTAAAGGTCTCATAAACCAGAATACCTTTTGGCTTGATACAGTTGGCAATGGCTGGCATCAGCGGTCGATGCAGATAGTTGAATACCCATACGCTGTCGTAGCCTTCCCGGCCCAAATCTATGATGCCGGTTTCCAAATCAAGCTCAATCAACTCAGCCAGTGGATGTTGCCTGACCTCCGGTAATAAACGACTCAAATCTTTATCGATAAAAGTGACTTTGTGCCCAAGCGCCATTGCTTTCAGGCCTCTGTAACCTGTACCACAGGCGAGATCCAGCAAGTGGCCCGGAGATGCAGGCCAGGGAAAGTGTTGCAGCAGATCTGTCATCCTTTGATCTCCTTGTTACTTTCGAGTCGGCGACGATGAACAATAGAATAGTGCCTGAGCCCGGATGGACCATGAGAAACCACTACTGACAACAGCAAAATGACAATAAAGAGTGCGGATTTATACTCGGGCAGGGGAATAAACAGTGCCAGAAGAACCACCTTCATTATGGTGAGTACCCCCTTGAGTTGGATAAGCCAACGCCAGTCTCTAATCACTTCCCACAACATCAGTGCACTGCCGGTGATCATTGCCATAACCCAGTAGTTCATCCACTGTGACTGAGGAACGCCAAGCAAAATTCCACCACCACTACCGGCAATACCGAGAATATGCAGTGCCCGCAAACTGGTTTTACCCAGCCGTTGCACCCAAAACTGCTTTTCAGATATCGATGACTTTTTCATCTGTGATCTATCACCGCAAAACGTAAAGATTAACAAGATAATGGCTTCGAAAGAACGGGCAGGGATCACATCGCGGCGGTATTGGATGTGGCAGCCTCTACGCGAATAAACCCTATTGAGGATGAAATCACAGAGTTTTTTGTCAGAATTCTACATGGATTACAGTTTTTTACTCCTGTTGTATCAATAAGATAGTTTTGTGACCCGCTTATCTATACCTCCATTTAGATAGTGCTATGTTTTTAACGCGAGGCGGCATCTTATCGGTTTAAATTCTTGTTTTGCAGTGTTTTGATTGTCGCCCGGGTTAGACCTGCAGATCAAATGGATGGGGAGCAAATTAATCATGAAATCTGTGTTGCGCAAAACTGCGTTGGCGGCTCTGGTGTCAGCCTGTATGAGTGGATTGGCTTATGCTGATGCCGAATATCTGGCAGATTTTCACACTGAAATGGGCGGCTGTGAAAACTGTCACGCCTCTGAGCAGGGACCGACTGATGACAATCTCAAGTATGAAAACAGTCAGTGCGTCAGTTGTCACGGTGACTTGAAAGAAGTCGCAGCCAATGATCCAAAAGACATAGTTTCACCTCACTCCTCACACCTGATTGGTGATATCGCCTGTACTTCATGTCACAAAGGCCACGAGAAGTCAGTGGCATACTGTGACGCTTGCCATAGCTTTGGTTATGACATGCCATTCCAGGGCAAGTGGGAGCGTAAGTTTGTTCCTGTAGACGCCGATAAGAAAGCCCAGGATCAGGCTATTGCTGCCGGTCCAACTGAATCTACCGACGTAGTGGTTATTGGTTCCGGTGGTGCCGGTCTGGCCGCAGCAGTTGCTGCCCGTAACGACGGTGCCTCCGTTATCCTGCTGGAAAAAGAGCCTATCCCGGGTGGTAACACCAAGCTGGCTGCCGGTGGCATGAATGCTGCTGAAACCAAGCCTCAGGCCAAATTAGGCATTCAGGACAAGAAGTCCATCATGATTGAAGACACCATGAAAGGTGGCCGTAATCTGAATGACCCAGAGTTGGTTAAAGTACTGGCCAATAACTCTTCTGACTCCATCGACTGGCTGATGGCTATGGGCGCAGACATGAACGACGTGGGCCGCATGGGGGGCGCCAGCGTTAACCGTTCTCACCGTCCAACCGGTGGTGCCGGTGTGGGTGCAGAAGTGGCCCAGGTGCTGTGGGATGCCGCCATTGAACGTGGTACCGATATTCGCCTGAACAGCCGTGTGGTTCGTATTTTGGAAGCCGGTGGCAAGGTAACTGGCGTACTGGTGAAAGGTGAGCACACTGGTTACTACGTGATTAAGAGTGATGCCGTAGTACTGGCTACCGGTGGTTTTGCCCGCAACAATGAGCGTGTTGCCAAGTATGACGCCAAGCTGAAAGGCTTTGCGGCGACCAACCATCCAGGTGCAACCGGTGACGGTCTGGACGTAGCCATGCAGGCTGGTGCTGCTACCCGCGATCTGCAGTACATTCAGGCTCACCCAACTTATTCTCCTGTTGGTGGTGTAATGGTGACTGAGGCTGTACGTGGTAACGGTGCGATTCTGATTAACCGCGAAGGTAATCGTTTCGTCAACGAAATCACCACCCGTGACAAAGCTTCTGCGGCTATCCTGGCTCAGAAAGGCGCCAGTGCTTATCTGGTATTCGATGACTCAGTGCGTAAGTCTCTGAGCAAGATTGAAGGCTATGTTCACCTGCATATCGTTGAGGAAGGCAAGACGCTGGCCGATCTAGCCAAAGAGATGGGCGTGCCTGCCAAGAATCTGGAAACCTCTGTTGCTGCCTACAATAAGTCTGTAAAAGCGGGTAAAGATGAGCAGTTTGGTCGTCCAAACATGCCTCGTGAACTGAACCATGGCCCTTACTATGCCATCGAAGTTAAACCGGCTGTTCACCACACCATGGGTGGTGTGGTAATCGATACCAAGGGTGAAGTAAAAGACGCCAAGGGCAACATCATCAAGGGCTTGTATGCAGCCGGTGAAATTACCGGTGGTGTGCACGGTGCCAACCGCCTGGGTGGTAACGCCATCTCTGACATCGTGACCTTTGGTCGCATCGCGGGTAAAGATGCTGCCCAATATGCAGAGAAGGCAGGCAAGTAACCCCAGAGTAATTGCCTGACACATTCCAAACAAATGCCAGGGCATTGATACCATCTCTCGTCAGAGGGAACTGAAACAGCGACCTTCCGAGGTCGCTTTTTTATTGCTGTTTTTCCGCCCGACAAGAGCAGGACAAAGCCTGCCCGATGCAATACACTCAATGTCTCTTCATGAGTCCTGCGGTAGGAGACAGCAATGAAAATCGGTTTCTTCAGTGCAAAGCACTATGACATGCAACACTTCAATGCCATCAAACAGGAGTATGGCGCCGGGATTGAGTATTTTGATCTCAGGTTGAGTGCCAAAACTGTGCTGCTGGCGAGGGGATTTGAGGTGATCTGTGCTTTTGTCAATGACGACTTGAGCAGTGATATTCTGGAAGAGCTGGCTGCCCATGGTACCAAAGTAATCGCCATGCGCTGTGCAGGGTTCAACAATGTGGATCTGCAAGCTGCCAAACGCCTTGGCATGCAGGTGGTGAATGTGCCGGCCTACTCGCCTGAGTCTGTGGCGGAGCACACCATTGCCATCATGCTGACCTTGAATCGAAAAATTCACAAAGCCTATCAAAGAACCCGGGATGCCAATTTCAACCTGGACGGTTTGGTGGGTTTCAATATGTTTGGCAAAACCGTGGGCGTCATTGGTACAGGTAAAATCGGTCTGGCCACCATACGTATTTTGCTGGGCTTCGGCTGTAAGGTGCTGGCTTTCGATCCCTATCCCAATCCAGAGGTGAAAGCCCTGGGCGTTCCCTATGTGTCTCTGGATGAGATGTTTCCCCAATGCGATATCATCAGCCTGCACTGCCCCCTGACGGATACCAATCATCATCTGTTAAATGCCGCGAGCTTTGCCAAAATGAAACAGGGGGTCATGGTAATCAATACCAGTCGTGGTGGCTTGCTGGATGCATTTGATGCCATGGAAGCTTTGAAGACTGGCCAGCTCGGTTCCCTCGGACTGGATGTTTATGAAAACGAGCAGGATCTGTTCTTCGAGGATAAGTCCAACGAAATTATTCAGGATGATGTATTCCGCCGTTTGTCGGCTTGCCATAATGTGGTATTCACAGGTCATCAGGCCTTTTTGACCGATGAGGCGCTGGACTCCATTGCCAATACTACACTCAGTAATGCCAGAGCGGTGCTGGATGGAAATCGAAGCGGCAACGAATTGTTTTAGAAAAGATATAATCATAATGGCGGCGGCATTTCAGGAATGAGCAAAGACGCCATCAGTTCACTGGAAGATCAAGGAAGCGAAAGATGAAAGTGACCCGCGAAGTCCATGATGTCGAGACCCTTACAGGCACCATGCGAACCTATCTGTACCGTCCGGATCGGGAGGGTATCTTCCCCAGCCTTATTTTCTATTCAGAGATTTTTCAGCACACTGGCCCTATATCAAGATTGGCGACTCTGCTTGCTGGTCATGGTTTTGTGGTGCTGGTTCCTGAGGTGTTTCACGAGCTTAATCCCATAAGCACAGTGCTTGGTTATGACGACGCCGGTAAAGATAAGGGCAATGAAGATAAGCACACCAAGCCGCTGGAGAGTCATGATTCAGATACGGTTGCACTGGTGGACTTTGCCCGGGCTCAGGAGTTTTGCTCCAGCCAGATAGGGGCCATAGGTGTGTGTATCGGTGGTCATCTGGCATTCAGGGCCGCGCTAAATCCGGATGTTCGTGGTGCGTTTTGTCTTTATGCGACTGACCTGCACTCAAATACCTTACCTTGTGAAGCGGGCAATCAGACTTTGATGCGATGCGGAGATATTCAGGGGGAACTGCAACTGGTGTTTGGTCGTCAGGATCCCCATGTGCCGGTGGAAGGCCGTGAGCTTATCTACCGGGAGCTGAATGCTCAGGAGTGTAACTTCAGTTGGACTGAGGTAAACGCCGAGCATGCCTTTATGCGGGATGAGGGCGACAGGTATGACCCAGAGTTATCCTTGTTAATGTGCCAGAAGGCAGTAGCCTTCTTTAAGCGGGTATTGTTGTAGCTCACCCGTCATGAATACAAAAAAGGGCAGCCGAGGCTGCCCTTTTTACTGAATGCGTAAATGATTACGCGCGCTCAGCTACATAAGCTTCCAGCTCAGAAGTGCTTACGCTGGCAATGAATTGACCGTCCAGGTAAAAATCAACCATTTCACCCTGCTTACGACCTGTCATTACCTGCTGGCTGCCATCTTCAAAAGTCATGGTCATCGCCAGAGTGTCAGCATCTACTGCAGTCATACGGGCTTGAGTCAGCTTAACCGGAGCAGTAGTCAGATCTTTATCCAGCTTGTCGTTTACCTTGATGATAGAGTTGATTGGAGTATCAACCAGGGCTGGAGACTTGCCGGTAATTGGGTTTTTACCAGTCCAGAATTCAATGCTGTTGAAAATGAACAGGTCAGCAGTGGCTGCAATACCGTATACAGGGGCCATCAGCATGTACAGACCGGCACGGCCATAACGGTTGTCAACTACGCTCAGGTTGCCTTTGGTCACCAGGCCGCTCAGACCCATTTGTCCCATACAGCCAGCCAGTTGAGTACAGATCAGCAGCGCAACACCAGCGCCAACTTTGCTCAGTTTCATAAATTCAATCCCGAAGTGAATAGTCATTAATATTTGGAGTGCAGATTCTAACCATCGGCGAAATTGCGACTGTGCCTTTGCTCACATCTTTTGGTTAGTGAATTGAGTGTATTGGTAGCAGGTTTGTCATGATTGTCTGTGGGTGTTTGCAGGTGTTTTCCTTTGGTGTGGTGAGGCGGGTGTTGGCTTCCTGCTGTTTACACTTGTGTGGTGATTGTTGCTGCTGCAACCTGGTGGCGACAGAGCGTATAATCCCACGCTTTAATCTAGCGAAAATTGATATAAGGCGACTCAATGTCTGATTATTCCCTGTTGTGGCAGGGCGAGGATACACTTGGAGAGATCCGGGTGTTGGAGGATGACCAGTACCGTATCTTGTCCTTTGGTGACAGCGATGAGCAGAGCAAGCAGTTGAAGGCGGCTCCCCATATTCCCCAGCACACTTATATTCAGGGGATGTTGCTCAGTCTGATGTTTATGCAGCCAAAATCAGCCATTGTGCTGGGGCTGGGCGGTGGTTCTATGCTGCATGCCCTGCGTCATTATGATGCAGGTATTAAACTCAGTGCAGTGGAGCTCAGACCGGCGGTGATTGAGGCGGCCAAACGATACTTTCGGGTACAGCCCAGTAAAAAACTGCAATTAATCGAAGCTGATGCACTGACTTTTCTGCAGCAGGCAGAGCATAAGCGTACAGACCTTATCTTTGCTGATATCTATACCAATGATGGCGTCGATGAGAGCCAACTGTCCCAGGCCTTTATTGATGGTGCGCTGCGATTACTCAAAGCTGACGGCATGCTGGTACTTAATTGCTGGAAAGAGCACAGTCGGGATGACGCTCTGCTCTCCAGGCTGAAAGCTAATTTTGCCCAGGTTTATGCCTGTCTTACGTCCGGCGGCAATTGGGTGATCTTTGCGGCACGGGCAGCGGGCACCCTGAGAGAAGATAGTCTCAAATCTGCCGCCGATGACCTGTCAGATAAGCTGGACTATCAGGTATCCCGCAGTCTGAGCCGTTTCGGTCCCTGGGAATAAAACGGCTTTAGCATTACTTTTCATCAGTTTACGTCAACTGTCACCTTGAGGTTGACGTAAACTGTCGCTTTTCGACAAAAACCTGTCGGCTGATAACAATTTTTCAACACGCTGTTCGTCCAGTATGCAGTTATGGGCGATAACGCGTAGAAGAAAAGGCTGATAAGCATGTCGACATTCAAATCACTTCCCTCTAATCCAACTTTGTTGGCCTGTCTGGTTTCATTGAGCTTGTCACCACTGACGGCCATGGCCGAAGAGGCAGAGCAGCAGGGGAAAACCCTCGAAGTTATCGAAGTTACAGCGCAAAAGCGGGTGGAAAGCCTACAGGATGTGCCGGTTTCCATCACAGCGGTAAATGGCGACATGCTGGTGGAAAACAATATCGCCCAGATGGAAGAGATGGCAGCCTATGTGCCCAACTTTACCGTGACCAAATCCGGTCAGGGTTACAACATCTATATGCGCGGGCTGGGATCCGGTGCCAATCAGGGCTTTGAGCAGACTGTCGGAACCTATGTAGATGGTATCTACCGTGGTCGTGGCGTGCTGATGCGCAGTGCGTTTCTGGATCTGGAAATGGTAGAAGTACTGCGTGGCCCCCAAAGCATACTCTTTGGCATGAATACCACGGCAGGCGCCTTGAATCTGACCACCAAAAATCCCACCGATATTTTCGAAGCAGGGCTGGCCACAAGCTATTTTACCGAAGGGGACAAGGTTGATTTTGAGGGCTTTATTTCCGGTCCGCTGACTGACACTCTGAATGCCCGCCTGGTGACCCGCTATGAAAACGATCAGGGCTATATCTACAATGCCGCCACTGATGACACCATTCCTGCCAGAGAGAGCCTGGCAACCCGCCTGACGCTGGACTGGAATCCTACTGATTCCTTCAATGCCAATCTGAAGCTCCAGCATGACAGCGACACGATTAAAGGGCGTCCGCTGGTGGTGGTTGCAGAACCTGCACTGGTGGAGGCCAACTCTCCTTTGCTGGCCCAGCTTGGCTACTACACTTTGGGCCATGAAACCGCCAGAACCAACCCGGCGCTGGGTGAAAAGGAGCGGGAAGACGCCAGCATAGATTACGTTACCCTGGATATGTCCTGGGACCTGGGCAATCACAGTTTGGATGCGGTGACAGGCTGGCAAAGTTATGAACTGAATGGCAGTAAAGATCAGGACTCCACCGCCCGGGTATTGATGTACTCTCCAGAGTTTGAAGAGGCCTATGACCAGTTCAGCCAGGAGGTCCGCCTGACCTCAGATCTCGGTGGAGATCTCGAATATATTGTCGGTGCTTATTATCAGTCCAGCGAACTGACCTACACCGAAAATTCTGCTGTATATCCACTGGCGGTAAGAGGGCTCAGAGACTATGCCAGCGACTCAGATCTCTGGGCTGTGTTCGCCCAACTGGACTATCAACTGACAGACAAGTTGAGTGCCACACTTGGGCTCAGATATACAGATGAACATAAAGAGGGGCGTAAGCGCATGGATCTGGTTGATCCGGTGACAGGTACGCCCATTGCACAAATGCCACTGGTGAAGCCTGCTGCGCTGGCATCAACTCTGGATGTATTCGGACTGCCTGGTCTGCCGGGGCCTGCTTATGTCGCCATGTTGGGCCCCAACCTGCCATACCTGGACCCTTTACTGTTCGGCACGCCGACTCAGAATGTTGCCAACCCGCTGGTGGGCACCATAGAACAACATGATATCGCTGCCGAACGCGATGACAGCCATGTCACCCCTTCTGTCACCGTCAGCTATGACCTGGGCGACAGCATGGTTTACGCCAGTGTGGCGACCGGTGTTAAAGCCGGGGGTTTTGATGCCCGCTCCAATCTGGCAGGCAACTTCGAGTTTGAAGCCGAAGAGGTTATCTCCTACGAAATTGGCAGCAAAATGACTCTGGCCGGTGGCGCTGCTGAACTAAACCTTGCCGCATTTGTGATGCAGTTTGATGATCTGCAAACCTCTGTGTTCGACGGCAGCCTGGGCTTTGTCGTGGAGAATGCCGGTGAGGCAACCACTCAGGGAATTGAGCTGGACGGTCGTTGGTTGCTGACTGATGAGCTGACCCTGTCGGGCAGTGTGGGTTGGACAGACTTCAACTGGGACTCTTTCAAGGGGGCCAAGTGCTTTACCAGTACCGCTTTGGTGCCGGACAACATAGAAGCCAATGGCAAAACCTGTGACCTGACCGGCGAAACCAATGCTCTGGTACCTGAGTTCAGTACCAGTATGCGGCTGGACTATGTCACCTATATCTTTGGTGACTGGGAGTGGCGCACAACACTGGATGTGAACTATCAAACTGAAGTTTACACTGCCACAGATCTTAATCCTCTTACCAAACAGGATGCCTTTGCCAAGGTTAATGCCCGCACGGCCATTATCTCTGACTCAGGTTGGGAGCTGGCGCTGGTGGGGAAAAACCTGACTGACGAAATCACTTCAAGTTTCGCGTTTGATACGCCGCTGACCCCTGGTGTGTACAGCCAGATGGTTGATCCGGGACGCAGCATAGGTGTGCAAGCCCGCTACTACTTTTACTAGTTAAGAGATTCAATCATCAGGATGGCAGTGCTGCAGGGAAAGCAGCCAAAGAGGTAAGTCATGGATAAATCGTTGAACATCAGTAAGAAGCCTCCCAGGGCCGGCAGTTTTCACTCCTTTCGCAGCGCTGTGACTTTGGGTTGCGCTGTCGCCCTGCTGGTGGGGTGTGGTCAGGCTCAGGAAAAACCGGATGCAGATTCACTGCAGGCCTCAGTGGCAACTTTGGATGCACATCAAAAGGTCAGGGAAAGTCTGCCGTTCGATAACACCCGGGACTTTGAGCTGGCCAGAAAAGGTCTGATAGCTGAGGCCAAAGAGATAGATATCTATCGGGATGGGCAGAAGATCTGGTCGGCAGAGTCTTTTGACTTTCTAAACGGTGCTGAATCTGCCCAAACGGCCAACCCAAGTCTTTGGCGTCAGGCGCAGCTGAACAATATCCGTGGTCTGTTTGAGGTGGTACCGGGTATCTATCAACTGCGTGGATTTGATCTGGCCAATATGACTTTGATTGAAGGGGAGTCGGGTTGGATAGTAGTCGATCCTCTGACATCAAAGGAGTCTGCCCAAAAGGCGCTGGAGTTCGCTTTCTCTCATCTGGAGCGCAAGCCTATCAAGGCGATCATCTTCACCCATGCTCATATCGACCACTTTGGTGGCGCACTGGCGGTGGCCAGTCTCGAACAGGTGCTGACCGGTGAAGTGGCTGTCATAGCCCCGGAAGGGTTTATGGAAGAGGCTACCAGTGAAAATATTATCGCCGGTATTGCCATGGGACGCCGAGCCGGACTCATGTATGGCTCCCATTTGCCGGTGGCGCCGGATGGGTATATAGGCAGCGGATTGGGTAAGGGTCCAGTGATGGGAAGCTTTGGCATTCTGCCACCAAACAGGGTGATTACTGAAACCGGTGAAACAGTGACCGTCGATGGTATCGAGATAGAGTTTCAGATGACGCCGGAAACCGAGTCTCCCTCTGAGTTCACCTTCTATCTGCCTCAGTTTAATGCTTTCTGCGGTTCCGAGCTGGTATCCCGCAATATGCATAACATCTACACCCTGAGGGGAGCCAAGGCCCGGGATGCTGTGCGCTGGAGCCACTATATCGAAGAGGCGCGCCAACTGTTTGCCGGTGCAGATGTTTACTTCGCCAGTCATCATTGGCCCTTGTGGGGACAGGGGGAGATCCAGGACTTCCTGACCAAGCAGCGGGATATCTATCGGTTTGTGCATGACCAAACGGTACGTTGGTTCAATATGGGACTCAATGCCGAGGAGATCGCTGAGCGTATTGAGCTGCCACCGTCACTGGCTCAGAACTGGTCTACCCGGGGGTACCATGGCTCTCTGAAACACAATGCCAAAGCTGTGTATCAATTCTATCTGGGCTGGTATGACGGCAACCCGGCCAACCTTGATCCCTTGTCTGCTGAGCAGTCGGCGTCCAAATATGTGCGTCTGATGGGTGGTGCCGAGGGAGTAATAACCGCAGCAAAGGCGGCTATTGATGAGGGCGAGTATCGTTGGGCGGCAGAGCTGCTGAATCATCTGGTATTTGCAGATGCCGATAACAAAGATGCCAAAGCTTTACTGGCAAAGGCTTATACCCAGTTGGGTTATCAGGCGGAGGCAGGCTCTTGGCGCAACTCCTATCTGGTGGCGGCTCAGGAACTGGCTGGGGGAATGCCGGATAAAGGGGTCGACCTTAACACTATGCGTGATGTACTGGCCCAAACCTCGGTAGATAAGTTCTTTCAGTCGCTGGCGGTCAGGCTAAAGGCTGAAGAGGCCGATGAGGTCACTACTAAAGTCAGGATCTCTTTCAGCGATCTGGATCAGCACTACCTGCTGTGGATTGAGAACGCGGTAATGCACTTTAAGGCCGTGGATGCTGATGCCAGCTCAGATGTCGGCGTGGTACTGACCCGACCCCTGCTGGTGGATATGTTGACCGGACAGTTGGGTATTCAGCAGACGCTCTTTTCTGACAACCTGGATGTACAAGGTAACCCTCTGACATTAATTGACTTTCTATTGTTGTTCGAACAGCCGGATGGCAAATTCAACCTGGTCACTCCCTGAGGGATCGGAACAGAAGATAAAGGATTAATCCAATGACAATAACAAAATCTCTGCTTGCGACTGCCGTGGCCGCCGGCCTGGCCTTCTCAGCCCCTGTGGCACTGGCTGAACAGAAGGCTCCTCAACAACAGGCTATGGCAGCCAAGGGGCATCCGATTCTTAATATGTTCAAGGTGAACAACCATGAGTTTCAGGGGCTGATTAAAGAAGCCGATGCCAAGGCCAAAGAGGAGTGGGCCTACGCCACAGGTATTCAGGCATTTATGTTTGCCATTCCCATGGTGATGATGGATGTGCAGCGGGATCTGCGTATGAATCCTGTGGTTCTGGAGCGCATCAAAGACACCTGTCCCTGTGCCGGCCCCGGCGAGTGGGGACATTACTCAGGTTTGGCTACCGCCAAATCAAAAATGCCCTATACCCCAAACCCGGATACGGTTTACTCAGGCCTTTACGCCAATCTGGCGGATGAACCTTACATTATGAAGGTGCCGGATATTGAAGAAAGGTACTTCTCGATTCAGGTGGCTGATGCTTATATGGTGAACCAGCACTATATCGGCACCCGTACCACTGAAGGCAAGGGCGGTTATTTCGCCCTGGTTGGGCCTGACTGGCAGGGTGAATTACCGGATGGTGTGGTAGAGATGCGCATGCCCAATGACTCTGCCATTGTGGCACTGCGAATTGCCTCCTACTCCAACAACCCGGGTGAGGTGGCTCAGGTACGCAAGCTGCAACAGAAGTTTGATGCCATGCCATTGTCTCAATTTGGTTTGAGCAAGGCCGAGCGCGAAAAGCTACCTGCGCCTGTGCTGAATCTGCCTGAAACCCGTCTGAAAAAGGGTGAACTGGCGTTTTATTCCTATCTGTCGCAATTGCTGATGGAAAACCCTCCGGTAGGGGAAAACCGCGCCATCCTCAACAGCTTCAAACTCATAGGTCTGAGTGACACTCAGGCATTTGATCCGGCAAAACTGGATGAACCCACCAGGCGGGGGCTTGCCCGTGCCATGAAAGCCGGTATCGACATCATTAAGTGGAAGGTGAAGTTCCGCGGTACCCAGTCGGAAAACAAGTGGAATGTGGATTTTGTGGGCGGCGACTACGGCACTGACTATCTGGCCCGCGCCGAGGGAGCTGTGCAGGGGTTGTTTGTGCATTCGCCGGAAGAAGCTGTCTACTTTCACACTTACTCAGATATCAACAATGCCTCTCTGTTAGGAGGGGAAAACAAGTATGTGTTGCACTTTGAAAAGGGGCAGATCCCAACCTCTTTCGATGGTGGATTCTGGTCCATTACCCTCTACGGTGATGACTATCAGCTGGTAGACAACCCTATCGACAGATATGCCATTCGCAAGAGCACTGAAGGTCTTAAGTACAACGAGGATGGCTCGCTGACTCTCTACCTGCAAAGCACTGCGCCTGAAGGGCTCGAGTCCAACTGGCTACCGACTCCTGAGCAGGGCATTTTCCGTCTTAATATGCGTGTATATCTGCCTACAGAAGATGTACGCAGCTGGGATACGGTAGAGGGATTCCTGCCTGGCGTAGTACCGGTTAAACAGTAATTGCAGATGGGCCCCGGTAAGGGGCTCAGGCACTGTATTGCTTGGGGGACACACCTGTCCATTGACGGAAGGCCCGGGTGAAACTGCTTTGATCGGCAAAGCCCAACATCAGGGCGATTTCGGTCAGGGGCAGCTTCTTTTCCGCCACCAGTTTAATAGCCAGATGGTGACGACAGTCGTTGAGCAGCTGGTTGAAGCTGACCCCTTCTTTCTTCAAATGTCGCTGCATGGTTCGCACACTCATATTCAGATGAGCGGCGGTCATCTCGGCATCGGGTTGATCGAAAAGCATATGGTCAAGCAGGTACTTCTGGACCCGGGTGGCGAAATGGCTTTCGGTAAAACTGGCCAGACGCTCGGTAATCCACTCATCCAGAGAGGCCGCCAGCGCAGGGTTGGCAAACATATGGGGTTTCAGCAGGGCGCTGCGCTCAAAGGTCAATAGCGTCTCTGTGGCATCAAAGGTGACCGGGCAGCCGAAGAACTCGCTGAATGCAGTGACTTTATCTGCCGGAGCAGGGTGGGAAAAGCTGACCGATTGAGGGCTGAACTCCTCGTCGACCATCAGCCTGAACAGTTTGATGGCGGTGGCACTGTAGGCCTCAATCGCCTCCGGTGCACAGGGCTGGTTCTCCGGCGGAATGCTGATGGCGAGTGACAGCAAGTCTCCATTGTCACGTATATCTATATCGGCCACATCCGTGGTGTGGCGGAAATAGCGAATACAGCGCTGCAGTCCCTCCAGCACATTACGGCTGGAAACCATGGCAATCCCGGGAGCGCTGTATGTGGAGGGCTGAAAATAGCGGGTCAGGGTCAGAGCGATGCAGGGATCACCGGTTTGCTCAACCGCCAATTGCCAGACCTCTGCCATCTGACGAACCGGGAATCGGGTTTCACTGTCCCGTTGAGCGTCTTCAAGGTTGAGTCCAGCCTGCCGGAAGACAGCGGCTGCATCGACTCCATAGCTTGCGATCGACCTGGCCATTAAAAGCGCCCAGGTTCCTATGGTTGAAGGAGTTTTCGGGATGAGTGTTGTCATGTTTTTGTTAATTTTGTGACAGTGCATTGGGTATACCATAAATGCATAAGTGAGGACATATGTTCAGGCTGAAAACAGGGTTTTGGTGGCTGGTAGTTAAGGCGATAAAGCTGGCTTCTTATGTTCTGCCCATGCAGATGCCCGCCATCTATTCCGGCCCCGGTGCCTCCCGTCAATTGACGGCGTTTGTTGGTCGTGGCGGTTTTAACCATGTACTGCTGGTGACAGACAAAGCACTGACAGAGATTGGCCTGTATCAGCCTATGGTGCAGATGCTGGAGCAGGCTGGCGTACGGGTTTCCGTGTTTGATGAGGTGACACCGGATCCCACTGACGAGCAGATAACCCGGGGAGCAGAGCGCTTTAAATCTCTGGGGTGTGATGCGGTACTCGGGGTTGGCGGCGGTTCTCCCATGGATGCGGCCAAGATGATAGCTGTGCTGCCCTTTTTGAATAAGCCGGTAAACAAGTGCTCAGGGCTTTTGAGGATTCGCCGTAAGGGGGCGCCACTTTTTCTGGTGCCGACTACGGCGGGGACTGGCTCTGAGGTCACTATAGCGGCTGTGGTGACTGTGGCCGGAACAGGGAAAAAGTTGCCTGTTGCCGATCCGGTACTGCTACCGGAAGCGGCAGCGCTTGACCCTGAATTGATGACTGGGTTGCCGCCTGCTGTGACCGCAGCTTCAGGCTATGATGCGCTGACCCACGCGGTAGAGGCTTATATCTCAACCAATGCCACATCTTCAACCGACAGATATGCCCTGAGTGCCGCCAGACTGATTTGGCATAATTTGCCTGTTTGTATGAGCACGCCCGGTGATTTGGGTGCCCGCGAAGCCATGGCGATGGCCTCCTGTTATGCCGGAATCGCTTTCACCAAATCAGGACTGGGCTATACCCATGGTATTGCCCATCAATTGGGGGCTTTTTACCATGTGCCCCATGGTGTCGCCAACGCTATGGTCTTGCCTCATGTGCTCAGGTTTTCCCTGCCCAATTGCGCATCCAGACTGGCAGAGCTGGCAAGACATTGTGGTCTTGGCGAGCCAGGACAAAGTGATTTGGAGTTGGCGCGTGAATTTATCGACAAACTGGAGCAGTTGCGGGAGTCTTTGGGATTGCCCGGTAAGTGTGAACAACTGACAGAGCGGGATTTCAGAGTGATCACTGAGCGCGCTTTTGCTGAGTCTCATATGCTCTATGCAGTGCCCAGGTATATGCAAGAGGAGGACTGTTACTCAGTCTTGCGGAAGTTGGCATAACAAAACGCCCGGCAATAGCCGGGCGTTTTTAGTATGTCTTCACAGACAAATTACAGATGAATGATTGGGTCGGCATTGCCGTCCGGATCATTGCTGGCGCGGCCATCAGTGGATGGGTTGCCATTGGTCATCATGAGTACGGCGCAGGCAGCAGGAGAAGCCATGGAGGTGCCGGACATAGTTGTGGTACCGCCACCTGCACGCAGAGACAGAATGCTTACACCTGGCGCAGCGTAATCAACCGGTGGGTTGCCATAGTTGGAGAAGCTGGCAAAGCGGTCGCTGGAATCAGTGGCTGAGATGGTAAACACATTAGGGTGTTCAGTACTCGCTGGCGAAACATTGCCTGCATGCTGGCTTTCGTTACCCGCCGCAACCACAAAGAATACGCCAGACTGCTGAGCGGCATTGGCGACTGCATCGTTCAGATCCTGATTGAAGCCTCCACCCAGACTCATGTTGGCACAGTCACCACGATTGGCGTTGGCTGCCACATGGTCAACACCGGCAATCACACCAGACCAGCTACCTGAACCCCGGGAGTCCAGAACCTTGACTGGTACAACGGTTGCACCGGCTGCAACGCCGACGACATCGCTGTTGTTGTTCAGTGCGGCAATAGTACCGGCAACGTGAGTGCCGTGGCCGTTACCGTCATCCATACCGGCGTTTCTGCCTTTGGTGAATGCAGAGAAACCACGGCTGCTGTCAACATTCAGGTCAGCATGATCCAGGTCGATACCAGTATCCAGTACCCAGGCAGTGTAACCAGAGCCATCCACCGGGCCACCTACGCGAGTTACGCTCCATGGCGTTTGCTGTGGGCCAGAGCCACCACCGCCACCAGGCTTACCTTTTGAGGCGAATACCTTACCATCGGGAGAGAAGTGCATGATGTCAGCTTCGCCGCCAAAGGCAGCTTTTGCCTTGTCACAGCTCATGTTAACCGCCATCCCTTTGATGGTGTTCTTGTAAAGGTGCTTTGCCTGAGCATTGGCGCGGGCAACCATGCCTCGGGCCTTACCTTCTACATCGAATTTTGACATGTCATCGGAGAAACGAACGATACAGGTGTTGGCAACTTCCATATCGAGAGCTGCACCGTTAAAAGTTGGCTTATCAGCCATAGCAAGAGGGGAAATAGCCATGGAAATGGCAACGGAAAGAGTCAATTTCTTCATTGTTTGTAGTCCCTTATCTTATATACGTGGGTATCACAAACTACTGCTGTTACAAGGTTGTAACAAGTTGTATCAACACCCTAAGCGGTCTGAAAAATGATTGCAAGGGAGTACTTGAATTTTTCTCATGCTTAAGTTTGATTTCAGCCAGGCAAAAATTCGGGGGTTAAATGTAACTCATTGTTAATTACTCTATTAATTTCTTAATTCATGTCACACTTTTTGTTATCCTGCGGCCCCAAAAAGCATAAGAACACAAATTAAAAAAACAAAAGAGTGCCCGCTATGAACAAGATACCTTTTACCCTGAGCCTGTTGGCCGCCTCCTGTTTGACCGCTGCCCCAGCCATCGCCGAAACCTTCAGTTTTGGCTCAGAACTGAATCAGGAACCCAAGACGTTGGTGCTGTTCCAACAGCAGGATGGCGAGCTGTACAGCGCTGCCAGCCTGCCAACCGATACCAAAAACCAGATTAAACGTGCTGCCGAGGCTGCTCAGTTCAAGGGGGCTCAGGGACAAATGCTGGAAGTACTGGCTCCTAATGGGATAGAGGCTGGTCGATTGGTGGTGATTGGTCTGGGTGACGATGCCCTGACTGAGGGAGAAATCAACACGCTGGGCGGAAAGCTGGCGACTAAACTGAACAGCTTGCCCAAACAGCAGGTTGGTGTATTGACCCAGGGGATCGCTGACAGCCATGAATTTGCGGCGCAATTCGCCCACGGTATTGAACTGAAAAGCTATCGTTTTACCCATTACAAAGCGTCCGATGCTGAACCGAAGCACTTCCACCTGGTAGCGGATGATGCCAATGGTGCCCAAGCTCTGCACAAGCAGTTGCAAGCCGTTGAAGCCGGTGTGTTCCTGGCCCGTGATATGACCAATATGACGCCGGAAGATCTGTACCCGGGCAGTTTCGCCGAAGAAGCGAAAAAGCTGAAAAAGCTGGGTGTTAAAGTCAAAGTGCTGGATATGGATGATCTGGAAGACCTGAATATGGGCGCTTTGGTTGGTGTAGGTAAGGGCAGCGAGCGCGAACCTATGTTGGTCGTCGCTCAGTGGCAAGGCAGTGATGATGCCCCTATCGCATTGGTAGGCAAGGGCATTACCTTCGACTCAGGGGGTTACAACATCAAGGCCACAGGTACCTCTATCGTCCGTATGAAGTCTGATATGGCAGGTGCCGCGACTGTGCTGGGCACGGTCAAAGCCATGGCGATGCAAAAAGCCCCTGTGAATGTGGTTGCGGTAATGCCATTGGCGGAAAATATGGTTTCCTCCAAGGCGCAGCGTCCTGGAGACGTGGTTAGAACTGCCGAGGGCAAAACGGTTGAAGTGACCAACACAGATGCAGAAGGTCGCCTGATCCTGGCTGATGGTCTCTGGTATGCCCGTGAGTATTATCAGCCACAAATGATTGTCGATGTAGCGACACTGACCGGTTCCAAGGTACGTGCACTGGGTCGTGAGTTTACCGGCCTGTTCAGTGATGACGCTCAAATGGTGAATGAGCTGACTTTTGCCGGTGAGCGAGTGGGCGAAAAACTGTGGCGTCTGCCGCTGGCCAAAGCCTATGGGGACGAGCTTAAGTCTGATATTGCCGATTTGAAGAATACCGGCAGCACTGCGGGGGCATCTGTTGCGGCTATGTTCCTGAAGGAATTCGTCGGCGATAGCCGTTGGGCGCACCTGGATATCGCCGGTGACGCGCTGACTTCATCCGGCACAGGCGTGGCGCCTGTGGGGGCAACCGGTCACGGTGTGCGACTGCTGAGTTACTGGCTGACAGAAGAGCAGAAGTAACAGTCTGATTTCGAAAGCCCCTGAGTTCAGGGGCTTTTTGTTAGAGTCAGGTGTCCCTTCACCAACATATATCCTGACCACCCACTTCATCTATTTGCCAGCGTGCCAAGCGCACTCCCAGACCATGCTCTGGATCCCAGCTGCACTCAAACAACAAACCTATCTCTTCATCATCCTCAGATAGATCATTGATGATGATTCCGGTAGGGATAAGTTGTTGCTTCAGTTGCTCTATGTCCATTGGCTCACCAACCTGACGCTCTTTTATTGTATCCAGATAATATGCGTGAATTGCCCGGTAAACGGGGATTTCCAGTCGGCGCTGCAGAGAAATGAATTTATCCAGAGTTCGCCTTTGCCAGTCTTGAGGCGGCTTATCTGCGCTTCCCTCTACTATCAGATGGACTTCAGCAGCCATCAGCTCACTGAACATCATGGTGCGCCAGCCAAAACCTCTGAATGTCAGTTGTTCAAATATATGAATCATGTTTGTTCTTGGGGCTGACCTGGTCAATCCGGAGGTCTTTCCTGACAGTAAAACTGCTATCAGTTTATAAAGTCGTCAGCCACTAATCGATTTTTCACTGATGCTATTTTGATTCATTGCAAAAACCGATTAGACCTATAGGTTTTATCTTCTTTCCTTAATCGAACTGTGCCCGTAATATGCATCTCAACGACGGGGCAATGACACCTTCCCCTACTTAAGAATTCTCAAAGATTCAACGATTAATGGAGCTTTAAAGATATGGCACAGTCTATCATCAACACCGAAATCAAGCCTTTCAACGCTACAGCTTTCCACAACGGTGAATTCATCTCCGTATCTGAGCAGAATCTGCTGGGTAAGTGGTCTGTAGTAATGTTCTACCCTGCTGATTTCACTTTTGTTTGCCCAACTGAACTGGGTGACATGGCTGACCACTACGAGAAGCTGCAGTCCATGGGCGTTGAAGTTTACTCAGTATCCACTGACACCCACTTCACTCACAAAGCATGGCACGACACTTCTGACACCATTAACAAAATCAACTTCCCAATGATCGGTGACCCAACCGGTGCCATCAGCCGTAACTTCGGCGTGATGATTGAGGAAGAAGGTCTGGCACTGCGCGGTACCTTCGTAATCAACCCGGAAGGTCAGATTAAAGTTGCTGAAATCCACGACCTGGGTATTGGCCGCAGCGCAAGCGAACTGGTTCGCAAAGTACAGGCTGCCCAATATGTTGCAACTCACGATGGTGAAGTTTGCCCAGCCAAGTGGCAGCCAGGTGAAGAAACTCTGGCTCCATCTCTGGACCTGGTAGGCAAGATCTAATCTGCCTGAACGTGACAGGATGATGTAAGACACAGAGTAAGTTCCTCCATCTCTGCTCTGTGTCCTCATCAGCGGATGGCCCGGGCTTTCACCCGAATGCCCGGGCCATTTTGTCTCTGCAATTTAGCATTAGCAGAGCATTTTTTAGAAATACCAGAAATTATCGGGAGTCATCATGTTGGATGCGAACTTAAAGAATCAACTGCAAACCTATCTGCAAAACCTCAAGAGCCCGGTTGAGCTCATCGTTTCTGCAGATGCCAGCCCAAAAGCACAGGAACTTGTGCACCTGGCTGAGGACATCGCTTCTCTGTCGGATCTGGTATCTGTAAAAAGTGAGTCAGGCGAGCGTACTCCTTCCATGAAGGTTACCGGTGTACGCGGCACCAGCATCAGCTTCGCAGGTCTGCCAATGGGCCATGAATTTACCTCTCTGGTGCTGGCATTGCTGCACACTGGTGGTCATCCAATTAAACTGACTGAAGAGCAAATCGCGCAGATTCGTGATCTGCCCGGTGAGTATAAGTTCGAAACCTATGTTTCTCTGAGCTGTCAGAACTGTCCTGATGTTGTTCAGGCGCTGAACATGATGGCGGCCATCAACCCGAATATCACCAATGTGATGATTGATGGTGCTCTGTTCCAACAAGAAGTGACTGAACGCAACATCATGGCGGTACCTTCTGTTTACCTGAATGGTGAGCTGTTCTCCCAGGGACGTATCTCACTGGCAGAGGTCCTCAACCGTCTGGATACAGGTGCTGAGGCTCGTCAGGCAGAGGCGCTGGCTGAGAAAGAAGCCTTTGAGGTGCTGGTGGTTGGCGGTGGGCCAGCAGGTGCATCAGCTGCGATTTATGCTGCCCGTAAAGGTCTGCGAACCGGCGTACTGGCTGACAAATTTGGTGGTCAGGTGAGTGAAACTGTTGGTATCGAGAACTTTATCTCGGTGAAGTCTACTGAAGGTCCAAAGTTGGTCGCCAATCTGGAAGCTCACGTTCGCGACTATGATGTGGACGTGATGGACAACAACAAGGCTGTGGCACTGCGTAAGAATGGCTTGTTTGAAGTCGAGTTGGCAAACGGCGCGGTACTGAAGAGTCGAACTGTGCTGCTGGCGACCGGAGCCCGCTGGCGCGAAATGAACGTACCGGGTGAGCAGGAGTACCGTGGTAAAGGTGTAGCTTACTGCCCTCACTGTGACGGCCCGCTGTTCAAGGGCAAGGAGGTGGCAGTTATCGGTGGTGGTAACTCAGGCATTGAAGCGGCTATCGATCTGGCCAATATCGTTGAGCATGTGACTGTTCTTGAGTTTGACAGCAAGCTGCGCGCCGACGAAGTGCTGCAACGTAAAGCCAACTCTATGGGTAATATCACCATTATTACTCAGGCGATGACCACTGAAGTGCTGGGCAATGGCAAGCAGGTGACCGGTCTGAACTATACTGACCGCGCAACCGGCGATAGCCACCATGTTGAGCTGGCAGGTATCTTCGTTCAGATTGGTCTGGTACCTAACTCTGAGTGGTTAAAAGACACCATTGAGCTGACACCACGCGGTGAAATTATTGTCGATGGTCAGGGTCAAACTTCTCTGCCAGGCGTGTTTGCCGCAGGCGATGTAACCAACTCTGCCTATAAGCAGATCATCATCGCCATGGGCAGCGGCGCTACCGCATCGCTGGGCGCCTTTGATTACCTCATCCGCAACAGCGAAGAGGAAGTCACAGAGGTTGCTGCTTAACCCTGAATTGAATTGAAAAAACGCCTGCTGAATGCAGGCGTTTTTGTTTGCAGGTAAGCTGCCGACAGCGATGCTTATCATCACCCAGCTTGAGCTTAAGACGGAAGTGTGTTTACTTTTCATTAACTTTCAACCGGGCAGGCATTGGGATGCAGGAACTGCGGGACTATATTTTTGTAATTGGTAGCTTGCAGGGCTTTATCTTGTTTGTGCTGTTGGTGTTCGACTCAAGAGTGAATCGTGGCAGTCGAATATTGGGGGGGCTGTGCCTGGGATTAGCCATCTCTTTCCTGCTGCCTTTTATTGTTCAAGAGCGCCATATCTTTGGGGTTGGCTGGCTAATTGGGCCGGTTTTCTATCTTCCAGCCTGTTACGGCGCACTCTCATACCTCTATATCCGTACGACTGTCTCCAGCATGCCCTTATCTCTGGCTGACAGCGTGCATTTCCTCCCTTTGTTGGCCTGTTATTTAATTAACTTTGACACCTTATTTGATGGAAATCAGATGCTTGCCTTGGTTAGTCCGGGAGGCTCTGCTGAGCCACTCATCTGGAAATACAGGCTTAGCCAGTTAATTGTGTTTTCTCAGGCGTTTTTCTATTCGGCGCTGACGTTAAGGTTTCTATTGCGTTACCGCCGTCAGGCGAGCGAACAGTTGGCTTCCTTTAATCCCAACATATTCAATTGGCTGATTACCCTGATGGGGTTCAACTTTGCAATATGGTCCCTAAAAGCTGTACTCAATTACGGCTCAGGCAGTCAGCTCCTGGTGCTTCTGGCAGACCTTATAATTGTCGCACTCATCTATTTTATAGGGTTTGCTCAATGGCGGAATCCGTCACTTTTTTCTGTAGTCGAGTCTAAACCGACTGAGGAGCCAGGCAGAACACCGCCGGATGAAGTGGACAAAACAGGGCCCTCAGCGATGGATTCGGATACGGGGCGAGCCTTGATCGCTGAAATTCGGGAACAGATGCAATCCAAACAACTTTATCTGGACAGTGGGCTGACACTGGCAGCGCTGGCGAGCCATATTGGTGCGTCGCCACATCTTGTTTCTGAGGCTTTGAACAGGCATGAGGGGCAGAACTTTCATACCTTTATCAATGGCTATCGGGTGGACAAAGTATGCGCCAGCCTGAAGCTTCATCCTGAGGATAATATCCTCAATCTGGCCCTCGATGCGGGTTTCTCCTCCAAGAGTGCATTCAACGCGATATTTAAAAAGATGACAGGGGTGACGCCCAGCCAGTATCGACGTGCTTTAAATAGTCCTGATTTATAAATCTGGACGCCAGCAGGCGGCACGATTCATTTAATGGCCCTAATAACAACCGCAAGGACCAACTAAATGAGTGCACAGCAACAATCAACAACCAAAGGTAAATCAAGACGCTGGGTTCAATGGATCATGAAAGGAGGACTCTGGCTGGGTGCCGTGTCACTAACCCTGGTCGTCCTGTTTATCTACTCGGCTCACGGTGACATCAAAAAGCTTTATGGTGCAGATACTCAGTTGGTCGACTCCAGTCAGTTCATGCCAACAGATGGCCCCTTGTTGATCCGCAATGTCAGCATACTTTCGCCGAATGGTGAGCAAATGCTGCCAGCAACTGATGTGTTGATAGAGGATGGGAAAATTGCTGCTATCGGGGATGACATAGTTGCACCCAAAAAACTGTTCGAAGTTGACGGAGCGGGCAAGTTTCTTATTCCAGGTTTGGTCGATTCACATGCTCATGTGATGCACAGTGAAAACGACCTGCTGCTGTATCTGGCCAATGGTGTTACCCATATCAGAGAGTTGGCCGGCTCCGAAAAACATCTGGCGTTGAGGGATGAGATAGGCGCAGGACGTCTTGGCCCCAGAATGTACGTGGCTTCTCCGCAATTGGACACTGACGGATTCTGGCTTGGTCTTTATCGGGATTTCACCCGCTTCAGCCGCAATGTATATGACCCTGAGACTGCAAGGGAAGTAGTATGGGAACTGGATCGTAAGGGTTATGACGCCATCAAGTTATATGATCTGAATGTGGAGACTTATCGGGCAATCAACGCTGAGGCGGGTATTGCAGGCATACCAACACTGGGGCATTTACCTGTAGATATGGACCTCGATGAGTTGAGCAGTACCGGACAGCAGGAGATTGCCCATATAGAGGAGTTGGTCAAACTCCTGCTGCGTGACTTTGGCTCTGTGCGACAACAGGGAACTGATGCATTTCGTGATTTCGCTGCTGAGCGAAGTGACAGGATTGCCAAAGATCTTGCCGGTAATCAGATTGCTGTTCACAGCGTACTTTGGTTTATGGAAAGCATCGAGCGCCAGTTTGACGACCTTGAGAACCTGCTTGGCGAGGTACGGCTCGAATACGCTAATCCGGGGATTGTTGAAGGTAATCAATATGCCGGTTTTGGCTGGTTGCCAGAGCGTAATCGCTTTCGCCGTGATGATGCTGATTCTGTTGAGGAAAATGAACTCTTGATGGACTTTTGGCAAGCCCGTAAAGATGCTCATCACCTGTTGCTGAAGGCCATGATCGCCAATGGGGTTGTCCTGCTGGCGGCAACGGACTCCAACGCCGATCTGGTCGTTCCCGGTTTTTCACTCCACGATGAACTGCAATCTCTCAATCAGGCCGGTATGAGTATCCCCGAAGTACTGAAAAGTGCCACCAGTCATCCTGCCGATCTGATGAACTCCAACGCCGGGTATATTGAAGAAGGGAAGCGAGCCGATCTGGTGCTACTCAACAAAAACCCTTTGGTGCAGATGGGTAATACCAGGAGTATTGAGGCGGTTATCGTCAATGGACGCTATCTTCAGCGCAAGCAACTTGACGCTATGTTGCAGTCGGTTAAAGAGGCCAATAATCGCAGCAGAGAGATGGATATCGGCCACTATCTTTGAGCCTGTCAGTGTGATTTTTTCAAAGCCTCTTTCAGTGAAGCATCCAGCGCTTCCTGAGTGGCTATGTCTTCGGCACTGCGCTTGCCTTTTCGGTTTTTGTCCAGGGCCTGACTCACCTGACGTTCGCACTCCTGCTCAGACAACCAGGGGTTGTCGTAGGGACCACCTTTGTCTGATCTGTGGTTGCAGGCAATTTGGGCACAGCCACTAAGAAGCATGAGTGGCAATAGGGAGAGTATCAGTCCTTTCATATCTCAATACGGTAAATTAGCGTGCCCCATTGTTGCATATAATTTCGGCTGCTGCAGTGGTCTGTTCCAGCAACGGCCCATTCATGAAAAAGGCAGACTGATGTCTGCCTTGCATTGGGGCGGAGCCCAACTTAGTCATTATTGGCGATAGCCACAGCGGTTCCGACTATTGCTCCACCGATTAATGCGCCAGTGACAAAGTCATTGCGGTCACTATTATGATGGTGGTGGCCATGGTGCCGGTTGTTGCGAATGGCGCGCTTAATCTCGCGACGAGCTTCGCGCTTTTCTCTGGCCACTTCACGGTGACCTTCTCGGATCTCGCGTCGAACACAGTGACGGGTTTTACAGTTGAGCACTTCCCGGGCGGCTTCGCGTTTCTCCCGGTTAACTTCACGTATACCCTCACGGATCTCCTGACGAACTTCCCAGCGACTGGCGTGGGCATCAAAGCTGCCAAACCCGGTTATCAGCAACAATGCCATGCTGAATGTGATACCCAATTTCATTTTTCACCTCGTGTATAACACCATGCTTGCAGACAAGTCATGGCTGTAAACCGCAGTGCCTTTAATTACGGCTGTGTGCGAATCTGCCGGCAATTAGGCCATTGTCGAGATGAACGTAAGCTGAAAGCACAGAGGCGACCTAACCTGGTCGCCTCTGTGCTTTCATTTTGGCTGGCTATTTCTGTTGAGTACAGATTTCGTCAGGCTGGCCGTAACGGATCAGTGTTGCCTCATCGCCCTTGGTCCAGAAGGTGAGGTTTTGAGCCTCATATTTGGCGCCTGAAGCACTGCGGCTGATAAAGGCAAAAATCTGCTTATCCGGTGTACTCTGGTTCAATTCGTTAATCACAGCCACGGGCACTTCTGTGTCGTTATAGAAGTACACCATCAGGTTTTGGGTCTTACACTGAAAGGTGACAGGCTCAGGAGCTTTGACCTTACCAGCCTGGATCTCAAGTTCAGTGATGCGGGTTTTGTAGTTGTCTTCGACACACTGGCCCAGCTTGTCGCTTTTCCAGCAATCATTGCGTCCTTTAATCCAGCCACGCTGAAATGCCCTGAGCAGGCGTTTCTCTTCACCGGAAACCTGTTTTAGCGCTGCCTGATAGGCATCATGCAGTTTGTTGTCCAGTCGCTGGAGCTCTGGTTCCTGACATATGGTTTGCTCTACTTCACCGCTGGCTTTGCTGCAGTCGTAGGAAGGGGCGGCATTAACCGAGAATGGTAAAAACAATGCCAGGGGCAGAGCACAGATAAGTTGACTACGCATAGGAGATATCCGAAAGGTTGGAGACTTTTACGCTAAGAAAAATTGGCGGCGGGCGCAATCAAGTATGCAGGAATTTTCATTAAAAATGATTTGTCATTTGCCTCTGTGGGGAGGATGTTATGACAACTAAGCTGTTGCTTTAAGGAAATATCATGCCTGTTTGCGCACAAGATTTTATTAATGGCCGGGTTTCTCAGTCCAGAATCTGTTTATGGTTAAAGCGGTTGTCGCTGAGCTTTTCGCTGATCTTGTTTTCATCATGCTTTGTCGCCGCCGATGGATTGCCACAGCTGCCTGAGCAGGAAGAGCGACCTTTTGTAGATGCCAGACACAAGTCGCTTGCTGGTGCCAAAGCGATTGGTGAGATGTTCGATGCCCAGGGTTACAAGTTGGATTCGGTAAAACAGGGGGCGGGCGTTCCGCCACTCTATGGCCTGAATCTGCCGGAAGATTTAAATAACCAACCGGTGGCGGAGAAAATCAGCGAATTTATTCGCTTGCTGCTGCCCAATGTACTGGCGGTAAACCAACAAATTACCCGCGTTCGTCAGCAGCTTGAGGTATTGGTGAAGATACCTGTATCTCAGCGCACTGCCGCTGAAAATGAATGGTTGCAGGAGCTGTTGACCCATTACAGCATCGCCCCCCAATTGACCCCGGATAATTTGAATCAATTGCTGATGCAGCTGGATGTGATTCCGGTGGGGATGGTACTGGCCCAGGGTATTGATGAAAGCGGCTGGGGCACCAGTCATTTCGCCATTGCCGGTAATGCGCTTTATGGCGAGCACAACCCCAAAGGCAGCAGCCATTACCTGACTACGCCGGGCGGGCATGTCAAAGTGGCGGCGTTTGATTCAATGTTCGAGGGGACGGCGGCTTATATGTTCAATCTGAACACGGCAAAGGCATATCAAGGCCTTTGGCAGCTCAGACAGACATTGAAGCGGGAGCACAGGCTAACCGGATATGAGTTGGTGCCCTCTTTGGAGCATTACTCCACCCGGGGGGATGCCTACGTGGAAAACCTGCAAAGCCTGATTACTCATCATCAATTGGATGCGTTTGGTGGGGCGACACTGACAGACGACACGCCAACCACTCTGACGTTTTCTCGCTGAAGCCTCAATACAAAAAAACACCGGCAATTGCCGGTGTTTTTGCGGGTCAATACCCTCTCAGGCGGTGGTATTGATATTGTGGCCTATATTGCCCACAGGCTGTGGCGCCTGAGGCTTAGCCGGTGCACTGGCGGCACTGATCAAATCCATCACGATCTGGCCTTCAACCTGCTGCTGATTCTTGGTCATTTCGGCAACCTTGCCTATATGAGTCATCGCATTGTTGAAGCCTGTGTTGCTGACTGGCGTCATAGTGCATTCCTTTCATTTGCGGCGGTGTGCCGCTAACTGATTATCGGCACCCTGAGTATAAAGTTTAGAACTCTTTGCTCATTTTGCCCGCTTTCTCAGCATGCGTCGGCCGTAAATAATAATGGCAGTAACCAGAATTGACCCCAGGATCAAACCGATAGCCAAAACCGGGTTCTGCATGGATGTTGGGTCCATGACCAGCAGTGCACCCATGCCTGTCATCATGGTGCCCGACATCAGTTTAAGGCCTTCTCCCTCTTTTTCGGTCAGCTTACGTTTGCCAAGCGTCGCGGCAAAGATGATGACTATAGTGGCCAGTGGGATCACATACACTATGTTGTACATCGCCAGATAAGCATAACGCTCGGCAGTAGTGAGATCATGCATAGACAGCACACTGGTATAGATCATAGGGAAGCCTGCGGTACACAGCAGCTCATAACTATTGGCCAGAATCGCCAGTACAGTAGAGCCGACAATCATGGCGCCCAGTGAGCTGGCACTGGATAGCTTGCCCATACGTTTAATCAGTCCGGTGCGATTCTCGGTGGACATGGACAGGGTTACCTTGCCCCGGTGGAAGAAGAACTCCTTGATATTGATAGCTCCGGCCACCAAGGCTACCAGGCCTGCTATCAGGATAATGGTGCCGCCATCACCACCTGCACCCAGTAGTTGGAACAGGTTGAGCCAGGCTGTCATAAACACGAAGTAGATAAGTCCGGAGAAGAATACAAAGATACCGCCCACCAACAACATGCGGCTGCGGCTCTTGGCATTGACCATAATGGACAGCAGGAACAGGAGTACAAAGAAGGCGCAAGGGTTAAAGGCATCGACTCCTGCCAACACCAGAGTAAGCAGGGGCAGTGACAGTTGCTCCGGGGCAACTGTGCCTACCAGAGGAATTTCCACCGGCTGCACCTTGCTGGTTGGGGCCGAGTCAATACCTGAGTCACAGGTGCCGGGAGCGGCATTTTTATCACAGGTACCAAACAGTGGTGAGTCCAATGTCACCGGGGCTTCCAGTGCCTGGTTTGGGTCGAGTTCCCCGCCCTGTTTGCTGTAGCACTCCCTGAGCTTCTGCTCGATAAATACCCCTGTTACTTCGTCACTGGTATAGCCCACGATACTCTGGCCACATATTGCCACAAAGGGTACTGAGGTGGTTTGGGTGTTGGTGGCTTTGGCTATCTGTTGCCAGTGCTCAATGACACCGGGTTCGCTTACCAGTTGAGCATTAAGGTCAACCCAGGGATACTTTTCAGCGAGGCGATCGATAAAGGGGTGTGCTTTGGCACAATGGGGGCAGGTTTTAGACCAGAAGAAGTAGAGTTTGACATCCGGAGCACTGGTCGAGGCCTTGGGGGTATACCAGAGTTCATCTGCTCCGTAAGAATTTGGGGCAGACACCAGGCCGACGGCAAGCACCCAAAGCGCAAAAATCCATTTCAGTGAGGACCACATACTTTGTTTCTCCAAATCAATAAGCTACTGATTTGATTTCATAGTATCGGGTTTGTTCTTGGAGGCGGGGGATAAGTTGGAGAAGTGTTAACCCGGTCAATATCTACCGGGAAACCCTGGATTCATTTAAGTGGTTAATGCTGTTTTGGGTGACCGGGCAGCAGATTATTCTGATTTGCCGTCGGCCAACATCACAGGCTCATGTTCACAAAAGGAGAGTTTGACCACTCGGTCTTCATCACCGGCGGTAAGAATGCGGGTAACCATGGGATAGGTAAGCTGCTTCTTGGTCAAATAGGTTTTTACTCTGTCGACACGGCGCTGAGCCAACCACATATTGTACTCACGCAGCTTCTTGTCACTGATCTGTTTATTGAAGCTGAATTCCAGCAACAGATAACCATCGGTCAAGCTTTCACTGTCATCCAGAAGCTTATCCAGTGCGGCTTTGCCATTGGAGTTAAAGTAGGAGCTGTTGCGATCAAACTCAACCTCACCCAGCATACTGCTTCCGGGGCATGATGCCACTGCAGGAGCGGCAAGCAGGCTGAGCAGCAACAGGGTAGTAATTTTGGTCATGTACGACGCTTCCTGTGTCAACCTTTAGTAGTAGATTATCTGCTTTTTGCTGACCACAATTTAAGGCATCTTAAGTGCCTTTGCAAACCTTCATGGCCGTGTTGCTAATTTGTTGAAAAACAAGGTTTAATACTGTTGCTAAAGATGGCGAAAGTTTGACGCCTGCCTCTGGTTTTGACGCTTTTTGTGGTTTTATTTTCTCATTTAATCCGAGTGTTTTTTAGGGTTTTATTCTTTCTTTTCATTGGATTGCTTAATGACGGTAACAACCAATTCCCGGAGGAAAGCGAGGTTTATCAGGTCTGTAAATCTGCGGTCGTTAACAGGATTAAAAAATCTGCGCACCTTGCCACTTTTATATTTAATCCTCATCTTTAATAACAAGGAACTGTGGCTGGAGGCCATTTGATGAAGCAAACCGATGTATTGGTTGTAGGTGGTGGCATTGTTGGAGCGGGCATTGCTCAGGCTGCAGCAGCAGCGGGATACAGTGTAGTGCTGTGGGAGCGTGGAGAGCTGGGGGGAGAGACATCGGCTAATTCCAGTAAGCTGATCCACGGCGGTTTGCGCTATCTGGAGTCCGGTCAGGTATCCCTGGTCAAAAGCTGCCTTGCACAACGCAAACAATTGCTGAAACTGGCCCCAGGATTGGTGGAGGCCGTGCCATTCTATATTCCCGTATACAAGGACAGTCGCCGTGGGGCCATGACCATAGCCGCTGGGCTTGGCTTGTACGCCATGTTGGCGGAGCTTGAACCCCATGGCCGATTTCAACGACTGCCCAGATCCCAATGGTCCTCTCTTGAAGGCCTGGAGCAGACCAATCTAAAGCATGTATTCCAGTATTGGGATGCCAGAACCCATGACCAGAGATTGACTCAAGCTGTGGCTGCCAGTGCCGAAGCTCTTGGGGCCGAGGTTTGCGAAGGCATTCGCTGTGAATCCATTTATCAGGGTGCGAGGGTGTGTCAGGTAGAAGGACGGGATAGTGAAGGGAAGAGTAGAGAACTCAGAGTCGGTATGGTGATTAATGCCTGTGGTCCCTGGGTGAATGCGCTGCTGGACAGTGTCTCCCCCAAGCTGGTGGGCTTACCTATAGATTGGGTGCAGGGGAGTCACCTGCTGTTGGATGTACCGCCTCCCCAGGGGGTGTTGTACCTTGAGTCTCATCTGGACGAACGAGTGGTATTTGTGATCCCCTGGGAGGGCAAAACCCTGCTGGGCACCACAGAGACGTTACTGCGAACTGAGCCGCAAAAACCGCAAATGACGGAGCAGGAACAGGACTATCTGTTGGCTATCTACCAACACTATTTCCCTGCCTGGCAGGAGTCTGAACTGACAGAGCGTATCTTGCAGCGTTTTTGCGGTGTCAGAGTGTTGCCCAAAGCCAATGGCAGTGCTTTTGGCCGCAGTCGGGAAACCATTATTCATGATCCCGGCTCTCATCCCGGGGTTATTACTGTTTATGGCGGTAAGCTGACGGAATACAGGGTGACATCAGATCAGGTGCTGGCGATCGTGCGCCGTCGACTGGGAGAGCGACAAGCCATTGCCGATGTCAATGAGCTGGCGCTCACTTAAACAGATTAGCCCCAACAGATGATCCGGCCGTGAAAAATGGATAGACTAGCGCCCCTTTTGCCTGGCAAGTTTCGGGCAATAACCGTTATCAAACTCCGGATACGAGATTTTTCATGCTGACATGCAGCTACTTTTCCCAGGGTAAATGCCGCTCCTGTAACTGGCTGGAACAGCCTGTTGAGCAGCAACTGACCAACAAATCATCCCAGCTGGCTACTTTGCTTGAGGGATTGAATGTGGAGCAGTTTCTATCCCCGGTCAGTGGGCATGAATCAGCATTTCGAAATAAAGCCAAGATGGTGGTGATGGGCGCTGCTCATGAGCCTGTACTGGGAATTGTCGGTCCGGATGGTTCACCTGTCTCTCTGTGTGATTGCCCTCTGTATCCGCAAGATATGCAGGCGCTGTTGCATCGGCTGGAGAAGTTTGTTCAACAGGCCGGTATTCCGCCTTACCGGATTGATAAGTCCAAAGGCGAGCTTAAGTTTATTCTGCTGACCCGGGCACAGCACTCAGGTGAATACCTGCTGCGCTTTGTACTGCGCAGCCACAATGCCATTGAGCGTATCGAACGTACCTTGCCGCAGCTGTTGGCAGACTGGCCACAAATCAAGGTGGTATCTGTCAATATTCAGCCCGTGCATATGGCGCGGCTGGAAGGGGATGAAGAGATTTTCCTGACAGAGGCGACCCGCCTTGAAGAGGTGTTCAATGGCGTGCCCTTATTTATCCGCCCCAAGAGCTTTTTCCAGACCAATCCTGTGGTAGCGGCTGGGCTTTATCGCACCGCCAGAGACTGGGTCGCAGAGCTTAAGCCTTCCAGAGTCTGGGATCTGTTTTGTGGTGTTGGCGGCTTTGGCCTGCACTGTGCTTCCAAAGAGGTGGATGTCACAGGTATTGAGATTGAAGCCGAGGCCATTGCCTGCGCCAAACTCTCCGCCGAAGCCTTGGGGTTGGATAATCTGAGTTTCAGTGCGCTGGATTCAACCGGCTTTGCCCAGGGGCTGGATGCCACTGAAGTACCGGATGTGATTATTGTGAATCCACCCCGCCGTGGTATTGGCGAGCTGTTGTGTCAGTCGCTGTCAGCATTTGCGCCCAGGGCGATAGTGTATTCCAGTTGCAATCCGGTGACGCTGGCGAAGGATCTCAAGCAGATTGAGGGGTATGAGATTAAGCGAGTGCAACTTTTCGATATGTTTCCCCACACTGAACACGCTGAAGTTCTCGTTCTTTTGTTAAGGCGGGACTCTGAACGCTGATAACGGCGTCAGCCACTCTCGCCGTAGCGCTGCTACTGTCGTCGAGTGGCTTCCTTGTTCTAAGCGCCCATAGTCTCCGCCCATAAACGTTTTAGTAAAGGCGGGATTGGCGGCTAAGAATCCCCTTCGCCGTAGCGCCCGGGCAGGGCTTTAAATGAAAGAGTCTTCGAAAACACGTCTTGCATTGAACGTTGAGAACTCCCTTCGAGGTGATTTAGGTGCAGGAGCATTGATAATAACTACTGGCTTCTTTTTAAGCCGCGGTGAGCCTGGTTAATGGCGTCTTCTCGCCGTAGCGCCCGGTAGAGACTTTAGTGCTTGCTCTCTCCCTGGTCGCTTGTTCTTTTCCTCTAGCTTTTCCCAATCAATAACATGGCCAGTGTTAGGCTGGTAAGCAGCAGGATTGCGCTGACTGCTTTCCAGAATCTCAGTGGGTTTTGCTCCAGCAGTGGCAGTCGTTTTTGCTGTTTGATGAGCTGGGGGTTGGGGGCGTTCAGGTCCTGATCAAACTCCGACAGAGCGCTGTATCTTTGGTTGGGCGTCGGGTGGCAGGCCTTTCTCAGTGCAGCGTCCATCCAGTCCGGGACATCTGAACGCCAATGGCTGGCTGGGATGTATTCATGGCGACCCGGCGGCGTTGGCCGGGATGGGTTGACTGGCTTATAGGGCAGGTGACCGGTTAGCAGTTCATACAGGGTCACGGCCAGCGCATAGATTTCCGATTGCAGGCTGGCGGTTTGCCCCTGCAGGCACTCAGGTGCCAGATAATTCAAATCTCCCAGAGGATAGTCCTCTTTATTGACATTGAGCTCCTCCAGTCCGGGAGCGGTCGCTGAGCCCAAATCGATCAGAGTGACCGACAGATTGCTGTCCACCATAAAGTTGTCAGGCTTAATATCCCTGTGAAGTACTGACATTCGCTGCAGCGCCCGCAGAGCTCTGATTGCCCCTCTGGCGACAATGCGAATATTACTGAGCGATGCCTTCGGGTTGTCCAGTAGCCACTGTCTGGCACTGCAGCCACCAACCCTGTCGCTTATGTGATAGAGGTAGCCCGAGTGTTGTGAGGGTGGGTGCAGATTAATGATATAGGGCGAGTTAAGTTGAACGCCGAGCCAGCCCTCTTTTAAAAAGGCACTGATATAGGTGGGATCATCGGCAAAATTCAAAGAAGGTGCTTTCAACACATAGGACTTTCCATCCAACTGGCTGTGAACCAAATAGAGATGACTGCGGCTGCCGTCATACAGAGTTTGAACGATATCGTAGTGGTCCAGTTGTTGTCCCGGCTTCATCGGCTTGGGGATTAGCCGTTTACCCATAAACTGAGTAAATTCATTTAGATTCGGTGTAGGCAACGAGTCGATTGCCAGGATGACACCGCTCATATCGTCCTGTTTGGCTTTCTTCTCCTGTTGAGTTTGAGCGCTGGCCTGAGCCACCATAGCGTCGGCAATCAACTCCAATGGGTCTCGGGAGGGCGCCGAAGAGCCTGTGTTGTTTTGCCCCTCAGTGTTTGAGGGCCCATCCATCAGGTGTTGCAGCTGAGTCTGACTCAGAGAGTCGTGGATACCGTCGCTGGATAGCAGTAGTCGGTCCCCGTGTTGCAGGGGGACTGCCTGGCAATCCAGTTGCAGGTGGGAGTCAATCCCCAGGGCCCGGGTAAGCTGGTATCTGTCGCCGGCAAAACATCTGTGATCCCGGGTAAGCTGTTGAAGTTGACCTTGCCGATACAGCCAAACCCGGCAGTCCCCAACACTGAAGATATAAGCCGTGTTGGACTTGATGACTACTCCGGCAAAGGCACAGGCCATAGCGCTGTCTGCCTGAGTCAGCTGTCCCTGTCGTGAGGAATACTGCAACGCGTGCTGATAGAGCCACTGATTGAGAGACCTGAGTACCTTCTCAGCGGCGTGATTAACCGACCAGGTTGGCGGGGTTTCCAGATATTGGCCAATAAACTCGTTAACGGCGAGTTCGGCAGCTCTATCACTGACGCCACTGACACTTACCCCATCAGCAATGGCTGCTACCACTCCTTTGTGCAGCAACACTTGCTGACGCCTGGGCAAAGAAACAGCAAAGGCATCCTGGTTCGGCCCATTCTCTCCGGCACGGGAGCAGCCTCCGGCTCTGACTTTCAGCCCATGGGCCGCCCCGGCTCTTCCAGTGGTTGGGGCCCTGGTCTGGGGATTATCCCGACTCATACTCACGCGTATTCTCAGGCCTTGGCGATATCTATCATGGTGATACTGCCATCTTCATTCACTTCGGCCATTTGTCCTGATGGCTCCTCCATAAACAACAGGGTGACAAACCCCAGTACCGCAGTACCGGCGATAATGTAGAAGAAGGTGTTGTAATCCACCAGAGACAATACTGTCAGATACACCACGGCTCCCACGTTGCCATAGGCGCCTGTCATACCGGCAATCTGGCCTGTCATACGGCGTTTGATCAGCGGCACAGCGGCAAATACGGCGCCTTCACCGGACTGCACGAAGAAAGAGCAAACCATAGCGGCGACCACCGCAGCCCATACCGGCCATGCTCCATTGACCTGACCCATCAGGAAGTAGCCAGCGGCCAGGCCAGCGGTCAGGATAAGAAGAGTCGGTTTGCGTCCAAATTTGTCTGACAGCCAGCCGCCACCTGGGCGGGACATCAGGTTCATAAAGGCGTAAGCGGAAGCCACCATGCCTGCGACCACAGGGGTGAGTTCAAAGGTCTCGGAGAAAAACAGTGGCAACATGGAAACCACGGCCAGCTCGGAACCAAAGGTGGCGAAGTAGAGCACACTCAAAACAGCGACCTGCTTGAATGGATATTTATGAATGTCGGCCACCTGGGTATAAAACACCTCCTTATTGACCTTCCATACTTTCCAGGCGTCCAGCAAATACAGGGCCGCCAGTCCTAGATAGATCAGATTAACTGTGGTGGTACCGAACATGCCTATGCCCGCCGGAGACAGCTTCCACGCCAGTAGTGCCAGAGCTCCGTACATAGGCAGTTTCATGATCAGCAGCAGCAAAAAGTCGCCTTTGGAGGTCACTTCCATGGCACCCAGTTTTTTGGGTTTAAAGTAGGTGGCGCCTTTTGGCGTGTCGCTGACATTAAGATAAAAGATGACAGAAAACACCAGGCTCATCAGGCCGGTAATTGCCATCGCATAACGCCAGCCATCATCGCCGCCAAAGATGACCGCCAGGGTTGGCAGGGTAAAAGCGGCAGCTGCTGAGCCGAAGTTTCCCCAACCGCCGTATATACCCTCAGCCGTTCCCAGTTCATTGTGGGGAAACCATTCAGAAACCAGACGAATACCGATAACAAATCCTGCACCGATAAACCCCAGCGCAAAGCGAGCGATAGCCGCCTGAACAAAGTTGTCTGCAAGAGCGAAGGCAAAGCAGGGGAGGGAGCAGATGGCCAGCAGCAGTGAGTATGTCAGCCGGGGGCCAAACTTATCTGTCAGCATGCCGATCAGCACCCTGGCAGGAATGGTAAAAGCCACGTTTAGGATCAGCAGAGTTTTAATCTCTGCCGTGGTTAAGCCTAACGACTCTTTGACCGCCTGTAATAAAGGCGCGAAGTTAAACCAGACGACAAAGGTGATGAAGAATGCCATCCAACTCAAGTGCAGGGTTTTCATTTTTCCCTGAAAGGAAAACAGATTAAATTTCTCACTTCCCGACATGTTGTGCTCCCGATAGCGAATAAGGTGCCCTGCGACGAGTCTTGACTCATCGCTGATGATTGATTGGTTGGTTGATTGCTGGTTGGTTCGGGCGGCAGTTATGGCACGCCGAGCTGAATGTCACCCTGATAGCAGCGAACCGGGTAGGTCTTGATATGCCACTGGTCATCATCCAGACATTCGCCGGACTCCAGACAGAATCTCTGTTTGTACAATGGAGAGGCCACAGTCGGTCGATCGCCGACGGACCCCATAATGCCCCGGGACAGAACATTGGCTTTGCCTATGGGGTCGAAGTTATCCACGGCGTATAGTTTTCCGGACGCACCGCACAGGAATATGGCCACCTGAGTATTGTTGAACAGGGCACACACACCAGTGTTACCTATCAACTCCTGCGCCTGGCAGATGGTGTGCCATTGGGCACCTGAGATATTCATACCTGCGCTCCTTCATTTTCCAGATAGACGATATCTATGATCTGACCCGCTTTGGTGCCTGCGCTTTTATCCGAGTCTGTGGCCGGAATTCTTTGGCCGCGTACCATGCGATAGCTCAGCTGGCTGTCGCTGGCATCACTGTTGATAAAGTGGCGAAAGCGCTGCAGTAATTTGGGGGACTCCAAGGTGGTTTTCCACTCGCATTGATAGCGCCCCAGGCTGTTGGCCATATCAGTCTCCATTTCCGCTGCAATGCCGAGCTTGTCGTCAATCACCACCTGTTTCAGGTAGTCGAGGCCGCCTTCAAGGTTCTCCAGCCAGACGGAGGTACGCTGCAGACGGTCGGCTGTACGAACATAGAACATGAGGATTCTGTCTATGTATTGGATTAACGTGGCCTTATCCAGATCTGAAGCGAACAGGTCGGCATGCCTGGGTCGCATACCTCCGTTGCCGCAAACATAAAGGTTCCAGCCGTTCTCCGTGGCAATCACGCCGATATCTTTGGACTGAGCTTCAGCGCATTCCCGGGTGCATCCGGAGACGGCAAACTTGAGTTTGTGGGGAGAGCGCAGACCCTTGTAGCGGTTCTCCAGCTCAATGGCGAAGCCGACACTGTCATCCACACCATAGCGACACCAGGTGGAGCCCACGCAGGACTTCACCGTGCGCAGGGATTTACCGTAGGCATGGCCGGTTTCAAATCCGGCATCCACCAAAATGCGCCAGATCTCCGGCAACTGATGCAGCTGAGCACCGAACAGATCGATACGCTGACCGCCGGTGACCTTGGTATACAGGCCATACTCTTTGGCTATCTGCCCCAGCACGATAAGTTTGTCCGGGGTGATCTCGCCCCCAGGCACTCTGGGAACGACAGAGTAGGTGCCATCCTTTTGCATATTGCCCAGATAAATATCATTGGTGTCCTGCAGGCCAATATGGGGTTCCTGCAGCACATAATCGTTCCAGAATGAGGCGAGAATAGAGGCAACGGTAGGTTTGCAAACATCACAGCCCAGGCCACTGCCGTGGCGGGCCAGCAGTTCATCAAAGGTTTTGATTTGGGTGACTCTGACAATATCTGCCAGTTCCTGACGACTGTACTGGAAGTGTTCACACAGGTGGTTATTCACCTCGTGGCCCAGGGCGGCCAACTCAGCATCCAACACCTGCTTGGTCAGGGCACCGCACCCGCCACATCCGGTCGAGGCCTTGGTACAGCTTTTGATATCGGCAAGGGTGCAGTTACCATCGGCAACAGCAGTGCGAATATCCCCTTTACTGACATCGAAGCAGGAGCAAATTTGGGCTGAATCAGGCAGGTTGGCGACACCAACCCCGGCGCCACCTGTGTCTTCTCCGGTATCAATCAACAAAGTGGAGGGGTACTCAGGCAGAGGCAGTTCGTTGAGCATGGTCTGCAACAGTGATGGATAGCTTTCGGTATCGCCCACCAACACGGCACCCAGCAGCTTGCTGCCATCCTCTGACACTATGATGCGCTTGTAGATCTGTTCGATACCATCACTGAAGGTGTAGCTGCGGCAACCCGGAGTGTTGCCCAATGCATCGCCGATGCTGGCGACATCTACCCCCAGTAGCTTGAGCTTGGTACTCATATCCGCGCCTGTGAACCCAGCGCTGTCGCCACAGATATTTGCAGCGGCCACTTTTGCCATTTGATAGCCGGGGGCCACCAGGCCAAATATACGCTGCTGCCACAGGGCACACTCACCCACTGCATAAATGTTGCTGTCGCTGGTCAGACATTGATCGTTGATCACTATGCCGCCGCGTTCTCCCAGAGTTAGCTCAGCAGCTTCTGCCAGCGCATCTCTGGGGCGAATACCCGCAGAAAATACCAGCATGTCGGTTTCCAGGTTGCTGCCGTCGGCAAACACCAGTTGATACCTGCACTCTGTTCCGGCCTTAATTTCTGTGGTGGCCTTTTGGGTGTGAACCTGAACTCCAAGCTGGCTGATCTTCTGTCTCAGCAACTCTCCGCCCCCCTCATCCAGCTGCACTGCCATCAGCCTGGGCGCAAACTCAACCACATGGGTTTCCAGCCCCATCTGCTTAATGGCATTGGCGGCCTCCAGCCCCAAAAGGCCTCCCCCTATAACGACGCCAACTTTGCTGGTTTTGCCTGATGCCTGAATAGCCTCAAGATCCTCTATGGTGCGGTATACATGGCAGTGGGGCTGATCATTGCCTTTAATGGGAGGTACAAATGGAAAAGAGCCTGTAGCCAGCACCAGCTTGTCGTAAGTCAGCTGTCGACCTTTACTGGTTTCTACTCTTTTGTTGGCTCTGTCGATCGCTGTGACCTGTTCATTAAGAAAATAACTGACACCTTGATCGTCGTAAGCCTGTTCACTGGTCAGCATTAAGTCTTCCGCCCGGCTTCCGGCGAAGAAACTGCTGAGTTGCACCCTGTCGTAGGCCAGTCTCGGCTCTTCACAAAAGGTCACTATGTCCAGTTGTTGTTCGTTACGCTGGCATAGTTCATCAATCAGGCGGTGGCCAACCATGCCATTGCCTACCACGATAATACGTTGCTTGCTCATGCTGCCTCCTATGCTGAAAGTTGTTGAAGTAATGAGGTCTCAGGGAGTTGTTGGCTCTGTGGAGTAAACCAGTCCAGTTGTTCGCGCAGACTGACCACCTGGCCCACCACAATCAACGCGGGTGATTGCACAGACTGAGTGGCCACTCTGGAATGAATGTTATGCAGCTGCCCTGAAATGACCCTTTGCTGATCTGTACAGCCCTTTTCAATAATCGCCACCGGGGTCGAGCCTGACATACCGGCAGTCATCAGCTGCTGACTTATCAGCTCCAATTTGGACAGACCCATATAAAACACCAGTGTCTGATTGAGGGCTGCCAGGGCCTGCCAATTGATTTCTAAAGACTTCTCAGCATGGGCGGTAATAAAACTGCAGCCCTGTGACAGGCCTCTGTGAGTCAGCGGAATGCCGGCATAACTGGTGCAGCCAGAGGCGGCTGTAATGCCGGGAACCACTTCGACCCGGATATTGGCCTGATGCAGTTCCAGCATCTCCTCTCCACCCCGGCCAAATACGAAACTGTCGCCCCCTTTGAGTCGGCTCACGGTTTTACCCGCAAGGGCGTGTCGGAGCAGCAGTTGATTGATTTCACTCTGTGTAGCGCTGTGCAGGCCTTTAGCCTTACCAACGTAGATAAGCTGTTTGCCAGAGGGCAGAGCGTCGATAATGGCCTGGCTGACCAACTTGTCGTACACAATCACATCTGATCCCTGCAGGCACTTACTGGCCTTGAGGGTCATGAGTTCAGGATCTCCCGGCCCCGCTCCAATAAGAAACACTTTGCCCGGTTCATTTGGGAGTCTTTTCAGCGTGTCTTGGATGCTGCTCAACTTTGATGGCAGTCCAGATAATGATTGAGCTGACTCTGATTTGACTTCATTAATTTCCGACATTGTCACCACCTGACTCACGTTATCCCGAATATTCTATTTGTGAATGACAGGAGCAAGTTAAATGCCATCGAGTTGAAATTAATAAACTAATTTATTTAAGTTGCTGTTTTTAAATAAGACGTTAAAGTTCGAATATCACTAAATGGGTATTCGCTTTCAAGTAATGAAATAAACGGTCTGCACGTTTTATGTGCAGACGGTCGCTTTCCCTGCACCAGAATAAAACATCAGCAGCCAATTAATCGCTGTTCATTCAAGGGGGTAAGGTGTTGGTGTTAAATAATTGTCTTTGGTAACAGTTGCTTGTGTTTGTCTGTGTTGGTGCTGGCTTATAAATTGCTGAGTCTGAAAGTGAATTAAAAACTGATTTCATACTTTCTGCTTACTGTTAATTGTCAGCGTTTTTTTGATGGTGAACAGACAGGTTTTAAAAACTGATTTATTCGAAATTAACTTGTTTTTGCCGTCTGATTAATGGCGTGAGAGGGAAGTAAATACAGTTTCAGGTCGTTTTAACTTTGTTTCTATATTGATGGGCTTAGTAATTTTTAATGAACTTGGCCTTTAAAATGAAATTGGCCTTTTATATGAACTGAATTTTTAAATGAGTAAGGCCAGAACGGGGAATAATGAGATGCAGATTAGTCAGGTTGCAGCACCGCATTCAGGTAACGGGGAAAATTGGACCAAGTCTACCTGTGCATACTGTGGTGTGGGTTGTGGCATCGAAGCCAGAGTAGCCGCTGATGGCGAACTTATGGTGCGGGGCGACGAGACTCATCCTGCCAATTATGGGCGTCTGTGCTCCAAGGGAATGGCACTGGGGGAGACCCTTTCCACCACAGGGCGTATGTTAAGCCCCTCGGTGCATGGGCAGGCCTGCGATTGGCAACAGGCGTTGGATACTGTCGCTTCCTCACTGAATCAGGTGATCGCCGAACATGGGCCGGACGCTGTGGCCTTTTACGTATCGGGTCAGTTGCTGATTGAGGATTACTACGTGGCTAATAAGTTGATGAAGGGCTTTATTGGCAGCGGCAATATAGATACCAATTCCCGCCTGTGTATGGCATCCGCCGTAGCCGGTCACAAGCGCGCGTTTGGCGAAGATTGCGTGCCGGGCAACTATGGCGATCTTGAAATGGCCGATCTGGTGGTGCTGGTGGGCAGCAATCTGGCCTGGTGTCATCCTGTGCTGTTTGCAAGGCTCAAGGCCGCCAAAGAGCAGCGCGGCACACGGGTGGTGGTGATCGATCCCAGAGTGACGGCCAGTTGTGACATTGCCGACTTGCACCTGGCGATTAAGCCGGGCACTGATGTTGCTTTGTTTAATGGCTTGCTGACCTATCTGCATGGTCAGGGGTTGGTTGACCAGGATTATATTGCTGAGCACACCAAAGCATTCGATAAAGCGGTCGAAGCGGCGGCAGAATTTGCGCCTATCTCTAAGCTGTCTGAGGTGACGGGGCTTAACGAAGAAGATATCAACACTCTGTTTCATTGGTTTGGCGAAACTCATCGCACGGTCACACTGTTTTCTCAGGGGGTGAATCAGTCATCTTCAGGCACAGACAAGGTCAACAGTATCCTTAACTGCCACCTCGCCACCGGGCGTATAGGCCAGCCGGGTAGTTCGCCGTTTTCCATTACCGGCCAACCCAATGCCATGGGTGGGCGGGAGGTCGGGGCGATGGCCAATACGCTGGCGGCACATCTTGAATTTGGCCGGGATGATCATCACTGCTTGCTCAGCGACTATTGGGGGTGCAGCGAGCTGGCGACCTCTCCGGGACTGAAGGCCGTGGATATGTTTGATGCTATTGAGCAGGGGCAGATTAAAGCGATTTGGATTATGGCGACCAACCCGGCAGTCAGCCTCCCAGACAGTGAACGCATTAACAGCATACTGGCGGATTGTCCGCTGGTGATAGTGTCAGATGTGGTCGCAGATAATGACACCCTGAAGCATGCGGATATCTGCCTGCCGGCTCAGGGCTGGAGTGAAAAATCCGGCACTGTATCCAACTCAGAACGTTGTCTGTCCCGGCAGCGGCGTTTGTTACCAACTCCGGGAGAGGGTAAGCCTGATTGGTGGATTATTTCTGAGGTGGCCAAACGAATGGGCTTTGCGTCCGCCTTTGACTATGCCTCTGAACTGGAGATCTTCAACGAGTATGTTGCGCTGACCGCTATTGCCAACAGCAGGGAAAGTTCACTGAAGAGGCAGCTTAATCTTGGTGGACTGGGACAATTGACGCCGACTGAGTACCAGCACTTCAAACCGACCCAATGGCCTGTGTCAGGCTGCAGCGAACCCTCCAGGCTCTATGCCGATGGCCGTTTCAGTACTCAGGATGGCCGTGGCCGATTTGTGGCTGTCTACTATCAGGTTCCGGCATTATCCCCGGACAATAAGTTTCCCTTGATGTTGAATAGCGGACGGCTGCGGGATCAGTGGCATACCATGACACGTACCGGATTATCGACCAGGCTCAACTCCCAGGATTTCCAACCACTGCTGGTGCTGAATCCTGAGGATGCCAGAAGCAAAGCTATCGAAGAGGGAGATTTGGTGAAAGTGGCCAGTCAGTTGGCCAGCCAGATCTTTGTGGCGAGTTTGTCGAACCAGATATCAAGGGGGCAATGTTTTGCGCCGATTCACTGGAGCAAGAGTCATTGCTCGTCCGCTAAAGTGAGTTCACTGATCCCGGCGTTCACCGATCCGGTTTCAGGCCAACCGGAATTTAAAGCCACGCCGGTGGATATCAGCTTGGTTGCAACTCAAAGTCGGGTCAGTATTCTGGTGCAGCAGGCACTGCCACTCTTTGTGCTTGAGCAACTGGAGCCTGTATTCTGGGTGAAGCAAAGGGTGGCCAATGGTTATCTGTATCATCTGGAGTATGAAGACGAGGTACAGCCAGTTGTGCACAAGCTCTCGCAACTGCTGGAGGCGAACGGTTTGATGCTGTCAGGCAGAGAGACGCTGGTATCAGAACCGTCAGATGAGTATCGCCGCGTGATTCACCGCGTTGTCCTGTTCGATGCCATTGCGCAAGCGAATGATGCCTTTGCGCAAGCAAACGATGGCTTGGCCATTCAGCCCCAATCCCATCTCAAATCCCAGCCCGAAACAAAGCCATTGTTCAGCCTGGGCACTCTGGCCTGGGAGGTCAGAGACAAGAGGGTGGCCGCAGGAGATATTGCGACTTTGGTAAAGCAGGATTTTCCATTGGAACTGGTACATGCCTTTCTGGCAGGAAAGCTGGCTCAAAGACCAAGTATGGTGTGTGCCTGTAAACAGGTCAGTAAAGCGCAGGTACAGCAGGTGATATCCGCACAGAATATTCAGACTGTCGCCGAGCTGGGCCAAATTACTCAGGCGGGAACAGGTTGTGGAACCTGTAAATCAGAACTGAGTCAATTGCTCCGAGAATGTCAGCTGCGCTGTCAGCAAGCTTGAACAAACCTGGCCTCATAAATGAAAAGCCAGGCTGAGCAGCCTGGCTTTTTCTTTGGCTTGTTTGCAGTCTGAGGCTATCACTTATCCGTAGAGGTGATCATCTCAACATCACCATCTTCATTGCGCTTCAGCTCAATATGCAAGCCTTTAAGCTCACTCATATTCACCACATGGGTGCCGCCGCAGGGGATACTGATCGGCTTGCCGTCCAGCTGAGTTTGCCAGTAGCGGGAGTCGGTGAGGGTATCGCCTTCGCGATGCATTGTGATGGTCTGGTCTGTGGCCAGCCACTCGCTCAGCTGGGCATTTACCTCTACTTCAACCTCTGCCAGAGCGGCAACGAAATCATCATTGTTGAAGCCGCGCTTCTTCAGCGTTTTACCCATACGATAGGTATCGATACAAGCATGTGGCGTCACAAAGCTGGTCTCTTCGGCATAGCTGTGGAAATCATATTGTCCCAGTGCATCCAGTCTGCCAGTTTCTTTTCGCCAGAAGTTCTGCTGCAATACCTTGTTCAGCGCCAGTGCAGACAGATGAGCGCCGCTGTGAGGACGACTCAGTGATTGCTGATAATCGGCATCCACGCTCAGCTCAACTTCAGTGCCGGTGGTCAGGCTGATATTGCCTGCCAGTTGATGCACCACCACAAAGTGCCAGCCCGGCTCATCACGCTTGACCGGTACCGCTTTACCCACATACAGCTGCTGATTATCTACATCCCAGGCACCGGTCAAACAATCAATAACCTCGATACCCTGACCATCAATAGTCACAGTTCCTTTGTCTGCAGGGTGATCAGGCCAGATATGGGAGACAGGATGAAATGGAGTCTGGTCCGTCACCAGCAACGTGGTGTCGGCCTGCTGTTGGCATATCTGTACTTTGGCCGTCAGTTGAAAAATCTGTTGGGTGAAGGTGACCTGAGTTGGTGATACCTGAAACGCTGTCATTTGTCGTTGTACTTGGTTCAGTCGAAGGGATGGGGAATGATAACAAAGCGCACCGTATCTGGTTAGCGGCAATTTATACCAATCCGCATAGGAGTTTAGTCACTCAGCGAGAATTTAAAGGTGTGAAGACAATCAGAGCAATTGAAGGTCTATCGGGATAAATCGAGAGTGCTCTGGGCAGTATGCGCGCCTTTAAAACTCGCCCTTCGGGAGCCTGTCAGCCACACGATTACTGCACAAAATTGTCTAGTCATAGAACCACTATGCCGTCACCAATTTCGCTTGCACTCGAATGGCTGACATGGCTCTGATGAGATCAATCTTCTATGCGGATTGGTATTACAACGGGTAAAACCTCAATTTCATTGATGATTGTGAAGCGGCTCAATTCGCTGGTGAGAGATGCTTCAAAGATGCGCCATTTCTGTGTGTGGCCTCAGAAATAAACTTTCTTAACCCAGCCATAAATCACGCCTTTGCGAGGAATGAAAATCCAAATCTCATTTTTCGCATCTTAAAAAATACCTCTTTGGTGATATGAGATCTGGGCCTCATTCACCTGTCTTTCGCTCTTGCTAATTTAGCGCTCTGCTGCACGGCAGAGCTTTGTGCCTGAAGTGCGTTATTGTCCGAGTCTTCATAGGGCTGTTTAGGTGTTTTACCTGAGAATCATCCTGTGAGGCTCCATTAGTTTCAACGGAGAAATACCGTGGAGTTCATTCTCTTCTGTCTTGTATTCGCGGCAGCCGCTCTGGTGGCCTTTAAGCCCGAAAAAGAAAAATTGGCCAGCCGTCTACTGGTTTCCAGCATTCTGCTCAGCGTGTTCATCTGGATCGTGATGACTGCTGGTATGATCATTCCACCGGGGAACCTGTAATGAACAAAGAACTTATCAATGACGTAGTCATGAACCGCATAGTTGCGGTGGCGTCTTTGCTGCTGATCGCTCTGCCGGTTGGCATCGCTTGTATCGTGCTGGGCTATGGTATGGGGGATAACCCATGTGCTCTGTGCTGGCAGGAACGTACTGCCATGGTGCTGGTTTCCCTGATTGCCCTGTTTATTACGCGGTACGGCCTGAAGCCAAAGTACATAGGTCTGCTGCTGCTGACGTCTGTGTATGGCCTGTTCGCCGGTTTCCGCCACAGCGCTCCGCACATGCTGCGTGATATCGGTCAGGGCTTTGGTCCAGCCATTATGGGCGTACACACTTATGTATGGGTAATGGTAGTGTTCCTGGTGGTTCTGATCGCCGCCGGCCTACTGATGTTCGTTCAGGGGGACAAACTGATCCAGTGGAGCGAGAAGACCCGCTGGGAAGGCCTGAACAAAACCGCCGCCAACGTGTTCCTGGTGGTTATTGCCTTCAACATAGTGCAAGCCTTCACCCAGACTGGTCCTGCTCCGTTCCTGGGTCAGGGCGACCCGGTTCGCATGAGCTTTAACCCGCAGAATATCATCTGGTCTGCTGGTAAGTGGGATGGCCTGACTAACATGTCTCTGCGTGGCGGTTACGGCATCACCAAGCCGAACTTCACCGACATGGCTGTGAACGACGCAACCCGCGCTGATGCCCAGTCTACTGTGAGTGCTGTAAAAACTGTAACTCTGCCTGCTGAGCTTGATGGTGCCGTGACTGGTATCAGTTACAACCCAAGCAGCAAACTGGTCGCGGTTGTCACCGACAGCAACTGGGTAGCTTTCCTGAACGAAGACATGACTCAGGTACTGGCTAAGGCCGAGATTGATCCTAACTTCTCTGTTGAAATCTCTAACCTGGCAGGTGTTGCCTTCGACTCTGACAACAGCGTACTGGTCACAGCCGATCACAAGAGCTTTGCTCGCGTGGCTTATGATCCAAGTGCCAGGATCGCCGATTACTACGCTAACTTCTTTGAAGGCACCGACGGCATCACTGAATTCAAGCGCGGTCGTTTCGAGACTGCCCGTGCTAAGTACAATTATGTGGGTAGCGTAGGTTACGACGCCGCCAGCAACGAGTACGTGATGGTGACCCTGCCGGATGCCAAGCGCAACAACTTTGTAGAAGTTCGTCTGAGCGGTAAGGACTTCAAACTGAATTCTGAGCGCGTCCTCGGCATCGACACCAAGGCTCTGCCAATGGTGACCGGCACTCTGGTTGACGGAGATAAGCTGGTGATGCTGAGCCAGTCCGGCCAGCAGTTGCTGACTGTGGATGCCGCGACCGGTGTTGTGGTTTCTGCCGCCAACCTGGCAGAAGCTGGTAACCTGCAAGCATTGACTGTCCAGGGTGACAAGCTGCTGGTGGTAGATGCTGCTGAAGGTAACAACCAGGTTCGCTTCTACTTCAGGTAAGCCCAGGGCTTCAACTCATCAAAGTGTGTAATAAAGCGAGTGCTCCGGCACTCGCTTTTCGTTTCCGGCTCCATGCCAACAGGAAAACCTTATCCAGGCCGTTCCGGTTTTCATTGAATTGCAATATTTCTGTCATATCATTCACTACATAAAGATAGAGAAATAAAAGAGAATGATCGCACTATGATTTGGCAGATTTTTGTCCGCTTTTTTACCCTGGGTTTGATCAGCTTTGGTGGCCCGGCGGCGCATATTGGCTATTTTCGCCAGACCTTTGTTTCTCAGCTGAACTGGCTGGATGACAAGCGCTACGGCAATATTGTAGCACTCAGTCAGTTTTTACCCGGACCGGGCTCAAGTCAGGTGGGCTTTGCCATCGGCTACCATATGGGCGGTATTGCCGGTGCGGTTGCTGCTTTTATTGGCTTTACCCTGCCATCCTTCCTGCTGCTGTATTTGATGGCGGTGACCAGCAGTATCTGGCTGGATCACTCCCTGTTTCAGGGGGCCATTCATGGTCTTAAATTGCTGGCTGTTGTGGTGGTAGCTGATGCCGTTATGGGCATGTTCCGTCAGTTCTGTCAGAAGCCAGCTGCCAGGGCGATTATGGTGTTCAGCACAGTGCTTTTACTCTTGTTCAGTGGCATAGTCGCGCAAATAGCGCTGATAGGTTTGTCAGCAGTGCTGGGGTATATGTTTTTGGTTCACCCTGAGTCAGACACCAAGCCAGAGCAAGACGCCGGTATTCGCTGGGGTTACCTGCTGAGTTTTGGCATTTTGCTGGTCGGCGGCAGTGTTATCGCGGGTAACGGCTCTCTGGCAGGATTGTTTGGCCAGTTCTTCCAGGCGGGGTCTCTGGTATTTGGTGGCGGTCATGTGGTGCTGCCGCTGCTGGAAAGTACAGTGGGCAGTGAGATGGCGCCGGACCGTTTCCTTGCCGGTTATGCCCTGGCTCAGGCTGTGCCTGGCCCCATGTTCACCCTGGCGACTTTCCTTGGTGCTGAAGTTTGGCTGAGCAATCCATTTATAGGGGCTCTGGTGGCCACACTGGCAATTTTCCTGCCCGGTTTTCTGCTGATGTTGGCCTTTATCAAAAGCTGGCATGCCCTGAGTCAACGCCCTAAGGTGGCCGGTATTGTCGCGGGGATTAACGCCGGTGTAGTCGGCCTCTTGCTGTCAGCCCTATACAGTCCTGTGTTTGTTTCCGGAGTGCTGAATGCTGCAGATATGGCCCTGGTGGTGGCGGGTTTCGGCATTCTGAAATTGATGCGGGTGCATATCGTGTTGCTGGTGGCAGGTTTTGCCGCGGCAGGTATGCTGATGACGCTGGTGTAACTCTCAGCGGTTAATCAAAAAGGCGCTGCATAATCACAGCGCCTTCGTTATGGCTTGGTTATTTGAGTGCTTTAGTTATTTCCCTTTGTTGTTTCAGCACACCTGGATTCCATGGCCGGGGATAACACCGACAATGGCAAATTACGCCGGGAAGTCCCTGACTCCTCAGAGTTGAACCTCTCCAAGCTTTAGCGCCTTCCGTTCCAGGTTTCCGCAGTAGTTACTCAACAGATGCTGCAGATATTCCATATCCTGCACTTGCTCAAAGGTGACTGGCCTGACGGTACATAAAGCGGTGTGGCCGCCCAGATTAATATGAGTCAGATAGAGTCGTTTGCCCGAGCTGTCTATCCCGAAGTGATCCATTCCAAGGGTATGAGCCAACGATATATAGGGCTCAAATTCAAATTGATATGATGTCATATCAATAATGTCATTTGGGCCCACAATGTAGCTTTGCAGGCAGGAGAGGGAATCATCCCTGACGTCCGGATGTTCCCGGTAAAGCTTTTTCACATCATCAATACTTTTTAAGATGATGAGACTGTGCTTGTTGGGCATGGCGCTTTGATTTCCGTGTTATCTGAAAAGCGTTCGCTATTGTTCGTCGTCATGGGGCTTCTTTTGAAACCCCAAAGCGAAGGCGACACCAATGGCAATGCCAATACCGACGCCCAGGGCTAAATTGCCCAGCGCCAGTCCTACACCTGATCCTATGGCTACGCCTATACCAATTCCAAGCGACAAGCGGTTGTTGCGAGAATCACCATTACTGTTTTTCTTGTCCATATTGACTCCCATGTTCCTTGGCGCCGGGCAGTAAACTAACTTTTCAGTGTCTGCACCTGTTGCTTTACTTCATCAAAGGGATATTGGCTGAGCTTACCAAATCCTTCCATTTTGCCTGCACGCAGACGTCCGGTCAGCGGCGTGGCAATGCCACACAGGAATCGGGTTGCGGCTTCGGCAGTGAGCTCTATGCCATCTTTTGCGGCAGCATCTTTCAGCGGCTGAATGAGGCGCTGCAAAGCCGCTGCGTCTATGCTCTCTTGAACGCTGGCACTGGGCAGTGTAGCAACCTGACCACGACATACAGAGCAGTGCCCGCATTGCACCGGTGCCTGGGTATCGGCGAAATAATTCGCCAGACGATGACTCAGACAGGTGTCAGTTTCAAACAGTGCCAGCATAGCGTGAACACGATTGATTTCGGAGCGCTCCTTGGACAGGAAAAGATGGTGCATTTCCTGGCTCAGTCGCTCTGCCTCCTGGCCCTGACAGGCATGCAGTTGATTAACGCGGTAGACGTCTGTCATCTGCTTGCTTTCCAGTTCAATCCAACCTTTGTCAGCAAAGTAGTCAAGCGCCGCAACAGCACGTTTTCTATCGCCCTGACAGGTTTGCCACAAAGCATCGAAGTCCACCGTATGCCAGGTTCTGGACTTGGGGGAAGCCTGCAGCAGAGCTTCAACAAACAGCTTTCTTTCACCCTCAAATTGATTCAACACCTGCTCTTCAGATACTGACATTTTGAAGCGATAGTCGGCGAAGTAACTGAACTGGGGCTCAATAACCCCTGCCAGTTCGAGGTAAACCAGCAAGGTTTTCAGGGGCAGCTGACGCACATTGCAGTCTCTGGACAGGCGGGTAAGCATTACCTCCCATTGCTTACCTGCTGGTGTTGCGCCGATTTCATCTATAACGGCACGAATCGACATCAGATCCGGGGTATCACCGTAGACAAAGTTCTCCAGCACGCTGACCGACTCGCGGTTGGCCAGTACGCTGCACATAGATGGCAACCCATCGCGTCCGGCGCGGCCAATCTCCTGGCTGTAATTTTCCACGGACTTTGGCAAATCGTAATGGATCACGGCACGGATATCTGCTTTATCAACCCCCATGCCGAAGGCAATGGTCGCCACAATGCAGTTGACCTCTCCCTGCATAAAGGCGTTTTGAATACGCTGGCGATCATCACTGGCCATCCCTGCATGATACGCCTGCGTGGCAACGCCATTGGATTGCAGGTGGCGGGCAACACTTTCAGCAGTTTGCTGCAAGGTTACATAGACTATGGTGGGCTGAGGGAAGGGGACACTTTGCAATAAGCCCAGCAGGGCAGAGGCTTTCTCCTGCTCTATGCAGGGCAGCACATTAAGGTCGAGGTTCTGCCGGTAAAAGCCGGTGACCACTACATCTTCCTGCTCAATACCAAACTTACTGCGCATATCCTCAATCACCTGAGGGGTAGCCGTGGCGGTCAGCAACAACACCTGAGGGATATTCAGCTGATTGCGATAAGCTGGAAGTTTCAGGTAATCCGGGCGGAAGTTATGCCCCCATTCGGAGATACAGTGGGCTTCGTCAACAACCAGCAAAGAGATAGGCACAGACCCAATAAACTGACGGAAACGCTCATTCTTCAGACGCTCCACAGAGATCATCAGAATCCTGGTTTCCCCCGCTTTCACCGAGCGCATCACTTCACGGGATTCATCATAGGTCAATGAAGAGTCAATAGAGGCTGCTGCAATCCCTTTTGAACGCAGGAAATCCAACTGATCTTTCATCAGCGCCAGCAACGGAGAGATCACCAGAGTCAAATCAGGTAAATGCAACGCCGGCAACTGATAACACAATGACTTACCGGAGCCGGTTGGAAAAATCGCTGCCGCCGAATGCCCCGCCAGCACCTTATCCACTACAGCCTGCTGACCCCCACGTAATCCTTCAAAGCCAAAAACACGCTTCAGCGTGCCCAAATACGTGGCGTCCTCTTGCATATTGTCCTCATTATCACTGTGTTAGTTCAGAGTGGAGTTTACACCATTGCTGGTATAATGCCCCGAATGCCCGGAACTATAGCCAAGCTTTGCCTGGCCTAACATCGAAGCCATGTGCATCCAAGCATAACGCCAGTTTGCGTTCGAGAGCTTATTGCTGCACAAAACTCTCCCACGGCTCAGCGCTACCTATGTCATGCAAACCCCTCGATTCTGGCATCCTGCTTCATTCTACCTCCTGCATCCATGCAGTCGTCCGGCAACTTCTGATGGGGACATGGTGCAACCTTCAAGTCGGGAGAAAATGACTCTGGGGCAGAATTTACTTTGAAACAGTGGAGATAATGAAATTCTAATCTGTCTTAGATGTCACCCAGATATAATTGTTAGGTACCTCTGGGCTTTTTGATTAGTTGCATTAGTAACCCTCGCTTTGAATTTGCTTCGTTAAGTGAAAGAGTTAAAGCAGCAAGTAATTTTCCTGCTGCCATATAGAAATCCGTTAACGCGGCCTCGAAATTTCTAATATCAAGCTTCCTAATTATCTCGTACTGGAGTATGGCATCAGGCTCTCTGTGAGCAATTGTATTATGTCTTGCTTCAGAAAGCTGGCTTTCGATAATTCTTCGAGTTTTCTTTAAGCTTTTTATAGCTTCTACTAAGTTCATTCTCGTGGCATCCGTAAGCAACTCAATACTATAGATTTGGTTCATCTGTTTGCCGGTCACTTTTCCCATGTCTAGTTCGTAGATGGTAAGAAGAAGTGTACGTAACGCAATATTTCTCTTTGTTGTATTTGGATGTGCAAACGCATCAGCTTTCAAAGCTTGCATGTCGTGCTCTGCAAGAAGAAAATATAAGCTGATATTCAATAATAGTTTTGTGGCTGGAAATAAATTTCCATCAACTTTCTTATGTTCTCTTACAGTAGTCTCAATTGTTTGTTGAATTACTTTATCTTTGGCGCGAAACTCTTTTTGAAGTTTTCTGTGCAAACGAGATAAAAAGAATCTCTTGAGACTCTGACCAAACTTTTGGTGGAGCTTCATGCGATACCACCTTTCTTGAACAGTGCGATCCCTTTCAAAAAAACGACTTTTTGGCATATCGCTCTCCAGTGCTACAACTTGTAAATCAGCTACTTAAAAACTTTATAGGTATAGTACTTTTAGGGCAAAAGGATAGGTCTCAGTTTCCATTTTGCTACTCACGCTCATTAAATGTGATATTAACACTAACTATATGAATAGAATAATTTTTATTGGTATTGGCTATCCGTGAGCTGTCCTTTTGGGATAACAGGAGCTACTCCTGTTCTCTCTGATTTAATGGAATAACCAGACGTAAAAATCACATTGGGGCAAATCCGAGCTGGCGGGATACGTCAGTCTTCGCGTGGCGGCCAGAGGCCTTAGGGGAACGTTAGTGGAATGAAACTCATCAATCTACTGTTTAACGACACACTAATCCCCGTCCGAAGTTGCCGGAGGGAAATGACTTCTATAGCAAGCTCTGTCATGGATGACAGAGCAGACGCCGCTGAGCCAGGGATGGCGAATCGGCGGTGTTTGCGTCCATTGAAGGCATTTTACGATGGATTACAACTTCGGTTGGGGCGGCAGGGGAGATGCAAGAGGGGATTGCTGTTGATCCCCTCTTGCCCAGTGTGGGTGGAACCCACGACTTTCTGCCGCTGAAAGCGGCCTGTCCCGCAGGGACAAACCTATAATTGCAAGTGCAGCTTGCCCCCGTAGTGCCGCAGGCACAATGGACTGCAAGTCCATAATCAAGCTGCCAGCCAGTCAGCAAACTGGCAAAAAAACACCCTGGCAAGCAAACCCTGCCAGGGTGTTTTAATCCATCAAAAGATGGATAGAAGCTGATCCTCAGCTTACCGGATTAAGCGGCTGGAATACCTTCACTCTCCAATGAGGCGTCATTTAACACCTCATCAAGGGTATCGCCATAACCTTCCATGGCCCCCAAATTCTCGGCGCGTACGGCGCAGAACTTGTACTCAGGAATATGAGCAACCGGGTCCAGGGCATTGATGGTCAGCTTGTTGGCTGCGGCTTCCACAAAGTGGAATGGCAGGAACAGCACGCCAGCCTGGGCGCGGCGGGTCACAAAGGCCCGAATGGTTATTTCGCCACGGCGGGTCGCCAGCTTCAGCATATCGCCATTGTTCACCCCAAGCTGCTCGGCATCGAATACCGACATCATCACCCTTGGGCTTGCCAGCATATCCAGACCTTTGGTCTTGCGGGTCAGAGTCCCTGTGTGGAACTGCTCCAGCAGACGACCGGTTGAGAGCACCAGCGGGAACTCTTCACAGGGCATCTCGGCTGGCAGGCGGAAGCTGACCGGCTCAAATTTGGCCTGAGCACCGCGGATAAACTGAGTCTGGTGCATGATGCGGGTGCCGGGATGCTGCTCATCCAGACATGGCCACTGCAGACCCTGTTTACCCTTGATAGAGGTTGGCGCAACACGCTCCCAGGTAATACCCCGGTATTGAGGAGTCAGCTGGTTTACTTCAGTCCAAATCTGCTCTTCCGCTTCATAGTGCCACTCGGCGCCCATGGCGTTGGCAATGGCCTGAACTATCTGCCAGTCAGGCTTGGCCTGACCCGGAGAGGTCACAGCAGGTTGCAGCTGCTGCACCCGACGCTCGGTATTGGTGAAGTGACCGCGCTTCTCGGCAAAAGCCGCGGCAGGCAGAACTACATCGGCCAGGGCTGCAGTTTCGGTGAGGAAGATATCCTGCACCACAATAAACTCGGCTGCAGCCAGACCATCCAGTACATGGGCCTGATCCGGGTCGCTGAGCACAGGGTTTTCACCCATGATGTACATGGCCTTAAGCTTGCCGGACACCAGCGCCTTCATCATATAGGATGCCGGGATACCTTCCTGCGTCGGCAGGGTGACATTCCAGGCCGCTTCAACCGGCGCACGGTTATCGGCGTCGACCAGCTTTTTATAGCCGGGCAGATAGTTGGGCAGGGCCCCCATATCGCAACTGCCCTGTACGTTGCTCTGACCACGCAGGGGGTTAATACCTGCGCCTTCAAGGCCGATATTGCCCAGCATCAGCTGCAGGTTGGAGATAGCCAGTACGTTGTCATGGCCGCAGGTATGTTGGGTGATGCCCATGGCGTAGTAGATGGCTGTCTTGTCGGCAGTACCGATAAGTTTGGCCAGTTTGGCGATATCTTCAGCGGCAATACCGGTAATAATGGCGGCATTGTCCAGGCTGTAATCACTCTTCATCACCTCAGTGCGAACCGCTTCAAATTGCTCGGTGCGTGCGGCGATGTAGGCATCATCCTGCCAGCCATTGAGCAAAATCTGTTGCATGATGGCGTTCAGCAGCATCACGTCTGTGCCAGGGCGCTGGGCCAGATACAGCTCGGCGCTGTCGGCAATCTCAACCCGTTTCGGGTCGACAACTACCAGACGGGCCTTGCCTGTACTGACTGCTTCACGAATACGCGAGGCGATAATCGGGTGGGCGCAGGTAGTGTCTGAGCCCAGGATAAAGATGAGATCAGACTCAGCAATGCCCGGAATATCATTGGTCATGGCGCCGCTGCCCAGGGTGTCGTACAGCGCGCTCACCGTTGAGGCGTGGCACAGACGGGCGCAGTGGTCGATATTGTTGGTGCCCAGTACGCTGCGGGTAAATTTCTGCAGCAGGAAGTTCTCTTCGTTGGTGGCCTTGGCTGATGCCAGGGTCGCCAGCGAATCACTGCCATACTCGGCTTTGATTTCAGTGAGTCTGCGAGCTACGTGACTGATGGCCTCATCCCAACTGACAGGGACCAGCTGCCCCTGCTTACGTACCATAGGCGTGGTCAGACGCTCAGGGCTCTGAACAAAGTCAAAGCCAAAACGACCTTTGACGCACAGCATGCCTTCGTTGACCTTGGACTCAGAGTCACCTGTTACCCGCATAATGCGGTTGCTGGCTTTATCCACATGCATCTCTACCCGGCAGCCAACGCCACAGTAAGTACAGACGGTGGAGATTTTTTCCAGCTGGGTTTTGGCTCGCGCCTGGGACTTGTCTCTGGCATCCACAAGGGCGCCGGTAGGGCATACCTGCACACAGTTACCACACTGCACACAGTTGGAGTCGGCCATGGAAACGCTGAATCCGGCACGAGGTGCACGACGAATCGCATCTTTGTTCACGCTGTCATTGGCGCTGCAGCCCGGAATCGCAGAGAAACTGGCCTCTTCAAAGCAGATCGCCTTATGTCCGGACTGACGCTGACACATATCGACGCAGGCGCCGCAACTGATACAACGGTTGGCATCGAAGGTGATAAAGGGTGCACTGGTATCCACGGTAAAGCGGCGGGCCTGAGTTGGCGCATCCTGTGCGATAGCTTTGGCATCGACCCTGTACTCAGTGGCATAGTCCCGCAGATCACACTGCTTGTTGGCCTGACAGGCGCACTCAAGACAGCGGGCGGCTTCTTTCAGGGCTGAGTCATAGCCAAAGCCCAGTTCCACCTCAGCAAAATTCTGCTCACGCTGAGCCGGTGTCAGCTCAGGCATTTTAACCCTGGGTTCAACCGGGATATTGGGATACAAACTGGTATCCAGTGTGGCGGTCTTTTTGGCCTTGGCGGCATTGAACTGCTCAGGCACCAGCTCACACACCAGACCGGTAGACAGTTGCTTGTGAATCGCTTCAGCGGCGCGGCGACCATCACCGATTGCTGCCACAGCTGTCGCCGGGCCAGTACGGGAGTCACCAATAACAAACAGCTTCTCGATACCTGCCGACATGGTATGTTCGCAACCTGCAAAGGTGTTCCAGCGGGTCAGGGCGATTTGGCCATTGGACAGCTGGCTTTCCGGATACTTAAGGAACTCCATATCCGGCATCTGAGATACTGCTGCAATTACGGTATCGAACGCTTCGGTAAAGGTTTCCCCGGTGGCAACCGGCGCGCGGCGACCTGAGGCATCCGGCTCCCCCAATGCCATTTTGGAGAAGGTGACTGAGTTTACCCGGCCAGTGTCATCGGCGTGGTTTTCCAGCGGATTGGTGAGGAAGTGGAACTTAACCCCTTCTACCTCGGCTTCATGAATTTCATAGGGCTCAGCCGGCATCTCTTCGCGGGTACGGCGATAGATAAGGGTGACATCGGCGCCGTCGCGCAGCGCGGTACGGGCGCAGTCGATGGCTGTGTTACCACCACCAATTACAGCCACTTTCTGGCCTGTGCTGTAGGTTTTTTCTGTGCAGTAGTCGCGCAGGTAGTCCACACCCAGATAGCAACCGGCTAAATCACTGCCGGGATAGTCCATAGGCACAGCTTTCTGGGCACCAATGGCCAGACATACTGCGTCATAACTTTCTACCAGATTGCTCAGCTGAATATCCTGGCCCAGACGGGTGTTGGTTTGAATATTCAGACCGTTGCGGCACAAGAGTTCAATCTCTTTATCGAGGATCGCCTTGGGCAGGCGGTACTCGGGAATACCGTATCTCAGCCAGCCACCGGCCTGGGGGGCACTGTCGAAAATAGTGACCTCATGGCCCTGATTGGACAGGAAGTATCCGGCAGCCAGACCGGCAGGTCCGGCACCAATAATGGCCACCTTCTTACCCGTATCAGCTTCGCGCTCAGGCATCCATGGGTCTTCATCATTCAGATCCAAATCGGCGGCGTGACGCTTAAGCTGACGAATTGCCAGAGGCTCATCAATCAAGCCGCGACGGCATTCAGACTCACAGAAGGCCGGGCACACACGACCGATACTCAAAGGCAGTGGCAGAGTTTGCTTGATGATTTTTACCGCTTCGGTGTGGTTACCCTGGGCTATGTGATACAGGTACTGTTGTACATCGACACCAGCCGGGCAAGCACGCTGACAGGGGGCTTCACAGTCGGCAAAGTGGTCTGAAAGAATGGTTTGCAGGGCATCCTGTCTCAGTTTGCTCAATTGAGCCGACTGGGTGGTGACAATCAGGCCGTTGCTGACCTCTGTCTTGCAGGCGTGAGCGGTTTGACAGGCGTTAACTTTTTCACAGGAACCATGAGTCTGACAGGCTGTGGTCGCCTGTTCATTATTTGTAGGGGGAGCTTGAAGGATCTCCACCACGCACAGGTTACATTCTTGTTTTTGTGGGTTGCCTATGTCGGCATCTGCGTCGTGGGGGAACTGGTGGCACAGGCGGGGGATTTCAATTCCGGCGCGGGTGGCACAGGTCAACAGCGTCTCGCCGCTTTCGGCGGTCACGGTTTGTCCGTCAATAATCAGTTCTATCATGGAAAGACCTTATCGTCCTGAAACATGCATCCGGCCTGAGACTGCAGGCCGACAGATCCGGCCAAGTATACTCACCGGCCTCTAATCTCACGGTCTGGCCAGTCTTCATTTGTGTGCTAATTGAGGCGTTGCTCACAAAGCCTTTGCTAATTGAGCGCTTCGCTTGTTCGCTGGCCAATTGGTGGTGATGGGTGTCACATTTGCTGGTGTTGGTGAGTGAATTAGTGATGGGCGCGACAGCTGACAATACTCCACCTTGACCCCAAACCGGGGATGATTAAGATGCTGCCGTTAATACCAGGGTCTGTTGACCTTTGAAGATGGTTTTTGCAGCACTTTGTCGTTGTTTTATACAAAGCAACGCGATTGCAGTGTAGTTGTTCTACATAAATGAGCGTTAATGCAGTAGAAAGCGACGACAAACGCTGCCCGAAGGGCTCGGCTACACGCGCTTTACTCTTTGTTGCAAGGTATTTGCTTAGGCCACTAGGCGGCACACCTTGCGCCGCGATTAAAGCGCGTCTATCTCGAGCAAAATTCAACCATGAAAGGTCAGCAGACCCTAGATACTGAGCAGAGCAGGGTATGGAAGGACAAAGTGATAAGTGGATGGAAAGGGCCAAATTTAAGCTCAGAGTTGCCCGTTTTGCTGTAGAGATTGTTCTGGCTGTGGCGGCCTTTCTGGTTTTTCTTTTTCTGTCAGTGATACATACCCTGAGCAGCGAATTGGTTAAGGCTTTCATTCTGTACAATCTGACGATGGCGTCGCTCTTATGGATGACGCTCAGGGCTCACCACTTGCTGGAAATGTGGGAAATGCGAGACCACTGACCTGTCTCTCTCTGGCACTTGCCCGCCGTTTCCAGGGGGATTGTCAGCGGGTCATCTTTTTCACAAATACCACCACGAACAGGGCGATGGTAAAACTGCCTGTGAAGGCCTCAAAGGCGGCTACCGCCCGGGAGTAGCCTATGGGCGTAAAGTCACCGTAGCCCAGGGTGGTAAAGGTGACGACCGAATAATAAAGGCAGTTGAAGAACAGCGAGAACTGTTCTGATATTGACTCAGTTGGGCTAAATACCAGTTCTTCGCCGCCATAGCTCAGGCCGGTAAAGAAATAGCAAACAGCACAGATTAAGATCAGCACCATAGAGAAGCCTACTACCCGCAGTGGCGCTTCTCCATAGCCACAGAAGAGGTCGATCAGCTTGGAAACGCTACGTTCGGTAGATATCCTCGGCATCTGGTAGCGGCGCATGGTCAGCTCATGGCGAATATAGTTGCCCGACATACCAAATAAGCCTTCCCGCTCAGCAGCCTTACGCAGATCACGATAGATCTCCTCAGCCTGCTCATAATAATCCAGGGCAATGTCGTTCTCATTTACCTCCAGCGCTTTATCCGCCAATCGCTCCTGCATCAAGCTGCGGCCAACATTGATATTCTCAATCTTGGCACCGTTCCACTTAACCCCCAGCAGGTTGGCATTATCCACATCTGCCATATGCAGGTTGGCGTCCCGCAGATCGGCTTTCATCAAATTGGCATCGTTGAGCTTAAGGTGGAACAGGTGGGCACCGGAGAGATTGGCACGATAGAAATCCGCGTGGGCCATATCATAGCCCTGCTTATGGTGATGATTAACCAGATCTATGCCTTCAAGATCTGCTCTGCGTAAGCTGATGCCTCGCAGTTGGCCACCGTTTTTGGCGTACTCTTCGAGTCGCTCTTTATCTTCAGGATGGTTTTTGGTGATGTTGGGGTCGTGCCAGTAGCAGAGACCTGATTTACCTGCGGTCTCATGGCATTTGTGGCCACCTTGCTCATGGTAACTGCAGCGAGTGTGTTTGGTATCCATAGTCCTCTGCTTGTCCTTTTGCACCTGAGGTTTGTCTGAAGATTGATGATTAACTTCAGTGCTCTGATTTGAGTATAGACGCCAGATAGCAAGCTGCAGCGAGCGCAACTTGCGTCTCTGATATGGAGGAGGAAAGCGTGATGCTTCTGTGGACCAAGCGCGCACTTTCTTAAAAAAATGATGAAGATGCACGCGATTTAATGCTGCGTTGAAAAAGCGGCAACTTGAGTGGGGTAAGCTGCTGAATAACCGTTGACCGGCATGAGGAGTTTTCAGCTTTAATCGAAAACGCCTTAAGCCGCCGACGGCAGTGAGAAGTAAGGGAAAATTATTTGCAATATTCCCCTGTAATACCGGCTCTGCGGCATTGGTAATTGTGTATTCATAAGTTAAAATACGCGGTTTTTATGTGCAGGTGGAGCCGGGGACAATTGTCAGCCGGGTCGGCATGCCAAATATCACTCGTCAAACCATAGGATTATCAGGTCAATGTTTGAAGTAAATCCGGTGAAATTCAAGATTAAGGAGCTGGCTGACCGCACTATGCTCCTTAGGGGGTATCTTTGACTATGACGCCAAACAAGAGCGTCTGGAAGAAGTAACGCGTGAGCTGGAAAGCTCTGATGTGTGGAATGACCCTGAACGTGCCCAGGCTTTGGGTAAAGAGCGTTCAAACCTGGAAGCTGTAGTTAAGACTATCGATACCCTGGACTCAGGTCTGGAGGATGTTGAAGGTCTGCTGGAGCTGGCAGTTGAAGAAGATGATGAAGACACCTTCAACGATGCCAAAAGTGAACTGGATGACCTGGAAAGCAAGCTGGCAGAGCTGGAGTTCCGTCGTATGTTCTCCGGCACCAATGATCATCTGAACTGTTATCTGGATATCCAGTCTGGTTCAGGTGGTACTGAAGCTCAGGATTGGGCCAACATGGTGCTGCGTATGTACCTGCGTTGGGGCGAAGACCATGGGTTTAACCCGCAACTGATTGAAGTCTCTGACGGCGATGTCGCCGGTATCAAGAGTGCGACCATTCAGTTCAGCGGTGAATATGCCTTTGGTTGGTTGCGTACCGAGACAGGTGTACACCGTCTGGTTCGTAAGTCTCCGTTTGACTCCAGTGGCCGTCGTCATACGTCATTCTGCTCAGTGTTTGTATACCCTGAAATCGATGATTCCATTGAGATTGAGATCAATCCTGCTGATTTGCGTGTCGATACTTACCGGGCATCCGGTGCCGGTGGTCAGCACGTTAACAGAACTGAATCTGCGATCCGTATCACCCACATTCCGACAAACACGGTAGTACAGTGTCAGAATGATCGTTCCCAGCATAAAAACCGGGACACGGCCATGAAACAGTTGAAAGCGAAACTGTATGAGCTGGAGATGCTGAAGCAGAACGCCGAGCGCCAGGCCGCTGAAGACGCCAAGTCTGATATCGGTTGGGGCAGCCAGATCCGTTCCTACGTATTGGATGACGCACGGATTAAAGATTTGCGTACCGGTGTTGAAAATCGCAATACCCAGGCCGTTTTGGACGGCGATCTGGATAAATTTATTGAAGCCAGCCTGAAGTCCGGGCTGTAATTGAGAAGAGCGGAAAATGACTGAACAAGTTCAAATCCAAGATGAAAACAAGCTGATTGCGGAACGTCGTGCCAAGTTGGACCACATCCGTAAAGACAGCCCTGCCAACGGCCACCCAAACACCTTCCGCCGCACCCATAAGGCTGCCGAGCTGCAGGCTGAATTCGGTGCTAAGTCGAAGGAAGAGCTGGAAGCTTTGGGTTTCCGCACCAGCATCGCCGGTCGTGTTATGGCCAAGCGTGGTCCTTTCCTGGTAATCCAGGACGTATCCGGACGTATTCAGGCTTACGCCGACAAAGGTGTTCAGGCTGCACTGAAAGAACAGTATCAGGGCCTGGATATCGGTGACATCATTGGTGTAACCGGTCAGCTGCACCTGTCTGGTAAAGGCGACCTGTATGTAAACATGGACGAGTTCCAGTTGCAGACTAAAGCACTGCGTCCTCTGCCTGAGAAGTTCCACGGTCTGACTGACCAGGAAACCCGTTACCGTCAGCGTTACGTTGACCTGATCGTTAACGAAGAGTCCCGTGACGCGTTCAAAATGCGCTCCAAGGTGATGCAGGCTATCCGCAGCTTCATGATCAACAAAGAGTTCATGGAAGTTGAAACGCCAATGATGCACGTGATCCCAGGTGGTGCTTCTGCCCGTCCATTTATCACACATCACAATGCGCTGGATATCGACATGTATCTGCGTATTGCACCTGAGCTGTACCTGAAGCGTCTGGTAGTTGGTGGCTTCGAGCGCGTGTTCGAAATCAACCGTAACTTCCGTAACGAAGGCCTGTCTCCACGTCATAACCCAGAATTCACCATGATGGAATTCTATATGGCGTACGCTGATTACAACGACCTGATCGACCTGACTGAAGAGATGCTGTCTTCTATCGCCAAAGATCTGTGTGGTGACACCAAGCTGCCTTACGGCGAGCACACCATTGATTTCGGTGGTCCATACACCCGTATGACCATGCTGGAAGCGATCAAGCACTACAACCCAGAGAATGAAACCATTCAGGCCATGACTTATGAAGAAGTTAAAGACCTGGACTTCATGCGCAAGCTGGCCAAGAGCCTGCACATTGAAGTGGAAACTTTCTGGAGCTGTGGTCAGCTGCTGGAAGAGATCTTCGGTGAAACCGCAGAGCCTAAACTGATGCAGCCTACCTTCATCACCGGCTACCCAGCAGATATCTCTCCGCTGGCCCGTCGCAGCGATGGTAACGACTTCATCACTGACCGTTTCGAGTTCTTCATCGGTGGTCGTGAAGTGGCCAACGGCTTCAGCGAGCTGAACGATGCTGAAGATCAGGATGCCCGCTTCAAGGCTCAGGTTGACGCTAAAGATGCTGGTGACGACGAAGCTATGTTCTACGATGCTGACTATGTTCGTGCTCTGGAACACGGCCTGCCACCAACTGCTGGCCAGGGTATCGGTATTGACCGTCTGGTTATGCTGTTCACCAACACTCACACCATCCGTGACGTGATCCTGTTCCCGGCTATGCGTCCAGAGGCTTAATCGCCAACGCTTAGTTGATAGCAGGTAGACAAAAAGCCGACACTCATTGAGTTGTCGGCTTTTTAATATCTGTCAGCCACACGATTACTGCCCCAAATTGCCTGGTCATAGAACCACTATGTCGTCACCGATTTGGATTGTACTCGAATGGCTGAAATGGTTCTGGTGAGATCAATCCTCTATGCGGATGGGTATTACTGACCCATAATCACAGTGTCTGTCACCTTGATATGCGTATGGCTCAGGGCCTCTTTCACGGTTTTAATGGCGGCTTCTACGGACTCTGCTCTGCGCTCGAAATCCAGGACCAGGTTATCGTTGACTGAGTGGATCAGTGCGTCGATGCATTCCACCTGAATCAATTGCATACGGATATTCTCAAAGTCATCCATCTCGACCAGAGGGGTTTCAGTGAGCAGGCTGAAGCTATAGCTGTTCATGTGTGTGTCCTCAAAATATTTGCTTCATTCTACCCCAGGCAAGCGGGAAACCCTGCCGGTTTTATCCGCAGCCGGAGTATTGATGACGTGAGTCTGGTTTGAGAAGCTGTCTTATGGAAGAACTGCTGGTATCCTTAGCAGCACAGCGGCAACAAAACGCTGAAAACGCCACAAATTAAAGACAGGAACACGATGAAACAACAAGATTATCTGGATGCCATGGGGATCAGCCGCTGGCGCCCCCGCACAGGTGAGCCTCGCAACTTACTCTTGTGCGATGATCCCAGACAGCTTGATGGTCATCCTCTGGTTGCTGCCGTGCTCAAGGTGCTCGATATCGATCCTGAGCATATCTATATTGTCGATCAGGTGCAGACAGGTGATAGAGTCATCTGGGATATGCGCCTGATGAATCGCCCACACAAGCCGGGCACCATCTACTCATCTCCTCTGAGTAAACTGCTGGCTGGCAGTGAGGGGAAGCGTGCTCTGTGGCAGCAAATCTGGCAATGGCAACAAGCCCGGCAACAACAAGCTGCCACTGTCGCCGACAAATAAAAGCCAATATTAAGCATCAAGATGAGTACCGAAATCCGCCAATTGCCTGTTGAACAGGCCCCCCTGATGGCAAAGATTGCCGCCGCAGCCCATAGTCACCCTATGAGCGAGAACACCATCGCCAGTTGCTTTGGAAACTTTTACCGCTGTTATGGTGCCTTTGATGGCGACCTCCTGGTGGGCTTTATTATTCTTCACCAGCTGTTTGAAGAGGCAACTGTCATGGATATTTGCCTGGCACCTGAATCTCAGGGGCAAGGGTGGGGGAAGGCCTTGATGCAAACAGGTATCGACTGGCTGAAGCAAACAGAGGCGGAACAGTTAATGTTGGAGGTTCGCGCCGGTAATGCCAGTGCCATAGGCCTTTATCAGAAGCTGGGCTTTGTAGTCACAGGTGAGCGCAAGGGCTATTACAAAACCGCCGACGGTACAGAAGATGCGGTGCTGATGAGCCTGCCTTTGGTGTAAAGATGGCGCACTGAAAAAGCGCAAATAAAAAACGGTCACTCAGGTGACCGTTTTACTTTTTGCGTTCCTTCATTGTGGCAGCGACAACTACCTGAAGTTGATTACTCTTCCAACAGGCTGCGCAGCATCCAGGCGGTTTTTTCATGCAGCTGAATACGCTGGGTCAGCAGGTCTGCAGTGGCTTCGTCGTCCGCTTTCTGTACCAATGGGTAAAGGGCGCGGGCGTTACGGATAACAATCTCCTGACCTTCCAGCAGCTCCTGAATCATGGCTTTGGCAGAAGATACGCCGTTGTCTTCGCTGATTTGAGTCAGTTTGGCGTAAGCACTGTATGAACCCAGAGCGCGGGCACCCAGAGCACGAACACGTTCAGCAATCACGTCTACCGCCAACGCCAGCTCTGTGTATTGACCTTCAAACATCAGGTGCAATGTGTTGAACATTGGGCCAGTTACGTTCCAGTGGAAGCTGTGGGTTTTCAGGTACAGGCTATAGGTGTCTGCCAGCAGTTGGTTCAAGCCTGCGGCGATAGCTTCACGATCTGCCTGTTCAATGCCGATATTAATCTGGTTCATAGTGCGTTCCTCCGAATTTCAATAGACCCAGTATAGGGCGATACTGAAAATTGATATATCAATTAAACTCGATGGTTCTAATCTATTTTGTTGTGGTCGATGCGTCCGCTCAGCGGGACTGTCGAGAATGGTAAACAGAGTATCAGAGGCCGTATTAAGGCAAGCAGGTCGGAGCATTAACTTATCGCTGTGTCGTCCTAAGGTTCGTTAGCGCTTTATCGTAGCGACAGTCATGTTCCTGAACTCGTCGCTTTCGATAAGCCCGGTATTCCTGACGCTGGTAATATACAGTCAGCCAAATCAAGTGTTCGTAAGGCTATATCCCAAAAAACGGGTATCTAAATTGCTCGTCAGTCACCCTATAAACACAAAGGCCATGGTCTTTCTCGACCATGGCCTTGTTAGCAAATTATCAGTAGCTGTTAATCAATTGGTTTCATATCTAAATTGTCTATATCAAAGCCATTTAAATTAACAAACAACCAAGCATAAGCCCGTTGAAATGCTGAGGGAGGAAGCTCAATTACATTCTCATAAGCAACCCGCACATGTTCGCCCAAGGGGTCCTGTTCCTCTTCACCTACCCAGGTCGCATTATTGGTGATAGGACTCTCCAAACTGGTTTTTTTCACAAACAGTATTTCTTTTTCTGGCGTCATTAACATTTGGTAGTAGTAAGGCTCGCTGTCAATAACTACACGCATAACGATATATTCAGAATCAGGAGAAACATCAAAGCGAGCGGTACCGCTTCCGCTAAGATCACCCTCGTATACAAAAAGCATTAAGACCAGTAACGCAGTAATCGCGACTAACAGACTAAGGTATTTTAATTTTTTCATGCACCTTCACCGTCTCTCTGTCTGAAAGCAAAAATAGGTCTCAAAGGTATAAACCTGTTTCAGGACGGGCAAAGCAGAAGAAAAAGCAGCACTAAAAGTGCTGCTTTTTCTGACGGTTAGTTTTTCAGTTTGACCACATCTCCGGTCAGGGCGACACCAGCAATCAAAGCACCTGCCCCGCACTGGAAAGTCTCAGTGCTTGAGGTCAGGTTGTTCTTGTAGTTGGACTTGATATTGACCACCGCATTGCCTCCTTCTTTGATTGCCCTCTGTTTCAGGGAAATCATGGCTGACAGAAATACCCATTGGCAGGCTTCTTCGTCGGTCTTATTAAAGGCATTGGTTTTTTTGTTGGTTTTAAACTCACCAAAGTTTTGCTCAACCTCACCATAGGCCTGATCACCAAAGTAGAAGGCGATATCATTGCCAAGCTTGTTCTGAGCGACAGGCAGCGCCATGGTATCGGCAATAGAGTATGCGCCAATATCATCTCTGGCCTGTACAGAGACTGAGGTAAAAGAGAGGGAGAGGAGTGCAGTTAAAATAAGCTTCTTCATCTTGAACTATCCTGATTTCCATATTCGGTGTGCGATTTATGGACATAATACCGGGATATCAATCGGCTGAAAATCACACCATGGTGGGGTTTTACCGCCGCAGGCATAAACAAAAACAGCGCCAATTGGCGCTGTTTTATCAGTATGCTGGAGCCTATTTAACTTCAACACCCTTGGCTTGCAGGTCGGCATGGTAGCTGGAACGAACCAGAGGACCACAGGCTGCATGGGTAAAACCAATTTCCGTAGCATAGTCGTGGAAGGCATCGAACTCCAGAGGAGTCACATAGCGCTTCACCGGCAGGTGGAACTTGGAAGGCTGCAGGTACTGACCCAGAGTCAGCATGTTGACATTGTGCTCACGCAGATCACGCAGTACCTGTTCAATCTCTTCGTTGGTCTCGCCCAGACCCAGCATGATGCCGGACTTGGTTGGGATATCCGGATGACGCTCTTTAAAACGCTTGAGCAGATCCAGTGACCACTGATAGTTGGCACCCGGACGGGCCTTACGGTAGTGAGCCGGAGCGGTTTCCAGGTTATGGTTGAATACATCCGGTGGCTCTGTGGCCAGGATATCCAGGGCAGCGTCGATACGACCGCGGAAGTCAGGTACCAGGATCTCAATCTTGATCTCCGGGTTCAGCACACGGATTTCGCGGATACAATCGGCAAAGTGCTGAGCGCCACCATCACGCAGGTCATCACGGTCAACCGAGGTGATCACCACATACTTGAGCTTCATCTCAGAGATGGTTTTGGCCAGCTTCTTTGGCTCTTCAGCGTCCGGCTTCAGCGGGCGGCCGTGGGCCACGTCGCAGAATGGGCAACGACGGGTACAGATGGCACCCAGAATCATAAAGGTGGCTGTGCCGTGGTTAAAACACTCTGCCAGGTTAGGGCAGGAGGCTTCTTCACAGACAGAGTGTAGACCGTTATTACGCAGCGCCTGCTTGATACCTTCGATACGCTGGCTGGATGCCGGCAGTTTTACTCTCAGCCAGTCAGGCTTACGCAGCATGTCTTCGCGCTCGGAAGGCATGACTTTAACCGGGATACGGGCGACTTTGTCGGCGTCGCGGAGTTTGACTCCGGGTTGTAATCTCTCAGGTCTGCTCATAGTGTGTTTGCTAATCCTTCAAGGTGAATCACTTGGCCGTAATTCAGACGCTTGGTAAAGGTGGTGACCAGGTCATCACCAGCTTGAATAACGGTTTGCGGCCCGCCGAGGGCTTTACACTGGACCATTTCCAGTCCCGCATAGCCACAGGGGTTGATCCGCAGAAAGGGTTCCAAGTCCATATCTACGTTTAAAGCCAGTCCGTGGAACGAACAACCTTTGCGGATCCTCAGACCCAAAGAGGCTATCTTGCGTTCATTCACGTAGACGCCCGGAGCGTCAGCTTTAGCGTAGGCTTCAATGCCATATCCCTTGAGCAGGTCGACCAGGCTCTGTTCGATTTCGGTCACCAGCTGGCGGACACCGACTTTACGGCGTTTGATATCAAGCAGGGGATAGGCCACTAATTGGCCCGGACCGTGATAAGTTACCTGACCGCCACGATCCACCTGAATAACAGGGATATTTCCCGGATTCAGTATGTGTTCCGCTTTGCCGGCCTGGCCTTGAGTAAATACCGGTGGATGCTCTACCAGCCAGAGCTCGTCTGGGCTGTTTTCATCCCGGTTATCTGTGTAGTGTTGCATCGCATGCCAGACAGTCTCATAGTCCTGACGACCCAGATGACGAACATGCAAAGTGTCGTTATGCAAGGGCAACCTCTCCCCTCTGAAATCAGTGGCGCCATTATACTTGACTGTTTGACAACGGTATACAGATCACAGTTTTACTTTGGCAAGATTTGAACTGTGATCTGCAAATGAATTATAGAACCCGCTTAACGCCTTCGATGGCTGCCAGTTCGGTATACAGGGTCTCAACCATCTCTTTATTTTCCACTGTGACGCGGATGGTAATTGAGTAGTAGGTACCCTTGCTTGATGCCTTGGTGCTTGGCACATAGTCACCCGGTACATGCTTCTGTACTACGGCAACCACACGGTCTGCCAGAGTGTCATCAGCATCGCCCACTACCTTGTATGGGAAAGAAGCCGGAAACTCCATCAGCTCTTCAAAACGGGTATTCAGATCGGAATTAGTCATGGTGAACTCTCTAAATCGGGTGTAATGAATCCTATATGGTGCTTATTGTACGCTTTTCAAGTGCAGGCAGTGAGAGCGCGCAATAAAAAAGCCACCCGCAGGTGGCTTTCTCTGGATTAACTGTCGGAATTAACCGAACCAGCTGGCAAACAGTTGCTTGAAGTAGTCCATCAGCTTGCTGAACCAGCTACCTTCATTCACCTCTTCCAGGGTAACCAGAGGGAACTGGGCTACATCTTCACCGTTCAGCTGGAAGTACAGACGACCCACCACTTCACCTTTGGCCATAGGCGCAGTCAGTTCTTTGGTCAGCTCATAATGAGCCTGCAGGTTCTTACCCTGACCACGGTTGATGGTGATAGGGGTGTCAGTCATTACGCCCAGTTTCACCTGCTCTTTGTCACCGAACCAGATACGCTCTTCGGTAAAGGTTTCACCGGCCTTGAATGGGGTCACAGTTTCAAAGAAACGGAAACCATAATTCAGCAGCTTTTTGCTCTCTGCTGCACGGGCGTTGGCGCTCTTGGTGCCCAGTACCACGGCGATCAAACGCATATCGTCTTTGGTGGCAGAGCTTACCAGGTTGTAGCCTGCACCTGAGGTGTGGCCGGTTTTAATGCCATCAACGTTCAGTGACTTGTCCCACAGCAAGCGGTTACGGTTGTACTGAGGAATATTGTTGTAGGTGAACTGCTTCTCGCTGTAAATCTTGTACTCATCTGGTACGTCACGGATCAGCGCTGCGCCCAGCAGTGCCATATCATAGGCAGTGGTTTTCTGGTCGTCAGAGTCCAGGCCATGTGAGTTCTCAAAGTGAGAGTCAGTCATGTTCAGCTGCTTGGCCCAGGAGTTCATCAGATCAACGAAGGCGCCTTCGGTACCGGCAATATGCTCGGCCATGGCCACACAGGCATCGTTACCTGACTGAATGATGATGCCTTTATTCAGTTCAGAGACTTTAACCTTGGTGCCCACCTCGATAAACATCTTGGAGGAGTCAGGGAAGTTCTTGGCCCAGGCGTTCTTGGAGATCTGGACTTCATCATCCGGGTTGACGTTACCACGTTTGATCTCCTGACCGATAACGTAGCTGGTCATCATCTTGGTCAGGCTGGCTGGGTTCAGGCTTTCATAGGCGTTGTTCTCAGCAATCACCTTACCTGTGTTGTAGTCCATCAGCACATAGGCTTTGGCGGCCACATCCGGGGAGTCCGGAATGACCATAGGTGCTGCCTGAGTTGCAACGGAAACGGCAAGCCCGGTAAACACCAGGATGGCTTTCAAAGGTCCTTTGACAAAATTCTTCATTACTTCAGTACGTCTTTTGGTTGTATTGGGTTCGGAACTGCAAACTGCAGCGGAGTATATCACTATCTACAGTGGGATTTTAATTAGCGGCTGTTCATCTTACGCGCTGACCAACACTGCAAATTGTTTGAATTTGTTAGCAACAGCAGCAAGCCTGTGTAGCAATGGGTCAATTCCTGCTCAATACCCGCTTACTTGCCCCCATGTGTTATTAAACAAATAAAATGCTCAAAAGTTCACACCAATGAGGTATTCATTTACACAGAGGGGGCGGGTTTATTACTTGGCTGGCGGTGGCGTGACCAAAAAGCTCTCGGGAAAACCGTCGGCTCGCAGGGTTTCCAGCAGTTTATTGGCCAGAGTTAACTGGCCAACTGGACCAAGCTGCAGTCGATAAATATCACCTTGCTGTTGCAGACGCGACTGTAACTGGTGTTTGGTCTCCAGTTCTGCGGCCAGGGTTGCGAGTCTGGCTTTATCTTTGGATGCGACCAGCTGAATATAGTAGGTCTGTTCGCCGGTCAGCTCTGCCAGTTGGGGGACCTGGGGGCTGGCGATATAGATGGCTTCCACTTCCACATTGGCGGTGCCGGTTTTCAGCATATCCAGCCTGGCAGCGGCAGCATAAGACAGATCGATAATCCGTCCGCCATGGAAAGGGCCACGGTCATTCACACGCACTATTACCTGCTTGCCGTTGTCGCGGTTGGTCACTTTGACATAGCTGGGCAGCGGCAGGGTTTTGTGAGCGGCAGTCATGGAGTACATGTCATAGCGCTCACCATTGGAGGTCAGGTGGCCATGGAACTTGGCACCATACCAGCTGGCGACACCTTTTTCGGTGTAGCCCTGGCTGGTTGGCATCACATCATAGGTTTTGCCAAGTACTGTGTATCGGCGGTTGCCCTGACGGCTGTATGGTTCAAACCTGGGTTGGGCGTTTTCTACTTTGGTGACGTCAGGCGCATTACTCGGGGCCTCATCGTCCGCCATATCGTAACGTCCACCACCGGAGCAGCCTGCCAGTAAGGCAGAGGTAGAAAGCAGGCCGCACAGCAGCAGGGTTTTAGCTTTGGTCATGGGCATGTTTAAGTTGTTCACTGAATTGGTAGACCGCCATAGCGTATAAAGGGCTGCGATTATAACGGGTGATCACATAAAAGTTCTTCAGTCCCAGCCAATATTCCGTACTGTCTGCCTGTTCCAGCGCCACCAACATCGCTTTTTGGCTGGCGTTGAGGTCCTGATTCTTCTTCAGGCTTAAATCCGGGCTGAGGATATCTGCAACGGTCAGATTCAGCCGCTCGCCACTCCACACCTTGGCTTTTGGCGTTCCTTCATTCACCAGTGGCAAGACCACAGGTTCGCCAGCCTGCCAGCCGTGTTCATGGAAGTAGTTGGCGACGGAGCCGATGGCATCCACAGGGTTGGTCAGCAGATCCCGCTGGCCATCACCGTCAAAGTCCACGGCGTAATGACGATAGCTTGAGGAGATAAACTGGCCATAGCCCATGGCACCTGCATAGGAGCCTTTTAGTTCATCCAGAGGTAATTTTTCCTCTTTAATCAGCTGCTGCAGCTGGCCCAGTTCAGAGCGGAAGAAGTCGGCCCGGGGTGGATAATGGAAGCCAAGAGTATAGAGGGCATCCAGTACAGGGTACTTACCCATGTAACCGCCATAGAAGGTTTCGATACCGATAATGGCAACAATCACCTGTGGGTCGACACCATAGGTTTTGGCCGCACGGGCGATGGTTTGCTCATGCTCATTCCAGAACTTTAGACCTGCTGCCAGCCGTTTCTCGGTCAGGAAAATCGGATAATAAACATGCCATGGTTTGGCTTCCCATGGTCGGGAAATGGCATCCAGCACATCCTGGTTGAGTTTGGCATCGGCCAGAAATGCTTCAGTTTCCGCTTGGGTAAAGCCTTTGGCTTGCTGCTCTTTGATAAAGTCAGCAGTCAGCGTCTTGGTGTCCAGAGGCTCAGCAACAGCGACTGAGCCAAGCAAGAGGGCGCCTATTGGAGCGAAGAGTGGCGCGAGTAACGAGGAGATTCTTGTCATTCCGGTGATTCTCTTTTCCGTTGTGTGCTTTGGTTTAACGGTCGATAAAGCGTCTGTGAGTGTGAATACTCATCAGAATTCCGAAGCCCGTCATCAGTGTCAGCATGGAGGTTCCCCCATAACTGATCAGCGGTAGTGGAACCCCCACTACAGGCAGAATACCTGACACCATACCAATATTTACAAATACATATACAAAGAATGTCAGTGTAATGGAGCCTGCCAGCAGGCGGGCAAAGCTGGTTTGCGCACGGGACGCGATAGTCAGTCCCCTGGCGATGATAAACACATAGAGGGCCAGCAACAGCAGAATACCAATTAAGCCAAACTCCTCTCCTATTACGGCGAAGATAAAGTCGGTGTGACGTTCCGGCAGAAATTCCAGCTGTGACTGAGTACCTTCCAGCCAGCCCTTACCCCAGAATCCGCCCGAGCCGATGGCAATTTTAGACTGGATAATATGGTAACCGGCACCCAGAGGGTCTTTCTCAGGATCGAGCAGGGTCAGTACCCGGGTGCGCTGGTAGTCGTGCATCAGGAAGAACCAGAGGATGGGCAGAAACGCCAGTACGGCGAGCAATACTCCGCCTACAATGGTCCAGCTCATACCGGACAGAAAGAGCACAAATACCCCGGACGCAGCAACCAGAATCGAGGTACCCAGATCCGGCTGGCTGGCGATAAGCAGGGTAGGTATCAGCAAAATAGCAACCCCCCCGGCAAGATGTCGCTTCTTGGGAGGAAGAGGGAACTTACTGATAAACCAGGCCATGGTAATGGGGAACGCCAGCTTCATCAGCTCTGATGGCTGGAACTCCATAAAGCCCAGGTTTAACCAGCGCTGTGCCCCTTTGTTGATCTCGCCAAAGAAGTGAACCGCAAGCAGCAGGATAACGCCTATTACATAGATAGGCAGTGCCCACCGACGCAGCACTTCCGGGTTGATTTGGGCTACGGTCAACATCACCAGCAAAGACAACCCCATGCGGATCATCTGCCTGTCCATCATCGCCAGGCTGCCACCGCTTGCTGAATAGATCACAAACAGGCTGAAGCAGAACAGGATTAAAATGCCGCCCAGCAGAGGCAGGTCAATATGGATGCGTTGCCAAAAAGTTTGGCGACTTGGATGCGCACTCATTCTTTGGTCGGCTCCTTGGTGTCGCGAAGAATATATTCATCCAGCATGGCGCGGGCCACAGGACCTGCGTTGGCGCCACCCCAACCGGCGTTTTCCAGCACTACAGCCAATACGATTCTGGGGTTTTCATAGGGGGCATAAGCCACAATAAGGGCGTTATCCTTGAGGCGCTCATCGATGTTTTCGGCATCGTATTTGGCGTCCTGGGCCACAGAGAATACCTGAGCAGTACCTGTCTTCATGGCCGCCGTATATTTGGCGTCGGTGAAGCGGGATTTGTGGGCGGTTTGCTGCATGGCGTCATTGATAATGTCCCAGTTTTTGGGATCTTTGAGCACAACAGGCGGCATCTTATCTACAGGGGTTTTGAGGGTGCCATCATTCTGAGTCACCGCCTTCATCAGGTGAGGAGAGAAGCGTTTGCCCTTGTTGGCAACAATAGCAGTGGCGGCAGCCAGCTGCAGTGGGGTTGTAGTCCAGTAGCCCTGACCAATGCCCACAGAGATGGTGTCACCAATCCACCAGGGCTGGTTGTAGCGTGCCCGCTTCCAGTCCCGTGACGGCATAATGCCGGAGGCTTCTTCATAAATGTCCACATTGGTGGGCTGACCGAAGCCAAACTGGGTCATAAACTCTGAGATCTTGTTGATACCCAGCTTGTATGCCATGTCGTAAAAGTAGGTATCACAGGAGTCGATAATGGAGTGGTACACATCCACCCAACCATGGCCCCAACGCTTCCAGTCCCGGTATTTGTGGTCAACGCCGGGAATTTGCCAGAAGCCGGGATCCCAGATGCGGGTTTTCTCGGTGACGGTACCCTCTTCCAGTCCCAGCAGCGCCATAATGGGTTTTACTGTCGATGCTGGTGCGTACTGGCCCTGAGTGGCTCGGTTGATCAATGGACGGGAGCGGTTGTTCAGCAGTTCGCTGTAGGCTTTGGAGCTGATGCCGTGAACAAACTGATTGGGGTCATAGCTGGGGCTTGAAGCCAGCGCCAGAATCCCACCATCTCTTGGGTCGATAGCTACAATACTGCCGCGGCGGCCGTCCAGCAGCTCCTGGGCTTTTTGCTGCAACTTCAAATCTATTGTGAGATAGATATCCTGGCCCGGCTCGGGCTCAGAGACTTTAAGGGTACGTATGGTGCGGCCACGGTTGTTCACCTCTTCTTCAAGGTGTCCCGGTTTGCCATGCAGTACCGGCTCATAGAATTTTTCAATGCCCTGTTTGCCAATAAACTTGGTTCCGGCGTAATCACTCCAGTCGCCACTGCGTTCAAGTGATTCACGGTCACGGGAGTTAATGCGGCCCACATAGCCAAGGGCATGGGTCAGGGTGCTGCCGTAGGGGTAATAACGCTTGAGACCAGCTTCCACTTCCACACCGGGAAACTTGTGCTGATTAACACTGAATATGGCGACCTCTTCCTCAGTCAGGCGGGCTTTCAGGGTTAAAGGCTTAAAGCGTCTGTGATGCTTGAGGGACTTGTTGAAGTCCTCTTTTTCATCTTCGCTGATGTCAATAATGGCCGCCAGTCCATCTATGGTGCCGGGGATATCTTTGACACTCTCTGGGACCAGTTCAAGCGAGTAGAAAGGTTGGTTTTCTGCCAGCAATACGCCGTGCCTGTCGTAGATCAGACCGCGGCTTGGAGGCAAAGGCAGTACCCGGATGCGGTTGTCATCTGAACGTGTGGTGTAATCGTTGAATGAGGTGACCTGCAGGTGATAAAGGTTACCCAGCAGGATGGACACCATGAGAATGACGCAAACAAAAGTAAACAGCGCCCGGCGCTTAAACAGCGACGCCTCAGCTGCGTGATCATGCATGGTAATGCGCTTTCTTGGCGACACTTATGCTCTCCGACCAGTTTACGGGCCACAAATTTGTGGCCAAGTCTTGATTAGCGAGTATTACTCTCTGTGATACGGGTGGTTGTTGTTGATGCTCCAGGCCCGATAAAGGCTCTCTGCCACCACAATCCGTACCATGGGATGGGGCAGGGTCAGAGCTGACAGACACCAGCTTTGAGCGGCAGCGGCTTTACATGCCGGCGCTAACCCTTCGGGCCCGCCAATCAAGAGGCTGACATCCCGACCATCCAGTTGCCACTTTTCCAGCTGTGTCGCCAGTTGTGGCGTCGTCCAGTGCTTGCCGGGCAGATCCAGGGTTACAATATGGTTGCCTTTGGGGATTGCCGCCAGCATCAACTCCCCTTCCTTTTGCAGGATGCGGGCGATATCAGCGTTTTTACCACGCTTGCCAGCCGGGATCTCAATCAGTTCCAACGCCATATCCCGGGGGAAACGGCGTTGGTACTCCTCGAAGCCACGGGTTACCCAGTCCGGCATTTTGGTGCCGACTGCCACGAGTTGCAGCTTCATCAGGCGCCTTCAGACCAGAGCTTTTCAAGCTGGTAGAAGTCACGGGTTTGTTCCTGCATGACATGCAGAATCACACCGCCGAAGTCCACCAAAACCCACTCGGAGCCATCACGGCCTTCAACACCCAGAATTTCAATATTGGCCTGCTTGGCTTCTTTCACCGCGTACTCTGCCATGGAACGCACGTGAGTACTGGAAGTACCGGAGCAGATCACCATGTAATCAGTGATAGTAGATTGGTTGGAAACGTCAAAGGTAACAATATCTTTGGCTTTCAGGTCGTCGACCTTATCGACAACAAATGCTTTCAACTCCGCGCTTTGCACGTAAGAGTCCTCATCAATAATTCAAAAACAGCCGCACATTATACGGCAACAATATCAGGTAAGCGACCAATCACTACAGGGGCCGAACGGTTGAATTGGTCAGTCTGGCCGGGACAGATAGAGGTTGTGCGCCTGAATATAATCGGCTACTTCCTTTGGCATCATGGCCGCCGGTAAGTTCCCCTGCCGGAGTTGAGCCCGGATTTCCGTGGAGGAGATATCCTGTGGCGGGACGTCCAGCATCTGGATCTGCCCTGTACTGCCACGGCTGAGTTGGCTGACTATTTGGGCCTGTACCTGCCCGGGCAGCTGGCTGATTTCAAGCTGCCACCCCGGCCGGATCGCGACCAGCAGGCTGCACAGCCCGGTCAGTAGCTGCCACTCGTGCCACAAATGCAGGGACAACAGACTGTCCATACCCATCAGGAATACGAAGTCACAGTCAGGGTATCTTTGCTTGAGGACCTTGAGAGTGTTGACCGAATAACTGGGAGTGCCGGAAGCCGCAAGCTCAAGCTCAATATCACAGAGGCTGAATCCGCTATGGACGTCGCACACGGCGCGGGCCATCGCAAGGCGATGCACAGAGTCAGTTATCTCGCCATCCTTGTGGGGCGGAATGGCATTGGGCATTAACCAGATTTCATCCAGTCCGAGCTGTTTATGGGCTTCCAGAGCGGGTTTAAGGTGGCCGTAATGTATAGGGTCAAAGGTGCCGCCCAACAGACCAATCCAACGGCGGGGTGAGGTTTGTGCCATATCTCAGCCGTTCCTGCTGTGGACAATAAAGTGCATCAGCACACCTCGATATGAGCAAGTTGTCTGTGGGCGGTTGGGTCAAACAGTAAACACAGATGACTCAGGCCTACCCAGTCCTCTTCGCCTTGCTGTTTCAGCTTGGTTTCCAGATTGGCAGCCACCGCCAGCATCTTCTCTATTTGCAGTAGATTCAATCGATTCAACGCAGATTGATACAAAGGTTTACGCTTATCCCAGATGCGCAGACTGCTCCACATAGCGTTCAGATTGGTACCGGCTTCCTGAGCAGACTTGAGTTTGAGCAGAAGCGCCAGTTCTTTAAACAGTGCCCACAACACGATAGGCATGGCGGTGCCCTCAGCTTTCAACTGAGACAGCATGTGCATGGCCCGGCTCTTGTGGTTCTCAAGCAGGGTATCGGACAGCTGGAACACACTGAATCTGGACTGGTCTTCGAAATAGTGGCTCAGCTCTTCTGCCGTCAGCTCTTTTTCATTGGCCAGCAGTTTAAGTAACTTGAGTGCCTGATCTGCCGCCAGCAGGTTGCCTTCGTACAGGTTAAACAGCATGGCTTCGGCATCGCGGCTGAGCTTGAGCTTGAGTTCGCGAATGCGGTCAACCAGCCAGCGCTGAAACTGGGCTCCCTCAGGCGTGGTGCAGGGCAGATATATACCCTGAGCATCCAGAGCTTTAAACCACTTGGTTTTGGTTTGATCCATCCCCAGTTTGGGCCCCATCAACAGTAGTATGGTGTCCGGGTTTGGGTGGGCAACCAACTGCTGCAGCATGGCAGCACCATCTGTACCGGGTTTGGCGTTGGCCAGATGCAGCTCGATGATACGACGGGAAGCAAACAGGCTCATGGCCTGAAACTCCTGCTCCACCTGACTCCACTGGAATCCTGTGTCCTGGGTATCCAGGGTAATACGTTCATCGAAACCCTGGTTGCGGGCAGCGCTGAGGATCTGCTGCTTACAGTTGTCTGTCAGCCAGGGGTCATCACCGAATACCAGATAAACAGATTTGAGCTTGGTCAGTTGAGCGGCAAGTTGATTGGGGTAAACCCGCATCAGTTCACCTCAATGGAGGAGAGGGTCTGTACGATTCGGTCGGCAGCCTGAATTCGCATCTCTTTGGTCAGCAAATCCATTTCGCGGCTTTTGGCCAGTGCTGTACGGGGGTCATCCAGATAATCACGGCGAATTTCCACATTGTAGAAGCCGGGAGCACTGTCTGGCAGGGCGACAGCAAACTCAACCTGATAGATGAGTTCATACTCAGCCACGTTACCTGTTGGATAAAGTGACAAAGTGGCGCGCTCCAGTGAGTCGCGGATCAGGCGCAGGTCGGCAACATCTTTGCTGGCACTGTCGACCAGGTTGACGTTACTCAAACGCAGACGTTCACGAACCAGACGTGTCAGTTCACTGTATTCGTCCTGACTGCTCAGGTGCAGCGTAGTCAGCTGCGGCGGGATCTGATAGCTCCGCTGCAGCTGAAAGCCACAACCGGCACTGGTCAAAATAACCAGTGCCAGCAGTACTGAGCCCAGTGCTTTAGGTGAAAAACTGTTGAATGACAGATTTTTTTTCAGCATAAGCTTAGGGATTTCCTTATTGGCTCAGAATTAGTTGGCGACTATGTTCAGCAGCTTACCTGGGACATAGATGACCTTGCGGACAGTCTTGCCTTCGGTGTGCTTCTGAACCTGCTCTTCGCCCATCCCCAGAGCCTCAACCTCTTCCTTGCTGGCATCAGCAGCAACAGTGATTTTGGCACGCAGTTTACCGTTCACCTGAACTACGATCAGCTTGGAATCTTCAACCAGAGCTGCTTCGTCAACTTCTGGCCAGCGAGTGTCTTCGATGTTGCCTTCGTTGCCCAGCTCATTCCACAGATTGAAGCTCAGGTGCGGAGTGATTGGGTACAGCAGACGAACAACCGCTGACAGGGCCTCTGCCATCAGGGCACGGTCCTGCTCAGATTCAGTAGACGCCTTCTGCAGGTGGTTCATCAGTTCCATCACTGCTGCAACAGCAGTGTTGAACATCTGACGACGGCCGATGTCATCGGATACCTTGGCGATGGTCTTGTGCAGTTCACGACGCAGGTTTTTCTGATCTGCGCTCAGTGACGTCACATCCAGGGCGGCAACCGGGCCAGCAGCAATATGGTCGTGAGCCAGTTTCCACAGACGCTTGATAAAGCGGTGTGCACCTTCCACGCCAGACTCTTGCCATTCCAGAGTCAGCTCTGGTGGCGCAGCGAACATCATAAACAGACGCACGGTATCAGCACCGTACTTCTCAACCATTACCTGAGGGTCGATACCATTGTTCTTGGACTTGGACATCTTGCTCATGCCGGTGTACACCAGCTCATGGCCTTCGTTGTCCACACACTTGGTGATACGACCCTTGTCGTCGCGCTCTTCAACGGTCACATCCAGCGGAGAAACCCAAACACGGGCACCTTTTTCGTTGGTGTAGTAGAAGGCGTCAGCCAGTACCATGCCCTGAGTCAGCAGTTGCTTGGCTGGCTCATCAGAGTTCACCAGGCCAGCGTCGCGCAGCAGCTTGTGGAAGAAGCGGAAATACAGCAGGTGCATACAGGCGTGCTCGATACCACCGATATACTGGTCAACCGGCAGCCAGTAGTTGGCCTTGGTTGGGTCCAGCATTTCGTCAGCCTGTGGGCTACAGTAACGGGCGTAGTACCAGGAAGACTCCATAAAGGTGTCGAAGGTGTCAGTTTCACGCAGGGCGCTCTGACCATTTACTGTGGTCTTGGCCCACTCTTTGTCCGCCTTGATTGGGCTCTGAACACCGTCCATGACCACATCTTCAGGCAGGATAACCGGCAGCTGATCTTCAGGTGTTGGAATAACGGTACCGTCTTCCAGGGTCACCATTGGAATCGGTGCGCCCCAGTAACGCTGACGGGATACACCCCAGTCGCGCAGGCGATAGTTCACCTGACGCTTGCCTTTGCCTTCTGCAGACAGTTTGGCGTCGATAGCATCAAAGGCTGCCTGGAACTCCAGACCGTCAAACTCACCAGAGTTAAACAGTACGCCTTTATCTGTGTAAGCCGCTTCAGAGATGTCGACTTCGCCGTCAGCAGGTTTGATAACCGCTTTCAGGTTCAGGCCGTACTTCTTGGCAAACTCATAGTCACGCTGATCATGTGCAGGTACAGACATTACCGCGCCGGTGCCATAGTTCATCAGCACGAAGTTGGCAGCAAATACCGGTACTTCTTCCCCAGTCAGTGGGTGGATGGCTTTCAGGCCGGTATCCACGCCCAGCTTTTCCATGGTCGCCAGCTCAGCTTCAGTGTTGTTAGCGTTTTTGCACTCATCAACAAAGGCTTTCAGTGCTGGATTGGTTTCAGCTGCTTTTTCAGCAAGAGGGTGAGCTGCAGCGATAGCTACATAGGTCACGCCCATTACAGTGTCAGGACGGGTAGTGTAGATATCGAAAGTCTCGTCACTGCCAGCCACTTTGAAGGTCATTTCGATACCTTCACTGCGGCCAATCCAGTTACGCTGCATGGTCTTAACCTGATCAGGCCAGCCATCCAGAGTGTCGATATCGTTCAGCAGCTCTTCTGCATAGTCGGTGATCTTGATAAACCACTGAGGAATTTCTTTCTGTTCAACAGAGGTATCACAGCGCCAGCAGCAACCGTCGATAACCTGCTCGTTGGCCAGAACTGTCTGGTCGTTAGGGCACCAGTTAACGGCAGAGGTCTTTTTGTATACCAGGCCTTTTTCATACAGCTTGGTGAAGAACCACTGTTCCCAACGATAGTACTCTGGGGTGCAGGTCGCAATTTCGCGGCTCCAGTCATAGCCAAAGCCCAGCAGTTTCAGCTGGTTTTTCATGTACTCAATGTTTTCATAAGTCCATGGAGCTGGTGCAGTTTTGTTGTTGATCGCGGCATTCTCAGCTGGCAGACCGAAGCTGTCCCAACCGATTGGCTGCATCACGTTCTTACCCTGCAGACGCTGGAAACGGGATACTACGTCACCAATGGTGTAGTTACGTACGTGACCCATGTGTAGTCGACCGGATGGATACGGGAACATGGACAGGCAGTAAAACTTTTCTTTGTTTGGGTCTTCGGTGACTTCGAAGGTTTTCTTATCGGCCCAGTGCTTCTGCACCAATGGCTCGATAGCTGAAGGATTGTATTGTTCTTGCATCGATCTCTTCCGGCCTTGCCGCTTGATTTTTGATCTTGCGCCAGTTACTGCGCGATTGGATCTGCATAGAATAAACCAAGAGCGCTTTATACCCAAGTAAGGAAGCAGCAGGAGATTGCTTTAATTTGCATACAGAGATGCTTTGGCCGGTTTTGACTGGAAATCGAAATTCCTGATTAAGATTTTTACACTTGCCCAGAGGGATTGTTTTGGGAGTAAACTGGATACAGGGCATAAAGATTTTTTAGTGTGTCTGATAGCGACCGCCCAGGCCGGATTTGAGGAAAAGGAGTAAGACTCATGAGTGACAAGAGTGCAGCACTGTTGGCCCTTTACCAAAAGCTCATCGATCAGGTTAAAGCTGAATATGCCAAAGACCCTGAGTTGACGACCAAAGACCTGTTGGCGTCAGTCACCAGTGGTCGTGAGTTTCTGACGCTCAGGGAGAGCGCGGATGAAACAGAGCTTGGCTTGGTGGAACACTTTCTTAAGCGGGATATCATCAGCTTTTTGGCTGAGCAACATGCAGGAGACGTCAGTTACAGTCCAACCTTGTTGTCGATGGAAAGTACCTTCTGGCACTGGTTAAGCGAGATTACCGACCGCAGTCAGGTTGAGTGGCATGAGCTGGCTCAGGATCTGAAAACTGAAGGCCATTATCACAGTGGCGAGATTATCAATCAGGGCAAAGTGATCTGCACCCAGTGTGGTCACGCCATGAGTATCGAGTTTCCCGGTGTGATCCCCGACTGCCCAGAGTGTGACAATGGCGAGTTTGTCCGTGAGGCGTTGGCTCCATAGCACACTTGCTAAAGATTATTCCCAATAAGCCCTACTGAGAGGCGGGGCAATTCATTCTTTCCTGCAGGAACCAGCCTTTGCCAGGGTTCCTGCTGATTGTTTTTCTTAACTCACCTGCATAACTACTCACCAAATCCGTCTTTGTTTGCATAAATATTGTGACTGTTCGCAACTAATTGAACTAATACTCTGGTGTTTACCAAGGCTTTTCCTAAGATGCCTGAAAATAAAAATTCAAATAAAGGTAAACTCTATGCAACTGTCCCGTCGCCACTTTCTTTCTGCTGGTGCCGCTGTGGGCACTCTCGCTCTGGCTGGCTGCCAATCCTCTTCTGTCCCTGTTGCTGCGGCTATGCCTGCTCAAACCGGCCCATTGGCGCTGAATTTCAATGAAAACAGTCTTGGGTTACCGGCCTCTTCCATGAAGGCGCTGCAACAGGCCCTTCCCGGTGCATTCCGTTACCCCGATGCTGCCAGGACTGAACTGATGCAGTCGCTGGCCAGTCATTATGGCGTTCAGACCAATCAGTTGATCTATGGCAATGGCTCATCTGAGATTTTGAAAATGAGTCTGGATGCCATGGCGGCAGATGGCGCTCAGCTGGTGATGCCAGACCCCACCTTTGGCGTGATTGAAGACTATGCCCTTGCCCGGGGCATGAAAGTGGTGAAAGTACCTGTCACCGCCGGTTTGCAGACAGATATTGCGGGCATGAAAGCCGCTGTGGCAGCTCACCCGGGGAAATCTGTGGTGTATCTGTGTAACCCCAATAATCCAACCGGCTTGTTGTTGCCGGGTGCTGAGCTGAGTCAATGGCTGGGGCAGGGTTCGGATAAGCTCGAATTTATCATCGACGAGGCCTATGCCGAGTATGTTCAGGATGCGGATTTTGTATCAGCGCTTGCTCAGGTGAAGGCGGGCAATCCACATATCGCCGTGGCCAGAACCTTCTCTAAAATTTATGCCCTGGCGGGTCTGCGGGTCGGTTATGGTATTGCCCAGGCCAGCATGCTTGAGCGTATGGCTGCACAGGCCAGTATAGATAATGCCAACATTGCCGGCTGCGTGGCCGCAAAAGCGGCGCTGGAAGATAGCAGTTGGGTTGAGTTGAGTATCAAGAGCAACCAGCAGTCACTGCAATTGGTGATGGAAACTCTGGCAGCTTTGGGTCTGGAAGCCTTGCCCTGCAACGCCAATTTTATTTTCCATAAGGTGAATGGCGATACTTCTGTGTATCAGAAACGTATGCAAGAGGCGGGTATTCTGGTGGGCCGTAGCTTTAACCACACCAATGGCTGGAATCGCCTGTCGTTGGGACGTCCCGATGAGATGGTGACTTTCTGCAAAACCCTGATCCGTTTCCGTCAGCAAGGCTGGGTCTGATTTCCTTTGTTGCAGGGCAATCGCTGCCCTGCAACTTTCCACTGTTTTCACCTCTATTATTTTTGCAAAAACGCCTTCTTTTACTAGGTTTAAAGCATAACTTTTATTACCTGCATGCTTATGTTGAAGGACAAACATATTCTGGTCATTGATGACTCCCGGGCCATTCTTTTATTGCTGCAATCCATGCTCGACAAACAGGGTTACCATCAGGTGACCTGTGTGGATTGTGCTGCCAGGGCTATCAAAGTGATTGACCGAAACCCGGGAAAATATGCCTTGCTGCTTACCGATCTGAATATGCCGGATATGGATGGTATGCAGCTATTACGTAAGCTGGGAGAAATTGAGTTCAAAGGGGCGGTGGGGATCATCTCCGAGATGGAGCCCAGAATCATTACTCTCGCAGCCGAGATTGCCCAGCATCACAGGTTGAGATTGATTGGCTGTGTGCCCAAGCCGATTCAGCCAAATGATCTCAACGGACTGCTGCTGAAAGCAGAAGAGCTGATGGGCGATGTCCGTAAAGACAAACAGGAGCTCAGTAAGGCTGAACTGCTTGAGGCTCTGGATAAGGGATGGGTTACCCCTTACTACCAGCCCAAGGTCAATATGGTGACCAATAAGGTGGACAGTGTTGAAGTGCTGATGCGTATCAAGCGTCCGGGAGAGGTTAACGCCATTACTCCCTGGCGGTTTATCGAAGCCGCAGAAAAGCATGGTTTGCTGGATGCCATGACATTTCAGTTGATTCATAAGTCGTGTCAATCCGGTCATTACCTTAAACAGATATTCGGGGAGCAGGTCAAACTGGGGATTAACCTGTCGCCTCCCCAGCTGGAGCAGGAGGGGCTGGTTGAACGTCTGGAGTCCGCCTTTAAGGAAGAGGGCGTGATGATTGATAAGGTGGTGCTGGAGATCACTGAAGAGAGAGCGCTGAGAAATGCGCGGCAACTGGAAACGCTCAATCGTTTACGAATGCGCGGTTTCGGAGTGTCTCTGGATGATTTTGGCACAGGTTTTACCAATGTGAATCAACTGCGAACCCTGCCATTTTCCGAGGTGAAAATCGACCGGAGCCTGATTATCAATATCCATCGTGATGCATTCTGTCAGGCTGTGGTGCACTCATTGACGGATATTGCAAAGCAGCTGGGTGTTACCCTGGTTGCGGAAGGGATCGAGCAGGTGGAAGAGCTGAAATACCTGATTGATAACTGTGACCAAATGGTGGTTCAGGGATATCTGATTTGTCTGCCCAGACCGGTTGAAGCTCTGGCGGCCTGGTACGCGAGCTGGCAAAAACAGTTTGTCAGTATGCAGTAACAGAGCAAGCACTGAATAAAGACGTTAAGCTGAGCCCACAACAGGGCTCAGTCCAGGTGAGTCATTACAGCCCGACTGTGTAGCGGCTGGAAGATGATTCAGTTTGTCCTACCATTTCATCGTATGCAGTCTGAAGTTGCACAGTAGCGGTTTTTACCCCTATGGATGCCAGGGCATGTTCAGCTTCACTGATGGAGTTGTAAGTAATCAGCTCGCCACGTTTACTTTTCAATGCATGAAACAACCCATGCCCATCTTCAAGTCCTGCCAAATAGTGATTGCTGTCTGCATAGCTGATGATCATGGCTTCACCCTGACCATGCTGAATTTGTTGCATAAGTTGTTCTGCCAGCATTTAAGCTCTCCTGATTGTCCATTCCTGAATAGTTACGCAGGCAGAGTGAAAACCGTTCAGTCTATTTATCACCTTTGCTGATCGTCCGCCGACAGAGGGCGTAGTTAAGGGTAGAGTGAAACTTGAACCGCAAAGGCTCCATTTATCCCCTGATGGGAGACGTTGCATGAAACAGATACTGCTTATCTTCATTCTGCTTGCTGGTCACGCTCAGGCTGATGAACTCCTCCATGTTGGTGGTGCAGAGCTTGAAGTGCACTTTGAAGATGGATTTGATGCCAGCGAGAGGAAGGTAGTGACTCGCTGGCTCGAGCGCTACAGTCAGGCGTTGGCCGGGCTTTATGGTCGCTTTCCGGTAGAACAGGCCAGGTACCAGGTTAGACGGGCCAGCTATGGCAAAGGACCTGTGCCCTGGGCGGAAGTCCGAAGAGAAGGCGTAGAAGGGGTCAACTTTTACCTTGGTCAGGAGCTGAGTTCATACACTCTGATGGCGGACTGGACCGCTGCTCATGAGTTAAGTCACCTGCTGATGCCATACCCGGGGCGAAGTGATGTATGGCTATCTGAAGGGCTGGCCAGTTGGTATCAGGGCATATTGATGTTCAATGCGGGACTCAAGAGTGAGCAGGCGGTGTGGCAGGGGCTGATAGATGGATTTTCGCGGGCAGACAACAGCCGATTTTCCGGCAACCTCAGTCAGGCGAGCAGGGAAATGAAGTCACAGCACAGTTATATGAGGGTTTACTGGGTGGGCGCTGCCTACTATTTGCAGATGGAGTACGCGCTGCAGCTGCATGGTGAACAGCTGTTGGCAGTACTGTCCAGTTACCAGAGCTGTTGCCGTAACAACAGCAGTTATAAAACCGGGCGGGAGTTCATTACGGCTTTGGATGAGCAACTGGGGATGAGCCTGTTCAGTTATTACTATGATAAGTGGCGTGACAGCGACAAGATGCCGGATGTCAGCTCAGCACTGGCATGGTTCGGGGTATCTCAGGAAGATGGCCAGGTGGTGCTGGATAAAGAGCATATCAGTGCCATGCGGCGGGCTCAGCTCTACAAGTATCCGGTAGAGGTGCCAAAGTCCAGATTGTTGGCTCTGGGTGGAAATCGTCCCAAATGAAGAATGAAAAAGACCGCCATGTGGCGGTCTTTTTTATCAGTCAGCGGACTTAGGCAATCCCAACAGGCTAAGTCTTCTGGCAATACTCAGTGCCATCAGCACCACAGCCAGTGCCAGAACCGGCCATTGCCCCAGCTTGTTGAACCAGGTCATGCCGGTTACCAATGGCACCTCGGCGGTCAATACTCCAGCTTCAAACTGAGGCAGGGACTTAATCACATTCCCCTGATAGTCCACCACGGCAGTAACACCATTGTTGGTGGCTCGCAGTAAAGGCCTGCCCAGCTCCACCGCACGCATACGGGCAATTTGCATATGCTGCAGTGGTCCGTTGGACTCGCCGAACCAAGCGTCATTGGAGACTGTCATCAGCATATCTGTGTTGCTGTGAACATTGTCTCTGACCTGCTCAGGGAAGGCGATTTCATAACAGATGGCCGGTGCCAGTTGATAACCCAGAGCGCTCAGGTTTGGCTGCTGATAGTCACCCCGGGCAAAGGAGGACATGGGCAGATTAAACAGGGGCGCAATCGGACGCAGCAGATCCTCAAAAGGTACAAACTCACCTATGGGAAGCAAGTGGTGTTTGCGAAACTCATTGACGCCGTCACCCAGATAGTCGCCCGCAGGCTGCTGCTTGCCAAAGTGGTTCCCCAACACGATCAGTGAGTTATAAAACTTGTCCTGCTGGTAACTGATAATGCCTGTGATAATAGCTGCGTGATTCAGGTTAGCGGCCTTATTGGCGTTCTCCAGAAAGTCATTGACCATATACTCTGGCGCCGGAATAGCCGCTTCGGGCCAAATCACGATATCGGCATCCAGTACAGGGCGGGACAGGTCCATGTATTTGAGCATGGTGGGCCACAGGTGATCAGGTTCCCACTTCATGCTTTGGGCTATATTGCCCTGCACCAGTGCGACCTTAACCTGTTTGTTCTGAGACACAATGTCATTCAGTGATGGGACCGCCATGGTCACTGCCAGCAAGATTGGCAGGGCAATGGCCAATGGCTTCCAGCGCTTGCTCAGTGCCAGCAAGATGGCACCGGCCATAAAGGCCACCACAAAGCTTAACCCCAGAGTGCCTGTGATGGATGCCAGCGGCCGCAGCGGACCATCAGTCTGGCTGTAACCGGCCCACAGCCAGGGGAAGCCTGTCATTATCCAGCCCCGCAACCACTCTGTCAGTGTCCACAAGGCAGGGAACAGCGCCAGATAGCGCCAGTAGTCGTTGCGGCGGCTCAGTTTCTGCAGCAGACCACCGGCCAAAGCAGGATACAGCGCCAGATACAGTGCCAGCAGTGCCATCAGACCTATCGAGGCAACCAGCGGCAGACCGCCGTACCTGTCCATACTGACATGGACCCAGCTGATACCAATACTGAAAGCGCCAAAGCCGAAGCTCAGCCAATAACCAAAGGCAGCTTTAAAACTGTGTGTGGGCATACGCCAAAGGGCGAAGGCCAGTGCGAGAGGATAGAGCACCCAAATATTGTAGGGCGCAAAAGCAAGAGCGGTACTGCCGCCGGCCGCATAGGCCGTGAGCAGTACCGCAACAGGATGGGACAAAAGTTTGTCCCGGGTCTTGGTCAACAGCATTTATTCTTCTGTCGGTTCAGCCTCTTCGGAGGCAGGCAGAGTTACCCTGAGTTGGATCAGGCGACGGGTATCAGCATTGATAACCTTAAACTCAATACCTTCAATGGTGATTTTTTCATTGCGCTCAGGCAGATGACCAAAGGCATGGGACACCAGGCCACCAATGGTATCGAACTCTTCGTCACTGAACTGAGTGGCGAATTTTTCGTTAAAGTCTTCAACCGGAGTCAAAGCTTTTACCATATAGACACGGTTACTTACCTTACGGATTTCCGTTTCTTCTGCGCTGTCATGGTCGAATTCATCTTCGATTTCGCCCACGATCTCTTCAAGAATGTCTTCAATGGTGACCAAACCGGACACACCACCGTACTCATCCACTACGATTGCCATGTGGTAGCGTTGGGAGCGGAACTCCTTCAGCAGCACATCCACTCGCTTGCTCTCAGGCACTACTACTGCTGGGCGCAGCACCTTTGACAGGGCGAATGGTTCTTCGCTCATGTTAAAACCGTACTTGATCAGATCTTTCGCCAGCAAAATCCCTTCGATGTGGTCTTTGTCTTCATTCACCACAGGGAAGCGGGAGTGGGCAGAGGAGATCACAGTGGAGAGCAGCTCTTCGACTGTGTTGTTGATCTGAACGGCTACAATCTGGGCACGCGGGATCATAATGTCACGCACACGCAGATCGGAAACCTCCAATACACCTTTAATCATTTCACGGGTGTCTTCAGTGATCAGTTCACGCTGTTCAGCGTCGTGGATCACTTCCACCAGTTCTTCGCGATTCTGAGGCTCGCCCTGGAACAACTGGCTAACGCGATCAAACCAGTTCTTTTTAGGGGCGTTCGTACTCGGGGGGATGTCGTCACTCATAGTGTTGCTCTTAGCTTGTTTCAAGCTAATTATTGCTCCTTGTAAGGGTCTTCAAATCCAAGGCTTTCAACGATTTGAGTCTCGATGGACTCCATCTCTTCCGCCTCGGCATCTTCGATATGATCATAACCTAGCAGATGCAGACAACCGTGCACAACCATGTGTGCCCAGTGGGCTTCGACCGGCTTGTTTTGATCGGCAGCCTCATTTTCAACGACCTCGGCACAAATGACAAGATCTCCAAGCAGAGGCAGTTCAATTCCCGGCGGGGCTTCAAATGGGAAGGACAGCACATTGGTTGATTTGTCCTTGCCACGGTAGTCCCGGTTCAGGGTTTGGCTTTCTTCGGCTTCCACAATGCGGATGGTGAGTTCCGCCTCGTCCATGGTGTTGCCCAGTGCTGCACGAACCCAGGTTTCAAACTGGGCTTCCGAGGGCAGGTTATAGCCCTCCACAGCGATTTGCAGGTCCATAGCCAAATCAAGACTCATGGCTGGTTTCCTCAATTCTGTACTGACTGTCAGTCACACCTTTGGCGGCCTGAACTTTCTGGTCATGAGCTTCATAGGCTTCAACGATACGGGCAACCACAGGGTGGCGCACCACATCTTTGGCCTGGAAGAAGTTAAAGCTGATCTCTTCCACGTTGCCCAGTACTTCGATGGCGTGACGCAGGCCGGATTTGGCATTGCGTGGCAAATCGATCTGAGTGATATCTCCTGTGATTACCGCCTTGGAGTTGAAGCCAATACGGGTCAGGAACATCTTCATCTGTTCAACTGTGGTGTTCTGGCTTTCGTCCAGAATGATAAAGGCGTCGTTCAGGGTACGGCCACGCATATAAGCCAGAGGCGCGACTTCGATAACATTACGCTCGATCAGGCGTTCCACTTTTTCAAAGCCCATCATCTCGAACAGGGCGTCATACAGAGGACGCAGATAAGGGTCCACCTTCTGGCTCAAGTCGCCGGGCAGGAAGCCCAGTTTCTCACCGGCTTCAACTGCTGGGCGGGTCAGCAGGATGCGGCGGATCTCCTGACGCTCAAGTGCATCAACCGCAGCGGCAACCGCCAGGTAGGTTTTACCTGTACCCGCCGGCCCAATACCAAAGGTGATGTCGTGGCGCACAATATTGGCCACATACTGACTCTGGTTTGGATTGCGAGGCTTAATTACGCCACGTCGGGTTTTGATATACAGCTCTTTATCGTCGCCGGGCTCTTCCACTTCCAGTGCAATGGCTTCCTGAATGGCAATATGCACCTGATCCGGCTCAAGGTCAGGAGTGCTGCCCTTGACCGGCTGAGTTTCTACATAGAGCTCTTTCAGCAGATTGTTGGCGGTTAAGCAGTTGCGAGGCAGGCCGACAATTTTAAAATGGTTGTTACGGTAGCTGATCTCTACGCCGATGCGGCGCTCGAGTTGTTTGATGTTGTCATCGAAGGGACCGCACAGTGATGCCAGACGGCGATTGTCGGCGGGTTCGAGGTACAAATTCATCGTATTTAATTTGCTGGACAACGAATGCTCCCTTGTTTGCATTAGTAAAACGGGTTGCTACTGAACGCATTGGACCCGTGTGTTGGCACTTATCTTACTCCCAAAAAACGGCAAGGGCGACCATGGGGCCGCCCTTTGTCATCTTGCTGAGATCTTACTCAGGAATGTACTGAGTTACGCCCAGATTGTCGTCTTGTTTGTGCTTGGCCAGAATGTCTGACGGACGCAGGTTGCGACGCAGATCCATCTCATCTTCACCACGGATAAAGTTACCGCGCAGAGAGTTAGGGAATACATCCACAATCTCCACATCCACAAAGCTGCCGATATGCTTTGGATCCGCCTCGAAGTTCACCACCCGGTTGGTTTCAGTACGGCCGCGCAGTTCCATTGGATTACGTACCGACGGACCTTCTACCAGAATACGCTGAACTGTGCCCAGCATATGGCGGCTGAAGCGCATCGCCTGCTGAGTGATACGGTCCTGCAGAATCGCCAGGCGCTGCTTCTTCTCTTCCAGATCGACATCATCAGGCAGATCGGCTGCCGGAGTTCCCGGACGGGCACTGTAGATAAAGCTGAAGCTGTGGTCGAAGTTAACATCTTCAATCAGCTTCATGGTATCCATAAAGTCCTCCTGGGTTTCGCCCGGGAAGCCAATAATGAAGTCAGAGCTGATCTGAATATCAGGACGAGCCTGACGCAGACGGCGGATAATGGACTTATACTCAATGGCCATATGGTTACGCTTCATCAGGGTCAGAATGCGGTCTGAACCAGACTGTACCGGCAGATGCAGGAAGCTCACCAGCTCAGGGGTATCGGCGTATACGTCAATAATATCCTGAGTGAATTCAATCGGGTGGCTGGTGGTGAAGCGGATACGGTCGATACCGTCGATGGCCGCAACATAACGCAGCAGCTCGGCAAAGCTACAGATCTCACCGTCGTGAGTGGCTCCACGGTAAGCATTTACGTTTTGACCCAGCAGGTTCACTTCACGTACGCCTTGTTCAGCCAGCTGAGCGATCTCCAGGATCACATCATCCAGAGGACGGCTGACCTCTTCACCACGGGTATATGGCACTACGCAGAAAGAGCAGTACTTGCTGCAGCCTTCCATAATAGAAACGAACGCGGTCGGGCCTTCAGCGCGAGGCTCAGGCAGACGATCGAACTTCTCTACTTCGGGGAAAGAAACGTCGATAACCGCTTTTTCGCCACGGCGAACCTGTTCAATCATTTCCGGCAGACGGTGCAGAGTCTGGGGGCCAAAGATGATATCAACACACTGGGCACGCTCTTTAATCGCTTTGCCTTCCTGTGATGCTACACATCCACCCACGCCGATGATCAGCTCAGGGTTTTTGTCTTTCAAGGTTTTCCAGCGGCCCAGCTGATGGAATACCTTTTCCTGAGCCTTTTCGCGAATCGAGCAGGTGTTCAGCAGCAGGATATCTGCGTCTTCTGCTTCTTCAGTCAGGGTATAGCCCTGAGCTTCGCCCAGCAGGTCGGCCATCTTGGATGAGTCATACTCATTCATCTGACAGCCCCAGGTTTTGATATGGAGTTTTTTACTCATCAGTGTGCTTCGCTCTTCGAACCAGGGTAAAAAATAGCGCGGTATTTTACCCATTCTGCCAGATACTGACCAGCATTTGTCCGAATTAATTTAGCCACTGACCTTACTGTCAAACCCCACAACCAGTGAGGGTTTGGCCGGATCACCTCACTGTAGAGGTTTGAGCCAAACCGCCCGACACTGGTACGTTCACCTCAAAGGCTTTGATCAGTGACAGGTTTTGCTGTTTGACTCTGTGGTAAGTATCGTTAGACAGGACATCAAGTTCCTGGATCAGCCATTCCTTGGTATCACGGGATAAGGCATAATCCACACTGTTTTCGTACAGCACTTCGATGCGCTCAATATTATCCAAAGAATAATGAGCTGGCTGCAAATTGGCACTGGCCGGTGCAGCTACAAAGAGGGCAAGTACAGCAGAGGCGAATAGTGTCTTCATAATATCCTCACTTATTACAGGTGCGATTGGCTCAACGACGCGTTGAACTCATTTCAACGGCAAAAAGGTCAAGCCATGTATTGAGTGTAGGCAAGGAATTCCGGGTAGGCCCTGCGGGTTGTAAGTAAATATGTGTAATTCCCCTCCCGGAAATATTCAGACATAGTTCATTTGCTCACGGAGAAAGTGGGCATGAATAGAACAGGTAATACACTTGGACAGATCAGAGATGCAGGATGTAGTCATTATTGGTGGTGGCATGGTAGGTGCGGCAACCGCCATTGGATTGGGACAGTTGGGATACAGGGTTACCCTGATTGAAGCCTTTGAGCCCAAGCCATTTGCTCCCGAGCAGCCGCTGGACTTGCGAGTCTCTGCTATCAGTGTTGCCTCTGAAAAGCTGCTTGACCGCCTTGGCGCACTGAATGCCATTCATGGGATGCGCAGCGTACCTTATATGGGGCTGGAAACCTGGGAGATGGAAGGCTTTATTACCCGCTTTCACGCTGACCAGATAAAGGCTTCACACCTGGGACATATCGTCGAGAACCGGGTCATTCAGTTGGCGCTGTGGCAGCAGTTGGAAACGGTCGAGTCTATTACCCTTAAGTGTCCTGCCAAAGTCAGCCGTTTCGAGCGTCGTGAAGACAGCATCAATGTCATACTGGACGATGAGTCTGAGGTTGAGTGTCGTTTGCTGGTGGGGGCGGATGGTGCCAATTCCCAGGTCAGGGACTGGGCAGGCATTGGTGTGACCGGTTGGGAGTATGGTCAGCACGCCATGCTGATTAATATTGCTACTGGTTGTGAGCAGCAGGATGTCACCTGGCAACAATTTACCCCAAGTGGCCCTCGTTCACTGCTGCCTCTGCCGGGCAAGTTTGCCTCTTTGGTCTGGTACGACTCGCCGGGAAGGATAAGACAGCTGAATCAACTCAGCCTGCCTGCACTGGAAGCCGAGATTAAAGCCCATTTCCCGGAACGTTTGGATAGAGACTTTACTGTGCTTGGTCGCGGCAGTTTCCCGCTGACCAGACGCCATGCTCAACAATATGTGGACGATAACCTGGTCATTCTCGGTGATGCCGCTCACACCATTAATCCGCTGGCAGGGCAGGGGGTGAACCTGGGCTTTAAAGATGTAGATGCACTGGTTGAACTGCTTGATAAAGCCAAAGGAGAAAGCGAGTGGTGGCGCCAGGCCAGCTTGCGCCGTTATCAGGACGCCAGATATAAGGATAACCTGCTGATGATGAGCACAATGGATGCCTTCTATGCAGGTTTCAGCAATGATCTGCTGCCTCTTAAGCTGTTGCGTAACGCCGCGCTGAAGCTGGCTGATAACGCCGGTCTAATAAAAGATCAGGTGCTTAAATACGCTCTGGGATTGAACCAGGCTTAAGGTTGAAGCCATGGGCGCATACATTCCGCTGAACGGGACTTTGAGGTCCCGTTTTTTGTTGCTCGATACGCTGCTTTCCAGAGGATTTAATGCTTATGCTGTCTGAAATTTGTTGCCTGCCGAGATTGAGTGTTAAAATGCCGCGTTTTTGAAAATTCGATGTGGAAAATACCGTCTTCAGGACGGTCACAAATAATAAGCATGAGTGAAATTAAACTGATTGTCGGCCTGGCCAATCCGGGCGCCGAATATGCCCAGACACGTCATAATGCCGGTGCCTGGTATGTGGAAGAGCTGGCGCGTATTTGCAACACCAGCCTGACGCCTGACAGCAAATATTTCGGCCTGACAGCCAGAGTCACTTTGCACGGCAAGGATGTACGCCTGCTGATCCCAACCACTTATATGAACTTAAGTGGTAAAGCGGTATCTGCGCTGGCCAACTTCTTCCGCATCGCGCCGGAAGAGATTTTGGTTGCCCATGATGAGCTGGATATGCTGCCTGGTATCGCCAAGTTCAAAAAAGGCGGCGGTCACGGTGGTCATAACGGCCTGAAAGATATCATCGCCAAAATGGGTAACAACAAAGAATTTTACCGTTTGCGCATCGGCATAGGTCATCCGGGTGACAAGAATAAAGTCGCGGGTTATGTGCTGAACAAGGCGCCGCAGGCGGATCAGGAGAAGATTCTGGCAGCTGTGGATGAAGCGGTTCGTTCCACCGAAGTGCTGTTTAAAGACGGCATGGTGAAGGCACAAACCAGACTGCACAGCTTCAAAGCTGAGTAACTTTTTCTGCTTAAATATCGAGGGGCCCGCATCTGCGGACCTGAGCATTTTGGGTTTGGCATTCAGTTGGCCAAGCCGTCATTAATATAGAAAGGTAAAACTATGGGTTTTAAATGCGGCATCGTTGGTTTGCCAAACGTAGGTAAGTCAACTCTGTTCAATGCGCTGACCAAGGCTGGTATCGAAGCGGCAAACTTCCCCTTCTGTACCATCGAGCCGAACACCGGCGTGGTACCTGTACCGGATTCCCGTCTGGATGCTCTGGCTGAAATCGTAAAGCCTGAGCGTGTTCTGCCAACTACCATGGAATTCGTGGACATCGCTGGTCTGGTTGCCGGTGCTTCCAAAGGTGAAGGTTTGGGTAACAAGTTCCTGGCCAACATCCGAGAAACCGATGCTATCGGTCACGTGGTTCGTTGCTTTGACAATGACAACATTGTTCACGTTGCCAACCGTGTCGATCCTGCTGGTGATATCGAAGTGATCAACACTGAACTGGCTCTGGCGGACCTGGATAGCGTCGAGCGTGCCATTACCCGCCAGCAGAAGCGTGCCAAGGGTGGCGATAAAGATGCCAAGTTCGAAGTGGAAGTATTGGAAAAAATGCGTCCGGTTCTGGACGAAGGCCAAATGCTGCGTTCTATGGAACTGTCCAAAGAAGAGCTGGAAGCAGTTGGTTATCTGAACCTGCTGACCCTGAAGCCAACCATGTATATCGCCAACGTATCTGAAGACGGTTTCGAAGATAACCCTCATCTGGATGCGGTACGCGCCATTGCGGCCAACGAAAACGCCGTGGTTGTTGCTGTATGTGCAGCCATCGAGTCTGAATTGGCTGAGATGGATGTTGAAGAGCGTGATGAGTTTATGGCTGATCTGGGTCTGGAAGAGCCAGGCCTGGACCGTGTAATCCGTGCCGGTTATGAACTGCTGAACCTGCAAACTTACTTTACTGCTGGTGTAAAAGAAGTTCGTGCCTGGACCATCCCTGTTGGCGCCAGTGCTCCTAAGGCTGCCGGTGTGATTCACACTGACTTTGAACGCGGCTTTATTCGCGCTCAGGTAATGTCTTACGATGACTTCATTCAGTACAAAGGTGAAGCGGCCTGTAAAGAGGCCGGTAAACTGCGTGTTGAAGGCAAGACCTACATCGTTAAAGACGGCGATGTAATGCACTTCCTGTTTAACGTTTAATCGCTGTGGTATGGAGGGCTGGCAGTCGCAGCGCAAGGCGAGCCGACATAGCTCTTCCGATGCCGGATTAAATGTGCGATTTAAGCTGATTGCGAATCAAAAGGAGCCTGAGGGCTCCTTTTTTGTTGGCTGACTTTTGGTCCGGTAATTATCCGAAGCAACTGACCACTATTATATAGGTGGTGAATTGACCGGCTTATGTCAGTCAGTGGCAGATGACACAGATAAAGGCCTGCGGGATCTCTGTGCTGCCAGAAAGATCCCATGGGATCGGCGACGCTTTAATCAGGCGCTTTGATTGTCTGGTCAGCAGCTGTTCACCGAGAGTTAATGGAATCTGGTTTTTTCTGCTGAAAATGAAAAAATTCCACGTAAACAGCGGCTTTTTTGCCTTGTTATGCTCCTGAAATGCTCATATTGATGAGTTAATAGCCGAACGATACAATAACCGGGTTTCGGCGGAAAAAACCGGTTGACCTGTTTGGGTGGAATAAGCATAATACGCCCCGTTCCCCGCTGAGGGGGATGCAGGAAACAAAGTGGCAATGTAGCTCAGCTGGTTAGAGCACCGCACTCATAATGCGGGGGTCGCAGGTTCAAGTCCCGCCATTGCTACCATCCTTCGGGATGGGATACTAAAAGTCGCTGCGGGAGTGGTGAAATTGGTAGACACGCCAGATTTAGGTTCTGGTGCCGCAAGGTGTGAGAGTTCAAGTCTCTCCTCCCGTACCATTTTAGCGATTTGAAGTAATTAGAAGTACAGGTGGGGTATCGCCAAGCGGTAAGGCACCGGGTTTTGATCCCGGCATTCCCAGGTTCGAATCCTGGTACCCCAGCCATCTTCCTTATTTACCGTGTTTCCAATCTTGATTGGGGTATCGCCAAGCGGTAAGGCACCGGGTTTTGATCCCGGCATTCCCAGGTTCGAATCCTGGTACCCCAGCCATTGGCAATGTAGCTCAGCTGGTTAGAGCACCGCACTCATAATGCGGGGGTCGCAGGTTCAAGTCCCGCCATTGCTACCATATTTTAGTGAGTTGAAGTCTTCTTCGTCTTACGCCCAGTTTTGGGGTATCGCCAAGCGGTAAGGCACCGGGTTTTGATCCCGGCATTCCCAGGTTCGAATCCTGGTACCCCAGCCATTATTTAGTATGGTGAAATTAGCTGACAGGTTTTGATCCCGTCATCTATGCCCAGGTTAGAAGCCTGGTACCCAAGCCATACATTAAGACCCGTCACGCGACGGGTCTTTCTGTTTCAAAGCGTGATTTGATAACACAAGCTATATAGCTGTTATTGAAATACTCAAGCTTTGGCAATGTAGCTCAGCTGGTTAGAGCACCGCACTCATAATGCGGGGGTCGCAGGTTCAAGTCCCGCCATTGCTACCATATTTCAGTGAGTTGAAGTTTTCTTCCTCTTGCGCCCAGTTTTGGGGTATCGCCAAGCGGTAAGGCACCGGGTTTTGATCCCGGCATTCCCAGGTTCGAATCCTGGTACCCCAGCCATTATTTAGTATGGTGAATTAGCTGACAGGTTTTGATCCCGTCATCTATGCCCAGGTTAGAATTCTGGTGCCTCAGCTATTACATCTAAGCCTGTCCATGTTGACAGGCTTTTTTGTACCCGTTGTATTTGCCCTGGCTTAGCTCCGTCCAGGTTGCCCAACCAATATCTCTAAGTCTTACTATCTGGCAGTTTTTGCCTCTGCAGATCTTCCAGTCAGGTTTTCTTCCTGGCCATTTGAGCTGATTTGACCCTATCTCACCTGGGTTAGCACAAAGACAATTGCTTGAGGCCAACAGTCTTGTCACCTTGATTTAGATGAACACCAGATTAAAACGCGTACAACTAAACGCTCAGCGTTATCTGCAGCACTGCGCATGCTTTAGCAGGTGTTATACTTGCGCACTCGGTTGCCTGTCTGGCCCTCAATCTACAATTATTTTTTAATTGCATACTTATAAAAGGTTTACCCATGAAGCGGATCATCTCCATCCAATCCCACGTGGTATATGGCTGCGCCGGAAACAGCAGCGCGGTCTTTCCTATGCGTCGCAGTGGCATGGATGTGCTGCCCATCAACACAGTGCAGTTTTCCAACCACACCCAGTACGCTGAAGGCTGGAAAGGTATGGTGATGCCAGCAGGCCAGATTACTGAACTGGTGCAGGGGCTGGAGAACATTAAGGTGCTGGGCACAGTTGATGCGTTGCTCAGTGGTTATCTGGGCAGTGCCGAGCAGGGCGAAGAGATAGTCGCAGCCGTGGAAAAGCTGAAAGCAGCGAACCCTAATGCAATCTATTTCTGTGACCCTGTGATGGGACACCCTGAAAAGGGCTGTATTGTGGCCCCCGGCGTTTCAGAATTCCTCAGTACCAAGGCCTTGGCTGCAGCAGATGTGATAGCGCCAAACCTGCTTGAGTTGGAAACCCTGACTGATCGCGTTATCCATAACCTGGATGAAGCTATTGAGGCCTGTGAAAGCCTGATCGCCAAAGGTATCAAGATGGTCGTGGTCAAGCACCTCTCCCGTGCTGCAACCTCTACTGAGAAATTTGAAATCCTGCTGGTGACCGCCAAGGGTGCCTGGCTGGCGAATCGTCCTTTGTATGAATTCGCCGCGAACAAGCAGCCTGTAGGCGTGGGTGATCTGATCAGTGGTCTGATGCTGGCTAACCTGATGGCTGGCTTCGAGCCTGTGATTGCATTTGAGCGCACCAATGCGTCTGTTGATGCAGTGTTGGCGGAAACCTTCAAGCAAAACGCCTATGAACTGCAGCTGATTTTGGCTCAGGATGCCATTGCCAACCCCGTGATTGCCGAGCACGCCAAACAGGTTAAGTAAGCCCGACTATTAAAGTCATTGAATATCCGCCCCTGCGTCAGTCATGATGTGGGGGCTTTTTTATGGATCACTGACACGGAAGGGGTATGGAACTGGTATTGTTAAGCTCGATGGATTCGAAGCATGCCTCAACAGCGGTGGCAGCGCTGAGAGCCCGACTGCATTCAGACTCTTCTGAGATGACTGCAGCTTACATCGCCTCGCAGCCGGATCCTAACCGGGAATACTATCGGCCGGTGAAAGACTGGTATGCCAGCCTGGGTATTGAGATGAATCTCTACCTTGAGCTCGAGCAGGGCTATGATGCCAAGCTGGTAGACAGACTGCTTGCTTGCGACATCATTCATTTGAGCGGTGGCGATACTTTTCGTTTTCTCTACTGGCTTAAGCAAAGAGAGCTGTTGCTCAGGTTGAAGGAGTTTGCGCTGTCTGGCGGTGGTTTGGTGGGCTTGAGTGCCGGCGCCATGATACTCGCCCCTTCTATTGCCAGTGCAGCTGTGTGTGGTGATCGCAATGACATAGGCTTGCAGGATCCCGCAGGAGCAGGGCTGATGGAGTTCAATCTGGTGCCCCACTTACCGCTTGATGATAACCATGGCTGGCTACGACAAGCTGATCAGTTCAGGCCAGTGGTTTTGCTGCATGATCAAGATGTATTGGCCCTGCAGGGACAAGAGTGGGTTAGTTTTGGATCGCCGGTGTGGAAGGTATAACTATCATCTGTTGATTTTGCAGAAACACAAAACTATGAGAGGTTTGGAGGCACTTATCTATTTTTCGTCAGTTTTTCTAACTGATTGACAAGGAGTCATACGTTGAAGCTGCCCATTGCCATTTTATTCACACTGCTGCTGTCCAGCCCTGGCTTTGCCAAACCTGTGCCTTTGGTCATTGATTCCAGCGCTAAGCCCAAATCCTTCGAGCGATATATAAATGCCGTTCACAAAGAGATTCCTGTTAACGGAAAGTCTGTGGGCCAGATCCGCTACGCAATTTTCGAAGGCATGTTGAAAACCAAGGGTTTTTCCTGGGTTTATGAAGGTGAAGGAGACGGATATATCCTGGCTCGATTCGACTATCGGGGTGATACAAACGTGATGCGGATTGAATATGATGAGGACTATGTGCAGCTCAAATACCATGCGGCACTTGGTGATTATGTCTGCAAAAACCTGATCGAGGATATTTGCTATAAGAACGGGCGGGGGTATTACAACTACATCAAAAACCTGCGTAAGAGTATTCACCAGCAACTGAAATACTAAGGAAGGAACAGTATGACAAAGTTATTGAGTGGCCTGGTCGTTTTGAGTGCGTTGGTTTGTGGGGGGGCGTCCGGATACGAGTTGCAAAGATATGAAAACCCTGTGCCCATGGGAGGATATGTAAAGGATGTCCCTGAACTGCTGAAAAAGACGACACAAAGAGCTAAATGGAAACTTTTGGGCAGCCAGAATGGAGAATACCTGGCGAGCTTGCTTTATAAAAAGTACTTACTGGAAGCGGAATTTGTCGTTGTCGATGATGCTATCACAGTGAAGTTAAAATCCGTGGAGTGTGAAGGCTGTAAAGTAAAGCAGAGCACTGTAGATAAATTGATGATTCGTTTGAGAAGAACACTGGCGTATGAGGTAACGGTTGAAGCAAGAGATTCATTTCGAAACTTTTGATACTCAGTAGCTCTTTTATTTATCCAAACTAAAAAGCCGGCGCAGAGTCACTCCACGCCGGCTTTGTTGTATCAGCTCAAAGCGATATTACTTGTGCAGTGGTGCACGGAAGCTAACGCCTGTGTCCCAGGGCTGCTCAATCCAGGTGTCCTGTGGAATGTCGACGATATAGTCGTCAACCAGAGAGGCACCGGCAGGCTTGGCGCACACGGTCACAAATCTGGCTTTTGGATACAGTTCGCGGATCAGCTTGGCGGTAGAGCCGGTATCAACCAGGTCGTCTACTACGATAAAGCCTTCGCCATCACCGGGAGCCTGTTTCAGGATATTCGCTTCGCCTTTTTGATCGTGATCGTAAGAAGCGATACAGATGGTATCAACATGGCGCAGGCCCAGTTCACGGGCCAGAATCGCAGCAGGTACCAGACCACCGCGGCTTACCGCAATGATGCCTTTCCACTGAGTAGCTGGCAGCAGGCGCTCGGCCAACTCACGGGTGTACATCTGCATGTTGTCCCAGGTGATTAGAAATTTCTTGCTCATGTCGCAACCTTGTCTTGGAGGGCTGGAGCCCTGTGGGTAGGGAGTATGCTAATACCAGATATTAGGTTGCGGCGTATTTTGTCCGGAAACAGGAGCGGATACAAACTCAGTTTTGCGCTGTAACTCACAGTTTTGTTAAGCAAATCTGCAAGCTTTTATCGCCAAACCCCAGAAACAAAAAACGCGCTCACAGTGAGCGCGTTTTACGATACGGGTTAAGCCGTATTAGTGTCTGAACATGGCAGAGATAGACTCTTCGTTGCTTACGCGACGAATAGCTTCAGCCAGAATAGCAGACATGGTCAACTGAGTTACTTTACCCACTTTCTGCATCTCTGGAGACAGAGGCACAGTGTCGGTGATGATCACTTCATCGATAACTGAGTTGGCAATGTTGTCAGCAGCATTGCCGGAGAACACTGGGTGAGTGGCGTAAGCAAATACGCGACGGGCACCGTGCTCTTTCAGGGCTTCAGCAGCTTTACACAGGGTACCGCCGGTATCGATCATGTCATCAACTATGATGCAGTCGCGATCTTTTACGTCACCGATAATGTGCATTACCTGAGCAACGTTTGCCTGTGGGCGACGCTTGTCGATGATAGCCAGGTCGGAATCATCCAGCAGCTTGGCTACGGCACGTGCGCGAACCACGCCACCGATGTCCGGAGAAACCACTACAGGGTTGTCCAGCTCTTTAGCCACCATATCTTCCAGCAGCACTGGGCTACCGAAAACGTTGTCTACCGGTACGTCGAAGAAGCCCTGGATCTGCTCAGCGTGCAGGTCACAGGTCAGTACGCGGTCAACACCTACGCTGGACAGGAAATCCGCTACTACTTTAGCGGTGATAGGTACCCGGGCGCTGCGAACGCGGCGGTCTTGGCGGGCATAACCAAAATATGGAATAACGGCGGTGATACGGCCGGCAGAAGCACGGCGCAGCGCATCTACCATTACGATCAGTTCCATCAGGTTATCATTGGTCGGTGCACAGGTAGACTGGATGATGAACACATCAGCACCACGCACGTTTTCGTTGATTTGGACACTGATTTCACCATCGCTGAATCGACCTACCTCGGCGTCGCCAAGTTTGCAAAATAGACGGTCAGCAATCTTCTTAGCAAGACTGGGGGTGGCATTCCCAGCAAAGAGCTTGATGTCGGGCACTGTAAGAACCTCAGGCGTTTGCTTTATTTCTGGTGGCTGGCGGTAACAAAGCGCAATTGTCACCGTCCAGATAGTTTGGTCAGAGCTGGCGCAGGCGCTGCTCCAACGGCGATATATTCATCCCTTTGGCAACAAAAGCATCAAATTCAGCAGGCATTTCAGCCAGCGCATCCAGTGCGTTTTGTTGCGTGTCGAATGAGCCAAACACACAGGCACCTGTGCCGGTCATTCTGGACGGCGCATATTCTATCAGCCACGCCAACGCATTGGCAACTTGGGGGTAACGCTCTGCGACCAGTTTCTCACAGTCATTTTGCCAGGGATTGGACATTAGCGAGTTTAATGTGAGCTTGGGCGTATTTCTTGGTAAATCAGGATCTTGGAATACAGCTTTGGTGCATACATGGACTTTGGGGTGAATCACCAGGTACCAGGGTTCAGCCGGTGTTACCGTCTCCAGTTTCTCACCCACGCCTTCTGCCAATGCGGCTAAACCATTAATAAAAACAGGAACATCAGCGCCCAACTTTAAGCCAATAGCAGCAAGTTGCTGTTTTGTGAGGCCGGTTTGCCAAAGTGCGTTCAGTGCTACCAATACAGTCGCTGCATCAGAGCTACCGCCACCCAGGCCGCCGCCCATGGGCAGTATTTTAGTCAGCCATATCTCTGCGCCACCGCTATAACCGCTTGCTTCTTTGAGTGATTTTGCGGCTTTAAGAATTAAGTTATCGCTGTCTGGGACAAGTTCAGCCATATCTGAGTGCAGAATCAGCTCAGGTTTGTCCGTCACCTTAAAGTCCATGGTGTCGCCATGATCCACAAACTGAAACAGGGTTTGTAGTTCATGGTAACCGTCTTCACGGCGACCATTAACGTGCAGGAACAGATTCAACTTGGCCGGAGCAGGCCAGTTACGTGAAATAGTGTCGGTCATCTTGAGTTAGCTCTGAGTATTGGCCTGATCATTAGTGGGCAGCGAATTGGCTGCGGGTGCAGCCGGTGCCAGCGCCTGCCAGCGGTTAATCTGTACTTTTAGCTCCATTCCCGGGCGGGATACCAGCATCAGCCTTGGCAGAACCGGATTATCAGGCTGCCAGCTGCGTACCTGTATGGTCCAGGGCTGAATGCCTGTGGCCAGCAGTTCACTGGGGCGCCCCTGGGCATCTTTTTTGATAACGGTGGCCCCTTCGAATTGGCCGGTTAGCCACAAGGGCAACTTGTCCACCGGGATACTCCAGCCTGACAGGCGATAAAGCAGGCGCTGCGGGTCATCATCTGTATAGGTATCACCATCAGCTGTCAGTTTGGTTTCCTCTGGGGTAACACTCATGGACATCAGGCTGGTGCCCAGCATAGAGGTGAGGCGCATTTCATCGCGCCTGGGGCTATGCAGCCAGTAGAGGTTGGTGCTCACCTTGTCATCAGGGGTTTTAACCAAAATCTTACCGGACAGATCCCACGCATAGGCGGCAGCCGGTTGTTTAATATCGACAGGAACCAGAGGCAAATCAGGTTTGGATACACATCCCGATAGGGCAGCGGTGACTATAATCAGCCCTGACAGCAGGGGTTTTGTGAAGCGCATCAAATTATTCGCCTATAACTGTGGTGCCAAAGTCCCTATGATAGGTCGGCTGTTTGGGATTACCAAGTCCCGACAACACGGGGAATGCTCAGCAATAAATGAGCTAATGATTTGGTTTGAAAAATGAATTGGGTTAACAACCTTTATTCGGTTTTGTTAAGCATATTCTATTTTTAACCCTGCCGATTCAGTAGAATGACCCCTATACCATCTTTTGAACGCCCAGTTTTCAGAAATAGAGTCAGATGAGTCTTGTAGCAATCGGGATTAACCACAAAACAGCCACAGTAGACCTGCGAGAGAAAGTGGCTTTCTCTCCGGACAAGATCCATGACGCGATGAAGAGTCTGGCTTGTACTACGCAAACCGGTGAGGCGGTGATTGTATCCACCTGCAACCGCACCGAGCTCTACTGTAATAATGCCTCCAGGGAAGATGTGGTGGCATGGCTGGAGCATTATCACGGACTGAGTCATAGCGATGTGGCCCCGTGCTTGTACCAATATGAAGGTCAGATGGCCGTGAAGCATCTGATGCGGGTCGCCTGCGGCCTGGATTCTCTGGTACTGGGTGAGCCGCAGATCCTGGGCCAGGTAAAGCAATCCTTTGCCAAGGCCAAAGAGGCCGGCACCATAGCCGTGACCATGGACCGTCTGTTCCAGAACACCTTCTCGGTGGCCAAGAAAGTTCGTACCGAAACTGAAATTGGTGCGGCTGCTGTATCCGTGGCCTTTGCTGCGGTCTCTATGGCCAAGCATATCTTCTCCTCGCTCAGTCATACCAAGGTGCTGCTTATCGGTGCCGGTGAGACCATTGAACTGGTTGCCCGTCATTTAAAAGAGAATGGCGTCAATGAAATGGTGGTGGCCAACCGAACTTTGGAGCGTGCCCAGGGCATGTGTGAGGAGTTCAACGCCAAAGCCATTACACTGACAGAGATCCCGGACTTTCTCCCTCAGGCCGATATCGTGATATCCTCTACCGCCAGTCCGCTGCCTATCCTGGGCAAGGGCATGGTAGAAAAAGCGCTGAAACAGCGTCGTCATCAACCTATGTTGTTGGTTGATATAGCAGTCCCACGTGATATCGAGGCGGAAGTCGCCGAGTTGGATGATGCTTTCCTGTACACAGTCGACGACCTGCAAAGCATTATTGAACAGAATATGGCCTCCCGTAAGGAGGCAGCCGAGCAAGCGGAAATCATTGCCGATGAACAGGCCCACCTGTTTATGGACTGGATCCGCTCGCTGGAATCGGTTGACAGCATTCGCGACTACCGCACCCAGAGCATGGCCATCAAAGATGAGATGGTTGCCCGCGCCCTGAACAGATTGGCACAGGGTGGAGATGCCGAACAGGTGGTGCTGGAGTTGGCGAATAAGCTGACCAACCGATTGATCCACGCGCCGACTCAGGCGCTGACAGCGGCCAGTCGCCAGGGGGACTACAACACCCTTGGACAACTGCGTACCGCGCTCGGCTTGGATAAAGAGTAAGGTTAGCCAGACACAATGAAGGATTCTGTAATCCGCAAGCTTGAAGGCTTGATTGAGCGTCATGAAGAGCTGCAGGCGCTGCTCAGTGACGCGGGTATCATTGCCGATCAGGAGCGTTTTCGCGCCCTGTCCAAAGAGTATTCCCAGCTGGAAGATGTGGTCGCCGGTTTTAAGGCGTACCAACAGGCTCAGGCTGATCTCGCGTCTGCCAAAGAGATGCTGGCAGAAGACGATGAAGATATGAAAGCCATGGCGGAAGAGGAAATTGCTGACGCCAATGAGACTCTGGAGCGTCTGGACGGCGAATTGCAGATCCTGCTGCTGCCTAAAGATCCCAATGATGACCGCAGTGCCTTCGTGGAAATCCGCGCCGGTGCCGGTGGTGACGAAGCCGCTATCTTTGCCGGAGACCTGTTCCGCATGTACAGCCGTTATGCTGAAAGCAAACGCTGGCAGGTAGAGGTAATGAGCTCCAACGAAGGTGAGCACGGCGGCTTTAAAGAAATTATTGCCAAGTTCAGTGGTGAAGGCGTTTACGGCAAACTCAAGTTTGAGTCCGGTGGTCACCGTGTTCAGCGTGTACCGGAAACCGAATCTCAGGGGCGTATCCACACCTCGGCCTGTACCGTGGTGGTGATGCCTGAAGTGCCTGAAGCTGAAGCGATTCAGATCAATCCCGCCGACCTGAAAGTGGATACCTTCCGCTCTTCCGGTGCCGGTGGTCAGCACGTTAACACCACTGACTCTGCGATCCGTATTACCCATATTCCTACTGGTATTGTGGTGGAATGTCAGGATGAGCGTTCTCAGCACAAGAACCGCGCCAAGGCGATGAGTGTGTTGTCTGCCCGTATTCAGGCTGCAGAGGATGAGAAGCGCCGTCTGGAAGAGGAGAGCACCCGTCGCTCTCTGGTTGCCAGTGGTGACCGCTCGGAGCGTATCCGTACCTACAACTATCCACAGAGCCGGGTGAGTGATCACCGTATTAACCTGACGCTGTACCGTCTGGCTGAAGTGATGGAAGGCGCAGTTGATCTGCTGCTGGATCCAATCATTCAGGAACATATGGCCGACATGCTGGCGGCGCTGGCGGACGAGAGTTAATGTCCGGGATCAGTATCGGCGAGGCCCTTAAGTGGGCCAGTGTCCAGCTGGAGCGGGTGTCTGACTCCGCCATGCTGGATGCTGAGGTGATGCTGCAGCATGTGCTGTCGGTTTCCCGCACTTATCTGTTTACCTGGCCCGATAAAGACCTGAGTGCTGAGCATTGGCAGGCTTATATGGCTATGGTCAATGAGCGTGCCAAAGGACACCCTGTGGCTCACATTACCGGTGAGCGCGAGTTCTGGTCACTGTCTTTGCTGGTGAACAACACCACACTGATCCCCCGTCCCGATACTGAAATCCTGGTAGAAACTGCCCTTAACCTTAAAGTGCCCGATAACTGCCGTGCACTGGATTTGGGTACCGGCACAGGCGCTATTGCGCTGGCATTGGCCAGTGAGCGTCCGTCCTGGCAGGTCACAGCTGTCGATAAGGTAGATGACGCCGTTGCTCTGGCGAAAATGAACCGCGACAAGTTGGCTTTGCCACAGGTTGAAGTGCTGCAAAGCGACTGGTTCAGCGCAGTGGAAGGTCGCCAGTTTGAATTGGTGGTGTCCAACCCGCCCTATATTGATGAGCGCGACGAGCATTTGTCTCAGGGGGATGTGAGATTTGAGCCACTCAGTGCGCTGACAGCTGCCGACGAAGGCTTTGCCGATCTGTTCCATATTGCCACCCAGGCAAGAGCCTATCTGGTTGCGGGCGGTTATCTGCTGATGGAGCATGGCTATCAGCAGGCTAAAGTGCTCAGAGAGAAGCTGACAGAGCTTGGCTATCAGGATGTTGCTACCGTGCGGGATTTCGGCAGCAATGACAGATGTACTCTGGGTCGCTGGCCGGGATAATCGCCTATCAGCCTTAATTAAACGCCTCTTTTATGAGGCGTTTTTTATTGGCTGAATCCCAGTGTCCATGGGGTTTGGCATGACACAGTCACTGGGTTACACTACTGGCCCTGTTTTTGCTGATACCCCGGATGACATGGAAGCTTTTTACTCGATTTATCCAGCTGTTAAACACACTCACCTGTTACTGATAGCTGTGAGTGTTACCCTGCTGTTGGTTCGTTTTGTACTCAAGGAACGTCAGTCGCCTTTGATGGCGCGCAAATGGTTGAAGATCACGCCGCATATTGTCGATACTTTCTTGCTGCTGTCTGGCCTGTTACTGTGTGTTTTGATCAAGCAGTATCCGTTTGTGGATACCTGGCTGACCGAGAAGATCCTGGCGGTAGTCGCCTATATTTTGCTGGCCTTTATGGCTATGCGCAGTGACCGCAACCGGTTGTTCAGAGTATTCGCCCTGATAGGCGCTCTGGGCTGGATCGTGTATGCGGCGAAATTAGCTCACTTTAAACAAGCGGTATTGATTGGCTAATGTCTGAATTGTCATCTTCTGAACAAACTTTCCAGGTGGACTCCCCATTGGAGACCATGGCGATTTCCCTGCCGGAAACCCCTCTTGAGATAGCTGCCCATCTGGGGCTGTCTGATCTCAAGCGTTCCACCTGGGCCTGGTATGAGATCTCCGGTGCTGTACTGAGCCACTATCTGGTTGATCAGGAGGAGCGCTTGCAGCGGCTTATCCGTTGGTTTTACCGGGATCTGGGATTCAAGCCCAAGGAAGATTACTTTGGTGCCGACGCTGCGGACCTGGGCTTTTGTCTGCAGCACAGGGAAGGTAACTCCAGTACTCTGGCTGTGGTGCTGATGCTGCTGGCCAAACAGTTGGATCTGGTACTTGAGCCAGTGTTGTTGCCGGGTCATACCCTGCTGCTGCACCGCGTTGGCAAGCAAAGCCGCTATCTGGACCCTTTAACCGGAGAGTTTGTCAGTCGTCACTATATCCATGCACTTGTGCGTGGTGAACTGGGCAATGGTGCCCGCCTTAAAGCCACCTATTTTAAGGCGGTCAAGGTGCAAAGACTGCTGACCCGGATGATCCACGAGTTGAAGGCGGGCTGTATCGTCTCCAATCGTTTTGAAAGTGCACTTGAGTGTTGCAACCTGTTACTGCAATGGCATCCGGATGATGTACATATTCACCGCGAGCGTGCATTTATTGCACAGCAGTTGGGGTGTATTACCCTGGCCGCGTCAGATTTGCAGCATTTTGTTGATCAAAATCCACACGATCCTGTGATTGAGCTGGTAAAAATGCAGTTGCGGGATTTAAGTGACCACGCCGAGACGTATCACTGATAGCTTTCAGGACCTAAAGCGCACTGTTTAAGTGCGCTTTTGCTATCAGGAGGGCACAGTCCCTCATCAGGAAGCCCGGTGTGGAACGCCGTAAGATAATAATAAAATCGCAAGGGAGAACAGCGACCTATGAGTGTTTCAGAACACCAGGCATTAATTACCAACGACGCCACGGCCATGGGCCTGTTGGCGGTTATTCTGGGATTTGTGTTTTACACCAGTTCCAGCAGTCATCCATTCTGGCAAAAGTTCTATAAGTTTGTACCGGCCCTGCTGCTGTGCTACTTCCTGCCATCACTGCTAAACACCTTCGGCGTGGTCGACGGCCATACCTCTCAACTCTACTATGTCGCATCCCGCTACCTGCTGCCGGCGTGTCTGGTATTGCTTATTCTGAGTGTCGATTTGAAAGCCATTATGGGACTGGGTCCCAAAGCGGTGATCATGTTTCTCACGGGGACTGTGGGCATTGTGATTGGTGGCCCCATTTCATTGCTGATCATGTCAGCCATCGACCCCAGCCTGACAGCCGGGCAGGGACCTGATGCGGTATGGCGCGGCATGACGACGCTGGCTGGCAGCTGGATTGGTGGTGGTGCCAACCAGGCGGCGATGAAAGAGATCTATGAGGTGGGCGGCAATATCTTCTCTGTGATGGTGACTGTGGATGTGATTGTTGCCAACATCTGGATGGCGGTACTGCTGTTTTTGGCTTCCAAAGCCAAAGAGATTGATGCCAGAACCGGCGCGGATACCTCAGCCATTGAAACTCTGAAGGAGAAGGTTGAGAAGTACCATGCTGAGAATGCCCGTATCCCTTCGCTGCGGGACATTATGTTGATCGTGGCAGTGGGCTTTGGGGTAACAGGTTTGGCGCATTTTGCTGCTGACTTCCTCGGCCCCTTCTTTGCTGAGCATTACCCACAGACCCGTGATTACAGCCTGACCTCCAAGTTCTTCTGGCTGGTCGTGATAGTGACCAGTATCGGTTTGGCCATGTCCTTCAGTCCCGCCCGCCATTTGGAAGCCGCCGGCGCATCAAAGATCGCGTCTGCTTTCCTCTACATTCTGGTGGCCACAATCGGTCTGCATATGGATGTCACCAAGATAGTGGATACCCCAATTTACTTTATGGTGGGTGTTATCTGGATGGTGGTTCATGCCGCTCTGATGTTGGGTGTTGCCAAGCTGATTAAAGCGCCACTGTTTTATATGGCTGTCGGGAGTCAGGCCAATGTCGGCGGTGCGGCGTCTGCGCCTGTCGTGGCGGCGGCTTTCCATCCTGCACTGGCTCCAGTGGGTGTGTTGCTGGCGGTGTTTGGGTATGCGCTGGGGACGTATATGGCGTGGATATGTGGGCAGATACTTCAGGCTGTCGCCCACTAATTGCTGTTTTGCCAGGTAATCGGCACTAAAGACCCTCACTCTTTGTTGCTTCGTCCCTCATTTAGCGCTGCTAAACGTCGGGACTCGCGGCCTCGATTGAAGGTCTTTATCACTCGATTGAGTCACCTGAAATGACAAATGCTTTGATCGGCCATCACTAAGTAAGCCATTAAAGGGGCATTATGAATAACTTCAATTTATCCCGTTACCCGATTAGGTGGTCATTCGAAGGAGTGATCACCCGGGTATTAAAATCTATTCGGGATAAAATTTATGAAAAACAACAATCGCGCTTTGCGACGAGCTCATATCTCAAGGCTGACCAATAACCGTAAACGATACTGGGGTGGGGTTGCCGGAAAAAATGCAAAATCCAATGGGATATGTATTGATACGCCCTGTCTTTGTTCATGTTTTGTGTGCGGAAATCAAAGGCGTTTTCAAGGTCCTGGTCACACTGAGAAAAGACAAAGGCAAAAGCACATGGATTGACGCTGGTTGAGCCTAAAAGAGCGGTAAGTCCGCTCTTTTTTATTGTCCACCGTTTTACGCTTTCCCAGCTTTGTACTTCTCTATTCTTCCAGCAATCCAAGCGGCGATTATGAGCATAAGCTCCCAACTGCCGAATACCATTGTGGCTGTTTGCCAGTGATGGCCCATATCGCCACTGAAGTTCAGGTGGATATTGCCAGCAAGCCAGATGGAGATGGGGAGCCACAAGGCTGCCACTATGCAGGTGATGGTGCTGAGTCTGATAACAAGTCTGTTGTTGGTCAGCAGGCAGCTCAGGGCTGGCACTGAGATTAACGTAGCTGCAGCGATAAGGTTACCCAGTGGCATGCCTCCGGGCAGCGGCCAGAGCAACAGCAGTTCCCCGCGAATAAGCACCACGGTGCCGAACAGGCTATAGCCGCAGAGCAGTCCAATCAGAAAGCTTTTTGATCTGGTTGTCATTTATCAGTGTGCGTTATGGGCGTTTCATGATGATGACCAGTGACGGGGAAAGTTTCAAATGACGTTTGTGGGGGAGCTTCTGGTTTAGTTGGGTCAATGCAATTCTAGACCATAGTTGTAGGGCGCTGTTGTAGGTTAGGTGGTATTCATATAGGTGGGTTCACAGTAAAAGGAGGCTGTCTATGCCGTTCGAATTACCACACCCACTATCACACTTAATGTCACACCCACTGCTTGTCAGGGCTTTGATTTTTCTGTCGGCTTTATTAATGACGTTGTTGATGTTCGTGTTTATGGCGTCTTTGGTAAATAACCAATTTTCTGAGCCTGAACCTCAAGTCGATGTCGATCCTTTGATAATGACTTACTCTCCGCCACCGGTAAAGCCGGTAGAGGACAGGCCAAAGCCTGAGGAGATGCCGCCGGTATTAAAAGTCCCCAATACCGGAGTGACCGGGACTTTAGTTAAAGGGCCCGAGATTACCAAACCAACAAACCTGACACTGAACGAGTTACCCAAATTACCGCCAGCCACACCAAGAGAGAGTCGTGGCGGCGGAGATATGATGGCGATACCTATGGTGCAGATAGCACCTGAATATCCCATTGTTGCTTTACAGGCGGGTAAAGAGGGTTATGTGGTGCTGAGCTTTGATGTGCGGGCCGATGGCTCTGTTCACAATATCCGGGTTGAAGATGCAGAGCCCAAACGGATCTTCAATAAGGCTGCAAAGAGTGCACTCAAACGTTGGCGTTACCAGCCCAGAGTTGTTGATGGTCAGGCTGTTCCTCAGCCTAACCAATTTGTGAGGCTGGACTTTAAAATGGATCAGTAACAAAAATGGGCCGACAGGCCCATTTTTTTATCTACATTGATGCATGGTTTTGCTGTCACGCAGCAGATCTTTGTCGATAACGGATCAGGTTTCGCAATCGTCCACCGGTTTGATACAGCAGCAATGACAGTAGAATTAAGCCACAGCCGAGCAGCTGATTGCTGCTCAATACTTCCCGGTACCACAGCAGGCTGAGCACAACAGTCCAGATAGGCTCCAGTAGCATAATCAGCGCCGCATTGCCTGTGGGCACAAACTTCTGCCCCAGGGTCTGCATAACGTAGCGAAGGCTGGTGGCCAGCAGGGTGCTGAGGGCAAACCACCCCCAGATATCGGCAGAGACCTGTGGTGGCGTGGTTTCGAAGATGGATGACATAGTCAGGCCAACCAGGCCTGTCACCATCAGCTGGATGCAGGTCAGCAGCAAAACCGGCAAACGTTGGGAGTATTTGCTGTTGATATTGAAGTGCAGCGCCAACATCAAAGCCGCGCCCAGGAACCACAGCTGACTGCTGGACTCCTGCCAGCCACCACTGAGAGACAGAAAACCCAAACCTGTCGCCGCAATGGGCAGAGATACCCAGAACACCCTGCGCGGGCGCTGTCGGAACAGAGCCCAGGCGATGACAGGAACCAGCAGCATAGACAGGCTCATAATAAAGGCGCCTTCACCCAGGGTGTCGCTGATGGAAACGGCATGGATCCAGCACATGAGTGCGCCGCTTAAAATAATGCCAACACCGGCTGCGGCACGAATATCCTTGCCACTGGCAGCTTTAAGGGGCTTGTAGCAAAGGGGTAACAGGCAGAGTGAGGCCAGGGTAAATCGCAGGCCAATAAAGCCAAAGGGGGGCAGACCGGCGATCGCTTCTTTGGAAAATATCCAGCCAAGGGCGGCGATCATTGTGGTGAGAACCAGCACGAGTGTCGCTTTGTGTTCTGAGTTAAGCATAAGTACTCACAAAAAAGCCCGGGTACACCGGGTTGAGCAGGGTAAGTTAATGCAAACAAGGAAAGATAAATGACTGGAGAAGCCTTTGTTTGCTGAGTCGCGGATTATAACTATTTACCGACTTAAACCCGATGCCAATATCTTGCCCAGGGTCACATTTATCACAGTGAACCACGGAGTCAAACTTGCTGCAGCAGGCATCACACTCCGCGCGCAATTGGGGTATACTTTGCCTCCAAATCTGATTCAGTACCGATGCCGTCGGCGTCGGCCTACAAGAGAGACAGTGTGATGACCAACAAAACCATCCAGCTGGGCGCCATCGAAATCGCCAATGACAAACCCTTTGTGCTGTTTGGCGGCATGAACGTACTTGAGTCCCGCGATCTGGCCATGAGCATTGCGGAAAAGTATGTGGAAGTGACCCAAAAGCTGGGCATCCCTTACGTATTCAAAGCTTCTTTCGACAAAGCCAACCGCTCTTCTGTTCACTCATACCGCGGTCCTGGCATGGAAGAAGGCCTGAAGATCTTTGAAGAGATCAAATCTACCTTCAACGTGCCTTTGATTACTGACGTACATGAGCCTTACCAGTGTGCCCCTGTTGCTGAAGTGGTTGATATTATTCAGCTGCCAGCTTTCCTGGCGCGTCAGACTGATCTGGTTGTGTCTATGGCCAAAACCGGTGCCATTATTAACGTGAAGAAGCCTCAGTTCCTGGCTCCTCATGAGATGCGCCACATCATCAAGAAGTTCAACGAAGCTGGTAACGACAAGATCATCCTGTGTGAACGCGGCAGCTGCTTTGGTTACAACAACCTGGTAGTAGACATGCTGGGTATGGATGAGATGAAGCAAACCGGTTATCCGGTGATTTTCGATGCCACCCACGCGCTGCAGCGTCCTGGTGGCCGTGAAGACAGCGCTGGTGGCCGTCGTGCCCAGGCGACAGAGCTGGCACGCAGCGGTATGGCGCTGGGCCTGGCAGGTCTGTTTATCGAGGCTCACCCGGATCCGGACAATGCCAAGTGTGACGGCCCATGTGCGCTGCCACTGCACCAGCTGGAAGCTTATCTGACCCAGATGAAAGCCATCGATGATCTGGTGAAGTCATTCGACCCAATCGATACCAGCAAGTAATTTGTTATAAGAGCCCGGTTTATCCGGGCTTTTTTATCTCTGTGTCCTACCACTCAAGGAAGATCTATGTGGATTCTATTCACCCTGATGGCGGCTTTTGCCCAGTCCTGGCGCAATGCCCTGCAAAGCAAACTCAGCCGTGAGGTGAATGCCATCGGGGTCACTTTGGCCCGCTTTATCTGGGCAGGCCCTCTGGCAGGCCTTTACCTGTTTGGCTTGTATCAATGGCAGCCGCAGCCTGTTCCTGACTTTACCCCCGGGTTCTGGCAGTTTGTGGTGGGTGCCGGGCTAATGCAGATTCTGGCAACGGCTTTGATGGTGAAGCTGTTTCAACTGCAAAACTTTGCCATAGGCGCTGGCCTTGCCAAGAGTGAAGCTTTGGTGGCGGCAGTGCTGGGCACTCTGTTTTTTGGCACAGGTATCAGTGCCATGGGATGGGGTGGCGTGCTTTTAGGGACTGTGGCTATCTTTATGCTCTCCAGCGTTAAGGGCTGGCGTCAGTTGTCACTGTCCACTGTGATGCTGGGGCTGGCCTGTGGCAGCTGTTTCGCGCTTACCTCCCTGTGGGTGCGTGAGGCGAGTTTAGTGCTCAATGTGCCTTTTCCTCATCGTGCTGCCTGGGTACTGCTGAGCGTTATCCTGCTGCAGACCATCATCCTGTTGCTGTACCTTGGCTGGCGGGACCGTCATACCCTGACACAACTATTCAAATATTCACGGCTTACCTGGCTTATCAGCATCAGCAGTTGCATCGGCTCCATAGGCTGGTTCAGCGCCATGGCGCTGGAACCTGTGCCCTATGTCAAAACATTGGGGCAGGTGGAGGTATTCTTTACCCTGTTAATCTCCGGGTTGTGGCTTAAGGATAAAATCACCCTCAAAGAGGTATTTGGGCTCTTGCTGATTGCCATCGCCGGTGTCATGGTGATGTGGGGAAAATAAACGGATCACAGACAATAGGTGATACAGGGAATGAGTGAGATAACGCTGGATAAGACGGTCAAACAGGAGTTGGTGAGCAAGCTGCAGGACTATCTTGCTGATGAGCTGGATACCGAGGCGGGGGAGTTTGAAGCCGAGTTTCTGCTGGATTTTATTGCCAGAGAGGCTGGGCATCATTGGTACAACAAGGGCCTGGATGACGCCAGAACCCTGATGATGGACAAGCTTAACGACAGTCTTGATGAAGCAGCCTACGGCATCGACGACCTGATGCAGTCTTCCAGCACCTGATTGCCATCCTTAACGACTTATACCAATCCGCATAGGAGTTTAGTCACTCAGCGAGAATTTAAAGGCGCGGAGACAATCGGAGCGAGCGAAGATCTATCGGGATAAATCAAGAGAGCTCTGGGCAGTATGCGCGCCTTTAAAACTCGCCCTTCGGGAGCCTGTCAGCCACACGATTACTGCCCCAAATTGTCTAGTCATAGAACCACTATGTCGTCACCAATTTGGATTGTACTCGAATGGCTGACATGGCTCAGAGGAGATCAATCTTCTATGCGGATTGGTATTAGATTCAGGAGAGACAAGTGGAAGTGATACATGAAAGCGACAACAGCCGATTTGTGATCAATCTTGATGGTCAGCTGGCTGAGTTGGATTACCTGCTTCAGGGGGATGAGGTGAATTTCAGCCATACTTTTGTTCCGCCGGAGATGAGAGGCAAAGGCGTGGCAGAAAAGCTGGTCAGGGCCGGGTTGACCTGGGCCAAAGCGCAGCAACTGAATATCAGTGCCAGCTGCTGGTATGTGCAAAAGTTCTTAAAATAAGTTCTTAAAGTGAGTTTCTGAAATAACGCTCAGCGCCGAGGCTGAAGTGATTTAACTTGCTCAAGCATGCTGAGGTTTGCCGGTGCCTCCAGGCCATTTGCCTGTGCACGTTTGACCACAAAGCCATTGATGGCATCAATTTCAGTTTGTCTGCCATGGGCAATATCCTGATGCATGGATGAGAAATTATTCGCGGTCAGCTCTATCACCTTGTAAACCCTTTCCAGCAGGGTGGTTTCATCCAAAACAATGCTATCGGCGGCCGCTGCCTTGACCAGCTCTGCCACTATGGCGTGAATATGCCCGCGATACTCATTAGCTGCCAGTGCGCCATTGCGACAATCATGTATCGCCGTCAGCGGGTTGATGGCGGCATTGACCGCTAACTTCTGCCACAAGGCGGCCAGAATATCGTCGACCCATTCGCTGTTTTCTATCTTATCCAGCAAAGGCTCTACCCTGGTTTTGCCTGAGTCTGCATCACCACATAACAGACCGATTTGTGTCAGCCCTTTGCCTGTGTGGCGAATATGCCATAGTCCCTGTTTTAGGGCGCCCTGAGAGGTTGTGCCCAGCAGCAGACTGCGGCCATTGAGTAATGGCGCCAAGTCGAGGTGCGGCCCCATGCCATTGTGCATCAAAAGTATGGCGCAATCTGCTGGCAGGTCTTGCAGCAGTGGCGTGATGGCATCCAATACCTGATAGGCTTTGACGGTGACAATCAGCAGGCCAATATCATCGAGTCTTGCTTTGTCCAGTGGGCGGTATTCGGGTGTGAAGCTGTGGTGTTCATCCTTGATATCTGTATGCACCAGCGCGTCAGGTGCAGGGCTGCGGCCCAATAACACCGGCTTGTGATGTCGCAGTTGCCAGCAAAGCAGTTGGCCGATGGAGCCCGGGCCCAGGATGGCGATACGATTCATTGGGTTTCCGTCAGTTTTTGCAGGTTCGCACCAGGCCGGGAATCGGCATACGTGTCAACAGACGGGACAACAGGTAGAAGAGTCCCACGCCCAGCATATCGGCAACGAAGTCGGCCAAAGAAGCGCTGCGGTAGGGCAAATAAGCCTGCACCAGTTCAATCGTCAGGGCATAGCCAGCCATCAAGGGGACCAGCACAAACCAGCGGGGACGGAAGGCTTCAAAAGTGAGCCAGGATAACAGCAGGAAGCTCCCCAGATGGCCGACTTTATCCAGATGGGGAATTCCCTGAGGGTAGGACGGGCGGGAAAACACCAGATAGCTGACTACCAGCAGGGCAGCCAACAGTGCGAATTGGAAAAAGCGACTTCTTGAAAACACAGCTACAGGGTTTGAGGGAGCCAATGCCGCCCATAATAGGCAAAGCTGACTGCGTTGTCATCAATACCGGCTACAAGTGTTCGCCATAGACTGTATCTTGTTTGGTGCCATGGTAATATTCAGCAGGTTTTGCATTTAAGAGGAAGGGGCCAAATGCCTTCATTTGATATTGTTTCTGAAGTGGATGAAGTAGAACTGCGCAATGCGGTGGACAACACCAAGCGTGAACTGGATTGCCGTTTTGACTTTCGCAATGTTGAATTTGAAGTGAGCTACAAAGACCATCAGGTCAAGCTGAGTTCTGAGTCTGATTTCCAGTGTCAGCAGATGGTTGATGTGCTGCGTACCCAACTGGTTAAGCGCAAAGTGGACCCTGCGGCTATGGAAGTGGAAGACAAGGTGGTCCATACCGGCAAGATGTTCACTCAGGTAGTAAAGTTTAAGCAGGGTATCGAGCAAGACGTCGCCAAAAAGCTGGTGAAGATGATTAAAGACAGCAAGATTAAAGTGCAGTCGCAAATCCAGGGTGAAGAACTGCGGGTTACCGGTAAAAAACGCGACGATCTGCAGGCTGCCATGGCACTGGTGCGTGAATCCAATCTGCAGCCATTCCAGTTTAAAAATTTCAGGGATTAATCATTCCTGTTCTGACTCAGCAGCCACCTCAGGGTGGCTGTTTTGTTTTCAGCCATTCCAACCGCCTTTCTCCCCTGATAGACCATTCTCAGCAGTCCTGAAATATATCCTTATCAATATTGTGTGAAATCAATCTGTTTACATTGTTTTCAAGCGATTAACCCTGGTGCTAGTATAAAAACCACATTTCCCGTCGGAAGGAATCCGCTATGTTCCTTGACTACTTTGCCCTTGGGTTGTTGGTGTTTGTCGCACTGGTGATCTTCTACGGCATTATTGTTATCCATGATATTCCCTATGAGATCGCCAAAGAGCGGGATCACCCCCATCAGGATGCTATTCACCATGCAGGCTGGGTAAGTTTGTTTACCCTGCACGCCATCTGGCCCTTCCTTTGGATTTGGGCAACCTTGTGGCGCAAGGAGAGAGGCTGGGGATTCCAGAAGCTGGAACAGGAGCAGCATGATACCCACCATAGAATGGAGCTGTTGATGGAACAGGTGGAACAGTTGCAACAGGAAGTGGCTGCATTAAAAGCTGACAAGACTGTCCCTTCGGCGGTAAAACCCGCGCCAACAGCCGACTCTTCCGGCAATCAAGTCGCTGACAACAGGGAGGATAACTGATGGATCTGTTACTTATCCTGACCTATACCGCCATTTGTATTGCGGTATTCAAGGTATTCAAAATTCCTCTGAATAAGTGGACTGTGCCCACCGCCGTGTTGGGGGGCGTGATCTTGATTGGCACCTTGATCCTGCTGATGAACTACAACCATCCCTATACCCAGACAGGTAATCAGGTGTTTACCGCTACCCCGATTGTTTCCGGAGTGCGGGGGAAGGTCATTGACGTGCCAGTGATCCCCAACCAGCCCCTGAGTAAAGGCGAGGTTTTGTTCCGTATCGACCCCGTGCCTTTTCAGGCAGAGGTTGACCGTATCAAGGCGATGGTGAAAGAAGCCAATCAGGGAGCGCTGGGACTTGAGGCGGCTTTGCAGGAAGCAGAGGCGGGTAAAGATCAGGCGGTCGCCAATCGTGATAAGGCAATGCGCGAATACGACAGGTTTCAACGCGGATTTGACAGTGGCGCCTTTACCGAACAGGAACTGGATACTCGCAGGCAGGCATACAAAGCGGCTGAAGCTGCCGTTGAAGTGGCAAACCAAAGAGTGACTCAGGCTAAGCTGGCACTGGATTCGGAAATTGGCGGTGAAAACACTACGGTTGCCGGTCTGCTGGCACAACTGCGTCAGGCGGAATTCAACCTGGAACAAACTGTGGTTCGCGCACCAACAGATGGCTATGTCACCCAACTGGCACTGCGCCCAGGTATGATGGCAGTTCCTCTGCCTTTGTCTCCTGTGATGACCTTTATCCACACTGAGGAAAGGTTGTACGTTGCGGCATTCAGGCAAAACTCCTTGCAGCGGCTGAAGCATGGGTTTGAAGCTGAATTCCTGTTTCGTGCCGCGCCCGGACGTGTGTTCAAGGGGGAGGTGGTGGAAGTGATTCCGGCGATTGGCGAGAGCCAGATTCAGGCCCGCGGAACCCTGCTTGGCACTGAAGCGCTGCGAACCAACGGCAGGGTGCTGGTCACGTTGCGCATGACAGAGGACCTGTCCCAGTACCATATGCCACTGGGTATGGCATTTGAGGTCGCGGTTTATTCAGATAGCTTTGAGCATGTCTCCATTATGCGCAAAGTGCTTATTCGCATGAAGAGCTGGCAGAACTATCTGTATCTGGATCATTGATAACGGAAGTCTATGAGTTCTTTAAGGGTCGACCCATGTCGGCCCTTTTTTTGGGCTAAATACCAATCCGCATAGGAGTTTAGTCACTCAGCGAGAATTTAAAGGCGTGGAGACAATCGGAGCGAGCGAAGATCTATCGGGATAAATCAAGAGAGCTCTGGACAGTATACGCGCCTTTAAAACTCGCCCTTCGGGAGCCTGTCAGCCACACGATTACTGCCCCAAATTGTCTAGTCATAGAACCACTATGTCGTCACCAATTTGGATTGCACTCGAATGGCTGACATGGCTCTGATGAGATCAATCTTCTATGCGGATTGGTATAAGTTTCCTTGCTGAATATCAGAGTTTTCCTGATATCCATTTTTTCGTCGGTTCTTTAGCTTGGAGTAGCACTCTCCCATTTGGAGGTTGCTTAACACCAGAAAGGAAACTGACGTTATGAGAAGAAAAACACGCTCAATGTGGTTCTCAGGTCTGTTATGTCTGTTGTGTAGTTTTGTACTGACACCTGCTTATGCCACCAAGCTTAAACCCCAGAACCTGACCTCTCTGATAAAGGATGCCAACAGCATTATTATCGGCCAGGTCACCAATGTTACCGACGGTTTTAATGAAAAGGGGCTGCCCTATACCGAGGTGACTATCAATGTGGGCCGTTCACTTAAAGGGAAAATGGCGCAGAACAAGCCCTATACCTTCCGCCAGTTCGGCTTGTTGAAGCCGAGGAAAATGGAGAACGGAAACCACTATCTTGGCATTTCTCCTGAAGGCTTTCCCCGCTGGCACAAGGATGAAAATGTGATGCTGTTTATGTATCAACCCGCCAAAATCACAGGTTTTCAAACCACAGCCGGGCTGACTCAGGGCAAGTTGCTGCTGGCCGCGGGTAAGGCTGCCAATAGTCACAACAATTATGGTTTGTTTGATGACCTAGAGTTCAGCAAGGTGCAACTTACCCCGGCAGAGAACAAGATGCTGGGTGGCAGTGGACCTGCGGATTTGCAGGTGCTGACAGGTTTGATTGAAAAGGCGGTTTCAAAGCAATGGATTGAAAGAGGAGTCATGAAATGAATATCAGAAATCCTCTCTGTTTTCTCTGGGTCGGTCTGCTTGGCAGTGCACCTGTGATGGCGGCAGGGCCTCTGTTTTTAACTGATGGTCCCGATCCCCAACCATACCATTGGGATACCAGCCAGGGACCCATTCCCGTATACACAGATGGTGGTGGCGCCTTTACCTATGACTTTGATGGCGTAACGCCGTTTATTACGATTGAACGCGCCAATGAAGCGACCGCCGAAGGCTTCGCACAATGGTCGGCGGTACCGACATCCACCTTTTCTGCAGTCATTGCCGGCACGATTGAATCACAAACCGGCGTGGCCGATGTGACTGGTGCCAATGCCACTGATTTTTACACTCAGCAAAATGGCTATGGCTTCTGGGTGCTGTACGATACAGATGGCAGCATCATGGAAGACATTTTCGGGGTTAACCGTAACTCGGTATTGGGGATTGCCTTTCCTGAGTGGGCTGATGATAACGGCGTGATTGTTGAGGGCACAGCACTGATTAATGGCTGGGCTGTACGGGATACCGACCCCAATATTGACCGGTACTCAGGTGTGTTTACCCATGAGTTTGGTCATGCCATTAACCTGTCCCACTCTCAGACGAATGGCCGCCTGGTGTATGAAAGTTTCTCCTACCGGCCATTAACGCCGGGTATTGAGGGCTGTGTAGACCCTGTTTATTCCTACCGTTCACCTGTGCCAGGTTTTGAAACTGCGATGCCGGATGATAATGAAACCATGTACCCATTTATCCGGGTGGATGATGACGGTGGAGCGGGGCAGGCCAGTATTGATATGCCGGACGATATGGCAGCAATTTCAGATATCTATCCAACCCCTGATTACCATGCCTCACGCGGCAGTATCAAAGGTGTTCTCAGGCTCAAAGATGGGGTTACTGAGTACAGTGGCCTGAATATCATTGCCCGTAACGTTAACGACCCATTGGGCGATGCGGTTTCAGGTATGACGGGAGCATGGACTCAGGGCAAGATAGGCCCTGATGGTCGCTTCCAGATTAACAACCTGACACCGGGTGAAAGCTATGTTGTTTATCTGGATCAGATTGTCAGTGGAGGATATCCCACCACGCCAATGCAGCCTGTGTCCGAGTTGGAATACTGGAACAGTGGAGAAAGCTCAGACCCTGTCAGCGACCGAGTCTGTGATGTGACTCCAATCCTGGCGGAAGCGGGTCAAACCAAGCAGGCAGATCTTTACTGGAATGGCTATACGGACGGTATCCAGTACACTCCTCTGGTCTCGGCTTTTGTGACAGATCTTTCCAGAAACGGCAAAGTGGCCGTAGGTACGGCTGGCTCAACGCCATTTAAATGGGATCGTAATACAGGTTTCAGCCTGATTGGTGAGGAGGGAGAGTTCAGCACCTCTAATGTGGCTGTTGATGGCCAGGGTGTCGACTTCCTGGTCGGCGGTGCTGATCCTGACGGTAATGGCATAGGTGAACCCGCAATCTATCAGGAAGGCCTGGGAACCACGCTGCTGGGGGATCTCAACGGCAATACCTGTGGTGGCGGTTCATCATCCGGTTCGAACGCTGCTGTGCCATGGGCCATGGATGATTATGGCAAGACTGTTGTAGGTATGGCCTATGTGGATGCCGACGGTGATGGCAGTTGTCAGCGCCAGGACGGCTCTGAAATTTTCGCCTATAAGTGGACGCCCAAGTTCGGTATGAAAAAGCTGTCTACCGAAGGCCTTAATTTGCGAGGCTTTACCCGGGCCCAGGGCGTTTCCGGTAATGGTCAGGTGATTCTGGGCATTAACAGCTTTGGCCAGGCGATAGGTTGGTACCGTGACAAAGTTTACGATCTGTATGCCATGGTGGGGGCCACTGATGCCTATGCCAACAGCAGAGATGGTACCAAGGCGGCATTGAGTACCCGCAATGGTATTGTGCTGTGGAATCCCAAGAGCCGCACTGAGCCATTCACCGATATTGGTGGTCTGAGATATTGCTATGATCTGCCCTATAACTCTTTCGGTCGTAACTTCTGTGAGATGGATCTGAATGGAGATGGCGTGGTCGATACCGATGACTGGGATTACATCTTTGACCAGATTGGTGCAGTACCGACTCTGGTGTTTGATATGTCTGATAAAGGTGATGTCATGATTGGCCGGGCCGGCAGTTTCTTTAACGGTTTCTATGGCGCTTTATATCTGGAAGGCATTGGCTGGATGGAGATGGATGACTTCCTGGAGAAACAGGGGGTGATTGAAGCCAGAACCCTGGGACTTCAGAATCCGCTGGCACTGGATGGAAAGGGTAACACTCTGGTAGGGGGCTTACCCGGAGTGGTCTTTACCTGGATTCTGGATATGGACAAGGCCTTTGTCTGTAAGAATGGCCGCAACCGTGAAGTATCTTTCCCTAAACAGATGATCAAACAGGTGCAGCGCGGTGCACTGTTGGGACGCTGTGAGCATCAGGGTTAACCAATATATTAACCGACCCAAGTGGTAGCGGGTCGGTTATTCAAGTTCTATCAAGCCATTGGCAATGGCGATTTTTACCAGTCCAGCGACATGCTTTACGCCAACCCGAGCCATCAACTGGGCTCTGTGGGTTTCAACGGTTTTACTGCTCAGGCACAGGCGCTGTGAAATATCCCGGGTCGATAATCCTTCTGCTATTAACTGCAGAATTTGCCTTTGTCTTGGGGTTAACATCGCCAACATGTCGTGTTGGTCTGCAACCTGTTGGTAATGGGACACAGTTTCGGGATCGATTGATTCACTGAGATAAAACTCCCCTTGCATTACATGGTGGATTGCCCCTGCCAATTCATCAAATGCAGCGTCCTTAATCAAATAGCCATCCACGTTTGCCACACGGGCTTTGGCGACATACTCAGGCGCTGAGTGCATACTCAGGATCAGCACTTTAATTTGCGGATAATCGTGCTTGATCTGCTGGGCCAGTTCGATGCCATTGAGTCCGGGCAAAGTGATATCCATCAGGACAAGTTGGGGCTTGAGTTTACGAACCAAGGGCATCACATCCACCCCATCGCCACAGGCATCGACCTGCCTGACCCAATCCATGGTAGAGAGCAGGGCAATGATGCCCTCCCTGACAATTTGGTGGTCGTCGACCAACAGCAGGTTATTGATGGTTTTCATAAGGGATACGTATCTCCAGTCGGGAGCCACAGCCTGGTTTGCTCATTATGTTTATGGTGCCGCCAAAGCCTTCTACTCTCTCTGTCATTGAGATGAGTCCCAGATGTCCGGGGGACTGATGTCTGGCTTCTTCCGGGTCAAAACCCTTGCCATCATCCTCCAGAGTCAATATCAACAGCGGGTCATTGGCGGCCAGTGTCAGGGTGACTGAGCTGGCATCTGCGTGGCGCTGGATATTGTTGAGGGCCTCCTGAGTAATCCGAAAGATCCCACTTTGTAGTGACTTACCCAAAGGCGGCAGTGGCGATATCGCCAGTTTGATGCTGAATTGACTCAGTTTGGAGAGACTGGCCACATGAGACTTGATGGCGGATTCCAGCCCCATCTCATCCAGCAGCGGCGGGCGCATTGACAGGGCGACATTGCGCACCTGGTTAATCATTCTGTCGATTAGCTTAACGCCTTCATCCAGCATGGAGACCTGCTGCTTTTTCCTTGCCAGTTGCAGGGTAAGCTTGGTGGCGGTCAGGTTCTGCCCCAGCTCATCATGCAGTTCCCTGGATATTCGCAGTCGCTCAAGCTCTTTGGCGTGGCTGAGGGCATTGTTCAGCTTGCGCAGCTTTTGGTTGGCCAGGTTCAGGGCCTGCTTATGCTCTTCACTCTGTGACAGCGCATGCTCTTTCTGTTTTTGCAGTTTCTCCAGCCGGATATTTTGCTGCCTCAGCCTGTAGGTCCTGATGTGATGCCAGCTGAAAAACAGGGTCAGGAATAACAGTGCCAACATGGCGAGGAACCAGGTTTGTTGCCAGAAAGGTGGCGTGACCATCATGTTCAGAATGGGGGACTGTTGCCATTGGCCATACATATCTCTGGCACGAACAGTTAATTGATATTCGCCGCCGGACAGGTTGGCAAAGGTGATAGTGGATTGATTCCCTGTATCTATCCAGTCACCGCCCCGCTGCAACTGGTAGCTGTATTCATGGTGATGGCTGGAGTAGTCCAGCATGGCATAGCTGATGGTAAAGATATCATCGTGGCGGAAGTTAAGTTGTTCTGATGACTTGAGCGGCGTAAGCCAGCGCTTGGTTAAAGGGCGGTTTAACAACTTAAGTTGAGTGAACTGCAAAGGGAGTTTTTCAGGGACTTTGAAACTTAGCCCTTTGGGTAAACTGAAAAGGCCGTTAACCGTACCCAGCAGTATGTCCTTGCTGCGGGACAGCGCGGCTCCGGCATTGAAGTCCAGAGGAGGAACGCCTGTATCCGCGCCGAAGTGGATCATTTTCTGGCTCAGTGGCTGCAACAGGCTTAGTCCTGCATCACTGGTAACCCAATATCTGTCTTCAGACTCCTGAGCTATGCCCATGATACTGTCGCTGACCAGCAGATTTTCTGAGCCGTAGTGGATCAGGGCGATCTGCTTTTTATTCCTGGTTATGGCGTAAAGCCCCCCACCATTGGTAGTCAACCAAACTGTCCCGTCGTCAGCCTGATACAGGCTGGTGGTCTTGTCCGCATGGGAGGTTAGCTGGGGGTAAACCTGTGGATCCAACCAGTGGCATTGCCAGGGCTCAAGTTGACACAGGGTTAAGCCGTTGGAGCGGGTAGCTGTCCAGAGGTACTGATCATCTATCAGGAGCAGATCCCTGATGTAATCTCCTCTGAGCTCGCCATCTTGATAGGGGGAGTGAATAAACTCTGTGCTGCCGGTTGGCAGAAAGGAGAGGCCATCACCTCCGGTACCGACCCAGAGGCCGGTGGAGGACTCTGCCAGCCCGGTAATATAGCCCTGTCCTATGGAGCTGGGGTTCTCCTGCGCGTGACGGAAATGGAAAAGCTCTCTCCCATCACTGTCCAGCTTAAGTAGTCCCTTGGTTGTGCCCAGCCACCAGTCACCGGAAGCCGATTCCAGCAGTGAAGTGACTCCTGCGCGGGGATGCTCTACATCAGGCTGAGGGACGAGACGATTCCCCTGTGTGAGCATTTGAGCGCCGCCACCGAAGCTGCTGATGAGGGTATCTGAGCCATTGCCTGCTGCAGAAATGGCGAGGATGTTCTGATATCTGAGGGACTCTTCCTGGTCGGGGCTTCCTAGTTGCTGCAGCTGTAAGCTCGCCAGGCGCATCACATATACGCCAGCCCCCCAGGTTCCGACCATCAACATATCCTTATGCCGGGTGATGCACAGTTGCGGCAGCGCAGGTAACTGGCCATCCTGCCCAATGCTTTTATCTGACAGCGGGGTGAGGGTCAGCGTATTCACATCCAGTAGCCACAGGCCTTCTGACATGGTTGCCAACAGTAGCTGGTGGTCATTGAACGGCTGCAGGTTAGGGAACACCTGGCCCATGGTGGGAAGGCTAATCTCTTTGTAGCGGCCGGTCTCGCGGTCAAGTCTGAGTAAGCCATTGCGGGTACCAATCCAGACATAGTCAGGGGTGGGGAGTATTGCCAGTACATCATCATGGAGTGGTTCACCGGTTTGGGCTGCCGGGCGCAGGTGTTCAAACTCCTGGCTGCCGGGGGCGAGATAATTGACGCCGCCTCCTATGGTGGCCAGCCAAAGGCCATCGGAGTCGTCCCTGAACAGTCGGTAAACATAGTCATGGCTGATAGAGCCGGGATGGTTATCGGCAGTAAAACGATCGAACTTGCCGGAAGCTGTCAACCTGTTAAGGCCGATTTGAGTCGCGATCCAGATATCACCATTAGTCATCTCAACAATGTCGTAAACACTGTCGTAGCTGATACTGGTTTGGTCGGCGGGGTTATGTCTGTATTGGGTAAACTTAAAGGTTTGCGGGTCAAGACGGTTTAGACCTGCAGTATTGGTAGCTACCCACAGAGCACCATCGCGGGTTTGGTAAAGCTGCCTGATATCATAGTCACTGATGGAACCGGGTTGCGTGTCATCCGGAATAAACTTCTCGACCCGCTTGCCATCAAATCGATACAGGCCTTCCCGGGAGCCTACCCACATCATGCCTGTCTGATCTATCAAAATGGCAGTGACGACTGATGGGGTTAATCCTCTTTCCTGGGCAAAGGGGATAAAGTTTGCGATTGCGAAGCGGGGATAGATGAGTAAAACAATCGATATCAGGAATATTGTTTTAAGCATCACATGGCTAGGGTGCTTACCGGAGGAAGCACTCCGAAAGGATAATGTTAGTTGGCAACCTCTGAGAAGGTAATGGCGCATGATGTATGCCCTTTTATGCGCATTTAATAATTTTTTATTCCCTTAGGTACAGGTTACCTCGCTCTCTCAATCTTTTTAAGGTTTTTCTGGTGTTTTATGCTGTGAGTTTGCTCTGGTCAGGCTGGTTCGTTGGTTGGGTGGTCTGATTAAGGTGATTTGGTTTGGTTGGCTGTTTGGGACTGAATGTTTTCTTTGCTCCCGGCAAAGACAAAGCAAGACTGAACAGCAATATTATCAGGTGGATGGAAGAGTATGCGCAGCTCACCATATGAAAAAACCGGCCACTGGGCCGGTTTCTTACTCATTGTGACTGCTATTGTTCTACTTTGATATCAGTACTTTCAGCTTGCTCATCTTTCTTGGTCGCGGGAAACCTTCGGTTAACCATTGAAATTAATATCAATACCGGGAATCCAATCAAGCTGCAGGCAATAAAGAAACTAACGTAGCCAAAGGCATCCACGTACTCGCCAGAGAAACCGGCCACAAACTTGGGGAACAGCAACATAATAGAGGAAAGCAGGGCGTACTGAGTCGCGGTATGGCCACTGGATGTCAGGCTGGACAGGTAGGCGATAAAGGCTGCCGTGGCGATACCAGCACTGAGGTTGTCCAGTGCAATCGCTACTGTCAGCAGTGATATGTTGTAACCTACCCAGGCTTGCAGGGCAAAGGTCAGGTTAGTGGTAGCCACCAATAAGGCGCCGAGAAAGAGTATCTTCATGGTGCCATATTTGCTCACCAGCAATCCGCCAACAGCGCCACCTACCAAAGTCATAATCAGGCCATAGACCTTGGAGAGAAAGGCAATCTCTTCCTTTGAGAAGCCCATATCCACGTAGAACACATTGGCCATAATCCCCATCACGATATCGGAAATTCGATAGCAGGAGATCAGGGCTAAAATCAGCAACGCATGCTTACCATAGCGTTTGAAAAAGTCAGCAAATGGTACCACTGCGGCGCTGTAAACCCAGGACAGGCTGCTTGCTGCCCACATAGGGTATTTCTCTGCGAGTCTGTTTTTCAGCTTAAGTTCTTCGGCATCAGCTTCCCGGGTATCAACCACAGGCTCTGTGGCAAACAAGGTGGTAATCAGCCCCACAAACATCATACCCGCCATGGCCATATATGCGGTTTGCCAACCTATCAAAGAGTAGCTGCCATCCTCAGGTGAGGCCCACGCGGCAATCGTCAGAGCACCTGCGGTAGCGAGGATCATAGCGGAGCGATAACCGATCTGATACGAGGCTGCCAAGGCTGCCTGCATCTTTTCGGGGGCCGAGTCGATACGGAAGGCATCTACGACTATGTCCTGAGTTGCAGAGGCAAAGGCGACCAACAGCGCGAACAGCGCCATGGCAGTGATGTTTTGTTGGGGGTCGCTGTGTGCCATACCCAGAATAGCCACCACCAGAGTAGATTGGGCCAGCAGCATCCAGCTTCTGCGACGCCCCAGCCAACCGGTTAACAATGGCAGCGACAGCCGGTCAACCAGTGGTGACCATATCCACTTGACTGCATAGGTCAGGGCAATCCAGCTGAAATAGCCAATGGCGGCACGGTCAATGCCTGCTTCACGCAGCCAGAATGAAAGAGTGGAAAATACCAGCATTAAGGGCAGGCCGGAGGAAAAACCCAAAAGCAGCAGAATAAGGACTCTGCGGTGGCAATAGACGGAGAGGGCCTGTTTGACCTTAAGGGCAAACGACATAACAAATCCTGACGGTGATAAGGTGCCGATAGCCTAACGCAAACTGTCGACAAATGTGATGATTAAAAAGAAAATCAGGAATATAAAATGGCCCGTCATTTAGACCGGGCCATTGTTCGGCAGATAACGTCGAACCCATCTTCCATAGGGTTACTGCTGAATTAAGGTCTGCATCCGATGCAATTATTAGGTGGACAACGACCACCGAGACTCAGGTAATCACAATAGTCATCAATCTGTACCCGTAGATACTGATTACCGCGAATTACCCAGTCTGGCCATTTGTCGAAGCTATGCAGCAGGTGCCAGAACACTCTCTCCATATCTGACTGCGCTTCACCCTGGTAATCGTGATACTGCCACTCTTCCAGAGTGTCCCATAGGTAATGCTGGATCTCGTCAAAGTGAATCTGATCCTTCAGAAACGCTTTGCCATAGAAAGCCAGCTGGGGCGCTTTTTTATCGATGAACTCGTCACGGGTCATCGTTTCGCCTCCTTATTGTTTGCAGCTGAGCTGCAAAATTCAGTATAGGAGGAAGCGCGCGACTCACCATTCCGAAATATGACAAAACATGTAATATCGTTACTAAGTATTACGGTCAGATCAAAGATCGTTGTCGCTTAATACTCAGGACTGAATTACTCCTCCGATAACAGCGTGGCTTTCTTCAAAATCACCGGCGCCAGTGGTACATCTGGCCAGCCCAACGTCTGGTTATAGCCGGTCGCGACTCCGGACATCGCCTGCAGTACATCCATGCCTTCAGTGACTTCACCAAATACCGCATAACCCCAGCGGCGGGGGGATGGATCCAGCTTGGTGTTGTCAGCCACATTGAAATAGAACTGACGGGTGGCAGAGTGGGGGTTATTGTCCCTTGCCATGGCAATGGTACCCGGTTGGTTGGACAGGCCGTTGCCTGACTCGTTGACGATAGGGGCTATGCTTGGCAGCTCTGCAAATTCCGGGTTTAATCCGCCACCCTGAACCACAAAGTCAGCAATAATACGGTGGAAGACGGTGTTGTTATATTCGCCTTTGACCACATAGGTCAGGAAATTATCGACTGTGATGGGGGCGCGCTTTCTATCCAGTTCCACCACTATTGTTCCCATGCTGGTTTCCATTTTTACCATGGGGTAGAGGTTGTCCTTTTGAATATCGACAGCCAGCGCGCTCTGGCTGGCCAGCAGCAGGCTGAGTGCTGCAATCCATTTGCCCATTACAGATCTCCATTAATTAAGAATTGATTGATCTCACCATCCTGAATAATGGCTGTGGTGATCTCTGTCATCAGTTTGTTCAATTCCAGCTCAAGACTGGCAAAATCGGCACCCATTGGTCCGGTTTTGCGCCCTTTGGTGACAAACTCTTTTGCCAGGGTTTTATTGCCATTGGTTGCCAGTACTTTAATAGCTATCTGGGTATTGGCTTCATAGTCGAAGGTGGACTCTGTCACCAGGGTGAGCATGCGATCCAGCTCTACATGCATGGTGCGGGCGCTGGCCGGGTCGACCTGATAACCGGCTTCGCTGAAGCCTTTTCTCAACATGGCTTCCAGTTGCGCTCTGGGAGAGTCAGACGGGCTGACCAGGCGGGCGGCGCCATCTCCTTCTTCAAACTTGACCACATAGTTGGCGGTTCGCAGATCTTTGGTAGAAATACTCAGAGGCAGATTATGCTCGGTTTGACGGGCAATAGTGTCCAGCTGAGGATCCAGCACTATGTAGTTGGGAGTTTGACTGGCACAGGCGCCCAGCATAAGTGCGCCCGCTAAGGTTAAGATGACTGATTTCATGGAATTTCCACTGCCGATAAAAATTTCAAAGCATTGAGGATATCAGAATTTAATGATTCACAAATAACCCGGGGATAGATCTGTTCGCTTAATCGGGAGGTATGGCTGACCAATGTGCTGTTGCTGAGATTTTTTGCGGTGTACCTGAACCATTGGGGCGTTATGCAACTTTATTTTAACAAGACGTCCGCCAAGGGGTTTTTTGTTATTCGCCTTCAGGTTAGAGTAAAAATTCAACTTTTCACTTTTGCCAGTTATGACAGAAAAATCAGAGGGCAATCCGACTCAACCCGGCAAGGCTCCACTGCAGACCCAGAAACCGCCTGAATCTCTGATAGATAACAGGGGCCGCCCTTGCTTTGGCTATTTTGATGGGCCGGTCACCTATATGGCACCGGACAGGTTTGACTATCGCAATGTGATGGATAAACCCGCTTCAGCCTGGTCACGTCATTTCCACTATAAACAGTTCCAGTTTGTCTCTGTCGTCACCAGAGGCTATGTACTTGGCATGGCATTGGCGGATATCCGCTACCTGGGTTCTGGCTTTGCTTATCTGCTGGATATCCGGGCCAACCGCTTGATTGAAATTAACTGGCTAAAGCCAAAGGGGGGCGACTATCGCACCACGCCTTCTCCGGTAACCGGCCAGGGTCATATTCGGGGGGGCAAAGGTGACCTCAGCTTCTCAATTGAAAACGGACGCTGGCGGGTACGTTTGGATAGCGAGGCTGTCAGGGCAGATATCAGCCTTGAGGCTCCGGCGCTGGGCCTGCCACTGGCGATTTGTAATCCCACTGGCTACAACGGCTGGACCTATACCCAGAAACACAATGGTCTTCAGGTTACCGGATTACTGGAGGTGGAGGGCGAACGGGTCTCGCTTGATTCAGCGCTGGCGGGCTATGACTTCTCTGCCGGTTATATGAGACGTGACACCAGTTGGCGCTGGGCATCCATTAATGGTGAGTTGGATGGCAATACCCTGGGTTTGAATCTGGCTGCCGGGGTCAATGAAACCGGCCTCAATGAAAATGCCTTTTGGTTTAACGGCGAACGCCACCTGCTGGGGCCGATACAGTTTGAGTTTGAGCGCCTAAGCCCGGATTCACCCTGGCGAATTTACAGCTTGGATGGGCGGGTAGAGCTGAGTTTTCATCCCAGAAATCGTCGCGAGGAAAAGCTCAATCTGTGGCTGCTCAGAAGTAATTTTCGTCAGTTTATCGGCCATTTCAGCGGCCGTATTATCGATGGCAATGGCCATTGCCATCAACTGAATAACCTGGTCGGGTTGACCGAAGACCACTACGCCCGTTGGTAGTGGGCAGGAGATTTTGAATATGGAGATTTTACTGCAACACCCGGATTGGCTGCTGTTGGCGCTTGCTCCGGTATTTCTTGCGGCTATGGTGCTTGAGTGGCGGTTGGGGATAAAGCGCGCGCTGTTGCCTGCGTCGGCAGAATACCGATGGCAGGAAGTGGCCTGCAATATCACTCTGGGCGCATTGCACCAGCTCAGCGATCTCTTGTTTGGTCTGTTGATCCTTAAACTTTATTTTGCAGTGTTTGACTGGCGCCTGTTTGATATTCAAATGAATGTCGGTTTCTTCCTGCTGCTGATGCTGGCACAGGATTTTTGTTACTACTGGTTCCATCGGGCCAGCCACAGAGTGCGCTGGTTCTGGGCGGCACACTCTGTCCATCACAGCTCAGAAAATATGAACTTCAGCACCGCATTCCGTCAGAGTCTGATGTATCCGGTGGCTGGAATGTGGATCTTCTGGGTGCCTCTGGTCATCGTCGGGTTTCCGCCAAACTGGGTCGTGTTCTCTGTACTGTTGAATCTGGCGTTGCAGTTTGTGATTCATACTCAGTGGATTAAGAACTTTGGAGTATTTGACCTGATCTTTAACTCGCCTTCCCACCACAGGGTGCACCATGGACGTAACCCCCAGTACATAGATCAGAACTATGCCGGGGTGTTGATTATCTGGGACAAGATGTTTGGGACCTTTGTGGCGGAACAGGAACCTGTGGATTATGGCATTACCAAACCTGTGAACAGTCACAACCCTCTGAAAGTGACCTTTATTGAGTGGCGGGATATGTTTGCTGAAGCCTGTGCTCCCGGCATTGGTTGGAAACAAAGGTTGGATGCATTTATCGCTCCACCAGCCGCTCCCAAAGGAGAGGATAAGTGAGCCGGAAAATACTCTGGGTTTTATGGATGAGTATGGGGTTAACGGCTTGTGCAGCACCTCCTGAGACTCACTGTAACTTGCCACAAAATGGCATAAGCCCGGAACAGGCTGAAATGCTGGAGTCCTGGGTGTTGGAACAGGAGTTTATGTCCGGGTGTGTCACTGAGAAGTTAGCGGATCTCTGCGAAGCCTATTGCCCTGAAACGAATGATGCTTGCGATGATAACTGGACCCGGGGCTTGAACCTTTCTCAGTGGCGCTCTGTGTATCAAAGCTGCTTGGCTCCTGGCTCGGATGACTAACCACTCCGGGAGCTAAATTGCCACAATTCCAGGCTTACCTTGCTAGCCAGCCTCTCTCGTTTCGCTGCCGCAGTGGGTATGAGATGAAGACTGGCTGCGCTTTTTGCCTCATTAGACCTGCATTTCACTCAAGTCGGTATCCATTTCAGATTGTTCACTCTTAAGCCGTTCTGATTATTTGAGCCCTGAGTGGGTTTCTTCCAAAAATAATCATGATGCTGCTTGCAGCGAATTAGGAGTGTTCAATGCGCAAGGTTCTGCTTTCTGCTTTTTTGTTGCTATCCCCCACGGCTATGGCCGCCGATAACACCATCTTTCTTCACTTTGACGATCAGCTGGATGGTGTGATGGATTATCAACAACATCTGCGTCTTGAGCTGGGGCTCTCCGGCAATACTATTGTTGGTAAGACAGAGGCTGGCGCGATGATTTCAGGCAGGGTTGAGAATAAAAACAGCCACTATATCGGCTCCGGTGAGCAGGAAAGGTTCCAGTTTGAGATACATAACGGTGATACAAGGACCTGGTATTTCGGGCGTGTCGATGGCCAGTACTGGGAAGGTATTTGGTATGGCCCCAACGGTGAGCAGGGGGATTTCAGCTTGCACACCAAAGTTCTTGAAGACGGCGTGCCCCAATATGGAGATGTACTGGCTTTTTACACCGATGAGGTTTTCAACCGTGAAGGTAATGAGTACAACCCTTTGAATCCCGGTTTTTTAATGGACCTGGGTGGGCTGGACCTGCATTTTACCAATGACTATCAAGACGGTTTCAATCTGGATTTAAGTCAGGGCTTTTATGCCAAAGCGAATGCTCAATGGCATGAGGATATGCCTATGTCTGTATATCTGGATTTGAAGCAACCAATGAAAATGAAGACGTTCAGGTTGGGATCCGCCAACCTGGAAAATGGAGCACAACTCAAAGCGTTCAGCTTTTCTGTGTGGGATAGTACTAAGGCGTCATGGCAAGTCGTGGGTAACTTTGAATTTCCGGCGATTCCCGGTCCAGCTTATCAGCGGCAGGAGTTCAACCTGCCTCGCACCGTGTACGCTGACCGAATTCGTATATCAGCAAAATCATCACACGACTCAGGAGCTTACGGCTATGGGCAGGTCATGATGTGGGGGCTGTCGTTCCAGCGATAACTCACAGACAGGCTTCAATCCCGGCCTTAGCTCTGGATTGAGCTTGAGGCCGGGATAGTTCAGGGCCTGATACGGCTGCGGTGTTGCTCTTTGTCGATGAGCGCTTCGAGCTCAGCCTGATTGGCGTCGTTATGGTTGCCGACCTCCAGCAATGCCTTGCCAAACTCCCGGGGCAACTTCACCGGATCATGACACTGTTCACACACCAGCAGATAGTCGGGTGCGAAGCGCCATACTGGAATAAAAAACAACGAGGCCTTTTCTATCTCTTTCCACAAATGCCACTGGGTGACCTCACCACAGCGGTGACAATGAGTCTCCAGCAGTGGCATTAAATGCTCATGCTGCTTGTCCATTCCGATAATAAACAGCACCTGATGTTACCTCTGTTGGTTGAAAAGTGAGATTGCACTGTGGGTCATGGCCTTTACCCCTGTGGGAATGGCGTTGACATAGTCGGGGGCAAATTTACTCGAGTGCAGTGAGGGTAAAGTCTCACCACTTTGCATTGCTCGGGAATACGATTTGGGTTCAACCGCCCCCAGCCAGAAAATGGTTATGGGCAGCTTATCCTCAGTGCGGCCAAACAGGCCAAAATCTTCGCCCGCCATCACAGGCAATGTGTCTTCTACTTTATCCGTTCCAATAGCCTTTTCAATGGCTTGTCTGACTTTTGCTGTTTGTGCCGGGTCATTGTAAGTGGAGGGGATAGATTCCGATTGATGTACTTTGACCCTGGGATAGAGTTCGGGTGTCAGGCCCGCGCTCATGGCGATTCCGGCGGTCAGACGCTTGAGAGCGGCTATCTGGGTGTCGCGGACTTCCGGGTTGTAGCTTCTCAGGGTGAGTTGAAGCTTGACCTCATTGGAGATCACATTGTGCTTGGTACCACCGTGAATAGAGCCCACTGTGATAACAGACGGCTCCAGTGGCGATAATTCCCGGCTGGTAATGGTTTGCAGCCCCAGCACTATGCGTGACGCCAGCACTATGGGGTCAATGGTGGTATGAGGGTAAGCACCATGTCCACCTTTGCCAAATACACTGATATCAACTGAGTCAACGCTGGCCAGAGCATATTCAGGTTTGATGCCTACAGTGCCTGCAGGTAAGTTGGCGCTGACGTGGAGAGCCAGAATGTGGTCGGGTTTGGCAAACTTTTCAAACAGGCCTTCAGCCAACATGGCTTTGGCTCCTGCACCGACCTCTTCTGCCGGTTGGGCCACCATCATCAGAGTTCCCTGCCAACTGTCTTTATTGGCAATCAGTTGACGGGCGGCGCCGATAAAGCTAGTCATATGAATATCGTGACCGCAGCCATGCATTACTCCGGAGCTTTGTCCCGATGGCAAAGTCACCTTCACCTTTGAAGCGTAGGGCTTGCGGGTCTCCTCGGTAATGGGCAGCGCATCGGTGTCGGCCCGTATCATCACCGTGGGCCCCTCGCCATTGGCATAAAGGCCGACAACGCCGTAGCCACCGACCTCTTTAGTCACGTCGAACCCCAGTGCTTCAAGTTGCTTTGCCAACTTATTACCCGTTTGCTGCTCCTGAAACGAAAGCTCAGGGTGCTGGTGAAGATCCCGATAAAATTGCTCAAGAAACTGCTTGTCACTCTCCATATCCAGCGTGGGAGACGCGGCCAGTCCCAGACTTGAGGTTAGTGCCAGTGTCGTTCCCAGAAAGTATTTGAAGATCATTTGTAGTCCCTGATGTTGTGATGTTTTTGTCACCATTTATGAGTACATATCACATTATTTCAATGGCTTTGGCAATCCTGTATGTCAGTGCTCGCCAACCCGCTCCGGCTTGCAATGCTGATTTTTTACTTGGCAGACAGCTAAATTCCGCTAACTTGGGAAAGCAACTTGACCGCAGTGGTTCCCGGCAAGGGTCATCCGGTTTGGCTTAGCCGACCGGCCTGAAAACCAAGGAGCAATTATGATTAAAATATTAAGTGCAGAATTTATTGGTACCTTTTGGTTGGTACTGGGAGGGTGTGGCAGCGCAGTACTGGCCGCCGGTTTTCCCGAGATGGGGATTGGCTTTCTGGGCGTTGCCCTGGCCTTCGGTTTAACCGTAGTCACCATGGCTTATGCCATTGGCCATATCAGCGGTTGCCATTTGAACCCGGCGATCACTCTGGGCCTCTGGGTCGGTGGAAGATTCGAAGCAACCAAAGTGATCCCCTATATGATTGCTCAGGTGCTGGGGGCGATTGTCGCTGCTGCAGTCCTCTACCTTATTGCCAGCGGTAAAGCTGGGTATTCCCTGGCCAATGGCCTGGCTGCCAACGGCTATGATCTGCATTCGCCCGGTGGCTATGACCTCACTTCCGCGCTGCTGACTGAAATCGTGATGACCTTTATGTTCCTGATCGTGGTGCTGGGAGCCACCCATAGAGCTGCAACGCCTGCCATGGCAGGGCTGGCTATCGGTTTATGCCTGACTCTGATCCATCTTATCAGTATTCCCGTGACCAATACTTCTGTTAATCCGGCTCGAAGCACCGGACCTGCTTTGTTGCAGGGAGGTTGGGCGCTGGAGCAGTTATGGTTGTTCTGGCTGGCTCCGTTTATTGGCGCTTTGTTGGCTGGGTTGGCGTATCGCTGGCTGGCTCCTGACAGTGAAAGTTGAGTTATCAACTGAAATCGCTGAGCGGATAAAGGAATATCCGCCGGCAGCCAGAGAAAGACTTAAGTTTTTGCTGGTGAGGATAACAGCTACTGCTTTAGCGCTGGGCAAGGAGTCGGTAACCCAGGCGCTGAAGTGGGGAGAGCCAAGCTTTGTCGTCTCTGGTGGCACGCCGGTTCGATTTGGCTGGAACCCCAGTTTTCCCGACAGTGTATTTCTTTATGTTCACTGCAGTTCCCGCATTATTGATACCCTCAGAGAAGTGACTCCCGGGCTGACAACCCTGCATGGCAACAGAGCGATAGAGCTGCCAATAAATCTTCCCTGGCCTGAATCTGATATAGATACTTTCCTGACTCTGGCGCTGGATTATCACCAAAGAAAGCATTTGCCTCTTCTGGGCTTATGATTGCCCCATTGGCCCTTGAGCTTGACCTGCCTGGTGAGCTTTGGGAGCATGCAGTAACTGCTTGTTGCCGGACCTAAAATGAAAACCCTGCTGAGATTTTTATTTGCCATTGTCGGCGCCTTGTTGGTGTCAGTGCTGGTGCTGTTTGTGATCGCCTGGCTAATCGACACTGCCATGGTTAAGCCTGGTTAAGATCTATCTTCAAGAGCCTGTTGCGCGCCTTTTAAGTGCGCGGTATAAAAGTTGAGCCTATTTCACAAGGAGTTGCAGTTTATGCCAGTGAAACACCCCGGAATTTTCTCTCTTTCCCTGCCAGCATTGATTTTGGGATTGGCTATGCCAGCTCAGGTCCTGGCCCAGGATTTCTTTATCACCCCAGTGGGCGGTTATAGCTTTGGCTCCACGGAGCTGGATTTTGCCCAGAATGACGGCGACCTGGAAGATAAGTTTTCTATCTCGGAAGATGCCAATTATGGCCTGATGTTGGGGTTAACGACCAATGACCCGGGCGATGTATACCTGCTTTATTCCCACCAAAGTGCAACCCTGAACAGTGGCGGGGTATTTGCCGGTGAGCGGATTGCCGATCTTGCCGTAGATTACCTGCATCTTGGCGGTACACTCTACTTCCCCAATGGCAATTGGGAGCCCTATGTGACGGCCACAGCAGGCTTGACTCAACTTCGCCCCGATGGTGGCCTGGATAGTGAGACCCGCTTTTCCATGGGATTGGGGCTGGGAACCCAATATCGAATTACCGAGCATCTGGCTTTAATGGCTGAAGTAAGAGGCTTCGCCACCTTTATGGATACAGATAACGAGATTTTCTGTGGTGACCAGGGGTGCGTCTGGAAACTGCAGGCCAGTACCCTGGTACAGGGCCAGGCCAATATCGGTATTCAGTTTAAGTTCTAATACCTTCAGCGATCACTGAATGGTGATACAGGCAAGAAATAAGATGTTCAAGAAACTTGTCGTCCTTGACGGCTATACCCTTAATCCCGGCGATCTTGATTGGTCGCCGGTGAGCCATCTGGCGGAGCAATTCGTCGAATATGACAGAAGCCCTGACAGCGAGATTCTGGGCCGCGCTCAGGGAGCTGACATACTGCTTACCAACAAGACACCGCTGAATGCCGACACCTTGTCGCAATTACCCGGGCTTAAGTACATAGGGGTATTGGCAACCGGAACCAATGTAGTGGATACCCAGGCTGCCGCAAAGCTGGGCATAGTTGTCACCAATGTGCCTGGCTATGGACCGGACGCGGTGGCGCAAATGGTGTTTGCCCATATCCTGCACCATTGCCAGCAGGTCTCAGACCATGACTCGGCGATTCGTGATGGTCAGTGGCAGGAGAGGCGGGACTTCTGTTTTACCCTGTCGCCGCTGATGTCGCTCAAGGGAAAAACACTTGGGCTGGTGGGTTTTGGTGATATTGGTCGTCAGGTGGCCAGAATTGCGGCCGCTTTTGATATGAAGCTGCTCATCCATACCCGCACAGAGCCGGATTTGAATGGCGTTGGCAATGCCACCTGGGTCGGTCTGCAGGAAATTTTAAGTCAGTCCGATATTCTGTCCTTGCATTGCCCTTTAACTGAGCAAACTCAGGGGATGATTAACCGGGAGTCTCTTACGCTGATGAAGCCTGGTGCTCTGCTGATAAACACGGCCAGGGGCGGACTGGTAGATGAGCAGGCACTGGCTGACGCCCTGAATAACGGCAAGGTGTGTGCAGGGCTGGATGTGCTCAGCAGTGAACCGCCGTCACCAGATAACCCCCTGCTAAAGGCTGTCAATGTGTCGCTGACACCACATAACGCATGGGCAACCCGGGAGGCAAGGCAAAACCTGTTGAATATCGCACTCAACAATCTGATCGGTTTTAGTGATGGTCAGAGTATTAACCGGGTAACTTAACAATTAATACTACTAACCATAAGGAATTTTCATGACCATACTGCTGACCTGTTTACTGATTGCCATGCTGTTACCTTACCTGTCTAAGTTGCCGGTGGGGTTCGCCATGGCGAAGGCCGGTGGTTATGACAATGAACACCCCAGAGCCCAGCAGGCCAGACTGGAAGGTATGGGAGCGCGTGCTGTGGCAGCCCATCAGAACGCCTTTGAGTCTCTGCTGATATTTGGCCTGGCTGTGGTGGCTGTGTTGGCGACAGACTCAGTAAACGACACTGCAGAAACTGCTGCAATAGTGCATGTGGTGGCCCGCATTGCCTACCATATTTTTTACCTCAGCAATCATGACAAACTGCGCTCTACTGCTTGGTTTGCCGGCATTATTCCCAGCTTTGTGATTCTGGCTCAGGCATTCTGAGTTAATACTGTTTATCTCTAAAAGCCCGCTGATTGCGGGCTTTTTACTTTCTTTCCCCCGCTTCTTCTTACCACTGGTCTGTTTGAGTCAGTCTCTGCCTGAAGGAAACACAGCTTCGTTTTTCACGCTTCAAATCATCATGTTACCAGCGGGTGTCCGGGCTGTCCGGTGGCGGACACTGATGTAATAAGCGGACACTTTCTGGGTGTCCGCGGACACTTAAGTAACTCTTGTTTATCGTTAAATCACTGAAATTAATGTATTAAATTTATTGGCACGCTTATTGATACCTCAAGTGTAGATAAGGATTTTGCGCATTGAGGGTAAGCAGATGATTCAGGACACAAGCGGACAGGACAAAGTTGTACAGCCATCCCGGCTGGCCAGCCTGAAATGGTGGTTGATACCTGCTGCAGCTGTCGCTGTACTGGCTCTGTTGGGGTGGCGTTTCGTCACAGGTTCCGAGGCCAGCCATTCGGTGCCCAGAGCCGATTTGGTGATGGATACCCTGACCCGCGGCACTCTGGTTCGGGATGTTGTGACCAGAGGAAAAATCGTGGCGGCCAATGCGCCGGTACTGTACAGCACCGAAGAGGGCACTGTGAGCTTGTTGGCTAATCCGGGCGACAAGGTTGTTAAAGATGACATAGTTGCCCGCCTGCACAGTCCGAGCCTGACGAATGAGCTGAAGCAGCAACAGGCGGTACTGGATGCTATGAGTGGTGAAATGGAACGTGCCAAACTGGATGCCAGACGTCAGTTGCTGACCGCCAATCAGGCGCTGGATATGGCCAGGGTTGAATTGGAGGCTGCTGACAGAGAAAGCCGCAGGGGCGACCTGTTGATAGACAGTAATCTGATTTCCCGTATCGACTTTGAGAAAGGCAAGGATGACCTGAAGAAAGCCAAACTCCTTTATGCCCATGCGGGTCAGGAGGTTGCCCTGATGCAGGATACTCAGGCCTTTGAACTCAAGAACAAGCAACTGGATGTTGACCGCCAGCAATTGGTGGTGGATGACCTGCATCGCCAGGTGGAAGCTCTGGCTATTCGGGCTCCGGTAGACGGCATCATAGGTAATTGGCTGACTGAGCAGCAAGCCAGAATCGGCCGCGCACAGCCTATATTGACTGTGGTCGACCTCAGCGCCTTTGAGGCTGAGCTGGCGGTGTCAGAAACCTATGCCGATGAGCTGGGCCTGGGAATGGAAGTGGAGCTGAATTTCGGCGATATCACACTCTATGGCGACCTCTCTTCAATCTCACCCGAAGTGCGTAACCGCGAAGTGACGGCCCGGGTGCGTTTCGACCATCAGGACGCGATCAAACTGCGTCAGAATCAACGTTTGTCAGCCCGCATTCTGCTGGAACACAGAGCCAATGTATTGATGGTCCGCCGCGGTGCCTTTGTCACCGAAGGTGGAGGCCTTGAGGCGTACCTGATGGAAGGCGATACGGCCAGTCGGGTAAACGTAAAACTGGGTGCCCGCAGCATGAGTCATATCGAGGTGCTGGAAGGTGGCCGGGAAGGAGACCTCTGGGTGATCTCCGGTGTGGACAGGTTCAATAACGCCGAACAAATCCGGGTGTACTGAGTGAGGAAGCAAATCATGAACAAACTTAAGTGTCCCGAGCAGGTTATTGCCCTGCTGGCCCTGGCATTGTTGGCGCTGGCAGTGGAGCTGAGCTTTGGCGACAGCATTGGCTGGTCGGGATTGGCATTACTGGATTGGCTGGAGCCGTTGGAAGCGGTTGCTCAGGTTTCCTGGAATCCTCTGGATTGGAATGTCAGCCTGACTAATTTACAGCTCTGTATTGATTGAGCCGCAGTATCAAATAAGGAATTTAACCATGTTATCCATGAAGAAAATCAACAAAGTATTTAAGACTGATCTGGTGGAAACCCATGCGCTGCGGGACTTTGATTTGCAGGTGGAAGAGGGGGAATTTGTGGCAGTAACCGGACCTTCCGGTTCAGGCAAAACCACCTTTCTGAATATAGCTGGTCTGTTGGAAGGCTTCACCCAGGGCGAGTACACCCTGGATGGCGTGAATGTTTCCCGGCTCAACGACAATCAGGCCGCCCGAATTCGCAATGAAAAAATTGGCTTTATCTTTCAGGGCTTCAATCTGATCCCGGATCTGAACCTGGCAGAGAATGTAGAAGTGCCACTGCGCTATCGTGGCTTTAACACTGCTGAGCGTAAGCGCAGGGTAGAGCAGGCATTGGAACAGGTCGGCCTGGGGGCGCGAATGAAGCATCTGCCGTCGCAACTCTCCGGTGGTCAACAGCAAAGGGTTGCTATTGCCAGAGCGCTGGCCGGTGAGCCGAGATTTCTGCTGGCTGATGAACCAACAGGGAACCTGGACTCTCTGATGGCCCGTCAGGTGATGGAGCTGCTTGAAGAGATTAACCGCAACGGAACCACCATCATCATGGTGACCCACGACCCTGAGTTGGCTCGTCGGGCACAGCGTAATATTCAGATAGTCGATGGTCAGGTGTGTGACTTTACCCTGTATCACGGTGGTGATGAGCCTCAGGCTGCCAGAGCATAAGGAGAGCGGCATGTTAACCCACTATATGGATTTGGGCTGGCGCTCAATTCGCAAAACCCCGGTACTGTCAGCCCTGATGGTCATGGCGATCTCAATCGGAATTGGCATCACCCTGATATCGCTCAATGTGTTTCAGTTGATGTCCCATAACCCTGCCGGTGAGCGCAGCAGTGTGTTGCATATGACTCAACTATGGAGCCAGGGGCCGGACACCTGGGACGAGTACAATGCCAATCTGACCTATCAGGACACCATGAACCTGAGGCAAAGTGACATTCCTGTTCGTTCTGTAGCTTCGTTTCGTACCGGTGGCGCAATCCATGCTGAGGGCAGTGATGCTGAGCCGGAAATGCGCAGTATTCGAGTTACCGACAGTGATTTTTTTGCCATGTTCTCAGTGCCATTCCTGTATGGCGGCAGTTGGGATAAGTCGGTCGACAGGGAAGCGGCACATGTGGTTGTGATTAACGATGACCTGAATCGGACCTTCTTCGGGGGAGGCAATAATGTTGGCAAAATCCTTTACCTGGATGCGACGCCCTACCAGGTTGTCGGCATTATCGACCACTGGATGCCAAGGCCAAAATATTATGATGTCACCAACGGCTCCATGAATTTTGCTGAGAGTCTGTTCGTGCCGTTTTCATTGACGCCCCAGGAGGAGTTTCCTGTCTGGGGGAATACCAGTGGCTGGCAGTTTGAACCCCTGATCACCTACAACGACCGCTTGTTGTCAGAAAAAACCTGGATTCAGTTTTGGGCCGAGCTGCCGGATGCTAACGCCCGCATGCAGTTTTCACAGTGGCTGACCTCTTATGTAGAGCAGCAGCAGGCTCTGGGACGCTTCACTGACAATACCCGCACCAGCTGGACGCGCCTTCTGGATGTTGCTGAATACCTGACCGACAGTGAAGTGGTGCCCGAAGACAACCGGATAATGATCGGCTTGAGCGCCCTGTTTCTGGCTGTGTGTCTGGTCAACATTCTGGGACTGCTGTTAACCAAGTTTCTTAAGCGCGCACCGGAAGTCGGAGTACGCCGGGCAATAGGTGCCAGCCGCCGACAGATATTTCTGCAACACATGGTTGAGGTGAGTTTGATTGGTCTGCTGGGGGGCGTCATCGGATTGGTCTGGGCCTGGTTTGGTCTGACGACTCTGGCTGGCCACCTGGGGATGGAAGAGGCGCTTGGCAGACTGGACCCCAGTATGTGGATCCTGACACCCAGTATCGCTTTGGGGGCCGCCATGTTGGCGGGTATGTATCCGGCCTGGGTGATATGCCGCACCCAACCCAGCGTGTACCTCAAGAGCCAGTAAGGAGGCTGCTATGTTTACCATTAAACCCGTTCTAAGCAGTTTGTTGCGAAGCCGCACTGGCCCCTTGCTCTTGCTGCTGCAAATTGTGCTGTCTGTTGCCATTGTGGCCAATGCCGGATTCATTATTCAGGAAAGGCTGGCGCTGATGCAAAGAAGCTCTGGGGTAGCAGAGCAGAGCGTGCTGTCATTTTCTGTGTATAACTTTGGCGAGAAAGTTAACCTGCCTCAGCAGCTTAAGCGGGATCTTGAGATTCTCCGGAATATCCCCGGCATTAAGGCGGCCACCTCAACCAATATGCTCCCGCTGTCTGGCAGTGGTTGGTCCGACAGGTTCGTTGATGGGCCAGATCCGGAAACCGCAAAATCAACGCCGGGATTTGCATGGTATCTGGGGGGCGAACAGATGGTCGACACCCTGGGGGTCAATGTTATCGAAGGGCGTAATTTTCGCGCTGATGAGCTGAATCACAGCACCACCGACAGTGGTATGAAAGCCCTGATGAGTGCGCCTTTGGCCAAAGAAGTTTTTGGCGAAGAGTCGGCCGTTGGCCAGATTATGTATCAGGGCAGTGACAACCAGATTGAGATTATTGGTGTTGTAGAAACCCTGCAGGGGGCCTGGGTTGACAGTGACCAGTTTGATTACAGCGTGATTCAGAATATCGAGCTGAATGAAAGCCGCAATAATCAATTTATGGTCCGGGCTGATCGCAGGGATATTCCGGCACTGGAGGAGACCATCAAGCAGGCTCTGAGAGCGGAGAACCCTGATCGGGTGATTCGTAACTTCAATACGCTCAGAGAATTGAAAGATATGAGCTACGCCTTCCATGCGGTGATGGCTGGTATGTTGTCGATAATGATCATTTTGTTGTTGGTGATTACGTCATTGGGATTGTCAGGCATGGTGATGTTCAATATTCAACGTCGTACCAAGCAAATAGGCACCCGAAGAGCCCTGGGGGCACGCAAGCGGGATATCGTGGGCATGTTTCTGGTGGAAAACTGGCTCATCTGTTTTAGTGGTGGCTTGCTGGGAGGTTTGCTGGCGATGGAACTTGGCAGTCAATTGATGACCCTGTTCAGCTTGCCTATGATGGGCTGGCAATGGCCTGCAATGACGGTATCGGGACTATTGGTGATTACTACGGTTGCCGTGTTGTTGCCAGCACGGAAAGCGGCACTGATTTCCCCGGCTATTGCCACCCGTACTGTCTAGATGATGTTGCCAACTTGTTGTATCTTAGGGCTTTAAATTCAAGGAGTGGATGAGGCTGTGACGGAAACCATACTGGTAGTAGATGATAATCAGGCGGTTTGTCAGGCGCTGGCTCTGACGCTGGAGCTTCAGGGCTACCAGGCAGTTACCTGCCTGGGACCGGATGAAGCCCTTGAGGTGCTCTCCTCCCGGGAGGTTGATCTGGTGATTCAGGATATGAATTTCACCCAGGACACCACCTCGGGAGAGGAGGGGCGACAGCTGTTCTACGATATCCGTACCCGTCACCCCAATATGCCGCTGATTTTAATGACGGCTTGGACTGATTTGAATACCGCAGTTGAGCTGGTAAAGACCGGGCATGCCGACTACATGGGTAAGCCCTGGGATGATGCCAAGCTGCTGACCAGTGTGGCTAATCTGCTTAATCTACATCGCTTATCCCGCGAGAACTCCACTCTGGTAAGACAACAAACGCAGCGTCAGCAGGGAATTCGGGACGCAGATTTGTGCGGCCTGATATTTGCCTCCGGCGCCATGGAGCGCTGTGTCGACTTGGCAGTTCAGGTGGCGGCATCTGACGTGCCAGTGCTAGTTACCGGTCCCAATGGGGCTGGTAAAGACAGGCTGGCGGATATTATCCACGCCAACTCTGCCCTTAAAGATAAGCCCCTGATAAAAGTCAATGTAGGGGCGCTGCCGGTAGATCTCCTTGAGGCTGAACTGTTTGGTGCTGAAGCTGGCGCTTTTACCGGTGCGACCAAGGCCAGAATAGGGCGTTTTGAGGCGGCTGATGGTGGCACCCTGTTCCTGGACGAGATCGGCAATTTGCCCTTGTCGGGGCAGATAAAGCTGCTCAGGGTACTGCAAACCGGCGAGTTTGAGCGCCTTGGCAGTCACCAGACCCGAAAAGTGAAGGTGAGGGTGCTCAGTGCCACCAATGCCAACCTGACTGAAGATATTGCCGAAGGCCGATTCCGGGAAGATCTCTTTTATCGACTCAATGTGATTGAACTTGTGCTGCCATCACTGGCTGAGCGACAGGATGATATTCCGGCGCTGGCCAGCCATTTCATCGGCCCGGATTTCAGTATCAGCCCCAACGCCAGAGCCGCACTGTTGGCACACGCCTGGCCAGGCAATGTGCGGGAGTTGGAAAACGCCTGTAAGCGAGCAGTGCTGTTGGCAAAATCTGCCAGACTGGAGGCGCAGGACTTTGGGTTGACGGGGCAAGTTATGGAGTCTGGACAGACTAATGCACCAACGGCTTCCTCTCTCCCTGCTGAAGAGATCTCACGCGCCGATATTGAAGATGCTCTGGCGGCTCACAAGGGTGTAGTGGCTCATGTTGCCAAATCTTTAGGGCTAAGCAGGCAGGCGCTTTACCGTCGAATGGATAAGCTGGGGATTGCCCGCTGATGAAGCAAAGGCTTTGGGAGTAACAGGAATGACACTGGCTCTGCGACTCACTGGGGTATGTGTTGCCAGCTCTTTGTTGGGGACGGCTCTGGGTATCTGGATGTGGCAATGGCTGGGCGCCGGGGCGATATTGGCAGCATTGGTTATCGCCTGTATGGTTGCAGGGCTGGCCGCAAGATTACTGACCCGTCAGCTGCATACCAGCCTGGCCAGCCTGGAAACCGGTCTGTTAAATTTCAAAGATAATGACTTCAGTGTGCGTATCCCCGAAACCGGAAGTGGTCAGCTACATAATCTCTCCGTTCTGTTTAATGAGGCTGCAGCCAGGCTGAGACAGGAGCGTCAGTATATCTACCAGCGAGAGTTGTTGCTGGACAAGGTGATCCACAGTTCTCCCAACGTGATGCTGCTGTTGGATGACAACAACAGGGTGATCTACTCCAATGACGCAGCCCGTCATCTGTTGAATCAGGGCCAGATGATTAATGGTTTGATGTTGTCTGAGCTTGAAGTTCGCCTGCCGACTGAGTTTCATAACGCTCTGCAGTCAGGCACTGATGGTTTGTTCTCTGTCGGAGACGGGGAAGTGCAGACCTGGCACCTGAGCCGTGGCCGCTTTCAGCTTAATGGTCAGCGTCATCACCTGTTGTTGCTCAAGCAGATGACCCGGGAATTGAGTCGTCAGGAGGTCAGTGTCTGGAAAAAAATCATTCGTGTGATTGGCCATGAGCTGAATAATTCCCTGGCGCCCATCAGCTCTATGGTTAACTCGGGCAAACTCATCTGCCGTGACTATCATGAACCCAAGCTGGACCTTATCTTCAACACAATTGAGGACAGAACGGCCCACCTGAGTCAGTTTATTTTCAACTATACCCGCTTTGCCAAAATGCCTCTGCCGAGCCAGGAAACGGTAGAGTGGAGCCCATTTCTGGCGCAGCTTGCTGCTCAATACAGTTTTAAACTGGAGGGCGCTTTACCCGAATATCCCGGGTGGTTTGACCGTATTCAGTTGGAGCAGGTGCTGCTGAACCTGCTGAAAAATGCTCACGAATCAGGCTCTGCCAATGATGACATCTGTATGTTGCTGGAGTCTGAACACAGAGAGAGCAAATCCGGTGTGCGTATCAGTGTCAGCGACAGGGGCTCAGGGATGAGTGCCGATGTACTGCGACAGGCCCTGTTGCCTTTCTACTCTACCAAACGCTCCGGCTCCGGTATTGGCTTGTCGCTGTGTCGTGAAATCGTCGAAGCCCATGATGGTCAGATAAGTCTGCACAACCGGGAAGGTGGCGGACTGAGCGTGAACATCTGGCTGCCACTTGCTAATAGTTCAGCTGCACAACAGGACAAGCGTCACACTCAATAAGCCCCTTGCTTGTCGCATTTATTGGCTTTCGCTAATGTTGGGCTCAAATTAGCCCTCAGCCGCTTTGCGGTAACTTAAAACGGAAGCCCCCATGATTACCCTTATCCGTAACGTTGACCTTTATTCCCCTGAGCCCATGGGACGTCAGGATCTGCTGTTTGCCGCAGGCAAGGTATTGGCAATAGGCAAAAACCTTAATATTCAGGGTGAGCAGGTGGAGGTCCTTGATGGCTCAGATATGATCTTGATCCCCGGGCTGGTGGACCCATTGGCCCATATTACCGGTGGCGGTGGAGAGGGTGGTTTTCACACACGGACGCCCGCGATGGAGTTTACCGAAGCCAGCTTATATGGGGTGACCACTCTGGTTGGCTGTCTGGGCACAGATTCTGTCAGCCGTACACTGGAAGATCTGTTGGCCAGGGCCAAAGGACTGAAAAACGAAGGCTTGAATGTTTACTGCTACACAGGCTCCTACGCCTTTCCTGTGAAAACCCTGACCGGGGATATAGAGCGGGACCTGTTGCTGGTGGATGAGGTGATCGGTGTCGGTGAGATAGCCATTGCCGACCACAGAGGTTCCCAACTGTCTGCCTGCGAGTTGGCCAGAGTGGCTGCCCAGTGCCGTGTGGGAGGTATGTTGTCGGGCAAGGCTGGTATCGTATTTGTGCATGTGGGCGATGGCAAAACCGGGCTTAACATCCTGCACCAGGTGGCTGAGCAGTCAGATATACCTCTGACTCAGTTTTATCCGACCCATATCAACCGCAGCCAGCGCGTACTGGATGAGGGGATAGCCTTTGCCAGAGCTGGCGGCATGATAGATTTTACTACTTCTACCAATGAGTCCTGTCTCGCCAGTGGCGAAGTACCTGTTGTGGATGCCATTCGTCAGGCGATTGAGGCCGGAGTCTCCCCCGACAATATCAGCCTCAGTTCAGATGGTAATGCCAGCCTGCCTGTATTCAATGACAAGGGAGAGTTGGTCTCACTGGAAGTGGGACGGGTAGGCAGTCTGTTTGAAGCTCTGGCGGATTGTCTTAACGCCAAAATGTCACTGGGTGATGTCTTGCCCATGTTTACCCGCAATGCCGCCAGGACGCTGAAACTTAAGGGTAAAGGTGTGATTGAGGTGGGCGGTGACGCCGATATGGTGTTGTTGAATAAAGAGTTTGCCATTCAATCTGTTTGGAGTCGTGGTCGTCAGCTTGTTGCTGAGGGCAAGCCTGTTGTCAGGGGAACGTTTCAAGCTAATTGACCCTACCCCAAAGTAGTATCTGAGATAGCCCGACCTACCCGGTCGGGCTATTTTGTTTCTGCGCTGGTGCTTTGCTGAGTCGGTATTGCTAGATTAAAACTTCGTTCGTATCGGATTTCGTGGTCAATTGTCACGGAACTGGACTCTGGTTGGGTGAGAGATGTTTGTCTGCAAAACTCTGATACTGGTAATTCTGCTGCTGATTGCTCCGGCTTCCCGGGCCAGTGACGACATAGAAATTAGTGGATTGGTGATCGACCGAACCCTGACCCGGTTTGGTAAAGATTTCGCCTTTTATTATTCGGGTTACTGGCGGGACCTGACTTTTACTCAAGGGGCAAATGTGACCCTGACTGAGACTGTCTTCCCTCAGGCTGGAACCAAGCTGACCGTCGAAATCAACGGCACGCTTATCTATGTGACTCACTTTGGTCGACGTGCTTCTCCCGTGAAAGAGCGCGCCGAAGAGGCAGTACTGAGAACCGTGGATTATCTGGCTCATATTCAGGCTGAGGCATTGTCAGGTGAATTGGCGGCCGGGGGACAGTGATTTCCCCGCTGTATTGGGCCAAGGATTGGGAATATAAAGATGACAAATAAAGCAAAGCTAATCGGGTGGCGGCCATTACTGGCAGGACTCAGTCTGGCTTTCTGCGCTTCCTCCGGGGCGACAGAATTGGTTTATACGCCGATCAACCCTACCTTTGGTGGAAACCCACTTAATGGCACCTTTTTGTTGAACAAGGCCAATGCCCAGAATAAGCATACAGAAGCGGCCGACGACAAAGACTTCGAAACCCGATTCCGGGAATCCCTTGAGCGCAACATTATTAATACCATTACCCGCAATGTCGCTGATGGCGAGTTGACTGAAGGCTATTACAACACGGGACAGCATGAAATCCAGATAACGCCTACCGCTTCCGGTGTCACCATTACCATCACCAATATTCAAACCGGTGAGGTCACTGTGATTGAAGTTGATACTCCGGGAGGCGGCTAATCATGAGAAAGCTATTGATATCAGCCATCCTGCTGCTGTTGGGAGGGTGCAGTCTCTTCCCTAAACCGGATGTGAATCTCACCGAGGCAGAAGTCAATCCGGTCAGTGACACTATGAAGTCCATCAAGGCTATGCCTGTCCCCAGGAGTACTATCCCGGTGGCGGTTTACTCCTTCAGAGATCAAACTGGTCAATATAAACCCCAGGCCAATGTGTCCTCCTTTTCTACTGCGGTCACGCAGGGCGCGACCTCTATGCTGGTGCAAACCTTGTTGGAGTCCGGCTGGTTCACTCCGGTGGAGCGGGAAGGACTGCAAAACTTGCTGACAGAGCGCAAGATTACCAACAAGAGCAAAGGCAAAGAGGAGCTGCCAGCGCTGACAGATGCCAGGCTCTTGATTGAGGGCGGGATTATCGCCTACGAAACCAATATCAACACAGGCGGCAGTGGCCTGGGCTACTATGGTATTTCAGCCTCGGAGCTGTTTCGTGAAGATCAGGTCACCATTTATCTGAGAGCTGTGGATGTGTATACCGGCAAAGTGATGATGTCCGTTTCTACCACCAAGCGGGTTTACTCTCAGGAGATGCGGGCCGGTTTGTTCCGTTATATCAGCTTTAAAGAGTTGGCAGAGGCTGAGGTGGGTTTTACCACCAATGAGCCTGTACAGTTTTGTGTATTGTCAGCGATTGAGCTGGCGGTGTCTGAACTTATCCAGCAGGGGATCTCCAAAGGGTTTTGGCGATCGGAGCAGGAGTTGGTCAGAAACGGCAGCTGATGGTATTTTTCCGCAAAAAGCCCGCTTAAGATGCGGGCTTTTTTGTTTTGAAATGCCGTCAGTTGTGAATTGGCGCTATTGACTGCCAAAACTGCTGGAAGGCAGCAGCCTGATATTGCGGCTGTTGCCAGCGTGCCGGGTTGTCCAGAAAAAAGCGGGTGGCAGCCAAAAACTGGCCATGGCAGTTCTCCAGCATCAAATCTACCGGGAAGTCTGCTATCTCGCCGGCTTGCTGACCCTGTTGCAACAGGTCTCCCAAAAATCCCAAAACCTCCTCCATCGCCATCTTGCGTATCTCAGGTGATAACGCCGGAGACATACAAAACTGCTGGAAGAAAAGTTGTTTCTGTGGATTATTGAGTGCCCATTGCATCCCGGTTTGCCAAACATGATGGGCGTTATGCCGCAAACCGGATTCAGGCTTGAGCCCTGCCTGCATCTCCACGGCCAGCTCCTGCTTTACCGTCAGGAAGAGCTCAGCAAGCAAAGCATCCTTGCTGGCAAAGTGATGAAACAGAGTACCGGTTGCTACCCCTGCCGCTTTGGCGATGGATGCTGTGGATGTGGCATGGTAGCCCTGCTCGGTAAACAGGGCTAAGGCCGCATCAAGAATTGCCTGTTTCTTATCTGTTCGCATTTTACCTCCTCAACGCACGAAGAAGTTAACCAGTATCCTTTGCAGCCAATTGCCATAGGGAGGGTGGACCAATTTCCCGGTATTCAACTTACCCCGGGCCAGCACAGTTCTGGCATGGCTGAACTGCAGGAAACCTTCTTTGCCATGATAGTGCCCCATACCTGAAGGGCCTATGCCACCGAAGGGAGCATCGTCGGCGGCCACGTGGAACACGGTTTCATTGATACAGACACCACCTGAATGGGTTTGATTGAGTATGGTTTGCTGGGTGGCTGAATCGAAGCTCATCAGATACAGGGCCAAAGGGCGGGGTCTGTCGTTGATAAAGCTGATAGCCTGTTCGAGATTTTGATAGCCAATTACTGGCAGCAGTGGGCCGAATATCTCTTCCTGCATCAGACGCATATCCTGAGTGACACCTGTCAGCACCTGAGTAGCCAGTTTGCGACTATCCGGGTTGACCGCTTCGCCTGAAGCACTGTGAACTGTGGCACCTTTGGCTTTGGCATCATCCAGTAGCTCCAGCAGTCTTTGGTACTGGCGGTCATTGACCACATTGCCGTAGTCCGGGTTATTGGCCACTTCGCCGTACATATACATAAATTTCTGTTGGTAGGCGGCGACGAACTCATCAATGCGATCATTCGGGCAGAGTACATAGTCGGGAGCTACACAGATTTGACCGGCATTCAGACACTTCCCGTAAATCATACGCTCAACCGCATCCGACATAGGGATATCGGGAGCAATAATCACAGGTGATTTGCCTCCCAGTTCCAGCGTGACTGGTGTCAGATTATCTGCTGCGGCACGCATAACATGTCGGCCAACAAGCGTGGAGCCGGTAAACAGTAAATGGTCAAAAGGCAGGGCAGAAAAAGCTGCGGCTATATCGGCTTCACCTTCGACGATGGCAACCTGCTCCTCCGGGAACACTGAAGCCAGCATCTTGCGCACCGCGGCATTGGTAGCCGGAGTGAACTCGGACATCTTAAGCATGGCTCTGTTACCCGCAGCCAGAGCAGTGGTCAATGGACCAAGAGACAACATGACGGGGAAATTCCAGGGAACAATAATGCCTACAACCCCCAATGGTTGGTAATGCACTTTTACGCTGGCTGGAGCCAGCATCAGACCTGCGTGACGACGGCTGGGTTTCATCCAACGCTTCAGGTTTTTAATGCTGTAATTGATATTGTTGATGACCGGCATAATGTCAGACAGCATGGTGTCATCTGCACTGCGGTGACCATAATCATGGCTAAGGGCTTCTGTGATTTCCGCCTGGTGGGACAGCAAAGCCTGCTTCAATTTCTTCAGCCACTCAATACGGGTTGCAGTATCAGCATAGGGTTGACTTTGGTAAGCCTGACGCTGACTCGTAAGGAGCTTGTCCAGATCACTCATATGTTGCTCATTGATGGCCATATTCATTGCGTTTCTCCCTGTGATACTTAAACCGACTGATTAGTCGGTCTAATCCTACGTGAGCTGATGCTTCAGTGCAAATTTTGCGCTTGCGTGATCTGTGTCACGTCTGCATTCTGGTGTCAGACTTACACTGAAACCGAAAGGTAAATTCCTGGCCAGAAGTCATCAGGGCGGGAAGTTGCCAGTTAAGACAATGCCATTGAGGAGGGAATATGAGTATCAAGCGCCATGGTATTTCTGTGGGCATTGAGCGAATCGGTGATGATGATTTTTTTCTGACCTTCAAGGCGGTGGGGAAGTTAACCCATGAAGATTACCAACGTATGGTGCCCATGCTGGAGTCGGCTATCGCTGGAGTGGAGGACCCGGATATATACGCTGTATGTGATGTGACCGAGTTGGAAGGCTGGGAAGCCAGAGCCATGTGGGATGATCTCAAGCTGGGTATCAAACATGGTAAGCACTTTGAAAAGATCGCCGTGGTGGGTAACTCTACCACTCAGGAGTGGCTGACAAAGATTGCAGACTGGTTTACGCCCGCCGACGTAAAGTTCTTTGTAACTCAATTTGATGCGATAGTCTGGCTGAAGGATTAGTTCATAATTCGCGCAATAGGCTGTGCTAACCTCGGGTTGGGAAGCCCGGGTATTACAGGTAGGGATAAGCTGGAAAACTTCCGCCCTCAGGCTCCCCGGTTGACTGTCAGGGCTACAAACAGGAGAGTTAATTATGCGTACCCGCAATATTTTATGGCCTACTGATTTTTCTGAGACTGCTTCCCATGCCCTTTCCTATGCTGTTGAAATGGCAAATCTTTATAATGTTGGACTCAGGGTTCTGCATGTTGTTGAACAGCTCTCCGGCGATGAAAATTTCCAGGTGTTGGTGATTACGCCGGAAGAACTGATGCAGAGTATGGAGGCGGCAGCTGCCCAGGAGATGCAGAAATTGCTGGCTGGCCTGAACACCGACCTGAAAGTGGAAACTCTGGTTCGCCGCTGTGAAGAGAACAATATTGCCGAACAGATAGTTAAAGAGGCGGGGCAGGGCGATATAGGGATGATTGTGATGGCCAGCCACGGGCGCACAGGTTTATCTCACTTCTGGCACGATAATGTCGCCGAAAAGGTGGCTCAAAAAGCTGAATGTCCAGTGCTTATCGTTAAGTAATCAGTACATTCCCATTGCAAAAGGGTCCATTGGACCCTTTTGGTTTTTCTCTATTACCAACAATCACTAAGACTCTTCTACTGCCTTAGTAATTTCCGCCCCTCTAATCTGTACCTGAATCAATCAGGAAGAACACTTTTCAGAGAGGCGTTTATGAAAAAATCAATTATTGCGGTCATGCTGGGGCTGGTTTGCGTTGGTGCACAGGCATCTTCTTTTCACGGACCTGACAAGGCCTTTCTGGCTCAGGCAGAGGCTGTTGGCGTTACTCAGCAAAACTGGGATAGCGGCAAGAATGCCAAACTAACCATGCAACATGCCTGGCGATTTACCCACCACTATGTGTTGGAGAAAGGTGAATATGTTCATCATCTGGGGGAAGCATCAGGGCTCGACCTGACCAAGCTGGCGGCATTGGATGTAGATGGTGTTCATCCTATGGATGTCATCATTCGTGACCGATTGAACCAGGAGGCTCTGGTGATCCTTAAAGATGGCAAATTGGTTGATGAGTACTACTTCAACGGACTGTCCCAAAGCAGCACCCATTTGCAAATGTCAGTAACCAAGTCATTTACCTCCATGACATTGGCAACTCTGGTGGCCGAGGGCAAAGTTGATATGAATGCGCCTATCACCACTTACTTACCAGAGTTGAAATCTTCGCCTGCTTTCGCCAATGCGACTGTGCAACAGGTGGCTGATATGAGATCAGGTATTAAGATCGAGGCTGAACCAGACAAGAGCTGGGATGAGCGGATGACCATAGTGCAAGATTGGAATGGTGTTAATACCACTCACCCAGAGCTTGAGTCAGTGCTGGACTTTGCCAGTCTTTTAAATGCCCGCTCCGATGTGGCTACCGGCGAAGCCTATGACTATCAGTGTATTAATACCGAGATGCTGGGCCTGATTGTGTCCCGGGTAACAGGTAGACCATTAGCCGAGGAACTGGAGGCAAGACTGTGGAAAAAAGTGGGCTTTGAACAGGATGCCAAATTGATGGCCAACGCCAAAGGTGAAGCCGTGGGCTCTGGTGGTCTGAACGCCACCCCAAGAGATGTGGCTCGCATGATGGATGTCGTTATTAATGGTGGAAAGAACCGTGCCGGTGAGCAGGTTGTCCCCAAAGCCTTTATTGATAACCTGTTGGCTGGAACCCAAGAGGCAAAAGCGGCCTGGAAACTTGGGCCTGAATCCCAATTGGCGCCCAATGCCTGGTATCAGGATCAGCTTCGTGTCTTCAACCACGATGGTCATACGTTTATCGCCTTTGTCGGTATCCATGGTCAGGTCACTGTCGGTGAGCCAGCGACTGGAGTTGTTATCCATATGAATGGTGCCCAGGAGCAAACCCAGGCCACTCGAACGGTTGCCATCACCTTCTTGGATGTAATTCCAACTTTGCTGAAAGCTGCAGCCCGCAGCTGACAACCACAGCCAGTAGATTCAATTGCCGCCCATAAGGGCGGCTGGAGCGCTTTATGAAAGTCTATTCTATTTCGAATATTTGTCTTCTCGTTGCTTTATCCCTTTCCGCTTCATTGCTATCCGGGTGTGGCTCCATGGAGGCATTCAAGGTGGTTAATACAGTAAAGACCATCCAGGCACAGACGGATTACGCCCTGATATTTGATGGTAACAAAGGCATCTATAACGCCAATGATGGCAGGCAGTATCAGGTGCCTCCTCCACATAAAGAAGATCATCCCAATATTATGGTTTGTTACAGCAATTCAGGCCTGTTCGGCAGTTCCGATGAAGCGCCTTTACGGACTGTTGCCGATGAAGTTCTGGCATCACGGGATAAGGGAAAGGTTGCGGGCAAAGGCAAGCGAGTTGGGGGATATGGAGAAGGAAGAGTTTGCTATGATTTTGTCATAGTCGATAAAAAAAATTCCGAACCTGGCGAAGAGGCTCCCATTGGCGCTTACCTTGATCCGGAAACCGGAGAGGTGGTTGTCGTTGGTGAAGCAAATTACGACAAGTCTGTGGAATAACTCTGTGCCAAGCGGCTCAATCAGCCAGCATGGTAAGCCTGCTCAAGCAAAGCCACGACTGGCAGTGAGTCGTGGCTGAGTGAGCCACTGAATTTAATATGCCGCATCAATTTGCCATCGCCTTCAAGCAGCCCTTCAGGGTCAGACAAGCCAGCTCCCAGCTCAAATCCCAGAGTGGCGTGATTTTGGGCTGAATCAAGATAGCAGAACAGACCTTTGCTGTTGGAATAGCAGGGGCGTCCCCACTTGAACTCCTCCCTGATATCATCGCCCAGTTGCAAAATTCTGTGTCTGAGGCTGTTTACTGTTGTCAGTTGAGGAGCGGGCACCTTGTGCAGCCAGGCGTTTATTTCAAATTCAGACATCTTTGACTCCTGTTTGCTCAGGTTTGGGCTTGCGCAGGTCTCCCGGGGGAAAGCCAAACTGACGAATAAAAGCGCGGCTCAGGCTTTTTCCTGTGGCAAAACCCACTTTGTCAGCCACCAAATCCAAGGGTAAGCGTGAATGTTGAATAAGCTGGAAAGCCTTATTCAGTCGCCATTGAGTGACATACTGAATAGGAGACATCCCCAGTTCAGTATTAAAATGCCTGACCAGGGTGGCGGCAGACATATTGGCAGTGGCGGCAAGAGAGGAGAGGGTCCAGGGAGCGGCAGCGTCTCTGTGAATATGGGCCAGCACCTGACTCAGCCTGGGGTTTCGTAGCGCCGCCACAAAGCCTGAAGGTGAAGGGTCCCTTTTCATACAACGATGCGCAAGCAGGATAAACAGGATTTCAGAAAGCCTGTCTATGATAGGGCTGCGAAGATTGCCAGTTGCGCGGATCTCTGAATCTATCAGGCACACGGTTTGCCACAGAGGCTCATCATGGGAAATATCATGGGCGACCAAAATCTCCGGCATAGCTTCCAACATGGGGTGACTCAGTAGCTCTTCGTACTCCACCATTCCGCAAATCACCCTGTTGGTGACTTCACCATGTTGGAATAAAGGTGCATGTAGTTTACAGGCATCTATGACTGCTTCACTTTCTGCCAACTCTCTGCCTTCCATATCGGCAATCCAGTGCTGCCCGCCTTGGGGCAGCAGAGCAATATTCATCTCACTGACATCACGCACCTGCTCGCCACTCCCCACCACGAAGTTCCCCTCCATGGAGATATGGAACCTGGGAGCTTTAATCGCAGGCAAACTCATTCCCCATGGGGCGGCGAGACTGGAATGGAAAAATATACTGCCTCTGAGTTTCAGGACATCAAACATATCCCCCATAACATCCAGGCTGTTTTGTTGAGGATTGATTGTTTCGGAGTGTTTTATGCGCGCTTCGGAGGTCAAGTTGAATATCCACACTGTTTATAGTTGTTAACGCAATGTAAAAACAATATCGAGGAAGAGTGATGAATACAACTTATCGTGCGTTAAAGCTGGGAGGCTTGCTGCTTGGCCTGGGGTTCAGCGGCGGAGTATTGGCCGATGAATACTACAGTATCAAGAATGGTGAGCTCGAGCGGCCGACCGGTTACCGCGAGTGGGTATATGTCGGTACGCCGGTGACACCCAATGATATGAACAATGGCAAGGCGGCATTTCCCGAGCACCACAATGTGTACATTGACCCCAAGAGCTGGAAGCACTGGAAAAAAACCGGCGAGTTCAGAGATGGCACCATTCTTATCAAAGAACTGGTGAGTGTGGGCAGCAAAAATGCGGTCAGCGGTCAGGGGTATTTCCAGGGTGAGTTCCTCGGGTTGGAAGCCACCATCAAGAGCAAGAAACATTTCCCCAACGAACCGGGCAACTGGGCTTACTACTCCTTCTCTGATGCGACCCACAAGAATTTGAGCAAGACAGCCAAACCATTCCCGGCGGCAGCTTGCAATGCCTGTCATGAATCAGCGGCGGCTGATGACTTTGTGTTTACCCAATACTATCCGGTACTGAGAGCCGGTAAAGGTAAGGGCAAAGCGGCCAGCGGTGGTTATGACGACAAACTGAATAACAGCTATGTAGAGCCCAAGGGAGGCAAATGATGAGAACAATTGCATTAGTGGCTTTGTTGGCAGCAACTCCTGTAATGGCCGGCGAATTGTCGCCAGTGGTCGACGGCAAGGGAGAGATCAGCATGCCGGAAAACTTCCGGATGGATATGGTGCATCTGGGTTCCTGGTTTGTGCCTGAAGGTGATGCTTCTGGCTTTCATGATGTTTATGCCGACCGCAAAGGTGTCGAAGCATATCGTCAGTCCGGTACCTTCCCCGATGGCACAGTAGTGGTAAAAGAGCTTCGTCCGGCGGCAAGTGGTGACTTCACCACGGGTAAAGATGTGAGTTACAGCACCACAGACGTAAAGCAGTGGTTTGTGATGGTGAAAGACAGCAAAAACCGCTTTGCCGACAGCCCAAGTTGGGGAGAAGGTTGGGGATGGGCCCTGTTTAAGCCAGGTGTTCAGGGCAATCAGTCCGCTAACTATAAGCAGGATTGTCTGGGATGCCATGTACCGGTAAAGGACAAGGATTGGATCTACACCCAGGGCTATCCGACTTTGATTTCTGTTGATTTGAGCGGCAAGTAAGGCTTGCATAAACAGGAGGAAACTATGACCGCTAATATGCAGAGATTGCTTAATGGTTTTGGTGTCAAAGCCGTCAGTGCACTCCTTGTGTGCCTGGCCGTTGTGGCCCCTTCTCTGGCCAGCCATCACTTCGAAAGTGATTTGTCCCGTCAATACCCTCAATTTGATATCACTGACCTGTTTGTATTTGATTCGGAGCAACCCAATTACACCAGTTTTATGATGAATGTGAATCCTGCCACTGCCAGAGATGGCAAGCCTGGGTTTGGTGAAAACGGGGTATACAGTTTTCATATCGCATTTGATAAAGCTGCCGGGTTGGAGGGAATCACAATAACGGCTTCGCTGCAGGGAGATGAGTGGAGCTTTGGGATGGCTGAAGGCGCCAATGCAGCTATTGGTGTCAAAGGTAACACTTTCGGTAAGGCCAAGGTTGGAACAACCAAAGTCTTTGGCAATGGCATCAAGGTTTGGACTGGCGCTGCCCGGGATACATTTGTGGGCAACTCTGAAGGGATTCTCGGATTTATGGGTAAGCTGCTGGGCCATGGGCAATTTGATCTTTCTGCGTTTGATAAGGGGGTCGATCTGTTTAAAGACTTTCAGAGTAGTGTGATTCTGATTGAAGTACCCAACAGCATCTTGTCTGGCAAGATATACACCTATGCTTCCAGTGCCATGTATTTAAAAGATACCTGGGTTCAGGTTAACCGATTGGCTAATCCCCTGATGACGCATATGTTTATGGCAAACAATAAGATGGAAATTGCCGAGCATGTTCATCATCGTCCTGACTCAGATGCTTCCCGGGAATATGCCGTCTCAGGAGTGACCTTAAGAGCAGTGGTTCTGGATGGAAAAATGGCGTTGCCTGTTGCGTACGCAGATAAGGTGGCCAAAATGATGTTGCCTGACATGATCCCTTATCAGGTCGGCTCAAAAGCGAAATACAGTTTTGAGTCAATCAATGGCAGAAACCCTGCCGATGATGCGATGGATGCGGTCTTGAGTATTTTGGTGGGAAGGGAGATTACTGACAACGCCAATACATTTGACCGCCACCCTCAGACCTTTCCCTACGTAGTACCGATTAACCCCTGATTCGATGTGAGTTGGATATCAATGCCGATGGCTAAGCCATCGGCATTTTCAATTCGGTAAAAGTCATGGTTGCCCATTAAAACGCTTTATGGAAAAATTCGCGCAAAGCTTGCCTATGGAGATAACTCTTGGCAGCTTACTTCGTATAACCCCGTTAATCCGGTACGGGGGTCTCTACCTGGAACCATAAACTCCAGATTACGAAGAGTGAGGTGAACTGCCCGCTCTTTGTATTTTCAATCTATTTGGTACCAGAGCTTCACCTCATATCTTTCTTCTAACGTAAAACGATATTGAGAGAATCTATGCAAGACTTTATCGCCGGTTTACCCAAGGTAGAACTCCACCTCCACATTGAAGGCACCCTTGAGCCTGAGCTTATGTTTGAGCTCGCACAGCGCAATCAGGTACAGATCCCTTTTGACTCCCCTGAAGCTGTGCGTAATGCGTACCAGTTCCATAATCTGCAGTCATTTCTGGATATCTATTATCAGGGGGCCAATGTGCTGCTGCATGAACAGGACTTTTTCGACCTGACCTGGGCTTACCTGCTGCGCTGTCAGGATGACAATGTGATGCACACGGAGATCTTCTTCGACCCGCAAACTCACACCGACAGAGGGGTTTCGTTTGAGACTGTCATTAATGGGATTCACGGGGCTCTGGTTAAGGGTGAGCAGGAGTTGGGGATCAGCAGTCAGTTAATCATGTGCTTCCTGCGTCACCTTTCTGAAGAGGCTGCATTTGCCACGTTGAAGATGGCTCTGCCGCACAAAGACAAGATAGTCGGGGTTGGACTGGATTCATCTGAGTTGGGGCATCCACCTCAGAAGTTTGAGCAGGTATTTGCCAAAGCACTGGAAGAGGGTTTTTTGACTGTGGCTCATGCCGGCGAAGAGGGCACACCCCAGAATATCCGCGATACTCTGTCTTTGCTCAAAGTCAGTCGGGTCGACCATGGTGTAGCCTGTGCAAAGGATGAAAGCCTGATGGATGAACTGGCGCAAACTCGCATGCCGTTGACCGTGTGTCCATTGTCTAACACCAAGCTCAAGGTGTTTGCGCAGATGCAGGAGCACAACATCGGCCAGTTGCTGCGCCGGGGTCTTTGCGTGACCGTAAACTCTGATGACCCGGCTTATTTCGGTGGCTATATGACAGACAACTTCAATGCCATTGCCGATGCGCTGCCGCTGACCAAAGATGAGCTGGCGCAGTTTACTCTGAATGCCATCGAGGCGAGTTTTGTGGATGAAGCCGAAAAGATTGCCATGGTAGCCAGAGTCAGAGCTTATATGCTGGCTTTTGCGCAGTAGGATAATCATGCAGGGAAGCGCTATGTTTTTAGGCCGAGGGGCGTTAGTCGTTTTGATATCCTTTAGTTTGCTGGGCTGTGTTGTTGATAATTGTATTCAGCCCATAGTGACAGACCCGAAGGCTGCTGAAGGTCAATATCAAACTCATCCGGCGACGCCGACGGTGTGGCGTGGTATTTACACCAGTGGCGTCGAAGTGAGCGAATTCGCCCCTTGTAACTCACCCGATCAATATTACTGGCTGAGCCTGGCCCAGACGGATGTCGGTTTCGATAGGCTAAAGAACCGTGTGCATGAACTCCGGCTTGCCAGAGGTGAGCCTTATCCTGCAGTTTACATCGAGTTTGTGGGGGAGGCGGTCGGCAAAGCCAGCGACGGATTTGCCGCTGACTATGATGAGGTTATTCAGTTACGTCGATTAGTGGACTTTGATGACACCTTGCCAGCTGAATGCCCGGCCAATATGGATTAATCTGACCTGCAAGCCTTAGAAAGATGAGCCGGGCTGTTTGAGAAACTCCACCTCTTCAGGTGTGGACTTACGGCCCAGAATCTTATTTCTGTGGGGGTAACGTCCAAACCTGTCGATAATCTCTTTGTGCCTCAGTTCGAAGGGCAGATTGTCGTTTACCGCGTCTCTGCTGAACAGGGTCACTGCTACTTCATGAATGACTCTGGACTCACTGTGCATATAGGGCATGTAAAGGAACTGAATCTGCGCCTGAGAAAGTTCCTCTTCTGCATGGTGCGACACAGCTTCCTGGGCCAGCGCCAGCGCCATGGTATCGGCTTCAAATGCCATGGGGGAGTCACGGTAGACATTCCGGGAAAACTGATCCAGCACGATAATTTCAGCCAGCCTGCCTTTTGGGGTGGAACGCCAGTGATAGAGTTCCCCTTTTTTGGCTGGCTCAATGATGCAGCCAAATCTTTCAGCGACCAGTTGATCAAATGCCGGATCTTTCACCCACCAGGATTTCTGCTCTATCTCTTCAAACCAAAACGTCAGCACACTTTCAGGACTCATTGACATAGCTGGCTCCTCGGCTGGCTGTTAAGCCTTACTCAGGGTTGAATTGCTGCTCTAAATCCAATTGCTGTGGTCAGTTCGCGTGTGCTTAAGCACCTTCTCTGCGATCAAACGCGCATGGCGCAAAGGGATTGAGGGCAGACTTACTGTGCCACTGGCCAGCCCGAGTTGCAAATTCGCAAGATGTTTACGTCTCTGGCCCGGCGTCTGGCGGATACAGACATGCTGCACTTTACCCAGGGGAATACGCTTCCAGTTGCGGCCTATCACTCCTGTATGTTGCCACACCACCTCTTTGCCCAGGCGGTATCCCCACTTTCGGTACCTGAGCCAGATCACCACTGATGCCAGGGTTGCCCCCAACCAAAGGGTCAGTGTGAATGGATTGGCACCCAAACTGAAAGAGTTGAGTAAGGGAATAATAAAAGGCAATGGCAGGCGTCGCCAAAGCCAGTCACTGTGGATGGGTAAATATCGGGAAGGCAGTTTATTGTCAGCGTCTGAAAAAGGAAAAGTCCGGCTAATAAGCTGATTCACTTCAAAGGGCTTCAGCGAGGGAGTCAGCAGGGATTTGTCGACAACTTTTTCGACCTCCTGGCCCTGAACCTGTCTGAATATCACTGTCCAGAGTCCCAACAACCGGGCGATGAAGGGTTGTGATGCCTCTAATATCTGTACTCTGCGTATCGGCAAGCCGTCTTGCTGGTGGGAAATGACTCCGCCGGAGCGTTGCATGGTTGATGCTGTTCTCGTAAGACGAAAGGGGTAGTACTTGAGTATAGTCGCCAGCACATTAATTCCGGTTATCAGCACCGCCAGTACCAACAAAAGCACAGTGGCCAGCAAAATCTGCAGTATCAAGCCTTGGTGATTAAAGCCTTCTATCAGGGCGTTGTGTTGCACCATATCCACCCAGACGCTCCATTCCAGGGTACCGGATAATGGGCCTAAAATTGCGGCCGCCCAAATCAGGTTATTGCTATAAAGCCCAAATAAACAAAGGGCTTTGGCATCCCTGATGACCAGCAATTCTCCTTCGTGACCTTTGTCCAGGCTCAGGTCGGTCGAGATACTTATCTCCTGGCTGTCACCTTTACCCAGCCTGAGTAAATGTTGCTTCATCTGCTGAGCTTGTTCTCTGGCAATGGCCGCTAACTCGACCTCATCTTTCTTGGAACCGGCAGATTCGACCACCAGAGTACACAGCCCGAAAGGACGATAGTAAAAGGGCTGTTCAAGACGTACATTTTGGATCTTGTCCAGTGGTAGCTCCTGACGTTTGGTAAACAGGGCTCCGGAACGGACATTTAATTTGTCATCGGACAAGCGGTAGCGAAACTTGAGCCACTGGATTAAGGCATAACCCAGAATCAAGAGTAACCCAGCGGCTATGGCAACGGGGATCCAGGGGGAGTCGAATCCAGCTTTCCAGCCCGTGACCACAAAGGGGATGACTGCGAAGCCATTACTCAGCAGTTCGATGGCACTTTTAAATACATAGTTGATGATTGCCCAGGGGGAGAGTCGGGACCAGGACTTGAGTTCACTCATCAGGCTCGTGTCCTGCAGAAGCCAGTTTAAGTAAATGCTGCCTGAGTTGCTCTGCAACCTGAGTACTGAGCCCTGGCAGCTCAATTTCGGCACTGCCACTGCCGGCACTGAAACACTTTAATGTGAATAGTTTGAATTTGCGTTCCACTGGATTTTGTTCGAGGCTGACATGTTGCAGCCTGGTGTAAGGCATAGCGATGGTTGAGCGCCAGAAAAGTCCTTTACGGATCATAAATTCATACGGAAAAACGGCATATTGGAGTTGTTTTGCTTGCAGATGTATCACTATGATGAATAAGGCGCCTATAAAAAACATCAGGCTTATCAGCATGATTAACTGGGGCGAGGTGATGGTTGCACGAAGGTAAAGCAGCACGGAAACGATGCTGAATACCAGTAGCACACCTAAACTTGAAACCCAGGAGACCATGGTGACATAAGCATCGCCGACAAATGTCAGAGGTTGGCGATCAAGTGGCGTCCACTGACTGGGAGGAAGTTGTCTACGGCTTTGCGCGTAGCGGCAGCTCATGATGTATCCCTGACTAAAAGTTGCTCATAGAGCATCACTATAACAATGGCCATAGGTGACACACCATGGCTTGTTTACAAATGTAAACATATTGATTTATCGGGACGAATAAAAGGCATATGGAATGGAAAATGTCAGCAAGCAGCATAAGGCGTTTCTACGGAAACTGTATTTAGCCTATCTGATTGGGCGCGAACAACACAATTTGTTGTCTTTGCAAAAGGTCACGGGTATGCCCAGACGCACATTACAGGATGCCATTGCGGCATTTGGTGATGTCGGCATTGAGGTGAGTTTTGTGCAAAGCGGCGTCAGAAATAACGCCGGCTATTATCAGATTGATGACTGGGGACCTATCCAGTCAGATTGGATAGCACAAAGGCTTCCATATATGGCATCGCTATTGGCTTCATCCTGAATCCAATTAGCTTGGGTTAGTGCGTCATCACATAGAGTGAGATAAATCCAAGCCAGCTCAATGCCAGCAAGGCCCAGGGCAGCCAGGCGCGCCCAGGGGCGGAGTAGTCTGTTGGCTGTTGGACCTCGTTAGCCGCAGAGGTTTTGGCTTTCTGTTGCTGTTTCCTGGCTTTATCCCTTTCTCTGGTTTTGACCTTCTGCTGCTTCTTATATTCCGCTATCCCTTTCTCAATTCCCTGTGCAATCAGCTTGGTTTGCTCTTTGGTCTGTCCCGGTTTCTGGGTAGCTTTGGCAACACGCATAGCTTCGTTGCGGGTTTCTTCTGACACGTTGTTTTTCATTGCTGGCACTATCGGTGGGAATTGCCGCCGACTATATCACGCTCACTGCTTTTGCGGGTTAACATGGACGTAAATTGAGGTATGATGCGGGCAATTGAATGTTAGAGGAGTTATCCGCAGATGTCTGAGCAAGCAAACGGCAAGAGCCTGTACCAACTGGCTGACCAATTTATCGCACTGGCCAATGAACTGGCACAGGAAGAGCAGGATGTTGGTAAGGTAGGTACTGCGCTGCGTTTTGCCGCCGCCCGTTTCAACGCCTTTGAAGCCGCGATAAAGTCTGCGGATCTGGCCGCTGAAAAAGACAATGCGCTGGAGTGGTTTGCCAGTGAGTTCAAAGAGATGTTGAGCGACAACCTGGATGACCATATTGCCAATCCGCCAGTGACTCAAACTGAAGAAGCTGCCCAGGACGACTCTGTGCAGATCTTCAAAGGCTAATCACTGCAAAGTAACAAAAAAAACGCCATCAATTGATGGCGTTTTTTATGTGCCTGTGAGCGTTAACTCCACAGCGTGGTATAGACAACTCTGCAGGCCAACAGTATCAGTACGATTCCCGACAATCTATCAATCAATTGGGCATTGGCTCTGAGTTTCGGCAGCACTCTGGGATGGGAGAGCATCAAGGCCACCAGGGTGTACCAAAGGCCGTCCATCAGTAGTGGCGTCAGCACGATCAACGTCTGACCAGTGACAGTGTCCGCGGCTTTCACAAACTGGCTGAACAGCGCCAGAAAGAACAGCAGGATCTTGGGATTAAACAGGGAGATAGCCAAACCGTCACGGGCAGCAGTCAGCCAACTGGCTTGCGTGCCGGAATCAAGCTTGTCCTGCACTCCGCCTTTGGCGTTCAGCGCCTGCCAGCCCAGCCAGGCAAGATAAGCTGCCCCTGCCAATGCAATACCATTAAACAGCAGAGGTGCCTGCTTAAGCAGCACCGCCAGTCCCAGAAGGGTGATAAGGGCGTAAATCCCTATCCCCAAAGCGTGGGCCCAGGCGCACACTATGCCCTTTAGCGGGCCGCCACCCAAAGTGTGGCGGATCACTATTGCCAGACTGGGGCCGGGCGACATTGCACCCAGGATACAGATAGAAAGCAGGCTCAGCCAGGCTGTCAGTTCCAAGGATCAGTCCTCTGATGTTTGATAAAAACGGCGTAGATCGTCCGCCTGTTTTGCCAGAGACTCAGGCTCGACATACATCATGTGCCCCGAAGGGTAATAGTGCATTTCAACCCTGTCTGCATCTATGCCATTGTCGGCAATGGTGTTCTCTGTGGCGAAAAAAGGAGTGGCCAGATCATAGTAACCATTGGCGATATAGATGCGGAAGTCTTTGTTTTCACGCTGGGCTTTGCCAAGGTAAGGCGCGACATTAACATACTTTGGCTGGCCTCTGCCCATATCCCAGTTCCAGTTGCTGTAGACATCGCCTGACAGCACATTAAAGCGGCGGGATGTGGTGACACCCAGTTCACTTCTCAGGTAGTGGTTGATGGCTGCAGTGTAGGCAGCATCAATACCATAGCCGGATGGATCTCCGTCTGAGTACTCACCGCCACTGTCGTAGTCCACCCCCTTGTATCTGGAGTCAAGACGACCAACAGTCATATCCTGGTCCCTCAGCAGCTGCTTGGAGAAGCGTGGGCCACTGACTCTCAGATTGACCCTGTCCAGATAAGCTTCATCAAGACCGGTAAAGCGTGCCAGCTCGCGGCGTACTTCCGCATATTTTGCATCGCTCAAGCGATTGCCTGCCAGCAGGGCCAGTGCATAGTCATTAAGGGCAAACTGGCGTGCCGCTTCAACAAATTGCTCCAGTCCCCTGGCTTTGTCTGATGCACTGACTTTACCGTGGTAAAAGGCAGTTGCTGCCATGGTGGGTAAAAAGCCGATATAAGGCTGGTGATTACCGGGTTGGTATCTGGCGTGGCTGAAGTCGAGAATGGAGGAGATCAACATCACGCCGTTGACAGCAATGTCAGTCCAGCCGCCCTGCAGTTGGTTGACCAGCGCCGCTGCTCGAGCGGTACCATAGCTTTCACCTGCCAGATATTTGGGGCTGTTCCAGCGTCCATTGTCATTCAGCCACACCCGGATGAACTCAGCCAGCACTTTGGCATCTTCATTGACGCCCCAGAAGTCTTTGCCTTCATATTCGCCCATAGGACGGCTGTAACCTGTACCTACAGGGTCGATAAACACCAGATCGGATACATCCAGCAGCGAGTATTCGTTGTCGATCAGGGTGAAGGGAGCTGAACCATCATCTTTGGCATCGCCCGGAACCACCACGCGCTTTGGACCATAGATGCCCAGATGCAGCCAGACAGAGGCGCTGCCCGGGCCACCGTTGAACACAAAGGTCACGGGACGGTTTTCGCTGTTTTTCACATCGGTGCGCAGATAACTGACAGAATAGATACCTGCCCAATCTTTCTCTTTGGTGTCTTTCAGCAGGGTTTCACCTGCAATGGCCTGGTATCTGACCTTATCGCCGTTGATTTTGACCTGATGATCTGTTGACACAGGGGCTTCGTATGACGACTTTGGCTGATACTCGTCATTGGCCAATGCTACTGGGCTGAGCAGCAATGTGGCGCCGAGTAAAGACGCTTTTGTTAGCTTTATCATTGCATTATCCGTAGGGTTTTAATTGTTGTTTCAGCAGCGCAGGATACAGTGATGCCAGGTTGCTCGCAATTTCAGCAATGTAAGGAAACTTAAGGACAACTCCATGATGGCAAACATGAGCTGGGCGCTCACCGGAATATTCTCCATTCTGCTGTGCTTGTTGGTATGGCAAAAAATCCGGGGTAAGCAGATCCCTGTATTTGCCCTGATAATGCTGGGATTGTTCACTCTGAGCTTTGGCTTGGTGGCTAATTTTGTTAATCGCGGTGAGGACTATACCGCCTGGCAGAGACTGCAGTGGCAGGAGTTGCAGCCACAGCGAATTGACGCTTTGGTAGCTGAGGGTAAAACCGTGGTGATAGATGTGACGGCCGATTGGTGTTTTGCCTGCCGTAAGAATACCGTTGAAGTGTTGCGTCGTGAGCCTGTGGTTGAGGCACTGGAAGCTGATAATATCGTGTTAATGCTGGCGGATATGACCAGGCCTCATCCTGTGGCGGAGCAGTATCTGACTCAACGTGGTATTGCCAGCGTGCCCTACAATATTATCTTCAGTCCGGCCCACCCTGAGGGGATGGAACTACCGGCTGAACTGACCTTCCACAACTTTATGGCGGCGTTGGAAGCCAACTAAATGGGGTGCAACTCCGGTCATTTTAAACATCAGGACAGAATCGAATGGAATTAGCAGGTTGGGGACTGGTTGGACTGTTTGCGCTGGCGCTTGTTCTGCTGGTCGTGCAGCGACTCAGAGGCAAGCCGGTGCCTTTGGTGCTTATCATCATGCTTGCGGTGTTCACGTTAGGTGTGGGCTCAGTGGTGAACTTTGTTAATCGGGGCGAAGATTACACCGCCTGGGAAAGATTGGTGTGGTCCTCCCTTGAGCCGGAACAGATCCCGGCGCTGGTGGCTGACGGTAAAACGGTCGTAGTCAGTGTTACTGCCAAATGGTGCGCGATTTGCCGAAAGAATGATGCTGAAGTCCTGCACCGTGAGTCTGTGGTAGCGGCGCTGGAGGCCAGCCATATTGTGCTGATGCAGGCGGAAATGTCCGAGCCTCACCCGATAGCCGACCGTTATTTGCGCCAGCAGGGCGCAATCGGTATTCCCTTCACCAAAATCTACACTCCCGCTCATCCTGCCGGTATAGCTATGCCCAGAGAACTGAATATGAAGGCATTTATGAGCGCCTTAAGGGCAAATTAGCCATACAGCGGATTGCATCTGTCATATCCATAGTGTTTCATTGTGATACGAATGTAGCGCATACAGAAAACATCTGGAGATGATGAATGAAAAACCTATTGATAGTGTTGGTCATAGCACTGGCGGGCGGCACGCTGTACTACATGGCACAACAAAGTGGCAAGCAGGGATACGAGCCAAATGGAGCGCTTGAATATGTGCCTGCAGACACGGCCGTGTTTTCGGGACAATTGCACCCTTTCCCGCTGCGTGACTATCTGGTCGCCACAGCGAATAACTACCAGAACCCTTCCTCTATTCCTTTGGATATGCTGGAAACGCCACAGGAGCGCTTCTTTTACGCCCTGTTTGAGCAGTACACAAGTCAACTGAAGCAACCCGACGAATTCATCAAGAGCTTTGGCCTGGACAACCGTGTTGAAGGCTATTTTTATACTCTGGGTTTGATTCCTGTGATGAAGCTGCAAATCAAAGAACCGGCAGCTTTTTATGGTCAACTGGATGCAGCGGAACAGAGCAGTGGCTGGAGTCATACTGTTCGTAAGGTTGGTGAGCTGAATGTCCGCGCCTATGAACTTGACGATGAGAGCGGCGACATCCAGATGCTGGTGTCCGATCATAAGGGCTGGTTGACCATGACGCTGGCTTTTGCCGGTCAGGACCCTGTTACCCTGGAGCAATCCCTGGGACTCAAGGCAGTAGAGAACAATCTGACTCAAACCACTCTGCTTAAGGATATCGTCAAACGTCATGGTTTCCTGTCTGAGAGTGTCAGCTATATCAATCATCAAACCATAGTGGCTGCGCTGACCAAAGGAGAAGGCCTGATGGGTCAGCAACTGACCAAGCTGGCTGAGCTGAGTGATGCCAGTGAGTTGCAGGAAATTCGCACCGCTGAATGTCAGCAGGAGATGGCGGGTATTGCTGCAAACTGGCCTATGACTGTTGCGGGTTTAACCCACATGAGCGTAGATGAGCGCCATGCCGATATGGATGTGCGCACCGTTATTGAATCCAACAACAGCAAGGTGATGTCAGCGCTGCAGTCATTGCGTGGCTTTATTGCCCCGGCAGCCAGTCGTATGGGAGACAGCGTATTTTCGGTTGGCCTGGGACTGGACAGCGATAACCTGGCCTCGTCCCTGAATCAGGTTTGGCAGGAGATGATGACGCCTCAGATGCAATGTCTGCCGTTGGCCGCAATGCAATCAGAACTGAGTCAGGCAAACCCTGCAATGCTGGGGATGTTTTCCGGTATGGCTCAGGGAGCTAAAGGTGTCTCTGTCGTGGTGTCTGGTTTTGAACTGGATGAGTATGGCGAGCCTAAAAGTGTAGATGCCATGGTGAGCCTGGCTGTTGAAGACCCTCAAACTCTGTACGCCATGAGCGCAAGCTTCCTGCCTCAATTGGCCGGGGTACAGCTGCCTGCCGATGGCAGCCCGATTGATGTCACAGATATGCTGGGACTGCCGCCAATTGGTAAAGTGATGTTGGCCGCCAAAGGTAAGCATCTGGTGCTCTATACCGGTTCACGTTCGACTGAGCTGGCCAATGAGCTGGGTGTGGTCGACTCCATCAAGCCCAACGGCATCATGGTGATGACGGCGGACTACAAGAAAGTATTCACTCCTTTGTTCGATGTGATGGAGGCGATGGGCGAGGAGATCCCACCTGAAATCGAAGGTATGAAAGATGCCAATATGAAGGTGTTGTTCGATTTCGATGTCACTGACAAAGGCCTGGTGTTTGACACCCGCATGGCCGCGAAATCGGAATAACTAAACGATTGAAGAAAAAGCCGGACTGAGTCCGGCTTTTTTTATGGCTGTGAGTTGATATCGGCAGTGAGCTGCTGCTGAGTACCCTGGCTCAGGAGTGCCGTCAGCGTATGCCAGTCCATTGTCTGGTAGCGAGCCAGTGAAATATCAGGATTGATCGCCAGACCAGAGAGCTTGTTGCCCTGGTCGTCATAAAACAGGCTGGTGGATGCGCTTAGCGTGATACCAGAGTGTGGCAGCCTCAGTTGAGTGCGTGGACTGAAGTCACCGGCAAACCGGGTTCCTGCCAGGGTGACATTGGGTAGATGGCGGGCAAGGTAAGCAAGCTGAGCACAGGCACGACTGCAACCTGAATCAACGATAACCACCACAGATGAGAAGGCGCTGGCGGTTCCGCTTGCCCTTTCAGGCTTAAATTGCCCCGAGAATAGGGGGCTTAGTCCTTGCTGTTCATGGCTGTTCCCCGTCTGACGTAACCCCAACTGTTCCAGCTGGTGGTGCTTATGGGCACCAAAGGGGCGATATCGAGCCGTGAGTCCGGGCAGCTCTCTGCCATCGGCGAGCTTTGTCAGCAGGGGGGTTAGGGGCTCTGGATTGCCATGGCGGGCACCACTGATATCCAGAATAAGCGCATCACGTTTCATTGCCTGGGTGAGCATATCGCGGCTCAGGTTATCCAGATCTGCCACCACAAGCAGCGCCGCATTATCGGCAAGATAGCTCAATCTATTTGCTGGAGCTTTGGCAAAGGATAAACCGCCATTATGTTCTGACAGCCAATAGGTGCGGCGGGAGTCGGCAAGTTCATCGACCAGGGTCAATCTGGGGGGCCGGGAGATATCCAGTCCCAGCTGCTGTCTTAATGACTGCAGTTGTGACAATAAGGGAGGCAGCACGTCGGGATCCTGTCCCAGCGAAGCGGGCAGGTGTTTACTCGCCTGCTTGAGAAACCGTGTCAGCGGCAGGCCATCAATATGGGTGATAAAGGGATGACGTGGATCCAGCAGCGCATCGTCGCGGGTCGCGAGCCAGCGACCATTTTCAGGATAGAGTTGCAGCGAAAATCGTGAAGGGGAGTCAGAGGTGACGTTGGCTGCGGGGTCGCCAAGTGGTGCCAGCAGCAGGGAGAGCCTGTCCCTGTATGTGGACAGCGACTGGCCAGTGGCCCGGGTTCCTGTCAGGCGCAGTTGTTTTTCAATCTCTGCTTGCTGCGCTTTTGGCAATATGTGGAAGAACGCCGATTCATTTTCCAGCCAGCGTTTCACCAGATAAAGCTCCTGGTTAATCTGAGTTTGGCTGAGACGCTCCGGAAGACTATCCGGCAGCAGAAACCAGCCCAACCTGACGCTGCAGAGCAGTAAGAACAATATAAACAGGGCGAAAATACCCTTGTAGTCGAGCTTCATGAGCCTCCCCTTTCCCATGCCGGACGGGGTAAAACCCAAATTCATCCGGCGACTGGGGGGGAGCTAAGTGATTACCGGTCGACAAATCGCGCACCTCTTTTGGAGAGGTGCACAGCAGGTCCATTTGCTGACGATGAGTGGCCGGTAAAGGGAAAGGTCCGCCCCAAGCCTGCGGAAGGCTGGAACGGGCGGATATTTGCGCCTTCAGCCTTCCTATAACAAGTCGTTGAGAGCCAAACCTATGCCTATCCTTTGGGTGCTGGCGTTGTAGTCGATCAGACTCTCTCCATACCCGTTAAAGTATTGTGCATAAACCCTGAGATTGCCCAAAATTGGATAACTCCATGTCAGCTCAATAGCGCCTTTGTTATCTCGCCTGAGGTTATTTCGCAGCATCATGCTGTAGCGCTGTTTACCCAGGCCATAAACCGCCGTCAGCTCAAAATTTCCCATAAATCTATTGATATCCGGGTTGTCATCGCCACGGGGATCGCCCGGATACTCTTTAGCGTCTTCCGGCAGTCGCCACCATACTTTGGTTCCAACTGCCAAATCACCGGCATCGAAAATCATGGTGCCGTACAAGCGGTTCCAACTGCGGGACAAGTTGCCTGATTTACCATTGGATTGATGCACTGCGCCTACTCCCCAGAAAGAGTTGGTCATGCCAAACACTTCCCAGTCGTTATTGAACAGCATAAAGAGTTCGGGCTCGTGGTTGGTTTCACGAAATGGGGAGGAGATATCTTTGTTGTATACCTGCCACCAGGATTGGTTGGTGTAGGCGAAGAAAAGGTGGCCATTGTCACCGAAGACGTTGTACCAGAGCGGCAACTTAAAACTGATCTGAAACTTGGCCTCAAACTGATCCAGTTCGCCATTGGTATCGGCAAACTCCTGCTCATAAGGGACAGTGTTCGGGCTGGGGTCATAGGTGACTGGCAGTATGTAATTGACTTTGTGAGGAATAATTACAAACGGCAGATCGGCGGTTGCCAATTCATCCTTAACTCTCTCACTGATTAAAGAGTCGGGATTGCTTTCATCCTGCTCCCGGTTATCGGCTGCCGTAGCCAAAGGCACCCCGATGAGACTGATAACCAGCCCAAGAATTCGGGCATATGTCCCTGCCATTATGAACCTCCTGTCTATCAAATTGGCATAAGTTAGAGCTGTTTCTCCCTGCAAACCTGCTGGTATCCGCCATGCTCAACAGAGTTTTTCTATTATTTACCTGTGTTTGAGGGCCGAAACACCATATCACAGGCAAATGTTCATCCCTATTAAGGCTTCTAATAACATTTGGTTATAGATGTTAATTATTTTCTATTTTTTTAGTAATAAAAGGGGGGCTATAGTCCATGCAGAAATCATTGGTGGGGCAAAGGCATGGAACTGGTGGCAATACCCGGACAATCTCCCCGGGGCAAGGTTTATCTGATAGGTGCAGGACCGGGGGATCCCGAGTTGTTGACAATGAAGGCCTGGCGCTGCCTGCAGCAAGCTGATGTGGTCTTGTATGACGCTTTGGTCAGCGCTGAGATTCTGGCGCTTGCACCAGAGGACGCCGAAATGATTGCCGTTGGCAAACGTGCCGGTAAGCACAGCGCCCATCAGGATGATATCAATCAGCTGCTGGTCACCAAGGGATTTACCCGTAACAGGGTAGTGCGTCTGAAAGGGGGGGATCCTTTTATATTCGGGCGTGGTGGCGAAGAGTTACAAAGTTTGGTGGAGGCTGGGATCCCCTTTGAGGTGGTTCCCGGTATTACCGCCGCCAGCGGCGCGGCAGCCTATGGCGGCATACCTTTGACTCACAGGGATTGCGCCCAGAGTGTCAGTTTTGTGACCGGCCACTGCAAGCTTAAGTCTGAGCCCCTTAACTGGCGACAGTATGCCGATACCAATCAGACGCTGGTTGTGTATATGGGCACGCTTAATGCGGGGATTATCAGCCGTGGCTTGATTGACGCCGGACGCGCTGCCGATACCCCGGTGGCGATAGTCTCAAAAGCCAGTACCCCGGCACAGACAGTGATGACGGCAACGCTGGCCAGCCTGCCTGAGCTGGCCGCCAGCCCGGAGCTGGAGATGCCAGCGCTCATCATCATAGGTGAAGTGGTGCGCTATACCGAGCAGATGAACTGGTTCGCGCAACAGCAGGAATCGCAATCAAAATTGCAACAGTACAGATAAATCTGTGTAATAACAGGCGGAATTCCGCCCAGTCAGATTGGAATGGAGTAAACAGATGACAGGTGAAACATCCCGGGACTCACTCCCGGAAGCGGCTCGATTAAGCCACTTGCAACAGCTGGAAGCGGAAAGTATCAGGATTATCCGGGAAGTCGCTGCGGAATTTGATAATCCAGTGATGCTTTACTCCATTGGTAAAGACTCCTCTGTCATGCTGCACCTGGCCCGCAAGGCTTTTTACCCGGGCAAGATACCTTTTCCTCTACTGCATGTGGATACCACCTGGAAGTTCCGCGAAATGATTGAGTTTCGTGATAACCAGGCTAAAGACCTCGGCTTTGAACTTTTGGTGCACACTAACCCTGAGGGGCTGGCGCAGAACATCAACCCCTTTGACCATGGCAGTGCCAAACATACTGACATCATGAAGACTCAGGCGCTTAAACAGGCGCTGGATAAGTATGGTTTTGACGCCGCCTTCGGCGGCGCCCGCCGTGATGAAGAGAAGTCCCGGGCCAAAGAGCGGGTTTACTCCTTCCGCGACACTCACCACAGATGGGACCCCAAAAATCAGCGTCCCGAGCTGTGGCACAACTTTAACGGTGCAGTAAACAAGGGCGAGAGCATTCGTGTATTCCCGCTGTCCAACTGGACCGAACTGGATATCTGGCAGTACATCTACCAGGAAAATATTGAGATTGTACCCCTCTACTTCGCCAAAGAGCGTCCTGTCGTGGAGCGTGAAGGCCAGCTGATTATGGTGGATGACGAGCGTATGCCGTTAACGCCGGAAGATGAGGTTCGCCACGAGAAGGTGCGTTTCCGCACTCTGGGTTGCTACCCCCTGACAGCAGCTATGCACTCGGAGGCTGACTCGCTGGAACAGATCATTGAAGAGATGTTGCTGACCCGCTCCAGCGAACGCCAGGGACGCCTAATCGATTCAGATCAGGCCGCCTCCATGGAACTGAAAAAGCGCCAGGGTTATTTCTGACAACACAGACAAGTGCAAAGGATGAGAAGATGGGAACTGCAGTAAATCAACAGACCCGACTGGCACAGGAGTTGTCAGAGCAGGGTATCAAACAATATCTGGCCAACCAGCAGCAAAAAGGCCTGCTGAGGTTACTGACCTGTGGCAGTGTGGATGACGGCAAAAGCACCCTGATTGGCAGGCTGCTGCATGACAGCGCACAAATTTATGAAGATCAGTTGGCCAGTCTGAAAAGCGATAGCGCCAAAATGGGCACTACAGGTGAAAAGATCGATCTGGCGTTGCTGGTAGACGGCCTGCAAGCGGAGCGGGAGCAGGGCATCACCATTGATGTGGCCTATCGCTATTTCTCCAGCGATAAGCGTAAGTTCATTATCGCCGACACGCCGGGACATGAGCAGTACACCCGCAATATGGCTACCGGCGCCTCTACCTGTGACCTGGCGGTGATTCTGATTGACGCCAGATACGGGGTGCAGACCCAAACCCGTCGTCACGCTTTTATCGCTTCCAAGCTGGGGATTCGTCACTTTGTGGTGGCTATCAACAAGATGGATCTGCTGGACTTTGACCAGGCGGTATTCGACAAGATCAGCGAACAGTTTGCCGGTGTGGTCAGTGAGTTGGCTGACCATGGCGCGCAGTTAAATGTGCATTATGTGCCTATGTCAGCACTGGATGGTGACAACGTGGTATCGCGCAGCGGCCGCACCCCATGGTTTGCCGGGGAAACTCTACTGGAGCATCTGGAGTCAGTAGAGATCGACCGGGAGCTCAATGCTCAGCCATTCCGTTTCCCGGTTCAGTATGTCAGCCGTCCAAATCTGGATTTCCGTGGCTTTGCTGGCACAGTGGCGGCAGGCAGCGTCAGAGTGGGGGATGAACTGGTGGCGTTACCATCGGGCAAGCGCAGTAAGGTTGCCAGCATAGTGACTTTTGATGGTGATAAGCCTGAGTCTTTCAGTGGTGAGTCGGTCACTCTGACCCTTGAGGATGAAATCGACGTCTCCCGTGGCGACATGCTGTGCGCCGTCAGCAAACCGGCTCAGAGTGCTGGTCAACTCCTGGTTGATCTGGTGTGGATGGCTGAAACGCCTATGGTTGCCGGGCAGCTTTACGACATCAAGCTGGCTGGTAAGAAAACCCAGGCCAGAGTCAGCGATGTACGTTATCAGCTGGATGTAAACAGCTATGAGCAGCATCAGGCGGAAACCCTGGGGCTGAATGGCATTGCCAGAGTAGTACTGGAACTGACTGAAACCATTGCTGTTGATCCCTATGAGCTGTGCCGCGAAACCGGCGCCCTGATTGTGATTGACCGTCTGAGCAACGTCACACTCGGTGCTGCCATGGTGGTTGAAGCGGTTGAGTCAAATACAGGTCAGCGTCAATTCAGTGCTCAGGAGCTTGAGTTGAATGCTTACATCCGCAAGCACTATCCACACTGGCAGGCACTGGATATCAGTAAACTCTGATCCGGCAGGAGACACAGATTGTCTGAAAGCATACAGCTGGCATTAATACTCACAGGACTGGTAGCTGGTTTGATCGCCGGTGTCGCCAGCCCTGCGGCCCTGTTCTTTATGGCCTCGCTGCTGACCTATCTGTTGGGTCTGGTCAATCTGGAGCAGTTGCTGCACGGCTTCAGCAACCCGGGACTGATTACTCTGGTGCTGCTGTTGCTTGCTACGCTGGCGCTGGAAAAGACCTCATTGCTGGGACGCATGAGTAAGCTGATTGGTCGGGGTTCATTGAGTATGACGCTGGCAAGGCTGGGGTTTTCCACTGCACTGCTGTCTTCATTTACCAATAACACGGCCGTGGTGGCCTCTTTGATTGGCGCTGTGCGTCGCAATCCGGCCCATGCGCCAACCAAGCTGTTGTTGCCGCTGTCATACGCTGCGATTCTCGGGGGCACCCTGACCCTGATTGGAACGTCCACCAACCTGATCGTGAACTCTTTTGTTGAGGAGGCGGGGCTGACGCCACTGGGTTTCTTTGAGTTTACCTCTGTGGGTGTGGTGATTGTGGTGCTGGGCGTTGGTCTGCTGGTGCTGCTGAGTCATCTGATGCCTGAAAGGGATGACGCCAGTGTTGACGAGTCCTTGCCCTACCTGTTGGAAGCCAGAGTCGCGGATGGTTCTGCGCTGGTGGGCAAAAGTGTGCAGGACAATCACCTCAGAGCTCTTAAGCATCTGTATCTGGTGGAGCTGGAGCGTCACGGTATCCGTATTTGTCCTGTACCACCTCAGTTGGTGCTCAGTGGCGGCGATGTGCTGCGTTTCTCCGGCAACCCGGAGGCAGTGGAGCTGCTGCATCAATTTGATGGTCTTGAGTGGTTCGGCAAGCAGCAGGCGAGGGGGCAAAACCTGATGGAGGCTGTGCTGGCTCCTACCTCGTCTTTGGTGGGAAGGTCGCTTAAATCTGCTCGCTTCAGGGAGAAGTTTGATGCTGCTGTGATGGCTATTCGCCGTGGTAATCAACCGCTCAAGGGCGGCCTTGGGGATATCGAACTCAAGGCTGGTGATGTACTGCTGTTGACTCCGGGGCCGGGATTCTGCCCGGACAAAAACAACGCCTGTCGCAGCCATCTGGCATCTGAGTTCGCGGCTATCAGTGGTCTGGACCTGAGTGTCAGGCTGGATACTGCTCGCAGCCGATTGGTATTGGGGGGCTTTGCCGCTGTGATTGCGGCCAGTTTAGCGGGAGTGCTGCCGCTGGTGAAAGGTCTGGTGTTACTGCTGCTGGTTTATCTTGGCTGTGGTGCTGTGACCGTCAGGGAGATGCGCAGACGCTTTCCGTTGGAGCTGGTGATCGTTGTCGGTTGTGCCCTGAATCTGGCGGCCTTGATGCTGTCATCGGGTCTGGCTCAGTCTCTGGCTGATTCAGTGCTGGGGGTATTTAACGGATTCGGGGTGATGGGGGCCTTTGTTGCCGTCTATCTGCTGACTTTGCTGCTGACTGAGTTGATCACCAATAATGCGGCTGCCGCTTTGGCTTTCCCTATCGCCTACGCCATTGCGCTGAGTTACGGAGTGGATACCCGGCCCTTTATTCTGGCAGTGGTATTCGGGGCCAGCGCCAGCTTTATTTCACCCTATGGTTATCAAACCAATCTTATGGTGCTCAGTGCTGGTAACTATCGTTTTTCCGACTATGTGAGACTGGGCTTGCCCCTGTCCCTTTTGTATTCGTTAATTGTGGTACTTCTGGTACCTGTGTTGTTCCCTTTTTGAAGCTTGGAGCTGAAATGAGTCGAGAAGTAAATCCGGACATTGTCTGGCATCAGCATGCAGTGGATCAGGCGGCCAGAGCCGAACAGAAGCGTCAGCAACCTGTGTTGCTTTGGTTTACCGGCCTTTCAGGTGCGGGTAAGTCCACTCTGGCAGGCGCTCTGGAGCGGGCCCTCTACAGTGAAGGCTTTCACACCTATTTGCTGGACGGGGATAACGTTCGCCATGGTTTGTGCAAAGATCTTGGCTTCTCTCAGGCCGATCGAGATGAGAATTTGCGCCGTGTCGGTGAGGTTGCCAGATTGATGGTAGATGCAGGGTTGGTGGTACTTTCCGCCTTTATTTCCCCTACCCGTGAAGAGAGAGACAGAATTCGCGCGCTGTTTCCTGCCGGACAGTTTATTGAGGTGCATGTATCCACACCTTTGGCTGTGTGTGAAGAGCGAGATCCCAAGGGGCTTTACCAAAAAGCACGTCAAGGCGAGATAGCCAACTTTACCGGGATTTCTGCTCCCTACGAGGAACCACTGAATGCTGAGCTGACCATAGATACCAGCAGGGGCGATCTGGCCTCTCAAGTGCTGGCTCTGCTGCACTATCTGACCGCTCTGGGCATTCTCAAAAAATAAATCCGTTAAGTCGCTATTGATAACAAAAATCCCCTCAACGCTGAGGGGATTTTTTATCAGACACCGAAATCTCGCTTGAACTGGCCGCGCAGCATGCCTGTGTATTTGGCATTGGGACGGGCGGTGACCAACTGAGCCAACTCCTCTCCCAGGCCGGTAAAGCTGTAGTAACTCAGCAGCAGGTGAGGGTGTTTCGGGGTCAAAGTGATATGGTCGCCGGGAAGGTTCAGCGCCAGTTGCGTTTTGGGTTGCAGCAGGCCAGTTTCAAACTCGCCTCTGTGCAGTATGCCTGCATCCACCAGGGTTAACACGCCGGAATAGGGAAGACAACACTGGGACAGGCTCAACTGGGTTTGAGGCGACTTTCTGAATACCTGAGAGATCCCGCCTGTGACTCTGTAGCCCGTGATGATTTTCAGCCGCTTGTCATCATTAATGTTACAGGCCAGTCCCAGGGTTCGCTCCAGCAGTTGGGCTTCTCTCTGGGTTAGCTGTTTCAGAGTATGCAGGGTACGTACACTGAAGTGTCCTGGGTTCACTATCTCTGCTGCCAGGATTCGGGCCCACAACTCCTGCATTTTACGGCTGAAGATCTGCTCAGCCATCTGCAGGAACTGATGCCGCCAGTCCGGGTCAAGATCGCTGCCGGTTACATCAGATGGGGTATGGGCCAACGCCAGTTTGTAAATGGTTTCCAGATTCTGCTGATACTGCATTGCCTGCAATTTGAGTCTGTGTTCAGCTCTCTCTTCGGTGCTGCTGCCATGGGCGTTAAAGTCTGTGGTGCTGGCCATCCCCAGATACCGACCCAGCAATATTGCTTTCTTTCTGGCGGAAACTTCCTTATCCGACGCCTGGCTGGTGACTGCTCCGGATGTTTGCTGATCATCTGACATGACTATCCCTGCTCTGTTAAGTCATTCCTTTTCCAATGGTTATAAACTAACCCAGGCTGAATGCGCAGGCCAGATGAAAATCGCAGAAACCATTGATGCTCAAACTTCATCTGGCTGTCGATGCTTTCTGTTTCAGAATCAGTAAATTAGAATCTTGTTGTTTGCAATCTACAATTCTAAGTTAATGTTTTTGAAGGTATTGGTAGAAAGAATTTTTGTGAATTGGGTATAAGTTTCATCTTTTGCTGTTTTTGATGGACGCAGAGAGTGATCCGCTTCATAAAACTGCCGGAACATATCCCCTACACTGGGCTGAGAAAAAGTGCAAACCAGCAGAGTCTCAGATGAGCAAAACCCTGATCCTATATTCCAGTGTGCATGGCCACACCCATAAAATCTGTGAACGCATCAAGCAGCAATTGTGTGAACAGGGGGAAAATGTCACCCTGAGCACCTTTGCCGAGGCACCATCACTGACTGAGTTTGATAAGGTGCTTATTGGTGCCAGCATCCGCCACGGTAAGCATAACCCGGCGGTGCTGACTTATGTGAATGAGCATAAGGATGAATTGGATAGCAAACAAAACGGCTTCTTCTCTGTGAGCCTGGTGGCTCGTAAGCCGATGAAAAATACTGCGGATACCAACCCTTATATGCAGGCGTTCCTGAGTCAGGTGAGCTGGCAGCCAAAGATGCTGGAAGTGTTTGGTGGTCGCCTGAACTATGGTGGCTATGGGGCGATGGACAGAAACATCATTCGCTTCATCATGTGGATTACCAAGGGGCCGACCGATCCCAATGTGGATATCGACTTTACCGACTGGAACAAGGTTGAGGCCTTTGCCGGTCGTTTCGCCAATCAATCCGGCACTGTGGGACAAGCAGCATGAAATGGTGGCAGCGACTGAGTGACAGATTGCACCTGTTGGTAATGCTGCCAACTGTGTTTCTGCTGGTGACCAGTCCCTGGATATTTATGGCGCGGCAACTGCCGGCCAATGCCTCTTTCTGGAATCTCTCCCATGTTTATCTGGGGCTGCTGACCTGCTTGCTTGCTTGCCTGTTCCTGTTTACCAATCTTCTGGGCGGAACCTGGCGTCAGTATTTCCCCTGGATAGCCGGTGATATTCAACCTTTGCTGAAGGACATTATCGGGCTGTTCAAACTCAGACTGCCGGTCGCCGGTGGTCGGGGCCTGTTCAGTGTGATTGAAGGCCTGACCATGCTGGGGCTGGTTGCTACAGGTATTACCGGCCTGATGTGGTATCTCACCCAGGGCAGCGCCGACGCGCTAAGCTGGCGGGCATGGCATATCGACAGTGCCATGATGTTTGTTGGTCTGCTGTGTGTGCATGTGGTGTGTGCGCTGTCTCATCTGTTGGATTTTTTGCGCCAATAGGGTGGGGTTCCCCTGTTAGGAACGAGTAACTTCTTTGCGAGCCGGGGTGGATATTGAATCCAGCCCGGCTCGATTGTTTTTGGCCCTTTGGTGCTGGCTAAGCCGGGTTCTCAATTAGTCCTGTCCACACCCGGATCAGGGGGGGTGCTCATCTTGTTAAACAACATCCATGTTTAACAGCCAGATCGTCCTCTATCACTCTCTTATGATCGCATTTGGCTCAAGCAAACATTGACCCTATTCACCCTGGGATGCCCGTGCCGAAGTTGTCCCCCATCGTGCCTTGCAAGCTGTTACTTTTTCCAGCGCTGGAGTACCTGTTGCCTGGCTTGAAATACAAGGAGATATAGTTAAAGACCTACAAGACGTGGAAAGAAGCAGAAGTTGATATCGGGCACTACATGGTGTTTGATAACGTACAGTGACACCATCAAAGCCTTGAAAATCTCACCCCCGAAGAGGTGTACTTTCGCAAGCAAAGGTTAGCAGCATGACGTGGATTGCTCACTTTAAAAAATCAGATTAGTTGTCCCGCCAAGAGGCACCAGCTCTGATATTACTCACTTCTTAATGCTTTGATGGATGTTGAATTATGCTGTTTTTTGCTCTGTTCGTTCTGTTAATTTATATCTTTTCAATCTTGTTTGTCCGTATCCGTAATAGAGATAGGTTTGGCTTGAGTAGGCAGCTATCTGATTTTTCTACTTTTATGGTCCCCTTTAATATTCCGGTGTACCTTTTATCTAAAGTGCCATTAACCCCATTTGTTGACCGTAAACATTTTCCAGAGCTTGAGATTTTGCAAAGTAATTGGGAGTTAATACGAGACGAAGCTTTAGCTCTATATGAAAACGGGCACATTGCGATTAAAAATGATTTGCCTGCCAGTTCTTTTTATAAAGACAATCGATGGACCAGCTTTTATTTGAAAGTATACGATTGTGACATCCCGTCAGCTCGTAAATTGGCACCTAAAACCATGGAGTTGATTGATCAGGTGCCCGGGATGAACCTGGCGTTATTTGCCTGTCTAAACTCAGGGAAGAAGCTGGGTAAGCACCATGATCCCTTTGCGTTGAGCTTACGATACTCTCTTGGGTTGAGTACGCCAAACTCCAAAGATTGTGCTATTTCAGTTGATGGGCAATGGCATACCTGGCGTGACGGCGAGTCAATTCTCTTTGATGAGACTTATGCTCACCACACTCATAATGATAGTGACGCTCCACGTATTATCCTGATGTCTGATATAGATCGTCCGCTAAAGATCAAGGCTGTTCAAATGGTATATTACTATTTTGCAAGATTTTTCAATAGCTTGTTTGTTGTGGACAACATTGACACCAGTAAGACGGGTATCGGTAATAGAATTACCCCCATTCATGCCAAATACATGGCTTACATAAAAAAAATAAAAAGATGGAACAGGACGGTCTATAAATCTTTGAAAATTCTAATTGTCGTTTTGGTTGGTTTTTTAATTTATAAGTCAATGGTTTAGTCTTTTTATGGTTCCAGTTTATTTTTTACATGGCTGGTTTAGTTGTGGCTAAAGGAACTGGTTAGTCTAGCCACACAAGGACGACTGGATTGGCAGCAACCCAATGTAAACGTCTGAAGCAAGAGGAAGCGTTGAGCAGATTACTAACACGAATATCAATAGGTTTGTATGCAAGGCTATAAAATTGCTTAGTATTTTTTAAATCTGCACACCTCTGTTATCAACGGGGCTGACGTGCTCATGGCATAGCCATTCAGTGGCCGGGGACCGATTCGTATTCGTTCATTTTCACTCGCCCCAAATGCAGACATGACATGCTCAAGTAAACTTCTTCCCCCTGTCATTTGACTCTCTGTAGACCTTGTTCCAGCTTGTAACTCCAATGTGCTGCCAGTAGGGTGGCTTTAAGTTGTTGGTTGTTTGTGCGAGGGAGTGAGGTTGTGACACCGATAGATAGGTTCAGCTTGCATAGCCGGGAGGGGATATCCGGTGAGCGTGCGCTTAAATCATCGCTCTACTTTGATGGTGCTGACACCAGGCTCAGGGTTGCCGGGTGGTTGATAGAGAGACAGTTTGAGCTTGCTGACTATTTTATGCTGTTGAATAGTTGGGATTGTCCCTTCGAGGAGGGCTGTGAGCTGCTGATTATCAGTAAGGATTGGAACCTGGTGGGCAGCTACAGCTTTCAGCCTTTCTATAACAGCTTGTTGTTAACGGATATCAAGATGCTGTCTGCGAACCGTTATGAGCTGGTTTTTAACGACTCTGAACGCTTTGAGTTGTCAGTTAACTACCCCTGGCAGGGATTATTGAGCAAGGTTATCAAGGTGACCAGAGCTGAGGCTTAATTTGCGATGACTAAAACCTTTGGGATGGGAATAGCGTTTGTCGTGGGTATTGGCGTTGGGGTTATCTGTCAATGGCTTAGCTCCTATGGCGAAATCGAGCCAGTAACGGGCAACAATCTGCCACTGGAGAAAGTTCTGAACTACGCTAATGTGCAGATTTCGGATGATAACTATGCCTGTGAAGGCAAGCGGGCCAGGACAGTGGGCGCGGTTGTAGCCTCTCTCGTCGAGTTCAATGCCAGACACAGCAGGAACATGCTTTCCTTGGGATGCTCAGAGGGCATTTGTACTCTGAGTTACACAGACTGTAAGCCATCGCAGATCCATGAATGTTCCAGCCGAATCTTGAAGTTCCATACCGATACAGCGGGCAAAATAGACCGGAGCACTTTTAGCTGTATCGATTTACCCTGAGGTTTAACCTATTGAAATGGTGGGTTCCCTTGGATGTCTGAGTGGTTCCTGGCTGTTCATCTATTACCTTTCACAGGCTATTCCCTTATTGTTTTCGGGGGCAAATTGCTACTTTTTTCCAGCTTGTGTCACTGACGTGCTGCTATTAGTTTGGGGGCACTCAGGCGTCTGTTGTCTGAGGCCAAAAGGAGTACTGAATGCAGGATATTGTAAAGCTACTGAACTGTGCCGGAGTCACTCAGGTTTGGTTCGGTTCCCGCGGATTTGATGTTGCCACCGAGTCAGGGCTTGAGGATATGCAGCTTGGCTATAGTCGTCATCCGGATGGCAGCGATCTGACCGGTACCGGGGAGGGGGATTGGCAGCCGGGCTGGGTGGTGGTGGCCAGAGATACTCAGTTGGGCGACCCTTTCTTTGTGGATACCACACAACCTCAGCTTCCCGTGTATACCGCCATGCATGGCATGGGCAGTTGGAGTGCTGATGAGGTTGCCACCTCTCTGGAGGCATTTCTTAACACCCTGAGTTATCTTAAAACGACAGCCAATCAGGCTGACAGCTTGCTCGGCCCCATAGACTCCTGCATTCGTGACCCCGAACTGCTGGCGACAATGAGCAAAAAAATGGTGGATCTATCCGGTGAGCGCTATTACTGGGAGGAGTTAGTGGAAGGCTATCAGGAGTGGCTGGACAGCGATGATGAGGATTGGTGACTTGAAAATAAGGCTGCTCAGCTGCCCAATGAGCTTGTGCCTTTAAGGACCAATTGACCGGGAATGAATGGAGTAGGGTATGCAGGTGCTGGCTTCAAGTTCATATAGTTGGACCTTGTTTGACGATGGGACCAGACACTTGCTGTCCGTGGTTTGTGGGTCGTCAGCACTGTTTACGCTGGAGTTTCAATTGTCTCCGGTCGAGGTTCAGGGATATGGGGAACGGGGAGATATCGCACTGGATGAACTTGCTTCATCTGTGCGTCTTCAGCCGGAGCGATACAACCAGCGCCGGATATTGGATTTTACGCAGTTGCCGGAAGTCAAAGCGGCTATGGCCGGGTGGCAATCATCTCAACCTATTGTCGCCGATGGACAGAATACTGGTTGGCATTTGCTGAAGGTCGCTGCTCAGGGGGAGCCAGTCGTTATCGGTGGACGGAATGTCTGGACATTGGCATGGCAGGAAACCGAGCAGCAGATCTCTGTGGAACACCCGGATTATCCCGGACAGATTCACTCGCTTGACGTGTACGAGCTACAAACAGAGGAGCAAACGCTTATGTTTGCCGCAGGAGAGCTGTCAAATAATGTGTGGTGTTTTTATTTGCCGGATGTGTATTAACACTGCTTTTGGGCAGTGTTAATACTTTTTGCTTTGAAGTTTATCCTTGAACTTCGGGCGATGGCGACTTCATTGACCAGTAACCACAATATAGCCAACCCAGTGGGAAGAAGATAATCGACAATATGACTGCCATAAACACGGTGCTGACAAGTTGTCGGGTTTTGCCGCGGGCAAACCACCATGTCAGAGGGATTAAGATGAGGGCGTTGAGGATAATCAGTTGACCCAGAAAGGTGGCATTAATAGACATGGCATTACTCCTTTAATCCATATACATAAGACCAAAATGCAATCGGAACCTAACATAGTCAATGTTGTGGGTAAACCCAAATTGTTCAGTGCGTTAGCTAAAAACCACCGTTTTGGTTGGAGCAATAAAAAGCCCCTCAATTGAGGGGCTTTGCGTAGGGATAGGAGGTTGGGAATTCTTGACCGGCTGTTAGCTCTTCTTGGTCGACAGGAAGTTGATCAGTTCGATCATTTCGCCCAGGTTACGGATTTGACCCAGGTTAACCATGTACTTGTCGTTCACGATGAAAGAAGGCACGCTCTGGATACGGAACTCCTGAGCCTGCTTACGCCACAGGGCGATTTTCTCGTTGGTGACCTTGCTGTCAGCCATTTCGTCGTACTGCTTGGCAGAAACGCCGAAGCCTGAGAACAGTTTTTTCAGGTCATCACGGCTGGTGATGTGCTGTTCGTGGTGGTGACCATGGCCGCTGGCGGCATGGCCAGCTGCAGCATCGGAACCTTGCATTGCAGTGAATGTCGCCAGGGTCATTTCACCCATTTTATTGACATCATCACCGGCCAACTGATGGATTACTGCCAGTGCACGCATCATTTCAGTCATCATTTCATTGCGCTGGAACTCAACGTGCTTGGATTCAAATTTGATCTCTTTATTCAGGTGAGGCTTGATAGCCGGCATGTACTGAGCTTCAAACGCATAGCAGTTATCGCAGTAGAAAGAGAAAAACTCAGTCAGTTTAGGCTGGACACTTGGGGCCTTATCAGTGATTTCAGTGTAGTGCTTACCTTCGTAGAAAGTGGCTGCATAGCTGCTCATAGAGGCAACGGCCAGGGTCAGTGCCAGGGCGGCTTTCTTGATCATATTATCCTCGGAAATCGTTCAGGAACTTGAGGCACAGCTTTGTCGCTTGCCGAATGTCCCCAGAGTAGGTCGACTGGCTTAATTATGTCTGAAACTGAGGCGGGGTTCGCCCCCTGAAATGTGACCTGAGCAGGAGTTTCAAAAGATTGTGGCACAGACTCCAGCCAATTCAGGTATGAACTTCCGGTTCCATTGGTTGGTCATTGTGGCCTCGCAATGTGTGCCAGGCTTCACAGATAAGGCGGAAACGGGCGGCATCACCTTTGGGACGGTCCGGATGCCATTTCAGGGCGAGTTTTTTCCACTGGCGGCGGACATCTCTTGGGCTTGCACCAACTTCCAGCCCGAGGATTTGCATCGCCTTTACCTTATGCATGCCGGGTTCCTGACCCATGCCGATATAATCCTGATAACGGTTCCAGAATGATTGCAGCATCTCGCGAACGACGTTGGCGCAGGTGTCATAGTTATCCCAATTAAAGTAGTACTCCCGCAACGCAATATCTCTGGCCAGTTCCAACTCCATATCGCCGGGCGGAGCCGTCATCAGCCGGATCTCCATCGCCTGCACCTGCAGCCATTGTTGTGGCAGCAACATCTCCTGTAACTCATAAAGAGCATTCATCAGCAGGAAGTTGCGTTTGAACAGATCTTTGTCCGGGCTTTCATCCAGATCATCCAGCAGCCCCTGTTCTTTCAATGCGACCGCGAGGTGATGAACTTTCCAGCTTTGTTGTGAGGATTGCAGCAGACTGAGTAAGGGCCAGATAAGGGGATTATCCTGACCATTGCGGCAGCCGGTTGATTGGCGTGTAGTGGCGAGACTATTTGGCGTTGGCGGCATCTGCTCTCTCCATTCAGCGACCGGGAAGAACAGGACTGATTCTGTTATTCCCAAGCCTTTCTTTTACTATGGTGGCAGAAGAGAGCAGCGTCAATTTGAGAAAAGACTGATTTTCAAACCGAAAGTGTGAGGGCTCAGCAAGCCTTTTGAGTGCCTGATCAGATCTCGGAAATCACCTGCTCCACAGGTAAACGAGACTTGGGCAGCTCGGCATTAAAGTCATCACAGGCACGGTAGCCCAGAGCTGCAACAACACAGGCACGCAGGCCTTTTTCCTTCAAACCCAACACCTGATCCAGGGTATCGGCGTCAAACCCTTCAATAGGGCAGGCATCGATATTCAATGCGGCAGCGCCCAACAGCAGTGTCCCCAGAGCCAGGTAAACCTGCTTGTCCATCCAGTCCGGTGCATCTTTCAATGTGTCAGTATGCAGCCCCACAAAGAACTGACGGGCACCCAGAATTGTCTGCTTCACCTCTTCATTTGGAATCCGGCCGTCGGCCTCTTCCTGAGCGGTCAGTTGCTGCAGGTATTGGGCGTCGATATCGGTGCGGCGGCACAGTACTACCACATGGGAAGCATTTAGGATTTTTGGGGTATTGAAGGCGAAGTTTTCAGTGGCTTTGGTCAGCATTTGTTTACCTTCATCAGTGCCTGCAATCACAAAGTGCCAGGGCTGTGAGTTTACTGATGATGGGCTGAATCTGAGCAGGGTTTTAATCTGTTCGATCTGCTCAGCAGGAATACGCTTGGTGGCGTCGAATGCTTTGGTGGTGTATCGGCTTTGGGCCAATGCGGCAATATCCATGTTAATCCTCTGACTGCTTGTGATTAGGGCCTGCATTGGCCCGGACACATTCTGGCTCAGCTGTCGGATGCGTGGCAAGGTCGCAAAGGATTAAACCCGTTTTATCAGGGTTCAACTTTTGGAGTGATATGCAACATCAGCTCGTGACAAAGGGTGAGGAAGTCCGATGCGCTTACTATGCCCTTAACTTGCATATCGTCATCGACAACCGGCATACAGGAGAGGCGATTTTGCAAAAAGTACTCAATCACTTCTGAGGCAGGATCATGTGGTTTGCGGGTAATAGGTGACTCCATTACCTCATGAACATGGATAAATTTCTCTTTTCGCTGCAGTACACCCGGTCCATAGCTGTTAAGCAGGTGAATGACTGTGGACACGATTTTCTTGTGACTAAGCACTCCAACGAGGCGTCCATCGTCATCAATAATCGGCAAGTGCTTGACCTGTTTCATCAGTGCATGAGCATCGTGGACAGTGGCATCTTTGTGTAAACAGATGGGATCAGGGGTCATGATTTCATGGATTTGAATTGTGTGGTCAGGCATGGCTCCTCCTTGTGCCGACTCAGATGACAGGTTTAATTCTACCAAATATCGAGGACTTACCCAGTGATTACAGAAAAAGACTTAACATCTGGTCACACTTGTGTAACTTGAGGAGGGCAAACTCATCGTACCTCTTGGAAAGTATAGACCACAGGGCTGTGAACCCTTCCATGCTTTCCCCGTCAAGTCTGCTGTCTGACTGAGGAGTGAATATAAGAACAAGGTGAAGCAAGTGGACGATAACCCTCTTGGCAGCCTCCGCCTGATAAAGCAAAAGGAATGATTAGATGAAACGGACAGTTTCCCGCCGGGATTTTTTGGCTATGTCAGCCAGGGGAATTGGCGCCGCAGTGGTGTCTTATGGATTGTTGGGGTGCAGTAGCTCTGAGGACGAAGCGACTGTACCAGCAAGTTTTATGCACGGAGTAGCCAGTGGTGATCCACTGCATGACGCAGTGATTCTCTGGACCCGTGCAACCCCTGAATCTGCCGGGGCGGTATTGGTCAGTTGGGAAGTGGCGCTGGACAGCAAGTTTAACGAAGTGGTTAACGCTGGCAGCATGCGTACCAATGCCGACAAGGATTACACAGTCAAGGTTGACGCCAGAGGCCTGGAAGCGGGTACAACCTACTATTACCGCTTTAAGACAGGTGACAACACCTCTTCTGTTGGAACGACCAAAACCCTGCCCGAGGGGGCCGTCAGCCAGGTGAAGTTTGCAGTGATGTCCTGTGCCAACTTTCCCGCAGGTTATTTCCATGTTTATGACATGGCTGCCAATGAGTCAGATCTTGACGCTGTGTTGCACCTGGGTGACTACCTGTATGAATACGCCAGAGGTGAGTATGCCAGTGAAGATGCTGCCGAACTTGGCCGTGAAGTTCTGCCAGAGGGTGAACTCTTTGCCTTGAATGACTACCGCACCCGTTATGCCCAGTATCGTGGCGATGCATCTTTGCAAAAGCTGCATGCTGCCGTGCCGTTTATTACCGTGTGGGATGACCACGAGGTTGCCAATGACACCTGGAAGAATGGTGCCGAGAATCACAACGATGGTGAAGGCGATTTTGACCAGCGCAAGATGGACGCCTTACAGGCTTATTTCGAATGGCTGCCAATTCGCCCTTACCGTGAAGATGACAATGAAGAGATCTTCCGCAGCTTCAATTACGGTGATCTGGTTGACCTGCACATGCTGGATACCCGAATCATTGGCCGTGATGAACAGTTGACCTTCGATACCTACATAGATCCCACCACTGGTGCCTTTGATGGTGAAAAGTTCGAGCAGGACCTTGGCTCAACAGATCGCACCATGCTGGGTCAGTTACAGCTGATCTGGCTGCAAGGGCAGCTGCTGAGTGCAAACGGTCAGTGGCAGGTGCTTGGGCAACAGGTGCTTATGGGCAAGATGTTCCTGCCTGCGGCTATTGCCACCCAGCAATTAACGGTTGCTCAGTATGCTGAGTTGGGTGCGCTGGCCCAATTGGCGGCCAGAGCTCAGGCTGGTGATCCGACTCTGACCCCGGAAGAGCTGGCTTATCTGCAGGCCAATCAACATAAGCTGACGCCGGAAGTGCTGGCACTGCTGCAGTTGCCATCTATTCCTTACAATCTGGATGCCTGGGATGGTTATGCCTATGAGCGTGAAGTGATTCTGGGGACCGCAAAATCCCGTAATCAGAATCTGGTCGTACTGGCTGGTGACACTCACAATGCCTGGGCCAATGATTTGCGGGATATTAATGGCGATGTGGTGGGGGTGGAGTTTGCCACGGCGTCTGTCTCCTCTCCCGGTCTGGAGCTGTATCTGGGGTTGACGCCTGAGCAGGTGGTACCCACAGAGGCCGCGATTACCGGTTTGGTCAGCGATCTTAAGTACACCAACCTGGCGGACCGAGGGTATATGACGGTGACCTTTACCCCTGAGAAGGTCAGCAGTGAGTGGCGCTATGTCAGCTCTATTAAGTCTGCTGAATACACAGAGCAGACAGAGCGCAGAATGAGCGCCAGCAGCGCTGCCGGTAACCCGGGCGTTGAGCTGGGGTAACTCCTGACGGTAAAGCTGACAGCCTGATTTAAGGCGGTCAGGCGTATGGGTAACGAGGCGCTCCAATAGCCACTGGGGCGCCTTTTCTGATCTTTGCCCTTAGCAAGGCCGTAAATCAGGTATCTGGTTTATGGAAACGACCCTATGTATCTGAACAAAGAAGAGATTCAAGCGCTCTCTCAACGCCGCCGTGCACTGTTTATCAATAGTCTGTCCGGCTTCAAAAGTGCCAATCTGGTGGGCTCCGTCAGCAAAGCAGGGCAAACCAATCTGGCTATCGTCAGCAGCGTGTTTCATCTGGGGGCCGACCCTGCGCTGATGGGGATGATATTCAGGCCACATTCGGTGTCACGGGATTCACTGGAAAACATTCTCGATACCGGCTTTTATACCCTTAACGGTGTCGGTGAAGAGTTCTTCCGTTTGGCGCACCAAACTTCGGCGCGCTACCCCAGTGACGTTTCTGAATTTGAAGCTGTGGGCCTGACAGGCTATTTCAATCAATCTCACCCAGCGCCTTATGTGGCCGAAAGCCCTCTGCAAATTGGCCTCAAGTATATTGAGCATCAAACTCTGGAGGTTAATGGCACCGTCATGCTGGTAGGGGAAGTGGTCGAGGTCAGCGCCAGAGTGGATACTCTCAGTGAAGATGGTTATCTGGATGTCGAAGCGCTGGGGTTGGTGGCTGTCTCATCGCTGGACAGTTACCACACAACGTCCAGACTGGGGCGCCTGGCTTATGCCAAGCCTGGGTTACCAGTGCGCGACTTGATATGTGAACCTGACCAGTCTGAGTCATTGCGGCCTGTTACTGCTGGCCAGACTGATACAAAGAAGAGCACAGATGGTGATGCTCTGGTTGAAGTGAAAATAGTATGACTGTTCCTTTTCACGCTTTTGCTGCACGGCGTCAACGCCGTCCCCGCAAACGGGACGAGGCATCCGTCAATCTTGCTTATCTCAGCCGGGTATTTGATGAGCTGGCGCGGCAGCCGGGCAAAATTGCCCAGGTGAGGGCGAATCTGGATGAGTATCGCCAGCAACGGTTTCTGCCCAGGGGGTTTATCCGGGCAATCGAGCGCTGCGAGTGGGTGCTGGATTTGGGAGAGGATATTGAGCTGCTGCGGCGAGCCGTATTTGAGGATTCGGACACCGGCCGACGCCTGCGCCGGTATCCTCTGCTGTTCAAAGGCATTTGTATGGCGAAAGACAAGCCGCCGGAGCCTTGATTCGTCTGTTGGTTGCGACCTTTACTGCAAGCTTGCCAACTCCGAACGCAGCGCTTTAAGCGGTACGACCGCAAAACCTTCATCGTAGAAAAAACGGATTTTCCCTTTGCTATCCAGCAACAGGACTCTGGCGTTATTGGGGTTCATATTGCCGGTCAGCGCCTGCATCTTATCGCCATCCTCGAAGACAGTAATCACGCCGCCCCAGAGGGCTTTGGGAATACCGGCGCGCATGCCATTGTTAATTTGGGTTTCAAACATACGGGGCACCATACCTGCTATGGTGGGCACTTCGAACACATCAGCCTTGGTTTGGGTCATGTCCAGACCAATCAGCCAGCGGTCGATATCAAACTGGGCATCCTGCACATAACCCAGCAGTACTATTACAGGTCGACCCTGAAAATGCTCCGGCAGCATAACCTGCTCTTTGGTCAGTGTGGTGCCGGGCACGGTTGGAAAAGCTTGTCCGATGGGATCCTGATTGGGGTAATTGCTGGAACATGCCCCAAGGGTGATGCTAATTATGATAACCATCAGTGAGTTAGCTAGAGATTTCATTTCACACTCCTTGTTTCGTTTCCTCTGATACGTGCAATCACGCATGCCAGGATCAATGGTCGCGACTTAAACTTACTTTCCATTGTGTATGTTAGCCCTACCTTTATTCGCCTTTCACATAGCGTGAAAAACAAGGATAATGCGAGGCAATTCGCATTATCCGCAGACGCTGGCACTTACTCACCTTTCCTTAAGGGTGTTGATGTGGTTTGCCGGCGTCACACTTCGGAACTCTCTTTCGGAACAAACCCATGGAAATCAAAGTTAATTTTCTCGATAACCTGAGACTGGAAGCCAAGTTCGACGACTTCACTGTAGTTGCCGATCAGCCAATCCGTTATAAGGGCGATGGCAGCGCGCCAAGCCCTTTCGATTATTTCCTGGCGTCTTCAGCCCTGTGCGCGGCTTACTTCGTTAAGGTTTACTGTGTTTCCCGGGAGATCCCAACCGAAGGTATCCGCCTGTCTCAAAACAATATTGTGGACCCTGAGAACCGTTATAACCAGATTTTCCAAATCCATGTTGAGCTGCCGGACAGCATCTCTGACAAAGACCGTCAGGGCATTCTGCGCTCTATCGATCGCTGCACAGTGAAGAAGGTGGTGCAGACAGGCCCTGAGTTCAAAATCGAGACAGTGGAAAGCCTGGATGAAGACGCTCAGGCCATGTTGATGGTGAAACCAGCTGATGGCGACAGTACCTTTATTCTGGGTAAAGATCTGCCGCTGGAGCAGACTATCGCCAATATGACAGCGCTGCTGGAAGATCTGGGCATGAAGATTGAGATCTCATCCTGGCGTAACCTGGTGCCGAATGTGTGGTCACTGCATATTCGTGATGCCGCATCACCTATGTGCTTTACCAATGGTAAAGGCTCTACCAAAGAGAGTGCGCTGTGTTCGGCGCTGGGCGAGTTTATTGAGCGTCTGAACTGCAACTTCTTCTACAACGATCAGTTCTTCGGTGAAGAGATTGCCAATGCCGAATTCGTGCATTACCCACACGAGAAGTGGTTCAAGCCAGGCCCTAACGATGAACTGCCTGAAGGCATTCTGGATGAGTACACGCTGGAGATTTACAATCCGGACGGTGAACTGGCTGGCTCCAACCTGATTGATACCAACTCAGGCAATGTTGAGCGCGGTATCTGTGCCATCCCCTATAAGCGCCACAGCGATGGCGAGACGGTTTATATCCCGTCTAACCTGATTGAAAACCTGTTCCTGTCCAACGGCATGAGTGCGGGTAACAACCTGGATGAAGCCAAGGTGCAGTGTCTGTCTGAAATCTTCGAGCGGGCGGTGAAGCGCCAGATTATCGAAGAAGAGATTGCCCTGCCGGAAGTTCCCAAAGAAGTACTGGCCAAGTATCCATCCATTATGGCGGGTATCGAAGCACTGGAAGCTCAGGGTTTCCCTCTGGTGATTAAAGACGCCTCTCTGGGCGGCCAGTTCCCAGTGATGTGCGTAACCCTGATGAACCCACGTACCGGCGGTGTGTTTGCCTCTTTCGGCGCCCACCCAAGCTTTGAGGTGGCGCTGGAGCGAAGCCTGACAGAACTGCTGCAGGGCCGCAGCTTTGAAGGCCTGAACGATGTACAAAAGCCAACCTTTAACAGCATGGCAGTGCAGGAGCCTGAGAACTTTGTTGAGCACTTTATCGACTCAACCGGCGTGATCTCCTGGCGCTTCTTCAGCGAAAAAGCAGACTATGACTTTGTTGAGTGGGATTTCTCCGGCAGCAACGAACAAGAGTCCGCAGCCCTGTTCGGTATTCTGGAGGAGCTGGGACTGGAAGCTTATGTGGCTGAGTTTACCGCCATTGGTAACGCCTGCCGTATTCTGGTGCCTGGCTACTCAGAGGTATATCCGGTGACTGATCTGGTGTGGGACAACACCAACAAGGCGCTGGACTACCGCGAAGACATTCTGAACCTGCACCGTTTGTCCGATAGCCAACTGGCCGATCTGATTGAGCGTCTGGAAGAGAGCGAGCTGGATAACTACACAGATATCAAGACCCTGATCGGTATCGAGTTTGATGAGAATACCGAGTGGGGACAGCTGACTATTCTGGAGCTAAAGCTGCTGGGTTATCTGGCGCTGGGCGAGCTGGAAGCGGCTATTGAGCTGGTGGAAACCTTCCTGCAGTACAACGACAATACGGTAGATCGTAATCTTTTCTATCAGGCAATGCAGGCTGTGCTGGAAATTGCACTGGATGATGAGCTGGAGCTGGAAGACTTCAACTACAACCTCACTCGCATGTTTGGTAAAGAGCGCATGGACCAGGTGATTGGCTCAATCAATGGCTCGGTGCGCTTTGCCGGTCTGACGCCTACCAGCATGAAGTTGGAAGGCCTGGATCGCCATCTGCGTTTGATCGACAGCTATAAGAAGTTGCATCAGGCCCGCGCCCGTCTGGCAGATAAATACTGAGCTGACTGTTTGAACTAAAAACGCCGGCAATTGCCGGCGTTTTTATAAGGGAAGCAGTTCTCGATAAGGACTAGGGCCATTAACTTCGAGCTGCGTCGCGCATCTAGAGGCTGTCAGCACTCGCAGAGCACGCACGGGACTTATTCGTACCTTCCTTAGGCTAACCTTTTATCTGGCCACTGCCTGTCACCACAAACTTCTCGGCGGTCAGGGCCTCAAGTCCCATAGGGCCGTAGGCGTGTAACTTGGTGGTGGCGATACCGATCTCTGCTCCCAGCCCCAGTTCGGCGCCATCTGAAAAGCGGGAAGAGGCATTCCACATCACCACAGAAGCATCAACCAGGCGCTGGAAGCGCGCAGCGGTTTCTTCATTGGTGGTGCAGATCACTTCGGTATGGTGGCTGCCAAAGCGGTCAATATGGGCCAGCGCGGCATCGACGTTGTCAACCTGGCGAATGGCGATCTCCAGATCCAGATACTCCTGACCAAACTCCTCTTCTTTCAGCACCTTGCCCACCTGAATATGCTGCGCAGTTTGCTCACAGCCATTGATAAAGACAGACTTTTCTTTAAGGGCTTCTGCAGCCAGTGGCAGGAAGTCAGCGGCAATATCTTTGTGAACCAGGCAGCCCTCAAGGGCATTGCACACGCCGGTTCTCTGGGTTTTACCATTGACCAGCAGGGACAGTGCCTGGTTGATATCCGCATCCCGGTCAATATAGAGATGACACACACCTTTGAAGTGCTGAATAACCGGAACCTTGCTGTTTTCCGTAACATAGCGGATCAGTCCTTCACCGCCTCTGGGGATTATCACGTCAATCAGTCCCTGCTGCTCCATCAATTCCTGCATCAGTGCACGATCAGGGTTGGGGACCACGCTGATCAGTGCTGCGGGCAGGTTAAACTGCTCCAGCACCTGCTGCAGAATAGCTGAGATGGCGAGGCTGGAGGCAAGCGCCTCTTTACCACCGCGCAGGATAACGGCATTACCCGATTTAAAGCACAGTGCTCCGGCGTCAGCTGTCACATTGGGGCGAGCCTCATAGATCATGCAAACCACGCCCAGCGGAATGCGCATCTTTTCGACTTTAAGACCATTGGGGCGCTCTGCTTGCAAACGTGTCTTGCCTACCGGGTCTTCCAGGCTGGCCAAAGTACGCAGACCCTGTGCCATATCGGCAACACGTGCCGGGGTCAGGGTCAGTCTGTCGACCATAGCGGCACTTAATCCCAGCTCATCGGCCTGTGAAAGGTCCTGACGGTTGGCTTCAATAATTTGTTGCTGCTGGGCTTCCAGCGCATTGGCCATCGCCTGCAATACCTGGTTTTTGGTGTCGGTCGATACACCGGCAAGTACTTTGGCGGCTTGGCTGGCTTTCAGGGCAATCTCTTTGATTAAACTCATTTGTTCTCCATAACAACGACTTCCGGCTCGATAATGTCATTAACTTTTTCATTGGCTGGCATGTTGTGAGTAGCAAAATATTCCAGTAGACAACTGCTGTAGCGACTGTGGGCACGGGCAATCTCATTGCCATCACTGTCATACAGACTGATGGGGTCTCCCTTTTGAAAGCTGCCATCAACCTGGGCAATCACCTCTGAGGTCAGTCCCTCTGTGTTGCCCTCGCTCAGGGCTTTGGTGTCCCACTCCTCTTCAAAAACAACCTTGCCGAAGGTTCTGACCGTATGAGCCATCCAGTGATCCCCTGAGGTCATTGGATTACTTCGGCCAACAAAGCAGGTGCCCGGGTTTTCACCTTTAAGCAGAGCATCAAAACTGGCGTTATTACGGCCATCCAGTACATAAGTATCTATGCCGTGAGCTGTGGCCTTCTCAGCGGCTTCTACCTTGGTGAACATACCTCCAGTACCTACATCGGACCCTGAGCCACCCGCCATGGCAAACACCTCAGGAGTAATTTTGTTGACGACAGGAACCAGAGTCGCATCGGCAACCTCTTTAGGGTTTGCGGTATACAGGCCTTCAATATCGGTACAGAGGATCAGGGCATCAGCATCCGCAGCGGCGGCAACCATAGCGGCCAGGTTGTCGTTGTCGCCAACCTTAAGGCGTTTGGTAGTGACGGCATCATTCTCATTCACTATGGGGAGCAACTGGTTATCCAACAGAGCAAACAGGGTTTCGCGGATACTCTGGTGGCGCTCCTTATCTCTCAGATCAGCATGGGTAATGAGCAACTGAGCAGTGGCATCATCAAAGAATCTTGACCAGGTCGCCATCATCTCCATCTGTCCGGCGGCGGCTCTGGCTTTACGTACTGCAACTGAATCACTGCCGGGTTTATCAACCAGGTAGGCACCTGCGGCTACTGAGCCGGAGGAGACAAGTACAACATCTATCTGTTGTTGCCGGCATTGAAGAATGAACTGAGCGATGCTGAGAAGGTAACGGCTGCTGCAGCCGTGGCGATTGGGGGATATAAGGGCGCTGCCAACTTTAACGACAACTCTTTTCCATTGGTTAACAGATTTCATCATCCAGAAGAGCATGGTGACCTTGGTCAGTCATGGCACTTCAATTACACTCCATTTAATTTGAGTTGAAAGTAAATTTGATGTTGCGGGTGCTAAGTATAACGACTGGTATGATATTTTCCAGCGACGTTCGGATGATTTGGATGCGAAATAAAGATTAGATGTGGAATTATTTTCAGCTTGAGGTCGATGGAACTTTGACTTAAGGGGGTGGCAAATATTGCGAGCAAAAGAAGCTGAACTCGAGTAAAATGCGCTCCCAATATCTGCCCGGTCAGCTCAAGACCTTGCCCTCAGACTTTGGGACTGTCCGGTGGATCTTTGGATAACATAAAGAGAATCGCACCATGACAGAAAAACGTTTTATTACCGCTCAGGAACTCCTCGAAGACTCCTTCCGCCTGGCTGCCCAGGTGTATGAAAGTGGTTTCCGCCCACAATTTATTGTGGGTATCTGGCGTGGTGGTGCCCCAATCGGTATCGCAGTTCAGGAATACTTCGACTTCAAAAAAGTAGAAACCGACCATATTGCTGTGCGTACCTCTTCCTACTATGGCATCGGCACTGATAAGCAGAGCAAAGAGATCAAGGTTCATGGTCTGCACTACATCATCGAAAATGCCAACGCCTCAGACGGCCTGCTGATTGTTGATGATGTATTCGACTCTGGCCGCAGCGTACACGCTCTGATGGAAGTGCTGAAGGAGCAGATGCGTCTGAACCTGCCTCAGGATATCCGTATCGCTTGCCCTTACTATAAGCCTGCCAATACTCAGGTACCGCTGAAGCCGGATTACTACATCCATAACTCTGATGAGTGGCTGGTATTCCCACACGAAGTGGCTGGTCTGACCGAGCAAGAGCTGGATGAAGGTAAGAGTGATTTGGCGAACATTCGCCATTTATTCAAATAATTTCACTGGCAAGAAAGCTCTGGCAGCGTTCTGCTGGGGTAAGTGAAAAAGAAAGGCTGCACTTCAATTGGAAGGCAGCCTTTTTTAATTCCAGGCTTTAAAGCGTCTTGCCACGAAGCACCAACTTCGTTGGCTTCACGAAGAACACGAAGGCAATACGAGAAAGAGGGCTTTCTTTCGTGATTCGTTGCACTTGGTGGTTGATTGCTTTTCCAGCCCTGAGAGAGTTACTGCTGTTTTGGTAATGCCTTATCAGACAGATGCTGAGTCAGCTCATTCAGCCAGGGCTCGAAGTTGACCCACTGATCCACTCCCTGTTTGTAGATGGGCTGACGAACCTGCTCCGAACTGGCGGTGCGAACCGAGCGCTTGGTGCGGTGGAACTCAACACAGCTTTCCTCAAAAGGTAGCTCCAGATAATCGAGAATGCGGCGCACCTGAGTCTCCAGGTCATCGACTACATCTTCATACTGTACATGCAGGATCTCTCCGGGGAACACACTGTGCCAATGGTCCATCAAATCCACATAGCCTGAGTAGTAACGGCCAACCTGCTCAAGGCCATAGGTAAACTCCTGGCCCTCGGCAAACAGCTGCTTAAAGTTACTGAAGCAGCAGGCCATGGCGTTGCGTCTGGCATCGATAATTTTGGCGTTGGGCAGTATCAGCTTTATCAGGCCGATATGGCGGAAGTTGTTGGGCATTTTATCGATAAAGAAGGGCGCGCTGCCTCTATGCACCCGGGTGTTGTCCAGAAACTCCTGGCCCAGCTGCTTTAGCTCACTCTCACTCAGTTCCGTCAAATTCTCTGGATATCTTGGTGCTTCATCCAGTCTGCGACGACCATTAAGACGATGGGCCATTGCCAGAATATCCGGCAGCTCCAGTGTGCCATCCACCATGGAGTGGGATGCGATAATCTGCTCAATCAGGGTCGAACCGGCTCTGGGCATGCCGAGAATGAAAATGGGGTCCGGAGCGGGATTGCCCCTGCCACCTTTATCGGCGATAAGCTCAGGGGTGATCCACTGTTTTTGCAAGCCAAAGTCGCGCTCAATACGCTCTGACTCGTATCTGAGCTCCTGACGTTTCAGTTCATTGCCCTGATGGTAGTAACCAAAGGCTTCTTCAAACTGTTTCCTGTCCTCCAGTCCTTTACCCAGCGCGAAGCAGAGGTGGTACTTGTCCTGCAGTCGGGTTGAGTCTGCCTGCAGCTGCTCCTGCATCCAGCGAATCTCAACATCGTTGAATTTGTAGGTCTTAAGGTTGGCCAGACTCCAGAAGGCATCACCAAATGCCGGCTTAAGCTGGTACGCCTTTTGGTAAGAGGCGATAGCGTCATCCTGTCTGCCAACAGTTTTCAGCGCGTGGCCCCGAACCAGATAGAGATCAGCGTTGTCCGGCAACTGGGCGATGACCCGGTCGTAGAGTTCCAGCGCCTGGTCATAGCGGCCGATGGCAACACACTGATTGGCATGGCAGGTGTCGAAGCTGGGGTTGTTGGGGTAGATGCTGACCAGTTTTTCAGAGGCTTTATGGGCCTGAGCAAACTTCTGGCGTCTGTGCAGTACCTGAATGTGGTCAAACAGCAGTTGGCGATTATCCGGCTCAAATTCCAGCGCGCTTTCCAGTAGAAACTCGGCATCATCCAGCACATTCAAGCGCATTCCCAACTGCGCCAACAGGCGCATGGCTTCAGTATCTTTGGGGTTGGCCTGCAGATAGTGGCGACACAGCTGCTCAGCCTTCTGCAGCTTGCCTTCATGCAGCATGGAGTTGATGGAAACCAGAATCGGCGGCAGGGCACTGTAATGTTCAAGGTGGGCAACCGCGTGGGTGACTTCGCCCTGTATTCCTGCCTGAGCGGCCAACTGAGCCAGACGCTGCCAGCTTGCTGTTAATGCAGGGTTGAGTTTTACAGCCTGACGATAGGCCTGCAGGGCCAGCTCCAGCTTATCCATAGCCAGCAATATATGCCCCTGCTCCTGAAATGCCCGGCCGAAGTCCGGCGCCAGGGATTGTAGCTGCTGGCAAAGCTCCAGCGCCCTGGAAAGCTGCTGACTGTATCTGGCACAGACGGCGCTCATATACACAAGTTCTGTGTGTTTTGGGTGCAAAGGTAACAGCTGCTGACACAGTTCGTTGGCAGCCTTGATTTGGCCTGCCTGCATCTGCTGTTTTATCTGCTTGATGCTGTCGTTCAGCTCAGCGGTTGAATGGGATTGCTCAGGGGAGCTTGTCATTATTTTGCCCTTTTACGCTTTTGCTCGTTCCGCTTATCCGGGACCCGATATGATCATTTATCTGTAAAGTCTGAACAGATTAAGGCTTCACAGTTAAATAATCATGGGTAGGTGAAAGAAAGGCAGCCCGCAGGCTGCCTTATCATGTTTACAGCTAAACTATCAGCGACTTATGTCTGATGCTTAGTAGTAGTAGCTGAAGTTCACACCAAAGGTGCGAGGACGGTTGGTACTGATACGGCGGTTATCATCCTGGGTGTTGATAAACAGTTCAGCACGTTCATCAGTCAGGTTATTGGCATACAGCTTCACACCCCAGTTGTCCTTCTCCAGTCCTACAGAGAAGTTGACCATGGTGTAGCCATCCTGCTGCTCACGTTCTTCAGCAACGATAGAACTCCAGGACTTACCTGCGTACTGGACGCCCAGCTGCCAGTTGGCATAGTAGTCTGCCAGATCCCAGTCATACCTCAGTCTCAGGTTACCCTGGAACTTGGGCGTCAACGGCAGTTCGCTGCCAACAGGGGCCATCTCAATGACTTGTCCTTTGAGGTTGGTCAGCTCAGTTTCGTTGTAGGATACTGCACCATAGACAGTCAGGTTGTCGGTTGCGTTCCACACCACATCGGACTCAATACCCAGAATCTCAGAGTCAGCTGCGTTTTCGATAAAGGTAAGAATCGAGACGTTTACCGGATCGAAACGGGACACCTGCATATCGTTCCATTCGATGAAGTAGATGTTACCGTTGAACTTCACAGTTTGATCCGCCAACAGGGTTTTCCAGCCCATCTCATAGTTGACTACATCATCCGTTCCATAGGTCACTTCCACATCCGGGAAAGCCGCATTATTGGAAGGGATACCGCCACCACGGTTGAAACCGCCGGGACGGAAGCCTTCTGAGTAGGTGGCGTACAGCAACACATCGTCAGTGGCTTTATAGGACAGATTGAACTTGGTGATGATGTCATCAATTTTCAGCGGCTCAGTGGTGTGGCCACCTGACTTGTCATAGTCACGGCCACGGTCTGTATTTTTAGAGCCCTGGAATATACCGTCGGCAAAGTTGGATGAGCCGGTAAAGTCTGACTCAATCTCATACCAGCGCAGGCCAGCTGTGGCAGTCAGATCATCGGTAATGTCCCAGGCCATCTCACCGAACAGGGCGATCTGCTCTTCAGTTCGGGTTATGTCATTGAAGAAGGCGACGCCGGCAGGACGGGTGTTGGGATTAATATTATTGGCATCAGAGATAGGTGCATTGGGAGCAAAGCCCAACTCAGGGGTGGCCATGTAGTAATAGTCATCCTGAGTTTCAATCTCGTAGTCATCATAGAAGATACCTGTTACATAGCGCAGGCTATCTGTGATGTCGCCGGTAATACGGAACTCATGGGTCATACGCTTATGATCCTGCTGCCCCTTAAAGCCCTTGGTTGGGTCTTTACAGTGGCGCACATCGGTAATCACATTGGGGTCAATGTCATAGTTGATGATGTAGTCAGGGTTATCATAGGTACAGGTGTAGTAAGCGATAAAGGCGCCTGAGTTGTTATAGCCCGTGTAGTCGATTGACTGCTGCACTTCACGGTCCAGGAAGGCACCGGTATAAACCAGTTCCAATGCATCCAGGCGACCTTCCAAAGTCCAGGAGGTCTGGTTGAACTTGTCTTTGAGACTGTCGGGGAAGTAACGCTGCACCTGCAGATCACCCACCTCAGGGTCGTAATCAAATACACCGTCAGCGCCAATCTCCTGCTGCATCGTTTGTACCAGCAGATCCCAGTCATCGTTGATCAGGTACTTAAGACCCAGGCGACCGCCTTTGTAGAAGCTGTCGTTAAAGTTCTCCTGCACCAGAGCTGCATTGTTGGCTGAGTCATACTTGGCACCGGGCAAGTTAACCGCAGACTCAGGGTTAATGCTTGGGTCCAGAGTAAAGTTGCCCTGAACATTATCGATATAGCCGCCACGGTTAACACTGTAAATGGTGCCGCGGATAGCCAGGTTATCGGTTACCGGCAGGTTGATCATCGACTCGATCACTGTGCTCATGTCACCACTTTTGGTGGTTTCCAGTGAGGAGCTGAAACCTGCCTCGAATACATCGATTTTTGGCTTGTTGGTGATATAACGGATGGTTCCCGCCTGAGAGCTGGCACCAAACAGTGTGCCCTGAGGTCCAGGCAGTACTTCGATGCGCTCAATATCAGCGGCATAAACATCCAGGTTACGGCCGGGCGCGGTAACGGGTTGCTCATCAAGATAGAGGGCTACGTTGGGCATGGTGCCCTGAGCGCCTGAAAGCATGACGGTAATCGGCTGAATCGCCATACCACGGATGAAGATATCTGCCTGGCCTGGACCACGGCTACCCACATTCACGTTTGGCATATAGCGGACGAAGTCGTCGAAGTTACCCACGTTCTGATCTTTCAGATCTTCAGCGCTCATTGCCTGGACTGCAACGGCGGTGTCCTGAATATTCTGGACACGCTTGGTAGCCGTTACTTCGATGGTCTCAATTTTGCGTTCTACATCTTTCAGGTCGTCTGCGCTGATACTGAAACTGGCAGAGGTCGCCAGCGCGCAAACAATGGCCTGATTCAGGCGGTTTTGTCTGAACATGTAAAAACCTTTTTTATTTTGTGTGTTTATGATGCCCTGAGTTGCTGTCCCAAAGGCTCTCCATAGCAAAAAAGACGTATAGTCAAAGAGTTAACCCATATTCCCTGAAGTCCTCTGAAAGGTTTCAAGATAAATAGTTAGAGCTCAATGCATTATGTTAGCACAGCGGGGTATTTGGTTGCAGTTTTGTTGTTTATTTGTTGTTGTAAGCTTTGGTTTTTTAGCATTAATGACCGTTCAGGGAGAGCTTTTCTCTGTTGTGGAGAGGTGGTTTATTAGATTGAGCTGAAATCAATGGGCCGTTCTATTTAGCGAAAAGAGGATGAGTTGAGATAAAAAAGCCGGCTAAGCCTGAAGAGGCTGCCGGCATTGAGTCGTTACTTTGACTTAATCCACCTGAAGCAGATTGTCAGCGGTCTAAATCTCACATCAGAAGATGGGCTCTATTTTGGAAGCGGCAGTTACCGCTTTGTTGATGGCTGCATCGATATCAATATCCCTCGCCAATGCGACGCCCAGGCGGCGACGGCCATTAATTTCGGGCTTGCCGAACAAACGCAACTGAGTATCAGGCTGGGCCAGTGCTTCTGCCAGTCCCTGATAGCGGATATTGGTGGACTCGCCGTTAGCCAGTACCACTGCCGAGGCTGAGGGACCGTGTTGGGCGATATTGGTAACAGGCAGCCCCAGAATCGCCCGAACGTGCAGGGCAAACTCAGACAAATCCTGACTGATAAGGGTGACCATGCCGGTATCATGTGGGCGAGGCGAGACTTCGGAGAAGTACACCTCATCGTCTTTAATAAACAGTTCAACACCAAACAGACCCAGGCCTCCCAGTGCTTCTACCACAGACTTGCCCACCGCCTGAGCTTTTTCAAGCACGCCCGGAGACATGAGTTGTGGCTGCCAGGATTCGCGATAGTCACCATCCTCCTGTCTGTGACCAATTGGGGCACAGAAATGAATACCGTTAACCGCGCTGATGGTTAGCAGGGTAATTTCATAATCAAAGGCGACAAAGCCTTCCACAATCACCCGGCCTTCTCCGGCCCGGCCACCCTGTTGAGCATAATCCCAGGCTGTGTCTATCTGAGAGACTTGCCGAATAACGCTCTGGCCCTTGCCTGAAGAACTCATTACCGGCTTAACGACGCAGGGCATTCCTATCTTATTGACTGCTTCTATGAACTCTTCATGGGTGTCGCAGAATTGATAAGGGGAGGTTGGCAACCCCAGCTCCTCGGCAGCCAGTCGACGGATACCTTCTCTATCCATCGTCAGGGCGGTGGCTTTGGCGGTGGGCACCACCTTCAGACCTTCGGCTTCAAGCTCAACCAGAGTGGCGGTGGCAATGGCTTCAATCTCAGGGATGATCAGGTGCGGCTGCTCCTGCGTAATCAGAGCTTTAAGCGCTTCGCCATCCAGCATATTGATCACATGAAAGCGATGGGCCACCTGCATGGCTGGGGCATTGGGATAGCGGTCGACACCGATCACTTCTACGCCCAGACGCTGCAGTTCTATCGCGACTTCTTTGCCCAGCTCGCCGCAACCAAGCAACATGGCCCGGGTTGCCCCCTGGGTATTTGGAGTGCCAATCATGGTGTGGGTACCTTCTTATTGTGTGAGGTGATTATTGGAATTTTGCTGGAGTGTACCGCGAAGCCGCTGTCTGTTAACCCGCCGAAAGTGGGAATAACCGTGATTTGTGCAACCGATCACCGGATTGTATTTTGTTCAGAATTTACAGATTGGTAGAGCAGAAAGTCAGGCGGGAAGGATAGTAAAAAGCCCGCATTTGCGGGCCTTTGAATGAGTGACTTACTTTGCTTTTTCCGGCTGGGGAGGAAACTGAGCCAAAATTTTGTCGACCGTTTTCTGGGCTGCAGTGGCTTTCTTTTCTCCACCATCTTTAAAGTCGTAACTGTCGGTACCACGCCAGATCAAGCGGCGACTGGGATCATAGATACGAATATCGACTTCCTGCTCTTTGACATTCTTGCTGGTAGGCAGGTCAACGGCGGTGCCAACACTGATACCACCACTGCGTCCCCAGGAGCCCGTTCCCAAGCCGATGGAGACATTTGATTCATCCGGCTTGTCACCGGTGGACAGGTTAAAGCCAACCAGAAAATCAGGTGCTCTCGGGTAGTCTTTAAAGCCTTTGTTTTGCAGATCCCGACTGATCTGATTACTGATACGTTCGGCGCTGATGGGGTCATCAGTTGCAGGTGCCGGCAGCATGGTGAAGTTCTCCAGCTTACTGAAATCAAAGTCCACGGCATAATCCGTTCTTGGCGGCTTTCCGGCGCAGGCAGATAACAGGGTTGCGCTGAGCAATATGGCGAAAAGTTGGCGGCACTTCATAGACTTCTCCAATAGTCGGCATTCCAATTTATTCAAGGGTATGGCTTTCATATAGCCTGTGACAAGTTAATTACGCCCACTGACCTGTTTAATTTCAGTAGCAGGTGTTATACCTAGGAATAACCTGTTCACCGCTTCGCGACTTTTTCATTCAGGAGGCAGACTCAGTTTTATGGAGCAGTTGGGCTTTTTTGAGATCCCCAGCCCCTGTTTGGGGGTGTGTAAAACCGATAACCGGGGTTACTGTCTTGGCTGCCTGCGCAGCAGGGACGAGAGATTTCATTGGCAACAGTTTACCGACGTCCAGAAGCTGGAAGTGATTCGCCTGTGTAAGCGTCGCCGCCGCAATCGCCAACTGGCCATTCTCAAGGCCAGAAAAGAGCAGATAAAGCAGCAGCGAGATGAGATGAATGGTCAGCTTAACTTCGGTGATGACCCGGAGTGATACCTTTTATTTCAATGTATTAGTGTCGTCTTTTCCTCCCAAAGTAGGAATTTTTTCCCGCCTTTTCCCAATACTTTCCCCTCGACGTTTTACCTAGCTTAAACACAAAGCCTTTTGCGGCTGTAAAACTCCGGAATTCAGTGGGAGGTAGGGTGAAATACCAATCAACAAACAGGGCCAAATCGTCAAAGCCCGTTCTGTCTTTGCTGACGCTGGCAATCGCGGGTTACATACCTGTGAGCGCTATTGCCGATGATCAGAAACCTGAAGTGATTACTATATTGGGACATGCCGATGAGCGTGACGGCCAGTGGTACCCAGGCGCCCATCAACACGCCAATATGGCTGACATTGAGCGCAGCCTGGATGCCAATTTGGGGCAGTTGCTGAAATCCAGTTTCGTCAGTGTGAGCGTCAATGACGTACAGAACAACCCGTTCCAGATGGACTTGCAGTACCGGGGTTTTACTCTGTCTCCTCTGCTGGGGCTGCCTCAGGGCATGTCGGTTTATGTTAATGGCGTACGCTTTAATGAACCTTTTGGCGATACGGTTAACTGGGACCTTATTCCCCTGACGGCATTGCGGGAAGTGAGCCTCTATTCCGGATCCAATCCTGTGTTTGGCCAGAACACACTGGGCGGCGCTCTGGTGTTGGATGTGAAAGACGGTTTTAGTTTTCAGGACAATGTGCTGGATGTCCGTGGCGGCAGCCATGGTATGTGGCAGGGCACTGTAGAGAGCGGCGGTAACTCAGGGGAACTTGGTTACTATGCTGTCGTCAGTCGATATGAAGAAGATGGCTGGCGGGATTTCTCTCCTACCGAAGTGACTCAGTTTCTAACGAATCTGACCTGGAAGGGGGGCGAAGGTAATCGCTGGGATTTGCTGGCTGCAGCCAGTCGCAGCGATCTGATCGGTAACGGTGCCGTGCCCTTTGATTTGATGGCGCTGGAAGGTCGCTCAGCGGTATATACCCATCCTGATCAAACCGAGAACGACCATTGGTTTGCCTCCCTCGCCGGGGATATTCAACTGGCGTCCAACCTGTCATTGGATCTGAATTTGTACTACCGGGATTCAGAGACCAACACACTTAATGGTGACGACAGTGATTTTGAGGAGTGTGAGGTCGATGGTGAAGAGACCCTGTGCGATGAAGATGACGAGCCGGTAGAGTTTGTTGACCGCCATGGCAAGGCGTTGGATGTTGACCTGGATGAGATGGGGTTGGAAGCGGATGATCTGGATGGTTTGAACAATACCTCTCAAACCAAACAGAAGTCCGGTGGCGTGTCGGCCCAATTGGTACTCGATTTGGAACGTGGCAGCTTCCCCAGTCAGTGGGTATTTGGTGCCGGGGCAAGCTGGGCAGATATCGACTTTCGCTCAGATACAGAGTTTGCTGAGTTGATGAATGAGGAAGTTGGTTCGCCGAGATCCACATCCGGGGTAGGTCTGTACGATGAGGATTCCATCGTGCGTCTGGACAGCAATCGAACTCAATATTATGGCTTTATTGCCGGTAGCCTGGCGCTGCGGGATAACCTGCAACTGACGACAGCGGCAAGGTACGACTTTACCAATATTGAGATGATAGATTTGGCGCCGGGGGAAGATGGCACCACATTGGATGGTGACCATGATTTTAACCACCTGAGTCCCTCTGTTGGGCTGACCTGGCAGTTTATGGATCAAACCTCATTGAATGCGTCCTGGGCGCAGTCCAGCCGGGCGCCAACACCGGTAGAGTTGAGTTGTGCCGATCCTGATGCACCCTGCAAACTGCCCAATGGCTTTGTTTCAGACCCACCACTGGAACAAGTGGTCACAGATACCTGGGAGCTGGGCGTTGACCATCAGGCCGGGACACTGCAGGCGGGTCTGACCTTGTTCTACGCCATGAACCGGGATGACATCATTTTTCAACAGGCTGGAGGACTGCCATCAGAGGGGTACTTCGATAATGTTGGCGATACCCTCAGGCAGGGCGTTGAGACTTATCTGAGCAAGCAATGGCAGGATTGGCACCTGAGTGTGTCATACAGCTATCTGGATGCGACTTTCCAATCCCCCTATATCTCATTCAGCCCCAACAATCCTTTAGGAGGGAATCGTCAGGTTGAAAAGGGAGATCGTATTCCGGGATTGCCTGAGCACAGTGCCAAAGCCAGTCTTGAATGGTATTGGGGCGATCTGCTGTTGGGCACAGACCTGCTGTATCAGAGTGGTCAGTATTATCGTGGGGATGAAGCCAATGAGAATGAGCAATTGGATGGCTTTACCCTGGTGGACCTGAGAGCCAGTTACAGGATTAACGAGTGGGTGGCTGTTTATGCCAGAGTCGATAATCTGTTTGATACTGATTACGAGACCTTTGGGGCCTATGGAGAGTCTGATGAGGTGCTGGAGGGCGTCTACCCGGGCTTTGATGATGCCCGTTTTGTCGGACCGGGTGCACCAAGAACCTTTGCCGCAGGTGTTAAGGTGAGCTTCTAATCAGGACGGATTGTCCTCTCTTATAGGATCGCTGATAAAAAGCCGGGGCACTGATGTCCCGGCTTTTACATGGCTTTTGCAGTTGATGACATAACTTATTGATATCTTATATTAATATGACAAGACTCTTTTAATGTTGACTTTTTATTGAGCGAAATAAAGTCTTTTCGCAATTATTTAATACTAAATTAAGAATTGCCTGAATATAAGTTGGTCTTTATGAGTAAGTAATTAATCTTAATGTATTCTTTGCAGTTTCATTGAAAATACATCTTTCAGGCTGAATTGCAGATCGGCTACCGAACGATGTAAGTCATTAATACAGCAAGGACTGTGTCCATCCTTACTTTTCGGTACTTTTAAACTGTGACACTTATCTAAAATAAACTTATTGTCAGCTTTAGTATGACGGCATTTTTTAGCTATATATTCAATTTGTTGCAGGCGAGAACTAATGGCTTCCGGATATTGTCTGAGTGCACTTCTGATACTATCCCGGGAGCAACCGGGTTGCAGTTGTGTTTCATCCAGACCAATGGCTGTGCCGACCAGCAGGTAACAACGGTCCACCAGTTCAAGGTAGTTGCCGGGGAGGTCGTCCAGAGCTATCGGGGCTTCGCGGGACTTGATCTGCTCGAAGCTGTCGTCAATGTCAGCCACCCGTGCCAGTACCTGATAGGAGTATGCCTCATTGCGGTACTTTGGTGACTGAGTGATATCCTGTTGCCCGGGGTTTTCCAGTTTTAATTTTATATATTCAAAGCTTAAAATTTTAAGACTGAACAAACTCTTGTCTTTAATGTGCAGCATAAAACCTCAAAACAGACAGCCATAATTTGGCTAAGGTTATTTATATATTTTATACGTAAATTATCCCTGCGTAATTCTATATAATCCACAATTTCAGACGAATTATTATGACTCTTAATCAGGTCAATGACTTATGTCTTGTATCAGAGTGTAACTATGTGAATTGGATCAAGTTGTAAACTTTTTATTCCGGCATAACAAGCTTTCTGCCTATATTTGACTGGTATTTAATATTTCAAAAAATGAAATATTCATTTATTTCAATATTATTGGCGCTACGAGGAATCTTAAAAACGTCGTTCCGGTCTGAAGCTGGCAATTGCCATCACGGAGAACAGCAGGGTGCAGAGGGTGACAACCCAAAAGGCGGGGGCATTGAATTCGCCATAAAGGGCAAAACGTATGAGTTCAGTGCCGAAGGTGAAGGGGTTATAGCTACAGATCAGGTAGAGCCATTGGCTGGCTTCCTGCATTTTCCACAGCGGGTACAGGGCTGAGGACATGAAAAACATAGGGAAGATGACAAAGTTCATCACTCCCGCAAAGTTCTCCAACTGACGTACCCAGGCGCCGATAATCAAGCCAAGGGTGTTAAGCATCATGGCTGTCAGCAACATGGCCGGGAGCGCACAAAGGTAACCTGTCAGAGGCGCTTCAATGCCGTAAAGCCAGGCAAACAGCAAAAATGCCGAGGCCTGCAGCAGTGAGATAAGCGCCACAGCGACTACCTTTGACAGCAACAGAAAACCACGGGGCAATGGGCTGACCAGCAGTACCTTCATGCTGCCCATCTCTCTGTCATAGACCATGGACAGTGAGCTTTGCATACCGTTGAACAGCAGCACCATGGCGCACAGCCCTGGTAATATATACTCCTCATAATTTATATAGGTTTCGTAAGGCTCAATAATGGCGATGCCAAGTGCAGCACGGAACCCGGCAGCAAATACAATCAACCAGAGTAATGGACGAACCAGCGCGCTGAAAAAGCGGGATTTTTGTGACCAAAACCGCAGTAACTCACGCTTGCAGATGCCGCTGAATCCATACCAGTAAATCATGGCCGTGGCGCCTCGGTCAGGTGGGCAAACAGCTGCGGCAGATCCGGTAAACCATGGTCAGCAATCAGTGCCTGGCATTGGCCGCTGGCGAGCAATTGCCCCCGATGAAGTATCAGTAGCTGGTCTTCTGCTCCCGGTTCGTCCAACAGGTGAGTGGCCCAAAGGACTGCTACCCTGTGGTTGGCGCAATACTCCCGCACCGTTTGCATCAGGCTTCTGCGGCCTGCAGGGTCCAGCCCGGCACTGGGTTCATCCAACAATAGAATGGCAGGTGAGTGCATCAGGGCTCTGACAATCTCCAGTCTGCGTTTGTGGCCTGTGTTAAGTGTACGGACCTTATCCTGCAGTCTGTCGTCCAGGCCGAAGTGAGACAGCAAAGGGATGGCCTGGGTTAAGCTGGATGATGAATTGAGCCCATGTAGTGCACCGAAATAGCAGAGATTCTGGCTGACGTTCATATCCATATCGAGGGTATGCTGCTGAAATACCACACCTAGTTTGGCGTTTGCCCTGTGTCTCAATTGTTTCAGCGGCTCATCGGCAAAGCGGATTTCGCCCTGCTGCTGACGATAGAGTTGCGTCAGCAATGCAAACAGTGTGGACTTCCCGGCACCATTGGGACCCAGCAACATGGTGATACCGGGGTAGAGGTTAAAGCTGATATCCCTCAGTGCCTGCCTTTGCCCATAGCTGAAACCGAGCTTATCGACTTTCACTGAAGGTTGGGAGTTATTCATCTGCGATTGCGACTCCCCAGGGGAAACGTCCAACTTTGATGGATTTGATCACCTTAAGCCGGTCAACATCGATAACAGAAACATCGCCACTGACCCCATTGGTGGTAAACAGCATTTTCTCATCCGGTGTCATGGTTATTTGCCAGACCCGGCGGCCCACCAGCAGATAATCCAGTACCTCAAGGGTTTGTTGATCCACTATCGCCACATGGTTGGAGGGGCCCAGTGCCACAAAGGCATATTTGCCATTTTCTGTCAGGCGGATACCCACAGGCTGCACTTTATCGGCATGAACCCCTTTGGGGGCAAAGTGGATCTTCTTAATTTCTTCGCGACTGTTGGCGTCGAACACTGACACTGTGCCGCCAATCTCGGCGCTCACCCACAGCTGTTTGCCATCGGCGGTGAATTTGGCATCCCGGGGACGGGCATCCACCAGAGAGTTGTGGATATTTTCGTTGGTTCGGGTGTCTATCCAATGGGCCATATTGGAGGTTTCTGAGGTGACAATCAGGGTATTGCCGTCAGGACTGATGCCAACCCCCTCCGGTTCCAGGCCCACGTCAATCTGGGTAATCACTTTGCGGCCCGGGATATCTATCACTGTCAGCAGAGCATCATCCTCATTGGCGGCATAGAGCCAATCACCATTGGGGTGCAAAATAAACTGCTCAGGGTCTTCTCCGGACGGCAGTTCACCGACTATCTGACCCGTTGCCCTATCCAGTATCTGTATGGTGTCTGACTCGCTGGCACAGATATAAAGATACTTCTGATCCTTACTGAGAATAATGCCTCTGGGTCTGTCACCTACCTGCCAGGTATCCACCACTTCCAGGCTATCAAGATCGATAACACTGACGGTGTCATCCTTCTCATTGGATACATAGACCTGTCCCGCCCAGGACAGACCGGGTAGCAGTAGCGCGGTAAGGCAGAGTTTTTGTAAGGCTTGCAAGTACATGGGTTACTCCTGACTGGCTAAAGTACAGCTGCTTTCCCTGCGGTCAGCTCCCAGAGTATCCATCTCATTTCTGGGGTGTAAAAAGCCCTCAAAGGGGGCTGTCGCCACCAGTGCCTGCTGATTGAACAAAGGCACTGGTTGCCTGAGTTGACCACTCCAGGGGCGGAAGCTCAGCTTTCTGCCTTTGTAGCCCGCTATGTAGAAATCTGGATTTAACATGGCAGTCAACAGCTCTGCCCCTTGAGTACTGCGGGTCTTGGTCATGGCTTCCGACAGCGCCCGTATGGCAATCCAGGCGTTGTAATCCCTGGCAGTCATCGGCCTCTGGTTATCTTTGAAGAAGCGGTTCTGCATCTGTACCGCGCCCCAGGCCTCAATTACCTGACTCCACTCACCGGCTTCAAGCCCGTGGGTACCGACAACGGGTCTTGGCAGGAAGGTGTTGTAGGGCAGCAATTGGCCAAACAGATTGCGGGTGTCTGCAACCCACACCAGATCATACTCAGGCCCCTGGGTAAACGCCTGCAGCTCTTTTCCTGCGACACGTCGAAGATCTGTGTCAAAGCTCCAGCTCTTTTCAGCCACCAGCTTATGCCCAAACTTTTTAAGGCTGGCTTTGGCAGCCTCAACATACTTTTTATCAGACTCTGAATCTCCCTTGACCAACATCACCTCTGACAGACGACGGCTGCGCAGCCACTGGGCCAGTGCATCGGTTTGCATGCTGAAGCTGGCAGCCGTGTGCAGGGTATTGGCAAGGCAGGTTTCTGTTCTGAGGCTATCCTCGCGATTGCCTGTGTTGATCAGGATAAGTTCATCTGGAAGGGCCTTCCTGAGGGCCAGAAGAGCTTGAGTGTCAGCGTCCACCAGGAGTATCTGAACGCCGTCAGCCATCCATTCCTTTGCCTGGCTGATAAGGGCCTCTTGGTCGTCAAGTTGAGCCATATTGAGATTAATACCAAGGCCCAGAAATTTGCCGGTGCGGTTGCTGTCTTTGGCTGCCTGCAATGCTCCCGCCAACCCTTCACTCTCGTCTGGTTTTAAGTAGTCGGGAACGGCGGAGGGGATTTCAGGAAACTGGACCAAAACACCCACTTTAAGTTCATTAATCTGGTTGTTGGCGTTGACGAAGAAGGAGAGTAGCAATGACATAGAGCAAGCCAGCAAAGGAAGGATAAATCCTGAAGGGAATTGGCTTGCAAAGGGCATTGGCTGGCACTCTGTGTAGCGTGATGGTGAATCCACTCTATTGATTACACTAAAAGAATTCAAACCTACCAAAGCTGGGGATGACGCTTTTCCGCCTAAAGGATGAGACGCTAACCCGCTTTGGTATCATTGGGTGGCTTGTTCATATTTTCTACACTGGCTAAGCGTGTTATGGCCAACCTTGCCAAAGAGCAGCGGGCGATAACCTTGGTTAACAGATCAGAGAAAGAGAATATGAAGCAGCTAAAGACAGCCAACCCCAGGGGAATAAGAACCATCACTATGGCGGGCCTTGCTGCCCTGATGCTGACCAGCGCATATGCTGTCGCCCATGGAGATGTTACGCCTCAGTCAATCGATACCAGCGCTCTGCCCAACCTGGGTGAAGATTGGCATGAAACCAATCCCTACCGCGAAGAAACCGGTGGTGCCCGGGATGAGATCCTCAGAGTTGGCGCATCGGCCTATAACCAGAATTGCGCCCGTTGCCATGGTCTGGAGGGAATATCCGGTGGCATTGCACCTGATCTGAGGATTTTGCCTCCCGATTACGACGGTGATGAGTGGTATGTGTACCGGGTACAAAATGGCGCGGTGCGCAATGGCGCCGTGTATATGCCCAAGATGACAGAGCATTTGAATCAGGAAGCCCTGTGGGCGATTCGAACCTGGCTGGAGTCTGTCGCCCCGGAAGATCTATAGCCGGAGTGATAAATGCATAAACTGTTTCTTCAGGTGCTGGCGACATTGTTGATGTCGCTGGCATTCTCTTTTTTCGCCACTGGCCGCAGCTACGACGACATAGTCGACAGCGGTGTTCTCAAGGTCGCCCTTTATCGCGACTTTCCGCCTTTTTCCTATATGCAGAATGGTCAGGCCAAAGGCCTGGATGTGGAGCTGGCCAAAGCGCTTGCTGAAGGCATGCAGACGCGGCTGGAAATTCTGTGGGCGACGCCGGGAGAGAACACGGGGGATGACCTGCGTCAGTACCTGTGGAAAGGCAGCAACCTTCACACCACAGATGGAACCCGGGTGAAAGCCGATGTCATGCTGCGTATTCCCTATGACAAAGCCTATGCCCAGCAAAGAGACGATACCGGGCGTCTGGCCCATGAATTGGTGCACATGTTTGGTCCCTATCATCAGGAACGCTGGCAACTGGCCTTTAACCCGAAAAAGATAGAGGACGTGCCCACCATGGCGGTATTCCAGTATCACCCTATAGGTGTGGAAATCGACTCTGCCCCCCAGTTTTTCCTGACCACAGCTTTCGGTGGCCGTCTTCGTAATAACACCCGCAGCTTTGCCGATCTGCCCGGCGCCTGGGATGCCATGTCCAAAGGTGAGGTGGATGCCGTAATGGGGATGCTGTCCCAGATACAGTGGCTGGACAGCCGGGATCCGGGTAAGGGGCGGTTGGCCACCCGAACCTACCCTCTGTTCGGTAAGCAGACCTGGGAGTTGGGGATGGCGGTAAAGGATGACTATCGACAGCTGGCATACGCTCTGGAAGACATCATGCTGACGGCGCTGAAAGATGGCCGTATGGCGCAGTGGGCCAGTGATAACGGCTTTGAATACCAGATGCCGCCGCGCTATGAGGAGTCGCGCTGAACTGCGGGTTTTCATTCTTTTGGATGAGTGCCAATGAATGAGTGATCCCTGACAACCGGCCAATGTTCATTTCAGCGGGCTGTTTTTAGCATGGGATACCAGGTGAGACAAAAATGCCGGAGTTGAGCAGCATCGGGCATCTAAATTGAGAAACGATAACAATACGAGGTTCAATTATGGAGTCATTTACAAAGGCGGGCTTGCTGGTGTTTGCCATGACGGCATCCTCTGCGATGGCGGCCGGCGTTACCGATAAAGATCTGCTCAATGACCAGAAAACACCGGGCGATGTGCTGACCTATGGTATGGGACTGCAGGCACAGCGCTACAGTGACATAGATATGCTGAACAAGGACACGGTAAAAGAGCTGCGTCCGGCGTGGGCCTTTTCCCTGGGTGGCGAAAAGCAGCGTGGTCAGGAGTCTCAGCCCATGATTAAAGATGGGGTGATGTATGTCACTGGCTCCTACTCCCGCGTCTATGCCATCGATGCCCGCACGGGGGATGAGATCTGGCAGTATGATGCCCGTTTGCCTGACGGCATTATGCCTTGCTGTGACGTGATCAACCGTGGTGTCGCCATGTACGATGACCTGGTGATATTCGGTACGCTGGATGCCAAGTTGGTGGCGCTGGATGCCAAAACAGGTAAGGTGCGCTGGAAGAAAAAGGTTGAGGACTACAAAGGTGGCTACTCAATCACAGCCGCGCCCATAGTCGTCAAAGGCAAGGTGATTACCGGGGTGTCTGGTGGTGAGTTCGGTATTGTAGGTAAAGTTCGTGCCTACGACGCCAGGACAGGTGCCCTGGTGTGGGAACGCCCAACCGTTGAAGGCCACATGGGATATATGTGGAAGGATGGCAAAAAAGTTGAGACAGGTATTTCCGGTGGTGCGCCGGGCAAGACCTGGCCTGCAGATCTCTGGCAGTCCGGCGGTGCAGCCCCCTGGTTGGGGGGAACCTATGACCCGGATACCGACCTGCTGTTCTTCGGTACGGGTAACCCGGCTCCCTGGAACTCCCATATGCGTCCGGGCGACAACCTCTTCTCCTCATCCCGTCTGGCAATTGACCCTGATGATGGCAAGATTGTCTGGCACTTCCAGACCACGCCTCATGACGGCTGGGATTACGATGGTGTAAACGAGCTGATTGCCTTTGACTACAAAGATAAAGGCAAGAAGGTTCAGGCTGCAGCCACCGCTGACCGTAACGGTTTCTTCTATGTGCTGGACCGCACCAATGGCAAGTTTATCCGTGGGTTCCCTTTTGTGGACAAGATCAGCTGGGCCAGTGGCCTGGATGAAAATGGCCGTCCCATCTTTGTTCCGTCCAATCGTCCCGGTAACCCTACCGATTCAGCCGATGGCAAGCAGGGTAATACCGTTGTTGCTGCTCCGTCATTCCTCGGCGGTAAGAACTGGATGCCGATGGCGTACAGCCAGAAGACAGGGCTGTTTTATGTGCCATCCAACGAGTGGGAGATGGATATCTGGAACGAGCCTACCGCCTACAAGCGTGGAGCGGCGTACCTGGGGGCAGGCTTTACCATCAAAACCATCAATGAAGATTATGTTGGTGTGCTCAGAGCTATTGACCCCAAAACCGGTAAGATTGTCTGGGAATACCAAAACTACGCGCCATTATGGGGCGGCGTGCTGACCACAGCCGGTGGTTTGGTGTTTACCGGTAATCCTGAGGGCTATCTGCTGGCCTTTGACGACAAGACGGGCGAGCTGCTTTACAAGTTCAATACGGGGTCTGGCATTGTGGGCAGTCCGGTCACCTGGACTATGGACGGCGAGCAGTATGTCAGCGTCCTGTCCGGCTGGGGTGGTGCAGTACCCCTGTGGGGCGGCGATGTGGCCAAGCGGGTGAAGAACTTCAACCAGGGCGGCACAGTCTGGACCTTTAAACTCCCGAAACAGTGATATGACTGCTGTTTTTTCAGGCCTGCCCAGTGCAGGCCTTTTTTTATGTTTTCTTAATTGGTTTCATGACATTACAGGGTTGTCATCCCGTTGAAGGGAAAACTAAACCCAGCGTCATTCCCTCCAAAAGTATGAAATTTTCTCACCCAACGGCCAATAGAGTCGGAATTGTTGCTCTGCCTAGAATGAAGCATGGCTCCGGGAAGCCAGGGACGAGTCAAATTCAGGGCTTGCCGACACCTTTCCGTTTTGGCCATTTCGAATAACGCAATGAGGTGGAATCATGATTTATGCACAACCAGGGACCCCGGAGTCCAATGTCAGCTTCAAAACCCGTTACGAAAACTATATTAACGGCCAGTGGACTGCGCCGGCAGAAGGAAACTACTTCAAAAATCATTCACCGGTAAATGGCGACTTTATTTGTGAAGTTCCCCGTTCCACCGCAGCAGATGTCGATAAGGCGCTGGATGCTGCCCATGCAGCCAAAGATGCCTGGGCCGCGACTTCAGTTACCGAGCGTGCCAATATCCTGCTGAAAATTGCCGATCGCCTGGAAGCCAATCTGGAGCTGATGGCGTTGGCAGAGACCTGGGATAACGGTAAGTGTGTTCGAGAAACTCTGGCAGCGGATTTGCCACTGGCAATTGACCATTACCGTTATTTTGCCGGTTGTATCCGTGCCCAGGAAAATGCGCACAGCCAGATAGATAACGATACTGTGGCTTACCACTTCAACGAGCCTCTGGGTGTGGTTGGTCAGATTATCCCCTGGAACTTCCCACTGCTGATGTCTGCCTGGAAAATTCCACCAGCACTGGCTACCGGTAACTGTATTGTACTTAAGCCTGCGGAGCAGACGCCGCTCTCTATCTGCCTGTTCCTTGAGTTAGTGGGCGACCTGTTGCCACCGGGTGTACTCAATGTGATTCACGGTATGGGCGCCGAGGCCGGTGCACCTCTTGCCAGCTCCAAGCGTATCGCCAAGCTGGCCTTTACTGGTTCCAGTGAAGTGGGTGGCATAGTGCTGAAAGAGGCTGCTTCTAATATGATCCCAGCTACAGTTGAGCTGGGCGGCAAGTCTCCCAATATCTTCTTCGAAGATATCTTTAACTATGAAGATGAGTATCTGGACAAGTGTCTGGAAGGGGCGGCGCTGGCATTCCTTAACCAGGGTGAAGTTTGTACCTGCCCATCCCGTATTCTGGTGCATGAATCTATCTACGAGAAGTTTGTTGAGAAGCTGGTTGCCAGAGTGCAGACGGTGAAGCAGGGTAACCCGCTGGATACCGATAGTCAGGTGGGTGCTCAGGTGAGCCGTGAACAGTACGACAAGATCCTCTCCTATATTGATATTGGTCGTCAGGAAGGTGCTGAAGTACTGATTGGCGGTGACAAAGGTGCAGCGGGCAGTGGTCTGGAAGAGGGCTTCTATATTCAGCCAACCCTGCTGAAGGGCGAAAATAACATGCGTGTATTCCAGGAGGAGATCTTCGGTCCTGTGGTGGGTATTACCACCTTTAAGACGGAAGAAGAAGCGTTGGCGATTGCCAATGACAGCATCTATGGTCTGGGCGCAGGTCTGTGGACCCGTGATATGAACCGTGCCTACCGTGTTGGTCGCGGAATCGAAGCGGGCCGTGTATGGACCAACTGTTATCACCTGTATCCGGCTCATGCTGCTTTTGGTGGTTATAAGAAGTCAGGGATCGGCCGTGAGACTCACCGCATGATGCTGAATCACTACCAGCAAACCAAGAATCTGCTGGTCAGCTATAACCCATCACCATTGGGCTTCTTCTAAGCTCATTGTCCCAATCCAAGCCGGCCCAGTGCCGGCTTGGTTTTTGGGAGGCCTGGCATGATACATATCCGCCTGCTAATCACCTTATGTTTGTTGCCATTCTCTGTGTTGGCCCAGTGGATGGAAGTCACCCCTGAGGTTGCCAAACTCTTTCCCACAGCCACCCGGACTCAGGTTGCAGATGAGATGGGGCTGACCCCTGTGTTCCAACTGAACCAACAGTTGGGTTTTGTATTTGAGTCTGATGATCTGGTTAATTTCCCCGGCTTCTCCGGAGAGAGTATTAATCTGAGGGTCGGACTGGATATGCAGGGAGTGATTCAGGGCGTTGAGATAGTCCGCCACCATGAGCCGATTTTCCTGCATGGCCTGGGGGAGGACCCGTTACTGGAGTTCATTGCCCAGTACGTCGGCAGGCAGATTAAGCACAGGTTTATTGTTGGCAGTCGTCAGGGCAAGATGGCAGATGGCCGGACCGTTTATCTGGACGGTGTAACCAAGGCGACTGTGTCTGTCATGGTGGTTAATGACACCCTGATAACAGCTGCCTCCAAGGTCGCCAGAGCTAAGTTGCAGGGATTCGGGGGCGCTGAGGTATCCAGCCTGAAGCAGGATAATTATGAAGCTGCCAGTTTGTCGCAGTTGGCTGAGCTGGGGGCGATATTCCACTGGCAAATGACGCTGGATGAAGCGGCTGATGCCCTTGATATTCAACCCGGACGCCTGGCTGATGTGACCAATACATCTGAAGGTGAAAGCTTTATTGATATTCAGGCGCTGTTTGTATCCAGTCCCCTGATAGGCATTAACCTGCTTGGGCAACAGGAGTACCAGCGGCTGCTTGACGAGCTGGCTGAAGGGGAAATCGCCGTTTTACTCCTGTCCCGAGGTGCGTTTGATTTTGTTGGCGATGACTTTGTTGCCGGCACTTCTCCCAGCCGGCTGGGATTGATGCAGAATGAGTTTGCTGTGGATTTGCGGGATATTGATTTTTACAGCTACTACTCACCCAGGGTCAGCGATGAGCTTGATGGTTACTCCAATATCCGGGTGTTTGTGATTCAGGGAAGCAGTGGCTTTGACCCGGCAAAGGTGATGGACTGGCGGCTGACCGTCAATCTCAGTAACAACTTTTTACTGCCAAGGCTGGGGCAGTTGAACGAGCCGTTTCAGTTGCCTGAGTCGTTAACTGAGCCTCCTCCTGAGGCCGAGGTTCCGCTGCCGTTGTGGATGCAGATTTGGAAGCAGCGGCTGACTGAAATCATCATGCTCTCCATTTACCTCCTGCTGCTGGGGATACTCTTTACCAAACAGCGCAGTTTGTCGGTCCGTTTTGGCCGATACCTGCCTCAGGCCAGATTAGTTGCCCTGCTGTTTACCATTGGCTTTATTGGTTACTACACCCAGGGGCAGTTGTCTGTGGTGAATATCTACACCTTGCTGTTGTCAGTGTGGAATGGCTTCGATATTCAGGTATTCCTGCTGGATCCCGTGATTTTTATCCTGTGGAGCTTTGTGTTTGTCTCTCTGTTTCTGTGGGGCAGAGGCTTGTTTTGTGGCTGGTTGTGCCCCTTTGGCGCTATGCAGGAGCTGGTGGGGCAGTTGGCTGCGAAACTCAGGCTGCCACAGTGGAAGCCTGATGACAGACTGCATCGGCGACTGCAGTTGATTAAGTACCCAATGTTATTGCTGCTGGTAGCCGTGTCTTTTTACAGCCTGTCCCTGGCGGAAACCCTGGCTGAAGTAGAGCCATTCAAAACTGCAGTGACCATGAACTTTGTCCGCTACTGGCCTTTCATGCTATACGCATTGCTGCTGTTGGCCGCAGGCCTGTTTATTCATAAGTTTTATTGTCGCTATCTGTGCCCTTTGGGTGCTGGGTTGGCGATCTTGGGGCGCTTAAGATTGTTTTCCTGGTTAAGACGCAGAGATGAGTGTGGCCAGCCCTGCCAGTTATGTAACAAGCAGTGTCAGATTAAGGCCATTCACAGTGATGGACGGATTGATTATGACGAATGTATTCAGTGTCTGGAATGTTTGGTGATTATTGATGACAGCAAGCGCTGTGTGGTCAGTCGATATGGCAACAAAAGCCGGAAACGCACGTTAAATCAGAATACTGGCGTAAAAGTGGTAGAGATAAAGACGACATAATTCATCACAAAGTAGCATTTTACCCGCGCAGGGGGGTCAATATGCTTGATATTGAAGGCCGGACAGGCTTTTGGGTGTAAACGTCAAATATGAAGGAGACTGACTATGTGGGTTAAGCCATCCTATCAGCAACTGCGTCTCGGATTTGAAGTGACGCTGTATATCAGCAACCGCTGAGCTTAAATCTGCCTCCGGCGCGCTATTGCCCCGGGGGCTTTTTCTATCTTACGCAAGCTAAATCGGGGAGGAGAAAGGATGCAGGTATTGGTAATGGGTTCGGCGGCGGGCGGGGGCTTTCCCCAATGGAATTGCCACTGTCCCATGTGTGTTGCCTGCCGACAGGGTACATCCAATGCGCAACCCAGAACTCAATCATCTATAGCCGTCAGTCAGAACGGTGAGGACTGGGTGCTGATCAATGCCTCTCCCGATATTCGACAGCAAATTAATGCCAATCCTCAGATAGCCAAAGCAAATGGTCCCAGAGGCTCAGGTATCCGCTCAGTGATAGTCACAGACAGCCAGATAGACCACACCACAGGTTTGTTGATTTTACGGGAAGGATTGCCGCTGAATCTCTATTGTACTGAGATGGTCAGAGCCGACCTCACCCAGTCGTTCCCCGTTCTGGCGATGATGAAACACTGGCATGGGGGCTATCGCCATAATGAGATTAAGGTGAACCCCGTTGAAGCATTTGAGATTGAGGAAGTGGCAGGCTTGTCGTTTGAACCTGTGCCTTTGAAGTCCAATGCACCTCCCTATTCGCCACACAGAAACAACTACCATGTGGGCGACAGTATAGGTTTGAAGATTACCGACAAGGATACGGGAAAGGTGTTGTTTTACGCCCCGGGTCTTGGAGAGATAAACCGGGATGTGATGGCGGCGCTGGACAGTGCAAATTGCGCCATGGTGGACGGCACTCTGTGGCAGGATGACGAGATGATTCGCCTGGGGCTGGGCACCAGTTTAGGCTCAGATATGGGGCATTTGTCGGTATCCGGTGACGAAGGCATGCTCAAGCTGCTGGAGCCATTTACAGCACTGAGAAAAATCCTGATCCATATTAATAATACCAACCCGATTCTGGATCCTGACTCAAGTGAGCACGCTCAGGTACGTGCCGCCGGTGTAGAAGTTGCCTTTGATGGCATGTTGATCCAAGTGTAAGGAGAAAGGCATGCAGGCACCAATGACCCGGGAGGCATTTGAGGCAGCTTTAAAAGACAAAGGCCGTCTGTACCATATCCACCACCCTTTTCATCAGGCCATGTATCAGGGGAAATGTACGCCTGAGCAGATCCGGGGCTGGGTGGCCAACCGTTACTACTATCAAATTAATATCCCAATGAAGGATGCGGCCATTATGGCCAATTGCCCGGACATTCATACCCGCCGCCAGTGGATCCAGCGCATTCTGGATCATGACGGTCACGAAAGTCTGGGAGAAACCCTGGGTGGCATAGAAGCCTGGCTGGCTCTGGGGGAGGCGGTTGGTCTGAGTAGGGAAGAGATTATTGATCAGCGTCATGTGCTGCCCGGAGTGCGCTTTGCGGTGGATGCCTATGTGAATTTTGCCCGTCGCGCCAGTTGGCAACAGGCGGCTTGTTCTTCATTGACCGAGTTGTTTGCCCCTGAAATCCATCAATCCAGACTGGATACCTGGCCACAGCATTACACCTGGATTGATCAGGCGGGGCTGACTTATTTCCGCCAGCGGCTGAGTCAGGCAAGACGGGATGTAAACCATGGCCTGGAGGTCACGCTCGACTTTTTTGATACGGCAGAAAAACAGCAGCAGGCGTTGGAAATACTTCAGTTCAAGCTGGATATTCTCTGGTCCATGCTGGATGCAATGTCCATGGCTTATGAGTACAAAAGGCCACCGTTTCACACAGTGACTGATGAGCAGGTTTACCACAGAGGACTGCAGTTATGATCCAGGAAAATCAGGCTTATCAGGTTCATAAGCTGTTCCGTTTGCAATATGAGCCAGCGCAGAATGCCTGGGTGCTGCTCTATCCTGAGGGCATGATTAAACTCAGTGAAAGTGCCGGTGAGATCCTGCGTATGCTGGATGGTGAGCGCACGGTGGCTCAGATGATCGCCGAGCTGCAGGCCAGGTTCCCCCAGGCAGATACCCTGGCGGAAGATGTGACCGAGTTTTTGGGGGAAGCCCATGCCAAACAGTGGATCTGCTGAGAATTCCATTAACCCACCTCTGTGGTTGCTGCTGGAGTTGACCTATCGCTGTCCGCTCAGTTGCCCCTATTGTGCCAATCCGGTTGATTTGGGGGACCCGGCTGATGAGCTGTCTACCGAGGATTGGCTGAAGGTACTGGAGCAGGCCAGAGCCATGGGAGCCGTGCAGCTGGGCCTGTCCGGGGGGGAGCCGCTGCTGCGTAAGGATTTGGAGGTGATAGTTGCCAAAGCCAGAGAGCTGGGGTTCTACACCAATCTGATCACCTCAGGTATAGGCCTGACCAATAAGCGCCTTAAGGCCCTGAAGGATGCCGGGCTTGATCATATTCAGGTGAGTTTTCAGTCCGCCGATCCTGATACCAATGATGCCATTGCCGGTAAGCGCAAAGCCTTTGAGACCAAGCAGGAGCTGGCGCGGCAGGTTAAGGCCCATGGCTTTCCCATGGTGCTTAACTTTGTGATCAGTAAACAGAATATTGAAAACATCGATGCCATTATGCAGCTCAGTCAGTCGCTTGAAGCTGACTATGTCGAGCTGGCTACCGCCCAGTACTATGGTTGGGCACTGCAGAACCGGGATCAACTGATGCCCACGCTGGAGCAGGTTCGTACAGCCGAAGCTCAGGTGAATGCGGTGCGTGACAGTCAGAATGGTGTCGGCCCCAGATTTATCTTTGTGACCCCGGATTATTATGAAACCCGCCCCAAGGCCTGCATGAGTGGCTGGGGAAATATCTTTTTGAGTGTTGCCCCTGATGGCCGGGCCATGCCCTGTCACAGTGCCGCTCTGTTGCCGTTGAGTTTCCCCAATGTGCGGGATTCGAGCTTGAAGTCTATCTGGTATGAGTCTGAGCTGTTCAACAAGTACCGCGGGTTTGACTGGATGCCCGAGCCCTGTCGCAGCTGTGATGAAAAGGAGAAAGATTTTGGTGGTTGTCGTTGTCAGGCATTGTTGCTGACCGGAGATGCTGCCAATGCCGATCCCGTGTGTGATAAGTCGCCGCACCACCACAAAATAGTTTCAGCCGCTGAATCTGCAGCAGCCTGTCGCAATGGAGATACTCTGGCGCGAACAGTGCGAAACAGCCAGATCATTATGCAAACCCGGGTATAGGCGGGCTTTAGCGTGTCCAGCAGCTTGTCCACTCTTTTGCCTGTCTCTGCTGAGGCCTCATCCTGCCCTGAACGCTGGATAAAGCAGCGAACCCGAAACGGTCTGAGTCATTGGCACTGTCCCGTTATCCTTGGCAATGAGGACAATGAGCTGCTGGCCAGTCTGATTATTCCCACTCCGGCTTTTGATGACTCGGGGGCTGCCCATGCGCTGGAGCATTGGGTGCTCAGGGGCTCAGTGAAATATCCAGACCCGGATGAGTTTTTTAGCCTGAGGCAAAGCCTGAATTATAGTGAGTTCAATGCCAGTACCCAGAGAGACAGAACCTGTTTTCATCTGTCGACCACCGAGGTCAATGCCGGACTCACCATGCTGGACTACCTGCTTCACGCCGCCATAGCCCCTCTGCTCCGGGAGGAGGAGTTCAACAGTGAGATATTCAACCCTGACACTCAGCCTGCTGATGAAGACGGCACTGCATGTGATGACGGAGTGCTGTACCGGGAGATGTGCAGCTATATGGCAAAGGCGGACTTTGCACTGCAGCAGCAAATTCTGGCTGGCTCTTATTACGCTTATGGCGGTATCCCTGAATGTATCTCTCAATTGACTCCGGCGAGACTGAGGCAGTGCTTTAGACACTGGTATCGACCTGAACTTATGACTTTGGTGACCAGTGGCCCCTGGCCAGCAGAAGAAATCGCCGCCATGCTGGAGCAGATGCACCATCTGTATGAAGTTAATGGCCCAGGTGACTCACAGGGTAATCATTCTGAACTGATAGAGGCATTCCCCTTGCCCGGGATAAACCGGGCTGTTTCCGAACATCTGGGCTCAGACGGGCAGGCGTGTTTACTGTTTTCAGTCTCCTCTCTCAGTCGCTGGCAGCAAAAGGCATTTATCAGTGCGCTTAAGCATGCTGATGCCACGGCTTGCCTCAACAGCAAGGGGTGGCGAGCGCTGGCTGATGACTCTGTGTCTGTTATCCCCTTGGTATCCTTAAGGCAAGATGCTCTGCCGGGACCTGACCTCAAGCTTTGGCTGGCAGAGATGCTGGAAGCGCAGCAGCAAAACTTCAGCGTGAACCAGTACTGGTATCGACAGGCAGAACTTGAATCCCATGCTGAGCAGGCCCGCAAATGGGGGAGGGGATTGGCAGCGCTTTATCAGCATGTCGATAATCTTGCTCCCGCCTGCCTGGCAGGAAAAGCGGCAGATAAGGGTAACTCTGACTCAGAGAGCTGTAAGGACGATGACAATAAACGGATCGGCACTGAGTCTTACCCCGCAATCTTAACTACCAGAGAGGTCGCTCTGCTGATCCGCTATAGAGGCAAGGACCAAGGCAAGGAGCAAGGCAAGGAGCAAGGCAAGGGTGAGCCTGGCAGCGCCGAGCTGATCGCCAGATGGCTAAAGGCTGCGCGGCAACAATTCATGATATGGAGCCGTGAGAGCCTGACTCCCGCCAGGTGCGAGCTGATGGATGTTGAGCCCATTACAGGGCTCATCATTCAATGTGAAGACAGGGATGCCGTCAGGGTACAGAGCTATCTGGCCAGCTTGTGCAAACAAGCTTTGCCAATACCTGAGCCTGATGTCGTAAGTGAACTTTCAGGGGGCTGGGATCTGGCGGCAGCAGTCTCCCATATCCGTCACTATCTGAGCCCGGCTTCTGGTCACAGCCCGGATACACATAGCTATCCTGGCGGTATTGCACTGCAGAGCCTTAATACCCATGGATGCTGGTTGGGCACAGAGCTGGCGCTGGTCAAGTTGCTCCCCGGGGCAGGCACTTCAACGCAATCCAAAGAAAGGTTCTCAGGGCCAGACGCAAGCCAAACCACGACGGGCAAAAGGTTACAGGGCACCCTGGTCAGTCATAGCGGGCCGGGCTTTGCTGTGCTTGGGGTAAAGGTGCCTGAGCTCGCGGGAGCTGCTGATCCCCTGGCCCTATATATGCTGGCTCATCACCTTCAGCATTCTTTGCTGCCATTGCGGGTACAGGGGCAGGTATATGGCTATGGTTGCAGGGTGCTGCCCGAGATGGGGATTGCACTTGTATATACCAGTTTGGACCTGCATCCGGACCAAAGTGTGCAATTGATGAAAAACCAGCTCAGTGCCTTGCCCACTGCTGAGATATTGTCCGGGTTGCTGGCCAGAGCAAAAGGCGACTGGCAAAGGCAAAGTTCCGGCATAAAGGCGGATTGCTACCGTCTTGCCGGTGTGGAAATCAATCACTGCGACCATATGCCAATTGCCACACTGAAGCAGATGCTGGACAGTGAAATAACCTGGTTTGATGAAACAGACAAAATACAGTGAGATGAGTATGGATCAGGAAACAGGCAAAGAGTCCGGGTTGGAGAGTCCACTGATAGAGGTGGCATCCAGTATCCACAATGATGCAGCAAAGGCGGCAGCTGAGCTGGCTGCCGGTCTGGACAGACCGGACCTGGAGTTTGTGCTGTTTTTCTGTTCAGCCTCCTACGACCTTTCGGAGCTGGCCAAAGAGATGGAGAGCCGGTTCGTCGGTCGGAAAGTGGTGGGTTGTACAACATCCGGCGAGATTACTGAGCGGGGTTACAGCAAGAACAGCATCCTGGCACTGGGATTCAGCAATCACGCCTTCACTCTGGAAAGTGAACTGCTGCCACTGGATAACTTCTCACTGAACCAGGCTCAGGCCTGTGTGGCTGAACTGGTTAATGGCTGTAATCAAAGAGGAATTGCGCCCGTTGCAGGTAACAGTTTTGTCCTGACTCTGATCGATGGACTGTCTCCCAAAGAGGAGCTGTTTCTGGCGATACTCAATGCCGCACTGGGCAAAATCCCCCATTTTGGTGGCAGTGCTGGGGATGACGTCAACCTTGCCTATACCCATGTGTATTGCAACGGCAGTTTTCATTCAGACTCGGCTGTGGTGGTCATGGTCAATACCATCTGCCCCTTCGAAGTATTTACCACCCACCATATCAAGAGTCTGGATCAGAAGCTGGTGGTGACCGAAGCTGACAGCGACAAGCGCCGGGTGTATGAGCTGAATGCCGAACCTGCAGCTTTGGTCTATGCCAGAGAGGCTGGGTTGCCGCTGGAAGAGCTACAACCTGAAGTCTATGCGCTGCACCCTTTAGCTGTGCTGATTGGCGGTGAGTACTATATCCGCTCAATTCAGAAGGTGAACGACGACCTGAGCCTGGATTTTTACTGTGCCGTGGACTGCGGCATAGTGCTGACGGCTATGGAGCCCGGTGATCTCTACACCAGTGTTGAAGCCAAGCTGACCGAGCTGCAACAACAGTTTGGTGAAACTGAGATGGTGCTGGGGTGCGACTGCTTTTTGCGGGAGTTGGAGTCCGATAAGCGAGATCTGCACGACAAATTAAGTAGCTTGTACAAACGCTTTCGGCTGGTGGGCTTCAATACCTATGGTGAGCAGCTTAATGGTGTTCATATGAACCAGACCCTGACCGGCGTCATGATAGGTAAGCCCGGCTCTCAAGTTCTGGAGGACGCTGATGAATAAGCGGGAGCTGGAGCAGGAACTGGAACGACTGAAGCAGGAAAATGCCCGCCAGAAAAAGATGATTCAGTCTTTGATTGCCAGGGTAGAGAACCGGGGCGTTAATAATGTCGACCCATATCATGCCTTTCAATATTCCGTCGTGCTGGCTGAGCAGGTACGGGAGAAAACCGAAGAGTTGAATGCGGCTTTGATGGCACTGGAGCAGCAGAATGTGCAGCTCAGTCACGCCAACCGCCTTATCGGTGATGCCCAGCAGAGATTTGTGGATGCCATTGAGTCCATCAGTGATGGCTTCGCCCTGTTCGATGCTGACAGTAACTTAATCTACGCCAACTGCCGTTTGCAGAAATACCTCGCCGAGTTCGGCGTCAGTTTATCCCAGGGAGACAGTTTTTCCGGGCTGAGGGCTCTGATTGATGACAGCGGCCTGATAAGAGATCAGGCGATTGTGTCTCAAGAGCCCGGAGCCTGGGTTTATCAGGATGTCAGAGGTCGCTGGATGCAGCTGTTGGAACGCCGCACCATGGAGGGGGGACTGGTCCTGCTGCACAAGGATATCACCCTGATAAAGCAGGCTGAGGAAGCCCGATTTGCGGCAGCTTTGGCGGAGAAATCCCGCCTGCTGCAACTCATGGTGGATAACCTGTCTCAGGGGGTGGTGATGGTCAATGCCCAGGGGCTGGTGCAGGTGGTCAATCGCAGATTCTGTGCCATGACAGGGGTGAGCGAACCCAGTTATTTGCTGGGGCGTAAGCTCACCGACCTGCCGGATTTGCCGCTGTCGCTCAATCCGGTCGACCCGAGAAAAGAGGTTACCACTCAGACACCGGATCTGGAGCACGTGATTGAAGTACGCAGCCATGCCCTGTCCATCGGTGGTTATGTGAATACCTACACAGATATCACCCAGAGTCACAGATATGCGGAAACCCTGAGGGAAAATGAGCGCTGGTTGCGTCTTATCACCGACAATGTACCTGCGCTTATCGCCTATGTCGGGGAGGATTTGTGTTTCCGGTTTACCAACAGGGCCTATGAGCAATGGTACGGCTTCGACAAAGGCAAACTCCTGGGCGAGCATATCAGTGTCAGTCGCAACGAGCAGGAGTTGCAGATGATGATGCCCTATGTGGAGCGGGCATTGGCCGGGGAGTCTGTCACCTTCGAGCTGAAGGAGCGTAACGCCCAGTTGCTGGATTGCTACATGATGAAGAGCTATGTGCCCAATATTGACGGCGACAGGGTAACCGGCCTGTTTGTGCTCAACTGGGATATCACAGAGAGTAAGCGTAATGCAGAGGCATTGGAGCAGTCCTATCAACATCTGGAACAAAGAGTCAGGGAGCGCACTTCGCAGCTGGAAGAGTTGAACCAGCAGCTATTGGCGGAAATTGGCGAGAGACGCCAGATTGAGAGCCGATTACTTGAGGCCAAATCCGAGGCTGAGCAGGCTAATCTGTCAAAAACCAAGTTCCTGGCAGCTATCAGTCATGACCTGCTGCAGCCCCTGAATGCTGCCCAGCTTTACACTGGCTCATTGCAGGAGCACAGAATGTCGCCGGCCTTAAGGCAACTGGTGCAGTCAGTGGCCAGTTCCCTGTCGGATGTAGAGTCACTTATCGGCATGCTGGTGGATATCTCCAAGCTGGATGCGGGTATCGTCAAGGCCGATAAGCAGTCGTTCCGCCTTCATGACCTGTTGGACAACATTGCCAACGAGTTTGCCTACGCGGCAGAAGAGAAGGGGATTGAGGTGCGCTATGTACGCAGTAACTCAGTTATCTACTCAGATTCTCAGTTGCTGGCCCGGGTGGTGCGTAACCTGATGAGTAACGCCATGCGTTATACCCAGAGCGGCAGGATTTTGCTGGGCTGTCGTCAGCAGGATAACGCTGTGGTGGTAGAGGTGTGGGATACGGGGGTGGGCATCCCCAAAGAGAAGCTTCAGGAGATATTCCAGGAGTTCAAACGCCTGGACCCCAGCCACAGTAAAACCCGTACCGGGCTGGGGCTTGGGCTGGCTATCGTCGATAAAATCTGTAATGTGCTTGGCCATCCCATCGCTGTGCGCTCCTGGCCGGGGCAGGGCTCGGTGTTCTCAGTCAAACTCCCCCGCAGTGGCGTCAGTCAACTCCCCAAAGAGGGGGAGCCTGTGCTGGCCATTCAAAGTGTGGCGCTGCAGGGAGCGCGGGTTTGGGTGGTGGATAATGACCAGAATATCTGCGATGCCATGCAAACTCTGCTGGAGCGTTGGGGTTGCGGGGTGGTGACCGCCACTTCATTGCAGTCACTGCAAATCCAGCGGGATATCAATCGCTCACCGGTTGAATTACTGATAGTGGACTACCATCTTGATAATGATGAGAAGGGGACAGATTTGGCCCGTACTATCAATGGCGGCAGAACCCAGCATATTCCCACCCTGCTGCTGACGGCCAACCGCAGTGACACACTTAAGCGGGAAGTCAGGGACCTAGGCTATCAAATACTGCATAAGCCCGTGGTACCTGTGAGGCTTAAGATGACCCTGATCCAGATGCTGGATAGTGGCCCAGAGAAGGTCAGTCTGTCGGGGTAGGCAAGCACCTGTGCAATCAAAAAGGGCCTATAGAGGCCCTTTTTATATTTCGGGAGCCATGGTTTCAGAAGCCTGGGTTTCAGGAGCCAGGGGCTCAGGAGTTAGCGTTTCAGGTACTGGTCAAAGTCAACATTGGACAGACCCACTACAGCCTGAGTACGGTTGTGGACCCCCAGCTTTTTCAAAATCGCCGACACATGGGACTTTACCGTGGTTTCCGAGATATTCAGGTCATAGGCGATCTGCTTATTGGATGAACCCATGGCCATGGCTTTCAGCACCAGCAGTTGTTTGCGGGTCAGGGTGTAGAGCATCTCCGACGAGATTTGTGCTTCATGCTGACGACTCTTGGGCTGAACCGTCTCTGTGTCCGCCCGGATAATATCCGCTGGCAGATACACATTTCCTTCCAGAATCTGCTCGATGGCATTGCCAATTTCCTGTTTGGAGGAGGACTTGGAGACAAAGCCCACGGCACCATAGGTGATGGTCTGCAGGATAATCTTGCGATTGGTTTCTGCCGAGATAATGACCACTGGTACGGCAGGCGCAATATTGCGGATCTCAAGCAGGGTATTAAGCCCGCCGCTGCCGGGCATATTCAGGTCCAGCAGAATAAGGTCGAGATCGTCATGGCTTTGGATCATTGCCAGAGTTTGTTCCACGTCTTCTGCTTCGAGGATATTGCACTCCTCAAGACTGGTATTGAGTACCAGAGAGACAGCTTCGCGGAACAGAGGATGATCGTCTGCGACCAGTATATTTACCATTGTGTGCCCTCGCCCGTTATTGTTCACCCGTATCGAATTGATTTAACAAGGGTGATCTATGTCATTGTTTTAGTTCTGTTCATAACTTGCATCACAGATTGCTTAAATGTCAATCAGGCTTTGGCCGCAGGGTTATTCCTACTAAGGTATGACTTGAAACAGAGGTGGCTTTGACGCCACCTCTGACTGGTGACGACTTTAGAAGGTGACTACGGCGCCAATGGCGACAACGTCATTCTTTTCAATCAGGCCGATATGGCTTGGCCCTTCAGCCTCGGTGCGGTTGTATTCAGCGACCAGTGACAGGTACTGGTTAAAGCTGTGGAACCAGGCAAATGCCAGATTATCGTAGGTCAGGGTGGTGACATCCTGAGTGTCGACTTCGGTTTTGCCGTAGGACACGACAAAACGTTCATCACCCACGCTGTAGCTGCCCTGCACCAGGTAGCCCTTGGATTCATTAATCTCATCGACAATGATGGTGTCCAGACCGGCTACTGTACCCAGACCTTCGGTGCTGAAGCCGGAGGCGTTAAGGGCGAATCCGGCAAAGCCGACTCTCAGGCCACCGGCAAATCCATTGGAGTCAGTGTCTTTGTTGCCATCTTCGGAACTTTGGGTCACCGCGCTGGCATAGGCTTTAAAGTTGGTACTCTCTTTTTCCCAGTTGTAGGTCAGTTCAGTTTCAAATCTGGGCATATCTTCAGAGCTGGATGCACTGCTCTTATTCGGGTCCATCACACCCACGGCCAGCTGGAATCCGCTGAAATTCGGAGTACGGTAGGTGATTTGCGACTTGGGAAATGGATAGGTATAGCCTGAGCCGATATTACCGAAAGAGACGTTACCACCATCGATCAGGCCGTAGTAGTCACTGGTCTGCCCGTGACCCAGGAGTAACTCATCGGTAAGGATATTGCTGCGCGAGAACAGACCAAAATCTTTACCCAGCAGTACCTGACCCCAGCTGCCATCGACCGTGGCATAGAACTGACGAACATCAATGCCTGAGCGGGTTCCCAGACCTTCAGCACCACGGTGCAGGTCGGTATCGTTCAGCGTCACCCAGAAAGAGGCGCGGGCACCAATTTTGAGGTCATTGACGCTGGTGTTGTAATTAAAGCCGATATAGTTGGGCAGGAAACCGATGCGAACTCTGGACTGATCGCGGCTGACCATGCCTGAATTGGGGTCGCTGGCGTCTGCGAGTTTATCGTTGCTGGAGTTGGAGTAAAACACATTGACCAGCAGATCTGTGCTGACCGAATGAGTATCGTCTTCATAAAGCGTAATGGCGGCGTTAGCGCCGGAACTTATCAGCGCCAGACTTAATGGCAGCACCAGCTTGGTGTGAGTTTTCATGCTTATTATCCCCCTGGTTCAGAATTGTCATCCACTGGATGGGAAGGCTGCATACACTCACTCTGGCGAACCCGCCGCAGGAGTAACCCCTACCTTTCTCAGTGGTGCTGCAATAAAAAATTCACAGCTGGATTTCATCCTATAGACTGACGCTGATAAGCCCCATGACGAATAAGCATGGAAAAATCTCATCCTTTGGCGGGGTGAACTTATGCAGGGGGGATAGCCACAGAATGGCTAGCGGGGAGAGTTTGAAGGTAAATCCGGGGTCAGGGCAGAGGCCAGAACAGAGAGAAGCAGGTATTGCCCGGTTCGCTTTTCACTGTCACTTTGCCTGAGGCTCTTTGCATGATGCGGGCAACAATCGCCAGCCCCAGACCATAGCCTTTGTCCTCATTGCGATTTTGCTTGCTGCGATAGTAGGGATCAAAAATCTTCTGCTGCTCTTCAGTCGGGATCCCGACACCATCATCCGCCACCGAGACGCGCACCCTTTGTTTATGTACTGACAGGGTTACCCGGATTTGTGTTTTGGCATAACGCTGGGCATTGGTGATCAGATTCTGGATGGCACGTTCCATCAGAGCAGGCTCTCCATTGATAATCAATGAAGCGACTTCAGAGTCGAAAACTACCGGTGTGGCCGACAGGGGCTCCAGTCTCAGCACCAGCTGGCGACAAAGCACTACAAGGTCGGCCTCTTCATGCTGAATATCAGGACCGTTCGACTCCAGACTGGCATAGGTCAGCATTTCAGCCAGCAAGGTATCTATCTCTTTGACATCCTCCCGCATATCCTGCAAAAAAGCGTCTCTGTCTTCGGCGGACTTTTCCGGTTTGCAGTAGGAGGGCAGTAAAGCAATGGCAAACTTTAGCCGGGCCAGCGGTGTGCGTATCTCGTGGGAGACGGCATTGGACATATGCTTTTGGTTCTCGATAAGCGTGCTTATCTGACCGGCCATTTGATTGAAGGTATTACCCAGCTGCAATACCTGAGAGCTTTTGGGCAGTTGTACCCGGCTGCGCCAGTTGGCCTTACCAAACTCAATGGCGACCTGTTCAAGAGATTTGATATCCCGGGAGAGGGGGCGGATCCACAGCAGAATACCCAGGGCCAACAACACATAAAAGGAGAGGGTGTAGGCTGCTTGCCAGTGGGCAAACTTATTAAGTTCTACCGGCCCGACCATCAGCACCTGATCATCCACCACCAGAAACTGGCGCTGCTGATCCCGCTCGTTCACTGTGGTGAGGATTTTTCCCGGTTGCAGATTTTGCTCATTGTTGAGGGCGACAGCATCGCCGGGGAGCAGAACCATAGGCAGTTGATGTCGTAACACCGCCTGCTGCAGCACCTGCTCTCTCTGGGGCTGAGGCAGTTGTGCCAGGGTGTCAGCCAGGATCAATAAAGGAGCATGGTCGGCACTATGCTCCTTTATATTGGACTCCCAGAGCGTTTCCAGCGTCCAGCCGAGCCCGATTATGGTCAGGCTCATCAAAAGATACAGGCTGATAAACAGACGCCGCAAAGTCAGACTCCCAATCCCTCAGGGATTAGTTATTCCATGCTTCCGGAGCAAACAGGTAACCCTGTCCCCACACGGTTTTAATACGGAATGGCGTTTCGATATTGTCACCCAGCTTCTTACGCAGCCGAGAGATACGTACGTCGATCTTACGGTCCTTGCCATCGAAGTCGATGTTCAGCAGGTACTGATAGATAAACTGACGACTCAACACCTGACCGGCCTGGGAGGCCAGCAACCAGAGCAGCTCGAACTCATGACTGGTCAGATCCACGGCTTTCTCACCCAGGCGAATAGTCTGGGAGTGTGGGTCAATACTCAGCTTGCCAAAGTTAAGGCAGTGAGACTCGTTCTGATGCTGAGGCTTGGAGTGACGACGCAGCAGGTTGTTAATGCGGGCTACCAGCAGGGCAGGGTCAACAGGCTTGACGATATAGTCATCAGCACCCAGCTCCAGACCTTTAATCTGGTCTTCGTTGGTACCCAGGGCACTCATCAGTAGGATAGGACCGGAGAAGTAGTCAGGCAGCTTTTCACACAGGGACAGGCCGTCCAGACCGGGCAGCATGATGTCCAACAGAATGATATCGGGTTTGTAACTGATGAGTCGGGTCAGCACGGTATCACCGCGACGCTCGACTTCTACATGCATTCCTTGCTCTTTGAGATAGTCCACAATCAGGTTAGACAGACGAATGTCATCTTCCACCAACAACACACGGTAGGGAGACTGAGGGGTTGTCATTAGAATAAACTCCAAGGGTTGCGATAACGCCGACGTTTTTGTGGTTCGCTGAGTTGAGTCACGCGAAATTTGGCATCGGCTATGATCCGGTTGGTTTCAGGGTCAACCATTTCAAACTGAATATCTTTATCTGTTGTTATATTTAGTGTCAGTGAATGTACCGCGTTTGAGTCGTTACACCAACGGGTAAACTGTGCGTTGTCCGACAAAATGCAGATGCGGTTGTGGGATGTGCCCCGCCATTTGAGTTGCAGGTCCAGTTTACAGGGAGTATCAGGCTCAGCCACACATATTTGTGGCCATACCTCCAGTGTGGGTTTATCGGCGGGCAGGGAGTCGGCGTGAAGCATTGGAGAAAGCAATACCAACGCCAGCGCTAAATGCACTCGCACAAGGCATAGACTCAATCCTGAGCTTTTGTTCACGAATATCAAAACCTGTAGGCAGCGCCGAAAAATACACCAAAGCTATTGTCTTCCTTGAGTAGCGGACTATCGGCAATCCCTGCGCCGAAGCGAGTGTAACGACCCAGAAGCAATAACTCCAGCTTCTTGGTTATCGGATAGCTGAAATCCAGCTCGATGGCAGGACTGAATGTCCCTCTCCCATCATAGGTAGGACTACCCCAGGAAGCTTCATCAGGTGTGATGCCATAATAGTAGTCCACCAGCTGGCTGCTCTTCCAGCTAAGGCTCAGTGTTAAATCTACCCTGAGTTTCATTATTTGCCAGTAATTGTACCAGGACAGCATAGCAATCTGGCCGTTATGTACGTTCAAGATATCCTGCATAATGAGGGCGCGCCAATTACCCATTGAGGTATACCAGTTAACCTCGCCCCCACCCATATAGGTCAGTTTTCTGCTTTTTAGATCATAGGAGGGTTCGGTTTGGGAGGGATCTGCGAAGCGCGCAAATCGGGTACCCATATCTGCTGCAGGCGCAGGACTGCCGCCGCTCAGGCCGCCGACAAACAGGTTGCTTGGGTCCCAGCGGTTGAACCAACCTGCGTCGTCACCGAAGCCGCCTATCAGGTTGATACTGTAATCGTACCCGTCCCAGAGTGTGTAGCCGATGGCACCGTTATCGAAAAATGCACGTTCGCCATACCAGGCTATGCTGGGCAACACATAAACCGGAATATCGTCATAGTCGAACAATGGATTGGACTTTTGTCCCCAACCAAGGGCAACGGCAAATTGCCACTGAGATGGGGACATAGGTTCACCAAGCGACGAAACGCCTTCGCTGTCCGAAGAGGCAAAGCTCTTTGGCATCAGCAAGATAGAAAGTATCAGCAGTATCGCGCGCCAGCTCAGTGTCATCTGTCCGTCAATCTGAATAGGTTTTGTTGCTTGAGAGATTAACAGAAAGGTTAGTTTCTGGCAGCGGGTTACGCCTGAATTGATACAAAGTGATACCTGGGATGCTTAATTGTTGCGGCCAAAGGGGGCGTAGAACGCCCCCTTTGGGACCAGTATTTTTACTAGCAGTGGCCTGGCTATTAGCTTAGCCAATACTCTCTTTCAGCAGATGCACCAGAGTGTTCTGCTCTTCATCACTCAAGCGGCTGCCCTCGCGGTTGGACACAGAGAACACATTGTCGGTTTTCTCTCCCAGAGTACTGATGCGGGCAGAGTGGATATTCAACTCCATCGCCTTGAACGCATCGGCGATGCGACTCATTACCTCTGGGGTTTCCAGCGCGGCAATATTCAACAGAGTGCGGCCTGGACGGCGGGAGTTGAGGTACTCAACTTTGGGCACATTGTTAAAGGCGGCATGGCGACGCTTGGGCTTGGCTTTGGAGCCCGCGGGCTTACCCGCCAGCACCTGGTTCAGACGATTGAGCACCTGTTGACGACGTGTATCGCTGAGCAGGGGTTCGTCGTTGTAATCCAGTATTTTTAGAGTCTCCAATACATAGCCATGTCGGGTCACAGAAATTTGCGCCTGTTTCACCGATACCTTAAGGCTGGCGAGGGTGTTAAACAGGCTGACGAACAGCCCCGGCTTATCTTTGGTGTAAACAAACAGGTCACTGCAGCCCTTGTAGACCTCACCATCGAGCAGGATCAGCGGCGACTCTCTGTCTTCGTCATGGTAGCCGACTATGGCCTGGGTATAGCGGCAGATATCATCCGCGTCGGCATTGGAGAAGAAGGACAGAGGCATCTGCTTCCACAGCTGTTTGAGGTTGTCTTCATCCAGGTTGGGGTCGGCGGCTATCAACATCTCTTGGGCGTCAGCCTTGCGCTCACGGATCAAAGAACGCATCTCCAGCATATTCTCAAGACCACTGCGCAGCGCCCGTCGGCAGGCCTGGAACAGATCGGCCAGAAGGGTAGCACGCCAGTCATTCCACAGGTTGGAGTTGGTGGCCTGAATATCTGCCACCGTCAGACAGTAGAGCATTTCCAGCCGGCTCTCCGTCTTTACCGCCTTGGCGAAGTTGCTGACCACATCCGGGTCGTAAATATCCATACGCTGGGCCGTCATAGACATCAGCAGGTGATTTTCCACCAGCCAGCTTATGGTCTTGGCCTGGGAAGCCTTCAGTCCATGGAAGCTGGCAAAGTGGGCTGCATCCACAGCGCCAAGTTTGGAATGGTCGCCACCACGGCCCTTAGCCAGGTCATGGTAAAGGGCGGCAAACAGCAGAGTATCTTTGGTATCCAGGCCCCGATAAATAGTACCTACCAGCTTGATACTCTTGTCCTCTTCACCGACTTCAAACTGGTAGAGGTTTTTCAGTAATCTGTGGGTGTGCTCATCCACTGTATAGGCATGAAACAGGTCGAACTGCATCTGGCCCACTATCTCCCGCCATTGGGGCAGGTAGGCGGCGAGCAAACCATATTGATGCATTAGGGTGATCGCCAATCCCATGCCTCTGGGATGACGGAACAGGGCGATAAACTCCTGACGGCAGGCATGGAAGTCCTGCAGGTCTCCCAATAAGCGGCGTCTTACCTGACGCAACAGACGCAGAGTTTCCGGCGCGATACCTTTAATCTTGTCCTCATGTTCAGCGATAAGCCGGAACATAATCAGGATCTGTTTCCGCTCGATAAAGACATCTTCGTCCCGGGCACGGATAAGGCCGTTGTCTATCTCAAAATGCTCATTGAGCACCAGGGGGGATGAGGGCGCCTCGCTGGCCAGCACATTGTGCTCGAAGTGGGCCATCAACATCTGGTTCAATTCCCTTACCCGGCTCAGTGCCCGGTACAGCTGGCGCATCATTTTTTCAATGGCGGTATTGTTTTCACCACCAAAGCCCATGCGGCGGGCGACTTCCGACTGGTTTTCAATCTGCAGCCGGTTTTCGCTGCGACGTACTGCCATATGTAAAGCCCAGCGAACCCGCCAGATAAAGTTTTGAGCTTCCATCAATTCGGCGTATTCGTCAGCAGTAAAGTAGCCCATCCTCCTCAGGGTTTGTTCATCCTGAGAGCCAAAATGTTTGTTGGCTATCCAGCCCAGAGTCTGAATATCCCGTAAGCCACCCGGGCTGGTTTTCAGATTGGGCTCCAGGCTGAAACCACTGCCACTGGACTTGGTGTGGCGTCGGCTTTGTTCATCCTGTTTTAGTTTGAAGAAAGTGGCGCTGGAGTAGATATCCCGTTCAAGCAGAGTCGCTGAGATGATTTGGCTGTGTTCAGGATCGCCTGCCAGGCGGCGCATATCCAGCATGCTGGTGGCCGCGGTCACATCCTCGGCGCACAGGGACTTTGCCTGTTCAACCGAGAGCACCCCATGGCCCAGGGTAATGTTGAAGTCCCACAGTGAGGTAATAAAGGATCTGAGCTTATCTTCCAGTTCCGGGCTTAAAGAGTCACGATGGAGAACACAGATGTCGATGTCAGAAAAGGGGTGAAGGGTTCGGCGGCCATAGCCTCCGACGGCGTTGAGAGAGAGGCCTGAATCTCCGAATCCGTACTCTTGCCAAAGGGCGGTCAGCAGGCTGTCGAAGCAATCGGATCTGGCCTGCAGCACCTCGCGAATTGCATGATCTGCACAGTTATGGTCCAGAAACTCCAACTGATCCGCCAGCGCCTGTTTGATACCGCCGACGTCACTGCTTTGGGGCCAGTCGATACCATAGTGCAATCCATTCATATTACTTCCCTTTGGTTTCTGCTCACGCCTTATTAGGTTAGGGAATAATCACTGCCGGAACAAGGTCAGCTCAGTATATCACCGCTGCAGCCTGACTTTTGGCCATATAAATTCAGTGGTTTGCATTCATCTTGAGAAATTGGAGTGATACATTGAAAGCTCAGTTGGCGGTCGGTTAAGGCCTCCCGTTCCCATGCAAGGAGAGAAGTATGTTGAAAGTTATCCTGACTATGGTGTTGGCATTCTGGTCTATGGCCGGTTTTGCGCAAACCCAGGGAACCCAGGAGGAGATTATTCAGGCCAATAAGGAGATTATGGAAAAGTCTCTGATGGAGCGTTATGTCATGGATGAGCTTAAAGCGCTGAGGCAAAACCAGCTGGATCTGGAGCGGCGCATGATTATTGAGATCACTGACCGCGAGCTGTCAGTGGCCGATAAATCCCTTAACTATGCCAATGTTACCGTGACCTACTTCTTCTACATTATCGCTGGTGTGGCTTCCATGATCGCCTTTATTGGTTGGCAGTCTTTCCGCGAGATTAAGGCCAACACCAACCGGTTGGCAGAGGAGCAATTGCAGGCGATTGCCGAGCAGTATGAGGCCAAGTTCAAGGAGCTGGAGCGGGAGCTTAAGCGCAAGACCCGCATTATTACCGAGAATAACCGCGAAATTGAGATCATCAACGAGGTGCATAACCTCTGGCTGAGGGCACAGGGGGCAGTGACACCTGAGCAGAAAATTGAGATTTACGACGAAATTCTTACCATCAGACCCGGCGACCTGGAGGCTTTGACCTACAAGGCGGATGCGGCCATGGAGATCCGTGAGTTCAACTGGGCGCTGAGTCTGTGTAACCGGGTATTGGAAGTGGATAATGCCAACAGCCATGCTCTGTACCAAAGGGCCTGTGCTTTGGCATCCATGGGGGCTGATTCGCGGGCGATATCGGATCTGTCCCGGGCTATCTCTCTGGCACCTTCTTTCCGCGAACTGGCTCAGGATGAACCCGATTTCGACATGCTCAGAGGCAAGCCGGAATTTGAGCAGTTGCTGGAGTCAATCACCGAAGAGTGAAGCAGGCTTGATTTGAAAAATTAAACACCTGTCCATCTTTGTAACCGACCCAAAAGGGTCGGTTCAGTTTCTGTACTACCTCATTGTAAATAACCACTTGCAGCGTGATATCCGTCACGCTTCCACCTTCCCCCAGTGCCTTGCTGATCACCTTTTGTGATGCGGTTTTTGCAGCTTTGTGATCATTCGCGCAGGCTGAAAATAACCTTTTGCCGACCCGCAATTTCCCTGATAGACTCCGCGCCCTTTGGCACCACTTCATGGACTGAGAATATGCCAATTCCGATGAATTTTGCAGTTGGTCGTCCGTGGTGGAGTCCGACTGTCAGTTGATTAAGCCTGATAGAGTCGAAAGATGAACAAATTGAACAAAGCTACCGGTGTATTGGCCGCTGGCTTCTTTATCAATATGTGTATCGGTATCCTGTACGCCTGGTCTGTATTCAAGCAGTCTCTGGTTGAGCAGGGTTGGTCCAATGCCGATGCTTCCATGCCTTACACAGTAGCGACTATCTGTTTTGCCCTGTCTCTGTTGGTTGCCGGTAACCTGCAGGACCGTATGGGTCCCCGTAAAGTGCTGATCCTGGGTACCATCATGGTTGGCCTGGGTATGATTATCTCCAGCTTTGCTACTTCTCCAATGACTCTGCTGCTGAGCTTCGGTGTGATCACCGGCTGTGGTATCGGTTTCGGTTACGCCTGTCTGTCTCCCGCGGCGATGAAGTGGTTCCACCCATCCAAGAAGGGGCTGGTTAACGGCCTGATTGCGGCCGGTTTCGGTCTGGCTGCCGTTTATCTGGCGCCGCTGACTTCAGTGCTGATCGAAGGCTTTGGTATCAATACCAGCTTCCTGATCCTGGGTCTGGGTGTGCTGGCTATTGCTGTACCTCTGGCCTGTACCATCAATAACCCTCCTGCAGACTACGTGCCTGAGGCTCCGGCTGGTTACAAAGCCAAGAGTGGCAGCGCTGAAGTGAGCATGGGCTGGCGCGAAATGGTGAAGACTCCTCAGTTTTACTCTCTGTGGATGATGTATGCACTGGCGTCTTCTGCCGGCCTGATGGTTATCGGTAACATCACCTCTATCGCAGTGAAGCAGGCTAACCTGACTCAGGCTGCATTCCTGGTGGTTGTACTGGCTATCTTCAACTCTGGTGGCCGTGTTGCTGCCGGTATCCTGTCTGACAAGATCGGTGGCGTTAAGACTCTGCTGCTGGCCTTCATCATGCAGGGCGTGAACATGGCAATGTTCTCTACTTATGACAACGAAATCATGCTGATGGTAGGCGCTGCGCTGGCTGGTGTGGGTTACGGTACCCTGCTGGCAGTATTCCCTTCTATCACAGCCGACTACTATGGTCTGAAGAACTATGGCGGTAACTATGGCGTGCTGTACACCGCATGGGGTGTGAGCGGCTTTATTGGTCCTGTTGTGGCTGCAACTGCCGTAGATATGACAGGTAACTATGTGATGGCTTACACCATCTGCGCCGTTATGCTGGCCGTAGCTGTAGTACTGGCGCTGTTTACCAAACCAGTTACCGCTGACGACATTGCTGCTGAGCCTGTAGCAGCCTAATTGGAGTTTGGAGCAATTTGCTTCTCTCCCAGGCATCCAGTTTGCTGTCTCTCCGCAGCTGCTGACAAAAAGTGGAAATAGACCTGGAATAGCTGGCGCTTTATCCGGGTCAGAAAAGGCCGTTGCAGTTTTGCAGCGGCCTTTTTTTCATTTCAGCAGAGCCAAATAAGCCGCCAGGGTAAAGCCCAGCAGTGCAAGGTAGTTGACCAGTATCAGGGGGTAACTGGATATTGGTAGACTGAGTCCTTGAAGACACATCAGTATCAGAAAACTGCTGAGCATCAATAGCAAACCCTGGTACCAATTGGCCGCGTAGAAGAAGCTGAGACAGATAAAGATGGCAAACGCCAGTATGGTACCAAAGAAAAACAGAGGCATAAGAACGGCTTCAGCAGTCCCGGCCCAGGTCATACTCATAAAGTTGCCAGTTTTCCATTTGGGCTCAACCACAAAAAACCGAAACACAAAGGCCAGTATTGCCAACTGCAGATACCAGACGTAGCTTGCTGTAAAAAATGCTTTCATCGTTCCCTTTTTTGCTGTCTCTTTTTCCTCTCTTTACCCTGTCACAGTTTCTGCTTGAGATCATCTGACTGTGGTATGCCAATATGGTTTGAAAATCCCTGAAAGCAAAAAGCCATCCCGGAGGATGGCTTTGAAAATGGATATTAGGATTTTATCTTGCCGCGGATAAAAGCGTTTGCCTCATCATTCAGCACCCGCCGGGAAATATAGCTGCGACCTTTGCCGATATTGAGCAGGTAACCACGGCCGGTAGCGTCAATACTGTCTATCTGTTGCCAACGAATGGACTGGTTTACATAGTCTGAGCTGATGCGTATCCCGTCATCATCCAACTCGAAATTGACACTGTGATTGGCTGCCTTGCTCATGAGTTGGCGCCAAAGCCACCACGGACGGCGAAACTTAACACTGAGTCCTTCCACCGCTGCCAGACCGATAAACAGGTAACCGATCACATCTTCAATCGGCATGGCAATCAATACAAAGCCGAAAACAACAAATCCCATGGCTTTGGCGTAAGGTCGCCAGCCTGGCTGTGGTTTGGCCGACTCATCGAAGCACTCTTCATAGTGGCTGCGGTCCAGCACGAACTCAGTTTGATAGTGAAATGGTTCACTCATAGCAAAATAAAAAGCTGATAGATTTTTGCCATTATATCTCCGACAGACTGAATTAGGCATTAAAGTCGGAATAACTGATAATCAGCGACAGTTAACGACACTCAGCGGATATTGGTGAATTGGAAAGTAAACGCGCACGGCTGGACAGATATCTGGCCAAAGCCCTGCAGATCCCCCGTAAACAGGTTCGATTGTTATTGATGTCTGGCAAAGTTGAGGTAGATGGCCTGCTTGCCAAAGATATGGACCTCTTGATAGATGAGTTCAATACCATCAGCTGTGATGGCAGGGTTTTGCAGGCCTGCTCGCCTAAATATTTTATGGTGCACAAGCCGGTTGGTGTGGTGTCTGCCACCAAAGATGATGAGCACAAGACGGTGCTTGAACTGTTGCCAGAAGCTGAGCGTTCCGGATTGCATATCGTCGGTCGGCTGGATCTCAATACCTCAGGTTTATTGCTGTTGACCAATGACAGCCGTTGGTCCGAAGCGTTGATGCAACCTGGCGCCCACGTCTCCAAAGAGTATCTGGTCACTTTGGGTAACCCGCTGACGGAAGAGTATGCCCCGGCTTTTGCTGCAGGTATGTACTTCAGTTTTGAAGATATCACCACTGCCCCCGCCAGGCTTGAGGTGTTGGACAGCCATATTGCCAGAGTCGTGCTGACCGAAGGTAAGTACCATCAGATCAAGCGCATGTTCGGGCGTTTTCGTAACCCTGTGGTGGCGCTGCATCGCAGTCGGGTTGGAGGGCTGAGCCTGGATGAAAACCTGGCTCCGGGTCATTGGCGAGCGTTGACCCGGGATGAGGTGCAGCAGGCGCTGCGGGATATTGGCTCATAAATATATCGCAGCGACAATTGTTTGCTCCTCTTGCAACCTGCTTGGTATTATCCACAGGTACTGATCGTCGGGCCGGACAGCTTAGTTGCTGATGCCGCTTGTAAGATCAGTCTGACTTAGTCGGGGAGCCTGATGCCAGAGTGATTGGCATCAGGCTGAGACCGCTGTTGCGGGACCCGTAGAACCTGATCCAGTTAATACTGGCGTAGGGAACTAAGCACGGAAATCCGGGATTGAACCCTGTCCCCATATCCGGTTCCGCTTCCTTCTCTGCGCCCTTTGAGGGCAAATTGTTGAATACTCCCATTACCTTGACCATTGCCGGCAGTGACAGCGGCGGTGGTGCTGGCATTCAAGCCGATATCAAGGCAATTTCTGCCACGGGCGGCTATGCCTGCTCTGTCATTACCGCATTAACAGCGCAAAATACGCAGGGCGTCAGTGGTGTTTATCCTGTGTCACCTGACTTTGTGTGTCAGCAGCTGGATGCGGTGTTTTCCGATCTGGATGTCAGAGCGGTCAAAATTGGTATGTTGGTCGACAGTGAGATCATCTCGGCGGTAGCGCACAAGCTCAGACAGTACAAACCCAGTTGGGTGGTGCTGGACCCAGTGATGGTGGCTACCAGTGGCGATTTGCTGCTTCAAACCTCAGCAATTGACACCCTCAGACGTGAACTCTTGCCGCTGGCCAATATTATCACGCCAAACCTGCCGGAAGCGGCGCAGCTGCTGGATGTGCCTGAGGTCACAGACCAGGCTGGAATATCCGCTATGCTGGATGCCTGTCAGACCCTGCTGACTCAGATATCTCCGCAAGTAAGCTCCCAGTCATTGCTGCTTAAAGGAGGGCATTTGCATCAGCAGCCCATGAGTCAGGACTGGTTGGTCACCTCAGCTGGTATTGAGCTGTTGCAGGCCCCCAGAGTACCGACCCGCAATACTCATGGAACAGGTTGCACCCTGTCGGCGGCTATTGCTTCCTATCTTGCCCAGGGGATGAGTGTCAGCCAGGCGGTAACCAAAGCCAAGCACTATCTTACCGAGGCACTGAAATACGCCGACAAATGGCAGATAGGCAGTGGGCACGGGCCTGTTGATCACTTCTTCAGTCTGCATAATTGAAACACGCCACAGCCAGAATAGCTTGGCTAAACTTGGTTGAGAGAAATAGAGCCAGTCTGGATAAGAAGGAACGCTGAATGAAAGATCCCCGACAATATCTGGCCGATCAGCTTGCGCTGCTGAGGCAAACCCATCCTCTGGTCGTCAATATCACCAACTATGTGGTGATGAATAACACCGCCAATGCGCTGCTGGCGCTGGGAGCTTCCCCCATTATGGCCCACAGCCATGAGGAGATGGAGGAGATGCTGACCATCGCCGGCGCCCTGGTTATTAATATCGGTACCCTGGACAGGCAGTGGGTCGCGCGAATGAAGCATGCTGCCCAGCTGGCGGTACAGATGAACAAACCTTTGATACTGGACCCGGTAGGTTGTGGTGCCAGTGACCTGAGAACCCATACCAGCCGGGAGCTGTGTGAGATAGCCAAAGCCTTGGGGCAAAAATTTATCGTTCGTGGCAACGCTTCGGAAATTATGGCCTTGTCCGGTGAGATACGCAGCACCAAAGGGGTCGACAGTTTGGAGTCCAGTGACAATGCCCTGGGGGCTGCGATGGCACTTCATCGTCAGTATGGCTGTGACGTGGTGGTATCCGGTGAAACTGACTATGTGGTGGGGCGGCGCATTTTCACCCTGCATGATGGTCACGAGATCATGCCCAGAGTAACAGGCATGGGCTGCACTTTCACTGCACTGACGGCGGCCTTTGCTGCCCTGCCTCAACAGGAATATCTCTCCCCAGGGCTGGCTTCTGCAGCTGTAATGGGCGTTGCCGGCAAGCTGGCTGCGGCTCAAAGTCAGGGGCCTGGCAGTTTTCAAATGCAGATGTTGGACGCCTTGTATCAGTTAACGCCTGAGCAGCTTGCGGCTTCAGTCACTGTGTCGGAGTTGTCATGAGCCCGGATTATCGTTTGTATCTGGTGACAGATGAGCGCCTCAGTGATGAAGCGCTTTGCTATGTGGTCACTCAGGCCGTCGAAGGTGGCGTAACCATGGTGCAACTGAGGGAGAAACAGGGGGATCTCCGTCGCTTTATCCATAGAGGGCAGTTACTCAAAACTATCCTGGCGGGTACAGGAGTACCTTTGATCATCAATGACAGGGTGGATGTGGCCCTGGCCATCAATGCTGACGGTGTGCACCTGGGACAGTCAGATATGCCTGCCGAGATGGCAAGGGAACTGTTGGGTGAAGATAAACTGCTGGGACTGACGGTCGAATCTATGGCGCAGTTGCAGGAGGCTCAGAGTCTGCCTGTGGATTATCTGGGGATCAGTACTGTGTTTGCTACGCCAACCAAAACTGATACCTGTTTTGAGTGGGGAGTACCGGGTCTGGAGCTGGCACAGAGTTGCTCCCAATTACCCCTTGTGGCCATAGGTGGTATTGAGCTTGCGAACATAGGGCAGGTCTGTGCGACAGGGGTCGCGGGTGTGGCTTTGGTATCTGCGATTTGTGGTGCACAGAAGCCTCGTGTTGCTGCCCGGGAACTGCTGGCAAGGATATAAACCTGGTCTACGCTTATATAGATAGCAAGGGACAGGGATGTGGGTTATGCAGGTACCGGAAAGGCCGGAAAATGAGTTTGAACGGTTACAAACCTTAAAGGCGCTGGGGCTGCTTGATACCCTGCCTGAAACCCGGTTTGATGCTATCACCAGAATGGCAAAGTTGATGTTCGATGTCCCTACCGTCATGATCTCCCTGGTGGATGAAGACCGCCAGTGGTTTAAATCCAAACAGGGAACTCACCTGACTGAAACCCCCAGAGATATCTCATTTTGTGGGCATGCCATTCTGGGACAGGATATCTTTGTCGTCTCCGACGCGCTTGATGATACAAGGTTTGCCGATAATCCTCTGGTTGTGGGTGAGCCGGGTATTCGTTTTTATGCCGGTTGCCCAATCAAGGCTCAGGATGGTTGTAATCTGGGCACTATCTGCCTTATCGACACCGAGCCCAGAGAGTTCTCCGCCAGGGAGCGGCAGATACTCAAGTCTATGGCGGCAGTGGTCGAGTGCGAACTTGAAACCTTACAAACGGCCCATCACGATGAGCTGTCCGGTTTGGTCAATGGCCGTGGCTTGATTTTGCTTGGAGATCACAGCACCAAACTTTGTCACCGTTCCGGCATCAATCTGACCATGCTGCTGTTCGATATCGATAACTTTGATGCGTTCAATGAAGGCTATGGAGAGGATCTTGGTGATCTGGTGTTGATGGATTTCGCCATGTTACTCAGAAAGGTGTTCCGGGAGTCTGATCTGCTGGCCCGAACCGGTGGTGACGAATTTGTAGTGCTTTTGGCGAATGCCGATAAGTCCAAAGCTGCGCTGGCTTTGGAGAGATTCAGACTGGCGGTTCATGACTATAATCGCCGCCAGAGTCGTACCACTCATCTGAAGTTCACCTCGGTAGCAGTGGAGCTGGATCATGGCCACCATGGTGATATTGAAGCTTTGTTGGCAGACGCATGGAGTCGAATGGCCAAACTGAATTAAAAAACGCGGCAGCTGCCGCGTTTTTTAATGACTGTACTTATGCCTGAGTTTTCTGCATCTGCAGCAGCCACTTACCATAGATATAGATACCCACGGCAGAGACAGAACCGATAGCGGCAATGATGTACCAGGCCATACCGATATTATGGGCGTTGTATAGCGTCTGAGTCAGCTGCTGAGCACTCTCGCCCGTATAGCTCACCAAAGTTGTAAAGGCTTCGCCCTGGGGAATTGCGGCAACTTCTGTTGCGCTCATGCCTTCCTGCTCAAGCATCTGGCGAGAGAAGTTTTCCTTGGAAGCATAGTGCTCATAAAGCTTGGGACCAAAGTAACCTTCCAGACCCCAGCCGATACCCTGAGGCAGCATCACAAAGCCCAGATACATGGCTTTTTTACCTTCGGGCGCAATATTGCCCATAAACTCATTCTTTTTGGGAGAGATCATCATCTCACCCAGAGAGAACATGGCAATAGCAAGCACTATCATCCAGGCGGCATTGGTATAACCGATCAGCACAAAGGCAAAGATACTCAGCAAACAGCCGCCCAGCATCGCTGTGGTGATACGGTATTTGGCCGTCAGGGCGGCGACCAGGAAACAGGTGGTCATGATCATACCCGCATTGAGGTTCAGCATGCCCTCTGGCATCACCTTGGTGCCTTCGTTGTTCAGGCCCAGCCAGAACTGCAAAATGCCGTTGCTTGTGCCCTCAGGGCCAAACAGGCTGGTCACAATCACACTGGTGTCCACCCATTCAGAGATATGGATAGGCAGTACATCGAACAGTGCATTGAACAGGAACCAGAAGCCGGAAAACACCAGCATATAGTAGATGACGACAGGCTTTTTCAGTTCATGCCAGGCGTCTTTCCACAGTGCTTCCTGTTGGATCTCGCCAGACTTAATCTTGGCGGCGCGCTCCAGTCGCTCCTCTTTGCCCGGCTCTTTATAAGCGAGAAGGAACAGGAAGTTGAGGGAGATAATGGCTGCGCAGGCGTAGAACACATTGTCCCAGGACAGCTGACGCATATGCACCGCAACCAATGGGCCCAGGAAGCCACCAATATTCACCACCTGGTAGAAGATACCCCAGGCCATGGAGGAGTTATCCCGTCGGGTCGCCAGTACCAGAGTGCCCTGAATCCCGGGTTTAAAGATACCTGTACCGGCAGCCAGTAACATGGCACCACCCAGGAAGCCCCAGAAGCTGGGGAAGAAAGCCATACACAGGTAACCGGCGATCTTGATAATGGTGGAGGCGAAGATGGTTTCTTTATATCCCACCCGGTCAGAGATGCCGCCGGTAAACACAGGGATAAAGGTTTGCAGGATTGCCCACACGGAAATGATGATACCGTAGTCAGACAGTGTGATACCCAGACCACCTTCAGACACCGGGGCCTTGGCGTAGAGACCGGCACTGGCTTTTACGCCGTAATAGGCGATTCTTTCCACCAGTTCCATACCGCCAACCAGCCAGAACACATAGCTCAGACTGGCAATGGAGGCCCACATCCCCAGTTGTTTGACCTCCCGCAGATCGTTGTCTGCAAGATTATTGTTGTTAGCCATACCCTTCCTTTGATTATTATTTTTTTGTTTATGGTTTTTCTAAATTTTGCACCGCTTAAGTTAAGCGATGTAGCGCAGCGGAAAACTGTAACGCGAAATCGTCCAAAAACCAAAGTTCACGGCGTTGATTCTGGTGTTTTTAGCCAAAGGTGTGAGTGTGGGCAAAAAATCATCCTGAACTGCTCAAGCTTTCAGCCGGGCTGCCGTTTGATAGTAAGGATTAAGCCATTTCAGTGGAACGGCATCAGGTTCAACTCATTGAACAAATTTAGTTATTTGGGAATGAAACCTGCATAAACCGATGTCAGTTACGGGGTTTTGACACAACCGGAACCTGTGTCCGGTATTTCAGTTGTCGCGAGCAAAACAATAACGAGGAACTCGCATGAAAGGATTATCAAGTATGTCCATCCGCAGTCGGTTATGGGGTGTGATAGTGCTGGTGGTGATAACAGGTGTCGTTATATTGGCATCTCTGATGTTTAAACTGGGCAAGATAGAGAAGGCCTATCAGGAGTTTGAGCTTGGCGCTGTTGCGACTCAACAGTCGGTTTTGTCTATCAGTCGGGATATGAACTATGTCTCCCGTTTGACCCGGGCGATTATGCTGGGGGACGACTACGACAAGAACCTCGCCCGTTTGGAGAGTTACCGCAATGCTATTTTTGCTCACTTTGACAATCTGAAAGGGTCAATCGCACAGATATCAGATGCTCAGCAGCGTACTGAATTACAACAGCTGGTGAGAGTGGCAGAAAAAGATACCCGCGCTTTTGTGGATGATGGCCTCCGACGTATGGCTGAGCTGGCTGACTCACCTCGCAGAACCTTTGATTTGGTTCGGGCTTACAAGGAGTATCGTGAGGGAGCTACCCCCTTCGCTAATGCCGCCAGGGAGAGTTTCAAACAACTGGTGGCCCTTGAGCAGACGATTCGTGCAGACATTCAGCGTCAAGCCAATGCCGAGCTGGACAATACCCAATATCAGCTGACTGTCACCCTGATCCTGATGTTTGCCCTGGTATGCGGCATTATCTTCATGATCCTCAAATCTATTCTGGTTCCTGTTGTGGCACTGCAGACTGCGATTGAAGAGATTGAGCAACACTCAGATCTCAGCCGTCGAATTCCGGTTCAGGGCAAGGATGAACTGGCAGCATTGTCAGGCTCCTTTAACAATATGCTGGATAAGTTCCACCACAGTATTACTCAGGTAGCTGCTGCTGCCGCGCAACTGTCTGTATCTGCCAATGAAACCCGCAGTGCCACAGCATCTGCACTGGAAGCGATTGATAACCAGAAGCGGGAACTGGATATGGTGGCCACTGCCATGAATGAGATGAGTGCGACTGTCTCTGATGTGGCTCGCAACGCTGTCGCGGCAGCAGACGCGGCGACTGAAGCTGATACCAGTGCCCATAATGGTGAGCAGGTTGTTGAGCAAACTGTTGGTCGAATCAAACATCTGGCTGGAGAGGTGAATCAGGCATCTGATGCTGTGGTGGAGTTGGAGCAGCACAGCCAGCAGGTGTTCAGTATTCTGGAAGTGATTCAGGCGATTGCCGAGCAGACCAACCTGTTGGCGCTGAATGCCGCCATTGAAGCTGCCCGGGCGGGGGAGCAGGGCAGAGGCTTTGCCGTTGTGGCTGATGAGGTTCGGACGCTGGCCAGCCGCACCCAGGCTTCCACCGAGGAGATCCGTAGCACTATCGATAAGCTGCAGCAGGGCGCAGCCCGCAGCGCTGAGATGATGGTGAACAGTCGCCGCTACTCTGATGACAGTGTCGTCACGGCCACCCAGGCAGGTGAAGCGCTTGAGTCGATCACCCGCAGCGTTGCCCATATCAATGATATGAACACCCAGATCGCGACGGCCGCTGAGGAGCAGTCTCAGGTTGCAGAAGAGATTAACTCCAACCTCGTCAGTGTTCATCAGGGTATGGCCATATCTGTAACCGGCGCACAGCAGATCCACGCCAACACTGAGGTATTGGCTCAGACTGCCAGAGAGCTGGAAAACATGGTGGGTGAGTTCAGGGTTTAGCTTGATTTAGATCTGGTAGTTGAAAGGCGCCCCTGGGCGCCTTTTTTGTGGGATTTGCCAACCTGGGCTGAGATAATCCCCGCATCTGCGCGGCTGCAGCAGTTAATCCGTTAATGTTATCCACTGGGAGTTTCTGACCATGTCTGAGTTATATGGTAAGCACGCGCACCAATATGATCAGGTGATTAAAGACAATATCTACAATGCCATGCTGGACCTGCCCAGTATGAAGCGTTTGATTGGTGATGTCCGCGGGCGTCGCGTCCTGGATTTGGGGGCAGGTTCAGGCGTTTATGCAGAGTATTTCCTGCAATCCGGTGTGTCAGAGCTGACCTGTATTGACAGCTCTCCCCAAATGCTGGCTTTGCTTAAGCAGAAGGTAGCCAGGCTTGGGGCTGAAGCCAGAGTTCATACCTATGCACATGATCTCTCGCTGGGTCTGAAAGGTGAAGCCGACGCCGGTTATGATCTTGTGGTCAGCGCCCTGATGCTGCATTACCTTGAGGATCTGCCCACTTTCTTTGCTGAGGTGGCCAGAGTACTGAAAAGTGGCGGTGAGCTTGTATTTTCCACCCATCACCCCTTTGCGGATTATGAATGCTCCAGTAGTGGCAATTACTTCGAGCAGGAGTTGGTCACAGAGGAGTGGAATACCGTGGGTGAGCCAGTTCAGGTGAGTTTCTATCGTCGCTCATTAACTGAGATTACCCAGGCGCTCACTGACAATGACTTTGTTATCACTGGGCTCAATGAAGGAGAGGTTATGCCTGAAGCAAAAGCCTTGAATGAGTCTACCTATGAATATCTGAGCACCAGGCCCAACTTCCTGTTTGTGAAAGCCCGCAAGCTTTGATTTGCAGGAAAACTAAAAGGGCGCACAAGGCGCCCTTTGTTATTGTCGAGGGGAGTTATCAGGCGTTGGCCTGAGGTGCTGCTTCTTCCTGTGCAGCCAGCTCCTCTTTCTCACGCATCAGGTCATTAAAGCGGATACGGGCTTCCTGAGCTTGCTCAGAGGCTTCCAGTTTGCGCTCTTTGGCGTTGATTGCTTCGGTGGTCAGACGCTGCAACTCTTCAATCATCTCGTCTGGTGCATCACCCAGCTCCATACCTGACTCGCCTCGCTCCAGCGCTTCTTTACGGATGCGCTTCTTCAGCTTCCAGATAGCATTCAGGGCATCGCGCTCAGCTTCTGCGGCTTCAATGGCGGCATCTCGCAGCTGCTCAAACTTAGCCATAGCAGTACCTTCACGGCTCCATGGGTCCACTTCTGGCAGGTCTTCGATGTTGATAACAGGGTCGACATAGCCATCCTGATGAGTCAAATCGAGCGTGGCGGCTTTAACACCGGAGATCATCAGCATTACCGCGATAATCAGCAGTGGCAGACCGCCAACAATTGCTGCAGTTTGCAGGGTAGCCAGACCACCCATAAACATCAGCACTGAAGGCATGATTGACAGGGTAAAGGCCCAGAACAGACGGTTCCAGCGCAGTGGATCTTCAGTTACATTGTTCTGAACCACAGAGGCCAGAATGTAAGAGATAGAATCAAAGGTGGTCGCGGTGAAGATGATACACAGCAGGGTAAATACCACAATCACACCATAGCTGAACGGCAGTTGCTCCAGCATGGCGAAAATTGCTCTGGTTGGGCCCTGATCCTGCAGAATGCCAACTACATCCAGCTGGCCGGACAGCTGCAGCGACAGGCCGTAGTTACCCAGCACCATAAAGTACAGCGCACACCCCAGAGAACCGAAGAAGATAGAACCGGTTACCATCTGCTTAATGGTGCGACCACGGGAGATGCGAGCAACAAACAGACCCATACTCGGGGCGAATACCAACCACCAGGCCCAATAGAAGATGGTCCAGTCCTGAGGGAAGTGGGTATCTTTAAAGCTGCCCATGCCGCCGAAAGGCTCAGCCCAGGTGGCCATAACAAAGAAGTTGGACAGCATACGGCCGATAGAGTCCAGGCCGGTTTCCAGCATAAACACGGTAGGGCCGGCAATCAGCACGAAGGCCAGCAGTGCCAGCGCTCCCCAGAAGTTGATATTGGACAACAGCTTAATACCGCCATCCATACCCTTATAAGAGGAGTAGGCGAACAGAGCGGTACACAGCATCAATACGCCAATCTGGCTGCCGGTGCTGGTAGGGATATCAAACAGGTAGCTGATACCTTCGTTAATAAGAGGCGCTGCCAGACCCAGAGTTGTCGCGGCACCACCCAACAAACCGAAGATAAAGAGTACGTCGATAAATTTACCCAGCTTGCCGTGGCTGCGGGCTTCGCCAATCACAGGCATCAGTGCGGCGGAAACCTTAAGCACTGGCTGTTTACGTACATAAAAGAAATAAGCGATAGGCAGAGCAGGGATCAGGTAAATGGACCAGGCGATAGGGCCCCAGTGGAAAATGCCGTAAGTGGCAGCCCAGCGCACCGCTTCTTCACTTCCCGGTTCCAGTTGGAATGGGGGATTCATGTAGTAGTAGGCCCATTCAATACATCCCCAGTACAGGATACTGGCACCAATACCACCACAGAACAGCATGGCTGCCCATGAGCCGGTGGCGTATTCAGGCTTTTCATCCGGGTCGCCCAGTTTGATCTGGCCGATGTCGGAGAAAATGATGTAAATCATAAAGAAAAACGCGGCTAACCCGAGTGTCAGGTAAGCGAAGCCGAGTTTATCAGTCATAAATGTTTTGGCGACGGCGATCCAGTCTGCCCCTTCCGCCGGGAATAGAGCCAAGGGAACAATCACAGAGACCAGTAAGGCCAATGCGCCAAAAAAAGTGGGTTTATCGATTAGTTCGAAATGCTTCTTCATCGCTGTATATCCTTCAAAACAGCTTTGGGAAAGGTTGATTGCGTCACCCTTCCCTAGGTTCTAACTTGTTATTTTGATTTTTGACAGAAGTCCGCAGAATGGGAAATCTGTGATGGAGTTAACTCTCAAATCGCTTTTCTGTCGACAAAAATGTTGTGTCGCCAAATCCTTTTTGTGATTCAGGTCAATTCGGTGATACAGGGTGTTACCAGTGTGTCTTTGCGGTGTGTTAGGTGTGGGTGGTGTTGTGGCTTTTGTGTCGGTTTTTTGGGTGTGAAATTCATGTGTGACAAGTGATGAAGAGCAGTGGTTACTCACTTTTTAAATAAGTGTGATGGCCGACCATTACATCATTACGGTCGGCCATAGGTGTCACTCTATTTTTGCTCCTGGGGCAGTTGAACCGGTCCCAGACCGATACGGCATTTCTGGAACCCCTGTCTCCAGCCATCCAAATAATCCGCTTTGGTTCCGGTTAGTTTGGGCGCTTTGTTCCAGTCGCTTTCTGGTGTGCCCAAATTCTGCAGTGCAGCCTTACACCCCATGTCGACACCATAGGCGCGCAGGTCGGTATAGGTCACTCCGGCAGCAGATGTTGGCTCCTGAGGTTGCGAGCTGCTGCATCCAGCCAACAGCCCGATACTGAGCAGCAGGCCGGTCGCGGCTATTACTTTTACCATAACGATCCTGACCTTATCTGGCGTTGGTAGGGGCGGTTAATTCCGCTTTACCCACCACATGCTGCAGGATGTTGTAACCAGCCAGTGCTGCAGTGGCATTGCCCGGAATTTCGATCTTGTCGGTATCCAGTGCATACAGAGTAATGTGGTACTGGTGTGGTTTGGAGTTTGGTGGAGGGCAGGCGCCGCCATAACCTTTGAAGCCGAAATCATTGGTGACCATGGCTGCGCCTTTTGGCAGCTTCGCACCACCCAAAGCACCGGCACCTGCCGGTAAGCCTCTGGCGTCAGCAGGCAGATTGATCACCAGCCAATGCCACCAGCCACTGCCTGTGGGCGCGTCAGGATCATACATGGTTAAGGCAAAGCTCTTGGTGCCTTTGGGAACATCCGACCAACTGAGTTGAGGAGAGATATTATCTCCGGTGCATCCCCATTGATTGAAAATTTGTGGATTTTTAAAGCTCTGGTCATTGGTCACTGAGTCACTGGACAAAGTTAACGCCTGACAGGCCATGGAAGAAAAAAGTAAACCTGAGAGAGTAAGCAGTTTGATGCCTGTATTCATGGTGCCTCCTTGTCCCCTCCTGCAATATAAACAGCATCAGCCGGGAGAGGTGGGAAAAGGGAACCATGAGTCTAACGGTTTTATTGGGCAGGTTTGATTTTGTGAAGTCGATTTAATACAAAAGCCCCGCTTGGCGGAGCTTTGTCTGCTGAAGTCCGGGACTACAGCTTGCCGGTCAGGCTGGCGTACTTCAGCAGCAACTCATCCTGAGACTCTTCATGCTCGGGATCCGGGTCAATACAATCGATAGGGCATACAGACACACAGGTTGGCTTATCGTAGTGACCAACACATTCGGTGCACAGATTAGGATCAATCTCATAGATCTCCTCGCCCATGCTGATGGCCTGGTTGGGGCACTCAGGTTCACACATGTCGCAGTTAATGCAACTGTCTAAAATGATTAATGCCATGATCTTTGTTTCTCTTTAAAAATACAGGTGTAGCAAGGGGTTATCTGTATTTTGAAACAGAGTGAGCGCATAGCCTTGACCACCAAATGAACGACAGCAGAGTATACCAGTGTTATCACTTCAATGCGTAACAGAATTTAGCTGCCCGATGACAGGCGTCAGTGCCATATCCGCAGGAGTTTAGACACTCAGTAAGAATGTAAGGGTGTGAATACAAGCTCAGTAAATTGAGGTTTTTCGGGATTGCTCAAGAGGGCTGAAAACCCGAAGAGCACACCACTTGGTTTTGACCTCTCGTCCAAGTGGGCTCTTCGGGAGGTTTCTCCTTTCTTATCAGAAGCTGTAACGTGCGCCTATGGCGTAGCGTGCAGCGTTTTGCTGGGCCAGCAACATCTGCTCTTCATAGCGGCCATAAACCCGCTTTTCCTCCTCCAGCACGTTGATGCCTTCTGCGAAGATGGACAGGTTTTCAGTGAGCTGGTAGCTCACACTGATGTCCAACTGGCCATAGGCTTCTGTGAATTGAGGAGCTGGGCCACCGGCTTCGGCCTGGTCCATACCAGACAGGAAGGTGTCACGCCAGTTGTAGGCCAGACGTGCCTGCAGACCATTTTTCTCATAGAAGACTGACAGGTTGGCAGTGTCGGACAGGCCGGGCAGGGCGAATTGCTCATCGATACGCTCTACATCGTAGGAGGTGTCGCCATCGACCAGGGTGTAGTTGGCGGCAAAACCAAACCCTGTATCCCAGAACCAGTGTTGCCAGGCCAGTTCGAACCCGTTGATGGCCAGGTCTTCAACGTTGTTTGGCTTGCTGATATTCCATTCGGCGATAGGGTCTGCACCAGACTGAGGTACTCGCCCTTCGGCATTGCCATAGCCATTGTCAATCAGCCACTGGAATACCGCTTCATCACTTGGGGTCTCGTTGTTGGCGATCAGCTCTGCACGGGCCTGCTCTGCGGCTGGGCCTATATAAGGATCGCGCAGGTGGTCGTACTTAACCGTTTCTATGGTATTCATCAGGAAGTTTTCCACTTCCTTATTGAAGTAACCTACAGACACGTAGCTGGCGTCGTCGTAGTAATATTCAAGCGATAAATCAATGTTTTCTGAGCTGAATGGCCTCAGTGAAGGGTTACCGGCAAAGCCAGTACGTGAGCCAACCTTGGGGATGGGGGTCAAGGCTGTGGTCGCTCGCATGGATCCCAGAGTTGGTCGGGTGATGGTGCGGCTGTAGCTGAAGCGAGCTATCAGGTCGTCCATCATCTCCAGGTTGATATCCAGGTTTGGCAGAAACTCTTTGTAGTCATGGGACTCGTGACTGTAAGAGAAGTCATCAGCGTAAACAGTTTGCCACTCGGTGGGATTCAGCCATACCAGTTGCTGGGCTTCATTTTGCATTGAACTGGCTGTCACATCGGTTTGTTCATAGCGCAAACCTGCGACAATATTCAGAGGCATATCATTGAATTCACTCTCAATATTCACCTGAACATAGGCAGCTGTCGTGTCTTCCTGAATCCTGTGGTCATCCTGCCAGGGAGCTGACACATATTGCACATCATAGAGTTGTTGGGCCTTGTCCATTGCGGCTTGCTGGTCATAGGTGTAGTAGTAAGGGATCAGCATATCGCTGCCACCACCGCTGAAGTCAGACAGGAAGTCTGAGCCCAGACCAACGTAACTCACATCATCTTCCCAGATCCCCATATTTCCATACCAGCCTGCGCTGATCGGGCCTGTGTAAGAGCCCTGAGCATGGGTTTCCATAGAGGTGAACGACAGACCAAAATCTATGGATGACACTGCATCATCATTTTCATTTATCCAGCGACCGTTAAACTGATACTGATTAACGTCACTCTCATTGCGTCCCGCGCGGACCCCGGCAAACAGTGAGGCGTAATGCTCGGGCAGCAGATGTGGCTCACCGTTGGGGTTAAGGCTGGCATAGTTGGCGCTGAGCAGCGGGATATCAGTCCCTGAGGCATCATAGGTCTTATCGGCGACGTTCAGTGCGCCAAGGATGAAGAAAATATTCTCGGCATCATTACCCAGGGTGCCTTCGGCGGTGGCTGTGGAGTCGTGGGCATCGAAACTGAACTCCAGAGTGTCCGTGGCCTGCCATTGAAGGTTAAAGCCCAGCGACTTATTGATATTGTCCGAGCCATTCTGATGCATGGTGCCGGAGTAGTCACCGCCTACTTCGGTTACATGGTCGAAGGTACCGTTTTCATTGATATGAGCGTAAGTGGCGTTGCCCGGGCCTGAGAACCACAGCCCCCAGGTATCTGTATTGGACAGATCTGACAGCTTGGAATAGGTGTAGTCCAGCGTCATTTCAACGGTATCGAGAGGAGCATACTGGAATACCAGTTGGGCATTGGTACGCTCACGTTCTGTGTCCTGACTGGCAAACCCTATGTTACGGGCATAGAAGGTGTTGCCGTAAGGGTTTTTATTTTCGTTGACCACTTCGGCATTGGGATTTAACTCGCCATGGATGTTTTGGCGCCAGCCTGAAATATTGGCATTTTTGGTGTTGCTGTCGCGCTTCTGGTACGAAGCTGAAAAGCCCAGGCCCAGGGTGTCATCCATAAAGGTGTTGCTGAAAATGCCTGAGATCTCCGGGGTGATGTCGCTGCCATCTTCCACGCTGGTATCGTGATGCGCTTTAGCGCCAATGCTGGCAACCATACCCGGGGTATTGAATGGGCGGGCCGTAAGAATGTTAATCGTGGCACCTATGCCACCTGAGCTCATATTGGCCTTGGAGGTTTTATAAACCTCAACACTGCTGATGGCGTCTGAGGATAGGTTGGCAAACTCGAATGAGCGGGTTGATTCGCCCGCGACCTGAGCGGTGGGCATGATGCGGTTGTTTAAAAGAACCAGGTTAAAGTCAGGACCAAAGCCGCGCACAGTGATTTTACTGCCTTCACCGTTGACACGATCGATGGAAACACCTGTGATTCGCTGCAGTGATTCTGCCAGGTTGGTGTCAGGAAATTTACCGATATCTTCCGCTGAAATGGCATCTACCACACCGGCAGATTGGCGCTTGAGCTCCATTGCTTTAGCTTGTGAACCGCGTACCCCGGTGACTTCAATCACTTCGATATTGTCGTTGTTCAAAGGGGCTTCTTCGGCGAGCACCGGCAGAGCGGTGGCAAAGCCAAGTACCAAAGAGACGCTGGCAGCCAATCTGGATTTTTTAAACTCGAGTTGTCGCATCAATTCTTCTCCGAGTGCCTCTGGCTGCATGGCAGCTCAGGACGCTATTTATTGTTGTAAAACCAACAGGTTTTCATCTCTATTACACCTACGACCTAAAGTGTAAGCGCTTACATAAGTAAGCGCTTACATAAGTTAGAGAGGGAATGTACCCATGTCAACAGTGTGGGAAATTAATGTTGCGGAAATGTTTTTGTTGGGTGAGGTGAATCAAGTGTGAGGTCTGTAGTGAATTGTTTATAAATGAAAAATTATTTTGGCGCTTAGTTGAGCTTTGCTGGCTTAACTAAAGGTTTGCCGTAATTTGCTGCTCGCAAAATGAACAAACTGCTTCGGTGCAGGTCAAATTGTGGTGCCCATTCGGGTAACAGTACAAGGAAGATGATTATGACCAAGCGATACTTATGGGTGTTATTTGGCTTATTGACCCTGGCCTCATGTTCTCAGTTGATGAGTGCCAATACCGGCAAAAAATCTGTCTCCAGCAGTCTGAGCAGCTTTCTCTATCCGGATGAATCTTCGCGGGTAGAACATCAACCTCAAATGCCGTTACTCAGGTTACCTGTCACAGTCGGACTGGCGTTTGTTCCTCAAGCCAACAGCTATGGTGAATCCCTGAATCGGAATTCAGAGCTCGAGTTATTGGGGCAAGTTAAACAGGCATTCCTTGAAAGGGATTTTATTGACCGGATTGAGGTTATTCCAAGCACTTATCTGCAGCCCGGGGGAGGGTTTACCAATTTAGATCAGGTCGCCAGGCTTTATGATGTTGAGGTGATGGCACTGGTGTCCTATGACCAGCTGTCACAGTCCTCCGAAAACAATGCCGCATTTCTGTACTGGACAATAGTCGGTATGTACTTGATTGCCGGTAATGAAAATCAGGTTCAGACCTTTGTCGATACGGCCGTGTTTGATGTGGCAAGCCAAAAAATGATGTTTCGGGCTCCCGGTCTCAGCAAGGTGGAAGCTTCCTCATCAGCCATCAGACTTGATGAAACCATAGCTGCCCAGTCCAATGAGGGCTTTCAGTTGGCTGTAGCGGATATGATAGTCAATTTGGATCAAGAGCTTGATCAGTTCAAAACCCGGGTGAAGGAAGAGAAGATTGCTAAGGTAGAGCATAAAGAGGGATACAGTGGCGGAGCTGTCAGTGCCTTGTTTCTTCTGTTTGCTTGTGTAGCTCTCGGGTGGCATCGCCTGGCGATAAGACGGTGGTGATAAATCAACAGGAACTCTCGCAAAGAGGGGGAGCACCTGTACTTTCTTCTTAGTGGTAGAAACTAAAAGCCTCATTTTGTTGAATTATCAGTGGGATTACTTTCATGTAGTCTGAGCAATAATGACACGCCTGACTTGGGTCTTGCCGATAATGGATACTGTGGGGTAAGGATTGGAAGATAACAACAGGGATAAGAATGAGCTGCAGCGACTGGCCCGTGAACTGGATCGGGTTGAAGCCTTGCAGCAACAGAATCACAGGGCACTGGTTGAACATCTGGCTGGGCTGAAACAACAGCTGTCTGAATTGGAAAGCCGAATTATGGCCGGCGATCAGGTACAAGCCTCTGAATCCCTTGGTAATCCTGTCGTTAACTCTGTGCCCGTGTCTGAGCAGCTAATTGCTGATGATAAGCTTGCCCCCAAGCCAACTCCTGCCCATCAAACAGGTTCTGATAACCCGAAAACTGATAAAGCGGCAAAGCAGAGCGCCATTTCAGCATCGCTGAGTGGTGTTGGTGAGCAGCTTGGCAATGCACTTGGTCAGTCCCTGATGGCGGTCAATGGCCCTTTTGCCCGGGTATTTGATCAGGTACTGGGCTGGTATCGGCATTACCAGCAAAAAGGTCAGGGCCCGGTACTGTTAATGACCCTTGCCGGGATTATTACGCTGATTATTGGCTTTGGTTATCTGTTGCAGTATTCCTTCACCCACTGGTTGTCTGAGATGGGGAAGGTGGGGCTGGCAACACTGGTGTCCAACCTGATTATCGGTACCGGCATCTTTGTACAGCGGCGACACTCAGGGCTGGCTGATTACAGCTCAGGACTGATGGGTCTTGGGGTGGTGCTCAATTTCCTCTGCATCTACTTTGTTGGCCCTTACTATGGTGCGATACCCGATGTTGCCTGCTTTGGCTTGATGTTTGGTAATACTTTGCTGGGTTATGGCCTGGCTTATCGTTACCAAACCCGGGTGGTCGCTCTGGTTGCCGCCCTTGGTGGTAGTTTGGCACCCTTGTTGCTGTTTTCATCTCAGGGCTTCCCGTTAATCTACTTTCCTTATCTTCTGTTGCTGGGGATTGGTGCCCTGTTTCAGGCGCGCAGAATTGATTGGCATCCCCTGTTGGAGTCCACTGCCCTGGTGCAGATTGGTGCGGTGCAGTGGTTGGCCTATCGCCTGGTGCTGCCGTTGGACAACCAGGGCGTCATGGGGGCTGTGGTGCTGGTAAGTATTGCCGCCCAGTTTTTCCTGTTCGGCGTGATCCCGCTTTTGCTCAGTGCCACAAAACAGACCGAAGAGAACAAACTGTCATTGCGGCATTTGTTGCTCGGGGTGTCGGTATTGGTGCTGAGTATCAGCGCCATCATGGATTACGCGTTTTACTCCGGCTACTGGCTTGCGGCCTGTGCCGGTTTCATCAGTCTGCTGTTTGTTAAGTACCGCAAATATCCTCAGTTGAGCGCTTTTCTGGTTTGTGGCGCAGCAGCTATGGCGGGTTTTGCTGCACTCTACTTTATCCGCATGCACTACCTGGGGGCGGTGCTCTTGCTGGAGGCGTTTTTATTGCTTTGGCTGGGTTGCCGTGAACAGAATCTGGCAGTGCGGGTTGAAGCTTATGTCTTGTATGTGATCGCCATAGCCACCTCTCTGTTCAGCTTGATCTCCGGATTTGAGTATCTGCTGTATGGGGTCTTACAGGCCAGGATCCTGTTTTTGACTGTAGTGAGCTTGCTGTTTTTGTCCTTGCATCAGAGCCATCGCCAGTTGCAATCCTATGCCAGCATTCTGGTTGCGCAGGAGCAAAAGGCTGTCTGCATTATCGCCGAGGGTTTCAGTCTGTTTGGTGGTCTGGCAGTGATTCTACTTTGTTATCTGATAACGCCTGATTACTGGTTGAATATGCTTCCTGTCGCCAGTGCACTCTGGTTTGTATTTGCGCTGAGAGAGAAACTCAAGCTGGCTCAGTGGCTTGCCTGGGGCGGTCTGTTTGGCTTGTTTGTGCCCCTGGCGTTGGGGGCGATGGAAGTGGGCACCATGCGTTTCTCCACCCAACCTCTTGCTGCAAAGCTGGCAAGACTGGAGATTTTTATCGCGCTGATGCTGGCCTATCCCCTGTACCTCAAATATATGTGGCGTTCGAGCTGGTTAAAAACAGCACGTCTGTTATTTATCACCTGTCTGGCACTTACTCCTTTGTTCTTCCTGCCCAAAGTTGCCCGGGAATTTGAGTCTTTGCTGCCGGCAGCTCTGTGGCTATCCTTTGCTATCTCGTTAAAGCTGGCTCATATGACGGGTTACAAACTGCTGCGGACCGAGAGCCAGTGGTTATTTGTTGCCGCTGTAACTTTGACCGCTATTGCTGTGTTTAAAGCAGACTGGCAGGGGGCTGTAGCCCTGGTTATTGGTTTGCTGTTTACCGGGATTGTACTCAAGCAGTTTTTGGTGGTGGATAAGAGATGGCGCTTACTGCTGAAAGAGGGCTGGTACTTTGCTCCCTATTATGGCGCGCTGGTTATTGTCGCGCTGGTGTTCTACCCGACTTATGCTCTCGGCAGCGGCCTGACCTTTATTGCCCTGGCGCTCAGTGCTTACTTTATGCTGTTGATTCTGGGCTCCGGGAAATTGATCACTCTGCTTAGTAGACCTCTGCGCAGCTCATTGGGGTTGGCCTATGGATTGGTGTTTGGCGCGGCAGTCGCACCTGTCGTTGTCCATTGGTGGACCTTGCCCCTCAAGATCTTTGTATCGCCAATCGATGTTCTGGTTGAGTTGGCCGTCCTGGTATTAATGGCCTGGTTCCTGACACAAAAGTCCGGCGTGGCCAGGCTGTTTGCATCTAAAGTCAATCGGTCTCAGCTCTGGGTTGGCTGGAATCTGATGCTGTTTGCCAGTTATCTGCTTTGGGGGCAGGAGTTTGCCGGAACTGTGTCCGGACCTCTGATTACTGTGCTCATGGTATTGCACGCCAGTGTGCTTATGTATTTTAGTCTGCGTCCGGGTTGCGACATGCTGCTGAAGTTGGCGGGGTGCTTGTATGCTCTGGTGCTGATCAAGCTACTGGCCTTTGATATGACCCGTTTCGCCATGATCCACAAGATAGGAGCCTTTATGCTGTGTGGCGCGATTTTGTTGCTGGTCTCTTTCTACTATCAGAAGGCAAGAAATCAGAGGCTCGCGCAATCAGCAGCTGAGGATGAAACAGCCTGACCGCTTTATATTAGCTACTCATCCTGTTAGCTTGGTCGTGAGGGTCTATTGACCTTTGGAGATGGTTTTTGCAGCACTTTGTCGTTGTTTTATACAAAGCAACGCGATTGCGGTGTAGTTGTTCTACATAAATGAGCGTTAATGCAGTAGAAAGCGACGACAAACGCTGCCCGAAGGGCTCGGCTATATGCGCTTTACTCTTTGTTGCAAGGTATTTGCTTAGGCCCACTAGGCGGCACACCATGCGTCGCGATTAAAGCGCGTCTATCTCGAGCAAAATTCAACCACTAAAGGTCAATAGACCCTAGGTTACATAAAAACAACAAGATGACTGAGCTGACATTGGCGGAGGCTACTGCTGCCTTTGCATCCTTTTCATGGGGCCCTCATATGTTGGTGCTGCTGGTAGGCGGTGGCACTTTCTTTCTTCTCTATTCCGGGCTGGTTCCTTTCCGGTATTTAAAACACGCAATCAATATTGTCAGGGGGAAATACCCTGAACCCGGTGCTGCCGGCAATATCAGTCATGCCGGGGCACTGTCCAGTGCCATGGCCGGTACCGTAGGTATGGGTAATATCGGTGGTGTGGCTCTGGCCATAGTCGCGGGAGGGCCGGGGGCGATATTCTGGATGTGGGTAGCGGCATTGGTCGGGATGGCCACCAAGTTTTTTACCTGCACTCTGGCTATTATGTATCGGGGAGAGGATGAAACCGGCAAGGTGCGCGGTGGTCCCATGTATATCATCACCCGGGGATTGGGAGAAAAATGGAAGCCACTGGCAATCTTCTTTTGTGTGGTGGGGCTGATAGGCAATCTGCCTCTGTTTAACACCAATCAACTGGTACAAATACTGAAAGAGAATCTGTTTCTGGCCCCCGGCAGTGAGGGTGTTGCCGTAGGCAGTGGCGATCACTTCCTGTTGGAGCTGACGCTGGGGATTGCCATCATGCTGCTGGTTGCTGTGGTGATTCTGGGGGGAATTAAGCGTATTGCTGCGGTGGCGACCCGGGTCGTGCCTGCGATGATTCTGCTTTATATCGGCTGCGCCCTGTATGTGATTGCCGGTCACCTTGCCGATGTGCCCATGTATCTGTGGCGTATTGTTGAGGATGCTTTTTCGGTTCAATCCGTGGCTGGTGGTATTCTCGGAACCATGTTGACCGGGGTGAAACGGGCCGCGTTTTCCAATGAAGCCGGGATAGGGACTGAGGTGATGGCGCACAGTAACGCCAAAACGGCAGAGCCGGTGAAAGAGGGATTGGTTGCCATGCTGGGCCCGGGAATCGATACCTTGTTGGTATGTACAGCGACCGCATTGATCATACTGATCTCCGGCGTGTGGGAAGCGGGGGGCGCCAATGGTATCAGTCTGTCCAGCGCGGCCTTTGACGCGACCATGCCGGGTATCGGCCCCAAGATGCTGCTGGTTTGTGTCAGCTTCTTTGCCATTACCACCATATTTACTCAGGCGTTTTATGGCAGTCAGTGCTTCGCTTTTTTGTTTGGAGCAAAACTGGAGCGCTGGTATCTCTATTTTTACCTGTTGGCGATTCTGTTTGCGGCGACCACCAGTCTCAGCGATATAGTTAATATCATTGATGGCGCTTATGGATTGATGGCAATCCCCACTATGCTGTCCGCGTTGTTATTGGCTCCCAAAGTAAAAGCGGCGGCAAAGGATTATTTCGCCAGGCTCAAGCAAACAACCAGAAGTTGACTTAGCGGCATAGTCGGATGTCACTCAGGGCTTTGAGTAATCTGAATTTCGGATTGCGACAATAGAATCAATCTGTTTTATCTTTGTTGGCTGGTGTTCAATAATCTTCTCATCGACCGGAAACGGTCGTAATGATGAAAGACACTTGAGCACTGTCTTCCGGGTTACTCCTCCATCTTAATTCGGATTCATCATTCATTCCCTTGCAAGCCCGGCTGTCGCTTTTGTGGCACCGGGCTTTGTTTTTACCGGGGCAGAAATGCTCAGCGCTTCTCTCCAGCAAGCATCATGGCTCAGGATGGTGTTCCTGCTGATAATTCCCTTATCTATTTAACATCGATTTATCGTTTTGCTGTCGTTTCCTTTGAACTGAGCTTGTTCAGCGTATCTGCTTTGTTAGGGTGGAAGAAATTAATTGTCACAGCCAAAAATAGAAGAAGATGAAGCGATTAATTCTGCTCCTGCTGCTGTTGCCCCTTACATTGATGGCGGAGGTTTTGCCATTGGAGCATTTTGCGGAGCCCGCCAGATTCAGCCAACTTAAGTTATCGCCCAATGGACTGTACTTTGCCGCCACAGTGCCCAAAGAGGAGTCCAATGTACTGGTGGTCATCGACAGAAAGAACAACTCCCGTCTCATCGCTTATGGTTTCGGTAGAAATGAATATATCGGTGACTTCTACTGGGTGAACAATGAGCGCCTGGTTTATACCAAAAGTTATAAAAAGCAGGGCTATGAAAGACGCTCTTATAAAGGGGAGATCTTTGCCGGTAATATCGATGGCAGCAAAAGGGAGCAATTATTCGGCTTCAGTAAGCAGGATAAGCTGTCCAAAAGGCGGGGTGACAAGGCCCATGGCTACATAGTCAACCTGCTTCCTCAGGACGACAGACATATTCTTATCCGCTCATCCAAATGGGGTACAGACCGTGATGCTCCGGACATGCTGTACAAGGTCAATGTCTACACTCAACGCAAAACCCGGGTTGCCCAATTACCGCTGGGGAATGTCAGTGTGGTGGTCGACAGTGAAGGGATGCCGGTCATTGCCAAGGGTAAAAACCGTGAGGGTAAAACCAGGCGCTTTTACTATCGCAATGGTGAGTGGGTGCCGATTAACAAACAAGACCCTTTGTACGGCTACTCCTATAAGTCTTTGAGTGATGACGGCAAGTTGCTCTATATGACCAAGTCGGTAGATGGCGGCACAACCGGGCTGTATCAATACAACCTGGAGACCCAAAAGGCGACCTTGCTGTTTAATCATCCTGATTTCGATATCAATGCCTATATCCGCTCCCCGGACAGCAGAAACATAGTCGCCGTGGAGATCATGCATCAGGGCATGGAGTATCACTATCTGGATGACTCGCCCTTCAGCAAAATACACCAGAGGGTTACCGCTACCTTTCCCGGTGCGGATATCAGCATCCGCAGTAACAGCGTCAGTGACAAAGAGATGATCGTTAAGGTCATCACTGACAAGAGTCCCGGCGATTTCTATCTGTACAACCAGGAAAAGGGCAGCCTGGATTATCTGTTAAGTACCAAACCCTGGCTGTACCCAGAAGATATGGCCGCCAGACAGTTGGTGCAATTTAATGCCAGGGATGGCCAGAAAATCCATGGTTACCTCACTTTGCCAAAGTCAGGTAACAAGCCTTTCCCTTTGATTGTGGATGTTCACGGCGGCCCCTATGGTTCGCAGGATGACTGGCAGTTTGATACCAGTCCCCAGATGTGGGCGAATAATGGTTTTGCTGTGCTGCAGGTCAATTTCCGTGGCTCCGGGGGATATGGAAAAGCATTTGAGAAGGTGGCCTACCAGAAACGCAGCTCCCTTATCCAGCATGACATTATCGATGGTACCCGCTGGGCTTTGGCGAGGCCGGATATCAGTGACAGCAAGGTATGCATTGTGGGCGGCAGTTTCGGTGGCTATTCGGCACTCATGGCATCCCTGATTGAACCAGATCTCTATCAGTGCGCGATTCCCATGTATGGCGCCTATGACCTGCTGCATCAAATGAGGCACGCAGACTATATGGATGGCAGCTCAGTATCCATCGGTGCCATGGAAAAATATGGTGACAACGAAGAACACTGGCGCAAGGCGTCGCCACTGACCTACATAGATAAGTTAAAAACCCCTTTGATGATAGTGACAGGCGGTCGGGATACCCGTGTGGTGCCTGAGAATGCCATGCACCTCAAAGCGGCGTTGGATGAACGTAATATCAGCTACGAATGGCTATACAAACCCACGGAAGGGCATGGATTTATTAATAAAGATAATAAAATCGAGCTCTTCCAGAGGAGCCTGGACTTTGTCCGAAAGCATATGCAGTAACTCTGGGCTTGCCCCAGTCCGGATGCATAACTGAGCATGTGATCTCCGTGTCCTTTGGCTGCCGCAAGGCAGCTTTTTTTTGCCTGATGATGGGCAGAACTACTCCATGGAGTCCAGAGTACGTGTGGTCTGGGCCATCACGCTCCGGCTTTTCTGTGGTGCCGGACCCTGATGGCTGATGGTGGCGACTGAAAACACGAATACGATAAAGAACATAAAAGCTGACAGCAGCACATAAACTCCGTAGCCGCTGGCCATAATCACCAGCGCCGTACTGGCTATCACATCGACGGTCAGAATGGCATAAAGTGCATGCAAGGACAGACTGCTGCTTTCAATCCAGTGAAGGTAGTGCATGGCAGCGACCAGGATAGTGGCACACAGACACAGTGCCGGGATCATCACCAGATACTTGTTGGTAGTTTGCAAACGCGGTCTCCTGATGTGTCGGTAACAAACTGACGCGAGTGTTGGTCAGTTGTTGGGGTTGGTATCAAATCTGTTGCCGAACATTCTGGCAGATGGCGTGTCTCATTAGACTTTTTCTCTTTATAGATGTGACCTGCGTCGCGAATATTCGGCTCTGTGGATTAGTCATTAAGCAGTTCAGGGCTGACAATCAACATGTGAGTCTCTGGGATCTGTGGACGTGATGAGTGGTGTTCACAGTTGTGGCTGGTCACAGTGGTGATGGCGAATACAAATACAATAAAGAACATTAACGCAGAGAACAGAATATAGGTGGCGTTGCCTGACGTAGTCATTCCAAGGGTGATGCTGGTGCATAGATAAAGAGCCAGGGCTGAAAACATCAAGGTTAGGGCGGTTGAGTTATCTTCAACAATGTGAAGGTAATGAAGTATCGCAACCAGTGTGGCAAAACAGGCACATAATGCAGGAATAACAACCAATAACCATTTTGAATCTCTCAAATTACCTCCCGGTTTTATTGAATAGAGCGAAGATGCCAGTGGGATGAGACAGAGTTTGAATATTCGTAACCTTATGGTGTTGTTATCTGTATCAGCCTGTTGGTATTTGTGAGTGGTTTGAGATGAATTGGTTCTGCCGATAAGGCCAAATCTGGTAACGAATTGATACAAGTGTGGGGTGAGTCACAAGTGTTGATGAATGGCTGGTGAGAGATTGAACAAAAATTGTATAGCCGAACAGCGCTGGAGTAAGCGGATGCTCCTGAACACAGGGAACCCTGTTTTACAGTCCAATCTGTTTTCTGAATTGTAGCAATAGGGTTAATCAATTTTACCTTGTTACTCAGTTGTTTAATAATGGCTTCAACGACCTGAGAGGGTCGTAATGATGAAAGACACTTGAGCACTGTCTTCCGGGTAACTCCTCCATCTTTGTCCGGATTAATTTCATCATTCACTCCCTGCGAGCCCGGTAGCCCCTCATCATGGCACCGGGCTTTTGTTTGCCTGTTCCCTTTGTTAGTCTGAATTTTCATTTCAGCCATAAGGGTCTGTTGACCTTTAATGGTTGAATTTTGCTCGAGATAGACGCGCTTTAATCGCGACGCAAGGTGTGCCTATGGGGGCTGCATTGATCGGGAGAAATTGAGATGACAGTAAACAAAAGCAGCAAGAGCTTTAACGCAAAACAAAAATCAATGGGCCTTGGTGTAGGTATGGGGATCGCAATCGGTGCTGTCGTTGGTGCATTGACCGACGATATTGGGCTTTGGATTTCTCTGGGCGTCGCCCTGGGGGCGGCGATTGGAGTGACTATGGGCTCTGTGTCTGAGCCGGGTGACGGTAATAATTCCAAATAGCCGGGATTAAATTGGCAGACTGAAAAACAGGCGCCAGACATCTTCCCCTTCTACTCTGCTGTAACTTACTCCGACCCTGTCCAATGTGATGGGGTCTATGCCTACCGGACGGTCAAAAGCCAGACTGATACCGGTTTCCAGTGTTGTGTCATGCATTAATGCTCCCGCCAGGTCATCTGCCAACTGGCCACGATTAAAAAACCAGTGCATGGCAGCAAATACTCTGGGATCAACCTGCCTGTCCCAGGCCTGAAAAGACAGCCCCAGTCCCATATCGACGCCGGTTCGCAGTGCCGAATAGCTATCACCTTTGCCAGATTCCAGATCCCGGTAGCCGGCGCTGTAAAAGCGACTCACCCACAGGGGCGACAGCTCTGCCGGGCCAAATGAGTAGAGGGTAGAGACCCCGAGTGAAATAATGCCGACATTGGTGTGGTCACCAAAATTATGGCCATACCCCAGGTCCCCATAGGCCTCCATTTTCAACTGCTCAGTAGCTTGCCAGTGGTACTCAATGCCGGGTGTCAGGGTCATGCTGCCCACAGTATCGGGCAATTCCAGATCTGGTATCTGGTCCCACTGGTAGTTGGCAAAACCAACAGAGAAGGGCAAGCGCAGCATCAACTTGCTGGTGTCATCCTGGCTGAGGTCGAAACTCAACGGAATATTGACCACGGCTGCCGTATTACCGGTAGAGCCGTAAATACCACTGCCCAGATAATTGGCAAAGGCATAGTGCACGCTTTGAGGTTGCTCATTGGCGACAACAAGGGAGTGCAGCAAGCCGCTGCCCATGACAACGACAGCAGATATCAAGCGGGTTGGAGTCGATAAAAACCTTGGTTTCACAGCGCCGGGCGTTAGTGGTTAATGTTCTGACTATAAAAGTAAATCTAATCAGACTCCAGTTAACTTCTGCTGAGGAGTCACAGGACAAATTCACAGCTGTGTTTATCTATTTTTGAAGGCCTTAAATAGAGAGAAAAAAGATACTGGATGCCTGTTAATCCCCCTGTTGATTTGTATATACCTGAAGGTCTGTATCACTCAGTGGTGATGCGCCTATCGGAAATTCCAGCAGTCCCCGGGATTTCAAAAGTTATGGAAAACTTTCAGGGGAAATTCAATGCGAAAAAATCTTGTAACTCAATCAATTGCTTTTTTGGTGGCGACAACAGTCACCTCGGCGCTGGCTGCACCATCATCCTTGCTTATTGAGACGCCCGGCCAGGCCCGGCAAGCTGTATCAACAGGGCCATCAGATCCAGAAATCATTCAATCCAAAGCCTATGGTGTGGCCCGCAGTGCGCTGAATCTTGGTACTGCCCGCCTGACGCTGGCCTTGCCCGAAGGGGGCAGTATTTCAGTTGAACGCCTGAAGGCATTTCACAGCAGCAGTGGCGCGCTTGTTTGGCAGGGCAGGGTTAACAACAAAGGTAAATCACTGTCACCGGGAGACAATCAAATCATCCTGGTCAGCAGAGATGGGTATTTGTCCGGGACAGTCAGGGTCAATGGCAAGCTATATAAGTTGATGCCTCAATCTGCTGACAGCGTCGTTATGCAGTTGATTGATGAAAGCCTGACACCGAAGGACCACTCACAAGATCTGCCTGAGCCCATGAGTCAGGCGCGTTCATTACAATCTTTCCCTGTTGCTCAATCGGTGACCACAGCATCCACTTCAGTTATCAAGGTGCTGGTGGGGTATACCACGGAAGCTGCAAGACAGAACCCAGGCATTCTGTCGCTGATTGACCTGGCCGTGGCTGAGACCAATCAGGGTTTTACTGATTCTGGCGTCAATGCCATGGTTGAGCTGGCCTATGTGTACGAGCTGAACTATGCAGAAACCGGCAATCATGGTACCGATCTTGACCGCTTCGAGGCGCCCAATGACGGCTATATGGATGAAGTGCATGGTTTGCGGGATCAGTATGGCGCCGATGTCGCGGCGATTTTAATTGGTGATGCCGGTGCCTGTGGTCGCGCCGGTGCGATTGGTGCAACTGTGGATACTGCCTTTATGGTGGTGAAAGACTCCTGCGCTACCGGCTACTACTCATTTGGTCATGAGCTGGGGCACCTGATGTCGGCCAGACATAACCCGGAGCAGGACAGTAAAACCACGCCCTATGCGTTTGGTCATGGCTTCCTGTACACCAGCGGTGGCTGGCGCTCCATCATGTCATACAACAGTAACTCATGTTGTACCCGACAGAACTTCTGGTCAGATCCGACCCGGAGCTTTCAGGGCGTTACGCGGGGAACCACAGACACCCATGATAACGCCAGAGTACTGAACCTGACGGCATCAACCATTGCCGCATTCAAGTCAGACCCATCAGGTGGTAACCAGCCTCCGGTTGCAGATTTCAGCAGCAGTGTGAATGGGATGACAGTGACCTTTACTGACGCGAGTTCTGACGCCGATGGCAGTGTTGATCTGTACAGTTGGGACTTTGGTGATGGTAATCAGTCTACCCAAGCGTCTCCGGTACACACCTATGCAACGACGGGTAGTTATAACGTCTCTTTGACTGTGACTGATGACAATGGTGCCACCAACACCAAAGCGGCGCAGGTGTCGGTCAGCGCGGCCGTGAACCAGCCTCCTGTGGCAGATTTTGTAGTGAATACCAACGGATTGACTGCCAACTTTATTGACCAAAGCCAGGACAGCGATGGCAGCATTGTTGAGTGGATGTGGGACTTTGGTGATGGCGCTCAATCTTCGTCGGCGTCTCCGGCTTACACCTATGCCAGCGCCGGAACATATCAGGTCAGTTTAACAGTGACTGATGATGAGGGGGCCAGCCACAGCCAGACTAAGAGTGTTGGTGTGAGTGACGCGTCTCAGCTGTCCATGGATGACTTTGAGTCAGGTTTCGGCAGCTGGAGCAATTCTGCTTCCAACACCTGGGATTGGAGTCGACGTTCCGGCAGTACGCCTTCCAGTTCAACCGGTCCCCAGTCAGGGTCCGCAGGCAGCGATTACTACCTGTATGTTGAAACCTCCAATAACAAAGGAGCCTACAACGCCGGTGATGTCGTTTCACTTGAAAGCCCGGTGTTTGTTGCGCAGGGGATGCGTCTGGCATTTGATTACCACATGTACGGTGCCAATATTGGCAGTTTGAGTGTCGATATCAGGGACAATGGCAACTGGATAGAGAATATCTGGCAGCTCACTGGCGAGCAGCATTCATCATCTGATGAGTTCTCTTCTGCCAGTGTCGACTTCTCCGGCTATTCCGGTGAACTGCAACTGCGTCTGCGTGTAGTCGCTGCCGGGGGCTGGAAAGGGGACATCGCCGTCGACAATCTGCAAATATATGGCACCCGTTCAGGTAATGGTAATCAGCTATTGGCTGGTTTGGACTTTGAAACCGGTATAGATGGTGGCTGGAGCAACAGCCTGGCCGCAACAGACAGTTGGTTTGAGGAGCCGGGTACCACCCCATCGAACAGCACTGGCCCAGACAGTGGTGCGCAAACAACCGGTCAGTACGGCTACTTTGAAACCTCAAGTGACTATGCTTATAACGCCGGTGACACTGCTTATCTGGATAGCCCGGTTATCAAGGGTCACAGTCGCACTCTGAGCTTCTTCTATCATATGTATGGTGCCAATATCGGCAGTCTGCATGTGGATGTGCTGAACAATGGCGTGTGGACTGAAGATCTGTTTGTGGTATCAGGGCAGCAGCATGAGTCAGAAGCGGCCGAATACACTCAGGCCAATGTGGATTTAAGTGGCTTCAGCGGTGATATTCAAGTGCGCTTCCGTGCCGTGGCAGCCGGTGGCTGGAAAGGCGATATCGCTATTGATGACATCAGGATTGAAGGTCAGCTGTAACCATCTCCAAAGGTCAACAGACCCTAGTGATCAGCAGTAGAAAGCGCGCTCAGTGAGCGCGTTTTTTTGTTTATCGTATTTCCCCTCTTACATCGTCAATCTAGTCCTTAGTGAAGTAGTGGTTGATTGAAACGGCTGAATTCACTGTGTGCAATCTATACCTTCAGCTGATCCCGATTGTCAGCCGGTTTGGCTAGTTTGGTGTGTTGTGGCATTGAGATAACGACAATAAGAGGAAAATAAATTGAGAAAGTTACTGGTTTTAATTTGGGCCTTTATGGCGACAGCTTGCATGTCGACACCTGAGTCGGTGCAATTTAACGGCAAGACTGTGGGCACCTATAGCGTTGCAGCAGGTTGTGGCACCATGAACCTTGACACCGATTGCTCAGAGATGAGTGGTGCTACCCGAGATATCGAACTGGATGGAACTGCGCTTCGTATCGCGGGAGGAAACAATGGGCAGGTGGTTTTTATTATGTCTGAATCTATGTTCTCCACGGATATGAAAGCGTTAAGGAAGGCGTCTGACAGATGTGAGGCGTTATTCGCATCCAAGGGGATTGAGGTTAAAGACAGGAAGGTGATGTACGGTTCGGGAGATATATACGGCGTGCATTTTACCTTGTCCGGTGACGGCTATGAGTTGCTGACACCCTATTCGGTTGAAGATTGATTTCCCGCGAGCCGATGTGAACCATCGGCTCATTATTATTTGCAGGGTGTTATCAGCCCATCACATTGTTTCTCTTATCAATGCAGGCCTTTATTTAACCGCTTCAGTGCAGCCTTTGTTTCAGTAATCAGGGGCTTGTTCAGGCTTCGGTAATGCCGGTTTCTGTCGGCGGTTTTAAGGATTTCCTGATACAAATCCATTGCGCGCCCCGGCTCGGACTTTTGCTCCAAAAGTTGGGCAAAATAGTATTTGGCCTGGGGGCCGGAATAGTAGGTATGCAGCACTTCAAACTCATGTTCGGCCTCATCCCACTGCTCCAGTGAAACGAGACAACGGGCATACAGCAGATGCCCTTCCTGGTGCTTGAAGTCAGGGTTGAGGCGGATTAACTCATCCAATAACTCTTTGGCCCGTACCGGGTTGCCGAGCCCAAATTCAGCCTCCGCCAGTCCCAGCATCAGATCCGGGTCTTCTGCGTGCACACCGGTCAGACTGGATTCAAACATCTCCCTGGCATCCTGATACATGCCTTTGTTCAGGCACTCCCGGCCCAGCAACATTCTGTGCGCAACGGTATCGGCTTGCTCATACAACTCGGTGGCCTGGTTAAGATCCCGGTTTGGATTAAAGGTATTGGTTAATCCCCGCCTGGCATGAATGCCGGTACGGGAGCGGGAGAGGTCCGGCAGCACCTCCACAATCAGATAAGCCAGAGTACCTACCAGTGGCACAAGCAGTACCAACCAGATCCACATGGTGTTACGCCCGGTCTTAATGATGTGGACAATCAGTGCAATCTGAATAATCAGAGAAATGATAAATAACGGCATATTTGGATTCTTATTGGTTTAGTTGTTTCTAAACTGACTATGAGGCTTATAAATGTCAACGCAGTGGCGTTGTAGTCAGGAATATCCCAACTTATGGGTAGACGCCGATAACCACAGTTAGTGCTTTAGGATGATTGTGTTTGTTGCCTGGTTGATATTTGATTTCACGTCCGAAAGTGAATGATTTCAATAAGAGTCCTTGCGGCTTCAATGCCTGATAACTGACTACTCCAGGGAGGTAAGGTGGAATTTTATCTGAGAGGATGGCGACGCTGTTTTGATTTCAGCGGCAGAGCGAGTCGACAGGAATTTTGGATGTTCAATCTTGTCAGCTTGATTTTCGCTTTTCTGGCAACTGTGCTGGACGATATAGTAATCGGCTACCGCTTCATTAAACTTGAGACAGATGATTACTACAGCGCGACAGAGGCCTTTGTATTGGTTCTCAATGATGTCGTGTTCGGGCCTTTTTACTTCATTTACATCACTCTTGCAGCGTTACCCGCACTGGCCGTTATGGTTCGTCGACTGCACGATACTGGTAGAACTGGATGGATGTTGCTCCTGCCATTGATTCCTCTCATAGGTACGATTTGGTTGCTTGTGCTGCTTCTCAGTCGGTCACAGGATAGTGACAACCAATATGGTGTAAAACCTGTTTGTGATGAGCAGGACTCCCGCCATCGGGATGGTTTGGTGCTTTTGGGTGTCATTCTGATCTTGTATGGAATTGGGGGACATTACGTTTTCGCCACCAGTGATCTGCTGTCGATTCAGTATGACTCACCGCCGATCCACTTTGCCTATATAGACGTTGTCTATGACCTACTGACTTACACCCTGAGGACTCTGGATCTTGCTTCGCTATTTGGTATCTCGCTGATATTGCTGAGTTTAAGGAGTAGGTTGATGAAAGCCATAATGTTCACTCTGGTTTTCCTCATGGTAGCTTGGGTTTGGGTTTCTTATTCCTCTTGGTTCAGCTGAGCCTGGTCATTGAAACGTTTGCTCACGATTTTGACAACTTTGTGTATATCCTGCCTATTCAATAGGTTGTCACGGATTACAGGGCTTTCCTGGCGGGGAGCTCCCGGAGCAGAGGGCGGGCAGGTGTATCCTGACGGACAAGCTGTATAAGTTAGGGAGAAATCCACTCTCGGGAAACCAGCAATGAGCCAACCCCCAGTCAGCATTCTGCGATTAAACCTTCTCAGGGCCATGTATCTGTTTATGGCGTTTGGCCTCGGCATGACAATCTGGCCGGAGATCATCAGTTTTTCATGGGGCGTGGCGGATACCGACTCAGTGGTTTATGCCATGCTCGGTGCCCTGGGCCTCTTGTGTTTGCTGGGGTTACTGTATCCGCTGAAAATGTTGCCTTTACTGATTTTTGAGCTTGCCTGGAAACTCATCTGGGTATTGGGATTTGCTCTTCGTATGCACCTGGACGCAGGTCTGGATGAGTACGCCACTGAAACTCTGGCCGCTTGTCTGCTGGGTATTATTCTGGTGCCCCTTGTCATCCCCTGGGGCTATTTCTTTAGTCACTACATCAAAGCCCCTGTGGAACCCTGGCGGCGCAGCGCCTGATTGCCCCGGTTGTTGGTCCGGGCTTTGCCCAGGGTTAAGCCAAACCTACTAACCGGGTGAGCAAAATATAGTAAACCCAGTGATTTATCCTCTCTGAAATCTGCTCTAGTGTGGGACTGTAGAAGGTGTGAGCAGATCTCACTCACACCTTGCCGTGGCGACATGCTCACCCTAACTATTGCGTACCCTGTTGGTGCGCCTTCTTGAGAGCAATAAAAACAGCAATAAATGTGCCTTAAGGCGCTGGCTCTCATGTCAGAGAGGAAGGTCTGAACATGAAATATATAACTGATTTTTCAATGGCTGGTGTAAAAAGTGCGGTGAAAGGCGGCGCAGCTGTGATTGCGTTCACGCTAATGAGTTTCGGCGCTGGGGCTAATCAGATAACCCCTTCCAGCGGCTTCCCTGAACTGCAAACCCCAAGCTATGTCACTACACTGTTTACCCATAAGACCTTGTTTATAGAGTCTGATGAAGATGTATTCGACTTCGTTATCTTTATCGGTGAAATCAAAGGAATCGACAGTAACGGCGTGCAAAACGTGCAGTTTTCTGTGCCGATAGGCAAGTACTTCACAGTGGATTATGACAACACAGTCCAGTACATGAATGGTCGAAACGTCAGTAATGATGAATGGCAATACAGCACAGATGGCGAATCTCATATCTTCACCTATATCGGCAACAATGGGGTGTTCCCGGGTGGCGGTTACTCATTTATAGGTGTGAATGCACGTTTTGTCCGTCCCGACAGGGAAGAGGTACTGCTTGAGGTCAATCTTGCGCCCGACTCCGGTGGTCAGGTTGATTCCCCAAGAGATTACGACTCCGACTATATCTATTACTGATCCTCTGCAGGAATAACAGGACTGAGGTGGTCCTGTTATTCCTGAGTTGTACCTTACATATCCACCCAACCAACAAATGGAATTGAGAGTGTTTAAACATGGAAGTCAGCCATTCAAATTATCTGCACAATTTTAGCTTTCTGGCTTTTGCCAGGTTCTTCGAGAGCATGGGTTACTATGCGATGCGAGCGGTTTTGGTTTTATATCTGACGGATGTCGAGAATGGCGCTGGGGTTGATCAGGAAAATGCATTTGAATTGTATGCGACATTTACCACCTTTGTGATTCTGGCTCAGCTTGCTGGTGGCTTCTTGTCCGATCTGATATTGGGGACAGCCAGAACCTTACTGATTGGTGGGCTTTGTGCGATAGTCGGTTATCTGATGTTGGCAGCGCAGTTTGATCATTATCTTGCGGTCGGTCTGATAGCATTTGGCAGTGGATGTTTTGTTTCCAGTCACTGGGGAATATTAGGACAGGTATTCAATCAGTATAAAAATAAGCTCGACGGAGCCATGTTACTGGTTTACTTCCTGATTAACTTCGGTGCACTGCTAAGTGGAATTGTGGCAGGTTATGGTATGAATCTGTTCAGTTGGAGTGGTAGTTTTATGGCCGCCTTTGTTGCGCAACTTTGCGGTCTGCTTTGTATTCTGGCTACATACCGTAAATTACCCTCCTGCACCTATTCAAGAAGCATTGCTTTTCACAAGCAGGATACCCCGCATACCTCAATAATCTGGGTTGTCGCCATATTGGCGCTCACAGTGGTTATTACTTTGGTGGGCGATCTTGATCAGGCAGACATGATTGGAAAAACGTCAGTGCAGTACGTCTATGCACCAATAGCAACAATGATGTTGGTATTACTGCTATTGGGGCTGCTGTTTTGGTTTTGGAGCTGCGCCTCAACACCCAAACTGATTGTTGCGGTCGCCCTTTACCTGATTGGTTACTTCGGTTCAGGGCTTGCTCCTGCGGCAGAGCATCAGTGGTTTATGGCATATGCCCTCGGATATCTCGCTATAGTTGGCTTGGTTGAAGCCCTGATGTTCCCAATCTCTATGTCGATATTATTGCAGCGCACTGACCCGAGGTTTATTGCGACTACTGCAGCGGCCTTATCCGCTATTCCTGCAGGGATAGCTGGATTGATTACGTGGATTGTCTGACTGATTTCTTTTACCACAGATATTGGACTTGCCATGAAACCAAGCAAACTGCCATCTGAAATTTTGCCCCTGAAGTATCAGGCGCGGTATTCAGATGCTGAGGCAGCGAAGATCCGCGCTGGGTTGGAACCTACTGACATGGAAGATAAATGGCGAATCTTTGCCGATGGCGATTGGATTTATTTTCAACGCAGCTGGACAGGCTATCTGATTTTTGCCCTGAAATTAGAAAGTACGCCAACGGGCATGAGAGTTGTTGAGAGCTGGGTGAATGCCAACCCGAATGAGTATAGATCTCAGGGGAGGGAGCAGGATATCGCAATACTCGACAAACTGATTACCTACAAATTCGGCGTAGAGTCTGCCAGATAGTTATCCTTGCATCTTCGATATTGTGTCAGACTGCTTTGTGGTTTGCTAAGAGACGTGAAGCTAAAAAAACCGGAACATGAGTTCCGGTTTTTGTTGTTCAGCGTTTCGATTAGCTGGTGGCTTCACGCATAGCGTCTTCAACCTTGTCGTGAACCTGTTTCATTGAGTCAGATGGCTCAGCAGTGAGCTTGCTGACTACAACACAGGTAATGGTACAAAGGATAAAGCCGGGCACAATCTCATAGATGACTGAGCTCAGGGAGGCGCCATTGATGGTGACCGGCGCATAAATCCAGAACAGCACAGTGGCAGCACCAACCAGCATACCTGCCAGGGCACCGTTACGGGTGAAGCGTTTCCAGTACAGGCTCAGAATAACCACGGGGCCGAATGCGGCACCAAAGCCTGCCCAGGCGTTACTCACCAGATTCAGAATCGAGTTCTGAGGATCCCACGACAGCATGATGGCAACCACAGATACCAGTAATACTGAAATTCTGCCAACCAGTACCTGTTCCTTTTGAGTCGCGTCCTTACGCAGGAAGGCTTTATAAAAGTCTTCGGTCAGCGAGCTTGAGGTCACCAGCAGCTGCGACGAAATGGTACTCATAATTGCTGCCAAAATCGCGGCCAGCAGGAATCCACCAATCAGGGGGTGAAACAGGAACTGGGAGAAGATAATGAAGATGGTTTCTGGGTCATCCAGCGTCATTTGGGTTTCGTTGACATAGGCAATGCCCACAAAGCCGGTTGCCAGTGCACCGATAATAGATACCAGCATCCAGGTCATGCCGATATTACGTGCCGCAGGAATCGCTTTGACTGAGCGTATCGCCATAAAACGCACAATGATATGTGGCTGACCAAAATAGCCCAGGCCCCATGCCAGCAGAGAGATGATCCCCAGTGCCGTCAGTGCTTCCCCGGTATTGGCATTGGTAAACAGTTCCAGATACTTGGGATCCAGGCTGGCCACTTCATTGGTCACGCTGCCAAGGCCGCCAAGCTCGGTAAAGGCCACCACGGGCACCAAAACCAGAGACACAAACATAATGCAGCCCTGTACAAAGTCAGTCATGCTCACTGCCAAAAAGCCCCCGAACAGAGTGTAAGCACATACCACACCGGCGGTTACAATCAGGCCTGTGCTGTAGTCCATACCAAATGAGCTGTCGAACAGTTTGCCGCCGGCAACCAGGCTGGCTGAGGTGTACAGGGTAAAGAAGATGATGATCACCACGGAGGCGAATACCCGCAGGTAGCGCTCTTTGTCTTCAAAGCGGTTGGCAAAGAAATCCGGAATGGTGATGGAGTCATTGGCCAGTTCGGTATAAACACGAAGTCTAGGAGCCACAATCAGGTAGTTGGCGAATGCGCCAATCAGTAGGCCGACGGCAATCCAGATTTGCGACATACCAGCCACGTACATGGCGCCGGGCAGACCCATCAGCATCCAGCCACTCATGTCGGATGCACCGGCGGAAAGTGCCGTAATGCCGGGGCCGAGGCGACGTCCACCCAGCATATAGCCGGACACATCGTCGGTAGAGGTTTTATAGGCGTACAGCCCAATCGCCAACATGGCGATAAAATACAATCCAATTGAAATAAGCGTATAAGTATTAGGTTCCACTGGGACTCCCGGTTGTTTTCTTATTCTCCTGACAGCCAAACTTGGATGGATATCCAAAAATGAAAAAATTCAGCCAATTAGCCCCTATGCTAACAAGCCAGTAACCATGTCTCCACCCAAGTGTGACAAACTTCATGTTTTAGACTGTAAAGTCTGGGGGATGAAAGGCCCGGTCAGGTGGTTGGTCTGTGCTTTGGTCTGCTACTGGTTTTGTGTGCTATCGGCAGTAGTAAGGGACTGTCCATTCAATGACTTTATTCCCCCAAATCAGGCTTTGTCGGTTGGTGTTAACCATCAACTGACAGATATCAATGGCGGTAGTTTGGCTTTGAGGTAATCGGCCAGCACCTGAACCCCGGGTTGAATGCCTGCGCGGGTGGGCATCAGCAGGGAAAACGTTGCCACGCCTGCATGCCAGTCTGGTAATACCCGTTCCAGAGTGCCATCAGTTAATTCTGCTTTGCAGGTATAGCCGGGCAGCGCCACAATTCCCAGGCCTTCAATGGCGGCCTGTTTCAAGCTGCTGATGTCATCACAGCAAAAGCGCGGACTGAAGGGCACGCTGGCTTCTATTCCGTCTTTGTTGAACAAACACCAGTTGCCGGTTTGTGGCCGCCACCCCAGTTTCAGCCCGACATGTTGAGCGAGCTGCGAGGTATCACAGGGACGACCGGCGATATCCAGATACCTGGGGCTGGCAAACAGCAACCACTGAGTGTTGCCCAATGTTCGCTGTACCATGCTGGAATCCGGCAGGGGACCCATATGTGCCCGCAGTGCCAGATCCAACCCATCTTCAAGCAAATTGACGGTTTCATTGGTGACCTGCAGTACCAGATTAATGGCGGGGTAGGTTTGCATAAAAGTGCCCATTAACTTGCTCAGGGCAAACTGGGCGACACCGATAGAACAGGATAGACGAACTGTACCTGACACACCCTGGGTTTGACGGTTAACCAGCGCCTCGGCTGCCTCCACCTGATCCAGCATCAACCTGGCATGACGATAAAATTCAGCGCCTATATCAGTCACTGAAAAGTGACGGGAGGAGCGATGCAGCAGTCGCACTCCCAGCCTTGCCTCCAGCGCTGAAACATGCCTGCTCAGGCGGGACTTGGGGACATTTAACGCCCTGCCTGCCGGAGCAAATCCCCCTTTTTCGACTATGTGCACAAAGTAGTAGTAGTCATTTAAGTCCGTCATTCTGAGCTTCCTGCTTTTATGGCCATGGGGCTTGTTAGCCAAAATTGACCTGTCCCTTGATTAGCTGCTTTATCGTTCCATATATGGATTCATGGTTTCCATATATGGCTGTTTTCAAAGTCATTGTTCCATATTTAAATGTAAAACATCAGATGAGCACAGAGAAATTTCCTCAAGGCTCCAATAACAATCAGAACTGAATCAAGGAAGGTAACTATGCAAACTCACACAGACGGCTTTACCCCAAAAAACACTCAAACCTCTCAGGTTCCTGCGGCAAATCTGCACCAGAGCTCAGGCATAATCAGTCCCCAACTGATAGATAACCATAAAGGATTTAAGGCGCTGGGATTTAGAGAGAAGCAATTCAGTGGATTGATGGATCCTTTGGTGATGGTGGATCACTTCACCATGGACAGGCCGACATTTGGGGCCCATCCCCATGCGGGGATGTCAGCAGTGACAGTGATGTTTGAGGACAGTGAAGGTCTGTTCCACAACCAAGACTCCCTGGGCAATGAATTGGATCTGCTGCCCGGCGATCTCTACTGGCTGAAGGCCGGGCAGGGGGCTGTTCATGATGAGGCCCCCCGTCCCGGCAGTAAAACTCATGCATTGCAGGTGTTTGTGAACTTACCTGCAACGCTTAAGCAATCGGCTCCCGAGGCATTACATGTCAGTGCGGCAACTATGCCGATATTGGCTGCTCAGGATTATCGGGTGCGTCTGGTACTGGGTAGTAGCAACGGTGTCGAGGGCGTACAGGCTCCTGCGGGAGGGGTAACGATTTTGGATGGCACTTTGTCCAATAAAGGCAAATTCCGGCATACAGCGAAAGCTTCACAGGGCGTTTGGGTGCACGCTATCGATGGCACCCTGAGTGTTAACGTCCAGGGAGAGTCGCTGACCATACCCGCAGGAAAATCCGCGGCATTTAGAAATGATCAACAGGATTTACCCTTGATATTTGAAGGAGAAGGTCCGGTGCACTTTGTGATGCTGTCCGGTGACGCTATTCAGGAACCATTTGTACAGCAGGGGCCGTTTGTCATGAGTAATGAACGCGAGATTGTTGCCGTTCAGCAGGCTTATCAGGATGGTTTACTGGGCAGTATTGATTAATCTTTCGGAATTTAAATAAAAAGCCCCCGTCGCAATGTGTCGACGGGGGACTGAGAGTGACACCAGGTGTCAGCCAGGTTGGAGAAATCAGGCCTTTTGAGGCTTCAGGGCAGTTGCACCTTCCGCGGCTTCGGCAGTGTCGTCCGTTTTGGTTTCATATTTGGTAAACACATACAGAGCCACCACAATCAGAGACACAATGATGGTTTTGCTCAGCTCCATCTGCTCGCCCAGAGTCAGTACTGCAACCACATAGCCCACCAGAGGCATCAGGTTTAGTGCCATAGTGGCCTTCTCTACACCGATGCGTTTGAAAGAGTACAGCTGAATCAGGTAGCTACCACCCGAGATACCGGTACCCAGGAAGATCAGCAGAGCAATCAGCAGTGGGCTATCCAGGATGATATAAATCTGGCTCAAATCCAGGCCCATCGCCATTACCGCGAAGAAACCGACAATGGCTACAGAGATGTACTGGTACAGCATAGAAACTACAGAGCCATACTTGTCAGCCAGGCTGGCACGCAGGTGAGCAGTCCAGGCCAGAGACAACATGGAGCAGGTGACATAGATATAGCCCAGCATAGGTGTGCCACCTTCAATGCTGTTGGTTGGCCCCACACTCATGGCGTAAATACACAAAGCCGAGGTAATAAAGGCGGCCCACTGGATTTTATTCATGCGGAAGTTCATAAACAGCATGCCGAAAAAGACTGTGGCAAATGGCTGCATACCCTGAATGACGCCGTTTTCAGTGGCGCCGATATGAGACAGAGACAGGAAGTTAAACAAGGAGAAGGCACCCTGGCCAATAATGCCGCACAGCGCAATTTTCAGAATATCTTTCTTGTCGATTTTCAGCGAGCCACCCAGATCTTTGCTCAGACTCTGACTGCGGGAGGTAAAGAAGAAGATGATTGAAAGGCCAATGACTGCTGTTACGTAGCGGAAAAATACCAGTGTCATTGGGTCTACGGCCTGGGAAAGTGGCTTGGACACTACACCTGTTACCCCCCATATTACCGCAACCGCAATGGCCGCCGTCCATCCTAAAACAACGTCTTTATTGGTGATGTTCATATCATTCTTCCTTAAGTGTCCTGCCTGTTAAGACTGAAGCAGGAACCGGGGATCTGTCGCTGAGCCACTATCAACACGCTTGTGTGCAAGAGAGAGGAAAGGGAAGCTAAGATTTCGGTTAAGTATTGTTTACTGTGGAGGCATTTTACCCACAGCTAAGTTAAAAAATGTGACCTGATGCGTATGCTGGAATTTAGTGAGCCAAAGTCGCTATATTTGAAACGAGCCTGGGATTTATGTCGAATAATCAGTTGTTTTTGTGTGTTGGTTCAACCTTTTTGTGGGCTTTGAGAAAGGTTTTAGCAGGCTGGATAACCTTTAAGGGTTACTAATATATGGAGTTATGAAACTCAGTAGTTAACTAAAGTTGACTGTGTCGGCGTTTGTGTGATCTGGCGCAAGGCTTTTGTGGTTTACAAAATGGAACTGAAATTTAGGTAATGGCCTGGATGACTTATGTCGCTTGCCGGATATGGGGCAATTCAGCCTGGTTGGAGGTAATTAATTAGCGATGGGTTTGTATTTCGCTTTTTGCTGTCAAATGCCAATTGAATCAGATCAAGTAGCCGCCATAACATCAATTTGGGATACATTTTATTGCAGAGTCGGAGGTGTTAGTGTAGCTGAGGAGATATATCGCAAAGTCTGCAAATAAAATTAATAATAAGTTTTGGAGAAAGTTATGCGGAAAATCTACCAGTCTGTTTTTTTCATTTTAATCTTATCTATCCTCAGTGGCTGCGCCAGTATGGACCAATCTGAATGTAATCATGCCGATTGGCTATCCCAGGGCTTAACAGATGGGCAAAGTGGTCAACCCGAAAATACCTATAGTTTATATGCTGATGATTGTGCTGAGTTTGGTGTCTCTGTATCCGTTCCTGAATATAAAAAAGGTTGGCAGCAGGGGATAGCACAATACTGCACCAGAGATAATGGCTGGAGTGTTGGTATAAGCGGAGGGTACTACCAAAATGCTTGCCCCAAATCGCTGGAAGCCGAGTTTTATAGCGCCTATCAATCTGCTCACAATATCCATATAAAACAACAAAAAATTGCGACTCTTGGATACGAAATAGAGTCTCTGGGAGATAAGCTGGCGAAAAGTGGACTCAGCACCAGCGAGCGGGACAAGCTCAGTGAGGAGCGTAACAGGAAAAAGAAAGAGAAAAGAAATTTGAACTTTGAATTAGGTTTGGCAAAAGATGATGCCAGAAGAATGGGATTTCCTGTCGGATATTAATGGGGATGCCAACGCGGAACACCAGGGCGGCCTGATGATTTCAGGGCTGATAACGCCAGCCGGTCTGCTCGAGTTCCGCGTCGGTGAGGTTAGATTGAAACAGTGTCATCCATTGAGTGCCGTCGAATACGACCACCTTACTTCCACCTGCTACCAGCAATAAATCATCACAGCTACATATGGTATTGGGCGCGCCAGGCACTGTTGGGCCAGGTTTGTCACTGGGTCTAATGGCTTCGAGGATATTGTCAGTGAACATATTGCTGGTATCTACTCGCAGGCTACCCAACAGGCTGGGGAGCAGTTGCTTTCCATCATACTCGTAGGCACCTTCAACGCTATTTGCAGGGATGATATAAAGACGTTCCTGAAACCAGTGAAGCAGGGTAATGAGCGTGGTATCGTCATAGGCTTTAATAGGGAGCTGTTGCCAATTATCGCCGCGGCCTTCCAGCAAAATGCCGCCACTGCAGCCTAAATAGACTTTGCCGTTGCCTGCACAGCATAGGGTATAAATATCTTGATCAGTAGGAATATCCAGAGGCTGCCACTGCTGGCCATTATAGTGCCAACAGTCACCATCAACCCCGGCAGCGTAAATATCATCAGCAGCAAATCCATCAAAGCATAAGAAGGTTGCCCCTAATAGCGTTATTAATTCCCTTTCCGCATCTGTTCCTCCTGGTCCGAAATCATGCCAGGTCATATTATCCCGTCTAATACGTAATGTACGCCGATTCCCGCCGATAAATATGTCACTATCAATGCACCTTAGCGTATTTAAGCGGCTACCTCGTTCAATCGGAATTTTAGGTACATCAATAAACTCATAGCCATCACTTAATCCCTGTTTATAAGAATTTCCATAGCAATCACTAAAAAGCATGGTTTTTTGTTTATCCGGCAGGCAGACGCCCATCACATCGAAAAAATTGTTATAACCTTGGCCCCCCCATATTTTGTCTGTTTGCGGGCGATAATAGACAATGCGTGTCTCTTGTTGCCAATCATCCCCGTCTTTGTCTTCATCGTAATGGTTTTCAAAAAACAAAAAGATGTTATTTCTGTCGCGTATAGCGGCCCCTTTAATGCTGAAGCCTTTTGTGAACTGGATAGCTTTATCATAAGCCTTCATCTAGTGGTCCTTTTTTAAATGGCTTAAGCCTGATGATTTCAGGGCTGATAACGCCAGCCGGTCTGCTCGAGTTCCGCGTCGGTGAGGTTAGATTGAAACAGTGTCATCCATTGAGTGCCGTCGAATACGACAACCTCATTTCCACCTGCTACCAGCAATAAATCATCACAGCTACATATGGCATTGGGCGCGCCAGGCACTGTTGGGCCAGGTTTGTCACTGGGTCTAATGGCTTCGAGGATATTGTCAGTGAACATATTGTTGGTATCTACTCGCAGGCTACCCAACTGGCTGGGCAGAAGTTGCTTTCCATCATATTCGTAGGCACCATCGAAGCTATTGGCAGGGATAATATAAAGACGTTCCTGAAACCAGTGAAGCAGGGTAATGAGCGTGGTATCGTCATAGGCTTTAATAGGGAGCTGTTGCCAATTATCGCCGCGGCCTTCCAGCAAAATCCCGCCATCACAGCCTAAATAGACGTTGCCGTTGCCTGCACAGCATAGGGTATTAATATCCTGATCGGTAGGAATATCCAGGGGCTGCCATTGCTGACCATTATAGTGCCAGCAGTCGCCATCGGTGCCAGCAGCGTAAATATCATCAGCAGCAAAGCCATCAAAACACAAAAAAGTGAGTGCCAATAGTGTCGCTGATTCCTCTTCGGCAGCGGTACCACCGGGTCCAAACGAGCGCCATGTTTTGTCGTCTTGTTGAACGAGCAATGTGCGCCCGTTTCCGCCGATATATAGCCCACTATCTATCCATTTCAGCGTATTGAAACTATTTCCTTGTTCAATAGGAATTTTAGGTACATCAATAAACTCATAGCCATCACTTAATCCCTGTTTGTAAGCGTTGCCATCCCAATCGGTGAAAAGCATGGTTTTTTGTTTGTCTGGCAGGCAGATACCCATGACATTAAACAAGTTATAATAACCTTTCCCTCCCCATACTTTGTCTGTTTGCGGGCGATAATAGACAATGCGCGACTCTTGCTGCCAATCTTTGCCATGTTTTTTCTCATCGTAATGGTTTTCAAAAAACAAAAAGATATTTTGCCTGTCGCGTATAGCGGCCCCTTTAATGCTGAAGCCTTTTGTGTACTGGATAGCTTTATCGTAAGCCTTCATCTAGTGGTCCTTTTTTAAATGGCTTAAGCCTGGTGACTGACTTGTTCACACATTCGTATTGGGCCTGTCCGTTGAGAGCTTCCATTCAGCCAATATATCGACATCGATAGGCCGCGGCGCCTTGTCAAACTCTGAGTTGATCAGACTGGTATCGGTACTCATCAAATGCTGACCATCAGTGGCAACGAATATAAAGTGGTCGTGGTAACGAAATACGGCTGGTTTATCAATCGTGTAGGACTTATTGAATGGAGTATTCATTGAGTCGCTGTTACCGCTGAACTCAACACTAACCGGATCTCCCTTTACAACCTGCATGTTCAGGGATGAGCTTTCTAAAGGTATTTCTACCTGATAAAAGTAGCCCTCCTGACCCACCAACTCAGGCGAAAGTACATTTTGTGACCCCTGGAATTTTCGTTTTGCGACATAGTCATCTGAAGTGGAGAAACTGACCTTACCTGTTTCTTTGGAGGCTCTGATCTCCCAATTGTCAGTCACGGTGACCACAGCGGCTTCAAATTGATAAACCTTGAAGTTATATTCCCGCAAACGCAATTGTTCCGGGGTTGGACAGTGGCTGTCTATGCAGATCACCAGGTGTCGGGCGCGCTCGAATCCGCCGTCAAGATAACCAACGGCATAATAGGGGATGTCTTTGGTCAGGGTTGTGAACAAACCAATGTTGATATCGTCCAGAAATTCCACCATATACCCCAGCCGTGCCTGCTGAATATGAATCTGGGCTACGTCAGCATCAGTCCAAACATCTTCCCTGGTCACGTCGATGATCTGCTCAATGGTGGTAAAGGTTTTGATGGTGTACTTCTTTTCAGCTTCGGACTGACCACAACCGGCAATGGTTAAGGTCAACAACAGCGACAACACTAATCTCATCAGCTAAAACCCAGCTCAAATTATGATAGTTGGAAGTTATCCTCCCACGGGACTTACAAGGTAACTATCGGTCATTTGTCTATTGATAGGGTTAAAAAAAGCGAGTGCATCTTTGGGCTTAGTCAGTTTGGGGCAGGGAAAGCAGGCGTTGTAACAACCTCAGGGGCTGCTTGTTTTCAGCCTTGGAGAGACCTCAAATGAAAAAGATGCCTGCATGGGATTATTGCAGGCATCAGGTGGGCTGAGGTTATTGCCAGTCCTGGTCCTCAAGATCGACAGTGCGGCTGTTATCGTTTGCGGTTAGTACACTGGCGAGCAACTTGTCCAGATACTCCCGAGATAAAAGCTTGCCGCCAATAATGACGGATTCGATAGACTGGGAGGCGCGAATATCTTCGCCTGGGTTATCGCGAAGAAGAACAAGGTTAGCCTGGTATCCCGGGCTGATTTGGCCGACATTTTGCTCCATCCAGTTACCGGGCGAGAGAGTCGCATCTCTTAAAACCTCTGTCGGCTTCATTCCGGCTTGCTGCATCGCCAGCATCTCCTCATGCAAAGAGAAACCCGGCACCATCACAGGGACATTGGTGTCGGTTCCTGCCTGAATATGTACCCCTTTTTTCCGTAACTCGTCGAACATGATGTATTGTGCCTCAGCATAGGCCTGCCAGTATTCAAGTACCTCTTCCCGACGTTCCGGTGTCATCCCCTCATACAGGCGGTAGATATTGACATCCGGCAGCCAGCCCATGCCCTGAGAAGTGATAATCACCCCTTCAGCTATGCCGGGATTGACGTACTTAAGCTCTACCCGCTTAAGCTCGCTGGCCAGGTCTGATTTTTGTGGATGGAAGCTGTCGACAATCGTCAGGGTTGTTGTGACTGATGTATTACGTTCCAACAACTGCTCTGCCACCTGAGGGCTTCGACCTCGCAGCCACGTCAGAAAGTCATCTTTATTTTCAGGTTTGAAGCCGCCATATTCTCTGGCGAGCGCTTTTACCAGCTCTTCCACATGGGCCACTTCACTCTGCGAGGACGCAATAAAATCATCAAGCCCGACTGCAATGGGAATATGTCCGACCATAGGGATTTGGTGTTGTTGAGTGGCGTCACTGAGTGCCTGATATCCTGCTTTATCCAAAAAGCTGCTGGCTTTAACCGCATCATAGCCCTGCTGCTTAAAGCCCTTTACCGCAGCTTCAACCTCTTCGGCACTGCTGACAATAGTCTTGTTTTGTGTCCAGCCTACAAACCACCCCTCAAGCGGGTCGAAGGTTGCCAGCTGCGGTGACACCACATAGATATTTGGCCCCAATGCTCCGGCTTCAATCTCATCCCGCCAGCGAATATGTTGCTCACTGCCATTCATTTCCCTTACCTGAGTCACGCCATTGGCCAGATAAAGCAGCAGGTCATTTTTGCTTTGCCATAGGTGAACATGGGAATCAGTAAAGCCGGGAACCAGATAGCCCCCCTGACCATCAACCACAGTGATATCGGCAGGCAAGGAATCCTGGGGAACAATATCCGCTATCTCACCATCATCAATAATGACAGCCAGGCCTGATTGAAAGTGGTTGGCGTCGCTCCCCAAAATATGAGAGTTGGTCACAGCATAACGGGAGTGAGAAAAGTCGAGAGCCGGAACCTCGGCCAACTCGGTATGGCCGCCATACATCTTGTCCAGCTGGTAATCTACAAAGAAATAACTTGAGACAGCCCAGATCAGGGTTAGCAAAGAACCGCCAATAAAAATCCTGAGAATCCACTTTTTTATGTTCATATTATTCCCATCATTCCGTTAGAGAGTTTTCTAATTAGTGTTTTATTCTTAAGGTCTTGCTCAAGCTAACAGAATGTTCTGGCGATGTGCCAGGGTGTTGTTTTTCAAACTGTAAAGACTTGTTTCCATGCACAAAAGACAAAGGTGTCGGTGGCCCCTTATGCTTGACGGTGATTTTGGTCACACATTTAGCAACTCTGATCGAATTTTACCGCTGTTTGAGGTTTAATTAGGCAAGACCCACTGGCTCAGAGCCGGTGGGTTTTTTTTTTAACCCGAGCTAACCATCCATGCACCATCCGCAAAGTTCCTCTGTTAACAAGGCACCTGACGTTAACTACCAACCTACGTCTAAATTTGGCCAGCTACTGAATCGTATGTTCGCGTTGAGCGCAAATCGCACTTCGCCCTCTACCGAAGTGGTCGCCGGTTTCACCACCTTTATGACCATGGTGTATATCGTGTTCGTTAACCCACAAATTCTGGGTGCGGCGGGCATGGATACCAAAGCCGTGTTTGTGGTCACCTGTTTGGCGGCAGCGCTGGGCAGTATCTCAATGGGGCTGATTGCGAATCTGCCCATTGCCCTTGCACCCGCCATGGGCCTGAACGCCTTTTTTGCGTTCTCGGTTACCCTGGGTATGGGCGTAAGCTGGCAGGTTGCCATGGGCACAGTATTCTGGGGCGCTGTGGTGTTTGCTCTGGTATCTGTCGTTGGTTTGCGTCAGTGGCTGCTGGAAAATATCCCTGCGGGCCTGAGAACCGGTATTCCTGCCGGTATTGGTTTGCTGATTGCGTTGCTGGGCTTTAAAAACAGTGGCCTGGTAGTGGCAGACCCGAACACTCTGGTGAAGGTGGGCGATTTGACCTCGCTACCTGTTGTACTGGGCTCTTTGGGCTTCTTTATCATCATTATTCTGGCCTACCGTGGTGTTAATTCAGCGGTACTGATCTCTACTCTGGTGGTCACTTTGCTGGCGGCCCTGTGCGGTGATGTGCAGTTCAGCGGTATCGTTTCTATGCCACCTGCCATTGGTCATGTATTTGGTCAGCTGGATCTGAGTGCCATTTTGGATATTGGTCTGGCTGGCGTGATCTTCTCCTTCGCGCTGGTAAGCATGTTCGACAGCTCGGGTACCATGATTGCCGTGACTGAACGTTGCGGCATCAATGATGAAAAGGGCCGTTTCCCGAACATGGGCAAAGCCCTGAAAGTGGACTCACTGAGCAGTGTGGCTGGTGCCTATATGGGGACTTCCAGCGTGACCGCCTACATTGAAAGCTCTTCCGGTGCTGCTGTGGGTGGCCGTACAGGCTTGACCTCGGTAGTGGTAGGTGTGCTGTTCCTTGGTGTGATCTTCCTGTCGCCGCTGGCCGCTATGGTGCCTGCTTATGCGGTAGCCGGTGCCCTGATCTACGTTGGCGTGATGATGACCGCCGGCCTGACCAAGGTGAAGTGGAGCGATCTGAGTGAAGCAGCACCAGCCTTTATTACGGCAGTAATGATGCCATTTACCTTCTCCATTACTGAAGGCATTGCCGCAGGCTTTATCAGCTACTGCGTCATCAAAGCCGGCTGTGGCAGATGGCGTGATATCCACCCTTGCGTGGTAGTCGTCGCGGTACTCTTCCTGATTAAGTTCATCTTTATTGATGGTCATTAATTGGCTACGCCAGTCTGACATTTTAGTCGTATAAAACAACGCCGCTGAGCTAACAAGCCAGCGGCGTTTTTGTATCTGTTATCGAAAGATATTGCTGTTCTTTACGTTAGCGCCTGGCAAGCATAGCTGCTTGCATCACATCGCTCACCCATTGCAGGAACTCAGTCCAGGCATCCCTGACTTCAGGGGTGAAAGCTGAACTGAGATGTTGTTGAAGCGAGAAAATTAGTGCATCAGTCATCGGCGTAAAGTGTTCAGGTTTAACGCCGTAGCCTATGTGTCTTCGCCCCATTTCCTGTATTACTGGCACCAGAGCTTCCTGGTCATATAAACCCGCCACAGTGGAAGAGAGCATCTGCATCAGTTTTTGCCACTGAAGGCTCATGCTGTTATTAAACAAGGGGCGGGTATTCGGAGCCAGCTCAAACAGAGTGTCGTAGAAGAGGTCGGCTATACGGGAAGCGTCAGGAGCTATTTGACAAAAGGAGCCCTGGATTAGCTCGACTTGATTTTGGGTCAGGGACATATCAGCCTCGTAAAGTGTGAGTCAGTTTAAGGTTAGTTGATATTTCCCCGAATCATATAAAAGCCTCTGTATACCTGTTTGACGAGCCTAAATGATTGACTGGCAGTCTTTATTAACATGGCTGTCTGGCCTTTATATGAATCGCCTTTCAGGCGATATAAAGTCGTGGGTCTCCAACCCACACCCGGGCAAAGGGGAGAGTTTCGACATCCCCCCTTTGCAAACCCCCTGCGACTCCCGGCGAAGCCGACAACTCTTCGGTCTTACGCCTAAAATCCCGACCAGAAGGGATTCGCGTCCCTGCTCAACCTTCTTCACTCGACGTCCCTGTCTCGTGTCCGGTATTTTTGGCAACGCCCTTCAGCGGCATCGAGGGAGACAAGGTGTATCCTGCCGGTATCAAGTACAAGTTGTGCCTTTCCGGTCTTTTTGAAGAGTTCGCTGTCCTTTGTACGCAGAGTTATAACCCTGTACTGTTAGGTCTTGGGCGGATTGGAGACTTTTAAGCAAAGGGAAAAGCTAAAGGATATGCGTACGTTTACGAAGAAATACCTCGGTGGGAATGCGATCAATGAAGATAGCTACCGTATCGATATTATTGTTCTGGAAAAGTATCAGTCATTTTCTACAGAGCTCCTGCGTTTGGCGCTTTTGGGAATAGCGGGGTACGGATTCCTGGTGTCTAATGTTGCCCTGAAAGTAAAAGATGGTGGGATGCACCTTTTTACTGATGGATTTCTTGGGCCAGTATTTCTTGTTCTCGGAGCATTGGCTTTTGCAATATCGGCGCTGTCCGCTCTTGCGCATAGGTATTACTCATCAGACTGCCTAACACACTTTGTCAGACTGTTGAGGTTGAAGGAGTCCGAAAATGATCTTCTTGAGTCTATTGATAGTGAAGAAGCTAGTTTGGACAAGGATTTGAACAGGTGTAAGAGATATCTAATCATGTCTTGTTTGGCGTTGGTTGTTGGTGCTTTCTCTGTCGCAGTGTCTTTCACCGTTGTTCTGATCAACAGCTAGCCTGTCTATTTTCAGCCGGTTCCGCTACCTTTGATGAAAGGCTCGAAGTAAGAGCCAAGTTAGTAGCCAAGTGAAGAGACAATCTATGGATAGAGTATGTCGCCAATGCCAGCGTGAACTGCAGCTCACAGAGCATAAGATCTGCATGTATTGTGGTGCCGAGATTACGGAAGAGCAGCACCTGACTGACGCGCAACTACAAACGTTGAAGCAACAACGGCAAAGGTGGAAGCGGGAAGAAGCAGAGCTGAACTACATTCACGAGCGCTCAAGGGAAGTCACCCGGGAACACAACCAACGCCACCGCAGGAAAGGCCCCTTCGTCGATGACGACTTCGTCAGCAACATCCTGGACATACTCAAAGGCGGCTGACGCACACTCACTTAGCCTAAACCCCGCACTTCTTTCCTGAACGGCTCCAACCATCGTCAGTCATACGTGCTACAAGCTATCGGTAGCGTGAACGCATGCAACCAACTCAACCTCAAAATCAGCCCTTCAATAACCCTTTTAAAACCCACACAAATAATATGGGAAACTCTGTTTTAAGTATCAACGGTAGTTCAACTTACCAGTCAAGTCGTACCTATTGGATTAACGTCTTGAACTATCTATTCATTGGAAAATATTCAACTAAAACAATGTGATGTGAGATATGTGCTACAGACTTTGTTAGCGTCTGGTGATAATTTGACCGGGTAATTAATCAAGGAGAGATGTTATGACTAAGAAAGTATCACCCTATAAGACTAGTATAGACAGTGGCAATGCTTATTGGATGGCAAGGCTTTCAAAACTGGCATATATAAATAAGTCAGATGAGGATAATACGCCCTGCGAAACTGAGATATTAGCTGTTTTAAAGGGCGAGGACAGTAAGTTCATAAGAGTTAAGGGATATAATAACAAAAGCTCTCAAGGTCTTTTAGTTGAGCACGAAGAATATATATGTATGGCATTTCGGGGTACCGATGAGCCAAGAGATTGGCTTGATAATATAAATGCGTTCTCAACAAAAGTTTTATTTGGTGATTTTCATCGAGGCTTCTGGAACGCCCTAGATGATATATGGAATAGTTTGAAAGATGATTACGATGTATTAATGCGTGATTCAAAAAGACCATTATTTATAACTGGTCATAGTCTTGGTGGTGCGATGGCGACAATTGCTGCTGCTAAGTTTATTCATGAAGATATACCATTCACAAGTGTATATACCTTTGGTCAGCCCAGAGTTATGAGCAGAGAAACGTCCAGAGTTTTTAATATGGAGTGCCAATCTAGATTTCATAGATTTCACAATAACAATGACCTAGTCACGAGAGTCCCAGCAAGATTAATGGGTTATAGTCATGTTGGTAGTTACTTGTATATTACTGAAGAAAAAGAAATACATGCGGAGCCAGGTTTTTGGTTCAGGTTTGTTGATCATGTCGACGGTGCTGTAGAAGCATTAAAAGAAGATGGAATAGATGTAATAGAAGACCACGATATGAGTGACTACCTTGATGCAGTTGAGAAATGGAACTACAACTGAAAAATACTGGCAGGTATATACAATGAAAAGGATTGGTCTAAGCTTTATAATTTCAACTTTTATGTTGCTCGGTTGTGCTCAGATACCAAAAGAAGCTGTAGAGTTATCAGCTACAGTGGGGCGTGATATGGTTGAAATGAAGAAGGCTCATGTAAGTCTTATAAACATTTATTACCAAGGACTAATAGATAATACGAATAAGTTTATTGATGAAGTGTATCTCCCATATCAGATTCAGCAAACATTATCTCATGATTTGATAAAACTGGAGCTCATGAACTCTATCGAAATGGCAGGTAAAAGTGACTCTTCCAAAGAGGAGAGGGTTGAGGCGTTTGAAAAGTTGAAGTTATTTCACCTCTTAATTTCTGAGGAGGTTGAGAAATACCGTCGGGAAAAAATCGTCTCAATTGAAGAGCAGAGAGCTAGAGTATTAAGTGATGTTGGAGAATCGTACGAGAGAATACATTACGCTAACTCAATTGTTACGGGCCATTTAGCCTCTGTAGTCAAGGTGCATGACGCACAAAACGAGTTGTTGTCTGACGTTGGCTTAAGTGACTTAAGGGTGAATGTTGGTGAAAACTTAACTTCGCTATCTTTAGAAATATCTGAGTTAACTAAAAATGCAGTTTCAAAGGAAAATGATTTAGACAAAGCCGTAAAAAAATTCGAAGAAGTATATAACAGACTTTAAATGAGGGACCTGAAATGAATACGGAAGATTTTAAAATACTACTACAATCCAAGATTGCGGAGAATAGGCAGTCGTTTGAGGGATTGTATAGAGACAAAATAGAGTCCCTTATGGCGTTATCAAAAGCAGAGATAGATTCAATAGTTCCGGGGGGAGCGGATGTCGCGGCCTACGATAACTTAATCACAGTAGTTAAAGAGGCATCTAGAGCTAATATTGAGCAAGCGGAATTAAAAGCACGGATAGAGGAACTTGGGGATGTAGCTGTAAAAATAGCCTCTAAGGTTCCAGGCCTTCTTAGCTGATATGACGATTAAGTGGAGTGATAGTCTTTAGGCTAAAGAATACACCAGTCCCCGTCCGAAGTTGCCGGAGGGACTTAGGATGCAATAGCGGGCGCTGTCATGGATGACAGCGTAAGTGTCGTTGAGCCATGGATGGCAAATCGACACTGGTCGTGTTAATTGCATGCTAATCACGATGGATTACAACTTCGGTTGGGGCGGCAAGGGAGATGCAAGAGGGAATTGCTGTTGATCCCCTCTTGCCCCGTGTGGGTGGAACCCACGACCTCGCCAAGCGCAGCTTGGCATGCCGCAAGGCACCTCAAACCTACGGAGCGAAGCTCCAAACGCTATCCCGCTGACAAGCGGAGGTGACCGCAGGTCGCCCACCTCCCAAAGCCGAAGGCTTAAAGGAGCGCAGCTCCTTCCCCCTCCGTCTCCGAAGGAGACAAAAAAGGCTGCCCTCAGGCAGCCTTCTTAGCTTCAACCGCTTACTCAAAGCGCAACCAAATCACTTCGCCGCATGAGGATTGCGAGTATCCATACCCTCAGGCAGGTTACGCAGCAAAATACCCGCATTCAAATCCAGGTCCGCTGGGACTGGCATATACACAGTGTGACCACTGCCCAGACCGGCTTCCACTGCTTCACCTTTTCGGTTCTCCAGCGACTCTAAAGTCAGATTGATGTTGCCCTGTGGGGTCATCATTTCCAGGCTGTCGCCAACCAGGAACTTGTTCTTCACTTCAATCTCGGCCAGACCGGCGGCGTTACGGTTACCTGTGAACTCACCCACGAACTGCTGGTTGTCACTGATGGAGTGACCGTACTCATAGTTCTGGTACTCATCATGTACGTGACGACGCAGGAAACCTTCGGTGTAACCACGGTGAGCCAGACCTTCCAGACGGTTCATCAGGCCACGGTCGAAGTCTTTACCGGCAACGGCATCTTCAATTGCCTGACGGTACAGCTGAGCGGTACGGGCCACGTAGTAGAAGGACTTGGTACGGCCTTCAATCTTCAGTGAGTCGATACCCATCTTGGCCAGACGCTCTACGTGCTGGATGGCGCGCAGATCTTTAGAGTTCATGATGTAGGTGCCGTGCTCATCTTCAAACGCCGGCATATATTCGCCCGGGCGGTTGTTTTCCTGCAGCAGGAAGATTTTGTCAGTTGGCTCACCGGCACCCAGAGTGGTGGCTGGTTGAATTGCCACTACGTCACCGGTTTCGTTTTCGGTAGCTTCGTGAGCGTCGTACTTCCAGCGACAGGCGTTGGTGCAGGTACCCTGGTTAGGGTCACGTTTGTTGATATAGCCGGACAGCAGGCAGCGGCCTGAGTACGCCATACACAGTGCGCCGTGTACGAATACTTCCAGTTCAATATCCGGGCAGCGCTGACGGATCTCTTCAATCTCGTCCAGTGACAGTTCGCGGGACAGGATCACACGTTTGATGCCCTGGCTTTCCCAGAATTTTACCGATGCCCAGTTGATGGCGTTGGCTTGTACAGACAGGTGAACCACCTGATCAGGGAAAGCTTCACGCACCATCATAATCAGACCCGGATCAGACATGATCAGGGCGTCAGGGTTCATGGCAACTACTGGTTCCATGTCCTTGATATAAGTCTTCAGCTTGGCGTTGTGGGGGGCGATGTTGCTCACCACATACAGCTTTTTGCCCAGAGAATGAGCTTCCTGGATGCCCTGAGCCAGGTTCTCCATTTTGAAGTCGTTGTTACGTACGCGCAGGCTGTATCTTGGCTGACCGGCATATACCGCATCGGCGCCATAGGCAAAGGCGTAACGCATGTTTTTCAGGGTCCCGGCAGGGGACAAAAGCTCAGGTTTAAACATATTCATTCTCTTTTCGGGTTGGCGCCCATGGTCAGTGCCTGTGTTGCCCGAGGCAAATTCGGCAGCTGGCTCGGTTCAAGTGAGCAAGCGCGGGGGCGGCATTTTACTCAATCCGGCTCGCTACATCAATTCCTGAGCGCTCGACAGGGGTATTTTAATCAGTCGCTTTCGACTAAGGCTACTAAGCTAAATAGGAGGTGAATTTTTTATGCTGGCGGTACAGCCAGCTGCATTTGTTGTTTTATTAAATTCTGCGTTTTGACGCTTTGTTAATTCTTGTGTGCTGATTTGATAAAAAGCGTGTGATAATAAGGGTATAGAGTGTGATAGCTACTGCAGCGGCGATGTGCGGATGCAGTATTTATCACCTTATTTGCTGGAAAAATAGGATAGAAAGGGAATAGCTATGTCAGTTGAACAGCAGATTTTGGTGGGACTGCTCAGAAAACTTAAAAACGACACGCTGGTGTTACCCACGCTGCCGGAAGCAGCGATGCAGGTTCAGGAGATCGCAGGTCGCCCTGACGCCAGTCTTAAGCAGGTTGCTGAAATCATAGGCCATGATGCCTCCATGTCGGCCCGTCTTATCAAGGTGGCCAACTCGGTGATGTACTCCCGGGGAGCCAAGAGGGCGGACAATATCAATGTTGCCGTTAACCGTATCGGTCTGGACCAAATCCGTAAAATCGCCACCTCTATCGCGATGGAGCAGTTGTTTGTCTCTACCAATGAGATGGTATGGGAAGTGATGGATGAGGTGTGGTTGACCTCTATTGAAGTGACGGCTGCCGCCGGTGCCATGCTGCAGTTATACCAGATGCGCCATGGTAAGGGTGAGCTGGATATGGAAACCCTTGGTCTGGCTGGCCTGGTGCATAATATTGGCGCCTTGCCTGTGCTGACCGAGGCGGAGTCACACCCGGAACTGTTCATCGATGTTGACCAACTCAGAGCCATAGTGCGTAAACTGCAGGGCCCTCTTGGCGGTGCCGTGCTTAAGAGTTGGGACTTTTCTGCGTCTGTGATGGAAGTGGTCGATCGCTGGGCGGATCTGCATTACTTGCCAAAAAGAGTAGGCTATATTGACTTTATTCGTGCCGCCGCTTTTTATACAGGCGAGTTGAGGGCCGGGGATGCGTTTGCAGAACGTATGAACGTTTTCGTAGAACGCGGCCTTCCGGTCTCCCCGGAGGAGCTGGAAAGTGATACCTTTCAGGATCTCTACCATTCAATCAAGCACAGTTATGAATAATTCCAAGGGCAGGGTTTACCTGTGATGGATTGGTCATCTGCGCCCGGGCTGGCAATTCTGCTGCTGGCTCTGATGGTGTTGGTGCTGCTGGTTATCCAGTATCGCCAGCAAAAATTTCTGCGGCGGCTGGTTGCCAGCATTCGCCGTAGAAAGCTTCCTGCTGAACCGCTTAATATCCACGGTATTCCCGTCAGTTTTAAACCCCTTTGTGACAACCTCGAAGAGTTGCTGGATGCACTGCCTGCGGATCTGGGTACAGATAAACTCACGGGTTTACTGAACCGGCTTGGCTTCAAAAGTGCGGTGGGCAGAATGTTGCCCATCACCTCAGGCACTTTTGTGATTCTGGATATCCATCGCTTTCGCTACGTCAATGATCTGTTCGGTTTTAACTTTGGCGACAAGCTGCTGATTATGCTGACCGAGCGTTTGCAGACCCTGCATCGGCAACCTGAGTTGCTGGCGCGGGTAAAGGGGGATGAGTTCCTGCTCTATTACGATGAGGAGATAGACAGGGAAAAGCTGAACCAGCTGAGGGGACGGCTGCAGGTTCCCTTCGATATCAACGGCACGCCCATCAGCATTAAGCTGCAGTTTGGTTGTCTGACCCACGAACATATTCCCGATGATGTCAGTTTGTTGCTGCGCAGGCTGGATCTGTCTTTAAAGCAGAGCCGGGAGTCGAAAGACCTTATCGGTTTTTACGGTGAAGGCGACGACAGGCATCAGGTGCGGGAGCTGACTCTGATCCACGATCTGCCCAGAGGCCTGATGCAAGGGCAGTTGTTTATGATGTATCAGCCCAAGCAGGGGGTAAATGAGTCCGGCTTCCGTCAGGTTGAAGCCCTTATTCGCTGGCAGCACCCCAGGTTGGGCATGGTGTCGCCCGGTGAGTTTATTCCCCTGGCCGAGTATGCAGGCATGATAGAGCTGGTCAGCCGCTGGGCCTTGATGACGGTATTGGAGCAGCAACAGCAGTGGCGTGCACAGGGGCTGGAGTTGCAGGTGGCGGTGAATCTGTCGACTCAGGATCTGTCCAGTAACAGCCTTTCCCAGGAGATAGAGACCCGGCTGAAACAGTATGACCTGCCAGCGGATGCGCTGATGGTAGAGATTACCGAAAGTACCCTGATGGCCAATGTCGACAAGGCGCTGGCAACCCTGAACCGGCTACGAGAGCTGGGCGTTAAGCTGGCCATAGATGACTTTGGTACAGGTCACTCATCGTTGGCTTATCTTAAACACCTGCCTGTGGATGAGGTGAAAATCGATAAGGCGTTTCTCGATGATCTGCTGACCGATCCCCACGCTCAACACATTATGGAAACCAGTATCCTGCTGGCGAGAAAGTTGGGATTTGAGGTAACAGTGGAGGGGGTGGAAACCCATGGCATTTGTGAAATGCTGACGACCATGGGGGCCGATAAGCTGCAGGGTGAGCTGATAGGTTTGCCTATGACAGCGGAAGATTTGGTGCTGTTCCATCGCCAGAAACAGCAGCATTCAGGTGCCTGCAGATAACACCAACAGATTTCTGCTCACGTCCTGAATCAGTGCCCGCCGGTTTTGGAAAACAGGCTGATCACCATAACTCCCGCAATAATCAGTCCCATGCCTATGACTGCTGGCCAGTCCGGGATCTGTTTATAGAGGACGGCGGCGACCACTGAAATCATCACAATTCCCAGACCACACCAAATGGCGTAAGCGCTGCCGACGGGCAGTGTTTTGAGCACCAGCGACAGCGAGTAAAAGGCGACGCCATATCCTGCAATGACCAGCAGACTGGGCCAGAGTTTGGTGAAACCTTCAGAGGCTTTGAGCGCCGAGGTAGCGATAACCTCACCTATGATGGCGATGGCCAGATACATGTATCCCATGATGAACTCCTCAGATGCCGGACGTTGGCGCGGCGGGGATGCGATCTGGCTATTTTGCCCTATGAAAACTTATTCAGCGCAGGGATGGCGGCGTTTATGTGAGCTGAGTCAGACCTCTTGCTGCAATCGGCTCAGAACCTGCTCTGGAATGGCTATCAGCTGCTTGTCAGGCCCCAGAGAAACCATCTCGATGGTGGCGGTGACTGCTGGTCGGCTGGCACCTTCGCGCCAGATAGATTGTTTCCACACGGTACGGAACTGACTTTCGAACGCCACCTGACTGCGGACATCCAGAATATCGGCAAATTCCACACCCTGATGACAGGTCATATCGCAGCGATAAACGGCAAAACCGCAGCCCTGCTCCTGCCATAGTTGCTTAAGCAATTTGGCCCCAATCATCTCTTCCCGGGCGCGCTCAAAGTAACGCAGAAAGTTGGCGTGATACACCACACCTGAGAAGTCAGTGTCTTCGTAAAATATCTGTACCGGGTAGTGAAATTCCCGGCTGAAATTCAGCTTGTCCATCAGCTTGCGCACTTAAGTTTGTGTTGGCGCACATTCGCATAATCAATTGCTTATTTCAACTTGCATGCTTTGTCAGCAGGGAGTAAAGTCTTATTAGATTTTTCTAATGGTTGGTTTGCAGTGTGTTGATTGGGCGAACAAAACCCGGGATTCAGCACTGCTAATCAGTTCTGTGGAACAGGATAGTCAGCAGTAAAGCAGAGGTGGAATATGGCTGAAAAGGTAGTTGAAGTAACCACACAAATGGGCGCCGGATGGAAGGTGACGGCACAGGTAAGGGACCACCTGTTGGTGATTGATCAGCCAACCGGTACCAATGAGGGCGCGAACCCGCTGGAGACCTTTCTGTTCTCGCTGGCCGGGTGTATCTCTACCATTGCCAAGATGGTGGCCCGTGAAGAGAAAATCGCCCTGCGCGGCATTGAAATCAAGGTGCGCGGTTCCCTCAACAGCGCGGGTCTGTTGGGCCAGCCCAGCGACGACCCTGTCGGCTTTAAACAGATAGATATTGATGCGGATATCGACGCCGATATGAGTGTTGAAGAGAAACTGGCTTTCCTCGACCGTGTATGCCACCGCTGCCCGGTACACGACAACCTGCTCAACAAGACACTGGTGAATCATCAACCTGTGTGAGTTGGTAAAAGCTTAAAGCAACAGTTAGTCAGCGCTTCGTGGCTAAATCGTCTTTGTAAGCCGCAGTCAGGTTACTGATTGCGGCTTTGTTTTTTATGGGGACAGCATCAGAGGGGAATATGGTCTGCCTGTGAAAATAATGCGCTGTTCATTTGGTACCGCTTTTTGCTAGCTTGGGCCTTCTGAAGGTGTTAACACAGGGACAAAGCCCAGATGCATGTACCGGAAAAATGGCAAATGAATGCCACAGATGAGATACATGACTTTATTCGGACGCATGGTTTTGGGGCGTTAATCTCTCCTGACTTTGAAGCTTCCCATCTGCCACTGCTGCTGCGTGCCGACGAGGGCGAACAGGGTGTGCTTTACGGTCACTTTGCCAGGGCAAACCGTCACTGGAAAACCGCAGTGGGCAGGGTACTGGTGATATTCTCTGGCCCGCACTCTTACATCTCTCCAACCTGGTATCAGTCATCTCCTGCTGTGCCCACCTGGAACTATGCCGCCGTGCATGCCGTTGGCGTGCTTGAACTGACTGATGATGCCACCACTATGCAGATGCTGGGTAAGACGGTCAGTAAATATGAACCCGAACTTGAGATACCTGCTGAGTACAAGGACAAACTCAGCAAAGGCATAGTCGGCTTTAAAATCACTATAGAAACCCTGCAGGGTAAGGAGAAGCTGGGGCAACACCGCTCAGCGGCCGATCAAGCCGGGGTGGCGCAGGCGCTTGCTGGATCAGACAGTCTGGAGAGCCAGCAGCTTTATCAATATATGCGCAGGCGTGAAATTGGCCTGGGCAGCTGACATTAAAAGCGGCTCACCACGAAGGACACTAAGAGCACGAAGAAGGGCAAAGGCACCTAAACGATAAAGAGCGGTTGCTGATTTGGCATTTCGCTCCTGTATCGCTTTTCCTTCGTGTCCTTCGTGAAGCGCAGCGCTTCGTGGCTAAATGCTCTTTGGCCGTCGTCTCCCTGGCTAAATGCTGTTGTTGCTCTTGTTCTTACTCTTGGCTTTTTCCGGCCACCAGTGCTTGGCAAACCTCAGAATGACCAGAGCGGTAGCTACCCACAGGCAGCCAATCAGGGTATCGAAGAAGCGCCAGCGAATAAGCTGCAAGTCGCCGCCCTGATGTACCATGGCAATATCAATCACCAACAGCACCAGGACTGAAATCAACAGACTGAACCATTGGTAACTCTGGCGCATCACCGCCGGGATAAACAGTGCCAGCACCAGGATAATGGGCGGGTAAAAGTCTCTGGGCAGCCACATCACCAGCATATAAGCGATAAGCACTCCCAGCAGTGTGCCGATAATGCGTTGCCGCAGTCTTTGCCAGGTATTGGCATCATTGACGTGCATGACAAACAGTACGGTCAGGCCTACCCAGGCGGCGTGCTGGGCATGCAGGGCAAGGCCACTCAAGGTGGCAGCCAGAATGGTGAGTGGCAGCGTCAGGCCAAACAGGGGGCCGTTGATATCACCGGCCATCAGTTGTTTAAGCTCAGTGGCAGGCGACCAGCCCTGCGGGTCATCCTTTGCCAGTGCGGCGACAATAAAGCTGATAAGCAGCGCCAGTAATGCACCAACCAGATAGGCGAGGGCGGTATTGAGTGTGGCGGGCAGTCCCATCTCGGCCAGTAACATGGCTGCGGCGGTGAACTTACCCAGTAAGCTCAAATACGCCTGTTCCGGCCTGGGCTGCCCGGCCAGAAACGCGATAAGCACCAGCGCGGCAATGGCCAGCTCTCTGTGGCCCACAAGCAGCACACCCAGTGCGCCTGAAGCTATCATCAGACACATGCCGCCAACGATGGCAAACACCTGCTGGCTGGTACCGTGGCGGGGATCCAGCCGCAGAGCAAACATGGCTCCCAGCGCCACAAAGGCCAGGGTTTGCGGGGCATCGATAATATAGCTGAGCAGCAAGGGCAGACCCATGGCGATGGCATAGCCACTGCCGCGGATCCACTCAAACCGGGTTGGCGATTCCAGCACCTGTGTTTTCTCTGAAGGGGGGATTGGGATTAGTGTATGAAACCGCTAAAGCAAAGGGCAGCCTGAGCTGCCCTTTGTGAAGTATGTTTAATGGCGATTACTGCCCGGCCTGAGGCTGACCTGTGGCAGGAGGCTCACTGGCCAGTTGTGCCGCTTTGGCTTCCATGGCTTCCAGCTTCTGAGCCACAAAGCCCGGAGACTTGGTATTACCTGAGATCAAACGGTACATAGCCGGGATCACAAACAGGGTCACCAGGGTGGCAAAGCCCATACCGAAGAACACAACTGTACCTACGGCAATGCGGCTCTCGGCACCGGCTCCGGTACTGATAATCAGAGGTACCGCACCCACAAGTGTGGTGAAAGCTGTCATCAGAATAGGGCGCAGACGGCGGGCGGAAGCATCGATAATGGCTTCGTTCAGCTCCAGACCTTTGTCACGCAGCTGGTTGGCGAACTCCACAATCAAAATACCGTTTTTGGTCACCATACCGATCAGCATGATCATGCCGATCTGGCTGTAGAGGTTCAGACCCTGGCTCATCAGCAGCAAACCAAGCAGGCCACCGAAGATCCCCATAGGCACAGTGAACATGACCACCAGAGGGTTGATAAAGCTTTCGAACTGAGCCGCCAGTACCAGATAGGCGACCAACAGTGCCAGACCGAACACCATGGCCATATTACTCTGGTTTTCTTTGAAGTCTCTGGACTCACCGGCATAGTCGATGCTGATATCGGCTGGCAGCTTTTCAATTGCCTGAGCATCCAGGAAGTCCAGCGCTTCACCCAGGGTATAACCCGGGCCAAGGTTGGCTTTCAGGGTAATGGACTTCTGCTTGTTGGTGTGGCTCAGCTTCTGGGCAGAGGCCACCTCTTCAATTTTGGTCAGACTGTCCAGCGTCACCAATGCGCCTGAGTCGCTGCGCAGGTAGATTTGGCTCAGATCAGACACTGAGTCAAAGCTGTTTTCGTCACCGCGCAGGTAGACGTCGTACTCTTCACCACGCTCTACATAGGTGGTCTCTTTACGGCCGCCCAGCATCACTTCCAGGGTGTCTGAGATATCCTTGACGCTGACGCCCAGTTCGGCGGCGCGCTGGCGATCTACTGTGACCAGCAGCTCAGGTGTGGTCTCGGCGTAATCCAGATCCACCCCTGTGACTATGCCAGACTCTTCGGCGATGATTTGCAGCTGCTGAGCCCACTTGTTCAGCTCCTGATAGTCACTGCCTCCCAGTACAAACTGTACCGGTTCGCTGGAGCCACCACGGAAGCCCGGCATCATGGGCCATACCTTCACATCAGGAATGTCCTTAAGGGCACCGGCAATCATCTTCAGCGCATCAGTGGCATGAACATCTCTGTCTTCCCAGTCTTCCAGCAGCATGATGACAAAGCCTGTCTGGTCACCGGCGCGACCACCGAATGCCGGAGCCTGCATATTGAATGAACGCAGCACACCCTGACCCAGCAGTGGTAGCAGGCGCTCTTCAACGATATCCATATTGGCTGTCATTCGGTTGTAGCTGGTGCCTTCGGCGCCTTTGACAAAGGCAAACACCACGCCACGGTCTTCCTGTGGTGCCAGCTGGGACGGTACCAGTTTGGCCAGGCCCACACTGCCTGCCACACAGGCGATAATCACCAGAGGGGCGGCAAAACGGAAGCGAACTGCCACAGCAACGGCTTTGCGGTATACCCGCTCAAGACCGGCAAACTGCCTATCGACCCACTTGGTAAATGGACCAGGTTTGACGTTGGCTTTCAGCAGGTAGCTGGACATTACAGGTGTAAGAGTCAATGCCACCACGGAGGAGAAGATTACCGCCATGGCCAGAATCACTGAGAATTCGGTAAACAGCAGACCCACCATGCCATCCATAAAGGAGATAGGCAGGAACACCATCACCAGCACTGCCGTGGTTGCCACTACGGCAAAGCCCACTTCACGGGTACCCTTGTAGGCGGCCAGCAGTGGTGGCTCACCCTTTTCGATATGGTGGAAGATGTTCTCCACCACCACGATGGCGTCATCCACCACCAGGCCAATGGCCAGGATAAGCGCCATCAGGGTTAACAGGTTGATGGAGTAACCCAGCAGGTAGGCGGCGATAAAGGCTGAGATCAGAGATACAGGTACTGTGACCGCCGGAATAATGGTGGCGCGGGCCTGACCGATAAAGACGTACAGCACCAGTACCACCAGAATACCTGTGACATACAGGGTGGAGTACACCTCTTCGATAGAGCGCTCGATAAATACTGTCTTGTCGTAGTTCACCTGCAAAGTGGTGCCTTCCGGCAGGAACTTTTGCACCTTGTCCACTTCGGCAGATACGGCTTTGGCGACCTGCAGCGGGTTGGCGTCGGACTGGGTGATGATGCCGATACTCAGGTTGCCTTCACCGTCACTCTTGAACGAGGAGTTTTCGTTTTCGGCACCAATAAATACCCGGGCGACATCTTTCAGATAGATGGGGTAGCCATCGGCAGTGCGGCGCACCACCAGATAGTCGAAGTCTTCCGGCTGCTGATACAGACGGTCAGTACGTACTGACATCACTGTGGTGTCGTTACGCACCTGACCACCCGGGGCCTCAACGTTCTCGGCGCGCAGCGCGGCAATAATGTCAGCTGTGGTGACGTCACGACCCGCCATCAGCTCTGGCTCAAGCTGCACATACATCACCTGATACAGGGCGCCTGTCATACTCACTGAGCTGACGCCGGTCAGCAGGCTGAATCTGTCCACCAACACCCGCTGGGCATAGTCGGTCAGCTGGGTGCGGTCCATAATCGCGGACTTGAGGTTCAGATACACAGCGGGCTCACCCGAGCCGTTATCCCGGGAGACCATAGGGTCGTCGGCATCGTCGGGCAGACTGCGCTGGGCACGGGCCACGGCGTCACGCACGTCACTCACACCTTCAATCAGATCCCAGCCAAGCTCGAACTCCACGGTAATACGGGACATACCGTTACGGGTGACTGAGGTGACCTCTTCGATACCTGAGATACCTGTGATCTGGTCTTCCAGTACTTGAGTGACCTGGCTTTCCATAATGGAAGCCGCGGCTCCCTTATAGGTGGTCATTACCGTGACAACCGGGCTCTCTACATCCGGCATCTCCCTGACAGACAATTTGCTGAAAGAGACCATGCCGAATACGCACAGCAGCAGCGACAGTACAATGGCAACGACCGGGCGTTTTACCGATACATCAGACAGCAGCATCAGCCATGTTCTCCTGCGACTTCAACTTTGTTGGCGGTCTGCTGTGGCAGCACTTTCACTTTTACGCCGTCGCGCATATTCACCAGACCCTGTACCACGATAACGTCATTCACTTTTACGCCGTCGTTGATCAGTACCTTGTCACCGATACGGGCACCCAGTTTGACCTCGGTGCGCTTCACTTTGGAGTCATCACCCAGGATATAAACGAAACGTTTGGTGCCGGAATATTCCAGCGCCTGTACCGGGATTGCCGCCTGAGTCACAGCGGGCAGCTTGATATCGGCAGACAGCATCATGCCTGGCATCAATTTCAGCTCAGGGTTGTCAAAGGCAACACGCACAGTCAGGTTCAGAGTTTGCGGATTTACCCGGGGATCTATAGCCACCACTTCGCCGTTAAAAAGGGTGGTTTGCCAGGCCTGAGAGCGAGCCTGCACTGTCATGCCGCGGCTTAAGCGGGACAGGTATTGTTCCGGCACGGCCAGATCCAGGTGCAGTTGGCTCAGATCATCCAATGTCACCAGTTCGCTGCCTGTGGTGACCATTTTGCCTTCGGAGAAATCAATCAGGCCGACATGACCGTCAAAGGGGGCCTTGACGCTGTGGTAGTCCCGCTCTGCTGCAGCCGCTTCCAGACGGGCTTTGGCCATGGCGACTTTGGCACGCTGAGCGTCAATTTCACTCTGGGTCACTGCGTCTGAGGCTTTCAGCTTTTCAAATTCGGTCAGTTTGCGCTGTTCATCTTTGAGGTAAGCCAGAGCTTCATCTTCGGCAGCCTGAGCACGGGCGTGGTCCAGCTCGAACAACACCTGATCCTTGCTGACCTTTTGATTATCAGTCACCAGAATATGGCTCACCTTACCGGCGACCTGAGGTGCCAGCTCTACCGACTTTTTAGCGGCCAGTTTGCCGATGACGGTGACATGCTGGGCCAGGGTTTCCTGCTCGACCAGGCCGGTTACCACGGCAACTTCCCGGGCCGCCCCGCCATGGCCGGGTTTAGCATAAAGGGAGGGACTGAACAGGCCCAGGCACACCAGGAAAAACATGGTGAACAGGGATAGGGGTAGCAGCGGACTACTGGCTTTTTTCATGGGCTCTTATCTCGCAAAACGGCAATTACGCAAACTTGGACAGCGTATTCTATGAAATTGCAGTAAAAGCGGGGTAAAGCTATGTAAATATCACCACTGATTTGTTGGTTTGTGTGATGTGGATCACCCTGGTTGTTCAGCTTTGTAACAAGGTATTACTGGCGTTTGGCCTGAGTTCTTGTCAGGGAGATATAAGCTATCTTCTGAAAATTCGCCTTAGTTTATTGTTACCCTCTGGAAAGCCTGAAAACAGTGCTTTTGTTTAGCTATAAAGCCCTGGTTTTGGTAGTGGAATTGCGAACCGGGTAGATTTTACACAGCTTTGACATGAAATTAACGACGATAGACTTGCCCTTGGGATGTTGGGCACATAAGATCCCTGCCACCCACAAAGATAAAGAATAAGCACTATGACCACTTTGACTCTTACCCGCCCTGATGACTGGCACATTCACCTGCGTGATGGAGCCTCCCTGCCTGATACTGTTCGCGACGCCGGACGTTATATGGGCCGCGCCATTGTAATGCCTAACCTGGTGCCTCCTGTGACCAACACACAACTGGCACTGGAATACTATGAGCGCATCAAGTCTCACACTGAAACCGGTTTTGAGCCGCTGATGGTGCTGTATCTGACTGACAACACTGACCCTGAAGAGATCCGTAAGGCTAAGGCCAGCGGTAAAGTGGTTGCCTGTAAGCTGTATCCGGCCGGCGCCACTACCAACTCTGACTCAGGTGTGACCAATGTCGAGAAGATTTACCCTGTGCTTAAGGTGATGCAGGAAGAGGGTATCTTGCTGCTGGTGCACGGTGAAGTGACTGACTCTGCCATTGATATCTTCGACCGTGAGCGCATCTTTATCGAAAATATTCTGTCTAAAGTGGTGGCGGATTTCCCTGAGTTGAAGATAGTGCTGGAGCATATTACCACCAAGGATGCGGTGGACTTTGTGATGTCAGCTAACGACAACGTGGCGGCTACCATTACCGCTCACCACCTGCTGTACAACCGCAACCATATGCTGGCCGGTGGTATTCGTCCTCACTTTTACTGCCTGCCTATTCTGAAGCGCAATACCCATCAGGACGCTCTGCTGGCTGCGGCTGCCAGCGGCAGCAAGAAGTTCTTCCTGGGTACAGACTCTGCTCCGCACACCAAGGATAAGAAGGAAGCCAGCTGTGGTTGTGCCGGTTCTTACACCGCCCATGCGGCGCTGGAACTGTACGCAGAAGCCTTTGAGTCAGTTAATGCTCTGGACAAGCTGGAAGCCTTTGCCAGCCACAATGGCCCTGACTTCTACGGTCTGCCACGCAACACAGACACTGTGACTCTGGTGAAGGATGAGTGGCAGGTACCTGCGAGCTACCCTATGGCTGATGGCACTGTGGTACCTATCCGCGCCGGTGAAACTATTAGCTGGAAAGTGAAGGTCTAAGCTTTCGTGTTAAATAAAAAAAAAAGCCGCTCATTGAGCGGCTTTTTTGATCCTGCGGGAAAAGCGGTTTTGACCACAAAGGGCTGTGAGGTTATGGGGAACAGCAAAAGCAAAAGCAAAAGCAAAAGCAAAAGCAAAAGCAAAAGCAAAAGCAAAAGCGGATCACCACGAAGGACACAGAGGGCACGAAGAAAAGCAACAGCAGTAATGTCTTAGGTGTTTTCCCCTTCGTGTTCTTCGTGAAGCGAGCAGCGCGAGCGCTTCGTGGCCAAACGCTCTTCTACTGGTAGCTCTGTGGCTGGACTGTTTTTCGAAAAACCAAAGCGGATTACCACGAAGGACACAGAGGACACGAAGAAGGGCAAAAGCTTCACAGGCAAGGGCTTGGGAAATGGTTTTCGTGTTTGCGTCGCTTTTCCTTCGTTTTCTTCGTGAGTGAACGCAGTGAGCGCTTCGTGGCCAAACATTCTTTTGCTGTCAGCGCTGTGGCCTTGTTGTGTTTCTCAAAGCCAAAGTGGATCACCACGAAGAACACAGAGGACACGAAGAAAAGCAAAGGAGCTTACCGCCCTTATTGCCTTACCTTCGTGTTCTTCGTGAGTAAACGCAGTGAGCTCTTCGTGGCTAAATGCTCTTATGCTGTCAGCTTTCTGGTCAGTGGCTTTTATCCTTGTCAGCGTGACTTAAGTTTCAATCCTGGTCGCTGGTCAGGCTGACCTTGCCACCCTGATACAGGCCACGGCTGAGCTTGCCGTCCTCGACCCAAAGAAGTTCACCGGACTCGCCTCTCTTAATGCTGGAGTCAATAGCGATAATCTTGTTGTTGAAACGCCCCAGTACTCTGTCCTGAGAGGTGTGGCCCACCACGATATGGTTAACGCCGAAATGTGCCAGCAGTTGGTCAATCTGCTTTTCATTCAGCATATTTTTCCCTTTGAAATAACCGCGATACCAGGTTGGGCCATTTTTGTAGAACAGGAAGTTGAGCAGCTCTGACTGTTTGATCTCCTGTTTGGGAGTATCTATGTGCTCGCGGTACAGGTTATTGGCCTTACTGATGGTGAGATCTGTCTCCAGCCAGTCAGGGCTGATGCCGCCGTGCATAAACAGCATATCGTTGATTTTCACCAGGGTGTGCTTACTGCGCAGCCACTGTCCCAGCTCGGTTTCTGTGCCATACAGGGCATCATATTTCCTGTCGGTCAGCTCCTCTGTGACCTTGTATCTTGGATGGATATAGCGCAGGTCTCCTTTGAGCACCATCTGCTCATGGTTACCCATCAGCAGGTGCAAACGGCCTCCTGCTTCCTGAGCCTGTTTATCCAGTTGGTATACCAGCCAGAGTACTTCGTTGATTTGTGGACCACGGTCAAACATATCGCCGGTGATCACCAGATGTGCTTTACCCAGCGCCCAGTTGTCATCTTTGTCGATCACGCCCTGATTGCGAAGCAGTGTGTGCATGACATCGTACTGACCGTGGACATCACTGAAGGCGACTATGGTGTCGACACCGGAGAAGCTATCGGCTTCTACCGTGTTTTTCAGTTCATGCAGAGTCGGCTGCGGCAGTTCGCCACAGTTTTCAGGGCGCAGTACTTTGGGAGAATCGATATGGGTTTGCTTGTGTTCGCTATGACAGATCCAGCTGGCATTGTCCGGCTTTCTATCCGGTGCAAACACGTAAGGGCCGTCAGTCACATCATGCTGGCTGGCGAGGGAGGAGCCGGTCAGGGCAGTCGCAAGCAGACCGGAGCTTAGGAATATCAGGGGCAAGGCCATCAGCGCAGGACGGCGGCTAATTTGGCGAAAGGGCACAACATCTTCCTTGTCTTGAGTCTTTGGAGTAAGCCCGGTCTTTGCCGGGTAAAGTGAGCCTATCTTGCCAGCTGGTGAAACTGTATACAATCCGATTGTAATGAAAATGTAATTTATTAAACGAAACGCTATATAGCCCTGTCAGTTAATCCTGAATATACACATTAAAACTCAGGGAGATCCGCACCTTGTCAGAACGGTTTTGCATCACACCATGGGGGACGTGGGAGCGGAACAGCACCAGACGGTTGGGTTTGGGGGCATAGCTGGCTTCAAAGGTTTCCAGTCCCTGTGAAGACTGATAGCCGCTGGCGCCAAAGGCGGGGTGGTAGAACTTGATATCCCCTGACTCGGGCTCAGCTTCCAGGTACAGGCTACCGCTGATAAAGGAGGGACTGGTGGGGTGCATATGGTGGTGTACTTCCTGACTATCGCCGGGGAAGTAGAAGTTCAGCCAACTCTCCCTGATCTCCAGCGCTTTGGCATCCGGATGCAGTTTTTTGATAAAGCCACCGCAGTGTTGAGTCAGCCAGTGATGCAGTTCATCCAGTTGGTATTTGTGCAGTACCTGCCTGTGCTCAAGGTGGCGCGACTGAATATAGCTGCGGGATTTGGCGTCGTCCCGGGAAAGTATTTCTTTGTATTCGGTATCCAGCATTTGCGCTACGCTGGACTGGATCATCCCGGCCTCAGCTTCATTGGCATCATGGTGGTATACAGGGGTAGCAAACCAAAGATCGATTTTCATGGTAACTGTCTGTTTTTATTATTTGTGTTCACCCTAACATGAATAAGTAGTGGATAAGAAGTGTTCAGCTATCTTCCCCTATTTTTCTTAAATCTTCATCCAGTGACGGAGCTTTTGTCACATTTGTAATCCAGTACGCATTTACCGGGCTAATTACAGAGACAGGGCGGCATTATTTTGCGTCTTTTTATGGAAAGATACGTCTAACAGTCCGGTGCCACCTGAGGGCGCCGATTTCCGAGGATATAAGCGTGCAAAGCAACAGATTCAAAGAGTGGGGATTAATCCTCAAATTGTTTGGCGGCATAGTGCTGGGGGCCGGAGTTGGCCTGGTAGCCGATGAAAATGCCATGGCCGTGGTGAGCTCCATTAAATACACCCTGGGCCAGTTTATTTTCTTTATGGTGCCTTTAGTGATTATTGGCTTTATTGCGCCGGCGATTACCCGCCTCAGGCATAATGCCAATCGTATGTTGGGCGCTGCTATCTCCATTGCTTATTTGTCTGCTGTCGGCGCGGCCACTATGGCGTATTTTGCCGGATTGTGGATTATCCCTCATATGTCGGTGCCAACCTCCATTGAGGCATTGCGTCATGTGCCTGAAGCGGTATTCAAGCTGGACATTCCACCTTTGATGTCAGTCATGAGTGCCCTGGTCACCGCCATAGTATTGGGGATTGCTGTGCTGTCCACCAAGGCCAAACAGTTTGAAGCCCTGCTGGGTGAATTTGAATCTATCATGCTGCTGGTGGTTAAAGGCATGGTGATCCCTGTGCTGCCTTTCTTCGTGGCGGCCACTTTTGCGGGATTGGCCTATGAAGGCACATTGACCGAGCAGCTACCGGTATTCCTTAAAGTGGTGGTGCTGGCGATTATCGGCCATGTGATCTGGCTGGCGGTGCTCTATGGCATTGGCGGCGCTCTTTCGCGTAAGAACCCCTGGCAGGTGTTGCGCCATTACGGCCCGGCTTACCTGACGGCGGTGGGCACCATGTCCAGCGCAGCCACTTTACCAGTAGCACTGGAGTGCGCCGGTAAGTCTCCTGTGCTGAGACGAGACACTGTGGATTTTGCTATTCCACTGGGAGCGACCATTCATCTGGCAGGCTCTGTGCTGACCGAAACCTTCTTTGTGATGGTGATTTCCCTGATGCTGTATGGCGCGCTGCCATCTATGGGCACCATGGCGCTGTTTATCCTGCTGTTTGGCATTTTCGCCATTGGTGCGCCGGGTGTGCCGGGAGGGACAGTAATGGCCTCCATGGGCCTGGTGGTTGGTGTGCTTGGCTTTGATGCCACGGGCGTGGCTTTGCTGCTGGCAGTGTTTGCGCTGCAGGACAGTTTTGGTACTGCTACCAATGTGACCGGTGATGGTGCTATTGCTCTGATGTTGGAAGGCCTGTTCCCCGACTCTGACTCTGCATCGACTCAGGTGGACAAAGTATAGTATCGGGCCTGAACCCGAGATTGCTTTAACACCCCGGGGAGTTTGTTCCCCGGGACTTTGCGGCTAAAATTGCCGGTATCTAATCCCAGCAAACGTCAGTCCCCGGATAACACTATGGAACATCACTGGCAGCTCCATAAAGCCAAACTGCGAAGTTATCTTGCCCGTCATCTTAATCATGATGCCGACACAGATGACATTCTGCAGGAGGTCTACATTAAGGCGCATACTCAGTGGCACACCCTGAAATCTCAAACCAGTTTGAGCGCCTGGCTGCATCGCATTGCCTACAACAATTTGATGGACCATTTTCGCCAATCAAAGCCCTGGGATGAGTTACCGGATTCTCTGGAGTCAGCTGTCGCAGACGAAACAGAGATGGCGCACCAGCAATTGTCTGAGTGTTTGCGTCCGCTAATGGAAGAGTTACCGGAGAAATATCGTGTGCCGCTGGAGAAGGCCGATCTGGATGGCAAGAACCAACAACAGGTAGCGGATGAACTCGGATTGTCCCTGTCCGGTGCCAAGAGTCGCGTTCAGCGCGGCCGGGTACTGCTCAAAGAGAAGTTCACTGCCTGTTGTGATATTGAGGTTGGCCGTGGCGGAGTGACTTCATTCAGTCCCAAAAAACCGGGATCTCAACGCTGCTGAAAGCCCGGCTTGATTATTAGGTGGTTAAAGCACAGCCTCGAAACACTCCAGCTTTGGTGGGCCTGCATAGATATCTTTGCGACCTTTACCTGCATTGGCATGGGCCTTACGGAAGGCCTCTGACTTGGTCCAGGCTTCAAATGCCTGTTTCGATTCCCAGATGGCGTGGGAAGAAAACAGGGTAAACTCTTCACTGCTTTCGCCCTGCAGCAGATTAAAGGATTTAAAACCCGGCACGGTTTCCAGATAGCTGTCACGGCCAGCCCAGATATCGATAAAGTCCTGTTCACAGCCGGGCTTAATTTTAAATCGATTCATGGCGATATACATGTCTGCATTCCTTTCTTTAACGGCTGAGCGATAGACGCTCGCGCAGATTCAACCTTTGAGAGGTCACCCTAACTTGTCCTTTCCCTATCGACAAGCCTTTGAAAACAGATGGCTATGATTTCATTTATCGTTTAACTATTAGCTTGTTTCCGAATGAAGCAGGCAATAAAAAAGCCAGTGCTTAGCACTGGCTTTCAGGGGACAAGACTGAGCTTATTTGCTCATACGCTTGTACTTCAGGCGGTGTGGCTCTACCACATCGGTGCCATAGGTGTTCTTCAACCAGGTTGAGTATTCAGTGTAGTTACCTTCGTAGAAGTTCACCTGACCCTCATCACGGTAATCCAGGATGTGGGTACAGATACGGTCGAGGAACCAACGGTCGTGGGAGATCACCATGGCACAGCCAGGGAACTCCAGCAGGGCCTCTTCCAGTGCACGCAGGGTTTCTACGTCCAGGTCGTTGGTCGGTTCGTCGAGCAGCAATACGTTACCGCCAGCCTGCAACAGCTTGGCCAGGTGTACACGGTTACGCTCACCACCAGACAGTTGACCGATAATCTTCTGCTGATCGCCACCACGGAAGTTAAAGCGACCCACATAGGCACGGCTCGGGATTTCAGTGTTGTTGATACGCATGATGTCCTGACCACCGGAAATCTCTTCCCATACTGTGTTCTTGTCATTCATGGAATCGCGGAACTGTTCAACCGAAGCAATTTGCACCGAATCACCCAGTGAGATTTCACCGCTGTCCGGTTGCTCTGCGCCACTGATCATACGGAACAGCGTCGATTTACCGGCACCGTTGGCGCCGATAATGCCGACGATAGCGCCTTTTGGTACAGAGAAGGACAGATTGTCGATCAGTACGCGGTCGCCATAGGTCTTGGTCAGGTTGTTGACTTCAATGACCTTGTCGCCCAGACGTGGTCCAGGTGGAATGAACAGCTCGTTGGTCTCGTTACGACGCTGGTAATCACTGGTGTTCAGCTCTTCGAAGCGGGCCATGCGGGCCTTACCTTTTGACTGACGACCCTTGGCACCCTGACGTACCCACTCCAGTTCTTTGGCAATGGTCTTTTGACGGGCGCTTTCGGCGGCAGATTCCTGCTGCAGACGGGCGTCTTTCTGCTCCAGCCAGGAGGAGTAGTTACCTTCCCATGGGATACCTTCACCACGGTCCAGTTCCAGAATCCAGCCTGCGGCATTATCCAGGAAGTAACGGTCGTGGGTAATTGCCACAACCGTACCTGAATATTCCTGCAGGAAGTGCTCAAGCCAGGCTACAGACTCGGCGTCCAGGTGGTTGGTCGGTTCGTCCAGCAGCAGCATGTCTGGTTTTTCCAGCAGCAGGCGACAGATAGCGACACGACGGCGCTCACCACCAGACAGCACCTCAATTTTGGCATCCCATTCAGGCAGACGCAGAGCATTGGCCGCGCGCTCCAGAATGTTGTCCAGGTTATGGGCATCCTGAGATTGAATGATTGCTTCCAGTTCACCCTGCTCTTTGGCCAGGGCGTCGAAGTCGGCATCTGGCTCAGCATATGCGGCGTAAACTTCGTCCAGACGGGTCAGCGCGTTTTTGGCCTCAGACACTGCTTCTTCGATGGCTTCACGAACGGTTTGCTCAGGATCCAGTTTTGGCTCCTGTGGCAGGTAACCGATCTTGATGCCTGGCATAGGACGGGCTTCACCCTCAATTTCGGTGTCGATACCGGCCATAATGCGCAGCAGGGTAGATTTACCTGAGCCGTTCAGACCCAAAACACCAATCTTGGCGCCCGGGAAGAAGCTTAACGAAATATCTTTGAGGATCTGCTTTTTGGGGGGAACGATTTTCCCTACCCTCAGCATGCTGTAAACAAACTGAGCCATGGTTAATTCCTGTGTTCAAAATTGGCCGCAGTTTACTAAATTGCAGCATTTACTGCCAGAGAGTAGCGTGGTGTTACTACTCATGGATGATGAAAAAACATTCGCTATTCATTGCTTTGTTGGAGGATTGAACAAGTTGAGGGATAGCTCTTTTTGTTCCTGGTATTTACACCCCGGATTCTACTATCAACAGTATAGTAGGTTGAATGGGACGGTTCGGTTTGGTGACATGAGTTGCTGGTACTACAACAAATACATATAGACTGGTTCGAAAATCCTCCAGTTGTCTGATAGTGTCTTATTGGCGTTGGTAACGGATTGATCGCTTTTCCATATTGAGGAAGATGAGATGATTTTCTTGAGACAGTTTCTAAACGTTATAATCGTTTTGTTAATTTGTGCCCCATGGGAACGAACAGAAGCGTTTCAGCTTGATTTAGATAGCAAATTGAAATCAGAAAATGGTGCGTGGTATTTCAATGATAGTAAGTTTATTAGTGGTAAAGGAGTTCCGGTTCATGAATCATTGATTCTGAAATCCGTTCTGGCCGCGAATCTTCCTCAACTGAACGATGAGGAAAAAGTAAACTTAATAGAAGATCTAGTTATAGGTGTCCGCTGGAATGATGACCCTCTTCAAATGTTTCGCCAGGACATTTTAGGGGGCGCCTTAACGTTCAAGCATTCTTGTAAAAAAGATATTGCAGAAAAAGTGGATTCAGAATGGGATTTGCACTACAGAACACATTGCGGAGACATGCAGTTTTTACATGCTATGGCCAGTAGTGAATCAGAGGTAGCAGCAGATACATACAAAAAAATGATTGCTTGGATGGAGTATTCGTATCGGGTGGCGACGGGCTCATTACATGGGGATCTTTACTTCAAAGGCGTTCATTACCGGATGACGGGAGAAAATGCAAAAATATTTAAATCGATAATGCTTGAGGGAAATCCTAAAAGGAAAATGTGGAGAGCGGACGGACTATTTAGTTTGAAATGTAAAAGGCGCTCAGATTTAAAATGTGAACAAATTCCATTTAGCCAAGAAACAACACGCAATATTGCTTTGGGTTCATTACTTCATGTATTGCAAGATTCATTCTCAAGGTCACATACAGCAAGGAACTCTTCGGGGGAGTTGCTATATTTTGGTTTTTATAATGATCAACGACAAATTCTTCATAATGCTCTTGATAGGGAATATGTCCCACCAACCGAAATTGAGTTGATAAATATATCCGCGAAGATTATTGAGGCAGTAGTTAATGATAGATATAGAGATTACCCATTTGACAAAGTTATAAGAACAGAGCTGGACAGCTGGGGAGAGGTTTCGAAGGAAGTTATAGTGCCCGCATTACGGCCTGTGCGTATGGAGTCCAAGGCTACCGATTTAGGATTGATGTAACACTCAAATTTTAGTTATGGACGTAAGGAATTGCCCACGGCTCAAACTCTTCTTCGATACTTGATTTTGTAAAACATCATCAGTTAAGACCTCTTTAGCCAAGCGGGCTGCAACTCTTCAGTAGCAGCCCGCTTTAGTACAGTACCTTTAAGATATCGTCTCGCGTTAAGCGACAGCAAGCTGATTACGCTCAATCGGCTTATCGTTAATTGGCAGGTGCAGAATACCTGCGATAAAGGCCAGTACCACAGTGGCATACCAGATGGCATCGTAGGAGCCGGTAATGTCGTACAGGCGGCCACCGGCCCAGGCACCCAGGAAACTGCCGACCTGGTGGGTGAAAAACACCAGACCGTATAGGGTCGACAGATAACGGGCACCGAAGATTTGGCGAACCAGGCCTGAGGTCAAGGGCACAGTGCCCAGCCAGCAAAAACCTATGGCAGCGCCGAATATGGCGGCGGTATCAACGGTGACAGGCAGCATCACAAAGGCACCGATAACGGCTGTACGCATCATATACAGAGCGCACATCACGTGGCGTTTGTTGAATTTGTCACCCATTACGCCCCAGAAGTAGGAACCGAAGATGTTGAAGATACCCACATAAGCCAGAGCCATGGCAGCGCTGGAGGCTGGCAGGTGTTTATCTGCCAGATAAGAAGGCAGGTGGGTGGCAATGAACATCACATGGAAGCCACACACAAAGAAGCCAGCATGGATCAGCCAGTAGCCTTTGTGATGGAAGGCTTCACTCAGCGCTTGCTTCAATGTCTGTTCCGGTACTGGAGTCGTTTGATTCTGGCCGTCTGGCTTTGCTGCTGTGTTCATAAACAGACCGAAGGCAGCCATGACTGAACACAGAGCGGCAAATACCATCATGGCCTGCTGCCAGCCAAAATCACTCAGCAGATACTGAGCGCCGGGGATCACCGCAAACATGCCGAAAGAGCCTGCTGCCGTTGTCAGGCCAAATGCCTTGGCAGCATGTTCGGCAGGCACGACCTTGGCCACGGCACCAAGAATAATGACATAGCTGGTGGCACTCAGGCCCAGGCCTACCAAGGCACCCAGTGAGAACAGCAGTACACCTGGCTCGGTGGCGACTGAGGTCAGGTACAGACCCAGACCATAGGCAATGGCACCACCAATGACCACGCGTCTGGCACCAAAGCGGTCGGCAGCCATTCCCACAAAGGGTTGAAACACACCGAACAACAGGTTCTGCAGCGCAATGGCAAAGCTGAAGAACTCGCGGCCAGTGCCGAAAAACTCGGAAACCGGCATCATGAAAATGCCGAATGATTGTCTAATCCCCAGACAGATGATCAATATCCCTATCCCCAACCAAACCAGCAGGGGGAAGCGGAAAATACTCATAGAAAAACTCAGTGATGGTGGTGGGCAGAGTCGCCCTGATGGGTGTTTTGTTCGCCGGTTGAATGCTGACCGCCCTGATGGCAACCGGCCTGTGTGGCATGACTGGCCAGCAGCTCAATCAAGCCTGGCGTGAGGTGTACTACCAGCAAGGTGGCAGTCAGCAGCAGTGTCATTCGACATAGCTGGGCACGCAGGGATTGGGAGAACATAAACAATGCCTAATGTAATAAAAGCCGCGCAGTTTACTGGGCCGATCACAGTTTCTCCAATAACAAATTGTCCTTGCCCCTATGCCTCAGGTGCATAGTGTGAAGGTATTCGTGATTTGGAACTGGCTCCAAAGGGAATTTGGCACAAAGACGGCAGGTAAACTGAATGGCGACAATGCACGTAGCAAGATAAGGGGCAGGAATTGAGTTTACGTTTTGCCGAACAAGTCAGGCTGTTCACGTCAAAGCCTTGTGCGAAAAGGGATTGTCGTTTGCAGGTTGTGTGAAATAGCGACGATGAACGGATTTCTATACAGCCTTGCAACATTTTCAGGATGACTGGACTGTGATTGTGATCAATCGCGGAGTAGAATACCGCGCAACCCTACGATTAAGAATAAGTTTATTAATTTAACAGCCGGAGTGACCATGCTGACTAAAGACATGAACATCGCGGATTACGATCCCGACCTGTTTGCGGCGATTGAGGATGAGACCCGTCGTCAGGAAGAGCACATTGAACTTATCGCCTCCGAGAACTACACCAGTCCTCGCGTAATGCAGGCGCAGGGTTCTCAGCTGACCAATAAGTACGCCGAAGGTTATCCGGGTAAGCGCTATTATGGTGGTTGCGAGTATGTCGACAAAGTAGAAACCCTGGCTATCGAGCGCGCTAAAGAGCTGTTTGGTGCTGTGTATGCCAACGTGCAGCCACACTCAGGTTCTCAGGCTAACCAGGCCGTCTATATGACTCTGCTGAAGCCTGGTGACAAGGTGCTGGGCATGAACCTGGCACACGGTGGTCACCTGACTCACGGCTCACCGGTTAACTTCTCCGGCAAGCTGTATGACATCATTCCTTATGGTATCGATGAAGCGGGCAAGATTGATTACAACGAGCTGGAAACTCTGGCCGTTGAGCACCAGCCAAAGATGATTATCGGTGGCTTCTCTGCCTACTCAGGCGTGGTTGATTGGGCCCGTATGCGTGAAATCGCAGACAAAGTGGGTGCTTACCTGTTTGTAGATATGGCTCACGTAGCGGGTCTGATTGCAGCCGGTGTATACCCGGACCCACTGCCACACGCTCATGTAGTAACCTCTACCACTCACAAGACGCTGGCCGGTCCTCGTGGCGGCATCATCCTGTCTGCCCATAACGACGAAGATCTGCACAAGAAGCTGAACTCTGCCGTATTCCCGGGTGGTCAGGGCGGTCCTTTGATGCATGTTATCGCCGGTAAAGCGGTGGCCTTCAAAGAAGCACTGGAGCCAGAGTTCAAGGTATATCAGGCGCAGGTTGTGGCTAACGCCAAAGCTATGGTGGAAGTGTTCCTGGAGCGTGGCTACAAGATCGTTTCCGGTGGTACCGAAAACCACCTGATGCTGGTGGACCTGATCGACAAAGATATCACGGGTAAAGAAGCTGACGCTGCCCTGGGCCGCGCCAACATTACAGTGAACAAGAACTCAGTGCCAAACGACCCTCGTTCTCCGTTCGTGACTTCCGGTATCCGTATCGGTACGCCTGCCATCACCCGTCGTGGCTTTAAGGAAGATGAAGCCAGGTTGCTGACCGGTTGGATCTGTGACGTGCTGGATGATGTGAACAACGAAGGCAACATTGAGAAGGTGAAGCAGCAGGTTCTTGAGCTGTGTGCCAAATTCCCTGTGTATGCCTGAATCCTGAATTGATGCTGATGGATTGAGTAATTTACCCAGATATGAGGTAGCTCAGCTTTTTCCATTGGTGTAAATAGGATAGACTTTGATGGCCGCCGGCAGCTTGACTGCCCGGCGGCCATTTTGATCTATATCCAGTTAAGGCTCTGCCGGAGGCACAATGCACTGTCCGTTTTGCAACGCAACCGATACCAAGGTTATCGACTCACGTTTGGTGGGTGAGGGCCATCAGGTCCGGCGTCGCCGTGAATGCACAGAGTGCCACGAAAGATTTACCACCTTCGAAGGTGCTGAACTGGTGATGCCACGTGTGATTAAGCAAGATGGCAGTCGTCAGCCCTTTGATGAAGAGAAGCTGCGTGGCGGTATGCTCAGAGCGGTAGAGAAACGCCCTGTGTCCATGGATCAGATTGAGCAGTCGCTCAGTAAGATTAAGTCCATGGTGCGTGCAACAGGTGAACGTGAAATTCCGTCTGAGTTGATTGGTAACCTGATGATGGAGCAGTTGATGCACCTGGATAAGGTTGCCTATATTCGATTTGCGTCGGTATACCGCGCATTTGAAGATGTTTCCGAGTTTGGTGAAGCGATCGCCAAACTGCAAAAGTGATTGAATGCCGGGCTTCACAGCCCGGTTTTACTACCCGGGTACTTCCCATGTGGTCTGCTCAAGATATTCAAATGATGGCCCGCGCCATCCAGCTCGCCAAACGTGGCCGCTTTACCACGGCACCCAACCCCAACGTGGGCTGCGTGCTGACCGTCAACGATGAAATCGTCGGTGAAGGCTTTCATATTCAGGCCGGTGGTCCCCACGCCGAAGTGCATGCCTTGCGCATGGCCGGTGATAAGTCCCGGGGCGCAACTGCCTATGTGACTCTGGAACCCTGCAGTCATTACGGCCGCACACCTCCCTGTGCCAAAGGCTTGATTGAAGCCGGTGTCGCCAGAGTCGTGGTTGCCATGACAGATCCCAACCCTCAGGTCGCCGGTCGCGGCATCAATATGCTTAAAGATGCCGGTATTGAGGTGCAGACAGGTCTGCTGGAAGTGGATGCTCGTGCCTTGAATCCGGGCTTTCTGACCCGTATGGAAACCGGCTTACCCTTTGTGACTGTGAAAGTCGCGGCCAGCCTTGATGGTAAAACCGCACTGTCCAACGGCGTCTCCAAGTGGATTACCGGTCCCCAGGCCCGTGCGGATGTGCAGCGCCTGCGTGCCCGTCACCCGGCACTGGTTACCGGCATTGAAACCATTCTGGCTGACAATCCCACTCTGAATGTGCGCTTTGATGAGCTGGGCTCTGTGGTCGCTGAGACAGGCGTGCTGGATGAGTCCAATGTGCAGCAACCCTTGCGTGTGGTGCTGGACTCGAGTGCCAGACTGACAGCTGAACAGGCGTCGAACCTGTTTGGTTTTGCCTCGCCCATACTGCTGGTGTCGACTCTGGCATACAGTGATGCGCAATTGGCCGCTTTTCCTGAGCATGTTGAAACTCTGGTGCTTGCCGCCAAAGATGGCCGTGTTGATTTGGCCGCCTTGCTGGCTGAGCTGGGTAAACGGGTGAATGCCGTGCTGGTGGAAGCGGGTGCGACCCTGGCTGGGGCATTTGTTGCGGCTGATTTGGTTGATGAGCTGGTTTTGTACCAGGCGCCAAAATTGCTCGGCAGTCACGGTCGTAACATGTTGGTCTTGCCCGACTGGCAAACCATGGATAGCATTCCTGCCATGACATTGTGTGACGAGCGCAAGATTGGCAGCGACAGACGTTATATCTTCAGTCTGCGCCGCGCAGATTAACCGACAGAATTTCCAACTCAGAGGCTTAATGCGTCTGAGGTTACAGAGTGAGTAACTATGTTTACCGGCATTATTGAAGCAGTAGGGACGATTCGTCAGATCCAGCGTCGGGGCGATGATATTCGTCTGACCGTCGCCAGTGGCAAACTGGATTTGGCCGATGTAAAGCTGGGTGACAGTATTGCCACCAATGGTGTGTGCCTGACGGTAGTTGAGCGTCTGGCCGATGGTTATGTGGCCGACGTGTCAGCTGAAACTGTGGCTCTGACCGGCTTTAACCGTTATCAGGTGGGCACTAAGGTGAACCTGGAAAAGGCGGTGACCCCAACCACGCGTCTGGGCGGGCATATGGTGTCAGGTCATGTGGATGGTATTGCTACCGTCGCTGAACGCAGCAACCGCGGCGCCGCTATTGAATTCTGGCTGGAAGCGCCAGCTGAGCTGGCCCGCTATATCGCCCACAAGGGGTCCATCACTATTGATGGCGTGAGTCTGACCACCAACGAAGTGGATGGCAATCGCTTCCGTCTGACGATTGTGCCCCATACCGCGGCGGAAACCACACTGCTGGATATGCATGCCGGTACTCAGGTCAATATTGAAGTGGATCTGGTCGCCCGTTATCTGGAACGGCTTATCAGCTTTAAAGACGATGACAAATCTGCTGGCGGCGTCACCATGGAGCTGCTGGCCCGCGCTGGTTTTATGCGTTAATCGACAGTATTTGAGTCAAATCTTTCTACAATGCTGGGAGTGTTTCCTTCCAGTCAAAGCAAAATAAAGGTCTTACAATGGCGCTACATACAATCGAAGAGATCATTGAGGATATTCGTCAGGGCAAAATGGTAATCCTGATGGATGATGAAGACAGGGAAAATGAAGGTGATCTCATCATGGCCGCCGATATGGTGACCCCGGAAGCGATTAACTTTATGGCGACCCATGGTCGCGGCCTGATCTGTCAGACCATGACCCGTGAGCGCTGTCAGCAGCTGAACCTGCCGCTGATGGTAAGCAACAACAATGCTCAGTTCTCTACCAACTTTACCGTTTCCATTGAAGCCGCTGAAGGCGTGACCACTGGTATCAGTGCCCACGACCGTGCGGTGACTGTTAAAGCTGCTGTTGCCAAAGATGCCAGGGCGTCTGATCTGGTGCAGCCCGGTCATATCTTCCCGCTGATGGCGCAGGAAGGTGGCGTGCTGATCCGTGCCGGTCACACTGAGGCTGGTTGCGATCTGGCCCGTCTGGCCGGTTTCGAACCTTCAGGTGTGATTGTTGAGATTCTGAATGAAGATGGCACCATGGCGCGCCGTCCGGATCTGGAGATCTTCAGTGAGAAGCATGGCATCAAGATTGGTACCATCGCCGACCTGATTGAATACCGCAACAATACTGAAACCACAGTGGTGCGCGAAGCTGAGTGTCAGCTGCCAACCCGCTACGGCGATTTCACCATGGTGACCTACCGCGACACCATCGACAACCAGTTGCACTTTGCGCTGGTGAAAGGCGATGTCACCGAGGATGTACTGGTTCGTGTGCATCTGCCAAGCACCTTTAATGACCTGCTGTTCTCTGAGCGTAATCAGAGCCGTAGCTGGCCGCTGGATCTGGCGATGGAGCGTATTGCCGATGAAGGTGGTGTGCTGGTGCTGCTGGGCAATGAAGAGAGCACTGATGACCTGCTGGCCAAAGTGCGTGCCTTCGAAGCGGAAGATAAGGGCGCTCAGCCAATTGCTGCCAAGTGGCAGGGGACATCCCGTCGCGTGGGCGTAGGTTCTCAGATTCTGGCGGATCTGGGCGTGACCAAGATGCGACTGCTGAGTTCTCAGAAGCGTTACCACAGCCTGTCCGGCTTCGGCCTGGAAGTGACTGAGTACGTTTCCGAATAAGATTTTGTGCAGCCGCCTGTTAACTATTTGTCATAACAGGCGGTCTGCATCATTGAGTCGAATTTAACTTTTTCAGAAAAATTGCATAGAGCTTGGACGAAAAGCCTGTGGTATCATACCGCCACTTTTCGCCCCGAGCCCGGGTGCTATAGCAACATAGGTAAGATAATGAACGTAGTTCAAGGTAATATCGAAGCGAAAAATGCCAAGGTGGCGATTGTTGTTTCACGTTTCAACAGCTTTCTGGTTGAGAGCCTGTTGGAAGGGGCGATTGACACGCTGAAACGCTTTGGTCAGGTAGCTGATGAAAACATCACTGTTGTCCGTGTTCCAGGTGCGTTTGAGCTGCCATTGGCTGCACGTCGTGTAGCTGCCAGTGGACAATTCGACGGTATCATTGCGCTGGGTGCAGTGATCCGTGGCGGTACGCCGCACTTTGATTTCGTTGCAGGTGAATGTAACAAAGGTCTGGCTCAGGTTTCTCTGGAGTTCGACGTACCCGTGTCTTTCGGTGTACTGACTACAGATACCATTGAGCAGGCGATTGAACGTTCAGGTACCAAGGCCGGTAACAAAGGTGGCGAAGCTGCCCTGGGTCTGCTGGAAATGGTCAATGTGCTGCAAGAACTTGAACAACAGCTGTAAATAACAGGAAATTCAATGAAGCCTTCTGAGCGCCGTAAGGCCCGCCGTTTAGCGGTACAGGCCGTATATTCATGGCAATTGAGCGGTAACAACGTCGCTGATGTGGAACATCAGTTTCTGACTGAGCAGAACCTGGACGGTGTTGATGTTGCTTATTTCCGTGAACTGTTTGCGGGCGCTGCAACCAAGACTGCGCAATTGGACGAGATGCTGGTTCCATTCCTGGAGCGTCCTCTGGATGAAGTGGATCCAATCGAGAAAGCCATTTTGCGTTTGGCTGCCTTTGAACTAACCTTCCGTAAGGATGTGCCGTTCAAGGTAGTGATCAACGAAGCTATCGAGTCTGCCAAGACCTTCGGTGCTGAAGATGGTCATAAGTTTGTCAATGGTATTCTGGACAAGCTGGTTGCACGTAAGTAACAGACAAAACGGTATCCTTTGGATACCGTTTTTCTATGGATTGCTCCGGTAATTTACAGTGAAAGAATTTCAACTGATCGAAAATTTCTTCAGCGGACGGGGTCCCCTGCGCCGCGATGTCTTGCTAGGGATTGGCGACGACTGTGCTGTAGTACAACCCGCCGTCAATAAATCTCTGGCAATTTCTGTCGACACTCTGGTGGAGAATGTTCATTTTTTGCCTGCCATGCCCGCCGCTGATCTCGGCTATAAAGCGCTGGCGGTCAACCTGTCTGATCTTGCTTCCATGGGCGCTGAGCCTGCCTGGATGACGTTGGCATTAACTCTGCCTGAGCCAGATGAGCTGTGGCTGCGTCGATTCTCTGAAGGTCTGCTGGATGCTGCGGAATACTATGGTATTGCGCTGGTCGGCGGTGATACCACACGTGGCCCTAAATCTATCACCATTACCGTCAATGGACAGGTGCCGGAAGATAAGGCGCTTACCCGTGGTGGAGCCAAAGCCGGTGACTGGATCTATGTGACAGGAACTTTGGGTGATTCGGCTCTTGGCCTGCAACTGCTGCAGGGGAAACATGATGCCAGATCCGAGCACAGAGAGTACCTGATCGGTCGCCATTACCGGCCAACGCCACGAGTGTTGGCAGGGCAGTGCCTGCGTGGCCTGGCGTCCAGTGCTATCGACCTGTCTGATGGTTTGATGTCAGATATTGGCCATGTGCTGAAAGCATCTGGTGTTGGTGCTGTGGTTAAGGTGGAAGATTTGCCTTTGTCTCAGGCTATGCAGGATACTGTGTCTCCTGAGTTTGCCCAAAGCCTGGCACTGACCGGCGGCGAAGATTATGAGCTGCTGTTTACCGTGCCGGAAGCCCAGAAAGGGGCTTTGGAAACCTCACTGAGTCAAAGTGGCGTTAAGTTTGTCAAAATTGGCCAGATCTGCGCCGGGAACCAATTGAAGCTGCTCAAGGATGGCGAGCCATTTACCCCCGAGAATCTGGGGTTCGAGCATTTTTAAATGAAGTTGTTTGCAAAAGATGAAGCACTGGAGCGCCTGTCACTGGCCAATCCGGTGCACTTTCTGGCTTTGGGTTTCGGCAGTGGTCTCGCTGCCAAGGCACCGGGCACATTCGGTACCCTTGCCGCCATTCCTCTGTATCTGGTGCTGGCTCCTCTGGGGCTGACCTGGTACCTGGTGGCGACCGCACTGGCGGTTCTGGCCGGTATCTATATCTGTGGTAAAGCCTCCAAAGATATGGGGGTACACGACCATGGCGCCATTGTGTGGGATGAAGTGGCCGGGCTGCTGATTACCATGATTGCAGCCCCTGTGGGATGGCAATGGCTGGTTGCCGGGTTTGTGTTGTTCCGACTGTTCGATATTTTCAAACCCTGGCCTATCCGTATTCTGGATGCCAAGGTGCATGGCGGTCTGGGCATTATGGCCGATGATGTATTGGCTGGTGTGTTTGCCTTTCTGTCGATGCAGGTACTGGTCCACTTCTTCGGCTAACAATACCAATCCGCATAGAAGATTGATCTCATCAGAGCCATGTCAGCCATTCGAGTGCAACCCAAATTGATGACGACATAGTGGTTCTATGACTAGACAATTTGGGGCAGTAATCGTGTGGCTGACAGGCTCCCGAAGGGCGAGTTTTAAAGGCCCGCATACTGCCCAGAGCTCGCTTGATTTATCCCGATAGACCTTCACTCGCTCCGATTGTCTCCGTGCCTTTAAATTCTCGCTGAGTGACTAAACTCCTATGTGGATTGGTATAACTATTCCATTGATAAAAACCGCTCATTGAGCGGTTTTTTTGTGAGCGGATAACGGGCCTTGTTCGTACACTTCCCGAGCCACAATATTTGTAAATGAGAATTACTTGCAAATGAGATTCAGTTGCAATAAGCTCTGCAATATCTGGTTAGGCTTGGTCTGAATTCATCGCTCATATATTCAGGCTGGACGACAGGATAACGGACTGGAGGAGGTCAGGATGAGTGCCAGAAAAGCAGGGCTCTGGAATATTTTGCTGTCGATAGCATTTGGCGCAGCCATTGTATTAATGTCGATTGCCGTGGAAGATCAGGAATTTGTTACCACAGCCATGTTGGTTATGGTGGGCATATGGTTTGTCCCTTTCGCCTGGTTGGCCAGCCGGGGACAGGCTGATGAGCATTAATGCGATAACCAATAGCGGGAAAAAAGGAGCCTTCAGGCTCCTTTTTCAGTTTATTGCTTAAGCTGCGCCAGCACGTAATCCAGTCCTGCGGTTACGGCTGCGACCTGGGCATCATTACACTCGTCGTCGGTGACCTTGGGGCTGTCCGGGTACACTTCTGTCGTGGTGCAGTATTCGCTGTCGGTCACACCTGCGCACAGGCCCAGCTTCTTCACCGGATAGTTGATGACACCTTCCTGTTCGACCGGCGCACCAATAATATTGCCATTGCTGTCTGGTGGCGCGATGTGGGTCACTTTGCGCACTGCGTCGATCATGGCTTTCTGGAACCCTTCCTGAGGATTCTCGCTGTCGCCGACCAGATAGAAACCATCAGGCACGATATCAGGCTCATACTCTTTACCGTCACGGGCGGCCAGAGCAGGGCGGAACTCGCCTTCGTCAGAATCTGTGGTTTCGTGCAGGTCGATATGGATCAGGAAGTCTTTGCCATACAGGGCAACCAGAGACATAAGGCCTGCCGATTCTTCTGCCGGGCTGTTTTCCACAAAGGAGCGGTTGGGATCTACTGCATTAGGGTTCCAGCGGTTGATGACCTCATAGCCCCATGGGCTGATACAGGGGGCAATCAGCAGGTTGAAGTCATGCTCGTATTCGCAAGCACGGGTTTGAGCGAACTTAATCGCTCCCTGCACACCACTGGTTTCATAGCCATGTACACCGCCGGTCACCAGCACTTTGGGTTTGTGCTCATCCCAGTTTTTGCTTTTCAACGCCAGCAGTGGAAAACGGGTTTCATCGTAGCTCAGTGCACCATACTGAATGACATCAAATTTGTCGGCCAGTGCATGGATCTTCTCTACCACTTCTTTGTGATAGCTGCGCTTTACGGTAATGGATGCCAGCCACTGGGCTTTTTCCTGCTCACCCCAGGGCATGCCCGGCGTTCCGATTGGGTAGAATGCTGTGCTCATTTTGGTTCTTGTTCTTGAGAATTTGGTAGGGAAAGCATACGTACCCAGAGTGCTGAAAACCAGCCTCATTAAGGAATTATTACTTATTGGAAAGCACTGAGTAAGCCTGGCTTTGCTATATTCCACTCCGTCAGCAGTCAGTCTTGTCCCGGCCAACAATATTCTCTGTCTGAAATGCCTTGAATGTTAGTATTTGCTAATTATCATTTGCCCGTCTGCAGAGTTTCCTTCCGGCATCAGAATCCGCACTTTTTACCCCCTTAATGGATGCGTTTGTTTTTGAAATGTGTTCATGTTCTGCGCTTGGTGCGTTTTGGTTTTGATGTTGCGATCAGAATGGGTTGGAAATTAACAAGATTTTGCCGGAATTTTGAAATAGATCAGGAAGTTGACTAGTTGATTGTCATTTATCATTTAATCGTGATTCCATAGTGAATTCGCAAATGACGATATACCAATTGACGGCACACGGCCCCTTAAGGGAGCCAGTACATGGAAGAATGCAGAATCAGGTATCAGGGAGGAGAGTATTACAACAACTAAATGAGGTACTATGAGTCATGTAATTTCCGTCGGCCCGCTGGAGTCCTTCCTAATCGCTATCAGCGTACTTTTCCTGGGTCACAGTATTAATGCCAAGCTGCCAGTACTAAAGCGTTTCAATATTCCTGAGCCCATTGTGGGTGGTCTGGTGGTGGCAGCAATTATTACCGCGCTGCACTTTAATCACATAGAGCTTAAATTCGACCTGCCATTGCAGAACACCTTTATGTTGATGTTCTTCGCCACTGTGGGTTTGTCTGCCAACTACACTCAGTTACTAAAGGGTGGCGCCAAGGTGTTTGTATTCCTGGCTATTGCTTCCCTGTTTATTGTGGTGCAAAACGCTGTGGGTGTTTCCCTGGCGACCATGCTTGGCCTGGACCCGCTGATGGGCTTGATTGCTGGCTCAATTACCCTGACAGGTGGACATGGCACCGGAGCAGCCTGGTCACAGACCCTGTCTGATATGTATGGCCTGCACAATACCCTTGAGATCGCCATGGCGTCAGCCACCTTTGGTTTGATTATGGGCGGTATTATCGGTAGCCCGGTTGCTCAGCGTCTTATCAAAAAGCACAAGCTGGAGTCTGAGTATGGCTGTGGTGACAAGTTGCAACCACACCCGGAAGTGGTGACCTATAACGAAAACGAAGAGGATAAGGTGACCGCCAAGAAGGTCATCGAGATGCTGTTTATCATGATCCTCTGCGTAACCGGCGCCAAGTATCTGGAGCAGTGGGTGAGCGGCTTTGAGATCTCCTGGCTGACGATTCCTGACTTCGTCTATGCCCTGTTCATTGGTGTGGTGGTGACCAACGTATTGGAGGTCACCAAGACACGCCATATCGATACTGAAACCATTGATATTCTGGGCACTGTGTCGCTGTCGCTGTTCCTGGCTATGGCACTGATGAGCCTGAAGCTTTGGAACATCTTTGACCTGGCAGTGCCATTCCTGATCATTCTGGCGGTACAGTCAGTGGTGATTGGCCTGTTTACCTACTGGATCACCTTCAAGATGATGGGCAGTAACTATGACGCTGCCGTGATGGCCAGTGGTCACTGTGGGTTTGGTCTGGGGGCAACGCCAACGGCGGTAATGAATATGGGCTCAGTGGTGAATCGCTATGGTCCGTCACCTCAGGCGTTTATGGTTGTCCCTATTGTGGGCGCCTTCTTTATCGACATTGTGAACCTGATTATCCTGCAGGCCTATCTGTCTGTGATGGGTTAACATCTGCCTTAAAAACAAAAAGGAGCCAATTGGCTCCTTTTTTGTGTTTGGCTCATATCAACTCAGACAAGCCTCAGGCGTCTTTGTTGATCACCTGCTTACCCTGAACATACACCTTGCGCACATTGGTGCGGCGGTTCAGGGCAATAATCTTCTCGAGTCTGTCTCTTGGGGTATCCAGCTCAGGAATCACAAACAGATCTGAGTCAGGCGCCTGAGTATCGATAATCAGGGCATCGAAAGCATACTCAGGAGCGAACAGACCTACCCTGGTATCGATTGCCAGGCCGCCGCCGACAGTGGCCATCCAGTAAGACTCCAGGAAGCTGATGCGGCTACCGGCTTCGCCACGCTCAGATGCCGGCAGATGGGTATTGGTACCATCTTCGCGGACACGGGAGTGGTTAACTGCATCCAGACAGGTATGGAACACAGAAGGTACAGGTGCCCCTGAGATGTCGGTTCCCAGACCCACATGCAGATCTTTATCCAGGATCTCGCGGGTCTTCATGGCCGCGTTGGCAAAGTACATATTGGACAGTGGGCAGTGGGCGATGCTGGCACCGGTTGCCTTAATGGCGTCACAGTCGTCATCACTCAGGAAGATAGAGTGCGCCAGTATGGTTTTGCGGGTCAGCAGCCCCATCTCCTGATAGATGGCCACATCACTCTTGCCATAGTGCTCCAGACTGTAATCCCGGGCCCAGTCGCTCTCGGAGCAATGGGTCTGTACATGGCATTGGTACTTAGTTGTCAGTTCGCCAAGACCCTTCAACATTTGAGGGGTGCAGCTTGGGACAAAGCGTGGGGTGACCACAGGGGATACCAGACGCTGCTCGTTGCCCGGCAACGCCAGAACATCCTGAATAAATTGCTCTGTATCAGCCAGCCCCTGAACTGTGTCTTCCAGATAGTAATCGGGACACTGACTGGCATCATCCATATTGATTTTACCCACGAAGCCACGTTGTCCCAGCTCCAGACAGGTTTTTGCCAGGGTGACAGAAGCTTCATTGTGGATGGTCGCGAAGTACACGGCACTGGTGGTGCCATTGGCGAGCAGAGTCTCTACTGCACTGCGATACATAGGCTGGGCAAAGCTGTTATCGGCAAATTTGGCTTCCAGCGGGAAGGTGTAATCCTGAAGCCAGTCGTACAGCGGCAGGTCCAGTCCTTTGCCAGCCTGAGGCCATTGTGGGGCATGAACATGCAGGTCTACCATACCTGGCATCAGGTATTGGGAATCAGTCAGGCGGGTCAGTTTCCCGGTTTGCTCAAGCTGCTGGATATTGGCGGTGAATCCGCTGTCATCATCCGTGGTCACAGACAGGATATTGCCCAAATTGTCGATGCATACCAGTGCCTGCGGCAGGTATTCAAAATCGCCTTTAACCGGCGTATGGAAAAGCTGTCCCAATACAGCAAATTGAACTTGGTTCAGGGTCATCTTGGTACTTTTTGTTGAGGGTATCTTTATGGCGCGAAGCATACAGCAACTGCATATATCAGTTATTCAGAATGTGAGATGTGTGGGGGCTGGATCACACTTGGCGTGAGTTATTGGTCAGCTAAGTAGTGAGCTCACTAATTGGGTTAACAAGATACGTGCAGCTGAACTGATGCGCCGACCATACTTAGGAGAGGGCTGGAGAGGTGAGCGAGAAAACAATAAGCCCGCAAGGCGGGCTTAACTGGATAGCTGAAGCTTAATGCTGCAGCAACTCTTTGGCATTGGCCAGTGTATTGGTGGTGATGGTATCGCCGCCCAACAGCCGCGCCAGTTCTTCGATACGCTGATCGGCATCCAGCGAAGTCATGGAAGTCTCAGTTTGACCCCCTTTATTGGCTTTATTGACGAACATATGTTGATGTCCGTTACCGGCAACCTGAGGCAGGTGAGTTACACAAAACACCTGAGTGGACTCACCCAACTGTCGCAACATGCGACCAACAACAGCGGCCGTCGGGCCGGAAATACCCACATCTACTTCATCGAAAATCAGGGTTGGAGTAGAGACCTTGCGCGCGGTAATCACCTGAATCCCCAGTCCGATTCGCGATAGCTCGCCCCCTGAGGCGACTTTGGAGATCGGTTGTAGTGGCTGACCCGGGTTGGTGGTCACCAAAAATTCGACACTGTCTGAGCCAAGGGGTGACATGGTCTGCTCGCAGAAATTGACGTCGATAGTGAATTTGCCCTTGGGCATATTCAGCTCTTTGATCGATTGGGTTACCAATTTATCCAGCTCTTTGGCATATCGGCTGCGACTTTGGCTCAGCTTTTGCGCCTGGGCGATATAGGCCTGACGGCTGGCCTCAAGCTCCTGCTCTATCCCTTCAAGCTTGCTGTTGTCGCCATCGATGGCGTCCAACTCCTGTTTAAGCTTGGTGTGATGGGCAACCAACTCCTGTGGCGAGACTATATGTTTGCGGGCCAGTTGCATCGCCTGAGACATTCTTTGTTCCAGTTGGGCAAAGTGCTCAGGATCCAGCTCCAGATGACTTTGGTAACGCTGCAGTTCCGCCGCACTTTCCTGAACAGAGATAAGCGCTTCATTGAGCATATTGCCTATGCTTTCCAGTTCCGGATCATAGTCCTTCAGTTCATCGGCCAGCATAACGGCTTTGTTCAGCAAAGACTCCACATTGGCATCTTCACCTTCACTGAGCAGATACAGACCCTGCTGACAGTTCTCTATCAGGGCACTGCCATTGGCCAGACGCTTGTGTTCGGCTTCAATCTCATCGAACTCACCGGGCTGCAGGGCAAATTCATCCAGTTCTTCTACCTGATATTGCAGCAGTTGTTTGCGGGCAATACGCTCCTGAGAAGACTGTTGCAGTCGTTTCAATTCGGATTGGGTTTGTTTGTATCTCTGATAGGACTTGGCAACATTTTCCAATAACAGCTTATGATTGGCATAGCTGTCCAACAGGGTAAGTTGATGCTCACTTTTCAGCATGGCGTGATGGGCGTGCTGGCCATGTATACCAACCAGTAGCTGACCCAGCGACTTGAGTTGTTGCAGGGGAACCGGGTTGCCATTGATATAAGCGCGGGAACGACCATCGGCGTTGATGGTGCGACGCAGGATGCACTCATGCTCGGCGTCCAGGTCGTTGTCTTCCAACCAGCGTTTGGCCAGGGGGATATCATCAACAGAAAAGCGGGCGCTGATTTCAGCTTTACCGGCACCGGGCCGAACACTGGATGCGTCGGAGCGATTACCCAGGCAGAGACCCAGGGCGTCGATGGCGATGGATTTACCTGCACCTGTTTCACCGGTAATACTTGTCATACCGGGGCGAAAATCCAGCTCGAGAAAGCGGACAATGGCATAATTGTTGATGCTGAGTTGGCAAAGCATAGTGATTCCCCGTGGAATACGCTGATTGACTAAAAACAATGCAAACACTGTATTGATACACAGTATATACTGATTTTATATACAGTAAACTACTGGATGTGAATTTCCTCTCCTTGTGCCGGAGAAGATTTGATTAACTTCGCATTTTCAGGGGTTTATTGTCTAATTCTAATTCATGGTTTAGGTGTGAGGAGAGGCTGTTGACCGTCACCAAAGTGAATGATTTGGAACTTATCTACCTGTTCGTGCACGTAGTAAACGCCGGCAGTATGTCAGCTGCTGCGCGCAACTTAGGGGTGCCGGTAGCAACCGTAAGCCGTAAACTGGCCAAACTGGAAGCGGTGCAGGACAGACACCTGTTAATGCGCAATACCCGTAAGCTCAGGCTCACCGAAGAGGGGCTGATCCTGTTTCAGCGATACTGCAGTGTGGTCAGCCAGTTTGATGAGCTCAGCAGTGAACGCAGCGACAGACCCGAGGGAACCCTGAGACTGGCTGCGCCTATTGCGATTGTGTCCATGGTCTTAATGCCTGCCTTCAACGAGTTTTGCCGGCGTTACCCTGATATTCGATTGCATATCAGCCAGTCCAATCAGGTGGTCGACCTGATTGACGAAGGAGTGGATGTGGCGATCGTGGGGGGGCGACAACCAGACTCGTCCTGGATCTCCAAAACCCTTGGAGTACTGGACTATAAGTTGATGGCCTCTCCCAACTATCTGGCTGCCAATGGCAGACCTGAACATGCCAATGATCTGTCCAATCACAGACTCATCAAGGTGTGGCCTTTGTATAACTGGCATCTGAAACACCCAAATGGTGAGAACTTTTTCCATGAAGGCGCAGGGCACTTAACCCTGTCTGATCTGCATGGCGCTATCCGTTCGGCGGTTGATGATGGTGGCATTCTATATGGGCCGGAATTGTTCGCCAAAGGTCAGTTGGAGCGGGGGGAGCTGGAGGTGTTATTGCCCCAATGGATTGGCGAGCAAAGGCGTATATCACTGCTTTATCACCAGCGCATCCATCAACCTGTGAAGGTGAGACTGTTTCTGGAGTTTATGCAACAGCAGGCGGAAGAGTTGTTCGCCATGTCTTGAATGCAGTAACAAGCTGCTGGCTATCTGCGTGAACGCAGCATAGTCGAACCTGGGGAAGTGGCTGGCGGGATGGTGTGAGAGCGAACCTCGGGAATGACCCCGAGTTCACGGTAAAACTTAATCACCCGCTTAAGCTCAAACAGCGAGCCCAGGCGGGTTTCATCACCTATGGCCAGCTTCCAGCGATCAGTTTTGCCTGAATCATTGGTGAGCATGTATCCATCGATGATGAGCTTATGGGACATGGTATCAGTCTGCCGATATGCCGATATTGGACACGCCGGACGCGATAATGTCTTTGCGCAGTTCCTTCACCAGCTCAGCACTGATAGGGTTCTGCTCGATAATATCCAGCAAAGAGGACTGGAGTTCTCGCTCTTCCTGCATGATCTCCTGCTCGAAGATAAAGTCATCCAGCGCATCGCCGTCCAGCTCTGTATCTATTGTAGCTTCAATATAGTTGGCTACGGTGGCAGAAGACAGTTTACTGATGTTCACCATGTCATCTTCCTGCTTGCCCTGAATGGCACTGAGCAGAGAGGTCAGGGCAACAGCAGCGTCCATCGCCGGGTAAGCGCCGTAAACAACAAAGTCCTCCGGGTCAGGAGTGACAACATCCAGTCGCTCAAGGTGGACTTCATAGTTGAACTTCAGTTTGCGGTCGTACAAAGATTGCCACAGGAGTTCCAGAACAGTAGACAGCACCTGGCTGTCACCAAACTCACAGACCTCTGCAAAAAGCTGATAGTTGGGATACATGCGCTGACAAAGCGCGGTGGCAAACAACTGCTTCTGCAGTGGTTCAAGCGCCTTTAGGCGTTTGAAGAAGCCGGTTTTTTTGGTCATTGGTTTCGTCCGCAGTTAGCTGGGAAATCACATGTTTCGCAGCAGATTCTACCTTAGTTAGTTCATCAAGTAACTCCAGAATTTCCGGCTCGAGGTCACTGATTTCGGTATTGTGTTTCAGGGCTGACTCTATCTCCTGACACAGTTTGCGGGTGTTTGGCACGCCACAGTAACAACTGGCACCATGAAGCTTGTGCACTGTGGTCAACATGGTCTGCTGGTCATTGTCCTGCAGGGCTTTTTCAATCTGTGTACCTGTTTGTGGCAGGCTGTCGAGCAGCATGGTGAGCATTTCCAGCGCCAGGTCTACTTTTTGATTCGACTGTGCCAGGCACTGCTCCCAGTTCAGGGTTTGCAGGTCAAACTCGGAAAATTCAGGTCGGGTGATCCAACGGGTTATCACCTCTTTCAATGCCGCTTCATCAATGGGCTTGGGCAGGTAGGCATCCATCCCGCTGCTCATAATGCGCTGTCGCTCTTCTGCAATGGCGTGTGCAGTTACCGCAATGATGGGTGTTCTGCGATTATTGGAATTCATCCGGATACGACGGGTCGCGGTAATACCATCGGTACCCGGCATCTGAATATCCATGAAAATCAGGTCGAACTTATGGGCCTGGGCTTCGCTGATCGCCTTGTCACCACTGTTGACCGTCACCACATCTGTCACCAACTCATTGAGCAGGGTATCCATCAGCTTGAGATTGGCCGGGTTGTCATCGACGGCCAGCACTTTGAGCTCATGCTTTTGATGTGCAGCGGCGACCGGGCTTTCCACATTGACAAAGGAGTCGCCCAACTGGGTAAACAGCAACGCCCGGGCCAGCACATTGTCACCTACTGGTGGAGTTAACAGCTTGTCAGCCAGACGGGTGCAGTTTTCCGGCAGCATCTGTTTGCTGATGCAATCATCCAGCAATATCAGTTTGCCGACTCTGGGCTTGAGGGTTTCGACAGCTCTGCTGATGCTTTCGGTATCGGGGAAGCCAAGACAGCTGAGAATGGCTATATCCACCTGAGGCGCATCTTCAATCAGGTGGCAGAGGGCTGCGTAGTCGCTTACCGGCAGCAGTTTCATGCCCCACTTGCCCAAACGGTTGGACAGTACCTGCATACTCAGACTCTTGGGCTGGAACAACAGGACCTGAGCATCCCTTAATTGGGCAACCGACAGGCTGTCGCCAATGGGGAATTTGGCATTGAGCAGGGGCAGGGTAAACCAGAATGAAGAGCCTTTGTGCTGGACCGAGTTAAAGCCGATCTGACCGCCCATCTGGTTAATCAGGCGCTTGGTGATCACCAGTCCCAGGCCTGTACCACCGAAGCGGCGAGAGATAGAGGAGTCGGCCTGACCGAAGGCCTGGAACAGGAGTTCCTGATGGTCTTCACTGATACCGATACCTGTGTCGATAACTTCACATCTGAGAGTGACTTTATCACCGGTTTCGCCCACCAGTTTGATATTCAACTGAACACTGCCTTCATCGGTGAATTTGATGGCATTGCCCACCAGATTGGTAATGATTTGTCCGACGCGCATGGCATCGCCACTCACCCCTTCGGGTACATCATCATTAATATTGACCACCAACTCAAGGCCCTTTTCCCGTGCGCTGCCAGCCAGCAAAGCCAGGGTGTCATCCATCAGATCCCGCAGGGCAAATGGCATATTCTCCAGCACCATTTTGCCGGCTTCCAGTTTGGAGAAATCGAGAATGTCGTTAATGATGCCAAGCAGGTTGGCGGCGCTGCGCTCAATGGTACGAATATATTCAAGCTGACTGGCGTGAAGAGGGGTCTTTAATAACTGACGGGCAAAGCCAATCACACCGTTCAGCGGGGTTCTGAGTTCGTGGGACATATTGGCAAGGAACTCAGACTTGATACGGCTGGCTTCCAGGGCGCGCTTTTTGGCAAGATCCAGCTCCACGTTCTGGATCTCAATCTGTTCCAGGGTTTCCCGCAAATCCGATGTTGCCTGGTCAATATTCTGTTGCATTTCATCATGGTATTCCGACAGGGAGGACGCCATGGCGTTGATCCCCCGTTTCAGCAGATCCAGCTCACCAATCAGGTTGCCTTCAAGTCGGGTGTCCAGCTTACCCTCTCGGATTTTCGCCACGACTTTTACCATTTCGGTAATAGGGTGGGTCACGTTCTTAAGCAGGCGGAAGGTAAACAGCAGATTCAGCTGTACGCCAACCAGCACGATAATAAAGGCGGCAACGGCAGCTCTGTGATATTCCAGCAGGGTTTTTTCTTTGTTGAGCAGCAGGGCGATATACCCCAGGTACCTCGGACTGTCCGGCTGGCCCTTGGCGCCCTGAGAGGGCTCAACAATTCTCAGTTCACCCGGTTTATACCCCTCATAAATAGGCGTACGCATGATGACGGTATCGCCCAGGGTTTCATGCTCTGTATTCAGCAGCTCGGCCACATTGCCGGGATAGCGCATCACCTCAAAGTCTTTGTGATAGTGGGAGGTGATAAACAGTTGATTGTTCTTGTCGAAAATTGCAATGGATTTGACCAAAGGGGAACGACTTAATTGGGCACTGGCTAACAGGCGTTTACTGGATTCTCTGTCGTTGTTTTCCAAGCCCACTTCGGAAGCGATGGCCAATGGCTCGATAATATTGCTTCCCTGTTCAAGCAGGGTTTCTTCGAGCTGATAAAATCTGTCTATGGTAAAATAGCTGCCCAGCAGGATCCCCATCAGAATAGTTGGTGCCAAAGCCAGCACCATTACCCAGGAGCGCAGGCTGTATTTGGTCATGTCTTGGGCATTATTCATTGAAGCGGGAAGATCCTTAAACGGACAAATCATTGTAATGGTACAAGACTGCCAGATATTTCGCAGGCTTTACCAGAGATTTATCGATTCTGAGGCCGAAATGGCACAATTTTTCAAAGCAAAACCAAATAGATCCAAACAACTCTCGGCAAAGCTGTCACTCCAGATCACCTCACTGGATCATCTCGGGGCTGGTATCGCCCAGCATCAGGGCAAAGTGGTGTTCATTCCGGGGGCACTGCCCGGAGAGACTGTCACCGCGCAATTAACTGAACAGAAAAAGCAGTACGCCAGAGGCAAACTGCTGAAAGTTGAACGTGCCAGTGACGCCCGTATCAAGCCAGACTGTCCTCATTTTGCCCGCTGTGGCGGCTGCGACTTGCAGCATATGGATGTCGCCGCTCAGCGCAACGCCAAAGCTGACGCGCTGGGGAATATGATGAGCCGTGCCTGGGGGCAGGAATTCAAGGTCGAAGATATTTTGTCGGGCAGTGCCTGGCATTACCGCCGTCGTGCCCGTCTGGCGACCTGGTATGACAAACAAAGCAAGCAGCTGGAGCTGGGGTTCCGTCAGGAAGCCAGCAGCAAAGTGGTTGCGATCGATGCCTGTCCCGTGTTGGCCGAGCCCCTGTCAGACCTGATTTCTCCTCTGCACAGCCTGCTGAATAAGTTGAAGCTGAAATCGACTCTGGGTCATGTGGAACTTATTGAGGTGGAGTCGGGTCGATATGTGGTGATTCGGGTCACCAAAGCCATCAGTGAAAAGGATGGAGCAGCGCTGGAAGCCTTTGCCGCAGAGCACAAGGTAATTGTGCTGTTGGCCGATAATGAGGGCCACTGCTACGACCTTAAAGGTGAGGAAGCCTGCGTCGCCTATCAACTGGATGAACTGGAGTTGGCGTTCAAGCCCGGCAACTTTATTCAGGTTAACGGCGAGATCAATCGTTTGATGGTGGAGCGCGCGGTCGCCTGGTTGGCGCCGCAGCCAGATGAGCGGGTACTGGATCTCTTCTGTGGTGTGGGCAACTTCTCTTTACCACTGGCCAGGACAGGTGCTCAGGTAGTTGGTGTGGAGGGTGTGCCTGAAATGGTTGAGCAGGCCAGAGGCAATGCGACTAAAGCGGGAATGGATAATGTGGAGTTTTTCCACGGCGACCTGAGCGCTGACCTTTCCGCTGAGCCCTGGCTGGGCAAGATCGATAAATTGCTGTTGGATCCGGCCCGTGCCGGTGCGTTTGAAAGTCTGCAGTGGCTCAGCAAAATGAAGCCCGCCAGTCTGGTGTATGTTTCCTGTAATCCATCCAGTCTGGCCCGGGACAGTAAAGTTCTGCAGGAGAAAGGCTATCGTCTGGCTCAGTTGGCTTTGGTGGATATGTTCCCCCAGACTCATCACATCGAGGCGATGGCACTTTTTGAGCGCTGCTGAAATTAACTGCTGAATCTGCAGGTTTTGCACTCAAAACCTTGAATGAATTGTTAAATTCATAATTTTTGTGCGAAATAAGGTAAAAATCTGCGCACTTAACGCCAGCTTGTTTGACAAGCTTCAAACAATGCTGATGATAGGCAGTACAGTAAGGCCTGCAGGACTTTGTCCTGATGTAATAAGGAAGTATGACACCATGGTATCTGTTCGCGAAGCACACTTTAATGATCCGGATTTTCAACTGGAAAAGTGGGTAGACCGTTATGTGGCCGACACCAAAGATGCCGGCATGCTGCTGGCACTTATCCGCCGCATCGATGCCATGGCAAAAGCACAAGAGGTCGAAAGCCGGGAGCTGGTTTCCAAGGCGCGGGAGATGGTGGAGATCCTTGCTCCTCTGAATATGGATATCGAGACGCTGCAGGCTGCGGTGCTGTTCGAGGCCCTTGAAGCCGGGTTGATGGACGCTGAGCAGTTGGAAGAGCTGTTCGGCAAAGGCATGGCTCAGCTGGTTGAAAGTGTTATCACCATGGACGGCATCAGCGCCCTTAAGATTAATAATCAATCCCGCTCTGCCGAGCCGCAGATAGACAATATTCGCCGCATGTTGCTGGCCATGGTCGAGGATGTTCGCGCCGTGGTGATCAAGCTGGCGGAGCGCATCTGTTTACTGCGAGCGGTGAAAAACTCCGATGAGGAAACCCGGGTACTGCTGGCCCGGGAGATCGCCGATATCTATGCGCCTTTGGCCAACCGCCTGGGGATTGGTCAGCTCAAATGGGAGCTGGAGGATATCTCCTTCCGTTATCTGCATCCCGAGACCTATAAAGACATTGCCAAGCAGCTGGATGGCAAGCGGCTGGACAGAGAAACCTTTATCGACAGCTTTGTCAGTCAATTGCAGGCAAGGTTGGATGAAGAACATATCCGTGCCAAGGTGTATGGCCGTCCCAAGCATATCTACTCCATCTGGCGCAAAATGAAGGGCAAGGACCTTGCCTTCGACGAGCTGTTTGACGTGCGCGCTGTGCGTATCGTTACTGAGCGTCTTCAGGATTGTTACGGTGCCCTGGGTGTCGTACACACCATGTGGCATCACATCCCGCGGGAGTTTGATGACTATGTTGCTAATCCCAAGCCCAATGGTTACCAGTCCATCCACACTGTGGTGGTGGGGCCTGAAGGCAAAACCGTAGAGATACAGATCCGAACTCAGCAGATGCATGAAGATGCTGAGCTGGGGGTGGCAGCTCACTGGAAATATAAAGAGGGCACCAGCGGCGGCAAGCAAAGTGGTTACGAAGAGAAGATAAACTGGCTGCGTAAAATTCTGCAGTGGCAGGAAGACGTGGCTGAAAGCGGAAACCTGGTGGAAGAGATCCGCTCCCAGGTATTTGAAGACAGAGTCTATGTGTTCACGCCATCCGGCGAAGTGGTAGACCTGCCGCTGGGCTCCACTGTGCTCGACTTTGCCTACTATATTCACTCTCAGGTGGGGCATAAGTGTATCGGCGCCAAGGTGGATGGCCGCATTGTACCCTTTACCTATCAGGTGGAAACCGGTGAGCGTATTGAGATAATCACCTCCAAGACCCCCAGTCCGAAGCGGGATTGGCTGAACCCCAACCTTGGATATATCCGCTCTTCCCGTGCCCGCTCCAAGATCCTGCACTGGTTCAAACAGCAGGACAGGGATAAAAACATTGTCGCCGGCCGGGAGATGCTGGAAACCGAGCTGTCCCGTCACAACCTTAAACTGAAGGATGCCCAGTCAGCGGTAGAGCGTTTTAACGTGACATCCATGGATGACCTGTTGGCGGCCATTGGCGGTGGCGACGTTCGCCTGAATCAAGTGGTAAACCATATCCAGAGTAAGTTGCGCAACGACGAGCCGACTGAAGAGGAAGTGGTTGAAGATCTGGTTAAGAAGACTCAGCCCAAACCTGCCAGCAAGAATCGCGACCAGGTTGAGGTCAATGGTGTGGGTAATCTGCTCAGCCATATTGCTCAGTGCTGCCACCCTGTGCCCGGCGACGAAATTATCGGCTTTATCACCAAGGGGCGTGGTATCTCGGTTCACCGAGAGGATTGCGAGCAGGTTAAAGAGCTGATGCGTCAGCACCCGGAGCGCACTGTGGATGTGGTCTGGGGCGAGAACTACTCAGGTGGTTATCGGGTTAAAGTGCGGGTTACCGCCAATGACAGATACGGCTTGCTGCGGGATCTTACCTCTGTGCTGGCTTCGGAGAAATCCCATGTGATGGCGATGAGTTCAAGCTCGGAAGTAAAGACCCAAACTGCCACCATTGAGCTGGAACTGGAGCTCTATGATTCCGATGGCGTCTCCAGAGTCCTGTCCAGGTTGGGACAGATTGAAGGTGTTTATGAGGTTCGCCGCAAGTGAGGAGTGACACAGTGCAGGGGAGTAATCTCGACCGTTTACTGCAGATTATGGCCAAACTGCGGGACCCGCAGGATGGCTGTCCCTGGGATCTGGCTCAGGACTTTAAGTCTATCGTGCCTTTCACGCTGGAAGAGGCCTATGAAGTGGCTGACACCATAGAGCGTATGGCCTGGGATGAACTGCCCGATGAGCTGGGCGACCTCTTGTTTCAGGTGGTGTTTTATTGCCAGCTGGGCAAGGAGCAGGGCAGATTTGACTTTGAACAGGTCGCCGGACGTATCTGTGACAAGTTGACCCACAGACACCCCCATGTATTCGGTGAACTCAAGGACCTCTCCAGCGAGGAGATTAAGTCCAACTGGGAGCAACTCAAGGCTGAGGAGCGGGCTGAAAAGGATATGCACAGTGTGCTGGATAATATCCCCAAATCTTTGCCTGCGCTGTCCCGCGCGGCCAAAATCCAGAAGCGGGTCGCCCGTGTGGGTTTTGACTGGGATAACACTGCCGATGTGGTAGCCAAAATCCACGAAGAGGTGGACGAGGTATTGGCTGAGGTAAATGTGCCCCAGCCCGACAAGGCCAGAGTACAGGATGAGATGGGTGATTTGCTGTTTGCCGTGGTTAATCTTGCCCGCCACCTGGGTATCGAGCCGGAACAGGCGCTGCGTCAGGGTAATGATAAGTTCGAGCGACGTTTTCGTCAGGTGGAGCAGTTGGCTTCACAGTCCGGTCGGGAAATGACTGAGCACACTCTGGATCAGCTGGAAGCCTATTGGCAGCAGGCCAAGGCCAAAGAAGCAAAATAAAATCACCGGATCAGGTGATTCTTTGTTTGTCTAAAAGGAGCGACTTTAGTAAACTGTCGCCCCGTCCTAGTGCTTTCTTACAAGCACGAAATTTTCATATTCATTTTCTCAGGTTCAGCATGACTACTAGGTATATCTTCGTCACCGGCGGCGTGGTTTCGTCGTTGGGTAAAGGCATTGCAGCAGCTTCTCTGGCAGCCATTCTCGAGGCACGTGGCCTCAACGTTACCATTATGAAGCTGGATCCATACATCAACGTTGATCCAGGCACCATGAGCCCAATTCAACACGGTGAAGTATTTGTTACTGAGGACGGCGCAGAAACAGATCTGGACCTGGGTCACTATGAGCGTTTCATCCGTACCAAGATGAACCGCCGTAACAACTTCACTACTGGTCGTATCTACGAAGAAGTTCTGCGTAAAGAGCGTCGTGGTGACTACCTGGGTGCAACCATTCAGGTGATCCCGCACATCACCAACGCCATTAAAGAGAAAGTTCTGGAAGGTGGTGAAGGTCATGACGTGGCTATCGTGGAAATCGGTGGCACCGTAGGTGATATCGAATCTCTGCCATTCCTGGAGTCTATCCGTCAGCTGGGTGTAGAACTGGGTCGCGATCGCACCATGTACATGCACCTGACTCTGGTTCCTTTCATTGGTCCAGCTCAGGAAGTAAAAACCAAGCCGACTCAGCACTCTGTAAAAGAGCTGCGTTCTATCGGTATTGCGCCTGATATCCTGGTTTGTCGTGGCGACCGTGCTATCCCCGCTTCTGAGCGCGCCAAGATCTCCCTGTTCTGTAACGTTGAAGAGCGTGCGGTTATTTCTCTGCGTGACGTAGACAGCATCTACAAGATCCCTGCGCTGTTGCGTTCACAGGGTCTGGATGAGCTGGTTGTTAAGCGTTTTGGCCTGAACTGCCCAGAAGCTGATCTGTCCGAGTGGGAACAGGTTATCTACCAGGAAGCCAACCCGAATGGCGAAGTGACCATTGGTATGGTGGGTAAGTACATCGAACTGCCTGATGCTTATAAGTCTGTTAACGAAGCGCTGAAGCATGCCGGTCTGAAGAACCGTGTTTCTGTGACTATCAAGTACATCGACTCTCAGACTGTTGAAGCCAAGGGTGATGAAGTTCTGGCTGGTCTGGACGGTATCCTGGTTCCTGGTGGTTTCGGTGAGCGTGGTGTGGAAGGTAAGATCCTGGCTGCCAAGTACGCCCGTGAAAACAACATCCCATACCTGGGTATCTGTCTGGGTATGCAGGTAGCACTGATTGAGTTCGCTCGTCATGTTGCCGGTCTGGCTGGTGCGCACTCCACTGAGTTTGACAAGAACTCTCCACACCCTGTTGTGGGCCTGATCACTGAGTGGATCGACAAAGAAGGTAACGTTGAACAGCGTGATGACCTGTCTGATCTGGGCGGTACCATGCGTCTGGGCGCGCAGCTGTGTCACCTGATTGAAGGTACCAAGGCTGCAGCAGCCTACGGTGGTGCATCCTGTATCGAGCGTCACCGTCACCGTTACGAAGTGAACAACAACTATGTTGAGCGTCTGGAGAAAGCCGGTCTGGTATTCAGCGGCCTGTCCACCGACCGTAAGCTGGTTGAGATGATTGAGCTGCCAAACCACCCATGGTTTGTGGCTGGTCAGTTCCATCCGGAATTCACCTCTACTCCTCGCGATGGTCACCCTCTGTTCGAAGGCTTTGTCGCCGCCGCCAGAGATTTCCAGAAAGGCGATGTAGAGTAAGACTTAAAACCGGACCCGGTTAGCGGGGCCGGTTTTTTTTGCATTGGGACGTGCAAAAGTCATTGCGAACCACAGGGGCAATAGCTCATCATATTGCCCCGCATCAAATCGAGCAGTTTTCACAAATATCTGCGTTTTCATTAGCCTAAGTTCACGCCATCCAGGGTGGTAAAACCGGTTTTTCCCGGATTGAGCTCAGCGCAGACATTTGTGTGAATTTATTATTAGGACTAAGTCGAGGACATTATGGCTAAGATTGTTAATGTGATCGGTCGTGAGATCATGGACTCCCGCGGTAACCCAACCGTAGAAGCAGAAGTTCACCTGGAAGGTGGTTTTATCGGTATGGCTGCTGCGCCATCCGGTGCCTCTACCGGTAGCCGTGAAGCGCTGGAACTACGTGACGGCGACAAGGCTCGTTACCTGGGTAAAGGCGTGCTGAACGCTGTGACCAACGTAAACGGCCCTATCCGTGAAGCTCTGCTGGGTATGGATGCAACTGCTCAGGCTGATCTGGATAAAACCATGATCGACCTGGATGGCACTGAAAACAAAGACAAGCTGGGCGCCAACGCCATTCTGGCTGTGTCTCTGGCTGCCGCCAAAGCTGCTGCCGCTGCCAAAGGTATGCCACTGTACGCTCACATCGCTGAGCTGAATGGCACTCCTGGTCAGTACAGCATGCCACTGCCAATGATGAACATCCTCAACGGTGGCGAGCACGCAGACAACAACGTTGATATTCAGGAATTCATGATTCAGCCTGTGGGTGCCAAGAGCTTCCGCGAAGGTCTGCGTATGGGCGCTGAAATCTTCCACAACCTGAAGAAAGTACTGTCTGCCAAGGGCATGAGCACTTCCGTAGGTGACGAAGGTGGTTTCGCGCCGAACCTGGCCTCCAATGCTGATGCACTGGCTGTGATTAAAGAAGCCGTTGAAGCCGCTGGCTACAAGCTGGGTACTGATATCACTCTGGCTCTGGACTGTGCTGCGTCTGAGTTCTACAAAGACGGTAAGTATGACCTGTCCGGCGAAGGCAAGGTATTCACTGCTAACGAGTTCTCTGATTTCCTGAAGTCTCTGACTGAAGAGTATCCAATCGTTTCTATCGAAGACGGTCTGGATGAGTCTGACTGGGATGGCTGGGCATACCAGACTCAGATCATGGGCGACAAGATCCAGCTGGTAGGTGACGACCTGTTCGTAACCAATACCAAGATCCTGACCCGTGGTATCGAAAACAGCATCGCTAACTCCATTCTGATTAAGTTCAACCAGATCGGTTCTCTGACCGAAACTCTGGCTGCTATCCGTATGGCTAAAGAAGCGGGTTACACTGCCGTTATCTCTCACCGCTCAGGTGAAACCGAAGATGCCACTATTGCCGATTTGGCAGTAGGTACTGCAGCAGGCCAGATCAAGACTGGTTCTCTGTGCCGCAGCGACCGCGTAGCCAAGTACAACCAGTTGCTGCGTATCGAAGAGCAGTTGGGTGATAAAGCGCCTTTCCGCGGTCTGAGCGAAGTTAAAGGTCAGTAATTTTACCGACTGTTGAAAAAGGCCACCCCAGGGTGGCCTTTTTTGTTGTACTATTTGGCTATTTTCTACTGATTGCCAACGATTTTGATTATCAGGCCATGAAGCGCTTTTTGTTTGTACTTATTCTGCTGCTGGGAATGCTGCAATACCGACTCTGGATGGGCGAGAACAGCCTGCCCGAGTACTTTGCCCTGAAGGAGCAGATCCACAGTCAACTGGAAAGCAATGCCAGACTGATAGAACGTAATCAGGTGCTGCGCGAAGAGATCAGCGACCTGCGACAGGGCACAGAAGCTCTGGAAGAAAGGGCCCGTAATGAGCTTGGCATGGTTAAGGAAGGCGAGACCTTCTACCGTGTTGTCGGCAGTGAACAATCCCCATCCCGAACTTTTGATTGATGACCCCTTCCCCAATGGACAAGCAACACACTCTGGCCATAGTTCCCGCTGCCGGTATCGGTGCACGCATGGGAGCTGGCTTTCCAAAACAATATCTGCAACTGGGTGACCAGACCATTATTGGTCAGACGCTGGATAGATTACTGTCGCACCCTGGTATAGACGCCGTGGTGATTGCCCTGCATCCGGATGATGTGTGGTTTTCCAAATTGCCCCAGTCAACTCATAGCAAGATCCGGACTGTGATAGGTGGCAAAGAGCGGGCTGACTCAGTATTGGCTGCCCTCGACAGTCTAACGGAGTCTCAGGACGTATGGGCACTGGTACATGACGCTGCGCGTCCCTGTTTACACCATGATGATATCGATAGGCTGCTGGCTTCCCGCGAGACCTTTCCTCAGGGAGCAATTCTGGCTATGCCGGTGCGCGATACCATGAAGCGTGCCCAGGCCAATGGTGAAATTGAGCAGACTGTGTGTCGCGATAACCTATGGCATGCGCTGACACCCCAGATGTTCCCGGCGAAAGCCCTGGCTGACAATATTCGCAACGCTACTGCGGCGGGCGCTGTGGTAACCGATGAAGCGTCAGCGATGGAGTGGGCGGGTGTCCACCCCGGATTGGTGTCAGGACGTGCAGACAATATTAAAGTGACACATCCGGATGATCTGCCGCTGGCGGAACTCTTTATCCAGGCTCAGAGTCAATCCTCTGATGTCACTAAGCTTAAGACTGAGGAACAACAATGAAGATGCGTATTGGACATGGATTCGATGTTCATAAGTTCGGCGGAGAACTGCCGCTGATCCTGGGCGGCGTTGAGGTGCCTTATGACGCAGGTCTGGTAGCTCACTCTGATGGTGACGTTGTCCTGCATGCGATCTCAGATGCTATCCTGGGCTCGGTTGCTCTGGGTGATATCGGCAAGCATTTCCCGGATACAGACCCTGAGTTTAAAGGGGCTGACAGCAGGGTGCTACTGCGCCACTGCTATAAACTGGCACAGGAAAAAGGGTTTGAACTGGGCAATCTTGATGTGACCATCATAGCTCAGGCGCCAAAAATGCTGCCCCATATTCAGGCCATGCGTGAAGTGCTGGCCAGTGATCTGGCATCGGATATAGACCAGATCAATGTTAAAGCGACCACCACGGAAAAATTGGGTTTTACCGGTCGCAAAGAGGGGATCGCCGTTGAAGCCGTCGTGCTGATGACTGCGGTTGCCCGGTAATACAATAGCGATAAGTTGACATGATTGAATTGACATACCTGTACGGCAAGCCGGGCATTACCGCCGACTTGCGCACCCATAACGCTGATTTCCAGGTTCAGGAAATTCTGCCGTTTTTGCCGTCCGGGGAAGGCGAGCACCACCTGCTGCACATTCGCAAAGATGGTCTGAATACCGTTCAGGTGGCAAAAACGCTGGCTGAGTTTGCCAGGGTACACCCTAAAGAGGTGACCTATGCGGGTCAGAAAGACAAGAACGCCGTCACTGAGCAGTGGTTTGGTGTGCGTATTCCCGGTAAGGAAACACCGGACTGGCAGGCGATGAACAGTGAGTCTCTGACTGTACTGTCCAGTGCCCGTCACGCCAAGAAACTGCGTATTGGTGCTCTGGCCGGTAACCGTTTCAAGCTGACGCTGCGCAATGTGTCAGATATGGCTGGCATGCAAGCACGTATCGAGCAGGTTAAGCAGGGCGTGCCCAACTATTTTGGTGAGCAGCGTTTCGGCCATGACGGTCGTAATCTGGATCAGGGACGCAAGATGTTCGCCGGCCGTAAGGTTAAGGACAGAAACAAGCGCAGCATGTATCTGTCTGCCGTGCGCTCCAACCTGTTTAACTTGATCGCCTCAGAGCGACTGGCGCAGAAGGGAACGGATGTACTGACCGGAGACTGTGTCATGCTGGCGGGGACACGCTCTTTCTTTGTCGCTGAGCAGTGGGACGAGACCTTAACCCGTCGCCTGGCAGAGCGTGACATTCTGCTGTCTGCACCTTTGTGGGGACGGGGAGCCTTGCCATCTCAGGCGGAGGCTGCAGAATTTGAGCAGGCGGTTATCAGCAAGTATGAGTTGGCTGCCGATTGCGATGGTCTTGAAAAGGCGGGTCTGGAACAGGAGCGTCGTAATCTGCTGCTGTGTCCTGAGATGATGAAGTATACCGTCTTGGATGACACCACAATCCAGCTGGAGTTTATGCTGCCTTCAGGCTGCTTTGCGACCTCAGTGTTGCGTGAGCTGTGTGAATATGAAGATGTCCAGGAGCGTCTGTTCCAGGAATATCTTGCGGCCAAACAGGCAGAACAAGCGGGACAGGAATGAAAATACTAATCAGCAATGACGACGGTGTTCATGCTCCTGGCATACGTGCCCTGGCAGACGAGCTGGCGTCAGTGGCCAGGGTCATGGTGGTCGCACCGGACCGCAATTGCTCCGGTGCCAGCAACTCGCTTACCTTGACCAATCCGTTGAGAATTAATAGGTTAGAAAACGGCTACATCTCGGTAAATGGTACGCCGACTGATTGTGTGCACCTGGCAATACGGGAACTTTACGAAGATGAGCCCAGTATAGTGGTGTCCGGTATCAATGCCGGTGCCAACCTCGGGGATGATACGCTTTACTCCGGGACAGTTGCTGCAGCCATGGAGGGCCGTTTTCTGGGGCTGCCGGCCATTGCTGTCTCACTGGTGGGCCGTAAATTGCAGCACTATGCAACAGCTGCGCATTATGCCTGTCGTATTGTAGAGGGATTAAAGAACTCCCCTTTGGCTGCGGATCAGATACTTAATATCAATGTTCCGGATTTGCCATTGCATGAGATCCAGGGAATTAAGAGCACCCGACTGGGTGCCCGGCACAGAGCTGAGGGTATGGTCAGAACCCAGGACCCGGCAGGTCGCGAGATATTCTGGCTTGGCCCTCCGGGTGAAGAGCAGGATGCCGGTGAGGGTACAGATTTCGATGCCGTAGCCAATGGCTATGTATCAATTACTCCATTAACTGTTGATTTGACGGCCTATCGTCAGATTGCACAACTTCAGGACTGGATAGAACAAATATGAATGGCTTTGCCTCGATGACTGCTGCTCAAAACCTTGCCCGCAAACTGAGCGAGGTCGGTATTTGCGATCACCGGGTGTTGCAGGCCGTTGCTCAAACTCCCAGAGAGTTGTTTCTTGACGGTGCCTTGGCCCATAAAGCTTATGAGAACACGGCGCTGCCGATAGGCCAGGGACAGACCATTTCCCAGCCCTATATTGTCGCTCGCATGACCGAATTGGTGTTGCAGTCCAACCCCTCAAAGGTGTTGGAAATCGGCACTGGTTCAGGCTATCAGGCTGCGATTCTGGCACGCCTTGTGCCTCAGCTTTGTACCGTTGAGCGCATCAAGAGTCTTCAGATTCAGGCTCGTCAGCGACTGAAGAGATTGGATTTGCATAATGTGTCTTTCAAGTATGGCGACGGATGGCAAGGCTGGGCCAGCAAGGCTCCCTATGACGCCATTATCGTGACCGCCGCTGCAGCAAGCCTGCCGCCGGTATTAACCGAACAGTTGGCTGTGGGCGGACGTCTGATTATCCCCGTGGGTGAAGCACATCAGAATTTGTTGCAGATCACCCGAACAGAGACAGGCCTGCACCAGGAGATCATCGAAGCTGTGCGCTTCGTCCCTCTGGTAAATGGTGAACTGGCATAATAATAACTACCGGAAAACGGCCTGGTGTTGATTCGACTGATTTTATTGACAGGAATATTGATTTCGCTTGGAGGCTGCAGCTTTCAGGCCAGTCGTCCTGCGCCTGTAGAAAGCATTAGCTTCGAGTCCAGGCCGGTTCACCAGAAGGGATCTATCGACGGCACAAAATATCAGGTGAAGCGGGGAGACACCCTATATTCTATCGCCTGGGGTGCCGATAAGGACTTCCTCGAGGTGGCAAGAATCAACGGATTGAATAAGTCGTATACCATCTATCCGGGCCAATGGCTTACATTGACGTCAAGGTCAAAATCGGCGAAAGCCCCGGCGCCAAAGCCCAAACCCCCTGTCAAGACTCAGGTGGCGAACAAATCACCCAAAAATACTAACCCTGCCAAATCTCATACGAAGGTTGGAGATCGCGTAAATACCGGTCAAAGCAGCGAAAAATCCCTTGCCAAGGAAAAATCACAGGCGTACGCTGTTACAAGTGCGCAACAATCTGTTAACCATCGCGTCGTTCCCGAGGTGAGTTCACTACCCGATAAAGTGAATCGCTGGGTGTGGCCTGTACAGGGTAAGTTGATCGGCACTTTCTCTGCCAATGGGCAGGGAGATAAAGGAATTAAGATCGCCGGAGAGCGAGGGACAGTGATCAAATCCGCTGCTGAGGGAAGAGTCGTTTATGCAGGCAATGCTCTCAGAGGATATGGAAACCTGGTCATTATTAAGCACAGTGATGATTATCTGAGTGCATATGCTCACGCTGAAAAGATCTTGGTTAAAGAGAAGCAACTCGTCAGTGCCGGACAGGCGGTTGCGAAAATGGGAAGTACAGGGACCAATCGAGTCATGTTGCATTTCGAGATTCGATACCATGGTAAGTCTGTTAACCCTTTGAAATATTTGCCTAAGAGATAACTTTGTTAGGTTGCCAGTTTGGCATTGGAGGATAAAAACGTGCAGTAGTTTCTAGATAGTGTTACTAGGTTTGGGAGAGTAAATTATGAGCCGTAAAAAAAACACTGCTGTGGCAGACGAGCTTGTAGATTTATCAGTAGAACAACCCGACCCCCATCTTCAGGGTGCGGTCGATGACAAGGAGTCAGATACACTTAGCCCGGTTCAGGAAGCAGAACTGGAGCAGCAGGTTCAGGAAGACCTGCATAAAAATCTTGATGCCACTCAACTCTATCTGAGTGAGATCGGATTTTCCCCACTTCTCAGTGCAGAAGAAGAAGTTTACTTTTCACGTAAAGCTCTCAAAGGTTGCGAAAAATCCCGCAATCGTATGATCGAGAGTAACCTCAGACTGGTCGTTAAGATTGCCCGCCGTTACAACAATCGAGGGTTAGCGCTCCTTGATTTGATCGAAGAGGGTAACCTTGGTCTCATCCGTGCAGTAGAGAAATTTGACCCTGAAAGAGGATTCCGTTTTTCAACTTATGCCACCTGGTGGATTCGTCAGACGATTGAACGGGCGATTATGAATCAAACCCGTACTATACGTTTGCCAATACATGTGGTGAAAGAGTTGAATGTCTATCTGCGTACCGCGAGGGAGCTGGCTCATAAGCTGGATCATGAACCGACTGCGGAAGAGATTGCAGAGAAACTGGATATCGACAGTGCAGATGTCAGCCGCATGCTGAAGCTGAATGAGAAGATTTCATCAGTGGATACCCCATTGGGTGGCGAGAACGACAAGGCATTGCTCGATGTATTACCCGATGATGATCGTGTTGGACCTGACTTTAAGGTTCAGGATGAAGATATCTCCAATTCCATCGTTCGTTGGTTGAACGAACTCAATACCAAACAAAGGGAAGTGCTGGCGCGCAGGTTTGGTTTGTTGGGTTATGAACCATCGACTCTGGAAGATGTTGGAGCCGAAATCGGCCTGACCCGGGAACGGGTTCGTCAAATTCAGGTGGAAGCACTGAAGCGTCTGCGGGAGCTGTTGAGCTCTCAGGGACTCTCTGTTGAGGCGCTGTTCAGAAGCGAATAGCCTGTAATATGACGTTATAAACGCACCTTAGGGTGCGTTTTTTTATGCCTGTTCCAGCGATAAATCCGGTTGCAAGTCTCAGGACTGAACAACAAAACTAAAGTTGCAGAATTTTGTGCCGATAAGATTTCGCTTTGCATTGAAATTGTTTGGGGGGAAGCAAAGATGCGAAACGATAATCTGGCCAAAGAAGCCAACTACGGCACACTTGCCGATATGCCCGGATACAATACCAGCTATGGACAGTCCCGGTCGTCGTCATATCCGGCAGGTGCCACAGAAGATTTATATGGTGAGTTAAGCGCAACTCAGTGTTACCTGAATCAGATTGGACAGTCGCCCTTATTAAGTGCTGATGAGGAGGTGTACTTTGCCACCAAGTCGCGCAAAGGCTGCGTTAAGTCCCGTAATAGAATGATTGAAAGTAATCTGAGGCTGGTAGTTAACATCGCCCGCCGATATCGAAACCGAGGCCTGGCGCTGCTTGATTTGATTGAGGAAGGTAACCTGGGACTGATGCGGGCCGTGGAGGGGTTTGACCCTGACAAAGGCTTCAGATTCTCCACCTATGCTACCTGGTGGATTCGCCAGAATATTGAAAGGGCAATCATGAATCAGGGGCGAATGGTACGCTTACCTGTCTATGCGGTGCAGAAACTCAATACCTGTCTCAAGCAGAAAAGGCAGTTGGAGAAGGACCTCGACCGTGAAATTTCAGAGCCAGAGCTGGCCAAAGAGCTTGAAATGGAGACCCGGGAGGTTCGGCAGACTTTGAGTTTGCGCGAGAGTGTCGTTGGTCTGGATAAGCCTCAGGGAAGCGAAGGTGGGCAAAGTTTATCTGAGGTGTTACCCAGCAGAGCAGGGGTAGAACCTCAGGCACATTGTTATCATGACGACCTTAGCAATGCCATGTCTGTCTGGGTATCAGAGCTGAATAACTCACAGCAGGAAGTATTGAACCGTCGGTTCGGTTTGCAGGGACACGAGCCCGGCACACTGGAGCAGGTCGCCAAGGCGCTGAATATGACCCGCGAAAGAGTCAGGCAGGTTCAATTTGAAGCGCTGGGACGATTGAAGAATATGCTTGGGCGTGAAGGCATGGACCTGAGGTTTCTGAGTGCTCAGGAGTAAAAAAAACGCACCTCAGGGTGCGTTTTTTATTATTCAGAATCAGACGTCTGCCAGCTTTTTCAGCTCGTAGATAAGGTCCAGAGCCTGGCGGGGTGACAGTTCATCCGGTTGCAGCTGTTTAAGACGGGTAACTGCAGCAGACTCTTCCGGCTCGGCAAACATCAGCTGCTGTTGTGATGGCGCTGACGCCATATCCAGATTCTGTTCACGATTTTCCAGTTGCTTCAGCTTATGTTTGGCACTGCGGATAACCTGAGCCGGAACGCCTGCCAGCGCAGCAACCTGCAAACCATAACTCTTACTGGCAGCGCCTTCCTGTACGGCGTGCATAAAGGCGATGGTATCGCCATGCTCTACCGCATCCAGATGCACATTGTGTACATGAGGAAGCGTCATCGGCATCTGAGTGAGCTCAAAGTAGTGGGTCGCAAACAGCGTCATAGCGGCAATATTGCGTGCCAGATACTCTGCCGCTGACCAGGCCAGAGACAGACCATCATAGGTAGAAGTACCACGGCCAATCTCATCCATCAGCACCAGAGAGTGGGAGGTGGCGTTGTGCAGAATATTGGCTGTTTCTGTCATCTCCACCATAAAGGTCGAGCGCCCGGATGCCAGGTCGTCGGAGGCACCAATACGGGTAAAAATACGATCCACAGGACCGATTACCGCCCGTTGTGCCGGCACAAAGCTGCCTATGTGAGCCATCAGGGTGATCAGTGCAACCTGGCGCATATAGGTAGATTTACCGCCCATATTGGGACCGGTCACAATCAACATACGACGGGAAGCGTGCAGCTCTACCGGGTTGGCAATAAAGGGCTCGCTGCTGACCTGTTCAACCACAGGATGGCGTCCGCCTTCGATGCCTATACCCGTTTCCTGGCACAGCTCAGGGCAATGGTAGTCCAGCATATCGGCGCGCTCGGCGAAATTACTGATCACATCCAGCTCGGCAGCCGCCAACGCAAAGGTCTGCAGTTCATGCAGATGGGGCAGGATCAGGTCAAACAGCTCTTCCCACAACTGCTTTTCCAGTGCCAGCGCCTTGCCCTGACTGGAGAGTACCTTCTCTTCATGCTCTTTCAGCTCTGGCGTAATGTAACGCTCAGTGTTCTTCAGCGTTTGTCGACGCTGATAATTCAGAGGCACAAGATCTGACTGGGCGCGGCTCACTTCGATGTAGTAACCATGGACCCGGTTATAACCCACCTTAAGGGTATGAATGCCGGTGCGGTCTTTTTCTCTGGCTTCCATCTCTTCCAGATAACCGGTGGCACCGTCACTCAGGCCGCGCCACTCATCCAGTTCGGCACTGTAGCCCTCGCGGATGACTCCGCCGTCACGGATAAGCACTGGCGGGTTATCTATGATGGCGCGTTCCAACAGTTCATACTGCTCAGGGAATTCCCCGAGCATGCCTGCCAGACGAGCCAGATAATCGGACTGACAACCGCTCAACATGCTCTGCAATTCAGGTAGCATGCCCAGTGCCTGACGCAAACGGGCGAAGTCGCGGGGGCGGGCACTGCGCAGTGCCAGACGGGCCATAATTCGCTCAACATCGCCGAGGGTCTTTAAAGAGTCGTGGATATCTGTATACAGACCGGACTCCAGCAGCTCTGTCACACCCGCCTGTCGGGCCTTGATTTGGTCATGGCTGCGCAGTGGCTGATGCAGCCAGCGTTGCAACATACGGCTACCCATAGGTGTCGCCGTTGCATCCAGTACCGAGGCCAGCGTGTTGTCGCGGCCGCCCCCAAGATTCATCGTCAGTTCAAGGTTTCTGCGGGTTGCCGCATCCAACACGATAGTGTCACTTTGGTTAAAGCGAACAATGGAGTTGATATGGGGCAGGGCGGTGCGCTGGGTGTCTTTTACATACTGCATCAGACAGCCGGCGGACTGGAGTGACAGTCGGGCGTCGGTAATACCGAAACCACGCAGATCTTTGGTACCGAATTGCTCCAGCAACAGGCGGATACAGGTGTCGTAATCGAACTCCCATTCAGGGCGACGACGCTTACCTTTAATCTGGTTAATCAGCTGCATCTGGCTGAAGTCTTCACTGTAAAGCAGTTCGGCCGGATTAGTGCGCTGCAGCTCAGCTTCCAGCGCCTCAGTAGTATCCAGCTCTGCAATGACAAAGCGGCCGGAGGCAACGTCCAGGGTGGCGTAGCCATAACCCTGTTTACCTTCGTAAACCGCGGCCAGCAGGTTATCCTGACGTTCCTGCAGCAGGGCTTCATCTGTCAGGGTTCCCGGGGTGACAATACGCACCACTTTGCGCTCAACCGGACCTTTTGAGGTCGCCGGGTCACCAACCTGTTCACAGATGGCAACTGACTGCCCCTGCTGCACCAACTTGGCCAGGTAGCCCTCTACGGCATGGTAAGGAATACCTGCCATGGGAATAGGGTCGCCACCACTCTTGCCTCTGGCGGTTAATGAGATACCCAACAACTCAGATGCGTTTTTGGCATCGTCGTAAAAGAGTTCATAGAAATCCCCCATACGATAAAACAGCAACATATCTGAATGCTCTGCCTTCATCGTCAGATACTGACGCATCATTGGAGTGTGCTTTTCCAGGTCCAGGTTGTTGATTTCAGTCGTCATTAACGCGTTTATGCCTATATTGTGCCGTCGTGACTGCGCCTGTATCTATACCTCTCATTGGAGGCCGACAGGCGAGTCCAGGCTTTGGTGTCATTCTTATTGGGGGCGATTTTAACAATAAACCCGGCGGATGTGTGGAGCAGTTTGAGATTTATCTAACGCCAATCAGCGAGAGCGAGAGGAGAGCAAAAATAATTTTATACAGTACTTGATACTGTATGATTGTACAGTATACTAATTTGCAAATGGTCATCCGGTGCGTGAGCTGGATTTTGAATTGGTTCCGGCTTCCTGAGTCAACTCAAAAGACACTGCTTCGGGTGTGATGAAACGAATATTAGCCATAGTGGTGGGTTAAACCACTGAGTGATTAAAGGATCTGTTAATGAACGAGAACAAACAGAAAGCGCTGTCAGCTGTGCTGGGCCAGATTGAAAAGCAGTTTGGTAAAGGCTCTATTATGAAGCTGGGTGATAACCGCACCATGGATGTGGAAACCATTTCTACCGGTTCTCTGTCATTGGACGTAGCGCTGGGTGCTGGTGGTCTGCCGCTGGGTCGTATTACTGAAATCTATGGTCCTGAATCATCCGGTAAAACCACTCTGACTCTGGAACTGATCGCAGCGGCTCAGCGTCAGGGCAAAACCTGTGCCTTTATCGATGCTGAACACGCACTGGACCCTGTATACGCCAAGAAACTGGGCGTAGATATCGACAACCTGCTGTGTTCTCAGCCAGATACCGGTGAACAAGCTCTGGAGATCTGTGATGCACTGGCCCGCAGTGGTGCAGTAGACGTTATCGTTGTTGACTCGGTTGCAGCGCTGACACCTAAGGCTGAAATTGAAGGTGAAATGGGTGACTCACACATGGGTCTGCAGGCGCGTATGCTGTCTCAGGCAATGCGTAAGCTGACCGGTAACCTGAAACAGTCCAACTGTATGTGTATCTTCATCAACCAGATCCGTATGAAGATTGGTGTGATGTTTGGTAACCCTGAAACCACTACCGGTGGTAACGCCCTTAAGTTCTACGCCTCTGTTCGTTTGGATATCCGTCGTACCGGTGCCATCAAAGAGGGCGATGAAGTTGTGGGTAACGAAACCCGCGTGAAAGTGGTGAAGAACAAGATCGCAGCCCCATTCAAGCAGGCTGAGTTCCAAATCCTTTACGGCCAGGGTATTAACCGCACCGGCGAACTGGTTGACCTGGGTGTTGCCCATAAACTGGTTGAGAAGTCTGGCGCCTGGTACAGCTACAAGGGCGACAAGATCGGCCAGGGTCGTGCCAACGCAGGTAGATACCTGGTTGAAAACCCACAAGTGGCTGCTGAAATTGACCAGCAACTGCGCGCCATGCTGCTGAGTAAAGGCGAAGCTGCACCAGCTGAAGGCAATGAAAACATCGATATGGAAACCGGTGAAGTATTCTGAGCCAGGAAGTAAAGCAAGCCGCGCTGGCAATTTTGGCGCGGCGGGATCACTCCAGAGCCGAGCTTAAATCAAAACTGCTCGGCAAAGGATTTGATTCTCCCGATGCAGATATAGCCATGGACTATTGTGAGTCCATGGGATATCTCGACGATGAAAGGTTTGCCGGACTGCTGATGCGCAGTCATATTGCCAAGGGCCACGGCCCGGCTCGTATAAAGCAGGCCTTTATCCAAAAGGGCGTACCCAGGGAGATCATGTCATCTGTGATTGATGGCAGTGATTGCGACTGGTACGAACTGGCAAAAGAGAAGGCCAGCCGCAAATATGGTGAGCCTGAAAAACTTGAGCATAAAGAAAAGGCTCGTCGTATCAGATACCTGATTGGCCAGGGCTTCAGTTATGACCAGGTCGCCTATGCGCTGGACTATGATCCCTATGTTGATGACTGAGTGGATAACTTAAGTCATCTCCCCCCTGTTAATTCTCTCTCTTCCTCTATTCTTTTCCCTTGCTGCAGCAAATGTTAAACAAGGCTGGTTGTTGGCCTAATGTCTGCTTTATAATGCTGGGCATTTGTGGGCGAGTGTGTACACTTACTCATTTGCATTTTTCTAGATACCTATTCAGGAAGATTTCATGTACAAAACCACTGCAGAGCTGAGAAGCGCATTCTTGGCGTTCTTCGCCAAAAATGGTCATCAGGTTGTCGACAGCAGTTCGCTGGTTCCGGGCAATGATCCAACTTTGTTGTTCACCAACGCCGGTATGAACCAGTTTAAAGATGTGTTCCTGGGATTAGACAAGCGTAGCTACACCCGAGCGACCACTTCTCAGCGCTGTGTGCGCGCCGGTGGTAAGCACAATGACCTGGACAACGTAGGTTATACCGCGCGTCACCATACCTTCTTTGAAATGCTGGGTAACTTCAGCTTTGGCGACTACTTCAAGCATGACGCCATTCGCTTTGCATGGACCTTCCTGACTGAAGATCTGAAACTGCCAAAAGAGCGCCTGTGCGTCACTGTTTATGAAACTGACGACGAAGCCTACAACATCTGGAAAGATGAAATTGGCGTACCTGAAGATTGCATCATCCGTATTGGTGACAATAAAGGTGCACCTTATGCATCTGATAACTTCTGGCAGATGGGGGACACTGGTCCTTGCGGTCCTTGTACCGAAATCTTCTACGATCACGGTGATCACATCTGGGGTGGCCGTCCAGGTACGCCTGAAGAAGATGGCGACCGTTTCATCGAGATCTGGAACATCGTATTTATGCAGTTCAACCGTCAGGCTGACGGTGCTATGGACCCGCTGCCAAAGCCCTCTGTTGATACAGGTATGGGCCTGGAGCGTATTGCCGCAATTCTGCAGGGCGTTCACTCCAACTACCAAATTGATATCTTCACCAAGCTGATCGCCAAAGCGGCTGAAATCATTGGTGTGGAAGATCTGAGCAACAACTCTCTGAAAGTGATTGCCGACCACATTCGTTCATGTGCCTTCCTGGTTGCCGATGGTGTGATGCCATCCAATGAGGGCCGTGGTTATGTACTGCGTCGTATTATCCGTCGTGCAGTACGTCACGGTAATAAGCTGGGGGCAACCGATACCTTCTTCTACAAACTGGTCCCGACTCTGATTGAAGTCATGGGTGATGCCGCCAAAGAGCTGAAAGCTTCTCAGGAGATTGTAGAGAAAGCGCTGAAAGCTGAAGAAGAGCAGTTTGCCCGTACTCTGGAGCGTGGTCTGGGTATGCTGGATCAGGCACTGGAAGCCCTGAAGGGTGACACTCTGGATGGCGAAACCGTATTTAAGCTTTACGACACCTACGGCTTCCCAGTGGATTTGACCGCTGACGTTTGCCGCGAGCGAAATATCAATGTCGATGAAGCTGGTTTTGAGACCGCAATGGCTGAGCAGCGTCGTCGCGCCCAGGAAGCCGGTAAGTTTGGTACTGACTACAACGCAGTACTTAAAATTGATGGCGAAACTGAATTCAGTGGTTATGACAACCTGACCGGCAACAGCCCAGTTGTGGCTATCTATAAAGATGGCGAAGCGGTTGAAGCGATTCAGGCGGGTGACAAGGCGGTAATCGTACTGGAAACCACACCGTTTTACGGTGAGTCCGGTGGTCAGGTAGGTGACAAAGGTCAGCTGCTGGCTGAAGGTATCGAGTTTGAAGTGACTGATACTCAGAAGTACGGTCAGGCGACTGGTCATCAGGGTGTACTGCACACTGGTGAGCTGAAAGTTGGTCAGTCTCTGAGCACTGCCGTTGACAAGAAACTGCGTCACCGCACTCAACTGAACCACTCTGTCACCCACCTGCTTCACGCTGCACTGCGTCAGGTTCTGGGGGCTCACGTGACTCAGAAAGGTTCTTTGGTTGACCCTGAGCGTCTGCGTTTTGACTTCTCCCATGTTGAAGCGGTTAAGAGCGCCGAACTGAAAGAGATTGAAGAGCTGGTTAACACGCAAATCCGTCGTAACCATGAGCTGAAAACAGAAGTGATGGATATCGATACCGCCAAAGAAAAAGGTGCCATGGCACTGTTTGGTGAGAAGTACGATAGCGATGTTCGCGTAGTTACCATGGGTGACTTCTCTATCGAACTGTGTGGTGGTACTCACGTAGGTCGTACCGGTGATATCGGTTTGTTCAAGATCACCTCTGAAGGTGGTATCGCAGCGGGTATCCGCCGTATTGAAGCGGTAACTGGTGCTGCGGCTATGGATTATGTCGCTCAGGAAGAGGCTGAACTGCGCGAAGCAGCGGGCCTGCTGAAAGCCGACGCCATGTCTCTGGTTGCCAAGCTGAAGGCTCAGCTGGACAAAGCTAAGCAGCTGGAAAAAGAAAATGCTCAGCTTAAAGACAAACTTGCAGCTGCTGCCAGTGCTGATCTGGCCGGTGACGCCGTTGAAGTTAATGGTGTGAAAGTACTGGTTAAGAAGCTGGAAGGCGTTGAGCCTGGTGCACTGCGTGGCTTACAGGATGAACTGAAGCAGAAGCTGGGCAGTGGCGTTGTGGTACTGGGTATCGCAGGCGATGCCAAGGTTAACCTGATTGCTGGTGTGACCAAAGACCTGGTGGGTAAAGTCAAAGCCGGTGAGCTGGTTGCCATGGTGGCCGCTCAGGTAGGTGGTAAGGGCGGTGGTCGTCCAGATATGGCTCAGGCCGGTGGCAGTCAGCCAGAACATCTGGACAAAGCACTGTCTGATGTTATGCCTTGGCTGACCGAGCGTCTGTAAGAGGTCGTCAGTGCCAGAAGAGCAAAAGCTTAGCCAGTCTCTTTGTAAGAGTAAGCTTTACGTTAAAAAGTTTGGTGGCACTTCGGTGGGCTCAATCGAGCGCATCGAGGCGCTTGCCGAGCGTATAGCCAAGGCTTATCAGGCCGGTGAAAGGCAGGTGATTGTATGCTCCGCGATGGCGGGGGAGACCAATCGCCTGATCGCACTGGGCGGACAGGTCACTGCTTATGGTGATCCCCGTGAAATGGATATGCTTATCTCAACCGGTGAGCAGATCAGTATCGCCCTGATGGCCATGGCACTGCAAAAGCGTGGCATTCCAGCCCGATCCCTTACAGGTGATCAGGTACAAATCCATACCAACAGCCAGTTTGGCCGTGCCGCTATTGAACAGGTAGATACCGACTATCTGGAGCAATTGCTGGAACAAGGCATTATCCCCGTCGTCGCAGGTTTTCAGGGACGTAACCCCAATGGGGATGTCACCACGCTGGGACGCGGCGGTTCAGACACGACGGCAGTGGCGCTGGCAGCGGCATTAAGTGCCGATGAATGCCAGATTTTTACCGATGTTACCGGTGTATTTACCACAGACCCCAACCTGGAACCTGCTGCCAAACGTCTCGACAGTATCAGCTTCAGCTCAATGTTTGAGATGGCCCGCCTGGGTGCCAAGGTGCTGCACCCTGATTCTGTCGCTTACGCCGAAAAATACCGGGTACCACTGAGGGTGTTGTCCAGTTTTGAGGATGGCGAGGGCACTTTGATCTGTTTTGATGGTCAATATCATCAGGCAGGTAAAGTAGTCGGGATTGCCGTCAGTGCTGATTTGGCCATGGTCTCTTTCGACGAATTGGATGAATCCAGCGATAGATTGGCAGTGCTGTTCAAGCGCCTTGCCGAAATGGGAATTGAAACTGATCTGCTGAGCAAAACCCGCAGCAGTGCATCAACTGTCAGCTTTACTATTGCTCAATCCTGGTTGGAAAGGGTACTTGCCGAGCTGGACAGTGTCAGTCAAACTCTCAATATAGGTCCGGTTTACTTTGAACAGGATCTGGTCAGAGTCTCCCTGGTTGGGAACAATAATCTGGCTAAAACAGAGGTTGCTGCCAAGGTTTTCGATGTCTTGGGCAAACACGGAATACATGTTAAGTTGGTTTCTTCATCTGCAATAAAACTTGCATTGGTGATTCCGCAGAACCATCTAAGATCTGCAGTTTGCGCGCTACATCACGCTTTTGAGCTAAACGAGCTGTAAGTAAATAACCGATTTGGTAATGACTACTGTTAATTTGTACTATGCTGACCTTATAATAAGCATAAGTACCGGGTGTGTACCGAGTTATTGCTGAATTGGGAACTAAAGGAGCAAAAGAATGCTGATTTTGACTCGTCGTGTTGGTGAAACACTGATGATTGGTGACGAAGTCACCGTAACAGTGCTGGGTGTGAAAGGAAATCAAGTGCGTATCGGTGTAAATGCGCCGAAAGAAGTTTCTGTACACCGTGAAGAGATTTATCAGAGAATCCAATCTGAAAAATCTGGTTCAGGTAACGAGAGCGGCAATTTCTAATAGTTTTGACTATTGGTAATCAAGCGCAGTTGCCGCGCTCATAATAAGAGAGTCAGTTGTCCACTGACTTTTTTATTGCCCAAAACCCTCGCATAAGCGGGGGTTTTTGTTTTAGTGCGGTTCTTTCTCAGTTGTTTTGCACCCTCACCAATTATTCCTCTTTGTAGCTCTGAACTATTGCCCTGAGCTGTTTCCTGAACTTTTGCCCGAACTGCTGCCTCCATCCACTCTGCTTACTCAATCCGGATATTACTTAACCGTGATTGAAACTCACTTCCAATTGACGGGAGACCAAGCACATCTACTTATATAGTGCTGCGGGTTATCTGTTCACGTTTAGGTTTTTCCCAGCCATATAAAAGTTTGGCCTGTCTAAGCTGCCTGCTACTGCTTATCGGGTGATGAGCGCTGCGGTTGTTTCTGGTAATACAGTCAGGGTACAGCTGAAATTTTGCACCCAGGTGACACTCACTCTATTTGCCAAACCAGCTTAGCCGGCCAAATTGTCGTCAACTATGTGAATGCTGCCATTTATTGCGCCTGATTTTGCCTCAGAGCTGCCTGGACGACGTTAAGCTCTGATCGAAATAAAAGACCAGGAAGTGTGTAAAAACAGAGCGATAGGGGGCTTTATCAAGGCGGATTTGATGTATATCAGCGCAATTTGATTAAAATCAGCTCAAACGAATTTTCCTTTCCAAAAAGCGTTTGACTTATTTTCTTCAAACAGTAATATGTGCGCCAAGAAACACGGAGAGGTGGCCGAGTGGCCGAAGGCGCTCCCCTGCTAAGGGAGTATGGGCTTTATCTCCCATCGAGGGTTCGAATCCCTCCTTCTCCGCCATTTCTTACTAAAGCAAATAGATGTGCGCGTGTAGCTCAGCTGGATAGAGTACCTGGCTACGAACCAGGCGGTCGGAGGTTCGACTCCTTCCACGCGCACCAGCTTTTTGTTTTTTGCAGTACCGATACAATTCTATGCGCGTGTAGCTCAGCTGGATAGAGTACCTGGCTACGAACCAGGCGGTCGGAGGTTCGACTCCTTCCACGCGCACCATCTGCTTTAACGCCTTATCGCCTTATCGCTTTATTAAATTGTACCGACTTTTTTGATCCGCGCATGTAGCTCAGCTGGATAGAGTACCTGGCTACGAACCAGGCGGTCGGAGGTTCGACTCCTTCCATGCGCGCCAAAAAAAGTACTGCTGTTTTTCTTTGAACTGCGCGTGTAGCTCAGCTGGATAGAGTACCTGGCTACGAACCAGGCGGTCGGAGGTTCGACTCCTTCCACGCGCACCAAGAAAAACCTGTTATATTATTTTGAACTGCGCGTGTAGCTCAGCTGGATAGAGTACCTGGCTACGAACCAGGCGGTCGGAGGTTCGACTCCTTCCACGCGCACCAAAATAACGATAGACTAGATTTAAAAGCGCGTGTAGCTCAGCTGGATAGAGTACCTGGCTACGAACCAGGCGGTCGGAGGTTCGACTCCTTCCACGCGCACCATTTTAAGTCGGAGAGGTGGCCGAGTGGCCGAAGGCGCTCCCCTGCTAAGGGAGTATGGGCTTTATCTCCCATCGAGGGTTCGAATCCCTCCTTCTCCGCCATTTATTTCAAAGATACCGCGCGTGTAGCTCAGCTGGATAGAGTACCTGGCTACGAACCAGGCGGTCGGAGGTTCGACTCCTTCCACGCGCACCATCTTTCTTTGAAATCAATGAACAAAAAGCGCATGTAGCTCAGCTGGATAGAGTACCTGGCTACGAACCAGGCGGTCGGAGGTTCGACTCCTTCCATGCGCGCCATATTGAAAGGCCCCGGACGTCAAACTCCGGGGCTTTTTCATTTCCGTTATCCTGCTGTATTTACCCTTTGTCATTTCCTTTATCGGATCCAGGAGTCTCTCTGGCCTGTTCCGTCATCCCTTCGTTTATCGCCTTACTGCTGTATCCTTTACCTGGACCTTTGATCCCCACGAGTAAAAGAAGTAATCGACAACCCCTGCTAATCCCCCTTTAAGCTAGCCCCTTCCTGTTTGACCCCGCGAGTGCTGGATTGGCTGCAAATGCTTCAAATGGTCGATGTCGGCAGACACCTATTAGATATTCTTGATATGCATAACTAGTCAGTTAATAGCGTTTGTATCAGCCAGGTCTGATTTTGGCTTCTTACAAAAGCAGAGGCTTAAAACGCTAATTTAACACTTTCTGAATTGAGTGTTTTCTACAATATCGGCTTTGTTATTGATGAAATCTTAAAAATTGCGGCTCAATATTTTTATTTTCTCTGTCAGCAAGGTTTGATTTTACTAATATTGGTCAGACCAATTTACAATGGGTTGGCTTTCTTGTTATAGATTGGTTATGGTCGTTAGCGGTTTTGTGATCATATTTATGCGATAACCGTTTTTCGCTTCAGATTGTGCCGGGTTGAATGGAGTACTTGAGTTCCCGGCGACAGAGTATGCGCAGTGATTGAATATCATAAGAGGACAAGATGGAAACCATTACTGAATCCTTGACGGTAGCGTTTGGCATTATGGCTATGGGGATGGTCATGGTGTTTGTATTTTTGGGAATTCTGATTGCCGGAGTCAATTTTGTGGCCTCCCGATATGGTCCCAAACCTGCTCTGGACATTGGGGAGCCTCAGCCAGACTCGGCACAAGCCAATGTCGATCCCAAAGTGTTGGCAGCGATCACTGCTGCTATCCATCAGTACCGTACCAAAGCCTGAATCCGATAACGGGCAAAGATATAACAAAGGGAGATAATTATGAGCCGAGCCTTAGCATTGACAGATGTTGCGCTCCGGGACGCCCACCAATCCATTCTGGCGACCCGACTTCGAATTGAAGATATGCTGCCCATTGCAGCGAAGCTGGATAAAGTTGGGTATTGGTCGCTGGAATCCTGGGGTGGCGCCACATTCGATGCCTGCATCCGCTATCTTGGGGAAGATCCCTGGGAGCGCATCCGTTTGCTGAAGCAAGCCATGCCAAATACTCCCCAACAGATGTTACTGCGTGGTCAGAACCTGTTGGGCTATCGTCATTATGCTGATGATGTGGTGACCCGCTTTGTCGAGCGTGCCAAAACCAATGGGGTTGATGTCTTCCGAATCTTCGATGCCATGAACGATGTGCGTAACCTGGAAACCGCTATCAAAGCAGTTAAAGCGGTGGAAGGCCATGCTCAGGGTACTATCTCCTATACAACCAGCCCGGTTCATACTCTGGACAACTGGGTAGATATGGCCAAGCGTCTTGAAGATATGGGTTGTGACTCTATCTGTATCAAGGATATGGCCGGTCTGCTTAAGCCCATGGAGGCCTATGAGCTGATCTCCCGTCTCAAGCAACAAACTGATCTTGTGGTTGCTATGCATTGCCATGCCACCACAGGGTTGAGTACAGCCACTTACCAAAAGGCTATCGAAGCCGGTATTGATGTGCTGGATACCGCTATCTCATCAATGAGCCAGACCTATGGTCACACGGCCACAGAAACCGTGGTTGCCATGGCAGAAGGTACCGAGCGTGATACAGGTTATGACCTGGGCGCCCTGGAAGACATTGCAGCCTATTTCCGCGAAGTACGTAAGAAGTACGCCAAGTTCGAAGGCTCACTCAAGGGTATCGATTCCCGCATTCTTAAGGCTCAGGTGCCAGGCGGCATGCTGACCAATATGGAGAACCAGCTCAGAGAGCAGGGTGCGACCGATAAACTGGATCTGGTATTGGAAGAGATCCCACGGGTGCGTGAGGATTTGGGCTTCCTGCCACTGGTTACCCCAACGTCGCAAATTGTGGGCACTCAGGCAGTGATTAATGTGCTGACCGGTGAGCGTTACAAGTCGATGACCAAGGAAACCGAAGGCGTTCTTAAGGGGGAATATGGCGCCACGCCTGCTGCAGTGAATACCGAGCTGCAGGCTCGTGTGCTGAAGGGCGGCGAAGCGATCACCTGTCGTCCTGCTGATCTGCTGGCACCTGAATTTGACAAGCTGAAAGCCGAGTTGAGTGGTAAAGCCGGCAGTGAAGGCATTCAGCTGGCTCAGGCGGAAGGTCTGGATGACGATGTACTCACCTATGCTCTGTTCCCGCAAATTGGTCTGCAATTCCTGAAAAACCGCGGCAACCCAGACGCCTTTGAACCCGCTCCGGGCAATGAGCCTGAGCCGGTAGTTTCTGCGCCAGCCAAGTCTGCTGAGGCAGGTGAGACATACACTGTCAACGTTCAGGGCCAGGCCTATGTGGTCCAGGTGACTCCGGGTGGTGATATCACTCAGGTCGCTCCGGTCGCTGCTCCCGTGCCGGCTGCTTCTGCTCCTGCGGCACAGGTTGCCAGTGGCGCAGTAAAGTCTGAAATGAGCGCGCCTCTGTCCGGCAACATCTTCAAAGTGAATGTGGCACCGGGAGATACGGTGAAAGAGGGAGATGTTGTCATCATCCTGGAAGCCATGAAGATGGAAACTGAAGTGCGTGCCATTTGTGACGGTGTGATCGCCAAGCTGTTTGTTAAAGAGGGTGACAGCGTCAACGTTGGCTCTCAGTTGCTGGCACTGAGTTAAGGAGGCGTCGTGGAAGGATTAATGGCGTTTCTGGGTGAGACGGGCATAGCCCATTTCACCTGGCCTCAGGCGGCGATGATGGCCGTTGGCCTGCTGCTGATGTATCTGGCGATAGCCAAGAAGTTTGAACCTCTGTTGCTCTTGCCCATAGGGTTTGGTGCGATTTTGGCAAACATTCCCAATGCAGGGTTTAACGACCCCGGTGGACTGCTTTATTACATCTATGAAGTGGGTATCAAGACAGGTATTTTCCCTCTGCTGATCTTTATGGGGGTGGGGGCTATGACTGATTTTGGTGCCCTGATTGCCAACCCTAAAACCTTGCTGCTGGGAGCCGCGGCTCAGTTCGGTATCTTTGCCACCCTGCTGGGGGCAATCGGTCTGAATCTGGTTCCCGGTTTTGAGTTTACCCTGCAGGATGCGGCAGCCATCGCCATTATTGGTGGGGCTGATGGTCCAACGGCTATCTTTGTGGCCTCCATGCTGGCGCCTGAGTTACTCGGGGCGATCGCCGTGGCAGCATACTCCTATATGGCTTTGGTACCTATTATCCAGCCGCCCATTATGAAAGCACTGACCACAGAGGCAGAGCGTAAAATCAAGATGGAGCAGCTGCGTGAGGTGAGCAAGAAGGAGAAGATCCTGTTTCCGCTGATGGTGCTGGGGTTAACTATCCTGTTCCTGCCGGCCGCTTCACCTCTGGTGGGTATGTTCTGCCTGGGTAACCTGATGCGTGAATCCGGAGTGGTGGATCGCCTGTCTCAGACTGCACAGAATGAACTTATCAATATCGTCACCATCTTTCTGGGTCTGGCGGTAGGCTCCAAGCTGTCAGCAGAGGAGTTTTTGCAGATCCAGACTCTGGGTATTCTGGTACTGGGTGCGGTCGCCTTCGGTATCGGCACTGCATCAGGCGTGCTGATGGCCAAGCTGATGTGCAAGCTGTCTGGTGGCAAGGTTAACCCGCTGATTGGCGCTGCCGGTGTATCCGCGGTACCTATGGCTGCTCGGGTGGTCAACAAGGTGGGGCTGGATGCCAACTCACAGAACTTCCTGCTGATGCACGCCATGGGCCCGAATGTGGCCGGTGTACTGGGGAGTGCGGTAGCAGCCGGGGTGCTGCTGGCGGTATTGGGTTAATCCAGTCCAGTTACTGCTGCGAATCACAGCTATTAAAACAGCTATCAAAAAAGCGCCGTTCTGATTGGAGCGGCGCTTTTTTATGTGGAGCTTTTTGGGACAGGAGATCAGGCGCTGGCAGTCTGAGGCTCAATTTCATCCTTGTTGAACTGGACTTCATCCAGCTGACCTTCCGACTTTCCTACCACCACGGCTGTCATCATATCGCCGGTGACATTGGTGCAGGTGCGGATCATATCAATCACACGGTCGATGGCAGCGATAAAGGCGATACCTTCCAGTGGCAGACCCACAGCCCCCAGAGTCACCGTCAGCATCACCATGGCGCTGCCCGGTACACCTGCGGTACCCACTGAGGCAACGGTAGCGGTCACCGCAATCAGCATATAGTCGGTCATATCCAGTGGGATGCCGTAAATCTGGGCGATAAAGATAGCCGCGATTGCCGGGTAGATACCGCCACAACCATCCATATTCATGGTTGCTCCCATAGGCAGTACAAAGGCGCTGTACTGCTTGGATACACCCATGGAGCTGGCGCAGCGGGTGGTTGCCGGCAGGGTACCAAAGCTGGAGGCGGTGGAGAAAGCGATCAGCTGGGCCGGCATGGCCTTGCGGAAGAACTTGAGCGGGCTCAGTTTGGCAGCAAACTTAATCAGGCCACCATAAACAAAGAGGATATGAATAAGTGCAGCCAGATAGATAGCGCCGATAAACTTGCTGAGCGGCAGCAGGGTTTCCAGACCGTATTTACCAATGACCCAGGCCATCAGACCAAATACGCCGATTGGGGTCAGTTTCAGTACCATGCGGGTTAACTGGAACATCACCTCAGCACCGGCTTCAATGGTTTTTTTCAGTGGCTCCGCTTTCTCACCCACAGTGTTGATCGCGATACCCACCAAAGCGGCAAAGACGATAATCTGCAGCACTTTACCTTCGGCCAGAGAGGCAAAAGGGTTGACCGGGATCATATCCAGCAATACCTGGGCAAAACCTGGTACATTGCGCTCACGCACCTCAGAGGTGACCAGCTCCATGGAGCCGCCCATATCGATCAGTGAGCCTATGGTCAGGCCGATCAGAGATGCAATGGTACCGGTAAACATAAACATCCCCAGCGTCTTGAGACTGAGGCGCTTAAGATTGGCGCTGTTACCCAGAGAGGTAATGCTGACGACGATGGCGCAGAAAATCAGCGGTGCCACCAACATTTTAATGGCGGCGATAAACAGGTCGCCAAGAGGCTTGAGGCTGGCTGCATCCGGGCCGAAAATCAGGCCGACTATGGCACCCAGGCCAAAACCCGCAAGCACTTGCTGCCAGAACGGAATACGTTGAATCATCTTAATCATATCAGGTCACTTCCTGCTTTATAGACTGCCCCAACAAGGGCTTTTGGTGGCAAAACCCACCCTGAACAAAAATCTTCCGGACAGCACCAGAGGGCTGAAATTGCACGAAATATGCTCACAGAATAACTGCTGAGCATTGTATAGATAGACAGAGTTGGGAAACAAATCGTTTTTAATATAACTTATTGTAATAAGTGAGTTTGTTTTGATTATGTTAATGCATGTAAAGCGGGTGAGCAAACAACCCCGTTTGAGGACAATAATGGAATGACCGAAAGTCTGTGGATCATGTTCAGTGGTGCCTTTCTGGCTGCGACACTGCTCCCCGGAGGTTCTGAGGTGCTGTTGGCTGGCTTATTGGCTGCAGAGCCCCAGGCCTGGCTGACACTCTGGCTGGCGGCCTCGGTGGGCAACACTCTGGGGTCACTCACCAGTTTCTGGCTTGGCAGATTGGGACGTGTCGCCAAATCACCGGAAGAGCTGGCCAGCGGGAGGTATCGAAGGGCTTTGGCGTTGGTGCAAAAGTATGGTGTTTGGAGCTTGCTGCTTGCCTGGGCGCCGGTAATCGGTGATCTGCTCTGCGTATTGGCCGGTTGGTTGCGCCTGCCAGTCCTTACCTCCACTCTGCTTATTCTGATCGGTAAAACTGTTCGATATCTGTTGATTGTGGCGGCAGTATTGCACTGGGCGAATTAATTACTTTTACTTGCCGTCTAAAAGATGAACAATTAACATCGCTCAAAAGTTAGCTAAATCAACTTTTTAGGAAAAGCTAAACTATCAGGGAGTGATGTATGAGCCTGTTTCGTAAAAGTGGACAGCTGCTGGTGGCCCTTGTCAGCTTATCGTCTGTGGCGGCAACGCCGGATGTGAAAGATTTTGTCCGCCACAGTGAGTTTCACAATGTCAAAATATCCCCGGATGGAAAGCATCTGGCGGTACTGATGAACAACGACGGCGGTAAATCGCTGGCATTTCTGAATACCAAGACACTGCAGCCAGTATTTGCTTTGAAGGCGGACCGTAAAGATCTGCCGGAAAACTTCTATTGGGTGAATGATGAGAGGGTGGTGGTTCAGGTTGGCCGAAGCCATGGCTCCCTGGAAAAGCCTTTCGTTACCGGAGAGTTGTTCGCCATCAATTATGACGGTTCCAAAGCCAGAATGATTGCCGGTTATCGCTCCAAGGGCGGAATGGCCCTATCGGCGGATGCCTACTTTTTGTTGGATAATCTGGATGGCGATGAAAAGCACATTCTGGTGTATCGTCGAACCATAAACAAAAGTGGCGGAGCCTTACCGGAAGTGGTGAAGCTGAATGTATACAACGGGCGTGAGCGCAAAATTAAAAGAGCGCCCGTGCCATACGGCAGCTTTCTTATCGATAACCATGGCGTGCCCAGATTTGCCACAGGCATGACCTCGGATGGTAAAACCAAACTCTACTACTCTCCTGCCAAAGGTGAAGACTGGGAGCTGTTTAAAGACGAGTTTGCCGGTGAGTTCGAGCCGCTGGGCTTCAGCTCAGACAACGACAGTGTTTATGTGCTGCAGAGTGAAGATGGCGGTACCAAAGGGCTTTACCAATATAATCTGAAAACCGGTAAGTCCTCAGAGCTGTATCGCAGCGAGATTGCCGACCCTACCTATGCTATCAGCTCAAACCTCAATGAAGTCTATGGTCTGCGAATGGATGAAGACTTCCCAACCTATCTGTTTATCAAGCCCGACACCAAAGAAGCTCAGGTTCATAAAGCTCTGGTGGGAGCCTTTAACGGCGATGCTGTGGAGATTACCAGTAAGACCCGGGATGGCAAACAGATGGTGGTTTGGGTTAACGGAGACCGCAACCCGGGAGCCTTTTATCTGGTAGACACAGATAAGCTGAGCGCCCGCTTCCTGTTGGCAGCGCGCCCCTGGCTGAAAGCGGATCAGCTGGCCATGACCGAACCCTTCAGGTTAAAAACCCCGGATGGTCTGCAGTTAAACGGTTATCTGACGCTACCTCAGGGCAAACAGAAAGATCTGCCGACTATCGTTATGCCCCATGGTGGCCCCCATGCCAGAGACTATTGGGGATTCCACCCCGATGCCCAGATGCTCGCCAGCCAGGGATATGCTGTGGTGCAGGTTAATTTCCGCGGTTCAACCGGTTATGGTCAGCGCTTCGAGCAGGCGGGCTGGGGAGAGTGGGGCAATAAGATCCAGGATGATATTACCCTGGCGACTCAATACGCCATTCAATCCGGTGTCGCAGATAAAGACAGGATCTGTATTTATGGCGCCAGCTTCGGGGGCTACAGTGCGCTGCAAAGTGCCATTAGAGAGCCGGAGCTCTACAAATGCGCCATAGGCTATGTCGGTGTATATGACCTGCCCATGCTGTATGACGAAGGGGATATCCGCAGCATCAAATGGGGAGACGCTTATCTTGATAAGACCCTGGGCACAGATGTCGCGTCCCAGCAAAGCCAGTCACCGGCCCGAAATGTTGATATGCTGAAAGCCCCTGTGCTTATCGTGCACGGTGAGGACGACGAAAGAGCTCATATCGAACATGCCTATGCCTTGCGTGACGCGCTTGACAAGAAAGGCCATCCCTATGAATGGCTGGTTAAAGACAAAGAAGGCCACGGTTTTTATAACGAAGAGAACATCCTTGAGATGTATCAAACCATGTTGCGCTTTCTCGATACCCATATAGGAAAGGGAACCCCGGCTAATTGAGCGGGTCTTAACAGAACAGAATTTTGACAAGGAGCTTTCAGTGAAGCGATTGTTACTGGCAGTAGCTGTATCTGCAGCATTGGCCGGGTGCGCCTCAGACACCCAGACATCCCGTCTGCCTGGAGGGGTAAAGCTGGTGGAGTCCAGTGTTACCCAGAATGCAGGTATCAGTATTCCCTATAAGAAGTACCAGCTGGCCAATGGCCTGACAGTGGTGCTCCATGAAGACAAGTCTGATCCTCTGGTGCATGTGGACGTGACCTATCATGTGGGTTCCGGCCGAGAAGTACCTGGCAAGAGTGGCTTTGCTCATCTGTTTGAACACATGATGTTCCAGGGCTCAGAAAACGTTGCCGACGAAGAGCACTTTAAAATTATCACTGAGTCCGGTGGCACCCTGAATGGCACCACCAATACTGACCGCACCAACTACTTTGAGACTGTGCCCAGCAACCAGCTGGAAAAAGTGCTCTGGTTGGAAGCTGACCGTATGGGGTATTTCCTGCCGGCGCTGACCGAAGAGAAGTTTGAAGTCCAGCGGGAAACCGTCAAAAACGAGCGTGCCCAGCGGGTTGATAACCGTCCTTATGGCCGCATGAATGAGCGTTTCTCCGAGGCGTTCTATCCCAAAGGCCACCCTTATTCCTGGCCTGTGATTGGCTGGCCGGAAGATCTGGAGCGGGCAGATGTTGATGATGTCCGCGCCTTCTTTGCCCGCTGGTATGGTCCCAATAACGCCACTCTGACCATAGGCGGCAGCTTTGATCAGGCTCAAACCCTGGCCTGGGTGAATAAGTACTTTGGTGATATTCCCCGTGGGCCGGAAGTTAAGGATATGGCCAGGACGCCGGTGACTTTGGACAAGACACGTTATATCTCCATGGAAGATGCGGTGCACCTGCCATTGATACGTGTGGGTTTCCCGACCGTTTATGCCCGTCATGAAGATGAAGCTGCACTTGATCTGCTGGCCACTATTCTGGGTGGCGGTCAAACATCCCTGTTTTACAAAAATCTGGTGAAAGATGGCTTTGCCGTGCAGGCGGGTGTCAGTCACCCCTGTCAGGAACTGGCCTGCCAGATGTTTATGTATGCCCTGGCCAACCCAGCCAAAGGCGGCTCGCTGACAGATATAGAAAAGCGTATCAACGAGTCTATCGCTGAATTTGAAACCCGTGGTGTGACTGATGAAGACCTGCAAAAAGCCAAGGTGCAGTCAGAGGCCAGAACCATATTCGGTCTGCAGAGTGTACGCGGCAAGGTGACGTCGCTGGCTTACAACCAAACCTTCTTCGGTAAGCCGGATATGATTGCCGAAGATCTTGAGCGATACTCCAGCGTCACCAAAGAAGATGTAATGCGGGTATTCAACAAGTACATCAAGGGCAAACCCAGTGTGGTGATGAGTGTTGTGCCCAAGGGACAGACTCAGTTGATTGCCCATGCGGATAACTATACGCCCGAGCGCGCCGAGCCTGTTGCCAGCACAGAGCAAGCCGCGGCTGCCAAGCCAGCCAGTTCGGGCTTTGACCGTTCTGTTCGTCCTGCCGAAGGCGCTGCACCTGTGATGACAGTGCCTGAACTGTGGACTGGCGCGTTGGCCAACGGTATTCAGGTGATGGGCACTGAGAGTGATGAAACACCAACGGTTGAGCTGCTTATCTACCTCAATGGTGGCCATGATCTGGTGCCGGTCGACAAATCAGGTCTGTCTGCGCTGACTGCCTCCATGATGAATGAGTCAACGGCAAAGCGCAGCACAGAGGAACTTACTCAAGCGCTGGAGATGCTGGGTTCCTCCATCAGCTTTGGTTCCAGTGGCAACCAGAGCACCATCAAGGTGTCGGCGTTAACAGAAAACCTGCCACAGACCATGGCAATTCTTCAGGAAAAACTGTTTGAGCCAGGCTTTAAAGAGGCTGACTTCCAGCGTCAGAAACAGCAGATGCTGCAGGGGCTTCAGCACCAGCTCAATGAGCCTGATTATCTTGCCAGAACCAACTTTGCCAAACTGCTTTACGGTGATAAGAACCCCAAAGGGGTAGGCGCCAGCCTGAAAACCGTCTCCGGATTGACCCTTGACGATGTGAAAGCCTTCTATAAAGCGCAGTACCGTGCCGGTAACGCTGAAGTCGTGGTGGTGTCGGATCTGGATAAAGCTCAGATACTGCCGCAGCTTGCGCCACTGGCTAAATGGCAGGGTAAGGCCACACCTATACCTGAGCAGGGGCCATTACCTGAGCTGCAGGGAGGCACTATATACATAGTTGATAAACCCGGCGCTGCCCAGTCAGTGATTATGCTGGGTAAAAGGGCGATGCCATTTGATGCCACAGGTGAGTACTTTAAGGCTGAGCTGATGAACTATCCTCTGGGGGGCGCGTTCAACAGCCGGATTAACCTCAATCTGAGGGAAGATAAGGGTTACACCTATGGTGCCCGCAGTGGCTTCAGTGGCAAACAGGATTCGGGCACTTTCGTCGCCAAAGCCAGTGTACGCAGCGATGTGACTGACAAGTCGCTGGTGGAGTTTATCAAGGAGATAAACCACTATCAGCAGCAGGGGATAACCGAAGAGGAGCTGGCCTTTATGCGCAGTTCAATCTCTCAGGGGAAGGCGCTGGATTATGAGACCCCTTATCAGAAAGCCGGGTTTATCCGCTCGATTCAAAAGTACGATCTCGCCGCTAATTATACCGCCAAACAGGCGAAGATTATCGACACCATAGGTAAGGCTGAGTTGGATCAACTGGCCAAAGATAACCTGAATCTGGGCGAGATGGTGATGCTGGTGGTAGGTGATAAAGCCAGTATTCAGCCCGGACTGGAGGCGCTTGGGTACCCGGTTAAGGTGATTAAGTAAAAGTGAACCTATAACTAACTATCCGGGAATTTGTGATCCTGGATAAAAATTTGCGCCGGGCATTGTAATCATTATCATTGCCCTCATATATGCAAGACGGCGACAGTTAAGCACTGTCGCCGTCTGTTTTTGTAGGTGTCATCGTCAGTCGCTGATTTTCAGTAAAAGAGTTTTACGTTTTAGCTGAATAGAAATACTTGCTGGCCGTGTCTGATACTTATATTTTGAAGCATTGCGCAGGTTCATTGTCAGTCCGGGTTGGCCGAGCAGTCTATGAACCCAATTAGAGAGAAGGTTAACTTGAAGTCATTCAATGCGTTGATAGATTACCTGGCCACTGATGCCGGGCGTCGTGCTTTGGCAGGTATTCACAGAGGGATAGAGCGGGAAGCTCTGCGTGTTTTACCCGAGGGCGAACTGGCACAGGATCCCCATCCAGAGGTGCTGGGCAGCGCCCTGACTCACTCGCGAATTACCACTGACTACAGTGAAGCTTTGCTGGAATTTATTACTCCGGTCAGTAAAAGCATTAATGAACTGCTGGATGGCCTGACTCAAACTCATGCATTTTCGGTACGTAACCTCAATGGCCAGCAACTGTGGCCGGTGAGCATGCCCTGTTTCGTTGGCGACGAGGCCGATATCCGCATTGCTCAATATGGCGACTCCAATATCGGTAAAATGAAGACCCTGTACCGTAAAGGGTTGACCTACCGATATGGTGCCCTGATGCAGATCATCTCCGGGGTGCATTTTAACTTTTCCGTGTCCGATGAACTGTGGACACTGCTGTACGAGAACAGTGACAAATCACTGAGCCGCGAAGATTTTATTTCAGAACGTTATTTCGGTCTGATCCGCAACTACCGCCGCAGTGTGTGGTTGCTGCCATACCTGTTCGGGGCGTCTCCTGCGCTGTGCAGCTCCTTTGTGAAGGGACGCGAGTCCGATATTCCCTTTAACAAAACGGATGACGGCACCCTGTATCTGCCCTATGCGACTTCTCTGCGCATGAGTGATTTGGGCTATACCAACCACGAACAGGATAAGCTGAATATCAGCTACAACTCCCTGGGCGAATACCTGACCGGCATGCGTGCGGCGATTCGTATGCGGTCGGAAAAATTTGCCCGTATCGGCGTGAAAGTGGATGGCGAATATCGCCAGCTTAACGACAATATTCTGCAGATTGAAAATGAATTTTATGCTCCTATCCGTGCCAAACGGGTTGCCGCCAGTGGTGAGAAACCCTCTGAAGCGCTGGAGCGTGGTGGCGTTGAATATATCGAAGTGCGGGCGTTGGATGTTAACCCATTCAGCCCGGTAGGTATTGAAGAAAGCCAGATTCGGATATTGGATCTGTTCCTGCTTTACTGTCTGCTGGCCTCATCAGAGCCCTTCGATAAGGTTGAAGAGCAGCAGGTATCACTGAACCTGAATGCTGTGGTACTGGAAGGCCGTAACCCTGAGCTGATGCTGAGCAACAAGGGCGAGACGATCAGTTTGCGCGACTGGGCCGGTGATATCTTCGATGCCATGGAGCGTCTGGCTACACTGCTGGATATTCAGGGCGATGAGTATCAACAAGCTGTTGCCCAGTGGCGACAGGCGGTTCAGAACCCGGACAAGACACTGTCAGGCAGAGTGATGCAGGCATTGTCCGAGCCAGGCATGAACAATGGCAGTTGGGTGAAGGGCCTGGCCCGGGAATACACCCAGTATTTTACCAACTATCCGCTGACCCCTGAGCAGCTTGAGGATTATACTCAGGCCGCCGCTGAGTCGATTGCCCGCCAGCGGGATATCGAAGCTCTGGACAAAGTGGGCTTTGATGAGTTTCTCGCCGACTACTTCGGGGATATCAGAGATTGATGGCAGCAGGCAGAGTGAAAGGGTACCTGTTAGCCGGTGTCATGGCTGCAGTCCTGGCTGGCTGCGCCTCAGAGCCGAAGCAGGCTGAAGATTGCGGTCGCTTCTCTGCCTATCTTGAGCCGCCAGCCTCTGAAAACCTGTACGGGGCGCTGGTCACCCATATTGATGGCAAACCGGTTATCTCCCAGCCCAACTATAAACTGGCACCGGGGCGTTATACCCTGACGCTGGTGGAGTTGATCCATGCTCCTGGGATGGATGTTCCTCTTAATGCCCGTAAAACCAAGACCTTGTCGCTGGATTTGAAAACCGGCGAGCGACTGCATCTGGCGGCGAAATACCTGCCAGAAGGTCAGGGCGAAGGCTTCTGGGAGCCGGTTGTCTGGCAAACCGATAAAGCCAGATGTGTATTGCCCAAAGTACTGGTTAATCAATAACAGAGTACTGCACCGCCCGGTCGTGGCGGTGCTTCTGTATGCCAACCTTCTATGAGGATTGGTATTACCTCATCAAATTCAAGTATCTGCATTGCAACCTTGGCCCGGGTTTGTGACACTAACAAGCAGTGTTAACCCTGATGACAAGCGATTGGTATATAACCATGAACTGGACCTTGCGTGCCATGATGGCATTGGCCTTACTGCAATTGGCTGGATGCGCCAATTCTCCTCCAAGAGAACCTGAAAATATCTGTGCGATTTTTACCGAGCACAGAGACTGGTATGACGCCGCCAAAAACACCCGTGAAAAGTGGGGCGTGCCTGTGCATGTGCCTATGGCCATGATGTATCAGGAAAGCTCCTTTAAGCATAATGCCGCGCCGCCTATGGAGTATTTCCTCGGTTTTATCCCTATCGGCCGGGCCAGCAGTGCTTACGGTTATGCCCAGGCCAAAACCATCACCTGGGATGATTACACCCGGGAGACAGGTAATTCCTGGTCCAGCCGCTCAAACTTCGACGATGCCATGGATTTTATGGGTTGGTTTATCTACAAGAGCCATAAGATCAACGGGGTATCAAAGTGGGATGCCAGAAACCAGTACCTGAATTATCACGAAGGCTGGGGTGGCTATAAGCGAGGTTCTTATAAGTCCAAGAAATGGCTGATCAATGTGGCCGCCAAGGTGGACGCCAGATCCCGCCGTTATGCTGCCCAGTACAATCAGTGTAAAGAGGATTTGGATAAGTCCTGGCTGTGGCGCCTGTTCTTTGGGTAAGCTAGTGTGGGATAAATTACAGGAAACAAAAAACCAGCCATTTGGCTGGTTTTTTTAGCTTTGGGCTCAGGCAATTTCCTGCGCTTTCAGCATCCGCTTCTGGGAATACATAGCCTGATCAGCCTGTTTGAAGGCCTTGCTCCAGTTATTGACGAAGGGGGCCAGACCGGCGCTGAACCTCACCGGATAGCCGGGTTGAGAGTCCAGACTGGCACGGATCTCACTGAGTTCCATGGTGACAGACAGGGGCGAACCATGGCGCAGCACAACAAATTCATCACCGCCAAAACGCGCCAGCAGTGCCTGCTCTCCCCAATACTGTTTGAGGGTGTCGGCCAGTTTAATCAGGGCTTTATCACCGGCCTGATGGCCATGCTCATCGTTCAGGGACTTGAGGTTATTCATATCGATCACCACCAACTGGCACTCCTGGGCATGGTCTTTGGACCAGGCCATCAACAGCTCCTGAAAGCGGGTGCGATTATAGAGTCCGGTCAGGCTGTCACGGCTGGCCAGCTCAGCGATTTGACGTGACTTGTGATACAGGCTGATGGCGTTGCTGGCCTCATGGGTCAGAATGCTCGCCAGACTCTGATCATAACTGCCGTAGGCATCCAGTTGACTGCTGTCCAGATTCATCATGGCGTACAGCTTGCCATTGACATAGATAGGGGATGACAGGGTGGAGAGTATCGGCTTATGAGCCGCATTCATCAATGCATCCTGCTGGGCCTGAGTGAAGCTGGTTTCAGCATTCATGCCGCGCATATCATTGATGGTGACCACACGGTCGCACTTGCCCTGGGTCAATCGATAGGAGAATGAGTTGGCCAGTGGCAGCTGCAATGATTGCAGCAGGGCCAGATCCATGCCGATGGCAGTCTGAAACTTCAGGGTTTGGGTCTCTTCATCCAGGATCAGAATACAGCCCATTTCGGCACCGGGTACCAGATCCACCGAGCGACGCAGCAGAGCTTCAAGGAACTCAGGCTCATTTTCATAGTTACTGGACAGCCCCATGAGTTCATAGGTGGTTTGATTCACCTGAACCACTTTTTCCAGGTGCTTGCACATATCGTTCAACTTGCGCTGGCACACCACATAATCCAGTCCCCAGCACAACAGATAGCAGGAGATAGCAACACCCAGCAGTGTCCAGGGAATGTTTGCCGGACCCAGAACCACCAAAAACAGGCCGACAAAAATCACCAACGGCATAACCAGATAAAACATATGGTGCCGCAGATCATTGTGCCTTAATTTGACCGGTTTGAGATTGTGCTTGTCCAACGAAAAAGTGCCCGCATAAGATAAAGGGAAATCGGGGGGATTATAGCGTCGACAATAGGTTTTTCGGCTCGGGAGAAACATGATGTGCTGCACAGTTTCAGTCTGTGCGAACAAAAAAAAAGCAGCGCCAGGCGCTGCTTGTTCTGTGATGAATATCAATCCTGAAGTTCGTTCATAATCCAGGACAATGGTGCCTGATACTGCTCTGGCATCCAGGTTTGCAACGCCAGCAGTGCATCTATGACTTCAGCATTGTCGGAGGCATCGAGATTCAGGTGACCCACCTTACGGCCGGGACGAACCTCTTTGTTGTACCAGTAGAGTTCGGCACCGGGAATGCTCAGCCAGTTGCTGTCATGGTCAACCCCAATCAGGTTCACCATGGCGATGGGCAGAGCCGGTTTAAGCTCAGGTATCGGCAGTTTCGCCAATGCTCTCAGGTGCAGCTCGAACTGGCTGATATGACAACCTGCCTGGGTCCAGTGTCCTGAGTTGTGAACCCTTGGCGCCAGCTCATTAACCAGCAGCGTATCGCCCACACGGAAACACTCCATCGCCATCACGCCCACATAATTGAGGGCATCCATAATCCGGCTCAACATAGCTTCCGCTTTGGCTTGCAGAGGGCTTAAACGGGTCAGGGGGGAGATAGAGGCCATCAGGATACCATCCTGATGCAGGTTCAGCGCCAGCGGATAAAAGTGACATTTGCCATCTGCGCTGCGAGCGCCCACCAGAGACACCTCTTCATCAAAGTTGATAGCCTGCTCGGCAATGGCTTGATTGCGCCAGTCCGCAGGAATTGAGATGTTTTCTGCCTGCTTCAGCCAGTGCTGACCTTTGCCGTCATAGCCGCCGGTACGACGCTTCAGCAGCACCCGCTCACCATAGGCGTTATGCAGCTCGGCTTCCTCGGTCTGGTCTTCAACCAGTTCCCAGGGCGCAGTGGCCACGGCCAGATCATCCAGCAGGCTCTTTTGGGTGTACCGGTCGGCCAGACGGCCAAATACCGGACCATTGATAAAGTTGGGGTGTTCACTGAGCTGACGGCTCAGACAGGACTCAGGCCACTGCTCGCGCTCGGCGGTGATAATATCATCGGCGGCCAGTGGCAGCTTCTCTTCTGAGGGGGACATGATATCCACGGGGCGAACATCCAGTGCCAGGGGCATACCGGCATGACGCATCATAGCACCCAGCTGACCATCGCCCAGCACCCAAATCTTAGCTGTTGCCATCTGGATTACTCCTCCCGTGGGTCTGGATTGTCCAGGATGGTCTGGGTTTGCTCGGTGCGGAAAGCGTCTACACGGGCAGCCAGCTCTGAGTCGTTGTTGGCCAGCATCTGGCAGGCCAGCAAACCGGCATTGAAGGCACCGGCAGTACCAATGGCCAGGGTGCCTACCGCCACGCCTTTTGGCATCTGGACTATGGAGAGCAGGCTGTCCATACCGGACAGAGCCTTGCTTTGAACCGGTACGCCAAGTACTGGCAGACGGGTTTTGGAGGCGATCATGCCTGGCAGGTGTGCTGCGCCACCGGCGCCGCCAATGATCACCTGATAGCCTTTATCGGCGGCTGTTTCAGCAAAGCTCATCAGCTTATCCGGGGTGCGGTGGGCGGAGACCACTTCCACATGATAGGGGACCTGCAGCTTATCCATAATTTCTGCTGCGGCTTCCATGGTGGGCCAATCACTCTTTGATCCCATGACAACAGCTACCAAAGGTTGCATGTTCACTCCTTACTCAGGGTTTTTATATGTTTTTGGGTACAGATGTGGCATTGGCTGCAATGATTGCCTTCATTGCATCTCGCTTTGCTTTAGTGGCCGCAATGATAGTGTTTATTGCATGTCACCCTGCAGTGGCGTCGGCAATGCCCTGTTGGCGCGCAATAATATCATGTTGGTGATTTGATTTTGTTTTTTGCTGGAGAATAGAGTGTACGGATTTTGAGACACTGGACGTGTCGGTCTTATTGTTGGTGCTGCGCAGCAAGCTGCCTGCGACAGAGCATTGCCAAACTGCGTTTGGCGGAATGGTGTTTTGTCCCTGCGGGACATGCCGCTTGCCAGCGGGTTAAGTTGTTTCCACTTGTCGTGTGGGAAGGTGACTCGCCAAGCTTCGCTTGGCAGAACATCGTGGAGCTTCGCCCCACACCCGACCAAGAGGGGATCAACAGCAATTCCCTCTTGGATCTCCCTTGCCGCCCCAACCGACACTGACGACTCCTCAGGCTCATTTCGAAAATTGGCTAACGCGACAAACGCTCGTCCATGATTCGATGTCGCTGCCTCGGCATCCATGCCTCGCTACGCCATTTTCTCAATCGCCTTCGGCAGTGTCGGACGGGGAATTGGTGTATTCCTCCAGCTCGGAGTTGCACCATTCCTTCTCAGGGATACAGCTTGCGAGTTACCAGCAGGATTGCCTTACTTATTGAAGCCAGGATCTCGCTCCGATCAATTCTTCAATTTCAACGTACTCAACTTACTCAACGAACGGAATAATTTTCAGTCCATTCGGGTGATAAAGGTTTGCTCGTCATCCACAAAAGCCACAAAACCGCCATGATAGATAAACACCCGACCACGCCCTTCAACCAGGCAAGCAAGCATTGGGTCTAAATCTTCTTCGTTATCCTGACTTTGAAAAGTGCCTGTGTCAGTGATTGTGCCGCTGAGTGTAGACAAATATCCGTAAGAGCGCCTGGCTTGATCAATCAGGTTCAATTCGCTGGCGGTAGAGAAGCAAGAGGGGATCGTACCGGCTTCTTCAATAAAGATAGTTTTCAGTTCTTCAAAAGCTGTGATCACCAGCCAGTCGATGCCGTTAACATGATGGATAAACATAGAGTTTCTCGGTAATTCTGATGTGGCGATTTTACCACTATCAGGAAAGAAGGCAGTAATAGTTGAGATCTAGCTGTCAAAGGCGGTAATACTTTGCTCTCTGGGCTTTCTCTAGCCCAACCTGAATCACGTATCTGCTCCAAAGTTGGTTTTGGCCTAGTTCTCAATTGGCTAGCTTGATATACATGATTGATGAGGGTGCCAAACCATAACGGAAAATGACCATTAGAGAAGGAAAAGAGGCAATCGCCTCCTTTTTTATCTCAAACGGAAAAGCGACTCCATGACCGCGCTGTAGAGGTGGCTAAGTGACTTATATCGCGTTTATGAACACTGTGCTGAGTTGACCTTTCATGATCAATTTAGGTGAATCCGGATGAAATCTGATCAAGAGATAGGGCTATTGGTCATCATGTTCTCCAATAAGCCTTTTAACACTGGGCAAGCATACAGTTTTATTTGGATTTTAATGGATTGTAATCAACTTTTTGGCAGCAGGTGGCACGGTTTTCACCCGAGTGAGTTTTAAACATCTCTTTTAATCATGCCGATAGATGAGCAGCTTGAAAAATAACAGGCCAATGAGAAGGAGATAATGTGCCAGCACGCTTTTACTCAAAGTTTAATCTGGACTTTTGTTGCCACGCTGTTGAATAATTGATCAAAACAGTGGCACAGTTTTCACTGGTCTGATGTGACAAACGAGCATGCATACTGTACAAATGTTATGTGTCTCTGAGTAGTAGGTAGTAAATTGAAAAAGGTAATACCAGCTGAATTTGGATTCAAGTTAAAATCTCACAGGACATTTCGAGAATCTGTAAGTAGCGTTGATAGCGTCAAAGAGAAAATCCTCGAAAAAATAAATGGAGAGGTGCTGATTTCCTTTGAATTCAACGGAGAAGCGCTATCGTTGCAATTCAAAAACGAACTGTTCTTGAATGTAAAAGTAGGACTTGATGCGATTGAATGGCAAGTATCAGAGATACCAGATGTGACGACGTCATTATCGGAACAATCGAATATACTTTTTCAATTTGAGAACGATGTACGAATAGAGTGGGATATTCTAAATATATTAGAAGGTTTTATTGGTAAACAGGTAGCGGTATCACCAAGTGATCAACTTTTGTTTATATTCACAAAAGGTGGGGTTGAATATATGTTTTCTTCAGCTTGTGAAATGGGTGGTAGAAAAAAATCTTACTTGTGTTTGGGAGAAGTGTAGTGATGTCTACACATAACAAGCGCAATCACGTGGATCAATTTTACGCTGCGCTCCAAATTGCCCTGTGTTGAGGGCGTTAGTAGCCTAGGAGGCTTTGTTGCAATTTGACGAGCTAAAGTCAGTGCTAGATATAGAGAATGAAAATGAGTTAATTCTTCTATCGCCAAATTGGAAAGTTACGCAACTTCCAGTTAGTGAAAGTGGTTACTGGATCTTAGAAGAGCAGTTTCATGAAGTCTTTTCAGTTATTGGAGAGTACCAAGGCAATGAAAAGGTGTTTGCTTTCGAGACGTTTGAGCGGGTTTGTAAAACCACAGGTGTAGTTAAAAGGCTAAATTCCGAGTTCAACTTAAATTGGACTAGCTTTAACAATTTCCAGCAGTCTACAGATATCCTGAGCTTCTATTTAGTGCCCCCAAGTTTAAGCTGGGTGTTTTACGGTAACAGAGACTATTGCCTATTTGCTAAAGGCTACTAACAAGTTAATTAAACAATGGGCGCAAAATAGTAGGCTTGCGCTCATTCTTCGCTTAGTTTAGCCTGCTATTTTTCGCCGTTTATTAAGGCGTTATGCCCTACGAGGTCTGAATGGAGTGTAGTTACACATTAACTGAATCTGAGCTTGTAAACGCGCTTCAGCTTCACGGAAGAGGTACCAATAGAACATTAATCGTACTTGCTATCGTGGGCATCGCTTTAGTTCTTATAGGTATCTTCACTGAGTTGAAGACTATTGACTTTGGTGGAGCTGCTGGTGGGCTTATTGGGTATTTCGTGACAGTGTTCCTAATAATCCCGTCTAATGCTAAGAGACAGTACGAGCAAAATCGCGCTTTACGTGGCGAAATGCATATTTCATTTTCAGAGCAACTAGTTGAGTTCAAAGCCGAAACTGGCGAGAGCAAATTGAAGTGGAGTGATATCCATAAATGGAAATATCGTGATGGCATGTATCTTTTGTACGTCACTAGCAATATGTTTTATATGGTTCCATCAAGGGTGCTAGAGAACGAAAATGAACTATCGAATTTGTTGCTTAAACACGTGGGCCCCAAAAAGGCATAACAATCACAAGCTCGTGGACTTGCTAAAAGCTGGCTAGTGTTGTGGGCGTTAAACAGACATAGGATACTTTTGTGCAGAATTCAAATATCGTAATAATTTTACTTTTAGTTCTAAATTTGTGTGCGACAATTTGGTTTGGCGCTTTATCAAATAAAGGAGCAAATGACACAGTTCAAATGGAAAATATTACATTTGAATTACCAAAGCTTATCTCAGAAAAAGTTAGGGAGGATATAAGCTCTAGTATCATTGAAAATTTTAACGATAGAAATTATGAAGAGCTATACAACATATTTGGTCCTGCCGCAAAAGCACAAATAAGCAAAGAAAAATCAAATGAAGCAATGCGTAAGATGGTTGATTATTTTGATTCAATTTTTACGGCAGCTTATACTCATTCGGAAAAATTGTCTCAAAATGGTGATACGCAATATTTAACTCTGTATTACACCGTTAAGTTATCTGAACGTAGTAAATTCGGCCAATCTGGTACTTTAAAGGTTACCTTGGCGGTTCGCGGCAATGAATATGAGATTTATGGGTTTCGTATTAATGCGGAAGGGTAAATGCTTAACAAGCCAATTAAGGGCGGGCGCATAACACACTTGGCTTTCGCTCCTTCGTCGCTAATTTTAGCCAAGCATTTTTGCGCCTATTAGTAAGGCGTTAAGTAGAAATCCGTGAATAGACACTGGAAAGAATTTAAAGACTTCGGAGGTGTAGAACTCAATGACACCTTCGTTCTTTCATGGGGTTTTCAATCGGATATATTGACATTGAACTTACTCGTAAGCCTGTGGCCAGAAAGTCCTCACTACGAACCTCCTAAAGAGCATGAGTTTACTTGCTATAAAGAAGGCAAGCTCATATTTCATGCAGTGCCAAGTGTGGAAGGCTTTAAACCCATGGAAGATGTACTACCAACCGAAGACCCTGATGGCTCCGTAGACTACGGTTCGATTGATGATTTATATGAAGATGGCAACGGTACTTGGTTAATAGCTAGCGATTTTGGCGAATTTAAATTTAGGAGTAGTGGCTTTGATTTCACAGTTGCTACTTAACAAGCAAAGGCAGCATCAGCCCTTCGGGCTGCACGCGCTAACGCGCGCCGCTGCTTTGGGCGTTAGGAGTCCACATGGATAAGACTAAGCTCACAATGTGTCGTGCTGTGGAATACTTACTAAAAGACCTCTGTGTTGAATGGGGCTTTTGTATTCCCACCAGTGACGCCGAAAGAATTAAAGCGAAGGAGTTTATAGAAGCTGATAGCTTTGCATGTGAGGTCCTGAGCGCTGAAGGCATGAATCCAGAGTACGAAGTGCAGTGGCGAAAGAAAATCCGCAATAGGTTTATTGAACAATTTGGCCAGGAAATAAGTAGTAGTGAATTCAAGCAAAAACCTTAACAATACTAGCCAGATGGAACAAAAAAGCGCCGTTTCACGTCACTTTTTCATCCCCTGCTGGAGGTGTTAGTTGTCTTATGAAAATTGAAACTCTCCAAGAGTTGGACAAATTAAAATTTGGGTCGTCGAAAGAAGACGCGCTCAAATTATTTGGTGAGCCTGATGTTATAGAAAACGAAGGTGGTAAATATGGAATTACAGCTGAAGTCTGGGAGTATAAAAAAACTGGTATAAGGTTAGACTTCGATCCTGATTTTAATTTTATCTTGGTAGGAGTTTTTGTTTATACCCCGAAAATAAGCCTCAATGGCTTTTATCCGATTGGACTAACAGAGCAAGAATTACTTGGCCATTATCCAACTTTAGAATTAGAAGTTAAAGACGGTCAATTTTCTGACTATGTTGATAACTCTAAAGAGTTATTCTTCTTGAAGGACAATATCGTAAAACGTGTTGATGTGTTGCCGAAAATATCAGACTACCTTGAACGGTTTGGTGGCTACGACAACTAACAAACGTTTTAACCAAGGGATGCAATACAGAAGGCTTGTGCTCTTTCGTCGCTAATTTTAACCTGCTATTTGGCGCTGATTAAGCGGGTGTTATGTGTGAGAAATGAAAGGTATTCAAAATGAAGTACGATGATGCCAGTTGGCACTCAGAAGGCGATTTCCCACAGAGCTCTCCTCCTGAGTTCGGAGGCACCCATATTGCCCTCTACCTCAGGTGGTGCTTCTGTAAAGGTTGGGCTGGTGAGATCCACACCGAAGATTACCCTGAGGTAGTCGAGCAGGTCATCGATGGCATCAAATCAGCTACTGAGTTCTTCTTCGAATACTGTGATGGTAAGTTCACAGATGAAGACCTATCTGATGACGGGAACCATTTCACAGAGCTGTACTATGGTGACAACGGCCTATATCTTGGTGACTACTCCATGCACTTTGATGAGCTCTGCTATGTGGCTCCCGAGGACAAGCATGATTTCAAGAAGTTCAGTGAAATGGTGGAAAACCGCCTCAAGAGTGGCAAGTTAACCGAGTAGTATATAGGCAACACATAACCAGTAGTTGCACCGGACCGTACGCGCTGGAATGAGCATTGTTTAACGCTTCGCTACCAGTCTCCTTCCACCATTATGGCCGGTAAAGTTGGTCGTTATCTCTACCTGACTCCAAAGTAACTCTTGTCCCCAAGTGAGTTACACCAAAGCTGCAGGTTTCACTAAGTCCCCGTCCGAAGTTGCCGGAGGGAAATGGCTGCAATAGCAAGTCCCGTCATGGATGATGGGGCAGTCACCGTTGATACAGGGATGTGGAATCGGTGGCGGTTGCGTAATTGAAGTCATTTAACGATGGATAACAACTTCGGTTGGGGTGTCCTTGGGGTTGTTAGGGGTATTGGACAAGCAATACCCCTGACCCGGGTGAAGCCTGGAAGGCTTCGATTTCGGCCAAGCGAAGCCTGGCTAATCAACCAGCCGAAGGCACAGTGGCAGCGGAATCCCACGATAACTCTCCGCGTTAGCGGTAAGCCCCGCTGGGGCTTCACAACTAAAGCAAATGCGCCAAAGGCGCCACCACCCGACCCATCACTCCCTGTAACTTAGAGATCGCCACACCATAATTGGTCATCGCCACACCCCGCCGTTCACACTCCCGGATACGACGTATCATCTCAGTACGATTGAGCATGCAGGCGCCGCAGTGGATCACCATGGCGTACTTCTCCAAATCGTCCGGGAAGTCGTGGCCTGATACCACATCAAAAGTCAGTTGCTTACCGCTGACCTGACGAATCCAGTTTGGCAGTTTCACCCGGCCGATATCATCCTCCTGCACATTATGGCTGCAGCCTTCGGCAATCAGGATCTGGTCACCATCTTTGAGTTTATCCAACTGCTCAGCGCCTTTGACCAGGGGGCCTATATCCCCTTTAAAGCGGGCGAACAGGGTGGAGAAGGTGGTGAGAGGAATTGACTCAGGCACTATTTCGGCCACCTGCTTGATCACCTGGGCGTCTGAGATGATCAGCGCCGGCGGCTGGCTGAATTTATCCAGAGCGGCGGGCAGCTGTGTCTCTTTGACCACCATGGCCATGGCATTGCAATCCAGCGCCTCTCTGAGTACCTGAACCTGTGGCAGAATTAACCGGCCCTTGGGGGCGGCGGCATCTATGGGAGTCACACAGATAATGGCGTCGCCGGGCTGATACAGGTCGCCTGCCAATACAGGCTCAGCCTTCAGCTCTGCCGGGGCCAGTTCTACCATGATGCGCTTGAGCTCTTTGCCGCCCAGGCCGGAAGTGGAGGACACGGCAATACAGGGCAATTTGCGGGCGCGGCAGAAGGCGATATCTTCCGCTTTGGGCGAGCAGATATCGGCTTTGTTGAACACCACCAAAGTGGGCAGCTTCATCTGCTGCATCTCATCCATCAATTCGGTTTCGCAGGCGGTCAGGCCCTGCTCGTCAATCACCAGCAGCGCCATATCGGCACGGATCATCACCTTGCGGGTGGCCTGAATGCGCAGGGCTCCCAGTTCACCCTCATCATCAATCCCCGCGGTATCGTAAAAGGTGACCGGGCCAAGTGGCAGCAGCTCGTAAGGTTTGGCCACCGCGTCTGTGGTGGTGCCCTTGGTGTCGGAGACGATGGAGATCTGCTGACCTGTGAGCATATTCAGCAGTGAAGATTTACCGGCATTGCGGCGGCCCACCAGGACGACTTGATAACGCATGCCCCTGGGAGTTGAAGATAAGGGGGCTTGTGGGTTGTTTGCCTGCTCGGCAGGGTTAATACCTTGGCACATATGGGTTCCTCAAGGCATCACCCCGGGCATTGGATGCAACCAGCCCAAGGTGAGAGATTTGTTGTTTTAGCGCGCTCAGTCGTGCCTGCAGGGTATCGCTGGCGCTGTTCTTGCCCGGGTAGATGTTGTAACTGGCGTACACCTGCTGCGGGGTGAATGAGGGCATCACCACATTGCAGCCCAGCGTCAGCCCTTGCAGGCGGGCACCGGGTTGAATGGCATCCAGCGAGCTGGTGGCAGGAATATTGGCGTCCGGGTTCATCAGTCTGAGAATGGCGCTGACTCTGTGGCTTTTACGGACATCACCATTGGGGCTCTGGTGCAGCGGGGTTTGCTGGTGGGCGACAAAGGGGCCACAGGCCAGCATGTCGAGTTGCATCCCTGTGAGCGTCAGCAGATCCCGGGCGAGGATCTCATCTGTCATGCCGGGCAGATCGGTGATTACGCCTGAGCCGGTTTGGTAGCCCAGTTGCTGAATGCGTTTAAGCCGGGCAAGGCGCTCGTCATAATCCGCACCGATCCGGCTGTTGGCATCAGGACGGCTGGCGGCACTGGGACGGCTGGCGGAAAACAGCTCCCGGTCGAAGGTTTCCATCTTCAGCAGGTATCTGTCAGCCCCTGCTTCACGCCACAGCGCCAGTTCCTCATGGTGTCTGTCTCCCAGCGACAGGGTAATGGCCAGCTGGTACCGGGATTTTATCTGGCGGATCAGCCTGGCGATGATATCGGCTTTGTAAGTGAAGTCGTCACCGGACTGGAGCACCACAGTGCCCAATCCGGATTCCGCTATCAGGGCAACGGCGCTGAGGATCTGTTCAGGGGTAAGCCGGTATCTCTCCACCTTGCGGTTGGCGGCCCGCAGGCCACAGTAATGGCAGTTGTTGCGGCAGAAGTTGGAAAACTCCACGATTCCCCGCAGATACACCTGGTTGTTAAAGGCCTGGCGGTTAACCCTGGCAGCGGCAGCAAACAGCCAGTCATCATCGTCGCCTTTCAGCAGCCTGACAATCTCGCTCTGGCTGAAGGCCTGACTCTCAGTAAATGCCTTGCCCTGTGACTCAGCCCGGTAAGCCTCTTGCTCACCTGTTGACTGCCTGGTGGCCTCTGCCACGGACCAGGAGCTGGGTAGTGTCATGAAGCCTGCTCTCGGTCCGGCGTCAGCATCCAGATATCGTGAGCGGCCTGGCGACACTCCTCCAGATAACGGCTGACTGCAATCAACCAGGGGGACGCATCAAGCTCCTCAGGGGCAATACCTGACTTGAACCACAGCTGCAGTGTGCCCGGCTTAAGGCCCAGTGCCACAGTATCCAGTTCCAGCCAGAGACCTTCTGCAGACGTGTGTCTGCTGTGGGCATACTGACCGGCCAGCAGGGTGTCGCCGATCAGCATGACAGGTTGCAGGGGCAGGGCCTGGCAGGTGTGCAGGTCGACCGCAGTCGGCGAGAGCAGCTTTAACTCGCTGCACCACTGGCGTGACTGGCGGAACAGTTCATCCACCTGCTCGGAATAGAGTCCGGGGCGCAGAATGCGGGAGAACTCATCCCGCCACTGGGACTGGGCTTCCAGTTTAATCAGGGTCAGGTGTTTAAGGTCTCCACCGAGCAGCCTGTCTCTGAGCAGCTCATCCACAGCGCCGGAGGCGAAATTACTGTAGAGGGCGGCGTGCATTACAATATCTTCGGCGCTCTGCAACAGTGTCAGCAGGCGTTCCGTATCCAGTCCAGGGGTTAATGTAACTCCGGCAATCATGTTTAAACTTTCCATATTACAAATAGATATCCCGCTGACCTGCATCGGTTTTATCCAAACATCCTTTGACGTTGCGGGCACGTGCGGGGCTCATTTTGGCCAGTTCGCGCTCAATCAGTTCGTTACCGGCGACCCGGGTTTTGTCGCAGGCGTAGTCATTCAGATATTCACGGAAGGTGATCAGCGCATTGGGCTGGCAGAACTTGCCAATAAACTGCTGCTTGGCCAGGCCCATAAAGTGGTCGCCGGTGCGGCCTTTGCGATAACAGCCGGTACAGAAAGAGGGCACTGAGTCAGACTGGGTGACCAGTTCATAGATGATCTCTTCCATCTCCCGGTGATCCCCCAGGCTGAACTGTTCGGCGTCATGCTGAGACGCTTTATTACTGGCATCCTGACTGGCCTGATAGCCACCGGGTGCGGTGCGGCTGCCAGCACTGATCTGGGACACGCCCAGCTCCAGCAGCTCTTTACGCAGCTCTGCACTTTCACGGGTGCTCATAATCAGGCCTGTGTAGGGCACGGCCAGGCGGGTGATGGCAACGATGCGCTTAAAGCACTCATCATCCACCTCATAGGGTGGCTTCTCACTAAGCTCTGAGCCGTGAGCCGGTTCAATACGCGGGAAAGAGATGGTATGGGGGCCGACACCACAATCCTGTTCCAGCTGCTGCACATGGGTGAGCATGGCCAGCAGTTCAAATCTGTGGTCATACAAGCCAAACAGGGCACCGATACCCACGTCGTCAATATCCGCCTCCATGGCTCTGTGCATGGCGTACAGACGGAACAGATAATCCTTCTTTTTGCCTTTCAGATGAACCTGCTCGTAGGTCTGTTTGTGGTAGGTTTCCTGGAAACACTGGTAGGTGCCAATGGCAGCGGTTTTCAGAATTTTGAAATCTTCAGTGCTCATAGGGGCACAGTTGACATTGATGCGACGGATCTCGCCGCCCTTGCCATCTTTGACGCTGTACATGGTGTTGATACTGTCGACGATGGAATGCACATTGTTGCGGGGGTGCTCGCCGTACACTGCCAAAATACGCTTGTGCCCCATCTGTTCCAGGATCTCCACCTCTTTGCGGATCTCATCTTCCTTCAGGGTCTTGCGCTTGAGTTCATGGTTGTCGGCATTAAAACCGCAGTAGCTGCAGCTGTTGGCGCAATGGTTGGAAATATAGAGCGGGGCAAACAGCACGATGCGGTTGCCATAGATGATGTTCTTTATCTCCCGGGCAACGGCGAACATCTCTTCATCCAGTGACTTGTCCTGGTTCTGCAGCAAAATTGCCGTGTCTTCTATGCTCAGCCCTTCGCACTGGCGGGCTTTGTCCAGTACAGCCCGAACCTGGTCGGCAGAGGGGGCTGAGGCTCGGTTAATGGCATCCCAAATCGCGTTATCGTCGATAAAGCTGGTGTTGGGGTCATAGTCGCGGATGCAAATATCGTGGTGATGTGAAGTCATAACCGATTAATAACTCTTGCTGGGCTTGGAAACTTGCCGACATCCCCGGCAATCGCCAGAGATGTCGGCAAATTCCCACAACAACAGCAGGCTAATATCAGCCTGCTGTTGTTTGAGATGCTGATTACTTACCGGAAGCGGGTTCACCATTGGCCGTTACAGGCACGATCTCTTTTTCCACCCACAGTGGGGTGTACTCGGCCGCATCATGGTATGGCACATTGCCGTGAACCATCATCGCCTTGAAGTCGTCGAAACGGTAAACCGCCAGGAACAGGTGCACAGGCAGGAAGGCTGTCAGCACCAGACCGGAAATCAGGTGTGCCTGACCTAGGAAGTACACTACGTCGCGTGGCGCAGCATGTGGGATCAGCCAAAGTACCAGGCCGGACAGGATCAGAATGGTGCCGCCAATCAGTACGCAGGCACCGAACAGCTTCTGACCTGAGTTGTACTTGTTCATTGGAGGAACAGGGACTTTCTTGCCCAGCAGGAACTTCTGTGGGTAACCGCCCAGCACCATAAACCACTTCACATCACGGCCGGAGAAGCTGAACACACGGGATACAAACAGTACCACGCGGTCAAAAGCCATCAGGGTGAAGGCTACGGCATCCAGCGCCATCACCACACCGGCGATAATGTGAATGTCATAGGTCAGTTGCATACCGGCCTGGGACAGAGGCTTGAAGTACAGCAGCAAGCCGGTCGCTGCCAGCGGCAGAAAGCTGAGCAGCAAAATGTAGTGGAAAATACGAACATTCAGCGGGTGCTTCTGAATGGGTCTCATATCATGTTGGTGAGTCATCCTGGTTTCTCCAATCAAGACAGCTTGGTACGGTCAACAAAGTGAGTGTGCAGCAGGTCGTGGGACAGGTGCCCCAGTGGCTGACCACCGAACTCTTTGTAGTACTTTTCAACGGCCGGGTTGGCGTGGCTTACCCGCAGTTTGGCAATGGCATCGTCCTTGTACAGGCCCTCAGTACGGGCTTTGATGTACTCGTTACGACGTTCCAGTTTGCTGGAGAACCAGCCCACAGGCAGTGCCAGCGCCGCGGTAAAGGCTGCACCAATGGCAATAAATTTACGACGGGACAGGAAGAAGCTGTCTTCGGCGAACAAATAGCTTTTCTTGCTCATGAGAATTCCTTATCAGATATTGCCAAGCCAGGAAGAACCTGTGCCTTCAATAGGTTGACCACCACCATTGATACAGCCACCGGCGCAGTTCATCACTTCGATAAAGTGATACTTGGAGGTGCCTGCCATCACGTCACGCAGCACGGGCTCAATGTTGTTGCCCATGTCGTGAACCACGGCCACGTTAACTGTGACGTTCTGGCTCAGTTCATTATCAAACAGGGTGACTGACGCTTCTTTAACGCCCTTGAGACCACGAACAGGTTCAAATTCCAGCTTGGCCATTTCGGAGCCGGTCAGCACCTTGTATGCAGTACGCAGCGCTGCTTCCATTACCCCGCCGGTCACACCAAAGATGGTGCCTGCACCTGTGTACTCGGAGAACAGACTGTCGCCTTTGTACTCAGGGGTGCTGGCCAGATCGATATCCAGCATTTTGAACAGCTTTGCCAGTTCGCGGGTGGTCAATACTGCATCCACATCCGGATACTCGGCGGCGCGGGAACCCTGCTCTTTGTGGTATTTCCAGGCATCGTTGAATTCTGGGCGGGAGGCTTCCACCTTCTTGGCGGTACATGGCATCACAGAGACAGTGAAGATCTTCTCCGGCTCCATATCGTAAATCTTGGCGCCATAGGTCTTGGCCACTGTACCTGCCATCTGCTGAGGAGATTTGGCTGTAGACAGATTAGGCAGCAGGCTTGGGTAGTTGGTTTCCAGATAGCGTACCCAACCCGGACAGCATGAGGTGAACTGTGGCAGGGCTCCGGCATTTGGGTCGCCCTTTACCGTGGCGTGCAGGCGGTGAATAAACTCGCTGCCCTCTTCCATAATGGTCAGGTCGGCAGCGAAGTTACAGTCAAAGATTCTGAAACCGGCTTTGTTCATGGCGCCGTACATCTTGCCGGTCACCAGAGAGCCGGTACCCAAACCAAACTCTTCACCAATAGCAACCCGCACAGAAGGGGCTGGAATAGCAACGACAGTGGTGTTTTTGTCGGCCAGTTTCTTAATGACGGTTTCAATGGCGCTGTGGGTTTCTTCGATGGCATTGAATGGGCAGTTCACCAGGCACTGGGCACAACCAACACACTTGTCCTGGTCGATGGAGTGGGCAGCACCGGATGCGCCTTCAATCGCATTGGTCGGGCAGAACTTCTTACAGGCATCACAACCTTTACACTTAGATGCATCAATCTTGATCAGCCCCTGGATTTCACCGGGTTGATAGGTGGTAGCAGTCATAGTCTTTTGCGTTCCTCATCCACAACCTCAATTGCAGGAATTGAAAGGTTGTTTAGTGTTTATGACAACAGCTGTTTTATTGTTTGTTTTTATAAAGCGGGCTGAATATAGGTGAGCGCAAAAATATCAAAATTGAGTTAGGTCAATATTTAAGTCTGTTCATATTTGTTTTAGGGTTAATTCATATCTTTTTGTGACTCTTATCGTTAATACTTATTTTTAAATTAGTAATATCGAAATTTCAATTGTCACAAGTCGTTGGTTTTAAAGGGTTTTGGTTGGTCTCGGTAAGCTTTATTAGAATCTGTGAACTAACGCTTGATTCTGCCTTTATGTCAGTGGTTTAGAGTTTTTTTGGGATAAATATGGACAAGTTGTCTGACCAAAATGTCCCAGCTGAATATATAAATAAAAGGCCGGTTATATAACCGGCCTTATAAATTTCATTTGCTGCAATATTAACGTTTAGTATTAAATATCCTGCAGCGCCTCATCCAGAGTTGGGAAAAACTTAATAACACCTTCTACAGGTTGCACTCCGGCTTTTGCCAGTGTTTTTAATGGTTGGAACTGAAGTTCACAAACCAGCAGACGGGTACCGTTATGGCGACATTGCTGAATAAGCTTGGTCATAGCTGACAAACCACCCGCATCGAGTAGATGTACCGCATCCATCTGCAGTACCAAAGTGCTGCAATCAGAGGTCAGGGCGCTGATCTCACCGAATACATTTTCGGCGGCGGCAAAGAACAGTGGGCCTTCGACTCTGAGCACCTTGCTGCCTTCTGGCAGTTCACCACTGACATATCTTGGGGTCTGGCTGATATCTCTCACCCGGGTCATCTCTGCCACTTCTTTCATAAACAGCAGGGCTGCCAGCACCATACCTACACTGATGGCGATCACCATGTCGAATACCACGGTCAGGGTAAAGCACACCAGGAACACCAGAATATCACTGCGTGGCGCAGTTTTAAGCAGATGCACAGCCTTGGGCGCTTCACTCATATTCCAGGCCACAACCAGCAGCAAAGCAGCCATGGCTGACATAGGTACATAGGCGAGGATCCTGGTCAGGGCCACCAGAGCCAGCAAGACTACGGCTGCATGCACCATGGCGGAAATCGGGCTGGTGGCACCGGCTTTAACGTTGGCAGCAGAGCGGGCAATGGCGGCTGTGGCAGGAATACCACCAAAGAATGGCGCCACTATATTACCTATACCCTGGCCCAGCAGCTCACTGTTGGCACTGTGGCGGGTATTGGTCATGCCATCCAGCACCACGGCGCACAGCAGAGACTCGATGGCACCCAACATGGCGATGGCAAAGGCCGAGGGCAGCAGCGCCTGTACCATGGACCAACTCAGCCCCAGAGGCTGGCCATCGGCACCGGCCTGCATCCAGGGGAACATAAATTCCGGTAAAACAGGAGGAATACCAAAACCTGTGGTGCCATCGTCCAGGGTGTAGCTGAAGCGGCTGCCAATGGTGTCAATCATAAAGCCATGATGGTTCAGGTACAGGCCAATAAGGCTGCCAATCACTACGGCGGGCAGGTGAGCCGGTACCGGCAGTTTCAGTTTTGGCCACAGCAGCATGACGGCCAGTGTCACCCCGGCAACCAGAATACTGGGCCAGTGGGCACTTGGGGCCGAGTTGACCAAAGTGGCGACTTTATCCCAGTAGTGCTCAGGCATCTCGCTGATATTCAGACCAAAGAAGTCCTTCAGTTGCAGGGTGGCAATCACCACACCAATACCGGCGGTAAAGCCCAGAGTAATGGACTCAGGAATGTATTGAATAAGACGCCCCAGACGCAGCAGGGACATCAGCACCAGAATAATGCCGGACATCACAGTGGCCAACAGCAAGCCAGCGAGACCAAATTGCTCGGCGATGGGGAACAGCAGCACCACAAAGGCGGCTGTCGGCCCGGAAATACTGAAGCGGGAACCGCCCAACAGGGCGATGATAAAGCCGCCGATAACAGCAGTGTACAGACCATACTGAGGGGGTACGCCACTGGCAATCGCCAGCGCCATCGCCAGAGGAATGGCGATAATACCGACCGTGATGCCGGCCAGCAGGTCTTTAAAGAATCTTTGCCTGGTGTATTGCTCTGTAAAGTATGACTTTAACAGTGCGTAACCTGGTTTAAGCGAAAAAAGGTGGGCTCTGTGTGGCACGATATGAGTTTCCGCGAGATGAATGTTTTGTGAGGAGGTCGCTATTTTAGGTCTTGAACCCATTCTATGTTGTGAAGCTGATCACGCAAGATGCCTGTGCAATATTTAATCTGCTTCAGCGGCGCATCTCCCTGCGGGCGCTAAATAAAAAATCCTGCCTCAGATAACCCCTTTTCCAATCACTGACGTTGATAGGGAGTAAGTGGAATAGAGGAGAGCAAGATGAAGAAGATCAACATATGGCCCGGTTCAGGGCTGCCACTGATATCCATTGTCACTATAGCCCTGCTGACAGCCTGCAGTCCCGGCAGGGACAACGACCCTCAAACCAGGCCTGCCTCATCTGAAAGTAGCAGAGACCAGAGTGCCCATGAGGTCACGCTGGCTGAGGTTGAAGCCGCTCCTGTGCAGGCGACGGCTCAGAAGAAGGCCATAATCGCCGGTTATCATGTTCAGGGCATGAGTATGGATATGGCAATGCAAGCTCATATTTTGCCTCCCCCTGTGGTGGGGATGCCGGAGATAAGTCGGGAGGAGCTGCAAAGGCAAGAACCCGGCACTGTGATTGCGACCCGTCAGCAACCAGTATCGACTTTCGCCGTGGATGTGGATACCGGCAGTTACAGTCTGCTGCGCAGCTATCTGCAGCAGGGGCGTTTGCTGCCAGCTGGTACAGTCAGAACTGAAGAGATGGTTAATTACTTTGAATATGAGGTTCAGGGGGACCGTATCTCAGATGAGAAATTCACTCTGGCGACTGAGCTGGCACCATCCCCTTACAACTCAGGCAAGCAACTGCTCAAGGTGCAGCTGGCCACCCAGTCCATGCCGATGGAGGAGCTGCCCGGCGCCAATCTGGTATTTCTGGTCGATGTCTCGGGCTCTATGCAGGATGCCAATAAACTGCCTTTACTGCAGCAATCGATGCGGATGTTGGCAAAACAATTGGACAGTGATGACAGGGTGTCACTGGTGACCTATGCCGGCAGCAGTCGCGTGGTCTTTGAGGGTATAGCCGGTGATAGCCCCTCGCTGGATGCTGGCATTGCTGCGCTGACCGCAGGTGGCAGTACCCATGGCAGCGCCGGTATTCGTGACGCTTATCGCCTGGCTAAAGCCCACTTTATTGCCGATGGCATCAACCGGGTGATTCTGGCTACCGATGGCGATTTTAATGTCGGGGTAACAGATAAAGCTGCACTGCTGGATATCATCAGTCAGGGCAAACAGAGCGATGTATTCCTGTCTGTGCTGGGTTTTGGGCGCGGCAATTTACAGGAACATACTCTTGAGCAGCTGGCAGACAAAGGCAATGGTCATTACGCCTATATCGACAACTTCTCCGAAGGACGTAAGGTGCTGGTTAACCAGCTTTCCTCTTCACTGGCGGTGATTGCCAGAGAGGTGAAGCTGCAGTTGGAGTTCAACCCGGCGCTGGTGGCTGAGTATCGTTTGATAGGGTATGAAAACCGTCAGCTGAACCGCGCCGATTTCAATAATGACAAGGTAGATGGTGGCGAAGTTGGGGCCGGGCATCAGGTCACTGCCCTGTATGAACTGGCCCTGGTGAATGGCCAGCGGGATATGGACCCTCTGAGATATGGCGGCCAGGGCGATGATAGCGGGCCTGAGCATGATGAGTTGGCATTCGTGAAACTCAGATATCAGCCTCCACAGGGCGGCCAAAGTAAGTTATTGACCAAAGCCGTGAGTTGGGGAACTGCATACGAGTCATTGAATCAGGCCAGTCAGGATATGCGCTTCGCCGCGGCAGTTGCGGGGCTGGGACAATTGCTGAATGGCGGCACTTATATAGGTAATGCCAACTATGGTGACATGATAGCACTGGCAAATTCCGCTGTAGGGCAGGATACTTGGGGTTACAGAAGAGAATTTATCAACCTGGCTTTGTCTGCACAGGCGTTGGCGCAGATAGAGGCTCCGGCGTTATCTCAACATACAGTGACGCCTGAGCCAGGAGCTTATCCATAGCGGTCAGGTTATTGGGGGATGCAATTGAGTATGGCATTGGCAAATGCCGCCGACAGCGGTGGCAGCGATGAACAACTGATGCTCGATTATGCCGCTGGTGACAGCCGCGCATTTGAGCAGTTGTATCTGAAACATAAAGGCCCTTTATACCGATACTTTGTTCGTCAAATTGGGGACAGGCCGCTGGCTGAAGATCTGTATCAGGAAACCTGGAGTCGGGTGATCAAGGCGGCCGCCGGATATCAGCCCCAGGCTAAGTTCACCACCTGGTTATATCGCATCGCCCATAATCTGTTGGTCGATCATGTGCGGGCTGTTAAACCTGTTGATCTCTTCACTGAAGTGCAAACCGATAATGACAGCCCTGATATTGGCGCCGATGAGGGGGAGCCGGGAGTGTCTTTGGAAGAGGAGCAAAAGGCAGGGCTGCTGAAAGAGTGTGTCAGTTTGCTGCCCCAGGTGCAGAAGGAGGCGTTTTTGCTCAATTGCGAAACCGGCTTCCCTGCCCGGGTGATTGCCGAGATAGTCGGTGTCAGTCTTGAGGCCAGCAAGAGCCGGATACGCTACGCCTATCAAAGCCTTAAAGAGTGTGTCGCCAGTAAGTGGGAGGCGAGTCGTGAATAACAAACGTTCAGAGCAGGATATGCAGGAAATTCGCCACCTGTATCTGGTTCAGGCCAAAGAGGAGCCACCAGAATCACTGGATGCTGAGATTCTGGCGTTGGCCCGGCAGCGGAGTGTGCCCCAGACGACAACCCAGCCCAGCAAGAAGTCCGGGCGTTCTCCCTGGATATGGTCCAGTGCAGCATCAGTGTTGCTGATTGTTGGCTTGAGCCTTTATTGGCCAGAATTACAAAAACCTGCAATTGACGGCCCGGCTATGCCAGAGCCTGTGTTGATGCGCAGCCCTGAGCCTATGGGGGCGACAGAGCAGGAAGCGCTGGCCGATATGCCTGCGCCTTCAGTTCAGAAAAAGCTCAGGGTCAGCAGCGAGCCCGGCATGATGAAATCCGCAGAGCCTGCCGCCGATAATGCAATGTTGGAAGTTCAGGGGATGGCCATGGAATTGACCATGGATAACACTGAGCTGGTGCAGGCACTGCAACGACTCAGCACTTTGGTAGAGCAAGGTAAGCTTGCTGACGCCAGGGCCGAATATCAGGCGCTGGCTGAGACCATGGCCCGCTTGCCCAAAGAGGACCCCAGGCGGGTTCGATATGAAGATCTGGGTAAAGTACTCAACCAATAAAAAATCCCGGCTCAGGCCGGGATTTTCATTTGTACTATTGGGCGTCGGACTTACTCAGTCGGCTCCAGGCCACCCAGTGCATTGATGCTGGACTCCAGCAGGGCAACCAGTTCACTGCTCATCATGGCGAAGTCGGCATCCAGACGAGCCATAGGATCATCATTACCCAGCTCATCATTACCGGCACGGAACTCTTCAGAGAACTTCAGACGCTTGAGTGTTACATCTGAGCCCAGCAGGAAAGCGACTGACTGACCAAAGTGCAGTGCCAGCTTGTGAACCTGCTTACCTGTTTCCAGGTGAGCCAGTACTTCATCTTCCTGCAGATCCTGCTGCTTAAAGCGCGCAATGCCACCTTCATCGGCAGCTGCTTTTAGTTCAGCTTCATCCTGAATCTCAAATGGCGCAGGGGCACTGCCCACTTTCAGCCAGTCTGTCATCTGCTGCTCAAGTGGCGTGGCAAATGAGACTGGGATAACCGGCAGGCTGCCCAGGGCTTTACGCAGCAGCGCCAGCAGCTCTTCGGCCTTGGTGGCGCTGGAGCTGTCAACCAGCACCAGTTGCTGCTCAGGCAGGATCAAAGCCTGGATCTGACTGCGACGGGAGAAGGCGCGAGGCAGCAGAGTGGTCGTGATCTCATCTTTCAGCGCATCTTTCTCTTTCTTGGTCAGTTTGCGGTTCTCTTCGGTTTCCAGCTGACCGACTTTTTCATCCAGCGCTTCTTTCACCACAGAAGAGGGCAGAATTTTCTCTTCTTTAGTGGCAGAGATCAGATGACGGTTATTGGCTGAGTGCACCAAAGTATCACCGTGTTTTCCCATGGCGTTGGAAAAACCGAATTTACTTATATCCTGACTGCCGCATGGGGAAAATCGAAAATCCGCCATGGCTTTTTCCAGAGATTCGGTATCGACGGAGAATGGCTTATTGAAACGATAGAGGGTGAGATTTTTAAACCACATATGGCTGACTCTGCTGAGGAATGAAAAGTAGGGCAGTTTAAGGCATAGGATGGTCAGGGTAAAGGAAGGTACAAAATTGACTTTGCCCAATTGGGTTATTGCGCTTTGTGAAATATTCCCGGGGGGAATCAGACTTTTTTATGAATAAAAGGCGAACTTTCGACGGTAAGAGGTAACCCTATGGTATTAAACACTTTGCATTATAGCGGGTGACCGATTTATCCAAATTTACAATTTCGTGACAGTTTTTCGTGCTGAACTCTCAAAAATTGTTGAAATATTCATCAATTCGACGTTCAAAGTTGCAATTTTTAAAAAAGCATACATTAATTTAGGAAGTTGAAATAAAACTGCAACATAAAGGTAGGACACTTGCCTCGCTGCAAAAACAACACTGGTCTTTAAAACTAGACTTATTGCCTTTAAAGGATGAAATGATGAACACGCTCACTAAAACTTTGATCGCTTCTGCTATTGCTACCGCAATGGTATCCGGTGCCCAAGCTGCCGATGCGGTAACTGTATACGGTAAATTGAATGTCACTGCTCAGTCCAATGACGAAAAGGGCGAATCCAAAACTGAAATCCAGAGCAATGCTTCACGTCTGGGTGTAAAGGGGGCTTTTGACCTGGGTAACAACCTGGAAGCCTTCTATACCATCGAATATGAAGTTGATACCGGTGCTGACACCAAAGACAACTTCGAAGCCCGTAACCAGTTTGTTGGTTTGAGAGGTGACTTTGGTTCTGTTGCTATGGGTCGTAATGACACCATGCTGAAAAAGTCTCAGGGTAAAGTGGATCTGTTCAGCGATTTGGATGGCGATATCAAGAAGCTGTTCAAAGGCGAAAACAGACTGGCCCAGACTGCGACCTACATGTCGCCTAACTTCAGTAACTTCACTTTTGGTGTGACCTATGTTGCCGAAGGTGATTCTGATCAGGACTACACCTACACCAATGGTGCCGGCGAAACAATTCTGAAAGAAACTGATGGTTTCAGTGCTGCGGCCATGTATGGTGATGCCAAGCTGAAGAAGACCCCTATATTTGTTTCCATTGCCTATGACTCAGAAGTTAAAGGCTATGACGTGTTGCGTGCCACTGCTCAGGGCAAGATCGCAGGCTTCAAGATTGGTGGTATGTATCAGGAGCAGGAAGAGAGCCAGAACGGTAAGTCCAAGTCCGGCTATATGTTCAGTGCCTCTTACGATATCCAGGCTGTGACTCTGAAAGGCCAGTATCAGGATATGGAAGACATGGGTAGCTCCTGGTCTGTAGGTGCAGACTACAAGCTGGCCAAGCCTACCAAGCTGCTGGCTTTCTACACCAGCCGTGAGTATGACAACTCCTCTTACGACGATGAATACATCGGCGTAGGTATCCAGCACTCGTTCTAAACCTAGACCCTAAATACTGGATAATTGATTTAAAAGGCGCCAATTGGCGCCTTTTTTGTGTTTTGATGGCAGGTACAGTCAGGTTTTTTCACTGAAAAAGCTCAGTAAAGTTTCGGAGATTATTGATTATTCGATTAATATTTATAGTGTTTCGTTTGATTTCTACCCTGTATCATAATTTTGTAATAAAACTGACCAATAATGACGTCATGCAAAATAGAGTTCACTGACAGACGCATAGACTATGACTGCTAGGATACTGATTGTTGAAGACGAGTTGGCCATCCGCGAGATGCTGACATTTGTACTGGAACAGCATGGTTTCACCGCCTATGCCGCTGAAGATTATGACTCAGCTGTGGCGCTGATGACTGAGCCCTACCCGGACCTTATTCTGTTGGATTGGATGTTCCCCGGTGGCAGTGGAATTCAGCTGGCCAAGAAGCTAAAGCAGGATGAGTTTTCAAGACAGATCCCCATTATAATGCTGACAGCCAGGGGTGAAGAGGAAGACAAGGTGAAAGGCCTTGAGGTCGGTGCTGACGACTATATTACCAAGCCTTTCTCACCCAAGGAGCTGGTGGCCAGAATCAAGGCGGTACTGCGCCGTGCTGCGCCTACCCGGTTGGAAGAGACCATAGATGTTCAGGGATTGACTCTGGACCCTGTGAGTCACAGAGTGACTGTGGGAGAGTTGGTGCTGGATATGGGGCCTACCGAGTTTCGTCTGCTGCATTTCTTTATGACTCACCCGGAGCGTGTATACAGCCGCGAGCAGCTGCTGGATAACGTTTGGGGGACCAATGTGTATGTGGAAGACAGAACCGTTGATGTTCATATCCGACGCCTGCGTAAGGCTGTGGAAGTCTCGGGTCATGACAAATTGATCCAGACTGTTCGCGGAGCAGGTTACCGATTCTCGACCCGGGGATAGCCCAGTCGATAAAGGGACGCTGAGAGCGTTCCCGGAGTAATTTCTCAGACATGTTTAATGCTTATTCCGGATACAGGCTGTTCTCCCGCCTCAGCCTGTATGTGATTGCAACAATTCTGCTTGGCTTGTTGCTGGATGAAGTAGTACTGGTTTCTCTGGTGGCTGCAGTAGTGCTGTTGGTCTGGCACTATCGTCAGCTGCTGAGGCTATCCAACTGGCTATGGCATGAAAGACGTCTGACCCCGCCCCACGGCAGTGGCAGCTGGGAAGGGGTGTTTAACGGTATTTACCGCTTACAGGGCAAAAACCGTCGCAAGGTAAATCAATTGATTGGCCTGCTGGGGCGTTTCCGTCAGGGCGCTGAAGCCTTGCCTGATGCTGCCGTGGTATTGGATAGTGAGCACAATATTGTCTGGTGTAACAAGCTGGCCCAGTTAATGTTGGGTCTGGTGTGGCCCCAGGATTCAGGCCAACGCCTGGATAATCTTATTCGTCACCCGGACTTTATCGCCTATCTGCATAAAGCTCAGTTCAATACTCCTCTGGAATTACCATCGCCTGTTACAGAAAGACGACTGCTTGAGATCCGGCTTATGTCCTATGGGGACAGGCAGCTTCTGCTTATCGCCCGGGATATCACCCGTATTCGCCAGTTGGAAGTGATGCGCAAAGACTTTGTGGCCAATGTGTCCCATGAGCTGAAGACACCCCTGACTGTGCTGCAAGGCTATTTGGAGATGATGGGCTCCATGGCTGAGCCGGACTCTATGCAGGCCAAACCCATAGAGATGATGCAGCAGCAAACCCGGCGTATGCAGTCCATGGTGGAGCAGTTACTGGCGCTGTCGCGCATTGAGGATGCCATAGATATCGATCTGGAGCAGAAGGTGAATATGGCCCAGATGATGGAGATCCTCAAAGATGAAGCTCAGGCCTTGTCTCAGGGACAATATCAGATTGATTGGTATTGTGAGCCCGGCCTTCACTCCCATGGTAATGAGCTGCAACTGCGCAGTGCTTGCTCTAACCTGATTGCCAATGCAATTCGTTATACTGAGCCCGGTGGCCAAATAAGCGTGCGTTGGGAATCCATTGGTGGCGGCGCCAGATTCAGCGTTAAAGATAATGGCATCGGCATTGCGGCGGAACATATCGCTCGCTTAACAGAACGTTTTTATCGGGTTGACAGTGCCCGTTCAAGACAGACGGGAGGCAGTGGCCTGGGGTTGGCTATCGTGAAGCATGCGCTGGGTCATCATCACAGCGAACTGAATATTGTCAGTGAGCCCAATAAAGGCAGTACCTTCAGCTTTATTATTCCCACTCATTTAGTTGCCCATTCATCTGTCGCCTGATTCTGAGACGGGTACATCTTTCTGTAAGAGGATTGTCATACTTGAACCCGGTGTTCAGCTAGGGCGATCCCAAAATCAATGAGTTGCTCCGCTTTTGTCACTTTAATGTAACAAACGGGTCATGGGGATGTCATAAAGCGGGTGGATACTGAGCACCGTCAACTACAACAAGTTCGTAAAACTTCGGAGATGAAAATGAAACTGAAGCAACTCGTCGGCGCGATAACCCTGACTGCTGCAGGAATGTTCGCGGCCTCCGCTTCTGCGGCACTGGACCCACAGCTGCCCAGCTACGAAAAAACCAGTGGCGTATCAGGTAATCTGTCCTCTGTCGGTTCAGATACCCTGGCTAACATGATGACACTGTGGGCTGAGGAATTTAAGCACATCTATCCAAACGTCAACATTCAAATTCAGGCTGCCGGTTCTTCAACTGCACCTCCAGCCTTGACCGAAGGGACTTCTCAGTTCGGCCCTATGAGCCGCAAGATGAAGCCTAACGAAATTGAAGCTTTCGAAAAGCACTTTGGCTATCAACCAACGGCTATTCGTGTTGCTATTGATGCTCTGGCTGTATTTGTTCATAAAGACAACCCAATCAAGGGCATGAACATGGAGCAGGTAGACGGTATCTTCTCTTCCACCCACAAGTGCGGTGACAAGAACATCGACCGCTGGGGTGAACTGGGCCTGACCGGTGCATGGCAGAAGCGTGATATTCAGCTCTATGGCCGTAACTCTGTATCCGGTACTTATGGTTACTTCAAGAAGAAAGCCCTGTGTAAGGGTGACTTCAAGAGCAATGTTAACGAGCAGCCAGGCAGTGCTTCTGTAGTTCAGTCTGTATCTCAGTCTCTGAACGCCATTGGTTACTCAGGCATAGGTTACAAGACTGCCGGTGTAAAGGCTGTGGCTCTGTCCAAGAAGGGTGATAAGTATATCGCTGCCACCAATGAAAACGCAGCCAACGGTACTTACCCTCTGTCCCGTTACCTGTACGTATACATCAACAAGCATCCAAACAAGCCACTGGCGCCAATGGATCGTGAGTTCATCCGCTTCATTCTGTCCAAGCAGGGCCAGAAAGTGGTAGAGAAAGATGGTTATGTACCTCTGCCAAAGAGCGTAGTAGCCAAGGACCTGGCAAAAGCCGGTATCCGCCTGTAAGGCAAAAATCGCTCGCTAAAGGCCTCCTTCGGGAGGCCTTTTTGTTTTTGTAATACCAATAATTGGCGATAAAAAAAGCGACCCATTTGGGTCGCTGAAACTTCAATTCGGAAGTTGAATGATGGTTGCGCTAAACACCATCTGAAAAGGGAGGATGATGAACGATGAAACACTATGCTAAATGTTCGGTTCATAAAGTCTGACCGGCCTTTGCAGGAAAAGTTCAGCCACAATGGCAAAAAGATCAGATTTTTCTAAATCCGGTTTTTGACGGGATAAGCCCTGTGGCTTAGGCATAAAAAAAGCAGCCACCATGTGGGGCTGCCCGGAGATCAAATTTGATCAAGGGGACTGCGCTAGAAGTCCCAGGGAGAATGATGAACGATGAAACACTGTCTAAATGTTCGGTTCATAAAGTCAGACCGACCTTTGCCTGAAAAGTTCTGCCAGCACTGAAAAAAGATCAGGTTTTTCTAAATCCGGTTTCTGACGGGATAAGCGCTGCGGCTTAGGCATAAAAAAAGCAGCCACCATGTGGGGCTGCCCGGAGATCAATTTTGATCAAGGGGACTGCGCTAGAAGTCCCAGGGAGAATGATGAACGATGAAACACTGTCTAAATGTTCGGTTTATAAAGTGAGACCGGCCTTTGCCGGAAAAGTTCAACCGCAGCGATAAAAAGATCGGATCTTTTTTTCAGTGCTGGTACGGACATAAAAAAAGCAGCCACCATATGGGGCTGCCTGGAGATCTATTTAGATCAAGGGGACTGCGCTAGAAGTCCCAGGGAGAATGATGAACGTGAGAACTAAATTCCTGTGTTCACTATGTTAGAGGGTAGCAGTGATTGAAAGTTCCTGCCGGGATCGAAAAAAACAGAGAGATTTTTAAAATCCTTATATATCAATGCATAAAGTGAGCGTACTTTTGAGTTTCGGGGATCCCGAATCCTTAGCTTAATCCATTAGTAAGGTGACGCCGGTCAGAGTACTCCTGTGTTGGCTTGTCTATCCGACTGGAGTTTGTACAGCTGGCAAGTGATTTTCACTGGCGGTGGCTGTTTTTTGCGTCAAAGCTGTTATTATCCCGCTATTACAACCTTTCCTTGTTTAGTCCATTCCATGACTGATTTAGCTTCTGCATTTATCTATAAAGTGACCAGTGAACCGGCTCACCTGAAAGCCGCCGCTAACCTGGTGGATACCCGGGATGATAATGCCCATCCCCTGAACCACGAATCCTTTTTCCGTTCCCGATCTGTGGTGATCGCCATGACCAATGAGGGCGGCTTGATTGGCTGCGCTGCCATCAAGGAAGGCGAGGGTGAAGTAGCGGAAATGGGTTATCTGATGGTGTCTCCTGCTTATCGACGTCGCGGTGTTGCCCAGCGTTTGACCGAGGAGCGTGTTGAGGTGGCCAGGCGTGATGGTATTAAACTGCTGTGGGCTACTGTACGTGATGAAAACAAGGCCAGTCAGGCCAACTTGCTGAAAAACGGCTGGCACTTCTGGCGCAATTACCTGAGTGTACGGGGTACCGGCAACACTATCGGCTGGTACTACATGCCGCTGGTTGAAGACCTGGATGTTGATGCCATGATGGAAAAGCTGGTGGGTGATCGCGTAAGAGCTGATTGATAACGCTGAATTTATTCACTTATTCAGGTGAATATAGAGTATTATCCCGGCTCATTTTATCCATGAAGTTTTGAGGTATTCATGCGTAGCGCTTCCACTCTTGTTTCCCTGTTGTCCGCTTCTGCTTTGCTGGCTGGTGCCGCCAATGCGGCCGAATTCGAACTGGGTCTGAATGACGACGTTGTTTCCACTCAGGTGACAGGTCAGTTGATGCAGGGTTTGAATGGCTCTGCAGGTTATATCTATTCCGAGCCTGAAGGTCATTTGGCGCAGGTAGGATTGGCGCTGACCCATGATGCCGGTGCCCACCATCTGCAGTTTGGCGGCAAGCTGACTCACGTATGGGCCGATGATCGTCCGAATGGCACAGTCTTGAGTGTTGGTGGTAAGTACCAGCTGAACCTGGGCTCCAACCTGTACTGGCAGAACACGGCTTACTACACCCCATCGGTATTGGCTTTTGGTGATATGGAAGGTCATTATGAGCTGGGCAGTGGCGTGGGTTACGACCTGACCCCGCAGATGGGCTTCTATGCGGGCTACCGTTATATCCGTTTTGAGTATGAGCACGCCCGCAATGAAACCTTTGATACAGGTTTCTACCTTGGTGTGAAGGCGCGTTTCTGATAAGCGCTTATAGGAAAAAAGCAGGCTAAATGCCTGCTTTTTCAGTTATACCGGGTTACTTGTCTGTTCAACTCCATTTGTCGACATGCGCAATCAGCGCGTCATCATCATTGCTTCTGCGTTTGTTATCCCGCCGGCGTAACTTGGTTTTTCTGGCCTTTGACTTTCTGGGGTCATCATCCCATTTATCAAATTTGTGGCTGTGTGACATAGTGCGTACATTTCCTTTGTTTTCACTAAGTCGCAATTTTTAGCTCAATTGCCTGAGCAGAGAAAGCAAAATATTTTGCCCATTAAGGAAAAATTTCCTTATGGAGTAGTTAGTTATGCTTTTCTCGTCATTCTCGCCACAAACATACCATCACTGTCGGCCTCATAGGGCCAAACGGTAATCTGGCTTTGGGTCTCGCCGGTAAAGGGATGCACAGAATCAATGGCTTTAAATTCAGGGTTGGCAGCCAGGAAGGCATCTACAACATCACCATTTTCCGCCTGAGCAAGAGAGCAGGTAGCGTAAACCAACACACCCCCTACTTTAACTGCCTGACTGGAGCGGGTCAGGATATCCAGTTGCAGCTGAGGCTTGTCGGTAATGGCGGAGGCATTGTCCAGCCAGCGCATGTCCGGGTTGCGACGCCAGGTGCCGGTACAGGAGCAAGGAGCATCCACCAACACGCCATCAAACTCAGCGGTTGCCACAGGCAATGCATCGGAGCGCCATGGGGCCACCTGAATATTGCGCAGACCCGCACGCCTGGCGCGCTTTTGCAGCTCTTCCAGTGCCTGAGGACGGATATCCGATGCTGTCAGGGTTACGGCTTTACCTTTCGCCTGGGACAGAGCACTTAACTGCAGGCTTTTTCCGCCGGCACCGGCGCAGGTATCCCACCACTTTTCACCCGGCTTGGGCGCACATACCTGACCAATCACTTGAGAGGCCAGATCCTGGATCTCCAGCTTGCCATTTCGGTAAGCGGCAAGATCATTCAGATTGATACTCTTGTGCCCCAGAGTCAAAGCGTCATCAAAGACCTTACTGGCCACGGCAGGAATGCCTTCTGCTTGCAACTCTGTCACCAGTTTGTCGCGACAGATACCCTGTACACGAGCCCATATCGGTGGACGTTGGCTCAGACTGTCTGCCAGCTGCTGAGCCTGTGAACTGTCGGCAAACTGCCAGAACCAATCGGGCAACAGGGCCTTGCTGTCAAAGCTCAGCGTCGGGAAGCAGGTCTGGATTCTGGTGAGGGGAGTTGCGCTGTCTTCGGCATTGATATTCACGCCAGCCAGGTGAGCCCAGGCCATGGCAATATCCTGCCATTTGTGATTTTCAAGCATGGCTGCGGTTGCCAGCATAGCCAGCCAGGGCTGCTGGGTATCAGTCGTCGCCAGTTTGTTTAACCATCCCCACCATCTGAACAGAGCGAACAGGGTTTCCCGCAGCAGACGTCTGTCCTTGGAGCCATGCTTCTTATGCTCACGAAAGTAGTTGGCCAGCATTTTGTCAGCCGGCAGCTTACCCTGTTGAATGTCAGACATGAGTTGATGCAGGGTGCGGGCATAGCTCAGCGCCCGGACTTCCTGTGAGCTGCTGACGGTAATGGCCTGCGCATCGAATGCAGGCAGTGTGATTGGGGAATGTGCCATGGGTGTTGTCCGGGATACTCTGGCCTGGAGAGGAGGCCGCTGATCAAATTGGCGCGAAGTGTAACAAAGAAAACGCCGGAAGTTGAGCATTCCGGCGTTTACGCATAGAGAGGTTTGAGTGTGACTTAACGTGTCACCATTTTGCGTATCTCTTTGGCCTTGTCCTCATCGCTGGCTTGCGATGGTGGTGGTACTGTCATGGCTTTCTGGCAGGCGGGCCGCTGTGCGATTTCTTCCAGCCAGAGCTGCAAGTGAGGCAAACCTTCAATACTGATGCCACTCCAGTCGTGGATGCGAACCCAGGGCCAGGTCGCCATATCTGCAATACTGTACTCATCACCCCCCAGATAGCTTGCTTCTGCAAGGCGGGTATTCAGGACTTCAAATAAGCGTCGGCCCTCTTTTTGATAGCGTTCAATGGCTGCGGGGATCTTCTCCGGAAAATAGCGGTAGAACACATTGGCCTGGCCCATCATGGGTCCTACACCGCCCATCTGAAACATCAGCCATTGAATAACCCGACTTCTGGCGTCGGGGTCTGCAGGCAGGAATTTACCGGTTTTTTCTGCCAGATAGAGCAGAATGGCTCCAGACTCAAATACCGCAAAATCCCTGTTGTCCCGGTCGACAATCGCGGGAATACGACCATTGGGGTTGATAGCCAGAAACTTAGGTTGTTTCTGGTCATTGGCCATCAGGTCCAGGTGATGCAGCTGATACTCCAGTCCCATCTCTTCGAGGGCGATGGCTACCTTATAGCCATTTGGGGTGGCGGCTGAATAGAAGTCGATCATCCTTTTATCCTCAGTAGTCTAAATCCAGTGCAAAACAGAGGTATGACATCAATTTTTGGGTGGCGCTGAATTTTTCAAGGCAGAGTGAAACAGCATCCTGCTCAATCAATGCCTGCCGTGACAGTGGCATCACGGCAATAAAGTCTTTGCGCTTTAACTCTTCAATCAGAGCGTGGCTTGTATCAAACCCCTTGGGAGGGCGAATAAGGCTGTCACCTGTCATTTCAAACCCTGCGGCGGTTAAGCTCTCTACGGCTTTGAGATAGCCTCTGGGATTTTCATCGATACAGTTACGTATTGCCCTGAGCGCGGGAGCATCAGGATGCCAGATGCCGGCTCCCAGAAAACATTCTTCCGGGGAGAGATGCACATAGAGTCCGGGGGCATGCACATCCTTACCCTGAAAGTGGCGAAACTGTATGCCCACATTGGTCTTGTAAGGGCGTTTGTCCTTACTGAAACGCGTATCCCTTTGGGGGCGCATCATGCTGCCGCCCACTTTTTTGGCGACAGCGGTCAACCTGGGCGACAAAGCCTGAATACCCGGTGCCATCTGTTCAATAAACTGCAGGGCGGGCGTTCTGACCCTGGCTTCATATTCATCCTGGTGCTGTTTAAACCAGTCGCGGCTGTTGTTGTTCTCCAGCTGGGCTAAAAATGTGAATGTATCGGCAGAAAACACTCTCTGTTCCCCTAAGTTATCGCAGTGATATGTCAGTAAATAGACAGTAGCGGCTCGCGTCAATATACAGACCGGAGCAGGCATTAAAAAAGCCCACCGTAATTGGTGGGCTTTGTCATCAACAGAAGGTTTGGGTATCAGCCATCCCGTTTCACTGATTCACGCAGCAGAGCCGACAGCTGATTCAGGAAGCCCTGAGTGTCTTCCGACAACTGGTTAATCTTGTTGGTGGACTCTGAGGAGCGGGACGCCAGTTGGCGTACTTCATCAGCTACCACGGCGAAGCCCCGGCCATGTTCACCGGCCCGTGCCGCTTCGATGGCTGCGTTCAATGCCAGCAGGTTGGTTTGGCTGGAGATACCGTCAATCACCTTGGAGATGTCCGCGATTTCACCGGAGGATTTAGCCACGTTTTCCATGATGACATTCATATCTTCCCGTTGGTTAACCTCTTTGGTGATATTACGGACAAAGGCGGTATACATGATCTTGCCATCCAGACGGATTTTAGACAGTGACAGCAGGCCCCAGTCCTGTCGGCCATCCTTACGGAAAATGGGGACTTCGCGTCGGGTGCCAACAATCTTATCCTGACCTGTGGTGCGGTTGCTGTTGACATAGCCATCATGGTTGGCCTGATGCTCGATGGGCACCAGCATCTTAACGTTCTGACCTATCACCTCGGCGGGAGAGTAGCCCCAGAGCTCTTCAGCCGCTTTGTTGAAGAAGGTGACAATATTTTTGTCATCAATAGTGACGACGGCATCCAATGCCTGGGCCAGGGTTTGGTTGACCGACTCCTGGGTTTCCCGCTGGGCAGTAATATCTCTGACAAAGGCGGTGTAACCTATGCTGCCATCTATATCCACTTTGGACAGGGAGAAGGCCACAAAGATTTCGCGTCCATCTTTGGTTTCCAGCTTGAGTTCGCGACTGGTCCCCACAATCTTATTGTTGCCTGTGCGGCGGTTGCGATTGACGAATTCGTCATGGTTTGGCTGGAACTCTTTGGGCACCAGCATCTTGACGTTTTGTCCTATCACCTCTTCCTTGGTGTAGCCCCAAAGTGCCTCGGCTGCAGGGTTATAAAAGGTGACAATATTATTGGCATCGATACTGACAACAGCATCAATAGCCTGTTGCAGAGTCTGGTCGATCTCTTCCCGCTTACGACGCTCTGCGGTGATGTCCCGGATAAAGGCGGTATAGCCAATCTCATCCCCCACAGTGGTGCGGTTCAGCGCCAAGTTGACCCAGGTTTTGGTGCCATCCCTGCGGGTAACCTCAATCTCCCGCTTGGTACCAACAATCTTGTTGCGACCTGTGCGTCTGTTGGTATCGACATAGTTGTCATGATTCGGCTGATGTTCAACCGGCACCAGCATTTTGACGTTTTGACCAATCACTTCATCGGCATTGTAACCCCACAGATTTTCTGCGGCGCTGTTCATAAAGACGACTTTATTTTTGCCATCGATAATCACCACGGCATCCAATGCCTGCTCGAGGGCCTGCTCCATCGCCTGATGCAGAGGGCTCTCGTTGGTTTGTGCTGGAGGATTGCTGAATTCAGGAGTGACCTGCTTGTTGTCACTGCCTTCATTTGCCCGGAATTTGCTGAAAAGTCCCATGTCTCTTTCCTGTCAATTAGGCTGCCTGGAAACGGCACCACCGATTTAGGTGCTCTGGTAAAGAATAAGTGTAGATACTTATTTTCAGTTTGCCTGACAATCCTTTGGTTTCTTTGTTGGTTTTTTGTTGTTCACCATATCGGGCAGCACAATTTCAGAAGTTGACTCTGCTCATCATTTAACGGTTTTTGTGACTGTGACTCGACGCGTTCCCATTTAACTTTTTTGTATCTATATGAAATTAATGCCTATTTGTGATTGTTTGTTATTTGTTGTCAGAGTTGCATTCAGTCAATGTCAGAGCAACCGACTGAGTAATAGATGTTTCTTGTTTGTTGTCGCAGGGCGGTTGGAGCTGTCTGATGGCTCTGTTTGAGTTTGCTTTGTGTCGGTTTTTTGATGGAGACGGGCAATTTCTTCCCAGGCTTTGATGTGTCTATTGTGATGTTGGTCGCAATTTTGTGGATTTTGTGCGTTGCATAAATGTAAATCCCGGTGGTGCAGATAATCCTGGGTGGTTAAGCCTCAACCAGTGTGATCAGCTGATATTGCGAGTGGAACTCATCAGGATTATCAGCTTGATATCGGACTGGCTTTATTTGGTGTTCATTCTCGCAACATTTGGGCTTGTTGGTTAACGAGTTGTGGTTTGACGGTGTTTTTTTTGACCAAGAGTATCGGGGACGGTTTCGGCATTTCCTGATAGAGCTGCAAGGTGCCGGACAGACAAAAATTACAAAGGAGGTGCCGTGATTGCACCTCCAACCAATAAGGAGTCCCTACATGATGAGCAACAAGAGCAAGTTGGCCACCCTGGTCGGCGCCGGAATCGTAACAACTGCCACTCCCGGAGTTGTTATGGCACAAGAGGATGCCGATGTAGAACGCATCGAGGTGACCGGTTCCCGTATCCAGCGTCAGGATATGGAGACGGCATCGCCTGTTACTGTGATTGATGCCAGTGCGATCAGGGCGGAAGGTTACACCTCAGTGGATGAAATTCTGCAGGCTCAGCCCGCCATGGCAGGTATGGCTGTGGGCTCAACCACCAACAACGGTGCTGATGGTATAGCTCAGGTGGATCTGCGTGGCATGGGAGCCAACCGAACTCTGTTACTGCTGAACGGTCGCCGTATGGTCAACTCCGGCTCAGGCGCTGACAGCGCGGTGGATCTGAATACTATCCCGGTTGCCATGATCGCCAGAGTTGAGATCCTCAAGGATGGTGCCTCTGCGGTATATGGCTCAGATGCCATTGCCGGGGTAGTAAATATTATTACCAAGAAGGACTTCGAAGGTTTCCAGTTTGATATTACCGGCGGTATGACAGACAAGAATGATGGTGAAAACCTGGAGTTGAGCGCGCTTTATGGTTTTAGTACGGACAATGGCAACTACACCTTTGGCCTGGCCTATGCAGACCGACAGGGAGTGATGCAGGGTGACAGAGATTGGGTTGAGCCAGGTGCCAGCTCCTTTTTGCCAACGGGATCTCTGGATGGCAAGGTGCTGGATGAGGACGGCAACTGGGTAGACCGCACCACAGGTTATGACTACACCCAGGACAGCTGGTTGCAAACCCCAAGCACCAAGTACAGTTTTTTTGCCAACGCCATTCATGAGTTTGCCAATGAGGTGACCTTTACCGGTGACTTCCTGTATACCAAGCGCCAGTCCGAGCAGATGATGGCTCCTCAGCCAGCTTCTGTGATGCTGGATGTCTGTGGTGAGGTGAATGTGCCTGAAAAAGATTGCATCACCTTAACGCCGGAAATGATAGCAGGAGGCATTGCCCCGGATGAGCGCGGTAAGGTGGAGTACCGCCGTCGTACCAATGATGTGGGGAATCGCGTCTATGAACAGGATACAGATACCTTCCGTGTTTCTGCCGGTTTGGCAGGTAGTCTGGATGTACATACCGGAATGGATTGGGATCTCTCCTACACCTATGGCAAGAACAAAGCAGAGACCTGGGTCCACAACTCTATCAATGCCACCAAGATGGAGCAGTCTATCTATGACAATCAGGATGCCTGGTTCAGCGGCGATCCTCTGTCAGATGCGATCATAAATGATATCAGCTATCTGGAAACCACTGATGGCGGTAACGAGCAGCATATTGTTTCGGGTATTCTCAATGGCGAGTTGTTCGAACTGGATGCCGGAGCGGTCGCCTTTGCCATAGGTGCTGAGTATCGTCACGACAGTGGCTACTACAATCCAGACCCTGTGATTGTGGCAGGTGACGGTACGGCGGCTCAGCAGGACCCGACCGATGGCAGCTATGATGTGCTGTCTGTATATCAGGAGGTCGCAGTGCCTTTCACCGACAAGTTGACAGGTGAATTTGCCCTGCGTTTCGATGACTACTCCACCTTTGGTAAAGCGACCACATGGAAGATAGGCCTGACCTATGAAGCCACAGATGATCTGATGTTGCGCACTGTGGCCGCCACTGGTTTCCGTGCGCCCAATGTCAGCGAACTCTATGGTGGTAACTCCGGCTCTTACGATTATTTGACCGACCCCTGGGGTAACGAGCAGGACCCACAAATTCTGGTGAATTACACCTCGGACGAAAACCTGAAGGCGGAGGAGTCTGAATCATATACCGCAGGTTTGGTGTACTCCCCCGGCTATATCGATGGCATGTCGATAACCGTGGATTACTGGCGCTTTAAGATTAACGACGCCATTGCACGACTGGACGTACAGGCGGGTTTGAACGCCTGTTTTGACGGGGACCCTCCCGCCTGTGAAACCTTCAACATTGGCCCTGACGGTAACCTGGACAACCTGACCAACCCGCTGACCAATGTGGGCTATCAGGATACCAGTGGCGTGGACTTTAACCTGCAGTACAGCTTTGAAGCCGTTGGGCTGGACTGGAAGGTCAACAATGATCTGACCTACCTGATTCAGTTTGAGCAGGATGGGGTGGACTATACCGGCACCATAGGCGGTATGTTCGGTGGCTATGCTGATGTGAAGAACAACTTCAGCATTCAGGCCGGGCAGGGTGACTGGAGTCTGATTTACTCCAACCGTTATATCGGTGAGATGGAAGATATCAACTATGGCGATAAGGTCGATGCAGTGCTGTATCACAACCTGTCAGCCAGATACCACTTCAACAATATCTATACCGCCACTTTTGGGGTGAAGAATCTGACGGATGTGGAGCCTTCAGCAGTGCCCAGCGGTAATACTGCCGGTACCGTACCTGAGGTGTATGACACCATAGGTCGCCAGTTCTATGCCGGTGTCACCTTTAAGTTCTGACGCCAGCAAGATAAGTAGCAAAAAGCCACCTCAGGGTGGCTTTTTTATTGGCAATCGGGAGAGCTTTACTTGTTACTATGGTCCTTACGGTACAGCTCCCAGGCATCCCAGGTTTGCCCCTGATACAGGCACTCTCCAGCCTGTCCGTCCGGGGTATCGATAATTCGATACTGGCCACCCAGCTCAATACAGTGGGTCGCGGCCGGGTTGGCCATGCCAACGGCTTTCTCATTCGGTTGGGGAGATTGAGCACAGGCGGAGGTCAACAGGCTTAACCCAACACAAATCATCAGCGGATAACTCTTCATACAAACTCCATTGGTGCGCAGTTGAGAGGCTATTGATTATGTCGGCTCTGACGCAAATAAAAAAGCGCCCACAGGCGCTTTTTAACTTATCTGAAAATCAGAATGTGTAGTTGGCTCGGACGTAGTAGAAGCCACCGTTAATTCCCATTGGTGAGGTTGCAGGATACAAAGAGCCTACTTCGTCTTTCCAGGGATTAACATCTGGGGTATTGTCCAATAGGTTCTGGGCCCCAATGGAGGTGCTCAGAGCGTCGGTCCAGTGATAAGTCGCTTCAACATCCAGCGTGATTTCACTACCGACATAGATGGGCAACTCGCCACCTGAATCCAGATGGTCTTCAAAGTAGTTGCCGTAGTAATTTACCCTTGCTAAAAGGTCGACGTTCTGATAGCGCCAGTCAGTGGTAAAGGTAAACCTGTGAGCAGGCAGGTTGTCCTCCAACATCTCCACTTTTGCGTCATTGATATTGTAAATTGGGTTGCCCTCATCGTCAGTACCTGCTTGCTTGCGAGAATCCACCTTGGTATCAGTCCAGTTATAGGCAAATGCAAACTTGGTATCACCGCCAAACAGCTCAGTGTTGTAGTTGGCGACCAGATCTACACCCTGGGTGGTAGTATCAAAGTCGTTGGTAAAGAACTTCACGCTGGAGAAACTGGAAGCATCATTAATACCTAATGCCTGAAGCTTATTAATATCTCCTGGTGTTAAGGTTATAGCCGAGGTTTGACTGATCCTGTCTTTAAGCTTGATATGGAAATAATCCACCGTCAGATAGATACCATTGTCAAACTCGGCGACCAGACCCGCACTCAGGTTAACCGATTCTTCCGGCTCCAGCGGCTCGCCGCCTTTTTGCACTGAGATAGGATTGGTTGGCGGCAGGGTTGCCTGATCTTCCAAACCGGATGCCGAGAAGGCGGTGGTCACATTACGCACATTGCTCTGACCTACGGTCGGCGCCCGGAAGCCTGTACTGGCGGCGGCACGCAGGCCTATGGTTTCACCAATCTGGTAGTGGGTTGAGAGCTTCCAGTTGAGGGTGGTGCCAAAGTCACTGAAGTCCTCAAAGCGCAGCGCTGCAGTCATCAACCAGTCTTCATTCAGGTAAGATTCAATATCCACATAGGCCGCCCAGTTATAACGGGACCAGGTACCGGCATCTTCAGGTTTGAAACCGGGGAAACCGTTGGAGCCGACGCCAAAGCCCTGGGTTGCCAGTGGACCAATGGCAAATGACTTGGCGTCACCGGCCTCTATTTTAAAGGTCTCAACCCGGTATTCCAGACCGGCAGCGAAGTTAACGGGCTCATCCCATCCGGAAATATCTATGCCTTTGGTGATGTCAAAGTTATAGGTCTGCTCTATCTGGGTGTAGCTGCCCGGCTCGAATTCAAATGGGGTATCGGCGCCAAGCGAGGGATTTATGGTGTTGTATATCGAGTAATCCACATTGCTGTAACCCAAACTGGCACTGAGATCATAACCCCAGTCGGCGCCGAACTCACCTCGGGTTCCCATAACCATGGCCATGTCGGTCACTTCACCGCCAAACCTGGGGGTGAAACCACCGGGAAGCAGGTTATTGAAGGCAAAACAGTTGGCCGCGGCCAGGGAGTTCAGGGCGTTTTGATCCGGCAGACCATTGGGCATAAGCTCCACGATTGGACAATTGAGCTGCTGATCCAAGCCGTCCAGCGAACCTACCAGAATGGTGGGGTTTGCTGCATCCCATGCGGCGGCTCCGACAGGGTCGATTTTGGGATCCGGACGGTACATTTTGACGCCATTTACATCCCGTACTATGCCTTTGTTAACGCCGCCGCGAGAGGTGGGGTTACGATAGTAAAATCCGCCATCGACTTCGCGCTTGGCATAGTTCAGCCACATGTAGGCTTCGTCGGTATCATTCAGATCCAGACCGAAGTTCGCCAGGAATTTAAAGTCTGATTTGATCTCAGGTGTACCCCAGATCTGGGCTGGAACAGGTACAAAGGTGTTACCTGCATCTATCAGTCCCTGAGCATCACTGCGCTGGACACTGCGGGAAGTGTCGTCGACAGTACGGTACTCTGCGGAGAAGTTGGCGAAGCCATTCTCACTCAGAGGCATACCTATATTGCCGCTTAACTGAACAGTATCACCGTCACCTTCATAGTACTGACCATATCTGGCCTCCAGCATGCCGCCGTCACTGCTGTCCTTGAGGACAAAGTTGATCACACCGGCAATGGCATCTGAGCCATATTGTGCCGCGGCGCCATCCCTCAGAACCTCGACCTGCTTGAGCGCAGATACCGGAATATTTGAGATATCCGGCCCCTGAGCACCATCAGACAGACCACCACCGAGGAAGGTGATTACTGCGCTGCGATGACGGCGTTTACCGTTAACCAGTACCAGAGTGTGGTCTGCCGCCAGGCCCCTGAGGTTGGCAGGACGCACCAGAGTAGAGGCATCATTGATGGGTTGGTCGTTCACGTTAAAGGAGGGAGTCACGCTGGACATCAGAGATTTAAGGTCGGTACTGCCCTGACGGACAAACTCATCACCACTGATAATATCAAGAGGTACAGGTGAGTCTGTGACAGACCTGGGGGCAGCCCTGGTCCCGACGACAGCGATTTTTTCGATATTTTCATCTTTGGCTTGTTGATCTTCAGCGGCCGCTGAAGAGGTGAACATCATGGCTCCGGTACCGGACGCAAACGCCAGCACCATCGCCTTATACAGGCTGGTGTGTCTCACTTTCATGTTTTCCCCTGGTCTTCTCTAATATTTTTTGTAAGGTTTGCAGACCCCTGCTTTGGAGGTCTTACCACATACCAATACAGGAAAAACAATTGTGTGTTAACAAAAATGTAACCAAGGTTGCAGTTTTGCATTAGACATTAGTCGTAGGCTAAAGGGATGGGAGAAGGTGAACTAAAGTCCACCCTTTGTAAATTAATGAGTTAGCCCTGCGGAGTGAGTTTAAGCAGTTTGCCGTTGCTGCTGTCGGTCAGCAGGTAAATAACACCTTCGGGGTCTATGGCGACGTCACGAATCCGGCCGAATTGGTTATCAAGCAGCCGCTCTTCACTGACAATTTCGCCATCTTTAATCTCCAATCTGACCAACAAGCCAAACTTGAGCGACCCCAGCAGCAGGTCGCCATTCCATTTACTGAATAATTTGCCCTTGTAGGCCGTCATGCCGGATGGTGCGATTGATGGCACCCAGTAGTGGACAGGTTGTTCCATCCCCTGCTTTTCAGTGCCTTCACCTATATCTGTACCCGTGCCATAGTTCTTGCCATAGGTGATGACCGGCCAGCCGTAGTTGTTGCCTTTGGCTATCAGGTTGAGTTCATCGCCTCCCTGAGGGCCATGCTCATGGGTCCACAGATCCCCCTTATCTGTGATGGCAATGCCCTGAATGTTTCTGTGGCCATAGCTGTAGATTTCCGGCTGCGCGCCTTTTTCCTGCCAGCTGGGGTTGCCCGCACAGGGAGCGCCATCAAATGTGAGCCTCAGCAGACTGCCGGTATGACTGGTTAAATCCTGGCTGGAAGGACGCTCACCCCTGTCCCCCAATGTCAGCCACAGACATTGGTCCTGTACAGCCAGACGACCACCAAAGTGACGTCCACCGGAATGTTTGGGGTTAGCCGAGAAGATGGTTTTCACATTCACCAGGCGGTTGCCCATCAGCTGACCTTTGGCAACGGCTGTGCTGGCCTGATTACCCCGGGTACCCTCTGAAAAAGCGATAAACACTTCGCCGGTTTTGGCGAATTCAGGTGAAACGGCTACACCAAGCAGGCCGCCCTGTCCCCGTTGCCAGGCATCCGGGCCACCTTCAATATCAGTTACCTTGCCGTCGGAACCGATAAGTTTGAGCTCTCCATTGCGCTCACTGACCAGCCACTGTGGACTCTCCCCGGGCAACAGAGCCATAGACCAGGGACGTTCCAACCCTTCTGCCAAAGTATCGACCTGGATACTGTAGTTCTGAGATTTGATGGTTTCAGCGGCAAGTGTCTGGGTTACAGCTAAAGTGGCCAGAGTCAGGCATGTCAGAGTGCGGAGCTTCATGGTGTCATCCTTGTTGCACAATCTATGTGAAGATTCAGTGTACAGAATATAAGCATCTTGTCCTGAACATAAATGTAACCAATCTCAATGCCAATGAGGTAAAAAGGCCCCACATAGATGCGGGACCTGTAACGTGAAGGTTATCAGAACAGCCAGGTGTAACCATAGCCGGCAATGACTGCCATCAGCAGGATCACCGTAACAAAGGCGACGATCAGGCGGGTCTTGAACAGGGACTTAAGCAAAATCACTTCCGTCAAACTGGCTCCGGCGCTGCCAATGATAAGTGCCATTACCGCCCCCAGACTCATGCCTTTGGCTGCCAGCGCAGCACTCAATGGGATCACTGCTTCGGCGCGGATATAAAGCGGGATACCAATGACAGAGGCAACCGGAATCGCAAACGGGTTGTTCTCACCGGCATATTTGACCACCAGATCTGTTGGCATAAAGCCATAGATCATTGAGCCAATGGCAATACCCAGCAGCAGATAAGGCAGTACCTGTTTGAAGTCTTTCCAGGTGCCGTCCCAGATTTTTCTCCAGCGACTGACTTTCGGGCCACAGCTGCAACCACAGCCGCCGGCGGCTTGTTGCTCTTCCAGCGCCTCGGCGCGGATATACTTTTCATAGCCGAGTCTTTCCAGCAGCCAACCTGCCAGCAGGGATACCCCCATGGCGACGGCAAAGTAGAAGAGTGCCACTTTAACGCCGAATGTCACCACAAACAGGCCTATGATGATGGGGTTCAACAGTGGGCTGGCGAACAGGAATACCATCATGGTGCCGAACCCGGCTCTGGCCTTTAACAACCCCTTCAGAAATGGGATGGTGGAGCAGGAGCAAAAGGGAGTGATGGCCCCCAGTGCTGCGGCAATAAAATAGCCCTTACCCTGTTTGGCACCCAGGATCTGCTGAATCTTCTTTGGTGGCAAATAGCTTTGCAGCACGCCCACGCCATAGCTGATCAGCAGGAACAGCAGGGTCAGCTCAACCGCCAGGAAGGCAAACATATGCAGCGCCTGCTGCAGTGACTCTGAAGTAAACATATCGAACTCTCTCACGGAACCGCATTTCTAGAATATTCGAAATGTTATTTATGGGACTTGTGTTCGTCAAGATATTTCTAATAAAATCGAAATATAGATTATCGATAGGTCTGCTGGAATCTGGAGAATCTCATCAGATCTTTCACTGTGGTTTTTGTAAAATCGATATAGTTCAACGTGTTAATCTTATGGGCTGAGCGAGCAGCCCAATTGGAGTGGGGTGATGACACAGGTAGAAGATATTGCCAAGGCGCTGAAAGAGTTGGGGCACCCAATTCGACTCAGCATTTTCAGACGTCTGGTTAGGTCTGGACATCAGGGGCTGGCCGTGGGCAACCTGCAGGAGGAGTTGGGCATTCCCGGCTCGACTTTGTCCCACCATATTGCCAGTTTGATGTCGGCGGGCTTGCTGAGCCAAAGGCGGGAAGGACGGGTGCTTTATTGTGTGCCGGAGTATGACAGGTTGAATGCGGTGATCGACTTTCTGCAGGAGGAGTGTTGTCAGGACGAGTGCGCTCCGACTGGCGAGTGAGTAGCGTCCTTGAGATAAAAAACAGCAGGACAAATCCTGCTGTTTTTATTGATGATTAGACCTATTCTAGTTAGCGGGAGTCATTCGCAGCAGATGGCCATTGCTTGAGTCTGTCAGCAGGTAGATGGCGCCATCCTGACCCTGTGCAATATCCCGGATCGGCCCGTAACGATTTTTCAGCAGTCGTTCCTGCTTAAACACTTCACCATCGCGCAAATCAAGACGGATTAACTTGCCAAATTTGATTGAGCCCAGAAACAGATTGCCTTGCCATTCAGGGAAGAGTTCACCGTTATAGCGCAACAATCCCGATGGTTTAATACTGCTCACCCAGGTAAAAACCGGGGCCAGCATACCGTCGATATTCTCCTGGGCTCCCTGAGTCACTCTGGAAGCGATACGTGTACCCTGAGTCACCACAGGCCAGCCGTAGTTGCCAACTGGGGTAATCAGGTTGAGTTCATCGCCTCTGTCCCGCCCCGCTTCATGGCTCCATACCTGACCTGAGTCATCTATGGTCAGGCCCAGAACTTCTCTGTGTCCATAGCTGATAATTTCAGGCCTGGCATCGATGGATTGCTCCGCCCAATTGGGGTTGCCCGCGCAGGGTGCGCCATTAACATCTATCCGCAGTAAGCTACCGCTGTGATTCTTGGGTTGCTGGGCACTGGCTTCATCCCCTCTGTCACCGACAGACAACCAAAGGCAGTTGCCTTCAATGGCCAGACGACCACCAAACTGGCGGCTTCCCCGATAGGACGGCTGGCTGATAAAGATGGTTTCCATTGCTGACAACTGGTTATCGTTCAGCAGGCCCCTGGCTACCGCAGTACTGGCTGTGCCATCTTCATGTTGATGTGAGTATGAAACAAATATCTGCCTGTCTTCTTTGAAGTCAGGGGAAACGGCCAGACCCAACAGGCCGCCATCACCTCTTTGGCTGACGGGTAAAGAGATAGCCATTGGCGTGATATTGCCGCTTTGTGAGATCAGTTTGAGTCCATCCTGACGCTCGCTGACCAGCAGCTGCCAATCCTGTTCGGCTGGTGTTGGCAAAAACACCATGGCGGATGGATGGCGTAATCTATCGGCAATCGACTCTACTTTGATTTTGTACTTGTTGGAGTTAAGTAGTTCAGGCTCGGCGGAGCAGACAAAGCTCAGTGTCAACAATGATGCCATCAAAAGCATAGGGGGGAGCAGAGGAGTTGATGCGGTTTTCAATGTCATTTCTCATCCTGATATCGACCGGCTGAAAAAGCCTCATAGATCAACATACTCTTAGTAGCTTGATTATTCCTTAAATAATTACCAGTTCCCGGATAGCAAAAAGGGACCACTGGCCCCTTTTTATACTTCCAATACTCAGATTCAGCTCAATGCCGCCATCAGGATCTTACGGCTTTCTTCCGGAGTAATCGCCTGGTTTTCCCCCATGGCGTTCAGACCATGTTTCTCCAGCTGTGTCATCAAGGCGGTGACCGCGTCATCTTTTGCCTGCCCCTGACGATCTTCACTGGTCAGTATTGATGCAACTCCCAGGCTATTGTAGAAGGCCTCAATGGCATCAATGGTTTGTTCAGCCAAATTATCACTGGCTTCAAGCCCAAATACATTACGGCCCATCTGTGCCAGTTTAGCTCGCTTAAAGTCGATTTGATTGCGCAGCAATGAGGGTTGGATGATCGCCAGAGAGCGGGCATGATCTACCCCATACAGCGCCGTCAGTTCATGGCCAATGGCGTGGGTTGCCCAGTCGTGGGCGACACCACTGCCGATAAGGCCGTTAAGCGCCTGGTTAGCTGTGTACATGAGGTTGCTGCGCCACTCATTGGTGTCATGGTCTGCAAAGTCATTGCCCAGTACCAGCAGGTTTTTCAACAGGGATTCGGCATAGCCGTCCTGCACCATAGTGCCCTGGGGCCAGGTCAGATACTGCTCGCAAATATGCACCCAGGCATCAACGATACCGTTTTTCAGCTGCCATTCCGGCAGGGTTTTCATGGTATCCGGGTCCATCACAGCAAATACCGGCTGAACATAGGGAGACATAAAGCTGAGTTTGTCCTGAGTTTCCGCTTTAGTGATCACTGAGCCTGAGTTTGACTCCGAGCCCGTAGCAGGCAAGGTCAGGATGGCACCAAGAGGAATGGCAGCAGAGATTTTGTGTTGGCCGGTGACTATATCCCAGCCATCGCCGTCGTAGCTGGCGGCCGCGGCAATATACTTGGCGCCATCGATCACTGAGCCACCGCCCACAGCCAGAATAAAGTCAATATTTTCAGCTTTCACCAGAGCCACTGCCTTATCCAGTGTCTCCTTGGTGGGGTTGGGTTCGACACCGGCGAACTCAAGACACTGGTAACCCTGCAGGGCCGCAACAACCTGATCGTAGACGCCGTTGCGTTTGATGGAACCACCACCATAGAGCACCAGCACTTTTTGTTCAGGGGTAATAATTCGATTGATGTTGGCGATTTGGCCCTGGCCAAACAGGATATGAGTAGGGTTGTGGTAGTGAAACTGCATCTCAGACTCCGTCATAGCTTCCGGAAGGGCTCCGGTTGACTGTTTGGCGATTCTAAGCTGCGGTGGTGGCAGGGACAACTGCTTTATGCCCCTCGGTTTATTGAATAATCCAATTAGTGCCTGCGCTGACGACTGCCATGATTGCTTCCGGAAGGGCTCCGGTTGACTGTTTTGGCGATTCTAAGCTGCGGTGGTGGCAGGGACAACTGCTTTATGTCCCTCGGTTTATTGAATAATCCAATTAGTGCCTGCGCTGACGACTGCCATGATTGCTGCCTGAAGGGCGGGAGCGCGGAGTGCTGCGCACCGTCCTTGGGGCCTGTCTCACAGGTCGCACCTGACTGCGCTGCACGGATTGCCTTTGCATACCGGTTTGTCGCTGTGCATGGCTTTGACGTTGAGTTGTTTGTCGCTGGGGCGATTGGCGATTGACTCTCACCGACTGATTGTTACGCCTTGTGACGGCAGGGGCTGTGGCCCTTTGGCGGTCTGGGCTATTTAACTCAGATCTGATCCTGCGCTCTGAATTAATACCTGCCTGGCGTTGCACATTGGTGCGGCGTTCTCTGTCATTAATGGAACGCTCCTTCAGTGCCGCCTTCAACTCTGTTTGATTGTTTCTTTGCCTGTTGGCATGCCTTGTCTCCGTGTCGCGATTGAATCGGTTGGCAACGGGCTTGTCCTGTCGATATTGATTGGTCTGTCTGTTTCCGTCCAGTCTCTGACGGGTTCTGTGCTCCATCTCTCTGACACGGGTTTGCCTGAACTCGCGTTTTACCTGTTTATGTCCCTCGGCCACCCGTACCCTGTTGTGGTGCTTGTACACCCTGTCATGGATATTGCGATTGGCATAGCGGATCCCTTTTCTGTGGTGAGGGTTATGATGCCAGCGTTTGGCACCATAGCTGGTGGCGACTCTGTGGCGATAATGGGGCCTGTGGTGGTAATGACCGTGTCTGTGTACCATCACATGACGGTTGTGCCAGTGAACACTGCCGAAGAAAAAGTTGAATGAGATATGGATTCCCGGACGCCAGTAAAACAGTGAGCCGGGTGAGCGATAGCTGAACCAGACCGGGTCATAGGCCCACCATACCGGTGGGTAGGCTGGCCAGCGCCAGTAGGGATAGACCACTCTTGGGTCGTAATAAGGAACATAGACTATCTGTGGTGAGGCCGACTCAATAATGATCTCCCGTTCAACCCGGGTCACAGTGACATTGTCCATCTGCTTCAGGTTGCCGGCATCATCCGCTTCCTGCCTCAGGGTTTGAACCATATCCAATACCCGACTCTCATTGGCAAGAAAGGCATCACCAAGATCTGAAGTCCAGTCCAGCTCATCACTCATACGTTCAAGCACATCTGGGAATGGCAGCAGGGCTTTGACACTGGGATCCCAATCCTGCTTTTCTGCGCGTTCCACCAGTAACTCATTGCCCAGGTGCTTATTCTTGCTGCGCCAGCGGTCTGCTTCAACGATTTCCAGCGGGTAGGTAGAGGCGATAAGAATATGAGTCAGCAGGCTGTCAGGATAGAGGGCAACCGGTGCCAGCAGCTGAGCCAGTCTGGCTTCGCTGGGCTGTTGCTCACTGGCAAATGCATCGGTTTTGCACATCACCAGCACTGCGGTCAGCAGTAATAGGGTCAGCAATTTATGAAAGAGTGGCGACTGTGTTTTTAACATGGAACCCTCCCGGCAGCATTGCGGTAAGCCAGGCTGCACAATTTTGCATCATGGTTCTCAGTCTAGGTAAGTCAAGATGAACGCAGGCTGAAGGTTTCAAAGAGGGGAAATTGGGGTCTCAGTCGCCACTGAATTTAAGGGTAAAACGGGCGCCACCCAGGGAGGGCGAACGGTCGATAACCAATCTGGCCCGGTAGCTGTCAGCCAGATCCTGCACTATGGCCAGACCCAGGCCATGGCCGGAATCATAGGAGTCGGCGCGCTTACCCCGCTGTACCAGTTCACCGGCTTTTTCCGGCGGCACACCCGGGCCATCATCCTCAATGGAGATACTCATGCTGTCGCCAGCCTTGACGGCATAAATCATCACTTTTGAGTTGGCGGCCTTGCAGGCGTTATCCAACAGGTTACCCAGCATCTCCATCAGATCTGCTGTATCACCGCGGAACCTGAGTTCCGGAGTCACGGCCTGATTGAACTCAATATTGGGGTAGAGTTTGGCAAGAGTACGACTGAGTTTGTCGGCAACAGGGGAGAGTTCAGTACCCAGGTGCCATGCGGATTCACCGGCACTCTGTGCGCGCTTGAGCTGACGGCTGATGCTTTGGCTGATGGCCTGGATCTGCTCCTGAGCCGAGACCGGCAGATTTTGTTCACTCTGCAATACCGCCAGCGGTGTTTTAAGGCTATGAGCCAGATCCGACAGGGCATTACGGAAACGTTTACGCTGATTTTGTTCGGTTTGCAGCAGACGATTCAGCTGGGAGGCGACGGAATGCAATTCGGCCGGGTAGTCGGTGGAGAGTTCATCACTGCGACCCTGCTCCACATCATTCAGCTCCTGACGGAAACGTTGCAGGGGTCTCAGGGTCCACCACAGCCAGCTGCCACTGATCACCATAAGGACGACTGTCATTACCAATAGCCAGTTACGCATCTGCTCAGCAAATTCCGCAGAGCTGGCATTTATTTCAGCCATATCCTTGATGATATGCACTGTATAAGGTGCATCTTTGCCTTTGTTTGTCACAAAACTCACCCCGTAGCTTTCTACAAAGTGGGGCTGCCCCTTGATGTTGACCCTGGCAAAGTTGCGGGAGCCAGTATCGGGTTTGGGTAGCGGCGGGAGTTCGAGTCCCAGCAGGGAGTCGGATTGCCAAACCGGTTTGCGATCCTGGGTGATAACGGCGTACAGGCCGGACTGGATCAGGTTAAAGCGGTTTTCCAACAGGGCGGCAGGCATCACCAGTTCGCCTTTTTCCACTTCTGCTACCGCCAGCACACCATAGAGGTGGGCACCCAGTTCATCTCTGGCGGTTCGCTGCATATGTTGGTTAAAGGCGTCGACCAGAGTAATGCCGACCAGGGGCAGGATAAGCAGAATCATCAGGGCGGCACTGAGCATCACCCTGAATTTGAGGCTGTGGACGGCAGAACTCATTCCTGCTCAAGTCTCCTCAGGCGATAGCCCTGACCCCGCAGGGTTTCGATAAGACCAAACTCGCCGTCGGCATCCAGTTTCTTGCGCAGACGACGGATAAATACCTCAATCACATTGGAGTCCAGGTCAAAGTCCTGATCATAGATATGTTCTGTCAGCACGGTTTTGGACAGCACTTCGCCGATATGCAGCATAAAGTACTCAAACAACTTGTACTCTGAACCACTGAGGCTGATAAGGGCATCACCACACTTCACTTCCAGTGTACTGGTATTGATGCTGAACGGACCGTTGTTCACCAAGGGACTGGCTTTACCTGCACTGCGGCGGATAAGGGCGTTGATACGGGCAACCAGCTCTTCCGGATGAAAGGGTTTGGTGAGGTAGTCATCGGCCCCGGCATCAAGACCTTCTACTTTATCCTGCCAACTGTCACGGGCGGTCAGGATAAGTACCGGATAGTCGATATCACTGGCTCTGAGTTGAGTGATCAGGGATATACCATCAAGCTTGGGCAAGCCGACATCGATAATGGCGGCATCATATTGATATTCAGTGGCCTGAAACAGACCTATTTCACCGTCATCGGCGGTATCGACGGAAAAGTTGGCCTGTTGCAGGTGGGTTTTCAGGTTTTCCTGCAGTGATTTGTCATCTTCAACCAACAGCAGTCTCATCTCAGTCTCCCTGTATGCGTCCTGTTGCGGCATCAATCTTTACATGCATGACACGGCCGTCAGAGGTGACCAGTTTCACTCTGTAACCCGGATTGCCATTCACTCTGGCACTTTCCACCTTGAGCACCTTACCGCCGTACTTGCCTTTTGCCAGGCTAACGGCCTGCTGCTCACTCTTTACTTTGAGTGCAGCACCCTGAGCCGCCGCCATTAATGGCGAGGCCTGAAGAGGCTGGAATGTGGCAGGAACCAGCATAACCATAATAAGTGTCAGAATTCGTGTGATTTTCATCCGGGCTGTCCATTGAGCGTCATGCCCTCAGTGTAAAAGAATCAATGCGCTATAGAAACGTTGCTATGCGTATTTCTTGGGATTTTTACGTTAATGAATATGAACTGCGGCTGAACAGTCAGTCTGGCTGCAAGCTCACTGACTCACAGGAGTTTTTGCGTTCAGCTTGCGTTCACTCATGCAGAATTTTAATGGCAGCCATGAACCATTGTCGGGATGACGCGTATGAGATTTTCACGGAACCCTGTATCTGACTTTTGCGGCAAGGCTTCCAAAGCCCTGCTGATAACCACTGTGCTGGCGGCGACTTATTCATCGGCATGGGCTTCTGACCTGGTCGATAAAGCCCAAAAGTCCGTCGCCGGCTCCACCCTTAATGCTGACAAGGCAACTTTGCCAGGCCAACTGCAGGCACTGAAAGGCACGCCTTTGGATATTCAACAGGCCAGAACCCGTCAGCAGGTATTGGCCGACAAAGCCAGGCGAAATCAAAATGTGCAGTCTTACAGCTGGCACAGCTTCAGTTTTTACGATGCTTATTCCCGTCTGTTTGAAGATGTGGACCGGGATGGTTATTACAGTACCTTCGGCGTGACCTTTGACGCCGACCTGCACAGTTATAACCCGGTGGAAGAGGTGGTTGTGTATGCCGAACTTTATCTGAGTCGTAACGGCGGTGATTGGGTGCATTACTATACGACAGATGCCTTTGTGATCACCGGCGAGTCGTCCAATGATGATTATGAGGTACTGACCACTCTGGAGCGGGGTTATCGTCCGGGGGAATACGACGTGCTGATTGACCTTTACGAGGTGGGCTATGGCGATATTGTTGCGACCATCAGCTCGCTGGAGACTGACGCCCTGTATGGCCTGCCGCTGGAAAGTGCTGACTGGGATGAAGAGTATATCAGTACCAGTGAAGGCGATGGTGGTGGCGCGGTGAGTCTGCTTGCTTTGCTTGGGCTGGCAATCGCCGGAATCGGCCGCAGAGCAGCAAAGGCTTGATTTTGTGACTCATGCTGAATTATGACCTTAATTTAATGTGGGATTATCACTATTGTCGTGCCAGAGTTCATGGCGATGGTGTAAAATCCCGTGTTTTGTTGAACGACCGAGGTTTCTAATGTCAGCGCTTCCAAATTGCCCTAAATGTAACTCTGAATACACCTACTTCGATGGCACCATGCTGGTGTGCCCGGAGTGCGCTCATGAATGGGCCGAAGGTGCAACTGAGGCAGCTGAAGAAGAGCGTGTGATCAAGGATGCCAACGGCAACATCCTTCAGGATGGCGACACTGTAACTGTTATCAAGGATTTGAAGATCAAAGGTTCTTCTTCCGTGGTTAAAGTTGGTACCAAAGTTAAGAACATCCGTTTGGTTGAAGGCGATCACGACATCGACTGCAAAATCGACGGTATCGGTGCCATGTCTCTGAAGTCTCAGTTCGTGAAGAAAGTTTGATTCTTGCACTCTGAGCTTTAAAGCAGCATTAAGGCGAGCCAATGGGCTCGCCTTTTTGTTAGGGTCTGTTGACCTTTCATGGTTGAGTTTTGCTCGAGATAGACGCGCTTTAATCGCGACGCAAGGTGTGCCGCCTAGTGGGCCTAAGCAAATACCTTGCAACAAAGAGTAAAGCGCGTATAGCCGAGCCCTTCGGGCAGCGTTTGTCGTCGCTTTCTACTGCATTAACGCTCATTTATGTAGAACAACTACACGTCAATCGCGTTGCTTTGTATAAAACAACGACAAATAGCTGCAAAAACCATCTTCAAAGGTCAACAGACCCTGGTTACTCCACTCTAACCGCCAGGCGTTTGCGACCAAATGGGCGGCCATAGTGCTCAAATCGGCCTGCAACCGGGCTGCCACACTGCAGGCAATGGCCTGAGTCATCCAGTTGATATTGACCCAGCTGATACCAATCTCTCTCTATCACCCTGGCATTGCAGTTGGGACAAAAGCTGCTGCTGGCCTCACTGTGATGCACATTCCCCACATACACATAGCTCAGCCCCTTGCTCAGGGCGATGTCTCTGGCTCTGAGCAATGTCGTCGCCGGGGTTCTGGGCTTATCCTGCATTTTAAAGTCAGGGTGAAAGGCGCTGAAATGCAGTGGCACATCGGGTCCCAGCCTGTCGGCTATCCATTCTGTCATGGCGTGCAATTCAGCATCTGAGTCATTTTCGCCTGGGATAAGCAGTGTGGTGATTTCAAACCAGACAGAGGTTTCATGCTTGAGATATTCCAGGGTTTCCAGCACAGGAGCCAGACTGGCACCACAAAGTTTATGATAAAAACTGTCGCTGAAGGCTTTCAGATCGATATTGGCGGCATCCATATGGGCGAAGAAAGCCTCTCTGGGTTGCTCGCAGATATAGCCAGCAGTCACTGCCACTGATTTGACGCTAAGTTGATGACAGGCCTGAGCTGTATCCACGGCATACTCATGGAAAATAACCGGGTCGTTATAGGTAAAGGCGACGCTTTTGCAGCCATGTTTATGAGCCGTGGCGGCGATCTGCTCCGGTGTTGCCAGACCGGAAAGTGTATCCATATGGCGGGATTTGCTGATGGACCAGTTCTGGCAAAAATGGCAACTGAGGTTACAACCTGCGGTGCCAAATGAGAGCACGCTGGAACCCGGGTAAAAGTGATTGAGTGGTTTTTTCTCAACAGGATCGATACAGAATCCGCTGGAGCGTCCCCAGGTGGTCAGAACCACTTCCCCATTATTTTCCTGTCTGACAAAGCAGGCACCGCGTTTCCCCGGGCGCAGACTGCAAAGTCGCGGGCAAAGTGTGCACTGCACCAGTCCATTTTCCTGTGCGCGCCAGTATTGGGTGGGATAGCTTTCTGCCATTAGTCTCTCCGGTCGGAGTTAATACCCTGAGTATATGCCGGTTGGCAGTGGATGTTGAACTGGAGCCGGAATCACAACTTGGCTATGCTGAGTCGATGGCATTGAAAGGAGGCTGCTGATGATCAAGGTTCGTCCCACTGCGGTGGCAGGGCGTTTTTATCACAGAGAATCTGACCTGCTCAGGCAGGAAATTGTATCCTGGCTGAGCCCCAGAGACAGGGACGACAGGCTGCGCGCTGTGATAGTGCCCCATGCCGGTTATCGGTTTTCAGGACAACTGGCCGCTGAAGCTTTTTCCTATATTCAGCCGCTGGCGGACAAATTCAGCCGGGTTATTCTGTTGGGGCCCAGCCATACAATGAGCTTTAAAGGGGTTGCAATTCCCTCTGTAGATCTGTTTGTGACCCCCCTGGGTAACGTGCCTGTAGACAAAGTGCTGGTGGAGGCGCTCAGAGACAACCCTCTGGTGAGCCAGGATGATGCTCCCCATGCCAAAGAGCACTGCCTGGAAGTGCAATTGCCCTTCCTGCAACAGACTCTGGGGGAGTTCAGTGTATTACCCATAGTGTACTCCAGAGCCATGCCATGGCATCTTGAGGAATTACTGAACGATATCTGGGACCCGGATGATACCTTGTTGGTCATCAGTTCAGATCTCAGTCATTACCATAACTATGAAGAGGCAACGCAGCTGGATGGAGAAAGCATGACCATGATTGAGGAGTTTGTTCCAAGATTAACGCCCCATCAGGCCTGTGGCGCAACCGGGATCAATACCCTGTTGCACCTGGCTCAGAGCCGGGGCTGGCAGCTTAGTCGGGTAGGTTATATGAACTCCGGTGATACCGGCGGTGATAAAAACAGGGTGGTGGGCTATGTCAGCTATCTCGTCAGCCAGGTTTAGTGCGGCCGAATTGTCCCAATTGCTGGTGGTGGCGCGCCAGGCAATAGCGACACATTTTGGTCAGAAAGGTCAGCAGCTGCCGAACCCAGAAGATTACGACGAGTGTTTATCAGCCTCAGCCGGTTGCTTTGTCACTCTGGAGGTAAGGGGAGAGCTGCAGGGCTGTATAGGAACCATTACCAGCCAGCAACCTCTGTTGCAGGAAGTGCACAAAAAGGCACTGGCAGCAGCCTTCAGCGATAAACGTTTTCCCCCATTGACTGTGGATCAGTTGTCTACTCTGACACTCGAAGTCTCCGTATTGAGCAAGCCCGGTCTATTGGCTTCAGGTAAAGATCAGGACTGTCTCAATTATCTGGGGCGGCATCATCCCGGGGTGATCCTGTCTCAGGGTAAGCGCCGCGGAGTATTTTTGCCTCAGGTTTGGGAGAAGCTGAAAACCCCCAAAGAGTTTGTCACAGCCCTGAAACGCAAAGCAGGTATCAGTGCCGAAACACCGCTGACAGAGCTCAGAGTTGAGATATTCAATGTGGACAGCCACAAAGAGGCGTACTGGCAGTCCTGACACTTAAAGTGAGTAAAAAGGCGACCATGTGGTCGCCTTTTTAAGTTTAACTTAGCGCAGCAGATGTTCCAACTGGTTGCGGACATTGGCAATGTCTGCATCTGTGTGGGCAATGGTCAGAGAACGATAGCCATCGCCGCGAAAGCCGCGGTCCAGTTCAATCAGTACGTGAGTCTGGTGGGCTTCAGGGACAAAGGAGAGCTCAACCTCTTTGACACCAAACAGGCTGCGACTGTTTGGACGATATTCAAGCTCCTGATAGATTCCTGAGTTAGAGCGGAAACCAGGTGCACTGATATAGCCTTTTTCAACATCCGCTTTCATCATTTGATAGCCAGCGCGTTCCATCACCTGCATGCATTCCAGTACTGCTTCATTGGGGTAGATATACAGATGGTCCTTGTCTGACGCATCCAGGGCCATGTCGATATTCAGGCCGGTCGCCAGCCATACCACAGTCTGGTTCATGCGAACCGGCAATTCGGTAACCGGCGTCTCAGAGTGCAACTGAGCAGTAAAAGGAATGCGGATCTCCTCACCTGGCTGGATAGTGGTTTTGTCTGCAAGGTGCCATTGCTGGATAACCTGATTACGGAAGTAGCTGCCCTCATCGGATTCCACTTTGGCTTTGGTCATTAATGCCAGCTCCAGACCTGACAACTCCTGAGGGACGTCCCCGCCAGTGATGACAATTTCTGCATGGAACTCCTGACCGGGCAACAGATGCTCGGTTTGCAGCACTGTATCTACCTTGGCGGCGCCTATGCCTACAGAGGCCAGAATCTTTTTGAACATATCTTGCTTGCTCCTTGTTCTTCAAACCCTTTGTTATCGGGCGAATTGATGTTGCGTTGCAACACTTAACCATAAATCGTCTGTGCTGTCTGCTGTGGCGCAAAGGGATTGTGTTACCGAATGCAAGCAGCTAAATCCCGGTTGGGGGCGGCAAAGTGCGAACCTTACAAAAATGTATAGTTGGGGCAAGCTTGCCGCAAGCTCACTTTTATAAAGTAGCCACATCGACAGGGAGGCCTGTCACATTCAATTAAATAAGTGAGGAAACAAGTATGAAAACTTCAATCAAATTCAAACAATCTGTAGTGGCTGCTGTTCTGGGTATCTTCTGTGCCGGTGCGGCAGTGGCCGGTGACGCGCCAAAGAACATGAATGCTGATGCCATCAGTCTGAAAAAGGCGATAGAAATTGCCAAACAGCATACAGGCGCGGTTCCTGTGGAAGCTGAACGTGACTCCCATATGGGCTCAATCGTATATGAGATTGAACTGGCCGGAGAGCAGGGTAAAGAGTTCCACACTGTGATTGACGCTGACACAGGCGAAATCATCAAAAGCCGTGAACATCTTGAAGATGACCATGAAGATCTGCAGGAACAGGCAAGCTTCCTGGCCGGGGTGAAAAACGGTCAGTACCAGACTCTAGAAACCGCTCTGGCTGCGGCAGAAGCAAAGCATGCAGGTCAGGTGTATGAGATTGAACTGGATGATGACTATGGCATCTCCTATGAGGTAAAACTGCTGGCCGCTGATGGCAGCAAGGTTAAAACCCGTATCTCTGCCGAGTAATGGCGGTAGAGACCTGGCAATGGGATGTCAGTGGCTGGCATCCCCAAAGGAGGTGTTATGACAAACTCAACTATCTATTCAAATACGTGGGCCAGGCTGAGACAGACCTTGAATGCCCTGCGCCAGAACGGTCCTAAAGGCTTGGCCGAGCTGTTTGCTTTTACGCTGTTTTTTACATTGGGACTGGTTACACTGGGAGCCTGTTTGCTGGCTGGCGCAGGCCTGGCATTGTATGCCCGTTGGCAAGCCTATAAGGCGAGTCAGGCAGAGAAAGCGGTGGACAGTCCAGCCGCGGAAAGTGCGGGAAATACCAATCAGGATCCAATTGTTGCCGCCTGAGCACGGCATAGAAAGAGAGTCGAAATGCGGATATTGCTTGTAGAAGATGATGCCAGCCTTAGTCGTTTCGTGGAGAAGGGGTTGTATGAGGCCGGACATCAGATTGAGGTCACAGACAATGGTAAATATGCGCTGACCTTATGTATGACAGAGCAGTTTGATGTCGCTGTGGTCGACCGTATGTTGCCCGGCCTGGATGGCCTCTCTTTGGTGAAAGCCATGAGAGCAGCGCAAATCACTACCCCAGTGCTGTTTCTGACCTCTCTTGGTGGGGTTGATGACAGAGTTGAGGGACTGGAAGCTGGTGGTGATGATTATCTGACCAAGCCTTTTGCCTTTTCAGAACTGCTGGCGAGGGTAACTGCCTTGTCACGTCGCTCTGTGAACATCACAGCCCAGGCCAGCTCTGAGCTGAAATATGCGGATTTGACTCTGAATCTGTTTGAACACACGGCCAGCAGGCAGGGGCAGGTATTGGATTTACAGCCCAAGGAGTTTCGCATTCTTGAGTTGTTTATGCGTCACCCCGGCCGGGTAATAACCCGTACCATGCTGCTGGAACATGTGTGGGATATTCATTTCGACCCACAAACCAGTGTGGTGGAGACCCATATCAGCCGTCTGCGCAATAAGCTGGAAAAACCCTTTGGCGATACCCTGATCCAAACCGTTCGGGGAGCAGGCTATAAGCTGGAGCATAAAGCAGAGGCTGGCTCATGTTGAAGCGATTAAAGCAAAGGCTAAAACATACCCTGAGACTGCCTCTGTGGTTGCAAAGCAGCGCAGCTCAACAGGGGGTGATGTTTGTACTGGTCTCTTTTATGAGCCTGGTGCTGATGGCCAGTATCAGTCTGGCCTATGTGGATTATGAACTGGGAAAGCAGAACCGGGAGATAGTGAAAGAAACCCGGGAGATGATTCATGATTCTCATGGGGAGATAGACGATGACCCCATTGAAGACGATGAGATTATGGCTGTGCTGACGACAGGTTTTGTGCTGTCGGGTGTGCTGGTGGCATTGCTCACGGCTGCCATTGTGGTGGTGATTACCCGGGCGAGCCAAAGGCGAATGGGCCGGATTGAACAGGTTCTGGCTGCCGCGGCCGAGGGTAACCTTGCCGCCCGAACCGGTGAAAAGCGCAGAGTGAATGATCTTGCCCGAATCGGCGTTGCCGTGGACGAGATGTTGTCCCGACTCGAAGGTTCTGTGGCAGCCATGAGTGATATTTCGGCCAATATTGCCCATGAGCTAAAGACACCGATTGCCAGGCTGCAGCATAACCTGTTGAACTTGAAGGCTGCTGCCGATGAGTCACAGGGCGCCAGGGCTGACAGCCAATTCAATGAAGAACTTGAGCTGGCGATGGCGGAGTCCAAACGTCTGGCGGGTATTTTTGATGCTTTGCTCAGAATCTCACAGATAGAGTCGGGCGCCAGACGCAGTCGCTTCAGCAGCATTGATCTGACCGGGGTGATAGCCACAGTTGCCGATATCTATGTGGATGTGGCGGAGGATGCGGGTATGGCACTCAATGTCGACTGCCCGCAGCAGGCGTTATTGATTCACGGAGACAGAGAGTTGCTGATCCAGCAACTGGCCAACTTGGTGGAGAATGCTCTCAGATATTGCCCTCAGGGCAGTGAGATTCGATTGTCATGTGATACTGAAGATGACCAGGTTTTGCTGACTGTGGCGGACAATGGTCCGGGTATTGATGACGCTGAAAAACTACGGGTATTTGAACGTCTCTACCGTGTCGATAAAAGTCGCACTGACGGTGGTCTTGGCCTGGGGCTCTCTTTTGCCAAAGCGGTAGCCGGACTGCACCATGGCAGTATCAGGTTGTATGACAACCACCCCGGCCTGGGTGTTCAAATCACTCTGCCAACGAACTGTGCAGCGGAATAGAGAAAGGGGAGCTTGAGCTCCCCTTTGCTTTTTCCGGTCAATGGCGACGAGCAGGAATGGGCTATTCGCTGAAGCTGACTCTGTGATTGATATTCAGAGTATCCAGCGCGCCGGCAATATCATCGTCCGTCATCGCCTGTGGCACTTCCAATTGCAGTTTGGCCTGATAAACCGTTTCATTGGATCCCATTACTGCGACCCGGTTATTTTCCTGATGGGTAATGGCGATATCCAGCCCATCAAACAGGGTATTAATATCATGGGTTAATCCGCTTCTGTCTGCGCAATGCAGGGTAAGGGACAGTAACCTGTGCTCGGTTTTTTGTGGACCGGCTTCTTCGAAAGTAAACCTGAGTTGAGGGAAAGTTGACTCCAGTTGATCCTGCAGGGTCTCAGGATCGCCAATACTGACCTCCACCTTCATCATGGCACTGAATTGATCGTCGATACGAATGATTTTGCTGCTGAGCCAGTGGCCACCTGACTGTCGGGTGATTTTGGCGATATCTGCAATGAGATGCGGGGAAAAAGGTCCACTGACAGTACTGATAAAACATGCTTGCATAGTGCCTCCCGTTCAGCGGGGCAGGAACGAATAACTGCTGGAAACAGCCCCGCTTTGTTTGCCCTTCAACCATATCAGTGTTTGTTTGGAGGGGGTATATTTTTCCCCTCCCTGTTGGCTGAAATCACATTAATTTTGAGGCATCAATCGCTAACTTCGTATTGTCTCGGTTGGGGGGGCGCAGCGGCGGTCCAAAGTATGAGTTTGACAAGGCTAAAGCATGAAGCATGGGGCTGTCTGTGTCTGATAGCTTGGAACAGACATACACAGATGGAGTGCTGGCTATGAATAAGTACATTATCGAGCGAAATATTCCAGATGCAGGCAAACTCACTCAGGAGCAACTAAGCGGAATTTCCCAAACCTCCTGCTGTGTGCTCAATGAGCTGGGGCCCGAGATTAAATGGCTGGAGAGCTATGTGACGGGGGACAAAATTTACTGTGTCTACCTGGCCGAAAGTGAGGATATTATCAGGCAGCATGCCCGGCAGGGCGGCTTTCCCGCCGATAACATCTCTATGGTGACAGCCATCATCAACCCTTCTACGGCGACGCTGGCATGAGTGCCTCACAAGCAGGCGTGGGCTTACTGTCGCGGGTCAAAGGGTGGGCACAAACTCTGAGAAAAAGAGTAATCAAGCCACTGGCGTCGGTGGTTTTGGTACTTACCTCGTTTTTCTTGTCTTGTCTGGGCTGGGCCGGGCAGAGCGAATACCGGATCGTGCTGCTGGACAACAAAGACAAGTCGTATCCTGTGGGCAGCCTTAAGCTAACGGCACCTCTTGATGTCGGGACAGAGCAAAGTGTTGGCTATGAGCTGCATATGGATCACAGCCGATTTAAAGATTTTTTTCTGTCCATGAAGGAGTTCAAATGCCTTGAAGGCCCTGAGCTATGGTGTTTTGTTCCCTATCCTTACCATAACCCACGAAAGATAAGCGCAGCGGATTTGACCTGGCTTGAGCAGGACCTGATGTTTATGTTCAAGGACAAGGCCTCCTTCGGGGCCAATTTATGGAATGGGATTTATTATCCTTTGACCCTGACGAATTCAGGCGAAATCAAAGGTACGGCTCATGCTGTAGATCTCAATTTGATAGCCGCTCCACCTGAGCCTGAAACTGCTCCAGGCATAGGGGAATTTGATATCGAGGAGATGGAAACCGGTAAGCGCTGGCTACCTGAAATTCGTCTTATACCTGTTCCGGGGGAATAGCCAAGCGGTTGTTTCGGGAGTGAAAGCCTGTCACTTTATTGTTAACACAACAAGGTGGCACTTGATGAAAATTCTTATAACCACACTGGGTTCAACAGGGGACCTCATCCCCTACCTTGGTCTGGCGCAAACACTGAAGCAAAGGGGACACAGTGTGGTGATCTGTACCCATCTGGCTTTCAGTAAGCAGGTGGTTGAGGCTGGGCTGGAATATGCCCCCATGAATAACGGCTTTATTGAGCTGTTGCAATCCGGCCTGGGGCAGCAAACCGTTAGCGGATTGGACAGAGTGACAGGATTTTTTAAGACTCTCTGGCGTCTGAGGCGCACCATTCGCTCGCTGCAGACAGATGCCCTGACCGACTCCTGGTACGCGGCCAATAAACACAGGCCGGATATTATCCTCTACAACAGTAAAACCAGCTGGGCGATTGATTTCGCCGAGTATCTGAATATTACCGCGATACCTGCATTTCTGTTCCCTCAGTGGGAGGCGACACGGGAGTTTCCTTCTCTGGGACTACCTGCTGCCACCTCGTCCAAAGGATGGCGGGGAGACTGGAACAGGTTCAGCTATCGAATTACCGGTTTTATCGCGGCAAGGCTGTCGAAAGGGGTCATCACAAGGTGGCGTACGCAGCACAAGCTGCCCAGGGCTGAGCACCTCTCCTTAACCGCTGACCGGACAGGGCATCCTCTGCCTGAGTTGCTGGGCTACAGTGCTCATCTGCTGCCGTCACCACAGGACTGGCCGAAGCAGATCCATGTGACTGGTTTCTGGCGGTCAGAGCCTGATATGGGTGTCAGACTCAACTCTGAGTTGGATACCTTTCTGGAAAAGGGGGTGGATGAAAAAGACAAGCCTATTTATATCGGCTTTGGCAGTATGGGCTCGAGAAAAGCTGAGCAGCTAACCAGCCTGATGGCCAATGAGCTTAAGCGACTTGGCGTACGTGCGGTTATCGCCACTGGCTGGGGTGGTCTGGGTTCCATGACGTCAGATGCCGATATTCTGTTTATTGAATCAGCTCCCCATCATCTGTTGTTTCCCAGAGTCAAAGCTGTGGTCTGCCACGGTGGGGCTGGCACTGTCTCTGCGGCGCTGCACGCGGGCAAGCCTGTTTGGATCTGTCCCTTCTTTGGCGATCAGCTGGTTTGGGCAAGTCAGGTAGAAAAACTGGGACTAGGTCCAGCCGGCGTGCCTGCGCGCAAGTTAACCCGCAGTAACTTTGGCGCAGCGGTTCAGGCATTGACGACTCGCCAGGAATACCAACAAAAAGCTGAACAGTTGGCGGCCAGGCTCAATGCCGAGCAGGGTACACTGGTGGCATCGGAAGTGATTGAGCAACTGATGGCCTGCAAATGACGCAATCAGTTGCTCAAGTTGATGGTTACAGGGCGTTAAGGTAGGCCTTGTAGGCTTTCAAGCGCACAGTGGCCGCACCGATAATGTCCATAAAGCCCAGTGCTTCATGGGGCTTTTTGGCCGATATCCAGGCAGAGCCGGTAGCTCCTATAGGGATTTCGTAACCCTCTGGCTGTTCAAACTCGATGACTACAGTGCGGCCATGGTTACCCTGATTCATTCCCACGTGGCGACTGACCATCTGGCTGCCTGCGGTAGGGGTGATTCTGGATTCGCCTGTACCTGTGGTGATGCTGTGTACTTTCCCCCTGAATATTTCCCCGGGGTAGGCATTGAGGTAGAACTCGGCGAACTGACCTGGCTCAATATATCTGAATGACTGATCGGGAATACGCATCTCGATAAACTTCCTGTTGGTGTCATATAGGTGCATGTTGCCTATGCGTGTGCCGGCGGCGATATTGGTGATCGACAACTGACCATCAAAGGGAGCGCGAACTTCGCGACGTTTATCCTGCCATTTGGTCGCCGCAATTTGAGCTTCAATCGCCTGAACTTTGGCGATACCTGCGGCTATCTGGGCCTTTGAAGAATCAATCGAGGCGGTGAGATCATCACGGCTGGATTGGCTCGCAAAGTCACTGAGCTGGGTCAGGCGCTGCAGGTGACGCTTATCATTGGTCATACGGATTTCAAAGGCTTCAATCTCAGACTCTGTCGCCTGTTTTTGCGCTTTCAAAGCCCGGAGCTCTTCGCTGGTATCCACAGACACCAGAGTATAAATAAGGTCCCCTTCTTTTACCTTCTGGTTATGCTGCACAAAAATTTCATCTACCTCCTGACCAAACAGGGGGCTGAGTACGGCGTGAGGTGCCTTGACTGTGGTGGAGTCCGTCAGATCGGCCGGTGACCAGAATCTGTGGGAGGTAAACAGCATAAAGGCGATAAAGGCACCCAGGCCTACACTGATAACGGCATTGCGCAGGTTCCATTGAATCACTCCCAGCCGCACCAGCAACCAGACGATCAGGATATAGGGCAACATAATCTCTTTCATGATTGCTCTCCTTTGATGCCGTTATTGATGATCCTGGAGAGGCTGTTGCCAATCACATCCCAACGGGCAAAGGCGATGACGATTGCAAGAACCCACCAGGCTTTGTGAAGGAACAAGCCGCACAGGGAGAGGGCAAATACCAGTTGGGTATGTACACTGGCCATCGCTTTGGCCCGATGAACTGCTACTTCGTGAAGCTGCCAGAACAGATACAGCACGTACACAGCGACGGCGATGGTGACCATAACGATAAAACCCATAAACAGGGTTGAGTCGAGCAGCCCCAGAATATTGGGGACGCCATGGGGATAATAATCTCCTTCGGACAGGTGTTGGCCGTGAATATCCCCGAGGGTGGAGAAAAGGTAACTCAGCAAGATGACTGAGGCGATGATGGCGGAAGCCACCAGGCCTTTGGTTAATATTTTGCTCTTGGTTTTTTTAGCCTGGTCATAGGTGTTGTTCGTCAAGGTAACTCCTTATATGACAATAGGTTGTCATTACTTCTTCCTTGTTTTGCAACGCTAGCGTCAAAGATGAAGTCGAGTAAAGGTTTTATTGCCAATCTACTGACATCATTATGAAAAGAGTCACCTTGCCCGTTACTGAATGAAACTCCATTTCAGCAAGTTCTGAGCGATATAATTCTCTGTTAAGTGGGATCCGTGAAACCGGATGTGACTTTAGTCTTTGACTAAGGAGTACAGACAGATAGAGGTTTTGAAGATACCTGCTTAATGGAGCGTTTATGATGTTTGGGGCTGATGCAAAAAAACAGCAGGCAAGCCAAGACAGGCCTGTCTGCTGTTTGTGGGTTTCTGGTTTTGGGGCGTCATTCTGACATCAATGTCGGGACGAAACCTCTGTCAGAGGGGGCATAATGGGCGTTATACCTAATGGTGGTGATTATTGGTTGATGGAGCAAAGCATCTGATTCCACAGTTGCTTTCCCTGTTGATACAGAGAGTCAGTGTCCCCGCTGCTTACTGAGCAGGACAGATTCAGGCTTTGTTGCTTTGAGCGCTCCTGGGTTGAAAACATATAGGCACTGCTGGGGTCATACATTCTGTTATCTCTGTCTCCGGGATCTCCTACCGGCGGATGTACAGGATCGTCCGGATCATCAACAATAATGCAGGGTTTTGGACGGCAGTGAGCTTCAGCCACATTGGAAAAACTGGCCAGAGCCAACAATATCAAGGTTAAAAGGAACATTGGTATTTTCATATTTTTCTCTCCGTGTTTTGCACCGAGCCCCTGTACCCTTTTACTGCAATCTGCCTTGCTGGCATACCCGGAAGAAAGTACTAACCCTATCGAGAGATTGGTCTCCATCCAGGGACAGGGGGTGAGGCTTTGTGGATGGCGCTGAAAATAACTCCCATATGATCAAAGCACTATCTATATGGGTGATAGGACCCCTTGATTTTACCTGCTAACTTCAACTTGTTTGTTGGGTCAATGGTGATACGGAGTGGTTCACCATTGAGACGATAATTTTTGACGGGAAGAAAATCATGACAGAAGAACAAGAAAATGAACTAAAAGGTCTGGGTGGTTGGCTGATACTGGTGGGGATAGGCATAGTATTTTCACCGGTCAAAATTATTATTTCTGTTTACCCGCTTTACTCTTCAATATTCTCTGACGGAACCTGGGAGTTGCTGACAACTCCCGGCTCCGAGTTTTATAACGCCCTGTGGTTACCTATTCTTGGCGCGGAAATAGTGCTTAATGCAGCCTTTGTTCTGGGTTGGCTGGGTATCGCCTGGCTGTTCTTTAGCAAAAAGCAGGCTTTTCGAGCTTGGTATATAGGTATCTTATTGTTTACCATAGTTTTTCAATTTGCTGATGCGTTTGCGATTACAGCCGTTATGCCCGATGAAGAGGTGTTTGATCCTGAGACCTTGAAGGAGATTATCCGCTCATTGGTACATGCCGCAATCTGGATCCCTTATGTGCTGATTTCCGAGCGGGTTAAAGCCACTTTTGTGAATTAGTGAGATGGAGTTGTGGGTTTAACAAAATTGCAAATACACAGGGAGATTTGAATGGGGTAACAGCGAAGTAAGTTGAACAAAGTGATTGCGCTATGCTGCATGCTTCATTGGTTGCCCCTGTGGGGACTTTCCCTTGTTTTTAATCTTTATCCCGGTTGGTATTTCCTGCCGGATGCTAATGATTACGATGTTGGGCTGGATCTGTTGAGCTTTATAGTGACGGTTTCAGGTGTGAGTTATTTCACTGCACGCAGAGATCAGATCTATCTGTGGTTTCCCTCCTGCTTTCTGTTTGTTCTCTATCTGACCTTTGCATTTGGCTGGGTGGGGCCGAGATATCAAGATAAGCTTCAGCTTGAGAGTGGTGATTATCTGGTACTTGATGACCACAGTGCCGGTGCATTTGCGCCCGGCGGGTATATGACGCTTGATCTGTATTTAAGCCTTGGAGGATTACTGCTGCAAAAGAGCACGCTGAAAACCTTTGACAATACCTATGATGGTTTTATCAAACTGGCAGATGGACAAGTTGCAGTGAGCCTGGATACCAATGATGGGGAGTTAATTCAGCAAAGTTATCCACTGAAGCAACTGATAGCATCTCAAAACCTGAATTAAGATGAGCTTTTGATAACTGGTTCCTGACTAAGATTCAGGGACAAAGAGCCAGTGCTCCTTGTCCCTTTAATTCAGGCCGCTTATTTTAGCTCAGCTGAGCCTCGACCACGGCCAATCGCCAAAGCTTGGCCGCCTCATTGAGCAGCAGCAGATTGACCTCTGCGACTTTACGGTTTTCCGGCTGTGCCATGGGGGTATCAGCAACCCAGGCGTTAAATGCACCAAGAGCCGGTCCTGCCCAGATCTGATAATCCATCTCTCTTCCTGCTTCACCTATGTTGGACCAGCGGCTCGAAAGCCCCAGGTACCAGCGGAAAATCAGTGCCATTTTACGCTTGGGGTTATCAAGCGCCCGCTCAATCTGGCGTGGGTCTCTGGCATTAAAATGCGCCTGGGTCATGGCCCAGATCTCGTCCAGCGAACTTCTGAAAATCTGGCTCTCCAGTTTGTCCCGTTCGACCGACGGTATGGCTTCAATGCTGTCGTAACGGCTGTAGATCTCCCATAGCTTATTGGCGCGCATGGGGAACAGGGTGCCGCGCTTGACCACCTGAAGTTTCACCCCCATTTCAAACATATCGGCTGCTGGGGCCATGGTGACATCAGCCATCTGAGTCGTAGTCAGCAATGTGCGGGTATGCTCACTGGCACCGGCTTCAACACAGCTTTGGTTGATGGAGCCTGTCACGACGAAGGCCGCACCCATAGCAAAGGTCGCCAGCATAGATTCTGGCGTCCCTATACCGCCGCCGGCGCCAACACGGATTGGCTCAGGGTATTGGAACTGAGCCTGAAGTTGATTCTTCAGAGCGATTAATGTGGGCAGCAGGGTAACCAAAGGTCGATTGTCGGTATGACCGCCTGAGTCGGCTTCCGCTGTAATATCGTCAGCCATGGGCACTAACTGGGCCAGCTCAAACTGCTCGGGAGTAATATGTCCGGCTTCGAGTAAAGGAGTCAGTAACTTTTCCGGAGCAGGCGACATAAAGTGTTTGGCCACCTCAGTGCGGCTGACTTTGGCTATGACCTTATTGGCCATCTCAATACTGCCGTCAGGGTTGCGACTCAGTCCGGCTGCCCGATAGCGGACGATATGGGGGGTCAGGGCCAGAAAGGCTGAGGCCTCCACTGTGCGGACGCCATGCTTGAGGTACATGTCAACGGCACCCTGCTCAAGGGCGGGCTCACTGGGACTATGGATCAGGTTAAAACAGTAAGGCCCATTGGGAAGCGCTGACTGAATACGTTCAATGGCCTGTTCAACCCGGGCGGGAACCAGGCCTGCCGCACCAAAGGAGCCCAGCATACCAGCCTTGCCCATGGCAATGACCAGCTCTTCTGAGGCAATGCCATTAGCCATTGCACCTGCATATAAAGGAAATTTAAGCCCGTGGGCTTGGCAAAATGCACTGTCCCCCAGATTTGAAGGTTTCAGGGCAGGCACCATGGCCCGGGTATTGGTGTCTGGCATCTGCTGCAGGGCAGCCTGGCCATTATCTATTGTCAGTGCGAATGCCTGAGGATTTGCCTCCAGCAAGGCGGCCAGCTCATTAGCGGCTGCAAAGTTAACATCTTGGTGTGATGGAGCAGGGTTGTTGGTCATTATTTTGCTTCCATTGCTTGTGCGTTCAATACTCTTCTTATTGCCTGGTTCTAATCGTTGGCTTAATCAGCCTCGGTTATTTTGATTGCCAGGTTGCTGATTTCGTAAATTCTCAGCTTATCTTTGGATAGGCTGGCATTGGCGGTAAGGCGTAATCCTGCTTCGTCCTGCTCGATCGCCGTGATATGAAGCTCCAGAGACATCTGTTTGTTATGTGGGGTTATCTGGCCCCGGTATTTCCACAATACCTCAGATTGTGGCCAGCTGAATCTTGGGTTTTTAAAATCATCTCCCAGTCCGGTTTCCAGCGCAAAGGCCTGCAGTAGTTCCAGCATGGCTTCTACACCTAAAGAGCCCGGCATTACAGGGTCCTGATGGAAGTGACAGGGGAAGAACCAATCGCTGGCATCGACTGTACGCTCACCATAGGCATAACCCAGCCCCTGTTGACCGCCATCCTTGATAATGGCGATGGTATCAACAAAGTTGAGCTGGCCCCCGGCAAGATGCCAGTGGGGCTTGTTGGGAGCTGGGACGAAGGCATTGATAGCGTTCAAATCCAACTCAATATCAACCTTTTGATCCCGGGTTATGTGCCAGGGCTCCAGGGTTTCGCCCCTGTCCAACCCAGCCTGATGAGTCAGCGCATGGTCGTTAAAGTAGCCAAATACCGCTTCGCCCCTGTAGAAGGGAATCGCACCTGAATCTGTCTTGGTACTCAGAATAAAACTGAACTTCTGAATGATATTGGCCCCGGAGAATATGGTGCTGTTGAGCACAGTATTATTGATGATGGTTTGGCCCCTCAGGTCCAGATCTCTGAGCAGTTCGCCTTTACCGTCAAGATTGCGGAAGAACAGCGGCTCATCCTGATAGCTGAGTGTGGTACCCAGATACCCTGACAGGAATCCATTGGGCTGCAGGGCAATTTCCATCAGCACTGAATAGGGCATCTGGGAGGCGTGACTGTTGGCCTTGAAATACCAGGCATCCTGCGGAACCTCGTATTCGGCACGACAACTTGAGATGGATTTGAACTCTCCCCTGACGCCATCAATATGAGTCACGCTGGTGGTCAGTTGCAGGTCGCCGCAAGGGGTGCGGGGAGGCACCATTCCACGATACACGGAGAACTCTGGGCCGAAGCAGTTTTCAATATCTCCGGTGGCAAACTCAAACAGGTGCCAGGGAGTGAACGGCAAAGTATCCGGAGTCCGGTTGGCGAAACGCGTCATAACAGGAGCGGGAAGATGCTTAAAAGGGATGACCCCTTTGTTGGTCGACGCCTCCTGGTCCGGGACTTTCTGCATCAAAGGCGCTGTTTCCGGATAACTCTGCGCGACATTTGACTGAATTGAGTCGTCTGAATATTGGTGGCAGTCAGCATTCTCCTTGAGCATCACGCCGAGATTCTGGAAGTCCACCACGACTTTACCATCCAGCAAAATATCGATATTGGCTCTGGCTCTCGGTGTCGGGTGCATGGTCAGCTCAGTGACTTCCATACGATAGGTGAGGGTTGCGGATTGGGGCAGTACCTGCCCCCGACATCTCACCTTCTGTGGTGCGTCAATCAGAGGTTGGAAGCGTGCATCCTGCATCTGGCTGTGCATCCCCAGCCACAGCATGTAAAACTGCAACAGCTGGCCACATCCCTCTGCCATCAGCGAGCCGGCCATCACCTCATCACCTTTGAAGTGGCAGGGGAAGTACCAGTGGTCTGGCTCAAGGAATTTGTGACCAACCACCTCTCCCAGTCCCCAGGCACCGCCTTTGGCGTCCAGTGAGCTTATCTGCTCGATCATCATAAACTTGTGGGAAGCGAAACGCAGTGAGTCCTGTTTCAGCGCAGCCTGTGCTGGCCTATGGGAGTCCCCAAAGCATGCGACCAAATCTGCCGTCAGCAGTGGCTCAAGTTGTTCACGGTTGAACTGGGTAGTGGGACATTCCAACAGCGGCGTGAAGCTGCCTTTGATGGCATTTCTGCGAGCAGTCTCTTCAGCTTCGGTTCGGATCACGCCTTTGCCATCTTCCAACTCTTTATCGGTAAAGAAGCCGGCACAACCGTTATCCATCTTCAAAATCAGGGTGTCGCCCACATAGCAGCGGTAGGAGAAGAAAAACAGCAAGGTATCGCCGTTGCGGGCATAGTGATTGATGGAAATATCGTATCTCAGGGTATCGCCACCTCTTGGCAGATCACCGAGGAATGTGAGGGTACAGTCGAGCAAGCGATATACCCTGTCACCCCGGTTCTCGAAGTCAATGCCCAGGTAACTGATCAACATCAGGTCGCACTGGCCAGACTCCACGGCAACGGCCCAGGGGATCTGACCATCCACCAGATAGGGCGCATCCACAGGGATGTCATATTCTGTGGTCATGGTACTGGGTTGGTATTGTCCAAGCTGAGCATCTAGTTTGGTGACTCTGGACACCAACAAATAGTCTCTGGAGGGCAAGCGTACTCTACGGCGGAAGCTGTCTATTTCGGCATACTCAGGCCCAAATACTTTGGCGATTGAGCCTTCGGCGTACTCCAGCAGATCATCATAATCCCAGATACAGGTTTTTGCTGCCGCAGTGGCGGGCTGGGAACCAAGCGTTTGATTTTGCGTTATCCCAGCACCCAAAGTCGGGTCAACCTGTGACTGAGCTGCTTGTGATGGAGTGTGCGCTGACGGTGCAATAGAAGCCTGAGTCGTTTGTGTTGCTGCCGCTATGCTGTGGCTTTGCCCAAGAATCGCGGCGATCTGCTGCTTCAGGAGTGTGTCTGCCTGACTCAGGCCATGGTGACGGCCTTTAAGAAACTCAATATGTACCTCACTCATCAGATCCCGGTTACTGGCCTGGGCATTGTCATAAACAGGGTGATTGGCAGAGTGCTCAGGCGTTTCAGCTCCATCAACTGAGTGAGTCTCGGGAGTGAACACAGTCTCTGAAGTTTGCACCGTCTCTGAAATTTGCACAGTGTCTGAATCTTGAGTCGTTTCTGAAGCTTGCATGTTCTTTGAAGTATGCTCTGGAGTATGTGCGGTGTTTGCCGAATTCATGGTATTGGGCTTAGTAAGGTAGTGACCGAGAACCTGCAGCGCAGCCTGCTGAACCTGATCTGCAATGCTTTCCCCTCCCAGGGTAAAGGTTTTAACCAAAGAGGGGCCTTCATGGGGTTGGACACCTTTATCCAGACGCCGTTTGAGCGCCGCTTTATCTGAGCTGGACTGACTAAGCAGCAGTGCACTGCTGAGCTCATCCTGCCTTGAGGTCAGCATGCAGGCTGCTGTTTCAGGAGCAGATTGCTTGTTTGAGTGAGAGTTTGGCTCAAGATTGTAAGAAGGGTCCGACAACAGGGCTGAAACCGCCGCAATCATGCCAGCTGCTGCGCCACTGTGGCCCAGAATTTCGGCGGTTTTGAGTGTTGGCACGTCGGCCAGCAGGGCGCCACTGCCAGCCAGAACATGGCGGCATATAGTGGCATTCGGATACTGTCCGCCCAGATGGGTGAGCAGGGTATCAGCCAAAGCAGAAGGTGAGTCTGAGTTTGACGCAACATCAAGGCTAAATACCGGTGTGCTCAGCTGGCCATATTGCTTGCTGTCCAATGCAAGCTGCCCGGAGGAGCAAAGTACCATAGCGGCCGCGGCATCAGCCGGAGGCAGGTCCATATTGGCTCCCAGCAGACAGGCTTCAGCGCCACCAGCCAGATCGACGCTGCACAGCACCACAGCGTCAGCATCTCCGGCATCAATCAGTTGCCTTGCGACCTCCACACCCCGGGCAAACCCTTGCTCACCGGCTGACAGGGTAAAAGCTGGCCCTGAGAAGTCCCACAGGGCGGCAACTCTGGATGCCATAATATTGCCGATAAAGCTGGTGTACTGATTCAGTTGGGCTTTATCCAATACGGCATCCATCACCAGAGGTTCCAGTTGCTGGTATTCAGCCTGAGTCAGCTGGATACCCAGTTGCTCCAGATACCCGGGCAGAAGGGTATGTAACTCTACCCGGCCACGGAATTGATGCAGTTCAGGCTCGGTTTCCATGGCAACCAGTACCGCTGTTTTACTGCCAGCTTTCAGGCCTGCATCACGTATGGCGATATCGGCTTGCTTGAGCAGTAACAGTTGCTGGGGGATAAGCCTATCCTCCTCGGTCGCAGGCAACTTGAACTGCATCATGTTCAGCTGGAAGCTCTCGATATACCCCCCTTTCGGGGCTTTGTGATTTGGCAGGAGTTGCTCAAGGCCTTTCCAGCGTTTTGGCGGTAACTCTTTTAATGCTACCGCACCCTGACTCAGCGTTTGGTTAAGAGCCTCCAGTGAGTCACTGGCACCGATATGGGCAGACACACCTGTGATGGCCAGTGTTGTCGAGCTGGTCGCCTGGCGCGAAGGGGCAATTTCAATATCTGCTGATTGTGCTGGGCCATCAGTCAGTACCAGATGAGCATTGCAGCCACCGAAGCCAAAGGCAGATATTCCTGCGACTTTGCGCCCGTTAACTGCTGTGTTGTCATCGGCTCTTTTCGGCCAGGCTTGCTGGGTTCTGGCGACTCGCTCTGCAAATCCTGAGGCAAATTCAGTTGTAAATCCGGCTGCTGTCCCGGTTTGAGCTGCTTCTGACCCAGAGCCAGACTCAGAGCTTTGGGGCAATCCCGGGCTGGCGGGAACTGTTCCCTGCTGCATGCCTTTCAAGGTCTTGACCATGCTGACCATACCGGCTGCCGTCAGCAGGTGCCCCACATTGCCCTTGGCTGAGCCAATCAGTGGACGTTGTGGTGAAGGGGTTTCAGGAAGCTTGTCACCAAAGAAACTGTCCAGAGAGCCCAGTTCCACTTTGTCACCCAGAGGGGTACCTGTGGCATGACACTCAATCACATCAACCTGTCCGGGTGTGAAGCCATGTTCGTTGGCCTGAAGCCAGGCGCGTTCAAATGCGGCTATCTGCCCCTTGGGATTTGGACTCAGTACAAACTGTCCACGACCGTCATTGGACAGTCCTGCCCCCTGAATGACACCCAGTATCCTGTCGCCTTGAGCCTGGGCATCCTCCAACCGCTTGATGACCAATACGGCGGCTCCCTCTCCGGCAAACAAGCCCTGAGATTCTGGCGAGAAGGGAGCAGATATGCCATTTTCCGGGAAGGCCTGGAAAATCGAGAAGCCCATATGAATGAACAGAGGGTCGGCACCGCTGACAGCTGCGGCCAGCATCACATCGGTTTTACCCTGTGCAAGATAGTCACAGGCCAGCTTAATGGCATACAGGGAGCTGGCGCAGGCGGCATCCAGACTGAAGTAACTTGGCCCCAGGCCAAGCGCCCTGGCTATATTGGCGGCAGCATCAGAGGCATTGGATAGTCTGGTATTGCCAGAGGCACTGAAGGGGATGCTGGACTCTGTATCCTGCTTTTCCAATGCACAGGCCAGGGCTGATTTCACCGTGTGGTGATACAAAGGCAAGCAGTAACTGTTGGTTTGTTTATCCGGGAAAGAGAGGGCACCCACTACGACGCCGGTTTTCGCTCTCTGGTTGTTGGCTATCCCGGCATCAATTAGGGCATCCCGGGCAACGGTCAGCAACCATTGCTGGCTTTCATCAAGGGATTGCAACTGAGCCTGGGCAAGTTCAAACCCCGTGGGGTCAAACTTAAAATCCCGGATATAGCCGCCCCTGGTACAGTAAAATCGATCCGCTTCACCTTTATTGCCTGTGTATGCGGTAACGTCAGCCCCCAGATGTGAATTTGTAAGCTCGCTGCGACAATCAACCCCTTCAAGCAGTTGTTGCCACAGCGCGTCCGGGTTATCTGCTCCGGGAAAGCGGCAGGCCTGACCGACGATGGCAAACTGGCCTCTGGGGGGGGGAGAAGAGTTAGCGGCTGATGACATGCTGTATTTCCTGTGGCTCTTGGCCTGATTGTGTAACCAGTGGCTCTGAAGTATTGGCCGCGCTTGAGTTTGTGTTGGGCAGCCAGTCGCTTGTTTCTACTGGTTCGATATTCTTTTGGTCATTTGTGTGCTGATTTGTAGGGGCATAAGCCAGAGGCTTATCCAACTCCAATCCCAGCGCCCGCAGTGCGGCGATAGCTTTAAGCAGACCGGTGTGGGGCGCAGCGCCTTTGCTGTTGCAGGCCAGGTTGGTGACCGGATGCCAACTCAACTGTTGTTTACCCAGCAGGCTGGAGAGCTGTCGGTCTGCCCCTACTTCAAGCAATACTCTGGCTCCCTGTTTGACTGCCCGCGAAATCAGTGCGGGGAAGTTCAGCGGGGCACACAAAGTATCGGCAATGCTGGTGGCGATATGGCGGCTTAAGTCCGGCATTGAGGTCAGCAGGGGCTGTGGCTGGGATGCGCTGAAAAACACACAATTATACAGCTTGCTCTGGGACGCTATCTCTTTGTGATAGAACGCCTGCAACTGGTCGTGAAGGTGCCAGGTTGCCGGTGTATGCATGGCGGTGATCAGCGGCGACGGAATGGCGGTACAGCCCAGTGCGGTGATTACACTCAGAGCCTGCGCCTTGTCTCCAGCCAGGATGCAGGAATCAAAGTGGCGAACAGGGATATAGAGCCTGCAGTGGTTGCCAAACAGGGTATCAATTTGTTGTTGTACCTGTTCGCTCTCGGCTCTGAGCATAAAGCAGCCCCAGTCCGGGCTCTGCTGTATTTGCTCTTCAAGGCCTTCTACTTGAGCGTTTTGGCGCTGCCACTGCCAAAGATCTTTTACTGCGCTCAGGGAGCCTGATAATTCCCGGTTATAGATGGGAGAGTTCAGTGTCGGGGCAATCAAGGTTTCTGGATTTCGCCAAACACCCAGTGCAGCCCACATACTTATCTCGCCCATGGAATAGCCCAGCGCCATATCCGGCTTGAGATTAAACTCCCGGGTCAGTATTTGGGTCAGTAACCAGGATTGTCCCACACCAGCCACCGCCTGCTGAGCCAGCGACAAATCAGTCATTCCAGGCTTGCTGCAGCCAGCCTGAGTAGCCCTTTGCAGTTGTTCAGACTGCAGCATGTTTGCCAGTGGCAGATGTTTGCTGTCTTCAAACAGGGAGGGAAAATAGAGATGCAGTCCCTTAAACATGCCGGGCCAGACTGTGCCGACCCCGGGATAGATAAAGGCGAGTTCTCCGGGCTTCACGCTGTGATGGGGCGGGCAGTAGCAGCTGCCATGGGGCGTTTGCATCCATGCGGTGGATCTTGACTCAATATGGGACAGCAAGGCCTGACGTTCAGATTCCAGCCTGCTGTCATTGTCAGCCACAAGCACCAGCCGATATTTGTCCGTCCTGTTCTGTGTTGGGGCAGAGTTTGGAGTGAGCTCCTGTTTCCGGCCTGAACCTTCAGGTAAATCTGATACCGGGGCCAGTGACTCGTGCTTAAGTTTGTCAGCGAGCTCCAGTTCTTCGGCAAGCTTGAGTTTTTCAGCAAGCTTAGCAGCGCTGTCAGCACTGAACTCCAACCAATATTGGGTCAGGGTTTTTGGGGGCAGCAGAGCGCTGCCCTGAGCCAGTAACAGGGAGAATTTTTGACTCTTGCCAGAGCCGATAGTGAGGGTCAGTTCACGTCTTTTTTCTGGCTCACAAAACCAGTAATCACCGCTGAATCTGGGTGAGTTGTCTTGACTGGAGATATTCTCAGGAGGCAGATCTCTGGCGGCCAGAGAATGACAAACCTGCCACAACCATTGGAATGCCTGGGACTCATCTGACTGACGACTGAGCTTGTCGCTTGAATCCTTTTCTCCCTCTTTCCCCTCTTTCCAGTGGTGAGGATAGAGTCTGGCATGAGGATGGATACGGCCTCTCATCGCCTGCCTGGCATCAAGCAGTAACAGACGCCGCTCGCCCTGTGTCAGAGCGATGGTGGCGTCAGCTTTCTCCTGCAAATATTGTTGTGCCTGGACGAGTGCGGAAATAAGGCTCTCCGCACTCAATAAGAGCTCAACTGTGGGAACCTGCTTAAGAGCTTCCGGTATAAGGACAGCGATGGGAATGACACTGTTGGCAGCCGCTGGCGTCATTAATTGGCATTCTCCACCGCAGCCGATTCCTGCTGAGCTGTTCTTTTGCTTTCCACAGCCTGACTTTGACCACTGGCATTCAGACGGGTAGTGCTGAGGGTCAGTTTGACCCCTTTGACCACGGCCAGAGTCTCTCCGGTATCGGCAAACAGGCTGGCATCACACTGGAAGGAGTTACCCATCAAAGTGGCATTGTGCAGCCACAGGCGTCCTTCATTGAAACTATCCAGCTGTTTGTTAACCGCAAGTTGGGCAAACCCCACCGGCAGGCTGTCCTGGCCACTGAGGTTGTGGGCCAGTACCAGTGCTCCCTGAAGTATGGCGTCCAGTGCGCAAATCCGGTTTTTACGGCCGGAAAAGTCACCAAAGTCTCTGGCATTTGCTGGCAGGCTGACATTGGCCAGTAACTGTGATTCTTTAATGGCGAGGCTGGTCAGCAATTGCAGTCCGGGCCCATGGAACAAGGGCCCCTGTTGATAGCTGTCACGCCCGGAAACACCGTGGCTTTTATACTCCTGCAGCAACCTTTTGGGTATGGCTGGTGTGCTTATAGCACCGGCAATAACAGGTGCAGCCCGGTAGCAGGGACGACCATCAACACTGAGCAGCAGCTTGTCACCCGAGTCTGAACTCAGGCCTTCCAGTGACAGCTTCGCAGTGTCTTTATCATCAAACACCAGGCCTTTGAGCAGCTGGTAATGACCCAAAGCTGTCCAGTCACCGTTTTGCTCTTGCTGGTTGTCACTCATCAGGTTGTCGAGCATCAAGCTGAGGGCACAGGCGGTTGGCATCACAGGGTTTCCAAGAATGCTGTGATCCTTTAAAAACTCATTGTTCTGTAACGTGAGTTGCCAGTCTGCCTGCACCCCTTCAGGCTTTTTTACCTGAATGTCTCCAGTAGGCGCAGTGTCGGTGCTTTTCTCGGTCTGGTTTTCATCAATCCAGTTTTCATCAATCCCAGCGCCTTGCATATCCGTGCCCACCAGGCAGTGCAGTAAGCCTGGCTCCAGCACTTGCTGAGCAAACAGTTTCGCACCGGCATTTCTTGGAATAACGTACACGCCGCGGCTTTCAAACATAGCCTTGAGTCCGGCCGTTACCATGCCGCCATCCCAGGGTCCCCAGTTAAAGCTGGTGATCTTGCACTCTGGTGATTGGGTTTTAAGGCTGATGGCATAACGGTTCAATACTTCGTTGGCCATGGAGTAGTCGCTCTGGCCTGAGTTGCCATAGAAACCGGCTGCCGATGAGAACAGGCTGACAAACTTGAGTGCTGACGGGGTCAGCAGCGCCAACAGATTTTGCAGACCGATAACCTTGGTATCAAACACCCGGTTGAACTGGGACAGGGTTTTCTCTTCGATCAGCTTATCGGCCAGTACTCCTGCTCCATGGATCAGACCATTGAAAGGACGGATAGCGGCCAGAGGTGACAGCTTTTCATCCAGCTGTTTGGCATCTGTGATATCCACCGCCAGATACTCTGCACTGGCACCGGCAAGGGTAAACTGTTCAAGCGCCTGGTGGATTTCCACTGCGCTGGCAATCGGTGCCAGCTCGGCGTCCAACTCTTTCGGTGTCAGCTTTTTACCCGACTCTTTCATATGAGCAAGCAGCGCAGCTTTCAATTCGCCAGGGGCTTTATTCTCCGCCCACAGTGGCAGTGACTCAGGCAGGGCGCTTCTTCCCAGCAGCACAAAGTGGCTGCCACTGCAACGGGCCAGCTCCAGGGTACAATCAAGGGTGACACCTTTGGCACCGCCACTGACCAGGATGGTATCGCCATCATCAAGGGTTATGGCATCCTGCAAATCGGCACTTGCGGCGACCGGTGTCAGGCGAATCAGATTGCCATCCTGCTCACTAACGCCGGTTTCGGTATTGTCAGTGGTCTGGGTCAGCTCTGCTATCAGGGCCGATGCATAGGTGTGCCCATCGAGATCGGCATCGACATCCAGGGCTTTACAGTGCACCTGAGGCCACTCATGGCGCAGGGTTTTACAAAGGCCATGCAGACCGCCACTGAGCAGTTGCTCTGTGCCTTTGAGGTAGCCAAAGCCACCATCCTGTCGGGTCACAGTGGCAAACAGGGATGGGGTTGATGCCTTTAGGTGTGGCGACGCCAGTTTGGCCAGTAAGGTTGCAGCCCTGAGCGATACCAGTTGTTGCTCGCTGGATTGAGTGGGGTCTGTCAGTATGACCAGACCACACAGCCCGTCACCCAATTCAGAGACAACAGCGGCCAGTTCAGTTTCCAGGTTTTCCTCGCCAACAGCCTCTGCAGAGACCGTGAATTGACTGATGTCCGAGGCAAGCACTCCGGGCGTCCCCATGGACAGCACCACTGGGCTCAGGTCCAGCCCTTTGAGCTTCTCTGCGATAACGCCGGCGTGGTGACCATCATCCAGCAGGAGTACTTTTCCACCCTTTGGCAATTCGATTGTGCTCAATGCATCAGGGGCCTGATGCAGTGCGACACCTGAATAGGGAGGCAGAGCGGACTCGTCAGTGGCTTCCGTATTATCTGCAGCAGAATCAGCCATCTGAGCTGAAGGTGCCTGTGGAGTAGCTGGTGAGGCTGATGCCAGTTGCACGGTAATTTCAGCCAGAGTCCGGCATTCCGCCATGGCTTCAGGGCTAAGGGATGGCAGGTTAGGCAAGGCTTCCTGCACCGCCCCCAATATCTCTACCCGCTTAATTGAGTCGATACCCAGGTCAGCTTCCATATCCATGGACAGCTCCAGCATTTCAGCCGGATAGCCGGTTTTATCTGCCACTACGTTAAGCAGAACGGCAATCACATCCTGATCGCTGTGGCTCGAATTATCGACACTGTCAGAGTGGGATACCTGGGCATCCGCTATTGCAGACAGTGACTCAGGCATGATGGATTGAGCGGTACCTTGAGTGGGCGCCTCAGGGGCACTTTGGCTCAGCAGAATGCAAATTTCTGCCAGGGTTCGGCACTCAGCCATGGCCTCCGGGCTCAGCGCCGGCAGGTTGGGCAATGCTTCCTGCACAGCGCCTAAAATTTCTACCCGCTTGATGGAGTCAATACCCAGATCGGCTTCCATATCCATAGAGAGCTCAAGCATTTCTGCAGGGTATCCTGTCTTGTCAGCGACGACACCCATGAGCACAGGCTGAACATCCAGTCCTGCGACTGCCGCCGCGTTTGTGTTGGCTGCACTTTTGTTGGCGATGCTTTTGTTGGCTAAGTTCGGCTGGGCGGTCTGTGCAGGAAGCGTGCTGATAATTTCAGTCTGAACCTGTTCCAGCGTGCGACATTCTGCCAGTACATCCGGGCTAAGGGCTGGCAGTTGTGGCAGGGCCTCCTGCACTGCACCGAGGATCTCCACCCGTTTGATGGAATCAATGCCCAGATCGGCTTCCATATCCATGGACAGCTCCAACATCTCTGTCGGATAACCTGTCTTGTCGGCTACCACACCCATCAGCACGCTCTGAACATCCACTTCAGCGGTTTGTGCCTGTGAGGTACCCGCGTTGGATCCTGCAGCCGTTTGCGTGGACAGGGCACTGAGGATTTCCTGTTGAACCTGTTCCAAAGTGCGGCACTCTGCCAACACATCCGGGCTCAGGGCGGGCAGCTGTGGCAGGGCTTCCTGGATAGCTCCCAGGATCTCCACCCGTTTAATGGAGTCGATACCCAGGTCAGCTTCCATATCCATAGACAGCTCCAGCATCTCTATCGGGTAGCCGGTTTTATCTGCCACTACCGCAAGCAAGGTACCGGTAACATCCTGTTGGGGTTCAGCTGCTGTTGATGGTGAAATCGAAGCTGAATCCGCTAATGCAACCGATACCGAAACTGGGTGTGACGTCTGAATCTGTGTTTCAACCTGGGCTTGAGCAGGAGATTGCGCAGGAGATTGCGTCTGGGCCGGAGCCACAGGTGTTGAAACTCGGGCTGTTGGAATCCCGCTTGTTGAAGCAATTGATGGCGCACTGACTGCTGGCTGAGTTTGTGGTTGTGCCTGGGGCAATACCTGAGAGGCCAATGGCGACGATTGAGTTGCCCCGGACATTTGTGCCAGATAGGCCTGATGCACCCTGAGCGTGTCAGCCTGATGCTGATGAAACAGTTCGATGGAACGTTGCAGGCTTTCAGGTACAGGCAGCCCCTGTTTGGCCAGCTGCAACTGAGCCTGCATCAGCTCATTGAAGGTCTCATTGTACTGTTTGGGAATATCCAGAAAGGCCTGATGCACCTTAGCCGCCTCAGACTGAGCGCCAAACAGTGACTCCAATGGTGAGCCGGAAGGAGCTTGCAGATGGCCGCTGGAGGCAACAACGGAGCTTGCTGAAGCAGATTGGGTCGGGGCGGAATGTTCTGCGCCGTAACCCAGATGTGATGACTGAGGTTTTTCCACGATTTTTTCCACGACCTTTTCGATAGTTTGAGTTCTGATTTCCGGGGATATTTGGCCTTGCTGCAAGGACAGGCTGGCCTTTTCCCGGGTTGCCGGGCTGACGTAGTGAGCGCCGTTGAGGCGAATATTCATGGGTGAAGGTTTGACCAAATGGCGCTTGTGTTGAATTGCCCAGGTGTCAGGGTCTGTCATTGACTGACCTGCCACAGCCAGTTGCACGGCCGCCAGCTTCAGTTGTTTGTCACTGCTGTCCTGCGCACCCGATGAGCTTTTCACCTGTGTCGGGTTGACGCTCAGGGTAATCACCTGCTCTTTAAGCTCGGGGAAGTACTCCTGAGTAATGGCACTGACCAATTTACTTTGGGTATTCTTGGGGCCAAACTCTACAAAGGTGCGGGCGCCGGATTCAATCATGCCTTTGATTTGGCTGACATAGTCCACCTGACTCAGCATATGCTCAGACAGCTGACCTACAATATCGTCACCATAGGGTTGGCCTGTCTGATTACTCCAAACCTGAATGTCAGGCTGGCTGACGCTTTGCTCACTGATCGTCTGGTTATATTCAATGGAAGCCTGCGCCATCATAGGGGTATGGAAAGCGCCTGCTACGTTGAGGGCCACCGCTTTAATTCCCTCAGCCTTGAGGCCGGTAATCACCTTCGCCAGCGCTGCTTCCTCACCGGCTATGACCAGCTGAGATGGAGAGTTCAAATTGGCAATAGCAACACCCGGATTGGCCTCCAGCAGAGCATCGAGTTGCGCTCTGTCTTGCTGTTTGCCCAGCACTACCGCGGCCATACTGCCTTTGGGCTCTTGAGCAGATGCCAAAGCCATCGCCTGTCCTCTTGCCAGCGACAGTTGGCAGAAAGCCTCATCTGAGATAGCACCGGAGGCCCACAAGGCTGTCAGTTCGCCATAACTGTGACCGGCCAGCATATCGGCCTTGAGTCCGGCGTTACGCATCAGTTCATACTGGGCTGCGCTGAGGGCGCCGATGGCACTCTGGGCGTAGCGGGTATCTGTCAGCTCGGCCTGTTGGCGGGCTTTTGTCTCATCGTCAAAGGCTTCGAACGGATACATCACCCGGGACAGAGGCTTAAGCGCAGCGCCTTTAAATACAGTGTTGAACTTTTCCAGCCAGTTGCGTTGCTCTGGATACAGGCAGGCAAGCTCCCGCCCCATTTGCAGATACTGGTTGCCCTGACCGGTGAACAGGGCGGCCAGTTTGCCTTGTTGAGCACAGGGGCGATAGCTCACCCCGTTGGGTGTTTGCCAGGGGCTTGAACCGGATTTTGTCAGCATATCCAGCGCCTGGGATAACAGGGAACTCAATTCTTGCGGGGTGCTGACAGCCATTCCCAGTCTTGGGTGTTCATCGCTGCAGGGGGCCAGAGCAAACTCCTGACAAAGGCTGTCAAAGGCTTCGCTGGAGTTGTTACCCAGTGCCTCAATGGCTCTGCTCAGGGTTTGGCTCAGTGCCTCAACCGAAGGGGCTGAGAACAGCAGAGGTCTGGTTGACCGGCGCAGACGGTAAGGGCTGGAGTGCTCGCCCTGATACTCTTCAAGCACAATATGGAAGTTGGTACCGCCAAAGCCGAATGATGAGATACCTGCACGACGGGGAGCATTATCTTGCCCGATCAGCCAGGGGCTGGTCTGGGTCGACAGGTAGAAAGCTGAGTCTTCCAAAGCCATTTTCGGGTTTGGCTTGCTGACGTTAATGGTGGGGGGCAACACCTTGTGATGCAGTGCCAAAGCGGCCTTGATAACCCCGGCAGTTCCTGCAGTTGATTTGGTATGGCCTACCTGGGATTTAACAGAGCCCAGTGCGATATGCTGTTTTTCATCCCTTGGATTGCCGGACTCATCCTGACTGAATACTGAGTTCAGGCCATTGAATTCGGCAATATCACCTGCTGCAGTGCCTGTGCCATGGGCCTCTATCAAACCTACTGTGTGTGGCGCAAAACCGGCATCATCATAAGCCCGTGCCAGCGCTTTGGCCTGACCTTCAGGTCTTGGGGCATAAATACTCTTGAAACGACCATCAGAGGAGGCGCCAATCCCTTTAATGACAGCATAAATACGGTCGCCATCCCGCTCGGCATCCTCAAGTCGCTTGAGGGCCAGCATGCCGATGCCTTCACCTATCATCATGCCTTTGGAGTCGGCATCAAAAGGCTTGATGTTGTCATCTTTGGTAAAGGCAGGTGTCTTTGAGAAACTCATATACATGTAGGGGGAGTTATCGGTACAGACTCCGCCGGTGAGCATCATGTCACTGCGGCCTTCCAGCAACTCTCCAAGCGCCATGCGCATTGCCGCCAGAGAGCCTGCACAGGCGGCATCCACCACACAATTCATGCCACCAAGATTGAAGCGGTTGGCAATTCGTCCGGCGATCACATTACCCAGAGAGCCTGGAAAGGCATTCTCCTGCCAGGGGATATATTGGTCCTGAAACTTGCGGATAAGCATTTCGCAGTCATCATCACTGATGCCGCTGCTTTTAAAGATTTTCTTCAATACCGGGTACTGGAGGCGGGCATTCATGGCCTGACTGATCTTCTGGCCACCACCTATGCCCAGGGTGATACCAACCCGGTTTCTGTCGTAATTGGCTTCATCTTCGATACCAGCATCAATCAACAGATCCCGGGCAACCAGCAGGGACAGCAGCTGGGCAGTATCTGTTTGTTCCAGAATATTGGGCGGCAGACCGAAGTCCAGCGGGTTGAACTCCATCTCAGGCAAAAAGCCACCACGCTGACAGTAGACTCTGTCCGGGGTATTGGGGTCAGCATCAAAATAATCTTTAGGATCCCAATGTGAATCAGGTACCTGAGTGATGGCATCGATCTTATCGACAATCAGATCCCAGAACTCATCCAGATATTTGGCATTGGCGAACAAACTGGACATGCCCACAATCGCCACAGGCGTATCCTTGAGGCGGCGTCCGAGGCGGGCGTCCGTTGAGGAGTGGGTGTCAGACTGGGTGTCAGGATGGCTCATGCTTGAGTCTCCGTGTTGTGATCGCCTTTGGCGGTCCTGGATGGTAATTGGGGTTTGGTGCTGTTGCCATTGAGTGCACGCTGGATATCTGCATCGGGAAAGCGTTGCTGGAATTTGCGGTAATTACGGGCGAGCAGGCGTTTGAGTTTAAATGGCCCGTTTTGCAGCACATAAGCTATGTAGCGATTGGCTGCCAGAGTATCGCTGTCGGTGTAAATATCGACATAGATCCAATCAAAAGCAGGCTCCAGCCCTATCATGACTGAACTGGGGGCCTGGTTGTCCTGCTCATCGACCAATGGGATATGCATTGCCTCAATCTGCACAACTTCGGCTTCGTCCAAAGTTTGCGCCAGCGTACTGGCATTGAGGGTGTAACTTTCCATGGTATCTGAGCGGTATACGGGAAGCTTGGTAAAGTGTTTGGGGGGCAGGGATTCGCTGGGTTCAATCTCACCTATGCGGGATACACCGTGACGCTTAAGGCAGCGCGCCAGACCCGAGCGGGAGACGGCTGGATTGATAAAAGTACGGGTGACCTCAAGCAGCCTGTCCAGTGTCAGCTTCAGCTGATACCTCAATCCCACCACTACATATTCCTGCGCCGGGGTCAGGGTCGTATTAAGGTGGTGGGGGGTGTGATCTCTGTCTTTGACGTCGCTGCGGCGACGCCATTTGCGTACAGTGGTTTCACTGATATTGAGGATCTTCGACAGTTCCCGCACACTCAGATCTGAGTTCTGGATGAATCGCCGCATTTCCGGCGTAGTTTGACTACGGGTTGTACTTTTCCCTTTAACTGGAGCACCTTGCGGACGCTCCGGTGGCATTGCCATTATGCTTCCCTGTTGTTGAAGTATCAGCCGGGACTATAGTCAATATGACTCGTCCCGAAGTGGGCAGAAATCCTTCGTGCCGCCTGTTTTTTATAAAATCAGGGCAAAGATTAGCCGACATTGTGACTCGATACAATCATGTGGGACTGGAAAATTAACAGCCTGGTATCACACTTGCAGCAATTTAAACGCAGGCTCCGGTTTTTTTCGTTGAGCCCCGGGAGTTTGTGAGACAATACCAAACAGATTTAGCTAATGGATTAAAGATGAATTCTTGTCAGTTGCACGTGTGGTTTATCTCTCTGACTGACCCTGTTGAAGGTATTTCCGAGGCACAGATGCTCGACTGTCTGAGTCAGGATGAGAGACAAAGGCAGGCAGGCTTTACCCATGCCAAAGCGGGGCGCGCCAATTTGGTGTCCAGAGCTATGTTGCGCCATGTGCTCAGTCGTCACAGTGACCTGGCCCCGCACCAGTGGCGTTTTGTTACCGGTGAGCAGGGAAAACCGGCTCTGTGTGAGCAGCAAACACGGCAGTTCGGGTTGGGATTCAATGTCAGTCACAGTGGCGATTGGCTGTGTATTGCCGTGATTGAAGGCATTGGTGTGGTTAAAGGTGCCGCTGACCAGAGGGAAATTGGTGTCGATATAGAAAGGTTTCGCCGGGGAGTCTCGGTCGATTCTGTGTTGAACCGTTTCTTTGCACCTGATGAATCAGCCTCACTGATGGCAATGCCAACGGCACTAAGAGAGCAACGATTTTTTGATTTATGGGCATTGAAAGAGTCATTTATCAAGGCAACAGGGCAGGGACTGGCTCGTGCGCTGGATAGTTTTTCCTATGAGATCAGTACGCTGGATGGTGGTGCAAAAATTGCGGTCGATACAAGCGCCGATCCCCGTTTGCAACCGGGCTCTGGAGGAGTAGCATGGGAATTTGTCGCCCTGTCCGGCAGTCATACTCATAATTTCAGCAGTCGATTTGTCCGCCTGACAGATGAATACCGGGTCGCCCTGACCTGCAGTGCATCTCTGGATGAACTGCCCGTGGTATGTCGTTTCTGGTAGGCCCACTTTTGCCACTGATGTCAAACTATGCGCCCGGTCAACTTTTGTGCTCCCGGCAGTCTGTATATTCAAATATGACTGACGGAATATGAGACACAAGGAGGCCACGATATGGCTGAGTATCGAACCGGACAGATCCGTAATTTCGCCGTGTTGGGACACACGGGGGCGGGCAAGTCCAGCTTGCTAGAAGCGCTGCTTTTTGGCGCCAGGACCATTGCCCAAAAGGGCAGGGTCGATAAAGGCACCAATCATGCCGACTTTACCGCCCAGGAAAAAGCCCACCAACATTCACTTGAACCTTCCTTTCTGAATATCGACCATGACGGTCACCACATCAACCTGATAGACACCCCCGGACTTCCAGACTTTTTTGGTCGTGCACTGCAACCCTTGCCTGCAGTTGAATCAGTACTGCTGGTGATAAACGCCGCCACCGGCATTGAAAGTGTTACTGCCAGAGCCTTTGCGGCAGCCAGAGCCCAGGGCAAAGCTGTGATGCTGGTGGTTAATCACATAGATGGAAACGAAGACAGACTTGAGGCTCTGCTTGCAGATATCCAGCAGCAGTTTGGTCCCAGATGCTTACCGGTGAACCTGCCTGGCGATGATTGTGTTGTCGATTGTTACCTGCACCCTGCCTTTGAGTCTGCGACCCGGTTCTCTGATGTCACCACTGCCCATGAACAGCTGGTAGAAACCGTGCTGGAAGAGGATGACAAGCTGATGGAGCTGTATCTGGAGCAGGGAGAAAACCTGAGCCCGGAGCAGCTGCACGAGCCATTGGAAATCGCTTTGAGAATGGGGCATCTGGTACCTGTGTGCTTTACCAGTGCCGAGCAGGATACGGGTATCCCTGAGCTGCTGGAGTTGCTCATTCAACTTATGCCCAACCCTCGAGAGGGCAACCCACCTCAGTTTGTGAATGGCACAGGGGACAAAGTCAAACCCGTGGATCTCAGTACCAAGTCCACTGACCATGTGCTGGCCCACGTGTTTCGCGTCAATATCGACCCCTATTTTGGCCGTATGGCGATAATGCGTGTGTATCAGGGCAAGATCACCAATGGTATGAAGCTGTTTGCCGGGGTCGAGCGCAAACCATTTAAGGTGACCCATTTGCTTTCATTGCAGGGAGATAAACAGGTAGAAATGGGACAGGCTGTGCCCGGTGATATCTGTGCTCTGGCCAAGATTGATGAGCTGGAAGTGGGCTCAGTGCTGCACGAAAGCCACGATGAAGATGAGTACCATCTGCCACCTCTGGTGCTGCCTCAGCCTATTTTTGGTCTGGCTGTGTCATCCAAGCGCCGCGGTGATGAGCAGAAGATTGCCGAAGTCCTGAATAAGCTGGTGGCAGAAGACCCCAGTCTCAGCATTGCCCGCAATGAAGCGGAAGGCCAGACAGTGCTGCAGGGGCTGGGCGATATGCATCTTCAGATTGCACTGGAAAAGGCGCTGCAGGTATTCAAGGTGGATATGCACACTGAAAAACCTGCAGTCGCTTACCGTGAAACCATTCTGACTCAGGGACAGGCCAGATACCGTCACAAGAAGCAATCTGGCGGCGCAGGTCAGTTTGGCGAGGTCGAGCTGAGGGTTGAACCTCTGCCGCGGGGCGAAGGTTTTAAGTTCGAGTCCAGGGTGGTCGGTGGGGCGATCCCCGGTCAGTTTATCCCTGCGGTGGAAAAAGGGGTAAAAGAGGCAATGAAGGCCGGTGAATTGGGTAGCTATCCGGTTGAGGATATCAAGGTCACTGTGCTTGACGGAAAACACCACAGTGTTGACTCCAAAGAAATTGCCTTTGTTATGGCGGGAAAGAAAGCCTTTATGGATGCGGTATCTGAGGCCAAACCTGTGATTCTTGAACCTATCGTTCAAATGCAGATTAAAGTGGACTCGGCTCAGGTGGGGGACATTACCGGTGATATCAGTAGTCGTCGGGGCTTTGTGTGTGGCACTGAGTCTGATAATGACGGCAGAGTAGTGGTCAGTGTGGAGGCTCCTTTGGCGACGGTGGACGATTTTGCTACCCGACTAAAATCAATTACCGGCGGTGAAGGGGAGTACACCATGGCATTTGCCAGGTATGAGCCTGTGCCGGAACACGTTCAGCAACAAATGGTTAGTGAAAAAGCCTGATGAGCAGAGGGCTGCGGCCGAAAAAAATAGCGGTCAAAGCCCACAATTTTTGACGAGTTGGCAAGATTTAAGCTTGTATTGACTTTTTGTGACAGCGGGACAAATACTGAACCTGAGTACGGAATTTAATGGCAAACAGCATACTGTTTTTATCTGTGTTCAGTTAAGTCCCATTGAGCGGGAAAGACACCCGCATCGCGGAGGGGAACACACAGACGTTACTCACAAATTTTTTTAGCCTGTACCCATAGCGGCAACAGAACATTTTAGGCCAGGTTATCAACCTGAGCACAGGCCGGATGGCTATCAGTTCAGTTGCGCCGGAGAGGTCATAAGCAGACATACAGCTGTCGACATGACTCTGACAGCACATTGCCCGGGTTGAACCGGCCGGTCTGGGACGTATCTCAGGGGTATGTAACATTTACCCACAGACAAAGGAGGCGAAGAGCGTTTGGTTCTTTACAAATTTCAAAACGAAACAGCGCCGCAAGGCGCTGTTTTTGTTTGTAAATCATGATGAAGTCAACATCAGAACTTTGCTTCCAGTGTCAGCCATAGCTTGTCGGTATCGGCGCTGAATCCATAGCCGGCATCCGCGCCACTGAAAGCCGCATATTTAATGCTGGCATTGTAATAGTTGGCAAACTTGTAGCCTGCACTGATCCCCCACTCCTGGCCCATATCTATGTTGCCGACATCGGACTCAAAAGTGTGGTACACAAGGAGCAACTTGACGCCTGCCAGGCTGGTGTTAGCGGCAATATAGGTATCTGTTATGCCTTTATCCCAGTTACCTGCGCCACCAAACAAAAACTTGTCCGTCCAACCCTGGAACTTATGCAGGGTTGCCAAAGGTGTGATAAACCCGGCTTTACCATCATCTGAGCCAAGCACTTCATATCCCAGTTTCAGTCCCACAGCACTAAAGTCAGCCCTGGCTTCCGCCGAGAGGTAATCTGCTCTGTAATCCAGAGTATTGTTACCGCCGTTGCTTTGGGTGGCGTACTCCAGCGCGTAACTCAATTTAACCGGATCGATATCTGTTTTACCTGTCAGTCGCACACCATAGGTATCTGTAGAGAATCGAGCTACCGCCAGGTTATCAATCAGGTAGGCGTAGCCGGTCAGCTGCGCGGCTTCCACTGCACCATAATGCAGGTTGAACAGGTGGGTTTTATTTTTATGATCTGACTTGCCCGAGTCCTCGCTGAAGATACGGTTGACATTATTGATGTAGGCATAGAAAGCTTTCAGATCTTGGACACCAGTGCTGACTGCGCTGAAACCATCATAGGTTTGCTCATTTTGTCTGAAGCCGACACCACCAACAAAGCGCTGATTGTCCAGCAGGATCCTTTGGCGACCATACTTGAGGACTGAATCGGCCGGTGCACGATAGCCAATATATGCCTGGTTGATTTCCGTATATTGATAGTCGGCAATCATAGGCTCATCGTCACCTGAGCGGACATCATCCACTTCTGCCAGGGTAAAGAAGTTGTATAGATCGCCACTTTGATAGGTCAGTCGGGTTCTCAGCGTCGTTTGGTCCTGCTTGCTCTGCGCTTCGACATCAACCTGCTCAAATCGGGCACGGAACTGCAGGTTCAATTTGGCATCGTCAATCAATGTGGTTTTCAGATCTTCGGCAACTGCCGGGAAGCTTCCAAGGAGTGTGGCAATAGCCAGTGTGGTCATCCGGGTTCTCATCATAATTCTCCTGTTGGGGGGATAGGATGAGTGTTGGCTTTGTTGCTTTAGTAAAGGTTGATCTAAAACAAGTTGTTACCAGAAAGATTATTTTGGTTAACAAAGTGAGATCTTTGTCAATGCCGCGTATCTATAAAGTGGTATATATTGCATGGGTAAATGTTGATAAGAAAACAGCCCCGACTGAATCGGGGCTGTTTTGTGATGCTACAGGCTACTGTCTGGCCAGTCGCTGGCTTTCTGGCGGGTGTTCAAAATCACTACGGAATGGGTTGATATCCAGACCACCTCGACGGGTATATCTGGCATAAACCGTTAATTTGCTGCATTGGCAAAAGCGCTTGAGGTCCGTAAAAATCCGCTCGACACACTGCTCATGAAACTCATTGTGCTGACGGAAAGAGATCAGATAGCGCAGCAGTTTTTCCCTGTCTATTTTGGCCCCCTGATAACGGATCATCACGCTGCCCCAATCAGGCTGTGAAGTGATCAGGCAGTTGGACTTAAGCAGATTGGAGTTCAGTGTTTCTGCCACAATTTGCTTGTCATCTGTGCTGTTTTCCAGATGTTCCGGACGAAACTCAAAGTCTTCCACTTCGATATCCAGATCGTCGATACAGTGTCCAGGCAGTTCGACCACACGTTGATGACAAAACTGTTTGGGTTCGATGATTTCAACTCTGACTTCACCTTCAGCACAACGGCTCAAATCGTCAGTAAGTAACTGCTTGAGAGATTCCACTGATTCAACCCGAGTCTGGTTGAAACTGTTCAGATACAGCTTGAATGACTTGGATTCGACCAGGTTTTTGCTGTCGTGATTCAGGAAAAACTCGGCAATGGCGACCATAGGTTTGCCTTTGGCATTCAGCCAGGACAACTCATAGCCGGTCCAGATATCTACGCCGTGGAATGGTAAGGGGTCGGTAAGATTGATGGCGTCGCGGTTCAGGGTACGGGGAACACCCTGCAACAAAGAAGGGTCATACTCTGACTTATAGTCTGTGGCTTTACCCAGAGTCAGCCCATTCAGCTCATCGGCATGCTGATAAGGGTCGTGATGCTGTGTCATCTAAAATCATTCCATGTCAAAATTAAGCCTGAATTATACCTCAAATTGGGATCTGCTTAAGTGTCTTGTTTGCCTGCATTGGAAAGCTTTCTGAATCTGTATGTTACCGCCTATCAATCCAAGCTGGATGAGTATCCACGTTATTTTCCCCAGGGAGAATCTTCCCCCTGTGTGGTCAGTGGTGACGTAACCTCTGGCAGTGCTGTACAGTGGCAGCCGGTTGCCCGGCAGAGCAAAGGGAATTTTGCCAATGTGGAGCAGGCACTGGATATTCAACTGCACGGGGATATTAATGATTTTTTCGGTGGCTTCTGGATGGCGCCGACTCTGTTTTCATCCCCTTTTGGCGAAGGTGAGCTGACCGGGGTGTGGAATCAGGAGGATTTTGAATACCTGCAGCAGAACATCATAGGTCACCTTATGATGAAGCAGAAACTCAAGCAGCCCCCTACCTGGTTTATTGGTTTGCTGGATGAAGGCGAAAGGATGCTGACGGTGAACAACCACGATGGCAGTGTTTGGAGTGAAGTGCCCGGTGAAGAGCAGGGCGAAAAGCTGGCTGGCAGCATTGCGGAATTTATCTCTCAGTTGAGCCCCAGAGTAGCACCGCCGGTTAAACATGAAGAACTGCCTATGCCGCAACTGGAACACCCGGGCATTATCTGCCGCCTGAAAATCATGTGGAATAACCTGCGGGGCAGGAGTTAACCTGATATTCGTAGTAAAAAGCGCACCCTGGGTGCGCTTTTTTATTTGTTGGCTGTAGGGAATTAATCAATTTTCCAGGCTCTGTTATCCGGCCAGTCCGGCAGTGCCGATTTAGCCGCTTTGAGTGAGAGCGTTTGCCAGCTGGCTGAATGCTCTGCATCAGGTGTACCCACCCCGAGACTGTTTAGATAGGCAAGGCTAAGACGCTGCTGCTCAGATAAAGGCAGGTTCAAATCGGAAACCGAAATGAAGTAGATATCTTCTGCCGGATTGATTGATTTTCCTGGCGCTTTGCCTGGATGTTCGGTAACTGCTCTTAGCTCCTCTGCGGAAACATTATAGTGCTTAAGGTAATAGCCCTGCGCGAGTAGCGGGTAAACCTGGAACAGATCCTCTTTTGTCGTCATAAATGGCGAGTTGATGGTGTCCAGCAACTCTTGGATGTGCTCATCAGTGGCGGGCTTTAACACATTCACTATAAGGCTTGGAGCCTCCGAAGGTGGCAAAGCATCGCCACCGTTGCTGGGTTGGGCTGGTGGATAATAGTGTCCCAACAATAATTGTTGTTCTGAATCATTCCACTGAAGCAATAGCTTGTAGCCTATATCTGAGTCTTGCTGGAGAAAAGCCCGGGTCTCGTCCACTGGATCACCCAGCAGGGGCCCAACAATATGCTGGTTACCGTAAAAGGAGGTCAGATTGGGCAAGAGTGTGGCACTCAAGGTTTCGTCACTATTGGTCAGTATTGCAAACCCCCCAGCTGATGCTGCCACTGAATCCAGCTTGCTTTGCAGCTCCTCCAGCAAGTTGCTGGAGGAGCGGGCAGTTTGTTGCTCCTGATACTGCTGGCTTATAAGGCCTTCGTTGAATTGCTCCATATCCTGCTGCCATTGATGTTGCCTCCAGATGGGCACCAGGATTGTGGTCAGGACCAACAATAGAAAAATAGTCAGCAGCCATTTTTGTCGGCGTTTTCTCTTTTCCACATAGTCGATGACATCTGCTTCAGACAGTTTTTGGATGTCAAACTCATACTCTCCGTCAGGGGGAAGCAGAAACACACCGGGAGCGATAAAAGGTGCGTAGATTTCGGGCTTGCCCGGAAAACGAACTATCACATAAGCAAGTTCCAGCTGAACATGAGTGCCTCCTTCTGTCGCCAGTAATGTGTGTTCCCATTCTCCATGAACATCCGGGTTATACAGGCGGGCATCTCCTGGCATTAAACTGGTTATCAGGGGGATGAGGTGCTCATGCATAGGTGTTTGGTTCCTTGTTCTAATCATGTCTGATTGCGTCATTCATGGAGTAAAACTCCAATAAAGCTTCAACAGTCAGTCTTTTGTTTTGGTTTTGTTAACAAGCGGAGGTTACGGAAATACTCTGACAAGGGTCAAGTCACAATATGGACGTTTTAGCTGAATAGACTGTTTTTGGCGATTGGCTCAATTTATATTCGATTTAACCGAATGCTTGCGACTGATAATGCCAATAGCAACCTCTTGCCTGAGTTTTTACACTGATATCAATTACAGATTTTGGAGTTTTAGGATGAAAGTAATCAGTGAACTACGCAGTCATGCAGCAAGGGATGGTGACGGAGTAAACATCTTCAGAGTCGCTGACTTCAGCGGTCGTATGTTCGATCCGTTTCTGATGATTGATGAGCTTAAGTCGGATGAGGAGTCTGATTTTATCGGTGGATTTCCGCCTCATCCCCATCGCGGGATTGAGACTTTTACCTATATCATCAAAGGTGGGTTTGAACACAAAGATCAGATGGGAAATCGTAAAGTCATCAGCGGCGGAGATGTCCAGTGGATGAGCACAGGTTTTGGTGTTATCCACTCTGAGATGCCGGTAGCTGATAATGAAGGCATGCATGGTTTTCAGATCTGGGTGAATATGGCTGCCGCGGATAAATTGAGGCCTGCAAGGTATCAGGATTCTGTGGCGACAGGTTTACCTGTGCTGGAGAATACCAGTGGCGCCAGTTTGAAGGTACTGGCTGGTAACTGGGTGCTGGCCGACCAATCCGCTGCGTCCCCTGTTGGGCCATTGGCATCCGATGCCGCTGTGGCGGATATCAGACTGAGTGCCGGAGGCACAGCTCAGATTGAGCGTACACAATATGAGAAGCTGTTTGTTTATATCCACACCGGACGCATCAATGGTTATTCAGCCGGACAAGCTTTACTGCTGGATCCCCAGCAAGCTATAGAGATGCACGCCGATGTAGAGAGTGGCGCCCTGATTTTCTCTGGGACACCATTGAGAGAGCCAGTTGCGCACATGGGGCCCTTTGTAATGAATACTCAGGAACAGCTGCATCAAGCTGTGATGGACTATCAAGCCGGGAGGTTTGGTGCGATAGATCTTTAGCTCCCAGTGAAGTTATTTTTGATTGGAATAAATAACCGGGCGTGAGCCCAGTTATCTCACTGATGGTCCCAGGATAGGTTGGAAACGATACGGCAGGACTCACAGCGGAAATGGAACATATCCAGCAGTGGCTCTTCCAGTTTCCAGTCATGGCTGCCACATCTGGGACAGGGACGATTGTTTTCAGCTTCTTTATTCTCGCCACCGACCCGATACAGATAGTAATAGGTGGGGATTTGGGTCAGATACTCGATACGACCACGCAGATCCCATCCGCGACGAAACAGGTCACTGGACGGCGAGCTTATCTCTTCCAGTGCTGCAAATTCCGCTTTGGTGGCTGCCGCCATCTGCAGTTCATCACAGGCTTGCCATTCAGTTTGCCAGCGAATGACCCGTTTGTGGTCGCCATTAAAGGTGGCAGGAATACGATATAGCGGGATAGGCAGCAGGTTATCGCCACTACGCAGAGGAGAGCACATATGCACATAGCTGGTGTACAGCACTTGCCAGTCGCTAAATTCAGTGGCGCTCACTTCAGAGTTGATATCCTGACCAATAAGCTTTTCTCTGGGAGCCAGGATCTTGGCTTCCGTCAGTTCTTTCAGCGCCATCTTAACCCAGGTGCTGTTGAAGCTGTAATGCAGGCTCTCTTTTTCCGGGAGCATTAAACGTACTCTGAACTCACCTTCATTAAAGGCCACAGCAAATTCTCTGCCCAGCACCTGACCATTGGCCCGGTAGGCTTCCAGCAGATTGTTGATCGCCTTTTCTGCTGCGGTAATTGTGGTATCGGCAAAACACTCGAAACGCAGTTCAGTCACAAACATCAGTGATTACGCTCCAGCTCGGCCACTCTTTGAGCCAGCTCATTGTAGGCTGACTCCAGCTTTTTCACCTGTTCGCGCAGCTGAACCAGCTCCGATTGTTCTTCATTCTGCTCCGCAGCTGCATTTGGCTGCATAGGAACCTGAGGAACAAGTGCGGCCAACTCTTCTGCTGAAAGTGATTTAAATCTCTGTAAGCCTTGAATTAACACTGGCATAGGGACTGATTTAAGTTTGGCTTTCAACAAAGCAATGCTGGGCTGCTTACCTGCAAGTTGCAAACTGCGGGCAAGGGCCAAGACTTGGTCTATTTGGCTCATGAGTGGTGATATTTCCCAAGCTGGATTGTGCTTTTGGATAAATGTCCAATAAAAACATGGGTTTAATTATTGGCGCGGTTTATGCTTATGCCTTCACCGATAATTAAACAACAGATAGAGGACGTTTAAATGAAAGCCAAGTTTATTCCATTGTTGCTTGCTGGGGTAGTGAGTCTTGGACTTAGCGGTTGTGTTATCAATGTCGGAGAAGATGGACATGATAACGATTGGGGCGGCAGCAGCTGGAAAAGTGAAGAAAACCGCAACCGGGAACTGATCTCAAATCTGACTCCGGGCGTGGCCATTGAAGAGATCAAAACACGCTTGGGGACGGCCGATTTTTCAGAGGCATACAGCAAGGATAATGGACTGGTTGAAGTGTTGTTTTATCGCACCCAGCGTGTCCACGGCGATGGCAAAACCAGCAAAGATGAATGTACGGCTCTGGTATTTAAACAGGGCAAGCTGGTGGGATGGGGCGACAGGGCTTACAACAGCATCTAACAGATAGGGAAACGCATATGAGGACAAAGTTAATACTGCCTTTGGCCATGGCATCGCTGCTCACTGCAGGGCTCAGTGGTTGTATGGTTGTTGTCGATAAAGATGGAACAGATTTTTCAGTCGGTAACAGCTGGAACAGTGACTGGGAAAAAGCTGAGAAACGTAATCGCGCGAACATTGCACAATTGCAGCCTGGTGACAGCCTGGAGCAGGTTCGATCCCGCATGGGGGTAGCGGACTTCAGTGAGGGATTCAGTCGTGATGGAGTGGAGATGGTGGTCTTGTATTACCGCACTCAACGAACTGCTGAAGATGGTAAAACCAGCCGCGACGAGTGTACGCCCCTGCTGTTTAAGCAAGGGCAACTGATCGGTTGGGGTGAGCAGTCACTTCAACAGATCTGATTAACCAAAAGCCCTGAGTGATTCAGGGCTTTCTTGTTTACGCGGCAAGGTTCACTCTCTATGGAGTCTGGCATCCAGCTGATCCAATAATTCGGTCCAGTTGTTATCAAGTGACATGGCTTCCTTAATAAATGCCCGCTGGCTATCACTCCAAAATTTCGCATCGCTGATACAGGTATTGGGTTCAATACTGTGGGCTCCAATAAATGACTCTATAGCTTCGTCGCTGTCAGCCAGCCCAAGCTGGGCAAACAGGTGGCTGAGATCTGATGGGGTTGTATCCATACCTGACTCCCTTAGGTGATTTCTATTGCTTAAGCATCCGTCATACTCAAAAAAATGCAATGGTGCTTAACACTGAGGAATTTCCCTGATAGGTTAATTTTTTGTGATCTTGAAGGGGGAATCATTAATGGAAACGCCAGCTTGTGACAACTATCGCGCTGTTTATCTGACGGCAGAAGATTTGCGAATTGCCGCATCGATTATCTACAACGCGTACCATGATGATCCCTTTTTTAAAGATGCACTGTTCAAAGGTGATATGCACCAGTATGAACAAAAACTGCGCGCTGCCATACGTGAGGAGTTGAATGACCTGTGGCAACAGGAACAGACTCTGGTCGGCCTGTTTGAAGATGACAGATTGGTTGGGGTTGTGTGCGTGTTTTCTCAGCAGGCGGGGGTTGGAGAGGGACGTTACTGGAACTGGCGTCTTAAGATGATGTTGAGCACAGGTTGGCAATCCACCCAGGCATTAATGAATAAAGAGAGCAGCATTCTTGAACATTTGCCCGGTAAGAATTGTGCCGTCATCCAATTTGTGTGCGTCGCCCCCTTTGAGCAGAAAAAAGGTTTAGGAGCAAAATTGCTGGATGCAGTCACCAGTTGGTGTGATGAGCAGCCGGAATTGGATGGAATAGGTGTGTTTGTGTCACAGGAGTCCCACGCGCATCTGTTCAACCGTCACGGTTTTATCCCTTTAGCCAGCCTGAATATCGGCAATGTTTCCGGTGAACTGATGTTTTATGAGAGTCAAAGAGATGAATAAGCCGGTATTTGACTCCTTTTGGGACTTCTACCCCTACTATCTCAAAGAGCACAGTCACAGTGTGTGCCGCAGGCTGCACTTTGTTGGAAGTGCTTTAGTCCTGATTGAATTAGCCTGGATTGTTTTAACCGCAAACTGGGGCTGGTTATGGCTTTTACCAGTCACAGGTTATGGGTTTGCCTGGGTTGGACACTTCTTTTTTGAAAAGAATAAACCCGCGACTTTTCAATATCCTTTATATTCTTTGATGGGCGACTGGGTGATGTTCTGGCAAATGTTGACCGGGCGCACAAAAAAAATTCGTGGGGAGTGAGGCAATTTGCTTTTTGCTTTGTGAGAGATCTCTTACAAGGACGTAGGAAAAAAGATTGGAAAAGCTCGGGTTACAGCTGTCTTGCAATTAAAAAGTCTTAATAAACAGCTTGATAGGTTTTGCTTTAAATATCCTCCAATCTAACTGCTGATTTAATCGCCATCAGCAATTTTCCGGTCTGTATACACTTAAGTGGTAGCCAACAAGACAGGATGTCGCGGTCAGGGAAGGACATGAAGTCGTGTTACAGTCACAGGACAGACTGAAACATACCCAAAATCAGCAATAATTGGCTTACACACCCGCAAGGATGATATGGAAAGGCACAGGATGGTGCAATCCCTTGGGAAAAGGGCAAAGGATTAAAGGATAACGGGTCTGAACGGATTTTGACTCGAACGGCAGGAAGCTGAATCGTTTCAGGAAGGAACGATGTTACCCGGACAGGTAAGCGAATGGACTCAGTACGTAAGTACATGGACATCATGGATGCAGGGAAGATGCTAAGGACGCATTTGCAGACGCAAGGATGGTGCAGGGAGCACGAGAAATAGCTGGACGGCTTACGAGAAAGATGAGGGGGCGCGTTATTCAACGCGCCCCTTTCTCATTTCTATCGTCTGTTAAAGGAGTGATAGCATATTGGCTGGCCTGGGCGGTAATGCTCAAATCCTGTGCAACACAGCATTTTTGCCGCTAATACGAACATCCCAACGACCAGTTAAAAGTTTAAGGATTAAAGCTCATCCCTCCTCACTCCCCAGCTCCCTGAACCCCAGATTTCACACTGATCCTGCCAGTTCCCGTTTCCTGCGCTGAAATGCCTTACTGATTTTGTCGCCATCACAGATTTAGCGTTAAATCTCATTAACCTATGGCCGCAATTATTGTTAACCAAGAGGCCTTGCCCGGGCTGCTATTTTCAATATCACCCGCTGATTTGTAAGACATTTCCCACAAAGATGTAGGAAGTTTGGTTTAGTTCTTGTTAGGTATGGCTGTCGGCGGGAGAGTAACTTATTTAAAAACAAATGGTTAAGTTTTTTGTTTGGTGTGGGTGCTCAGAACTTCACCGGGTATTAAGCGATGGCGAACGGCAAATCTTTTGGCGTTTACGTAAACTTAAGTCATCACAGGATGTGAGCTGCAACAGGAAGTTGTCTGGCAGGAAGCCAATAACTCACGGAATGAGACTGAGCAGGAAGCTCAGGTAGCCAACGGACAGGCGAATCCAGGATGGATAATCACTTGCACCGGATGGCAGCAAAGGAATGTGTGGAGAGATTCCCTTCAGGATGAAGGTTGTCTTGGCAAGGATGACAGTGGACACGCTCAAGGAAGCAGCAAGCCTGGAACATGGAGTGACAGGGCCTCAGGGACGAACAGTACGAAAGTACATGGAACATCAGGGAAAGACAGGGACGACGCAAGGAGCATTGTCAGTCGCAAGGATGGAGCAGGGAGCACAAACTTAGCAGGATGGCTAACAAAAAGACATAGGGCGCAGCCTTTCGGGTTGCGCCCTTTTCTTATTCAGCAACTTATTTGTGGTTATCTACAGCGGCCAGAGTTGCAGTTGCCACGACTGCCACAGCTACCACCAATACTACCTCGTGTTTGGGGCGCCTGGTGCCACTCAGGCTCAGGGAATATCGGCCATTCAATCCTGGTCACCCGATTACCATGCATATTGATATGAGCACGGTACTGATTCAGACCGTCGGTACTGAATTCCAGCATGAATCTGGCCTTCCAGCACAGGCCTGTGTGGCCGCCCAAACTGGGACGAGCAGATTCCATCGCCACGGACAGCAATTGGACTCGCTGCTTTTGGCATTCAATTTCAGCGAAACGTCGGCTTTGTTCAGCCATTTGGCGAAGTTGCCAGAAGAAGGCTGCTACTACCAGCAACCCCAGTATTATCAACAGATCTGTCATCATGTCCTTGTTGCTCTGAACAAACCGCCTATGGCGGCAGAAAGCTGAGGGCTGCGGTCGGGATTTCGGATGGTACCCAACATCTCAGTACGCAGCGCCGGAATAGAGACGATATCAGCAAATATCTGATTGAAAAAGTGCTGCTCCTGCAATGCCAGCGCTTCAAAGTAAATTGTGCGAGCCTGCTCCTGTTTCAATGCCAGCCAATTTCGGGCGGCGATCGTCAGCAGCGCATCGGCATCCAGCATACCTTGCTGCTCCAGCCAGATAATAGCCTGTGCCGATTCCTCGGGGCGGGAAGCCAATGCCCGCAGTAACATCAGCCGCAGTTCAGGTGACGATTTAAGCTTTTGCAGCACTTCTGCCGCCAGAGTGTCGGGTAAATAGACATGCTCCAGGCACTGACACATTGCCACGACCGCTTCATCAGCACCCTGTTGCAGACCCTGGCTGATAGCCTGAAGGTGGTCGAGATCTGTGAGTCTGATACAAATATCGGCCAGCCCCTGAAACCCAAGCTGTTGCCATTGTTGCGCAGGTATCTGGCCTGTGAGGTACTGCATGGCAAACTCATATTGAGAAGATGCCTGTTGTCCCAATTGTTTACGAACAAGTGCATTAAAGACCGCCAGTTTTTCCTGGCCGGGCTTAAACGCAAATGGGTGATTACCCATCTGCTGCTGTTGATCTTCGGACAGGGCCTGGGTGAGATCCTGTCCCAGTGCTTCCAATACCATTTTAATAAATTGAGTTCTGGCGGCAGGGTTAAGCAGCCCCTGTTCGTCCAAAGGCAGTTTCAAGAACCACACAAACTCCTGCTTGTGTTGATTCCAGAACACAACGGCAAACTGTGCATGTCCCTGAATCGGATAGGGGTAGGGGGTCGTCATAGCCTCAATCTGATGGAATGCCATCATATCGATATGCTGAACCCGGCGTCCCAAATCATAAATCTGGAATTGACTGTTGGCGGCGCCGAGCAGATCGCCCAGAGTGTTGAGTTCTGTCATTAACTGACCTTGATTTATTAGTTTTCCAATGGTGCGGGATTATAGCGGTTTCAATGGGGTATGAAAGGGGGCGGACCGGCTAATGACCCGAAATTGGTCATGGGCGAGAAATGCAATGGGCCGGAGGATGTTGATGGTATGATTAGCAACATCTGTTGGTATTGGATTTAAGTTACTTATGCTGCATCAAGCTACCCGCGAGTATTTGTTGCAATTGGAGTCGGAGCTGAAGCGTCAGTCTCTGTGGGCGAGTGAAGCCCCTTCGCCTGAATCTTTGGCCAGCACAGCCCCCTTTGCGGTTGACACCCTGGCATTCGAACACTGGTTACAGTTTATTTTTATCCCGCGAATGCAAGCGTTGCTGGATACTGAAGCTCAGTTGCCAGCCAATATTGCTGTGGCGCCAATGGCGCATCATGTTTGGCAGGACAATGCCGAGCGAATTCACCTTATCCGTATATTGAATGATTTGGACACACTGTTGAATGAACCCAGATAGTTTGTTGCCTGAAGAGCTGCCGGCACCTGAAATAACCCTGCTGTATGAAGATGAACATCTGGTGGCGATTCATAAACCAGCAGGACTTTTGGTCCATCGCACTTATCTGGCCCGTAAAGAGAAGTACTTTGCTATGCAGATGACCCGGGACCTGGTGGGTTGTCATGTTTTTCCGGTACATCGTCTGGACCGGCCTACTTCCGGCGTGCTGCTGATGGCAAAAAGTAGCGAGGTTGCCAATCTATTGTGTCAGCAATTTACTGAGCATTCGGTTCGTAAGCGCTATTTGGCCCTGGTGCGCGGTAATATGCATGAGAATGGCGAGTTGGATTATCCGTTGCGGGAAGAGCTGGATAAGATTGCCGATAAGTTTGCTGATCAGGAGAAAGAGGCGCAGAGTGCAGTTACCTTGTATCAGCCCTTATTGAATGCGGAAATTCCTTTTAGCTCAGGTCGTTACCCCACAAGTCGATTTGCGCTAATGGCGCTTGAACCATTAACCGGGCGTAAACATCAATTACGGCGGCATATGGCGCATTTGCGTCACCCTATTATTGGCGATACCACCCATGGGGATGGTAAACAGAACAAGTTCTTTCGGGAGCACTTTGCATTAAACCGCCTGTGGCTGATCGCCAAGCAGCTTAGCTTTACCCATCCGGTAACCGGCGAGGCAATGCAAATCGAAGCCGAACTTGAGCCTGAATGGCTGACGGTATTTGAAGGTCTTGGCTGGGATGATGACGCGTTATCCCAAACCCCATCACTTCTGGTTGTCTGAAGCCTTTAGTTCCGGCTGGAGCTCTTGCGTCGACTGAGTCAACTCCTGAGACATAAACTCCCGGTACCGGAAGTAACAGCTGCGTCTGTTGTGAGCGGACCTGTGCATTTGCTTAAGGTGGCGCATACGGGTAAGACGTTTGGCGTGTCGCATAGCTGTTCTCTGTTTTGGTGTGTCTTCAAGCTATTGACCTGACTGGTAAAGAATCACTACTCTGGGCAGGTCAAATTTTGGGAAGGGAGTATACCATGACACGCATCAATTTGCTCTACGGGACTGTATACGGAAGTGCTCAATCTGTTGCCGAGGAGTTGGCTGACACCCTGTCATCCAAAGGTGGCGATATTAAACTGTGGCAACCTGCAGAGTTGGATGGTTTTGTTCCGGCTCAGGATGAGCTGCTATTGGTGGTGACCTCCACCACAGGTCAGGGCGATCTGCCTGATGATATCGCTCCCTGGTATTTCGCGGTAAAGGACAGTGCTCCCTACTTGCCTGAGCTGCGCTACGCAGTCGTTGGATTGGGCGACTCAAGCTACGATAATTTTTGTGGTGCTGGCCGACAGGTAGATGAGTTACTGCAGGAGTTAGGCGCCAAGCCGATTGCACCTTTACTGGCGATTGATGCCATGGAAACCATGGAGCCTGAAGCAGACGCAGTTAAGTGGGTCGACAGCTGGTATCCACTAAAGGACTGACCACGGCTATCTGGGTTTTAAATCTGAAGTTAACAGTTGCTCATATCAGCTATGTAAATTAATCTACTGTTATATAAAGATTTATTGGAAGTCGTCTTTCATGGAAGAAGCATTGAATGCAGCTGGCTTCAGGTTGTATAAGCCAGCGATCCCCGTGCCTGCTGCTGAGGGACTTGTTGACCCAAATTGGTCAATTATCAAAGGTAACAGCAGGCTGGCAAGGCTGCTGAATACTTCAGAGGCGCAGCTACACCAGGAATCTTTGCTGACATTTTTCCCCGGTTTGGATCAGCGGCTGCAGCAAACTCCCGAAGATGCCAACTACTTCACTCTGCAATGGTCGGACAGACACCTTTTTCATTTTTGTCGTCAGGGCGAAAACCTGCATTTCCTGTTGCACAGCGAGGGAGAGCCGGGTGTGAAGGAACAGTGCCGACGTTGCCGGGTGTTCACCCCCAAATTACCCGAACCTCATGATATAGAGCAGGAGTGTATACGACTCCTGGGGCAACTGATGTCCCGTATGGAAGTGCCGTTCAGCTACTTTCATCTGGTGGAAGAGGCTACGCTCGAGTTTACCCCTACCTATTGGCTGGGGAATGGTGATGGTTTTTCCTGTGTCGATAGATGGCGGAAAGGGGAGGCGCTGAGCATAGCGGAATTCCCCTGCCAGCTAATCGATGCCGAGGCACAAAAGCATCCTTGTCCTGCCGGTGGCTGTCGCGACAGTCTGGGTGCGTTCTGGTGGTTTGAGCCTGTCCGCTACAATGGTCAAACTGTTGCTGTTATTGGTGGTGCTGCATTTGAATCCATTAAGGGGGACAGGCGGGCACTGCTGCAGCGTTATGGCCTGCTGATTTGGTTAATTCGTCAGGTACCTCAATTGGAGGCTCAGCTAGCCGATAAAAACGCCCGGGTAGAGGCATTGGAAACCGGAAACCACCAGATGTTCCGGCAGCTGATTAATGTGGTGTCAGAGGCCCTTGAGCTTAAGGACGCCTATACAGCCAATCATCAAAGATCTGTCGCGGAGCTGGCCGTGGGAATCGGACGACGGTTGGGATACGATGCTCATCGTCTTGAAGGCGTTCGCCTCGGCGCTCTGGTTCACGATATAGGCAAGCTGGCAATTCCCAATCAGATACTGTCAAAGCCGGGACGTTTGACCGAGCAGGAGTATGCTTTGGTGCAGACCCATCCGGTCAGAGGCGCCAATATTATCGGTGACGTGGCTTTCCCCTGGCCAATAAAACAGATGATTTTGCAGCACCATGAGCGGCTTGATGGCTCTGGTTACCCCTATGGTCTGAAAGGAGAACAGATCCTTGAGGAGGCTCAAATCCTTGCGGTAGCGGATATTGCCGACTCCATGTTAAGTCACCGGCCTTATCGTCCTGCACTGGGGTTATCGGCCCTGACTAAGGTGCTGATGGATCAGCGAGGCAGCTGTCTCAGGGCTGATATTGTAGATTTGTGTCTTGATGAGTTATCTCACAGCCAAAGAAGAGTCAGTTATGTCAGCGAATTGCCGTTGCGACCTGTCATCTGCTTTTGCGTTAATGATGAGCTGCCAGTGCTCGAGCTGCTCAATATGCTGAAACAGAATGAAGAGCCTTATGTTGCCCTGCACAATGGCCACTGGCTGGGGGTATGGGATGTCAGAATGTTGAAGCGTCATCTTAAGCTCACATCAGAGATGGTAGAGCTTGATTACGCTCAGACAGAGCAGTTGACTCTGAGTTCAGACACTCCACTGGATGAAGGGATTAAAATTCTGAGTGAGGAAGATCACCCCATGTTGATTGTCGACAAGGACAATAACGCCATCGGGGTACTCGACTGGAAAGCGATTGCACAGCACTGATAGCTGACAGCAAAAAGGCCCATGAAGGGCCTTTTTAAATCCGGTTCGCAGGGCTTATTCAGCCATACGCAGCAGTTCGTTAATACCCACTTTACTGCGGGTCTTCTCGTCTACTTTCTTCACAATGATAGCGGCGTACAGATTGTACTGACCACACTTGGAAGGCAGAGTGCCGGATACCACGACAGAACCTGCAGGTACTCGGCCGTAATGGATTTCGCCGGTTTCGCGGTCATAAATACGGGTGCTCTGGCCGATATAAACGCCCATGGAGATTACTGAGCCTTCTTCAACCACAACGCCTTCAACCACTTCAGAGCGGGCACCGATAAAGCAGTTGTCTTCGATAATGGTTGGGCCGGCCTGCAGCGGCTCCAGTACGCCACCAATACCTACGCCACCGGACAGGTGAACGTTCTTACCAATCTGGGCACATGAGCCTACAGTTGCCCAGGTGTCTACCATGGTGCCTTCACCCACATAAGCGCCCAGGTTGACGTAAGAAGGCATAAGTACTGTGTTCTTGGCAATAAAAGAGCCTTTGCGCACTGCCGCAGGAGGTACAACGCGGATCTGCTCCTCTTTGAAGCGTGCTTCATCGTAATCGGCAAACTTCATAGGGACTTTGTCAAAGTACTTGGTTTCAGCACCTTCAATCACCTGATTGTCGAAAATACGGAAAGACAGCAATACCGCTTTCTTCAGCCACTGGTGTACATGCCACTGACCGTCAATTTTCTCGGCAACACGGGCGTGGCCTTTATCCAGCATGTCAATCACGGTTTCTACGTCAGCACGTACGCCTGGCTCAACAGTAGAAGGGGTAATAGAGTTGCGAGCTTCAAAAGCCGCCTCGATGCGTTGGCGTAAAGCCTCCATTGATATCTCCCGATAAACATTGGGGGGACTTGTGATTAAGGCTCTGTCAGAGTCGCTCATCAATTAAAGTCCCTTGATTAATGTGGTTGTGAAAGCGCCTGGATCAGGGCTTCACGTAAATCCTGCTGCTGCACCTCACTGAGGGCTTCACCTTCGCGGGTCTGCAACATGAAAAAATCTTCTGCACGCTCACCTATGGTGGTGATTTTGGCGGCGACTAATACTACGCCGCAACGATAAAAAATATCGCCAACCTTAGCCAGCAGTCCGGGTGAGTCCAGTGCGATCAGTTCCATCTTACTTGTATCATGGCGGGAACCCGGCAGGAAACTCACCTGGGTGGCAACTTTAAAAGGTTTCATCTTACGTGGCAGCTTACGGAACTTTGGCAGTTTTACCGTATCAGTGGCCAACGCCTTAACCAGCGCTTTACGGATACTCTGGATCCGCGACAGCTGGGAAACCGCTTCGCCGTTCTGCTCCAGGATAATAAAGCTGTCCAGCGCATAGTTATCCTTGGAACTCATCACCATGGCATCATGCACATCGATGTTTTTGTTGTCCAGTACCGCCATGACTGTCGCAAACAGTTTGGGTTTGTCCGGACAGTAGATAAACAGTTCTGTGCCGCCCCGGGACGTTTGCTTGGACAGCAGCACCAAAGCATCATCACCACGATGCTTGAGAATGGCCTCACTGTGCCAGGCAATCTGGTTGGGCATATGGCGCAGGAAGTAGTTGGCCTTGAACCGACCCCACAGCAGGTCAATATCTTTCTCTTTGATGCCACGTCGCAGCAGGTCTTTTCTGGCTTTGGCCTGATGCTCCCGTACCCTGGCCCGAATATCTACCGGTTTCTCTTTACCTCTGGCAAGCACCCTTTGAGTGGAGAAATAGAGATCCCGCAACAATGTACCTTTCCAGCTGTTCCACAGGCGGTCGTTGGTGGCGCAGATATCAGCCACTGTCAGGCAGTAAAGGTAACTCAGGTGCACCGCATCCCGCACTACATCGGCAAATTCGGCCACCACATCCGGGTCGGAAATATCACGGCGCTGGGCGGTCACCGACATCAGTAAGTGGTGTTCTACCAGCCAGGCGACCAGACGGCCGTCGTGGTCATTCATTCCATGCTGCTTGCAGAAGTTAAGCGCATCTTCCGCCCCCAGAGTGGAGTGGTCACCACCCCGGCCTTTGGCGATGTCGTGGAAAATGGCGGCCAGCACCAGCAGGCCTTTTTTGGGTAATTGATTAATCAATACCGAGCCCAGAGGAAACTCCTCTTTTTGCTCTGGCTGGGAAAAACGCTCGATATTCAGCAGTAGTCTGTGGGTGTGCTCATCGACGGTATAGGCATGGAACAGGTCAAATTGCATTTGGCCCTCAATCGCCCGCCATGCCGGAAGGTAGGCAGACAAGACCCCATGTTTGTGCATCAACGACAGGGCCGGTATGCCCCTGGGATGACGCAGGATCTCAACAAAGATCTCGCGGCAGGCTTGATGACTGCACAGAGGCTGAAGTTGGGCCCGGCGAGCGCGCCTTAAACTGCGTAGCGTCGGCGCAAATATTCCCTGAATATTAGAGTTACGGGCAACCAGCAGGAACAGGCGGATAATCTGTTCAGGGCTGTCGAACAGCTTGTCATCCAGAGCTTCGATAAAGCGACCGCGACGCTGGAAGTCACTGTCGATTGGACTGATGGTGAGTACTTCCTCATCGGTCAGGGTGGCGCGCTTGAACAGTTGCAACAGCATCTCGTTCAGCTCCATCACCCGACGTACCGTGCGGTAGTAGCGCTTCATCATCTCTTCTACTGCCAGTACGGTACCGTCCTGGTAACCCATTACTTCAGCAACCTGGGGTTGCAGATCAAACAGCAGTCGGTTCTCGTCCCGGTTAGCGACTATATGCAGTGCGAATCTCAGTTCCCACAGGAAGTGTTGAGACTCCAGCAGCTCTTCCAGTTCGTGCTGATCCAGAAAACCATGACCCACCAGTTCTTCCAGGCAGGCCGCATTGAAGTGGCGCATCGCAACCCAGGCAACGGTTTGAATATCCCTCAGACCACCTGGGCAGGTCTTAAGGTTGGGCTCGAGGTCAAAGGCGCTGGCTTTGGCGTGGCGGTTAATCTGCTCTTCGCGCTTAGCAAGAAAGAAAGCATTGGATGGCCAGAAGTCACCTTCGCGGATCGCATCATACAGGGCATCAAACAGGGCGGGCTCTCCCGCCAGCAGTCTGGCTTCCAACAGGTTAGTGGCAATAGTAATATCGCCACGACCCTGTGACAGGGTTTCAGCCAATGTGCGGACACTGTGACCTATCTCCAGCCCGGCATCCCACAGATAGGCAATAAACTCACTCAGCGCTTTTTCGCCTGCCGGACTCAGCTCCTCGCCGAGCAGGAACAGGATATCAACATCCGAGTGGGGGTGGAGTTCGCTGCGGCCATAACCGCCAACGGCAATAAGGGCGATGGGATATTTTGCCAGGCCCAGATCCTGCCAGGCCTGGCACAGCAAAGCATCGACAAACCGACACCTCTGTAACACCAATTCCGTAATAGCCGTTCCGGCCTGAAATTTACTGAGCAGATCCCGGTTTTGATCTGTCAGCGCGCACTTGGCGACCTGTGCTGTGTCCATGGTGTCCTCAAAGCAGTCTTGCCTGCCTTCTTATTGTGCTTTGCTGTATTGCGGTTGTTAGTGATTGATAAAACGCGGGAAGTCTTCCTCGTCACGCAGAGTCAGCACTTCAACGCCGGTTTCTGTCACCAGCAAAGTGTGTTCCCACTGAGCCGAGTTTTTACCGTCAGTCGTGGTCACTGTCCAGCCATCATCTTTGTCCAGCTTGGTTTTAAAATTACCGGCATTGATCATCGGCTCAATGGTGAAACACATGCCCGGACGCAGCACTGCGTTGTCGTTGTTCTTGTAGTGAACTACCTGAGGCTCTTCATGGAAAGTCGCACCAATGCCGTGACCACAGTAGTCCTTAACAATGCTGTACTTGTCCAGACCGCTTTTGCTGTTCTTGATGAATTTTTCGATAGTGGTACCGATTTCACCCAGTTTCATCCCCGGACGCACTTTACGGATAGCCACATACAGGCTTTCCTGGGCGATACGGCACAGGCGACGATCTTTTGGCGAAACGTCACCAATCAGAAACATTTTTGAGGTATCACCATGGTAACCGTCTTTGATAACGGTAATGTCGATATTCAGAATATCGCCATCTTTCAGGGCGTAGTCACCGGGAATACCGTGGCAGATAACATCGTTGACCGAAGTACAGATGGACTTGGGAAAACCGTGGTAGTTCAGAGGCGCTGAAATAGCGCCTTGCTCTTCGGTGTACTTGGCGCAAATTGCGTCCAGTTCGTTGGTGGTGATACCCGCCTTAACATGGGGGGCGATCATCGCCAGTACTTCTGCAGCCAGCTTACCGGCTGCGCGCATTTTTTCGATTTCTTCTGCTGTCTTGATGACTATACTCATTGGGCTTTCTCTAAGGATTGGCGGAACAATTTGGCGTACTGCCGTCCGGTAAAAAAATTGTGCTCACAACGGGATTATGGTATAAAGCGCGCCGTCATGTTTGACTCTGAATTTCCGGTTTTGAGTGGCGTGTCGGTGAAAACCGATTGGCCTTGCCGGTCAGGTCACGTAAAATGTGGCGGCCATTATACATGGCAATTAACGTAAATACTAAATCACACACGTATCGACACATACTTCGGGGTGCCCCTGGAAACTCGGGTCGAAGGCATGGGATGCGTGGAGGTTTAACCCCACTTTAAATGTAAGGTAGATTTTAAAATGACTACAGTTTCTATGCGCGACATGCTGCAGGCCGGTGTACACTTCGGTCACCAAACCCGTTACTGGAACCCAAAGATGAAGCCATTCATCTTCGGTGCTCGCAACGGTGTACACATCATCAACCTGGAGCACACTGTTCCAATGTTCAACGAAGCTCTGGCTTTCATCAGCAACGTAGCTTCCAAGAAGGGTAAAATCCTGTTCGTTGGTACCAAGCGTGCAGCAAGTGAAGCGATCAAAGAAGCCGCTATCTCTTGCGACCAGTACTATGTAGACAACCGTTGGTTGGGCGGTATGCTGACCAACTGGAAAACCGTTCGTCAGTCAATCAAGCGTCTGAAAGAACTGGAAACTCAGTCTGTAGATGGCACTTTCGACAAGCTGACCAAGAAAGAAGCTCTGATGCGTACTCGCGAGCTGGAAAAGCTGGAAAAGTCTCTGGGCGGTATCAAGAACATGGGCGGTCTGCCTGACGTTCTGTTCGTAATCGGTGCTGACCACGAACACATCGCTATCAAAGAAGCCAACAACCTGGGTATCCCAGTTGTAGCAGTAGTTGATACCAACTCTGCTCCAGATGGTGTTAACTACATCATCCCTGGTAACGACGACGCAATGCGCGCTATCAAGCTGTACACCTCTTCTGCTGCTGCCGCTGCTAACGCTGGCCGTGGTCAGGATCTGGCTGTTCAAGCTGAGCAAGACGGTTTCGTAGAGGCCGAATAATAAGGCGTGATGCACCGCATCTCCCTTATTAACCAAGCTATTTGATTGGTTAACAGGGGCCTCTTTGGGCCCCTGTTTTATATCTACACAGATCATCGAATTTATTTCGAACCTAATTTATAGAGGACTTAACAATGGCAATTACTGCTGCCCTGGTTAAAGAACTGCGCGATCGTACTGGCGCTGGCATGATGGATTGTAAAAAAGCTCTGACCGAAACCAACGGTGACATCGAGCTGGCGATCGAAAACATGCGTAAGAGCGGTGCTGCTAAAGCTGCTAAGAAAGCGGGTAACATCGCTGCTGAAGGTACCATCCTGATCAAGGAAGGCGAAGGTTTCGCTGCTCTGATCGAAGTTAACTGTCAGACTGACTTCGTAGCTAAAGACTCTAACTTCCTGGCTTTCGCTAACGAAGTTCTGGCTGTAGCTGCTGCTTCTAAAGTAACCATCGATGACCTGAAAGCTCAGTTTGAAGAAGCTCGTGTTGCTCTGGTTGCCAAGATCGGTGAAAACATCAACGTTCGTCGCGTTGAGTACATCGACGGTTCTAACCTGGCTACTTACCGTCACGGCGACCGTATCGGTGTAGTTGTAACTGGTGAAGCTGACGAAGAGACTCTGAAGCACCTGGCTATGCACGTAGCTGCTTCTAAGCCTGAGTTCGTAACTCCAGACGACGTTCCAGCTGAAGTTGTTGCCAAAGAGCGTGAAGTTCAGGTTGAAATCGCCATGAACGAAGGCAAGCCAAAAGAAATCGCTGAGAAGATGGTTGAAGGCCGTATGAAGAAGTTCACCGGTGAAGTATCTCTGACCGGTCAGCCATTCATCATGGAGCCTAAGAAGACTGTTGGCGAATTCCTGAAAGAAAAAGGCGCCACTGTTTCTAACTTCATCCGCCTGGAAGTGGGTGAAGGTATCGAGAAGAAAGTTGAGAACTTCGCTGATGAAGTGAAGGCTCAGCAAGAAGCCGCTGCCGCTGCTGCCGCTGCTGCTAAAGGCGAATAATCGCCTTCTCGTAAGTTATCAAGACCGCGGCTTTGCTGCGGTCTTGTTATACCTGAGCTACCCCAATATCAGCTTGGCGTGAGTCGCGGTATACTTGCGAAATTGACTTTGATGCCAGGGCATCAAAGGCCGGTAATCCGGCAACAACACATGAATAGTAAACAGAGTTGGTTTGATACCAGGACTAGAAAAATATGAGCACCAATCCTAAACCTGCATTTCGACGCATTCTTTTGAAGTTAAGTGGTGAAGCTCTGATGGGCGAGGAAGGCTTCGGTATTGATCCGAAAGTACTCGACCGTATGGCTCAGGAAGTCAAAGAGTTGGTTGAACTGGGTATTCAGGTAGGCGTGGTTATCGGTGGTGGTAACCTGTTCCGTGGTGAGGGTTTGGCCAAAGCTGGTATGAATCGCGTAGTGGGTGACCACATGGGCATGTTGGCCACCGTGATGAATGGTCTGGCCATGCGTGATGCGCTGCACCGTGCATATGTGAATGCTCGCCTGATGTCTGCTATTCCTCTTAACGGTGTGTGTGACCGTTACAACTGGGCTGAAGCCATTAGCCTGCTGAAATCCGGTCGAGTGGTAATTTTTGCTGCCGGTACCGGTAACCCATTCTGTACTACCGACTCTGCCGCCTGTCTGCGTGGTATTGAGATTGAGTCAGAAGTGGTACTTAAAGGTACTAAGGTTGACGGTGTATACTCCGCTGACCCGATGAAAGACCCTGAAGCAGTCAAATATGACGTGCTGGGCTACAACGAAGTACTGGAAAAAGAATTAAAAGTCATGGATCTCGCTGCATTTACTATGGCGCGTGATCATGATATGCCTATCCTGGTTTTCAATATGAACAAGCCAGGCGCACTGCGCCGCGCCATTATGGGCGAACAGGAAGGCACACTGATTAAAGCTATCTAAACCCGTATGGGGTAATGACCTAAAAAAGGACATTTAACGTGATTGAAGATATCCAAAAAGACGCTAAAGAGCGCATGGGCAAATGTGTTGAAGCAATGAAAGGCCAGATGAGCAAGGTACGTACCGGTCGCGCTCACCCAAGCCTGCTGAACTCAATCCATGTTTCTTACTATGGCACCATGACTCCCCTGAACCAGGTGGGTAACGTTGTAGTAGAAGACTCCCGTACTCTGGCTGTAAACGTGTTTGACCGCAGTATGATCCAGGCAGTAGAGAAGGCTATCATGAGCTCTGATCTGGGCCTGAACCCAATGTCTGCCGGTGCCACTATCCGTATTCCTCTGCCTCCACTGACTGAAGAGCGTCGTCGTGACCTGGTTAAAGTGGTTCGCGCTGAAGCTGAAAACGGTCGTATCGCAGTTCGTAACGTTCGTCGTGATGCCAACTCTGACGTGAAAGGTCTGGAAAAGGCCAAAGAGTGTACTGAAGACGATGTACGTCGCAGTGAAGATGAAGTGCAGAAGCTGACTGATGCACACATCAAGCAAATCGACGAAATTCTGGCTGCTAAAGAAGCAGAGTTGATGGAAGTTTAATTCCCAAGCTCAAGTAACTAGAGTTGAAGCGCCGTGTAGCGGTATACTACACGGCGTTTGTTTATTTTTAAGGGTTGTTGTACATGTCATCCAAGATGGAACTTGATTCCGGTTTGACTTCCCCGGGGGAGTCCTGCGCATCTGCAAACGAGTTGCCGTTGGCATTACCGGAGTTACTGCAGCAGTCTGTTCCCAATCATGTCGCGATTATTATGGATGGCAACGGTCGCTGGGCACAGGCCAAGGGTAAGGCCAGAGTATTAGGCCACAGAGCCGGTGTAAAAGCCGTTCGTCGCGCCGTGAGTACCGCCCGCAATCTGGGCGTAAAGTCCCTTACACTGTTTGCCTTCTCATCTGAAAACTGGCGTCGTCCCGACACAGAAGTCACCCTCCTGATGGAACTCTTTTTCACTGTACTGCAGCGTGAAATCAAGCTGTTGGACAAAAATGGGGTTCGACTTAATATTATCGGTGACACCAGTCGTTTCTCTGAGCGTCTGCAAAAGCAGATCCGCACCGCCGAAGCTCAGACGGCAAATAATGACAAGCTAATTCTTAATGTGGCTGCCAATTACGGCGGGCGCTGGGATATTATGCAGGCCGCCCGCAAATTGGCCGATAAGGTCGAATCGGGCGAAATGAAGGCAGAAGCCTTCACGGAAGAAGCTCTGAACCAGCATCTGTGCATGCAGGATCAGGGAGAAGTGGATCTGATGATCCGCACAGGTGGCGATTATCGCATCAGCAATTTTATTCTTTGGCAGGCTGCTTATGCAGAGTTGGTGTTTACCGACATCCTGTGGCCGGACTTTGATGAACAGGCGTTTCATCAGGCCGTTGCCGTGTTTGCCAGCCGTCAGCGCCGTTTTGGCCTGACCGGTTCCCAGATTGACGCGCTGCGCACTCTTTAAAATCCACTCGCGAGGAAGTCTTTTGCTAAAGCAACGAATAATAACAGCAATCTTGTTGATCCCTTTTGTGCTGGGCGGTGTCTTCTATCTGCCGGCTGACTATTTTGCCTGGGCATTGGTACCGATCTTCTTAATTGCCGCTAAAGAGTGGGGCAAATTTATAGAGCCTGAGTGCACTGTGACCCAGTGGAGCTTCACCTTCACCATGGGGATTTTGCTGATAGCCCTTAACTTCCTGGTGCCGGCTGAAGCTGTCTGGGCAGGTGGTATGGGGCTCAACCCTGTTTATCAGGGGATTATCGGTCTTGGTGCTATCTGGTGGATAGTTTCAGCCTTTTTGGTGGTGGGGTTCCCTAACAGCAGCCAGTTCTGGCAAAAAAGCCCCATGCTCAAGTCTATGTTTGGCCAGCTGACACTGGCTCCCTGCTTTGCAGCGCTTATTGCCCTCAAGAGTTTGAGCAGTATGGCTCATCCTTATTACGGCGGCTTCCTGGTATTTCTGGTGTTCCTGGTGGTGTGGGCTGCAGACACTGGTGCCTATTTCTTTGGCCGCAGCATGGGTAAACGTAAGCTGATGCCCAATGTTAGCCCTGCCAAAACCCTCGAAGGCCTGCTGGGTGGCCTGTTGACCACTATGGTGGTGGTGGCACTGGTGATGTATCTGTCTCCTGAGCAGGAGTTACCTCTGGTGATTGCCGTGACTCTGATTACCGCCGTTGCCTCGGCGCTGGGCGATCTGTCTGAAAGTATGTTCAAGCGCAGTGCAAATATTAAAGACTCAGGTAATATTTTGCCCGGACATGGTGGGGTGCTGGACCGTATTGACAGTCTGACGGCAGCGCTGCCCGTATTTACCCTGATTTATGTTGCATTCTGGATGTAATTGATATGCAAAATATGGTGATTTTGGGTGCGACTGGCTCTATCGGCGCCAGCACACTCGGTGTGATTTCCCAAAACCCGGATGCCTACCGCGCCTATGCGTTGGTGGCTCACTCCAACGTCGATAAAATGTTATCCCTCTGCCACCAACATAAACCTCAGTTTGTGCACATGGTGGATGAGGCTGCCGCCAAAGCGCTGAATGAAGCCCTGAGCCCGGAACTGGGTATCGAGGTGACCACAGGTGAACAGGCGCTGCTTGAGCTGGTGACTGCTGGTGACGTAGATACCGTAATGGCGGCCATTGTTGGTGCCGCTGGACTGGTACCGACATTGGCGGCAGTGAAGGCTGGCAAACGCATTTTGCTGGCAAACAAAGAGTCACTGGTGATGTCCGGCCAGCTGTTTATGGATGCCGCCAAAGCATCCGGCGCGCAGATCCTGCCGGTAGACAGCGAGCACAACGCGATTTTCCAGTGTCTGCCTGAATCGATTCAGCAAAACCTCGGCTACTGCGACCTGAGCGCAGACGGTATCTCCTACATTTTGTTGACCGGTTCCGGTGGTCCTTTCCTGAATACTCCTATCGAGCAACTTAAGTTGATGACACCGGCTCAGGCCTGTAAGCATCCAAATTGGTCGATGGGACCAAAGATCTCTGTAGATTCGGCGTCCATGATGAACAAGGGCCTGGAGTTTATCGAGGCGCGCTGGCTGTTCAATACCAAGCAGGAACAGCTGAAAGTAGTTATTCACCCTCAGAGCGTTATCCACTCCATGGTGCAGTATCGCGATGGCAGTGTGCTGGCCCAGTTGGGTAACCCTGACATGCGTACTCCAATTGCTCATTGTATGTCCTATCCCGAGAGAATTCAGTCAGGTGTGGAACCTTTGGACTTTTTCAAAGTCGGACAATTAAGCTTTTGTGAGCCGGACTACCGTCGTTACCCTTGCCTTGAGCTGGCTATTGAAGCCTGTCATCAGGGGCAGGAAGCGACCACAGTGCTCAACGCGGCCAACGAAATCGCTGTGGCGGCATTTCTGGCCGGTGGTATCGGTTTTACCGATATCGCCAAAGTCAATGCCCATGGCTTGTCTGCATTGCAAACTCAAACGCTGACCAGCATTGAAGATATTTTGGCCCTGGATACCGAGGCCCGCGCCAAGGCCAGGGAGTTTATTCGTCAGCTGACTTGATAGACAGGATTTGAATGTTCGATTTTGTTTGGAATTTAGGCTCATTTATTGTCGCGCTCGGGATCTTGATTACCGCCCATGAGTACGGCCACTTTTGGGTGGCCAGAAAATGCGGAGTCAAAGTCGAGCGTTTCTCTATCGGCTTTGGCAAGGCTATATGGCGTAAAGTCGGTAAGGATGGCACCGAGTATGTGGTCGCCATGATCCCCCTTGGCGGTTACGTCAAAATGTTGGATGAAAGGGTAGAGGATGTTCCGGAACATCTGAAAGACCAGGCATTCAACCGCAAGTCTGTTTGGCAGCGCATTGCCATTGTTGCTGCCGGCCCTGTCGCTAACTTCATTTTTGCCATCTTCGCGCTCTACATCATGTACCTGATTGGCGTTCCTTCTATCAAGCCTGTTATCGACAGCGTTAAAGCTGATACGCCTGCTGCTGTGGTGCAATTGAATGACAAGCCGGAAGAGATTCTGGCGGTGGATGGTCAGAAGGTCAGAAACTGGGAAGAGGTCAATCTGGCGTTGATGGCAGAAATTGGCTCTCCATCCATTGAGCTTACACTGGCACCTCTGGACAGAGTACAGGATGCCGGTAACAGTCGCAGCTTTACACTGGACACCCGCGACTGGAATTTTGACCCGGACAAGCAACTGCCTTCAACCAGTCTTGGTCTGAACGCTTATCGTCCCGCTATTACTCCTGTTATCGCTGTGGTGAGTGATGGCAGCGCCGCGGCCAAAGCCGGTATGGAGAAAGGCGATCTGATAGTGGCTGTGGACGGCAAGCCTTACCCCGGTTGGGATGCGTTTGCCAAGTCGATTCGTGGCAGTGCCGACAAAGCGATGAATATCACTGTGCGTCGGGACGGCGAACAACTGCAGCTGACAGTAACACCGGAAGCGGCTGAAGGCGCTGATGGAAAGACTGTTGGTGTTATGGGGATCGCCCCAACTGCGGAAAATTGGCCGGAAAACATGCGTCTGCAGATGCAGTATGGCATAGTAGACGCCTTTGGTGCTGCACTGGACAAAACCTGGAAGCTGATGGATGTCAGTGTTCGCATGTTTGGTAAGCTCCTGACCGGCGATGTGTCGGTGAAAAACCTGAGCGGCCCTATCTCCATTGCGCAGGGGGCCGGAAACAGTGCAGAATTCGGTCTGGTTTATTTTCTGGGCTTTCTCGCGTTGATCAGTGTCAATCTTGGCATTGTCAACCTGCTGCCGTTGCCTGTATTGGATGGTGGCCACTTGATGTATTACCTGGTGGAAGTGGTAACAGGTAAACCCGTGCCTGAAAAAATTCAGGAAATTGGATTCAGATTTGGGGCAGCGCTGCTGCTGATGTTGATGAGCGTTGCGCTGTTCAACGACTTTGCCCGACTCTGAGCAAGGACAGACAAATAATTAGAAGTGCTCTATGAGATTGAATAAACTTTTTGCCTCGATGTTATTGGTCGGCGCGACTGTATCAGGGAATGCCCACGCGGGTTTTGAGCCATTTACAGTCACTGATATTCAGGTGGATGGATTGCAACGGGTTGCCCTGGGTGCCGCCTTGCTGAGTCTGCCTATCAAGGTCGGTGACACGGTTGACCAAACAAAATTGCAGCAGGCCATCAAGAGCCTGTACGCCTCAACCAACTTTGAAGACGTCAAAGTTTCCCGGGATGGCGGTGTACTGATTGTTGAAGTGAAAGAGCGTCCGACAATCAGCACTATCACCTTTGAAGGCAATAAAGATATTAAAGACGAGCAGCTGCAGGAAAGTCTCGACGGCAGTGGTGTGAAGATAGGCGAAGCCCTGGACCGCACCATGATCTCCGGTATCGAGAAAGGCCTGCAGGATTTCTACTACGGCGTGGGTAAATATGGCGCCAAGGTGGAAGCTCAGGTGATTAATCTGCCCCGTAACCGGGTTGAGTTGAAGTTCAACTTTACCGAAGGTCTGGCGGCGGAAATTAAGCAGATCAACTTTGTCGGCAATACCGTATTCAGCGACGCTGAACTGCGCGGCATGATTGAGCTTAAAGACTATGTGGCCTGGTGGGATCTGTTTGGTGAGCGCCGCTACCAGAAGCAGAAGCTACAGGCTGACCTTGAAACCATCAAAAACGCATACCAGAACGATGGTTATATCCGCTTCAATGTGACCTCTACTCAGGTTGCCATGACGCCGGATCGCAAGGGCCTTTACATCACGGTTAACGTGGATGAGGGCGACCAGTACAAGGTGAAAGAGGTTAATCTGACCGGTGACCTGATGGGGCGTGAAGAGCTGATGAAGGCGATTTTGCCTATTGAAGCTGGTACCACCTATGACGGCGGCGATGTCACCTTTACCGAAGAGATGTACTCCAAGTATCTGGGCCGTTTCGGCTACGCCTACCCGGAAGTAAAGACTTACCCTGAAATTGATGATGAGACCAAAGAGGTTACTCTGAACATCAATATTAAGCCGGGTAAGCGGGTATATGTCCGTAACATCAACGTGACAGGTAACGAAGTCACCAAAGATGAAGTACTGCGCCGTGAAATGCGTCAGATGGAAGGCTCCTGGTTGAACTCAGCCCTGGTGGAAACCTCCAAGGCACGTCTGAACCGTTTGGGCTTCTTTGAGACTGTCGATACCGAAACTGTGCAGGTACCGGGCAGTGACGATTTGGTGGATGTGAACTTCACCGTGAAAGAGCAGCCATCCGGCTCCTTTAACGCGGGTGTGGGTTATGGTACCGAATCCGGTCTGAGCCTGCAGTTTGGTGTACAGCAGAGCAACTTCCTGGGGACAGGTAATCAGGCGGGTATCAACCTGTCTACCAATAAATACTCCAAGAACGTTAACCTGTCTTACACCGACCCATACTTCACCAAAGATGGTGTGAGCCTGGGCGGCAGCATCTACTGGAACGAGTTCGACGCCAACGAGGCTAACCTTGAGCGCTATAAGAACAAGTCCTATGGTGTGGCGCTGAACACAGGTTTCCCAATTAACGAATACAACCGTATCAACGCGGGTATTGGCTATCGTCACAACACGATTTCCGAAATCTCAGCCTATGAGCAGGCACTGCGTTTCTACGATATTTACCGCGAGAGCGACGACCCCAACAGTGAGCTGAGCTTCGATAACTTCGAGCTGAGTCTGGGTTGGTATCGCTCCACCCTGAACCGTGGAACCTTCCCAACCGATGGTTCGTCACAGCGTCTGTCCGGTAAGATGACAGTCCCTGGTTCAGACCTGCAGTACTTCAAGACTGAGTTCGATACCAGCTTCTACTTCCCGCTGACCCGCAGTCACAGCTTTGTATTGTTGACTCGCGCTAAAGCTGGTTACGGCAACGGCTATGGTGAGTTTAATGGTAATGACCAGATCCTGCCGTTCTGGGAAAACTACTACCTGGGTGGCACCTCACTGCGTGGCTTTAAGTCCAACACAGTTGGTCCTCGCTCCTTCTACGTGATCCGCGATAATGAGCCATGTCCGCCGGATCCAAGTGGTGGTGGCTGTAGCCTGCCGGGCGATCCAAATCGCATTGAGGTAAGTCAGGGACGCAGTATTGGTGGTAACGCCATGGCGGTGGCCAGTATGGAGCTGATTGTTCCTACGCCATTCCTGGATGAAGCCTATAGCAATTCGGTTCGTACCAGCTTCTTCGTTGATGCCGGTAACGTGTGGGATACCGAATTTGACTATGACTCTTATCGTTCACTGCCTGCAGATGAGTTTGCCAAACTGCAGGATTTCAGTGACCCGGCCCGTATCCGTGCCTCCTGGGGTATGAGTGTACAATGGCTGTCTCCTATGGGCCCAATGGTGTTCAGCCTGGCATGGCCTATCAAGGAGTACGAGGATGATGATACTGAGATCTTCTCCTTCAATATTGGCAAAACATTCTAAAACAAATACACTCGGCACGTTTCCAATGCCAAAAGCAAGGATAAAGGAGCTTATTTTGAAAAAGACGGTAAACCGCGCACTGATGACTCTGGTAATGCTGGGTGCACCAATGATGGCCCACGCAGAGAAGATTGCGGTAGTTGATATGGCTGCAGTATTTGAGCAGCTGCCCCAGCGTGAGCAGATTGGTAAGCAACTGGAAAGCGAATTTGGCGATCGTATGGCTGCAGTTAAAAAACTGCAGGAAGACCTGCGCTCCATGGCTGAGAAAAACCAGCGTGACGCTGCATTGATGAGCGAAACCCAAAAAACTGAAGCCCTGCGTAAAATGGAGTCCATGCAGGCTGATCTTCAGTTGAAAGGAAAAGCTCTGGATGAAGACCTGCGCCGCCGTCAGGGTGAAGAGCAGAACAAACTGCTGGGTCAGGTACAGAAAGTGATCACCTCTGTTGCTGAAAAAGGCAAGTACGACATCGTTCTGCAGCGTGGTGCTGTAATCTATGTTAAGCCAGACGCAGACATCAGCAATCAGGTAGTTGAGGCCTTGAGCAAAGGCAACTAATTGAATGAAAAGTGTGACCTTGAAACAACTGGGCGAGCTTCTGAACGCCCAGGTAAAGGGTGATGAAAACATTGAAATTTTCAGTGTTTCCACCCTGGAGCTGGCCCAAAGTGGCCAGCTGACTTTTTTAGCCAACAGCAAATACCGCAACCAGCTTGAGCAAACTCAGGCCAGTGCGGTGTTGTTGTCTGAAAAGGATGCAGAATCATATCAAGGCAATGCCCTGGTGCTGAGAGACCCTTATGTGGGCTTTGCCCGGGTAGCTCAATTGCTGGATACCACCCCACGTGAAGCTGATGGTATTCATCCTTCTGCACATATCGACCCATCCGCTCAGTTGGGTGAGGGCGTTGCTATTGGGGCTAATGTGGTTATCGGTGCCAATGTGATTCTGGGTGAGAATGTCCAGATTGGTGCAGGTACCGTGATTGGTCAGGACACTATTATTGGCAGCGGTACCCGTTTGTGGGCCAATGTCACCGTCTATCACGATGTGCATATGGGACAGGACTGTCTTGTTCACTCAGGTACTGTGATTGGCTCCGATGGCTTTGGTTATGCCAACGAGCGTGGTCAGTGGGTCAAAATCCCACAGACCGGTGGTGTACGAATTGGTGACCGTGTTGAGATTGGCGCAGGTGCCACTATCGACCGTGGTGCGCTGGCCCATACAGAAATTCACGATGGCGTGATTCTGGACAATCAGGTTCAGATTGCTCACAACGATATAATCGGTGCCAATACCTGTATTGCAGGTTGTACCGTGGTGGCCGGCAGCGTCACTATTGGCAAGCACTGTATTATCGGTGGTAATTGCGCTATCTCCGGTCACTTGAGCATTTGTGATGGGGTCCACATCAGTGGCAGTACCAACATCACCAACAATGTAAAAGAGCCGGGTCTGCTCTCTTCTGCGACTGTAGCTATGGACAATCGTACCTGGCGTAAGAATACAGTGCGCTTCCGCCAACTGGATGAGTTGTTCCAGCGGGTGAAGAAGATTGAAAAAACAATGAAAACTGAAGATTGACAGTCCTGCACTGTTAGAGGAAACGAGCTCGTGTCTAATGAAATGAACACAATGGACATCAAGGAAATACTTGAGTATTTGCCACACAGATATCCATTCCTGTTGATCGACCGCGTACTGGATTTCACCCCGGGTGAAACCCTGCACGCCATTAAGAACGTTACTATCAATGAACCTTTCTTCCAGGGACACTTTCCGGTGCAGCCTGTGATGCCGGGCGTATTGATCCTGGAAGCTATGGCTCAGGCCACCGGCTTGCTGGCGTTCAAAACCATGAGCAACAAACCGTCTCCTGATGTGCTGTACTATTTTGCCGGTATCGACAATGCTCGTTTCAAGCGTGTTGTTGAGCCAGGTGATCAGTTGCACTTTAATGTCAAAATGATCAAGGAACGTCGCGGGATTGGCGTGTTCCAGGGTGAAGCCAGAGTTGATGGCGAGCTGGTTTGCTCGGCTGAAATCATGTGTGCTCGCAGAGAGATTGGCAAGTGATTGATAAATTAGCGTTTGTACATCCAGATGCGAAAATTGGCAATAACGTCACCATCGGCCCCTGGTGCTACATCGGCGAAGGCGTAGAGATTGGCGACGACTGCTGGTTGAGCTCTCATGTGGTGGTCAAAGGGCCAACCGTTATCGGTAAGGGCAACCGGATTTTCCAATTCGCGTCAGTGGGTGAAGAGTGTCAGGATAAGAAGTATGCCGGTGAGCCTACTCGTCTGATTATCGGTGATAACAATATCATCCGTGAATCTGTGACTATTCACCGCGGTACCATTCAGGACAACAGCGAAACCCGTATCGGTTCCAATAACCTGTTTATGGCTTATGTTCATATCGCTCACGACTGCGTGGTGGGAAACAATGTGATCATGGCCAACAATGCATCTATCGCAGGTCATTGCCATGTGGATGACTTCGCCATTCTTGGCGGTATGACAGGGGTTCACCAGTTCGTGCATATTGGCGCTCATGCCTTTACTGCCGGTGCGTCTTTGGTATTGCAGGATGTACCTCCGTTCGTGATGGCATCCGGTCAGGCGGCAACGCCACGGGGCCTGAACTTTGAAGGTATGAAGCGTCGTGGTTTCTCCAAGGAAACCCAGCAGGCGATGCGCCGCGCTTACAAAACCATGTACCGTTCCAGTCTGACAGTGGCAGAAGCGGTAGAAGCCATGAAGGAAGATGCTGAGCAATTCCCTGAAGTGGCAGACTTTATCGAATTCTGCACCAGTTCCAACCGGGGTATTATTCGCTGATATGACAAGCAAAGCTAAACCGCTTGTTTTTGCTATGGTCGCCGGAGAAGTCTCCGGCGATATTTTAGGTGCAGGTTTAGTCAAAGCACTTAAGCAAAGACACCCAGACGCCAGGTTTGTAGGTATTGGCGGCCCTCGCATGGAAGCCCTTGGGTTCGAATCTTTTTACGCTATGGAAGAGTTGGCTGTGATGGGGATTGTTGAAGTCCTGTCCCGGTTACCTCGTCTGCTGAGCGTCCGCAAAGGCCTGGTTAAACAAATTCTGGATATCCAACCCGACTGCTTTATCGGTATCGATGCGCCCGACTTCAACCTGGGTGTCGAGCTTAAGCTGAAGCAGGCCGGTATCAAGACAGTTCACTATGTCAGCCCATCAGTCTGGGCCTGGCGTCCAAAGCGTATTTTCAAAATCGAAAAAGCCACCAATATGGTGTTGTCTTTGTTGCCCTTTGAAAAAGCGTTTTACGATAAATATCAGGTGCCCTGTACCTTTGTCGGCCACACTCTGGCGGATGATATTCCCATGGAGAGCGACAAGGCAGAAGCCCGCAAGCAGCTTGGACTGGATCCTCAGGCTGAGTACCTTGCGATTCTGCCCGGTTCCCGTGGCGGCGAGCTGAAGATGCTGGCGGAGCCTTTTGTGAAGGCGGCGAGCCTTCTCAAGCAGGAGTTTCCCGATGTCCGCTTTATCACCCCTTTGGTGAACGAATCCCGCAGGCAGCAGTTCCTTGAAGCCCTTAAAGCTCATGCGCCGGATCTGGAAATCCATCTGGTGGAAGGCCAGTCCCGTGAGGTAATGACAGCCTGTGATGCTATTTTGCTGGCTTCAGGCACTGCTACACTGGAAGCCATGCTGGTCAAGCGTCCTATGGTAGTGGCCTACCGGGTGGCGCCTATGACTTACCGGATTGCCAAGCGTCTGATGCAAATAAACAGGTATTCTCTGCCAAACTTGTTGGCCGGCCGTGATCTGGTTCCTGAGCTTATTCAGGCTGACTGTACGCCTGAAAAAATTGCCGCCGCTGTTGGCAATATGCTCAACAATGACAACAGAGAATTGCTCGATTCCTTTACCGAGCTTCATCAACAGATTCGCTGCAATGCCAGTGAGCGTGCAGCCGATGCTGTGATGGCTTTGATTGAATCCTGATTTGGATCTGGTTTATCTATGGCTGTATTAAAAAATCTGACACCTGAGCAGGCTGCTGTACTCTCATCTGGTCTGGTTGCAGGTGTTGACGAAGTCGGCCGTGGCCCACTGATTGGTGATGTAGTGACTGCTGCGGTAATTCTTGACCCGGCTAACCCCATCGCCGGTCTCAATGACTCCAAAAAGCTGAGCGAGAAGAAGCGCGACGCGCTTTATGGCGAGATTATGGAGAAGGCGCTGGCCGTTAGCGTAGGGCGTTGCAGCCCGGCGGAAATTGATGAGCTGAATATTCTGCACGCCACCATGACGGCGATGCAGCGTGCAGTGGCCGGTTTGTCTATCAGGCCGGAAAAGGTATTGGTGGACGGTAATCGTACGCCTGATTTTGGCCTTCCTGCTGACGCAGTGGTGAAGGGTGACGGTCTTGTCGCTGCTATCAGTGCTGCATCCATTATCGCCAAAGTAGTGCGTGATAAAGAGATGGAAGCGCTGGATGCCAAATACCCTCAATATGGTCTGGCCAAGCACAAGGGCTATCCGACCAAGGCGCATTTTGAAGCGCTGGCAGAGCATGGTGTACTGCCTGAGCACAGGCGCAGCTTCCGCCCGGTGCGGGAGTGGCTGGAGCAGAACGGCGGAGTTTGAAAACTTTAGCTGATGAAAGTAAAGGTGACCTCAGAGTCACCTTTTTTGTTTCCTGCCAAACACAGACTCCGATGTAATTATCTATTCGGCAGGATCGGTTTTCCGCTTTGGGACCATGCAGCTTCATGTTATCTTTCTCTTTTGAAATTCAGATACTCAAGTCGATTTTTTCGCCATGTCCCAGCCTCGTTTTGTTCACCTCCGCTGTCACTCAGATTTCTCCATGTCCGATGGTGTGGCAAAAGTCAAACCTATCCTGGGCAAGATTGAAGAGCTGGAAATGCCGGCTTTTGCCCTGACAGATCAGAATAACCTCTGCGGTCTGGTGAAGTTCTACAGTGGCTGTCATGACAAGGGTATCAAGCCCATTATCGGTGCCGACTTCAAAATGATAGTCCCCGGCATTGAAAAGGAGTTCTGCTCCCTGACAGTGCTGGCGATGGATAACACAGGCTATCAAAACCTGACCGACCTGATCAGTCGTGCCTACTTGCGTGGCCATATCGACGACACTGTAGTGATCGATCAGGAGTGGTTGATTGAGTATGGGGAAGGCCTGTTACTGCTCAGCGGCGGTAAAGACGGTGATATCGGCAAGGCGTTGTTGAAGGGCAACAAAGGTCAGGCCGTAGCACTGGCGCAGTTTTATCAAACTCACTTCGCGGACAGATTCTATCTTGAGCTGCTGCGTACCGGCCGGGCCGATGAAGAACGTTATTTGCACGCTGCGGTAGAGCTCGCCGGTGATGTGGGCTTGCCGGTTGTCGCCACCAACCAGGTGGTGTTTTTGACCCCGGAAGATTTTGAGGCCCACGAAATCCGGGTAGCTATTCACGATGGCTACACCCTGGCCGATCCTCGTCGTCCAAAGAAATACAGTGATCAGCAGTACCTCAAAACCGAGGAGGAGATGTGTGAGCTGTTTGCCGACATCCCTGAAGCGCTGCAAAACACTGTTGAAATCGCCAAGCGTTGTAACGTCACTGTGCGCCTGGGCGAATACTTCCTGCCAAACTTCCCAACCGGTGAGATGTCCATTGAAGACTATCTGGTTCACGTCTCGGAAGTGGGTCTGGAGGAGCGTCTTGAGTTTCTGTTCCCTGACCCTGAAGTCCGGGCCGAAAAGCGCGGTGAGTATGACGAGCGTCTGGATGTGGAGCTAAAGGTTATTAACCAGATGGGCTTCCCCGGATACTTCCTTATCGTTATGGAATTTATTCAGTGGGGTAAGGATAACGGCATTCCTGTAGGTCCAGGCCGTGGCTCGGGTGCCGGGTCATTGGTGGCCTACGCCCTTAAAATTACCGATCTGGATCCGCTGGAGTTCGATTTGCTGTTCGAACGATTCCTGAACCCTGAGCGTGTATCCATGCCCGACTTCGACGTTGACTTCTGTATGGATCGCCGGGATGAGGTGATTGATCATGTGGCCGAGCTGTATGGCCGGGAAGCGGTATCTCAGATTATTACTTTCGGTACCATGGCGGCGAAGGCGGTAATCCGCGACGTGGGCCGGGTACTGGGCCATCCCTATGGCTTTGTGGATCGCATCTCCAAGATGGTGCCAGCCGAGCCGGGGATGACCCTGGCCAAAGCGTTCGAGGCTGAGCCTGGCCTGCCTGAGGCTTATGAGGCTGATGAAGAAGTTCGCGACCTGATTGATATGTGTCGCAAGCTGGAAGGCGTGACCCGAAACGCGGGTAAGCACGCCGGGGGCGTGGTAATTGCGCCTACCAAGATCACCGACTTTGCCCCCTTGTATTGCGATAGTGAAGGTAAGTTCCCGGTTACTCAGTTCGACAAGAACGACGTGGAAACTGCCGGTCTGGTTAAGTTTGACTTCCTGGGTCTGCGGACCCTGACCATTATTGACTGGGCGCTGGGGATGATTAACCCGCGTCTGGAGAAGGCCGGCAAACAGCCGGTCGATATTGCCGCGATTCCTTTGGATGACAAGACGTCGTTCAAAATGCTGCAGCGCTACGAAACCACAGCTGTGTTCCAGCTCGAATCCCGGGGTATGAAAGACCTGATTAAGCGTCTTCAGCCCGACTGCTTCGAAGATATGATCGCATTGGTGGCACTGTTCCGCCCAGGCCCTCTGCAGTCAGGCATGGTAGATAACTTTATCGAACGTAAGCACGGTCGTGAGGAGATCTCCTACCCCGATGCCACCTGGCAACACGAGAGCTTGAAGCCAATTCTGGATCCCACCTACGGCATTATTCTGTATCAGGAGCAGGTGATGCAGATCGCCCAGACCCTGGCAGGCTACACCCTGGGTGGTGCGGATATGCTCCGCCGGGCAATGGGTAAGAAAAAACCGGAGGAGATGGCCAAACAGCGGGGTACCTTTGAAGCGGGCTCTGTGAAGAACGGCGTCGACGGCGAGCTGTCGATGAAGATCTTCGATTTGGTGGAAAAATTCGCAGGTTACGGTTTTAACAAATCCCACTCTGCAGCCTATGCATTGGTGTCCTATCAGACGCTTTGGCTCAAGGCTCACTTCCCGGCAGAGTTTATGGCGGCAGTAATGTCCGCCGATATGGATAACACAGACAAGATTGTGACCCTGGTGGATGAGTGCGAGCGTATGGGCTTGCCGCTGCTGCCACCTGATGTGAACAAGGGCCTGTTTAAGTTCACCGTAGATGAAGAACAGAATATCGTTTACGGCATTGGCGCCATTAAAGGTGTGGGGGAGGGCCCGGTAGAGTCCATTCTTCATGCCCGGGAAGATGGCCCGTTTAAAGATCTGTTCGACTTCTGTGCCCGGGTGGACCTGAAAAAACTCAACCGCCGTGTGATTGAGCGTCTTATCCGCGCTGGCGCACTGGATACTCTGGGCCCCCACAGGGCATCTATGATGGAAACCCTGCCGGAAGCGATGCGCGCAGCAGAGCAGCATGCCAAGGCCAGCGCCATCGGTCAGAGTGATATGTTTGGTTTGCTCAACAGCGAGCCGGAAGATACCAAACAGCAGTTTGTAGAGTGCGTACCCTGGCCGGACAAGGTGTGGCTTGAAGGTGAGCGCGAGACCCTGGGTCTGTACCTCACGGGCCACCCCATCAATCAATATCTGAAGGAGTTGCGTCAGTACACTTCTGGCCGTCTTAAAGATATTCACCCAACAGAGCGGGGCAAAACCGTGAAAGCCGCCGGCCTGGTGATTGCTTCCAGGGTGATGTTGACCAAGCGCGGTTCCAAAATGGGGCTGGTGACTCTGGACGACAAGAGTGCCCGTCTGGAGTGCATGCTGTTTACTGAGGCGTTTGAGAAATTTGGTCATCTGCTGGAGAAGGACAGGATCCTGATCTGCGAAGGTGAGGTCAGTTATGACGACTTCTCCGGCGGTAACCGTATGACTATCCGCAATATGATCGATATCAGCGAAGCCCGCAGTCACTTTGCGCTGGCGCTGGAAGTGGATATGGATGGTACCAGGGTATCACCGGACTGGTTGCAGCGTTTTGGTGGGGTGCTGGATCCCTGGCGCAACGGGGCGGTTCCTGTGGTGATCAACTATGCCAGGGAGCAGGCCTCAGGCCAGTTCCGGCTGGGAGATGAATGGCGGGTAAATCCAAGCGATGAATTGGTGCTGGAGCTGCAGCAGATGATAGGTCCGGACAAGGTCAGGATCCTGTTCTGATGCCGGTACTGATTGCTGACAGCCTGGAAGCCTTGGCTCCCAAGCCTGGTACCCGGGTTTTGCTTGGATACAGTGGCGGCGTGGATTCAGAGGTGCTTGCCTGTTTATTGGGGCAATACGCAGCTGCTCATCCCGAAATAAACTGTACTCTGGTGCACGTACATCATGGACTCAGTCACAATGCCGAGAGCTGGGTGCAACACTGTGAAGCCCGGGCTGCCCATTATGGCCTTGAGTTCAGGCTTTGCCGGGTTACTGTTGATCAGGGACCCAGAACCAGCCTGGAAGCAGAGGCGCGTAAAGCCAGATATCAGGCAATCAGTCAGTTGATGAAGCCTGGTGATATTTTATTGACCGGTCATCATCAGGATGACCAGCTGGAAACCCTGCTGCTGGCACTGAAGCGGGGCCAGGGTCCCAGAGGGCTGGCGGCGATGGGTAAATGCCAGCCTTTCGATAAAGGCTGGCAGGTGAGGCCGTTATTGGACTGTAGCCGCCAACAGATCGAAGCATTTGCTGCCGCCAACCAGCTGACCCATATTCAGGATGAGAGTAACTTTGACACCCGTTTTGACCGCAATTTTCTGCGTCAGGATATTATCCCTCTGTTGAAATCCCGTTGGCCCCAGATAGCCCATACCGCCGCTCGCTCAGCTTCCCTTTGCGCCGAGCAGCAGTTGGCACTGGATGAGGTGGTCAGCGACAGGCTCACTGGAATGGTGTGTGATACCCCCTGGGGCAAGACGTTGGCCCTGGACGAGCTTGCCAGGCAGGCACCTCACTGGCAAAAACTGCTGCTCAGAGCCTTTATCGAACAAAGCGGTTTGGAATTGCCCTCTCAGGTGCAGCTGGAGCAGGCGCTGCAGCAACTGCTTGAGGCCAGGGAGGATGCGGGGGTTGAGCTCAAATTTGCAGGGGCAGTAATACGACGATTTGCCGGTGGCATTTACGTAACGTCCAACCAGGCTCTGATGACTCCCGGCCAGCTGACGCTTGAAAAGGGATTGGAGCAGGTGAGTTACGGCGCCTTTTTGTTGACGCTGAACTCAGCCAGTGAAGGGCCCAGAGTCAGGTGTGGTAAATCCGAAGAAGAGTGGCAGTTGGCGACTATGGCCGGGTTTGGGATAACCGGAGCCACGCGCTGTCACCCTCACTTCCGTGATAAAGGGCGAGAGCTGAAGAAATGCTGGCAGGAGGCGGGGGTTCCGCCCTGGATCCGTCAGCATCTGCCACTGCTCTTTATCGATGGGCAGTTGGCTGCGGTGCCCGGTATCTGGGTTGAAAAATCGTTTCTGGCCAAATCGGGTGAAACCGGGGTAAGTCTGGCGCTGAGCGTTGAATAAACTCAGCCTGCCAACCTGTAACCGTTACGCCCCGCTTTTTTCGCCTTATAGAGTGCCTTGTCCGCACTGCGATACATACTGCTTAAATCGTCATTTATCTTGTATTGGGTGCCACCGAGGCTGGCACTGACCTGATAACCGGACAGGACTCTGTGACTTTGCAGCCTGGCCATAATGCGCTCACAGAGTAATGCACAGCCCTGTCGGTCGCCTTCCACCAGAATCACAAATTCATCCCCACCCAGCCTGAAAGCCTGATCACTGCTGCGAATTGTGGTTTGCAGCAGTTTTCCGAATTCTGTGAGTACCAGATCGCCGGTTTCATGACCATAGTTGTCATTGAGCTGCTTAAAGTTGTCCAGATCCAGAATCAGCAATGACATGGGGCTTTCAGAGCGGGCAGCCCGGCAAATTGCCTGATTGACGGTACGCTCGAAATCTCTGCGATTGCCAAGGCCCGTGAGGCTGTCGACTGTGGCCTGCCTGCTAATCTCGGCGAATACCAGCGCATTGGACATAGGCTGCTGTAACAGAAACTCCAGTTGTGTCATAAATCGCATCTGCGAAGCACTGACAGGCTGATACAGGTAATACTTGAGAATGCCGGTTTGTGCTCCCCATACGAATGGGCGGGGCAACACCACTGAGCCCTGCTCACCCCATTCAAGCAGGGTGTCATTAAAGCTGAGTTGCAAGCCGGAAAGCGGCAATTGTTTGCCGGCCAAAGCGGCAAAGGTATCGAATACATCTTTGGGCTCGAGGCTGGCATGCAAGTACTGCAGGGAGCTGAGCAGTTCTGCCTGTGGAGGCATCATGCCGCTGTGCATCTGGTAGATGCGCCCTGTTTTTGCTTGATTGTCAGCGTAAACTTCTGTTGTATTGCCATATGCCATTGTGAAATCCTCACTCTTTCCGGATTCTCCCGGGATATTGCCTGGATTTAAAGCAATGTCTGTGCCGATACGCTTGTTGATTAAATTTGTCTTTGTTTGTCATTAGGTTAATCTGGAAGTAATCACACCATAAATTCATTTGGTTTACTGGTGTCAGCTTTTTGACCGGAGAAATGATGGAGCACGGATACCTCACCCCACTATTATTGATGCTGCTGATCGCCATTGGCTCCATCGCCCTGTTCAGGCGCCTGGGGTTACCGGCGATATTGGCGTATTTGTTGACCGGGGTGGTCAGCGGTCCCAGTGGTTTCAATTGGTTCTCTCAGGCACAAATGCACTCGGTTGCCGAGCTGGGTGTGGTGCTCTTGATGTTCAGTCTGGGGCTGGAGTTTTCCTTGCCGAGGTTATGGGCCATGCGCCGCACTGTGTTTGGTCTCGGCAGCGCCCAGGTGTTGGTAACCTCGGCAATCAGTGCCTGTATCGCTCTTTACTACGATCAGAGCACAGCCTCCGCTATCGTTATCGGTGCTGCTATTGCCCTCTCTTCTACCGCTATTGTGCTTAAGCTGCTCAATGAACAGGACTGGCTCAGACGTCGCCATGGTGAATTGTCGGTCAGTGTGCTGCTGTTTCAGGATATCGCTGTTGTCCCCTTGCTGATTCTGTTGCCACTGTTGGCCACGGATGGTGAAGCACTGGCACTGCAGGATATTTTTTACGGTCTGCTTAAGGGCACTGTCGCCTTTGTGGGCTTGATGGCGGCGGGCAAGTGGCTGTTGCCGAAATTGTTTGATGAAATTGCCAGGGCCAGATCCAGTGAGCTGTTTGTTCTCGCTACTCTGGTGGTCGCTCTCAGCACAGGTGCCTTTACCCAGTGGATGGGCATGTCTATGGCGCTGGGTGCCTTTATGGCGGGTATGTTGCTCGGTGAAAGCCAGTATCGTCGTCAGTTGGAAGCCGATATCCGGCCATTCAGGGATCTGCTGATGGGGCTCTTCTTTATCTCCATTGGTATGTTACTGGATTTCCAGTTGGTGATGGCTTACTGGTGGCAGATCCTGCTTTTGCTGTTTGCCGTGATTGTCGGTAAAGGCATGGTGGTCTATCTGCTGCTGCGTTTTTCCGGTGAGCCAATTCGCAACGCCGCCACGTCAGCCATGACTTTGGCTCAGGTGGGTGAGTTCTCCTTTGTGATTCTGGCATTGGCCGTTAACTATGAGTTGCTGGACAAACAGGTCAGTACCCAGTTGGTGATGGTGGCTGTGGTATCTATGGCAATTGCGCCCTGGCTGGTCAGGCACAGCGCTGAAATTGGTAAGCGTATGCAGGCCAGAGTGGACAATAATCTCGATGATGAACCTGAGTTTCCGGTTGAGGTTTCCAAGGACCTGGTGATTATTCTGGGTTACGGACGGGTAGGGCAGACTATCGCCCGTTTTCTGAAGATTGAAGCCATTCCCTATCTGGTGCTGGATATGGATCCGGCACGGGTGACGGAAGCAAGGAATGGCGGTGAGCCTGTTTACTATGGTGATGCCTGTAAGGCCAGTATTCTCAAGCAACTTGGGATCCGCGATGCCGGTATGTTGGTGGTCACCTTTTGCGATTCCCGGGCGTTGGAAGAAGTTGTCCATATGTGCCGGGACATGGCTCCTGAGCTGAATATTCTGGTGCGTACCCGGGATGATAAGTCCCTTGACCAGCTGGAGCATGCCGGCGCGACTCAGGTGATCCCTGAGTCTCTGGAAGGCAGTTTGATGCTGGTTTCTCAGGTGCTCTACAAGTGTGGTATTCCCCTGTCACGTATTCTTAAGCGGCTGGAGTCTGAGAGGCGCAACCACTATCGTTATCTTCATGGCTTTTTCAGTGGCGTGGAATCCGATTTCACACTGGAGCAGCTGCATGCGGTATCACTGCCCGAGGGTGCCAGTGTGGTAGGCAAACGTATTGGTGAGCTGCCCTGGGAGAAACTCAGAGTCGAGCTCAGGGCTGTTCGTCGTGACGGCGCAGAAGTTGAACAGCCCAGCAAGGAGTGGTTGCTCAAGACGGGTGATATATTGCTGCTGCAGGGCAAGCCAAGAAGGGTGGAGAGGGCAGAGCAATATCTGCTGCAGGGATAACGGTTTATCCCTGAGTGGCGCCATAGGCCCGGCAAAAGACGTTGGCTATCTCTTGCAGTAGTTGATTGGTTTCCTCCCCTGAGGAAAGGGCGTCGCCTGTCAGTAATCCGGGCCAGATTACCAGACCGCTGAACATGCCTTTCAGTAGCCTGGCCATCTGTGGGTAGTCGTGATTATTGAGTGCGCCTGCCTGCCCGGCCTGCTGTAACCAGAGCAAAAAGCTGTTGTCGCCTGCATAAATCTCAGTCAGTAATTGTCGCGCCATCTCAGGTTGTCTGAGCAGTTCCACGACTATCATCCGCAGCACAGGCAGACTGTAGGTGTCGCTGTGGAGCTTGAGCTCATCATTCAGCAGTGCCAGCAATTGGTCATGAAGTGACTGATTTTTGTCATACTCCTTAAACCCCTGAGTATGATTTCGTTGATGAAGACGACTCAGAACAGCGCTGAACAGCGCCTCTTTACTTTCGAAATGTCGGTACAGTGTGCGTTTGGATACGCTGGCTCTGGCACTGATTGCATCCATACTGGTGCCATCAAATCCCAACTCCAGGAACTCTTTTTCAGCGGCATCCAGAATGTCGAGGTGTTTGATTTCAGATAGTTTCATTGCGGGCGCCCAGGTAAGAAGTGGCGAGAATATCAACACATCTCACAAATGTACACTCTGAGGTTTACTTTTGTGCGCCAATACATAAAATTCTGCCATTCCATCAGTTTCAGAGTGAAAAACCATGACCGGCGTACGATATCTGGCATGTGCTGCAATGATTTTTGGCAGCAGCAGTGCCACAGCTTTTGAATTACCCCTGTTCGCCGAAGAGGCCAGGGCTCAGGGATACACCTTACCCGAACCTTTTGGTTTGAGTGTTGGCGCCATGCATGTTGAGCAGGGAATAGTTGTAGACAGCATATCTTTGTCGAATTTAGGTGGATTACCAGAGGACTTAATTACACCGCTGGAAGGTGGAGTACAGGATAGCCAGGTCTATACACTTCGAGCGGATGCGTGGTTACTGCCATTTCTCAATGTCTATGCTATCGGTGGGAAAATGACCGGCTCTACTAAAGCGCGCGTAGCTTTTGACTTTGGATGTAAACCTTCACCATTTTGTCCTAAGCCAATCCCATTCGACTTCGAGTTGGATCTAGATGGTTACTTGTATGGTGGTGGCGTTGTTATCGCTGGTGGTGTGGGGAGCTGGTTTACTCTTATAGATGCCAGTCTGACCAAAACCAAACTGACGGTAATCGATGGTGAAATTGACGCCTTTGTGCTGTCTCCACGAGTGGGTTATGACTTTGCTAACAGTGGCCTCCCTCTGCGTGTTTGGATTGGAGGGATGTTCCAGGAAGTGGAGCAACATCTGTCGGGGAAAATTGGAAACCTAGGTCTACCTCCAATTATTGATTCTATTGTGGGAGAAGGTCGCTTTGAGGTTGAGCAGCACCTGAAGACACCATGGAATACTCTGGTGGGTTTCCAATATCAGTTCGCCAGAGACTGGTCTTTGATTGGCGAAGCAGGATTGGGTGAGCGTAAAAGCGCTATGTTGTCCATGGAATATCGCTTCTGATGCAATCCGGTTTTTACATCAAGCAGCTGGCCACAGGGCTGCTGCTTTCCATCGTTTTGTTGCTGAGTGGCAACCTGCTTGCTGCTGAACATGCCGATACTGCGAAAGATAAAGGTTGGCTGGATACTCTGCTCGAAGAGCTGGGGGCCAGCGAGCAGTTGGAGCTGGATAAAGGGATAGACTGGGGCGTGTTACCTGGGCCTTTTGTTAATCCACTGCAGGGCTTTGGTATTGGTGTGGCCGCCATTGGCTTGTACTCACCAAAAGGTCGGCAAGAGAGCACCCAGATTTCGACGCTGGGGATTAAATCCTATGTGTCCACTTCAGGTTCTTATGGGCTTGGAGTCGAGAATCGTACCTATCTTGGGGATGACAGCTGGCGTCTTGAGCTGGATGGCTGGATCAGTGAGTCTCCCAGAGATTATTGGGGAATTGGTATGCAGGCTGCTCAGCAGCCTGTAAACAAAACTGCGATCGAGGCCAGTGTCCTGGAGCTGTCTCCCCGGGTGGCTTATCGCTTGCTGCCTAACACCTATGCCACCCTTGGCTGGGAGTTGCAGTCCTACCGGGATATGAGCGCTGACGGCCCGGCGTTGTCTCCTGCCGAATTGCAGGACACCGATATTTCCGGCATCAGCCTGGGGTTGGCCTATGACAGTCGTGATTTTGCCCCCAATGCCTGGGAAGGCGTTCTGGTGAGTGCCAAATATGATGACTACACCGCTGTCATGGGGTCTGACCGTAACTTCCGGCGCCTGACCCTCAACTATCGTCAATATCAAAGGCTGGCACCATCACTGGTGTTGGCCTGGGAACTGTTCGGTCAGGGAGTGGAAGGGGATGTGCCCTGGTTTGCGCTGTCTGAAATGGGACGTGATGGACGTATGCGCGGTTATTATCAGGGGCAGTACCGAGACAGATACCAATTCAATGGTCAGGTGGAGCTGCGACAGCAACTGACCGAGCGCCATGGCCTGGTGTATTGGGCCGGGGCTGGCACTCTGGGGCAGCAGCGCAGTGAACTCCTCCATGGCGAGTGGTTGCCGACTTTCGGGGTAGGTTACCGTCTGGCTTTTAAGCCCAGAGTGAATGTCAGGTTTGACCTGGGGCTGGGCAAAGACTCCAGCGGTTTTTATTTTCAGATTAACGAGGCATTTTGATGTTAGGACACAGGCTGCTGATTGGCTTGACGCTGTTGTTAATGCTTCCCAACTTTGCCAAAGCGCTCGAAGCGCCTGCTGGAGTACGTCCCTGCTGTGCATTTGGTACAGATTTAAAGGCGCAGGTTGGCGGCGTGCCGGTTCCCTTTTTCTCTCTGGAAAATCTGGTGGATGCCGGGCAGTTTGGCAGCCATGTCTATAACGATGGCAGTCAGGGCGTAGCAGGCAGTTTGTTGGGAATCGCTGATGAGCTCAACGGTTTGATCTATACCCGCCGTGGCGGCTTTATTGATATTGCCCATGTGCGTGATACCGCTGACTATACCTACTACCTGTACCACGAGCTTTGGCCTTACATTGGCAGTGAACATACCCTGACATTACCCGCTGAGCTCCGGCAGCGTCGGGTGGTGATGCGTGCCGATGATGTTGTGCATGATAATGACAGCAAACGTCAGCAAGGTATAAAGCTGGCGGGTATGCTGGCTTTCCAACTGGCACAATGGCATGAAATTGCCCAGTGGTTTGGACTCAAGTCTGTCAGTGGCTGGTCTGAGCTGGCGTCAGCATTTTCACCGGAAGACCTTTACTCCAATATGCTCGGGGCCAGGTTGGCGATTCAGGTGCTGGAGCAAACTCCCACAGCCAGTGTGAAGGAGTTCAGTAGTGCATTTGAAGTGGCGCTGGATGAGGCTTTGCAAAAACTGGGGGAAGTCGAGAAGGCTGAAACCCAAAGACGCATCAGGGCGCTGGATGGCGACTGGTGGGACAGCGACAAGCGCCTGCCGGAGAAGTGGGTGCTGAGAAAGCGGGACTATCATCTTGGTCTTGAATTGATGCCCCATGCAGCTGAGGCACCGACGCCGTTAACGCTGGAAATCAGTCAGTATGGCGAGTTGCAACTTTTACCTGGTGGCAGTGAATCATCCTTCAAGACCCTGCCAGCATCATTGCGTAAAATGCCAGTGTGGCGTGGCAGTGACTTTCAATCTCTGGCTGACTTCGCCAGAGGGCAGGACTTGAATATCCGGAGCGATGCGGATATTCGCCTCGGACAATAACGGGCTATTTACCGTCATCCATTACCCAGTCTTTGAGTTGATTCAGAATTGACAATAGCGACTGCCCCCTTGGGGTGATCCTGTAGGCGACTGCAATGGGCTTATCACTCAACACATGGCGGCTGATCATGCCATCAGCCTCCAGTTCTTTCAGTCTGGCATCCACTATCTTTTTACTGGCTCCTGGGACCTGCCTGCACACCTCATTAAACCTGAGCCCTTCTCCCTGCAAGTGCCACAGAATCGAAGCCTTCCACTTACCACCAATCAATCGCATTCCCTGCTCAATAGGGCAGGGAGCGTCACAACTCAGGGTGATAGCTTTAGTTGCCGGCAGTGGTGTTGGCTGGCTCTGATAACTCTCGGTTCGGGATTTTTGCAGGGCGATGGTGTTGGCAAGGCTGGCGTCGGGCATGGGTATCTCCAGGTAACCAAAAGTAAACCGGTTGAGTTTGATAATAGCTGAGTACACTATTTCATCATCTGTTAAACCCAAAGATCCAGTGAGATTTTTGTATCGGGAGAATTTAAATGGATTGGCAAAATAAACTGCCTGCTGGCGCTAAATACCCACAACATACTCTGCGAACCCTGTCCGGTGAAGCGTTAACCCTGGGCGCGCCAAGGGGAGATGCCGATTGGCAATTAGTGGTGATCTATCGTGGCAGACACTGCCCTTTGTGTACCCGTTACCTGAATGAGTTGGAAGGCTTTCTGCCCCGTCTGCATGCCCTGGGCATTGATGTGGTTGCCGCCAGTGGCGATAGCCAGTCCCAATTGGAGGAGCATATGAGTCGCCTGCAGGTGAGTTTCCCGCTGGCATATGGGCTGAGTGTGGCGCAGATGCGGGAGCTTGGTGTGTACATTTCAATTCCCCGCAGTGAGCAGGAAACCGACCATGAATTTGCTGAACCCGGCCTGTTCGTGGTCAATGAACACGGCACAGTGCAGGTGGTAGATATCTCCAACAACCCTTTCGTGCGGCCTCAACTGGAAGCTCTGGTCAGTGGTCTGGAGTGGATACGCAATCCTGACAATCACTATCCAATTCGCGGAACATTTGAGGGGAATTAGGGTCAGCCCGCTGCCCGGGCGGGTAGCGGCGTGACCTTATCCGAGCGCCTGTCAATTTCAAAAAACTGCCTGAGCTCATCCATCTGACACATTGCGTCCTGGTATCCCAACTCAATCAGGGCGCGGGTGTAACTCTTCTCAAACAGCAGATAGGAGACGATACTTGAGTCTGATTCCTGATTGATCCCAATCAGCTTCAGCATACTGCGCACGCCGACAGGCATATGCCGGTAATGTCTGGCCGCTATTACGCTGAGATCTTCGCTGGGTTTAATCACCAGAGTTTCTATCGGCTTGAGAGGTAACTTATCCCGGCTACTTTCGGGGATATGAGCCAGGGTTGAGTTAATGCGCTCCAAACGTTCCAGATCGCTGTTAAGGGTATCCGAGAAGATGGTGTCCAGCAGGTGTCCTGCCAGGGTTGCCGCTTTGGGATGGTGGGGCAGCTCTTTACCCTGATGCTTGTGAGGGCTGTCCAGATTGATCACCATGACCTTTCTTGCCCCTAAATGAATAGGGCTGGACAGTGGTGCCAGCTGGTGGACCGAGCCATCGCCAAAATAGTGTTGTCCCAGCCTGATGGAGGGAAAAACCAGTGGGATTGCGGCACTGGCCAGCAGGTGTTCCGTATTCAGTTGGGTACGCTGACCTTCACGTCGTGCTCTCTGCCAATTGGCAATTTCCTCATTGCCCTGGAAGAAACTGATAGAGCCGGAGGTGTTATAGCTGGAAGTATCGACACTGATGGCCCGCAGCGCTCCCCTGGCAATGTTGCGATCAATGCGGCCAAAGTCGATCAACTCATTCAGCAGTTTTCGCAAAGGGTCATTGTTAAACAGGCTGGGCGCTTCGGTATTAACCTGATCATCCTGAAACACCCTAAGTCCCATGCCAAGCAGGTGGCTCAGCAGATGTTTGACGGATGTATCATAGATATTTCTTGTCACCATATGGCGCCAGACCCAGTCGAGCTTACGTACACCAAGGTGAAAACAGGATGCGTGGGTTGCGATTGAGGTTGCGTTGATAGCTCCGGCAGAGGTGCCGCAGACAATATTAAAGGGAATACCATGATTACGTGGATAGCATTGTACCAGGGCCTTAAGCACACCCACCTGATAAGCTGCCCTTGCACCACCGCCGCCTAATACCAACGCTATATTGGCTGCCATCCAGTCCCCTTAACCCCATCACTAACACAATCCCTATACCTTTAATTAAGGCGTTGAGTTGGATAAAAATCAAGAGTTAACAGTATCTGTATGGCAGGCAATAACGGTAGAAGGATAATCAAACATGTCGATATCCTTCAGGCATGTCCGGCGTTGTCCTCAGGTTAACTGCAACTTGCCCTGCATAATGGCCCAGTGCCCGGGGAAAGAGCAGAAGAAACTATAGTCTTCACCTTTTTTCAGTGCGCTGGTATCGAATGTGACACTGGTACTGGCACCACCGCCGATAACATCAGTTGCGGCAATGACTCTGGCATCATCTGGCTTGATAAAGGCGTTGTCTGCCCCGGCGCTCATTCCGTCGGTGGCAACTGCTGACATATCGGCCGTTTTGGTCAGTACCCAGTTATGGCCCATAACACCCGCGGGCAACTGACCCGTGTGCTTGAGGGTCAGTGTGACCTGCTGGCAGCTGGCAGGAACACTCAGTTCCTTGGTATCAAATTGCATGGCATCATTGGCAGAAATGCTGATATCACATTCATCGGCCAATGCAGGCAATGCCCAGAATACTGATGTAACGGCCAGTACTAAGCGGGTAACGGGTGTCATAGGTGTCCTCCATCCTGTTTCGTTAAATTGATACCAAACCACCCTAACACAAATGATAATCGTTATCATTAATTAATTTAAGGATGAGCTTATGTATGGAGCTCAGGCAATAAAAAACCGGCCCTGAGGCCGGTTTTTACTCATTCTGTAACATGAAGAGGTCAGCAGAATGATAGAGATATAGGCTTGGCGCGCTTAGAAATCGTCGTCGCCGCCGAAATCATCACCGCCAAAGTCGTCGCCACCGCCGAAGAAACCTGAGTTGGTATCGTCGTTATTGGCAAACATATCATCGCCGCCGAAACCTGTGTCTGAACCAAAGCCGGTGTCATCAGCACCGAAGCTTGTGTCAGAACCAAATCCGGAATCTGTGTACTCTGAGGCAAATCCGCTGTCGCCACCCAGGAAGCTGCTGTCAGCTCCTGTGTCGGCTGCTGCTGTGTCAGCACTGGTATCAGCTGCGGCATCTGCCGCACTGTCAGTAGCTGCATCGGCAGCAGCATCTGCCGAGGCCGTTTCAACCTGAGCTTCGTCACCAAACAGCATATCGCTGATCAGGTGACCGGCTACCATACCGGCAGCCACGCCTGCAGCAGTTTGCATAAAGCTGCCAAACGCACTTGGCTGGTTAACCGGTTGAGGTGGAACCGGAGCAGGACGTGAGCCACCGAACATCTTGCTCATGGCACCACGCTGGGATTCATTGCGGTAGTACTCCGCGTTCTGCTCCAGATAGTCATTCTTTTGTTTCAGCTCTTTCAGAGCCATTTCCTGCACCAACACTGCCTGAGTCAGTTTGTAAACTGCATCCTGCTGGCTGGCAATTTCAGAGGCGATCAGTTGCTCAGCGTCGGCGTCCTTTGGTTTATCAGGACTGCTTTGTAATTTGCGGGCGACATTCTGGATCAGATCTTTCTCTTGTGGGGTCATTGTCTGGTTACCTTTTTCATCTATTTGGTGTTGTGAGTCACGATCGTTTTTGATCTTTGTTCCCCCGGACTCATATATTTCCGGATTATATCGGTTTTAAGGTAACTGCAAAGGCTCAGAACGGGAGTATGAATGAGAATTAATATATGTATAACTTATTGTTTTATTGGTATTTACCTATTTTTATTTAAATAAACAAAAAGCCGGCATATTTGCCGGCTTTAAGTCACTGTGCCATTGGCAAATTAATGCACGTGGCCGTGTTCAATCTCTTCTTCAGTGGCGTCACGCACTTCACGAACCACACCTTTAAAGGTGAGGGTTTTACCTGCCAGTGGATGGTTTGCATCAACAGTAACGATATTGTCGTCGCTGATATTGGTCACTGTAACCTGGAAGTTTCCGTTGGCACCCTGAGCGGTAAAGGACATGCCGACTTCGACCTTCTCTACGCCCTGAAAAGCATCCATAGGGACTTCCTGAACATTGTCCGGGTTGTGCTCACCGTAAGCCTCAGCAGGTGACACTGTTACTTCGAACTCATCGCCAGCCTGCTTGCCGTTCAGAGCCTGTTCCAGACCGGGAATGATGTTACCTGTGCCGTGCAGATATTTCAGGGGTTCACGGCCCTCAGAGGTGTCAATAAGTTGGTTGGCTTCGTCTGTCACACTGTAGTCAATGGCGACAACTTTGTTGTTTTCAATCATGGGGCCGTCCTTTGGTTCGGCATGAATTTGTGCAGCCTTATCAGATAAATGCACAAGCAAATATCGCTGCCCGGACGCGGCGAATTTTTCGACACGTGGTGACATGCTAACATGTTGAAACTTGGTGATGAAAGGGTAACCGGGGAATAACTTACACAGACGGGGTTGCACTGTTGCCGTAAAACAAAAAAGCACGCATTGAGCGTGCTTTTAGGTAAGTGGAGTAATCCGGATTAGATATTGCCTTTGATAAAGTCAACAATCTGATCGAATGGGATCTCCTGCTTCTCGCCGGTGCGGCGGTTTTTGTACTCGAATACACCTGCGTCGATGTTGCGATCACCAATCACGATAGTGTGTGGGATACCAACCAGCTCCATATCGGCGAACATCACGCCTGGACGCTCTTTACGGTCATCAAACAGTACATCGATACCGGCAGCGGCCAGGTCGGCATACAGTTTCTCTGCGACTTCAGTCACACGGTGAGACTTGTGCATGTTCATTGGCAGAATGCCCACCTGGAAAGGTGCGATGGCAGCTGGCCAGATGATACCGCGGTCGTCATGGTTCTGCTCGATAGCGGCAGCAACGATACGGCTTACGCCCACACCGTAGCAACCCATGATCAGGGTCTGAGCCTTGCCGTTTTCATCCAGCACAGTCGCGTTCATGGCAGCAGAGTAGTTGGTGCCCAGCTGGAAGATGTGACCCACTTCGATACCACGGGCAAAGGCATAGGTGCCCTGACCGTCAGGTGTGGTTTCACCCTCAACGACGTTACGGATATCAGCGGCCTGTGCCAGTGGCAGGTCACGTTCCCAGTTTACGCCGAAGAAGTGCTTGTCATCTTCGTTGGCGCCCACGACAAAGTCGCTCATCACAGCGACCGCGTGGTCGATGTAGACAGGGATGTTCAGGCCAACAGGACCCAGAGAGCCACAGCCAGCACCCAGTGCGTCACGGATTTCACCTTCGGTGGCGAATTCCAGTGGTGCAGCAACCAGTTCCAGCTTGTCAGCTTTCACTTCGTTCAGTTCATGGTCACCACGAACCACAACCGCCACCAGAGGAGCTTCTTCGGTACAGCCGCGAACAATCAGAGTCTTGGCGGTTTTCTTGATATCCAGACCAAATTGCTCAACCAGCTCTTCGATGGTTTTGGCATCAGGAGTATCAACCTTACGCATCTCTTCAGTTGCAGCCTGGCGGGTTTCAGTCGGCATTGGCGACTCGGCCTTCTCGATGTTGGCGGCGTAGTCGCTGCCGGTAGAGTAGGCGATCAGGTCTTCACCACTGTTGGCCAGTACGTGGAACTCGTGAGACACGCTGCCACCGATAGAGCCGGTGTCAGCCAATACAGGACGGAACTCCAGACCCATGCGGGTGAAGATGTTGCTGTATGCCTGATACATGGCGTTGTAGGTGTCGTCCAGGGTTTGCTGATCCAGATGGAAAGAGTAAGCATCTTTCATCAGGAACTCACGGGAGCGCATCACACCAAAACGTGGACGAACTTCGTCACGGAATTTGGTCTGGATCTGGTACAGGTTCAGAGGCAGCTGTTTGTATGAGCTGACTTCTTTACGCACCAGGTCAGTGATCACTTCTTCGTGGGTTGGGCCCAGTACGAAGTCACGGTTGTTACGGTCGGTAAAGCGCAGCAGTTCAGGACCAAACTTGTCCCAACGGCCTGTCTCAACCCAGAGATCACCCGGCTGAACCATAGGCATCAGGATTTCACAGGCGCCGGCCTTGTCCATCTCTTCACGAACAATAGCTTCAACTTTGCGCAGTACGCGCAGACCTGTGGGCAGGTAGCTGTATAGACCTGAAGCGTTGCGACGGATCATACCGGCGCGCAGCATTAGCTGATGGCTGATTACTTCTGCGTTTGCAGGGGTTTCTTTCTGTGTAGATAGCAGGTATTTGCTGACTCGCATTACCAAATAGTCCCAATGTGATTTGAATGGGCGACATTTTATCACTTGGCAGGCACTTGTCACCTGCAGAATCTAGATAGGACCTGCATTTCAGCAATTCTCAATGGGTAAAAGTTAATCTGCTTCAGTTGCCTTGCTGATGGAACAACGCCAGCTCTGGTTTATCCCGCCTGTCTCCGACGATTCGCATGGGGTTTCCCACAACAATTGCCCAATCCGGAACATCTTTACTGACGACACAACCCATACCGATAACGGCGTGGTCCCCTATGTTGACGCCATCAACAATACCGGCCTGGGCGCCAATCCACACATCCTTACCGATATTCACCCCAATGGAATGGGATTTTTGCTTATAAATCGCATTATTGGGGGCCATGCCATGATTGAATGCGTAGATGGTGACATTGTTGGCGATACGGGTCTGATCGCCTATGGTGATCCCTTTGCTGCCGCCGTCGAAGGAGCAGCCGTGATTGATGGCCACTTCATTACCCAGCGTCAGCGGACCATGTAAAAAGCAGCCCGCAGCTATCATGCACTGATGGCCTGTGGTGATATCCCGTCCGGGCTCGGCAAACAGCTCTGCTTCCGGTGCCACAAAGCAGTTGTCACCAAAACGGACAGTTTCCACCGCGCTGAAATGTGCCTGTACCTGCTGCTGCCAGGGTTGTGCCCAGGCAAGGTGTTTCTCTTTCAATGAGAAATATAGCCAGGGCATCCAGGAAAGACGTTTCTTGTGTTGGGCGCGGTAGTCGGGAGTCATTAGTGGGAAGTCAAATTGGGTTGCAGAGCTGAGAGCTACATTTTATCTGTGCCTCCCAGTTCAGGTAAAGAACAGCGATAACGAGTGAGGTTGGCGCTATCGCAACTGACTGTCTTTACTGCCTCTGCGGTTAAAACTGACAGCTCTTTGCTGCAACTTATCCTGTTCCTGTTGGCACTGGATACACAAACGAACTCCCGGAACAGCAAGCTGTCTTGCCACTGGGATGGGCTCGTCGCACAGCTCGCAATAAGCCATGCTGTCGCCCTGATGTAATTGCAGCCTTGCCCGGGTCACGGCATCGAGAATATCTGAGTCGATTTGATCCTGAACCGCGCCTTCTTTTGCCCAGCCTGAAGCCATAATCTCCTCCTTGCTCATATAGGTCTGAATCAGGAGAAGATTATATTCCTGTTGGAAACAGAGATAATCCCGGGTAAAAGCAATTAACTTTTACCCGCAAGTAATAATCTTGAAGGAAGGAGCGGTTACTGGCTCTGGATTTTTCCCGGTACCAGTTCCAGCACCTGTGCTTTGCCATCCTGCATCTTCCAGAAGATATCCAAATCATACAGGGCAACCTGATACAGCTTGGGGTCTTCCTTGGCCTTTTTGTATGCAGGACGGGGATCCTGAGCCAGTACTGCGCGGATCAGTGGCTCTAGGTCAGGGCTGTGTTCACGCATGCTGTATTTGGTGGTTTGCGTCAGCGCCTGCTGGCTGAATTCCACCTCAATCAGTTCAGGAGCTTCCTGAGCTATCCCCCCCACTGCGCCGTCGATGGCATCGGAGAAAGGGATGTAGGGTTTGATATCGACAATGGGCGTGCCATCCAGCAGATCCATGCCAGAGATCTCCAGACACACTTTGCCCTTGCGCTTAACGATACCGTGCAGCTTTACCACGCTTTGGCCGATACCATTGGGGCGGAAGGTTGAACGGGTCGCGAAAACGCCCATCTTTTCATTGCCGCCAAGGCGGGGAGGGCGGACTGTGGTTTTCCAGCCCTGGGCGAGATTCTCATGGAAGCAAAACAGCAACCACAGGTGGCTGTATTGCTCCAGACCACGAACCGCATCGATGTGATTAAACTCGCCGGCCAACTCGACATAACCTCTGGCTTCCACCAGACCGGGTTGGCGCGGGATCCCGAACTTCTGTTTATAAGGCGTGCGGCAATAGGCTACCGCCTGGATCTGGGAGGTAAAACTCATGGATTAAATGATTCTCAATAATAGGGTCGACAATGCCGACGTTACTCATCTTCCATGACGATGGCCCGGCCGATACAGATCACCCGGGAAAGGCACCCACCTTCGGGGTCCTTGTATTCTACGCAGTTGTTCAGCATCACACCGTTGCCTCCGGCATCAGCTGCTGCCAGACGCATCTTGGTGCGCGCATCCACCGCGGATGCTGGAGGTTCGTCAGCAAAGATCTGACAGGATTCCCCATCAACCATGGCCAGTGGATTAAATGGTCTGGGCGGTGCTACATTCTTTTCAATCAGCGCGACATCACCCGCTTTGAAATACTCATTTACCGCCTTGCCGCTGAGATTGGAATTAAAGGTATAGTCTCCGGCACAACCTGCAAGCAGCCCTGCTGCCAGCATGCAAGAGGGTATTGAAAGTAGTTTCATAGTATCCCTGCCACAATAAAAAACAGCGGACTCATTGTCCGCTGTTGAATGATTCCCGGGGAAATTCTATCGCTTCAGGTACTTTTGATAAAGCTGCCTGTGACGATTATTGAGATCCACCTGACGGCCATCTATATACATGGCTTCGATATTGGCCTCCATGGGATTGAATATATCGCCACTGCTGATAATCAGGCTGGCTTTATATCCCGGCGCAATCGACCCCATTTTGTTTGCTCCCATAATCCTGGCAGCATCCAGGGTGACAGCCTTCAGTGCATCCTGCTTATTCAGGCCGTAGCTAATGCTCTGTCCTGCCGCAAAAGGCAGATTACGGGCATCCCAGTCAGCTCTGAAACCAAAGGCAAAGGGGATGTCGGCCTGTTCCAGCATGGCTGGAATGCGAAATGGCAGGTCAATCGGTTCGTCACTGCGACGGGGCAAGCTGAACACATGGGGATAAATGACAGATGCCCCGGCTTCACTGAGCATTTCCGGCATGCGCCAGGCATCATATCCGCCAACAATCACAGGCTTGATATTATAGTGGCGGGCGATATCCAGTATCTGTTCGATATCACCCTGGTTATCGGCATGGGCAAAGAGTTTGGCTTCACCACTGAACAGCGGCAGCATGGCTTGCCAACGGATATCTGAACTGGTGACCTTGTCTGCCTTTGCTGCCAGGTGATAGCGGTAAGCATCTTCAAATGCACTGTGGATAGTCTGGATATCTGCATCCAGTTGTTCCTGTTGCTTTTTACGTCTCTTTTCATCGCTGGACCAGCGCCAAACCGTTGGCCAGTGCAGATGGATGGCAGCCGGGGTATCCACTTCACCATCGACTATGGTCCAGCTATCCAGATTGACCAGAGTGGATTGACCGGTAAGACCACGTCCCTGAGGAACCACCTGAACATGGGTGATGCCGTTGCTGCGTACTGTAGGGATCAGCTCTGAGTCCGGGTTAAAGGCCACCGAGGCTTTGACTTCCGGATTGAGTTTGCCCACTTCTGCGGTATCCACGGTGGCGCGCACCATGGAAATTTCAGTCAGCCCCAGAAAGGTATTGAGCGCAATCAGGCCCGGATAAACCTGTTTACCTGTCAGGTCGATTACCTGAGCTCCGTCGGCTTGCAGGTCTGAGCCTACGGCGGTGATAATGCCGTTTTCAATCAGAATATCCGTATCTTCCAGGCTGCCAACGGAAACCGTATGCACCAGGGCATTTTGCAACAATATTGGTTGTGACTGGGGAGCGCCCGGCACCATATCATGGGCCAGCGCCGGGGAGGCCATCAACAGGCCAGTCATCATAGCTAAAACTCGCATCTTTATACTTTCCAGTTAGTGATGGTTATGGCCAAGATGGGCGTTCTCGCCCCAGGCATTGTAGTGAGTGTCACAGTGCCATTCCGGCTCCTGCTTATCGGCTGGCAGCTCTCCCTGTTTACGACTGGCCGGGCTGGCGAGCAGTTTCTGGATCAGTGCTGCACGCTCTTCACCCAGAAGGCGGGTTTCCTGCTGATTACGGGTACGGTCAAAGTAGCGCTTGCCGTCTACCCAAACAGCCTGAGTCTTGGCATACACAGACAGGGGATGGGTATCCCAAAGCACCAGATCCGCTTGCTTACCTTCTTTAATCGAACCGACCTTGTCACCGACTCCCAGCTGTTTTGCAGGGTTGATGGTGATCATATTGAGGGCATCGGTTTCGCTCATGCCACAGTACATCACAGACTTGGCCGCTTCCTGATTCAAACGGCGCTGCATTTCATAATCATCTGAGTTGATGCTGGTCAGCACTCCTTTGTCATTCATCAGACAGGCGTTTTGCGGAATCGCGTCATATACCTCAAATTTATAGGCCCACCAGTCAGAGAAGGTAGATGCCCCGGCTCCCTGAGCAGCCAGTTCGTCAGCCAGCTTGTAACCCTCAAGCACATGGGTAAAGGCCGCAATATCAAAGTTATATTCCTCAGCCAGCTGCAGGAACATCAGGATCTCTGATTGCACATAGGAGTGAATATGAATATCCCTCTGGTCCTTCAAAATTTCGGCTACCGCCTGCAGACGCAAATCCGGCTTGGGTTCCAGAGTTTTCCGCTGGCTTGAACGGCGTAACTTGTCATAGTCAGCTCTCGCCTTGTCATGCTCCATTGCCGCATCGAAGGCATCACGGAACAGCGACTCAACCCCCATACGGGTTTGCGGGAAGCGGGTAGTAAATTGGTCACCCCAGTTGCTTTGTTTAACGTTTTCACCCAGAGCGAACTTAATGGCAGAAGGTGCACCTTTAAACTTCAGTGATGAAGCGTCTTCGCCCCAGCGCAGTTTAATCAGTTGTGCCTGACCGCCAATCGGGTTGGCACTGCCATGGAGCAGTTGGGCTGTTGTCACACCTCCAGACAAAGAGCGATAGATGGCAATGGCATCAGGATCCAGAATGTCGCCGATACGAACTTCAGAGGTGATGGCATCTGAGCCTTCGTTGGTGCCGCCATTGATGGCGATATGGCTGTGCTCATCCACAATCCCGGCGGTCAGGTGCTTACCCTCTGCATCCAGCACTTTATAACCCGATGGTGTTCTCAGAGACTGACCGACTTCCTGGATCTCTCCATCCTTTATCAGTACATCTGCGTTCTCCAGCACACCTTCAGCTTCAGAGGTCCACACAGTCGCATTTTTGATATGCAGTTTTTCTGCCGATGGCAGGCTGCTTAAACCATAGGCGACATTGGGCGAAGTCAGACGACCAACCAACTCAGTGGGCAGTGGTTTATTGTCTTTATCTTCGTCTTCGGCCGTGGAGGAGGTGTTGCGGGTACCGGCGACGGGGGTGATAGCGCCCTTGGCATCGGTCAGCTGGCCATGCAGGCTGCTACCCTTGTTATCATCAAACCAGATGACGAAACGGCCAACACCTTCAACACCGGCTTCGGTAAGGTCAGCACTGAATGACAGACGCTGCCCTTTGAGCACTGGCTTGCTGAGTTTGATCTCCTGCTCACCACCGGACAGCACGCCAGACAGTTTCTTGCCTTGCTCAAGCACGAGGTCAAGCTCCAGGCCATTGAAACTGATCTGATATTCACCAATCAGTGCCTGCTCAGCTCTGGGCTTGAGAATCGTTTCGTCCCCCTGCATCCAGACACTGTAGATTTCGCCATCTTCAAACAGGTCACCTTTGGCGACTACGATATCGGCGATATACCCTTTCTCCAGCTTACCGGCCAGCTCGCTGACGCCGGCAATCTGTGCCGCTTCCGTTGTCAGGGCTGCCAGTGCATCCTCTTTAGTCAGTCCCATATCTACCGCTAACCGCAGACGTTTCCAGAAGGCTTTGGCATCTGTGTCATGCAAGGTTAATGCAAACGGGATGGCTTCAGAGGCCAACAGTGCAGGATTAAACGGTGCCCGCTCCCAGTGACGGAGCTGTTCAAGGGTGACCTGACGCTCGGCGTCACGATCGCTGACATCAGGCGCTTTGGGGAAATTAAGCGGCAGAATAACCGGCGCATTAATCCCTTTTAATTCATTAAGGCGAGCATACTCTTTACCGTTACCCAGCAAAGTAGCTGACAGGGAATGCTCCTGCATTAAGTGACCGGCGCGCAGCTGGCTATTGAGGTTATCTGTGGCAAAAATAAACTGTTGTTGCTCCAGCGGAACCAGATTGCCCCAGGCTGAATTCATAACAAAAGCCGGAGATGAGGCATTAAAGTCATCTTTATCTTTATTGTTTTGATACCAGAGAGTATCGGCAAACGTCTGACGGATTAACGCCATACTACCCATTAGGGAGTTTGGATAATCCATAATAGAAGAGCCCTTGTGAAAGGACATAAAGTGTTTACCCTGGCTTTGGTAAATCACTTCATTGGCTGGTTTTTCCGACAATGACAGGGTGACGCCACGCCCCTGAAATATTCCGTCCAGCTTGGCACTTTGCACTGAGGTAAAGCCATTATTTACCCATTTGGCGGCAGCTGCTTTATTTGGGCTAATGTAGTCGACCCAATCTTTTTCGGCATGAATTGCAGTGTTTCCGGACTTGGCACCTAACTGCTTCACTTCATATACAGGTGGTTTATTGTCAGGTTTTGGGTATTTGAACTCGATACCATAATCAGCGTAGGGATCAATAAATCCCGGATACAAGGTGTAGCCTGCTAAATCCAGCACCAGAGCGTGCTCTGGAATATCATCGTTATCGACAACGCCATATATTTTCTTGCCCTTGACAAGCAGAGTAGCATTTTCTACTCGCTGTTCAGGGGAAATATGAATGGTTGCACCGGTAAGTGCTGTGAGGGCTTCGTTACCTTGGGTCAAAGGAGTTTTGGCTAAAGCAGTCTGGGAAAACAACAACAGTCCCAAAGCCGAATAGCGGGTGACCGGGTTATTTATCATTTTTGTTTTGTCATCCAATAAATAGGGCGGAGGTAGCATGAGCCTATCTAATTGGAATGTAAAAACCAAGTTGGAATTGTAAGTGTTTTTAACTTTTTATGGGCACAAAAAAGCCCACCATTAAGGCAGGCTTTTTGTATCCGGGATAATCCTGATTAGATCAGGAAGTCATCCATAGATGCGCCTTTGTCCAGCTCTGCCTTGAATACTTTAGGCATGCGGCCCTGGCCAGTCCAGGTGATGGTTTCACCGGCAACTTCAATTTTGTACTTGGCTGGGCGTGGAGCACGCTTCTTTGGAGCTGCTTTGGTACCGGCAGCGCCACCCAGGTCGTCCAGAGACAGACCAACTTCAGCCATTTGCTTACGGATTTCTTCAATCTTGGCAATACGATCTGCCATTGCTGCTTGTTCCTCTTCAGCAGCGGCTTCACGCTCTTCAATGATTTTGTTCAGCTTAGCGGCCAGATCCTGCAGCTCTTCCAAAGACAGCTCTTTAACAGCAGCTTTAAAACGGCGGGCATGGGTCAATACTTCAAGGAATTCGCTCATAACTTTATGTTCCGAGTTAATTAAACTAAGTTAAAATTTTATGTCTGCAGGAATAATAGAAACTAATAGCTCATGAATCAAATAAAAATTGATTTTTTAAAAGCTATTTTTGCATACATTAATAAGAATTCAGTATTAGCAGGCTAATTTTAACGCTAATTGCCTCGGTGTAATCCGCAAATAAGCCTAACAAAGGTGGCGCGCGTCTATCACAAATGAAGACAAAAGGGATAGATGTGGCACCTAAGTGCTTTATTGGCAGTCAGGGGGAGTGGCGTGTTCTGCTTATATAAAAGCCTTTCTATATAATGTGTGGTTGAAGAATTATCCCGCAGCTTGAGTTTGCCTTACTGTCTTGTTTCCACTTTCTGCCCTCGACTTATTAGCGGCAAATTCAGTGGAGCTTATCTCTGTTTATTGCATGTTTATCCCGCGACTCCCGTGTCTGACGGAAAGGAGCAATCGCGACTATAATAAGTCAAACGCGTCTAGTTGACGTAAACGTAAACAATAAGTAAAGTGGCGTAACATCTGTGCTGGTGTGCCAGTGCAACCGTAAAAGCAAGCGTTCGTTTGGTTGCTTTTTACAGTGAAATAAGAGGCCTAGGAAGGAAACCCATGAAAGTATTGGTGCCGGTAAAACGTGTCGTAGATGCCAATGTCAAAGTTCGGGTTAAGTCTGATCAATCCGATGTTGAGACAGCTAACCTGAAAATGGCGTTGAACCCATTTTGTGAAATTGCAGTAGAAGAAGCGGTCCGACTGAAAGAAGCCGGTATCGCCACTGAAGTTGTAGTAGTGACTGTGGGCAACAAGTCTGCTCAGGAGCAACTGCGTACCTCTATGGCACTGGGTGCCGACCGCGGTATTCAGGTTGAAACCGATGCAGCGCTGGAGCCACTGTCTATTGCCAAACTTCTGAAAGCCGTTCAGGACAAAGAGCAGGCGGGTTTGATTATCCTGGGCAAGCAGTCCATCGATGGAGATAACAACCAGACGGGCCAGATGTTGGCAGCTTTGATGGATGCTCCTCAGGCGACCTTCGCCTCTGAAGTGAAAGTAGAAGGCGACAAGCTGACCGTTACCCGTGAAGTGGATGGTGGTCTGCAAACTCTGTCCATGCCTTTGCCAGCTGTCGTGACTGCGGATCTGCGCTTGAACGAACCTCGTTATGCCAAGCTGCCGGATATTATGAAGGCCAAGCGTAAGCCGCTGGATGTGCTGACAGTGGAAGAGCTGGGTGTGACCCTCAAGTCCCACCAGAAAGTGCTTAAGGTGACCCCTCCTGCAGCCCGTGAAGCCGGTGTGATGTTGGACTCTGTGGAAGCTCTGGTTGAGAAGTTGAAGAACGAAGCGAAGGTGATCTAAATGACGATTCTAGTAATTGCAGAGCATGATAATGCCAGCCTGAAGCCTGAAACTGCCAAGGTCATTAATGCTGCGTCACAAATTGGTGGCGATATTCACCTGCTGGTTGCTGGCAGTGATTGCGCTGCGGTAGCCGAGGAAGCCAAGACCCTGAGCGGTGTGGCTAAAGTCCTGCTGGCTGACAACGCGGTATACAGTGCTCACCTGGCCCAAAACCTGTCCAAGCTGGTGGTCGAGGTCGCCGGTGATTACAGCCATATTCTGGCCCCGGCAAGCAGCCAGGGCAAAGACCTGTTGCCACGTGTAGCAGCTCTGTTGGATGTCGCTCAGCTGTCTGATGTTGTTGAAGTGGTTGATGCCGACACCTTTGTGCGCCCTGTTTACGCGGGTAACGCTATGGCCACAGTTCAGAGCCTGGATGACAAGAAAGTGATGACTGTTCGTCCAAGCGCATTTGATGCCGCAGGCAACGACGGCGCTGCTGAGCTTGTTGCTGTTGGTAGTGTTCATGAAGCTTCCACTGAGTTTGTGTCTCAAGCCCTGACTGAATCAGAGCGTCCTGAACTGGGCAGTGCCGGTGTGATTATTTCCGGTGGCCGGGGTATGGGCAGTGGCGAGAACTTTGAACTGCTGGAAGCTCTGGCAGATAAGATGGGGGCAGCTGTTGGTGCTTCCCGTGCCGCTGTTGACGCAGGCTTTGTACCGAATGACCTGCAGGTTGGTCAGACAGGTAAGATTGTTGCACCTGAGCTGTATATCGCCGTCGGGATTTCCGGTGCCATCCAACACCTGGCAGGTATGAAGGATTCCAAGGTGATCGTGGCGATCAACAAGGACCCTGATGCGCCTATCTTCCAGGTGGCAGATTACGGCCTGACAGCTGACCTGTTTGAGGCTGTGCCTGCACTGACCAAGTTGATTTAATCTGTGAACTCGGTCACGATAAGCGGCTTTGGGATTACAATATCCCGGCCGCTTATGGTTTTATCTCATTCACGCCTGAAATCCAGGTGTTCTTAAGTAGAGGAGCGTTAACTATCAGTACCGATTGCTAGGGTGATGCCTGTAATCTTTCGGGAAAGGAGTTGACGCCGAAGTGATTGAGCATATCGCGGCCAGTCGCTGGGGCTGTTTCCGAAAGGAGCAGCACTGCCATAGTATTTCCCACCGGGATGATGGGAAGAGGTTACTATGGAGCGCTACTGACAGGACAGGTGCTCTTCATTCCGCGTACTTTCTGTACGTGGCCGTGACTTATCCCATTCCTTCAGTGTTCTCCATTCGTCGTATTCAACAACGAAAGAAAATATAACAATTATGACAGTCATCAGTTATGCCGATTCGGCGTTATCTTTGTTGCCGCCTGTGGTAGCTATCGTACTGGCGATATTAACGCGCCGGGTATTGTTATCTCTTGGAGTGGGTATTTTATTGGGCAGCCTGTTGCTGACTGATTTTAATGTCGCTAACACTGCATCCTATTTAGGCGACCGTGCCGTAAAACTGTTTTGGGCCGATGGCGCACTGAACAGCTGGAACGTCTATATTCTCGGATTCCTTGTACTGCTGGGCATGATCACCGCGCTGATCACCGTCAGTGGTGCCGCCCGCGCGTTTGCTGAGTGGGCCCGTCAGCGTATTCGCTGTAAACGTGATGCCAAGCTGCTGACTATTTTCCTGGGTTGTGTGGTCTTTATTGATGACTATTTCAACTCTCTGGTCGTGGGCAGTGTAAGTCGCCCTTTGACCGACAGATACTATATCTCCCGTGCCAAGTTAGCCTATTTGCTGGATTCTACTGCTGCGCCTGTATGCGTGATCTCACCGGTATCAAGCTGGGGTGCATACATCATTGCCTTGATTGGTGGCATTCTGGCGACCCATGGCATGAGTGAAATGGGTCACCTGAATGTGTTCATCGAAATGATTCCGATGAACTTCTATGCCATTTTCGCACTCTTGCTGCTGATCTGTGTGGCGCTGTTTGGACTGGATGTGGGGCCAATGCGTACCCATGAGCAGAACGCTCAGAAGGGGGAGTTGTGGGACCCTGCCAAAACGCCTCCGGGGGCTGATGCGGATCTGCCGGAAGCTGACACAGGCAAGATTGCCGGTCTCTTCCTGCCTATCGGTACTCTGGTCGTTGCCACTGTGTACTTTATGGTGTCCAGCGGTGCCGCTAAGTTGGAAGAGAAAGGCCTGGCTTTCGACCTGATTAAAGCGTTTGAAAATACCGACGTCAGTCAGTCACTGTTCTTTGGTGCTCTGGTGGGCCTGGCCATGACGCTGGCTATGGTGCTCAAGCAGGGTGTTGAGAAAAAACTGATCCTGCAGGGCATTACCGCTGGAGCCAAGTCCATGCTGCCTGCTATCTGGATCCTGCTGTTTGCCTGGACCATAGCCGCAGTGATTGGCCAACTGGAAACCGGTAAGTTTATGGCCAGTCTGGCCACCGGCAATATCCCATTCGCACTTCTGCCTGCGGTAATGTTTATTCTGGCTGGTCTGACTGCGTTTGCGACCGGAACCAGTTGGGGTACCTTCGGCATTATGTTGCCAATTGCTGCAGATATGGCCATGGGCAGTCACTCTGCCATGATGCTGCCAATGTTGGCTTCTGTTCTGGCCGGTGCAGTATTTGGTGACCACTGCTCACCTATTTCAGATACCACGATTCTGTCCTCTACCGGTGCCAGCTGCCCACATATCGACCATGTGGTCACCCAGCTGCCATACGCCGTGATTGTTGCTTTGCTGAGTTTGGCCGGTTATGTCGTGATGGGCTTTACCGAGTCGGTATGGGCGGGTCTGGCAACCTGTAGCGTGCTGTTTGTCCTGAGTGTTATTTACCTCAAGATAAAAGCGGGCAGTCGTTGATAACAACGCAAAACTGACTTTACAGCGCGGCCGGAGTGCCGCGCTTTTTTATAGGTGTACGCGGCTGGCTGGAATGGTAATATTCGCCGGTACATTTAATTGGGGACCTGATTTTGGCGCAGCTTTATTTCTACTACTCGGCGATGAATGCCGGTAAGTCGACTTCTTTATTGCAGTCATCCTACAACTACCGTGAACGCGGTATGAATACGCTGGTGATGACAGCTTCTATCGATGACAGATATGGCGTAGGCAAAGTTGCATCCCGGATCGGTATCGAATCTGATGCTCAGGTTTTTGGTGCAAGTGACAATCTGGTCGACATGATAGCCAGCTCCCATGCAGCACAAACTTTGCATTGTGTACTGGTGGACGAATGTCAGTTCCTCAGCAAAGAGCAGGTTAAGCAACTGGCTTATGTGGTGGATAAGATGGACATTCCGGTGCTTTGCTATGGTTTGCGCACCGATTTCCAGGGCGAGCTCTTCCTGGGCAGCCAATATCTGCTGGCCTGGGCCGATAAGTTGGTTGAATTGAAAACCATCTGTCACTGTGGCCGTAAAGCCAATATGGTGCTGCGTCTGGATGGCAACGGTAATGCCATGAAAGAGGGCGAGCAGGTCGCTATCGGTGGCAATGAAAGCTATGAGTCAGTGTGCCGCAACCACTTTCGTGAAGCGCTCTGGGATTAATACCAATCCGCTGATTAAACAAAAAGGAGACCTTGCGTCTCCTTTTGTGTATTCAGGGCCAGATCGCCCGGCAGTTCAAATTAGCACTCAGTCCGGGGCTTAACCTGAGTCACTGTCGATACCAATTCACCTTCGCTCAGTCTGGTGGTGAGCTCATCACCCGGCTTGACCTCTTGTGCAGTGTGCAGCACTTTGCCATCCGCCGAACTGATACTGTAGCCGCGACTCAAGGTTGCCAGCGGACTGACACTACCCAGTAATCCGGCATTTTTTTGCAGACGCTCTGACGCTTTCTCCAGTCGGTAGGTCATTGCTTCATCCAGGCTCTTGCTTAAATAACTCAAGCGATTTTGCTCTGCGGCGACTCTGTGTCCCGGAGACTGCTGTTGTAGCCGGGCTGTCAGGCGCTGTTGCTGCATGGACAAATGGCTGAGTCTGCGTTCCAGTGCCGACTCCAACCTGAGTTGCATCTCATCGAATCTTTGCGCCAGTTGCTGCAGAGACCTTACCGGATCTTGTTGCGCCAGCCTGTGCTGCAACTGGCTGTGTTTGCGTTCGGCCTTGAGCTGGTAATGATTCCAGCCACTTTCCAGACGACTGTATGCCACCGCCAGTTTTTGCAGCTTGTTGCCTTTGTCTTTGGACAACAGTTCAGCCCCGGCAGAAGGAGTAGGGGCTCGCACGTCTGCTACATAATCGGCAATGGTAGTATCCACCTCGTGACCTACGGCGCTGACCACAGGCAGGGCAGAGTTATAGATGGCATGGGCCAGATTCTCAGAGTTAAAGCACCAGAGATCTTCCAGTGAACCACCGCCACGGGTCAGCAGCAGCACATCCACTTCCAGTCTGTGATTGGCCATATCCAGGGCATTGATAATGGTTTGGGTTGCCGCTTCCCCCTGCACCTGAGCCGGGTAAATCACCACTTCAATGGATGGGTCACGACGCTCAAGTACATGCAATACATCGCGAATAGCTGCGCCAGTAGGCGAGGTGATCACTCCAATACGCTGAATATTCTCCGGTAGTGGCCGCTTGGTGTCCTGGGTAAACAGCCCCTGAGCGGCCAACTGCATTTTCAGCGCTTCGTATTGCTGAGCCAGCATGCCGTCACCGGCGGGCAGCATAGACTCGATGATCAGCTGATAGTCGCCTCTGGGTTCATACACACTGATGGCAGCGCGCACCAATACCTGCTGACCATTGGCAGGGCGAAATGTGACGCTCTGGTTACGCCCCTTGAACATGGCGCAACGAATTTGTGAATGGCTGTCTTTCAGTGTCAGGTACCAGTGACCTGAACCAGGCGCAGCAAAGTTGGAAATTTCACCACTGAGCCAGATTTTACCCAGCTCACCTTCCAACAGTTTTCTCACCTCACCATTAAGACGGGAGACAGTATAAATATTATTTTTAGGGACTTGCATGGCCTTTCCCGCTAAAACATCCGATTTTTACAATTTTCCATTTACCAAGTGAAAGACGCAAGGTATAATGCCGCCGCAATATTTCACCTTCGTAAATCCATGTAAATGGGGAGATGTTGCCATGCTACGATTAAAAAAAGAAGCTCTTACCTTTGACGATGTTCTACTCGTCCCTGCTCACTCGACCGTTCTCCCTAATACCGCCAATCTCAAAACCCGTCTGACCAAAACCATCGAACTGAATATGCCCCTGGTGTCTGCTGCCATGGACACAGTGACCGAAGCTCGTCTGGCTATTGCAATGGCTCAGGAAGGCGGCGTTGGTTTTATTCACAAGAACATGAGTATTGAGAAACAGGCTGAAGAAGTTCGCCTGGTGAAAATCTACGAAGCCGGTGTGGTGGCGCAGCCAGTAACTGTGACCCCTGAAACCAGTCTGGCTGAGCTGCGTGAACTGACCGCCAAGAACGGCTTTGCCGGTTATCCTGTCGTCAATGCTGCCAACGAGCTGGTGGGTATCATCACTGGTCGTGACGTGCGCTTTAACACTGACTGGACCAAGACAGTGTCTGAGATGATGACTCCAAAAGAGCGTCTGGTGACTGTTAAGGAAGGCACAGCCCGTGAAGAAGTTCAGCGCCTGATGCACGCCAACCGTATCGAGAAGATCCTGGTGGTTGACGACAGCTTCAAGCTGACCGGTCTGATTACTGTAAAAGACTTCGAAAAGGCAGAACGCAAGCCAAACGCCTGTAAAGATGAGTTTGGTCGTCTGCGCGTTGGTGCTGCTGTTGGTGCTGGTGCCGGTAACGAAGAGCGTGTAGATGCACTGGTTAAAGCCGGTGTTGACGTACTGCTGATCGACTCCTCCCACGGTCACTCAGAAGGTGTTCTGCAACGTATCCGTGAAACCCGTGCCAAGTACCCAGATCTGCAAATCATTGGCGGTAACGTAGCCACTGCCGAAGGCGCACTGGCGCTGGTTGATGCCGGTGTGAATGCCGTTAAAGTGGGTATTGGTCCTGGCTCTATCTGTACTACCCGTATCGTTACCGGTGTGGGTGTTCCTCAAATCACTGCAGTATCTGACGCGGTTGAAGCCCTGGCGGGTACCGGTGTGCCTGTTATCGCCGATGGCGGTATCCGTTACTCAGGTGACCTGGCTAAAGCGCTGGCTGCAGGTGCTTCCTGTATTATGGCCGGTTCTATGTTTGCCGGTACCGATGAAGCTCCTGGTGAAGTTGAGCTGTATCAGGGTCGTGCTTACAAATCATACCGCGGCATGGGCTCTTTGGGAGCTATGTCACAAGGTTCGTCAGACAGGTACTTCCAAACCGATAATGCAGCAGACAAATTGGTTCCAGAAGGTATCGAAGGTCGCGTACCATATAAGGGCAAGCTGAAAGAGATCATTCACCAGCACATGGGCGGCCTGCGTTCATGTATGGGTCTGACTGGCTGTGCCACTATCGAAGAATTGAACACCAAGGCTGAGTTCGTAAAAGTGACTGCTGCGGGTATGGGCGAATCTCACGTTCACGACGTGACCATCACCAAAGAAGCACCTAACTACCGCAGCCGCGGCTAAGAGATTCGAGGGCGTCCAAATGGACGCCCTTAATAAAAAAGCCTTGTAAAAGGTAACTGATAATATTTGATGAAGGTTTTCCATGAACAACATTCATGAGCACAAGATACTCATCCTTGACTTCGGCTCTCAGTACACCCAACTGATCGCCCGTCGTATCCGCGAAATTGGTGTTTACTGCGAACTGTGGGCGTGGGATGTCACTGAAGAGCAGATCCGTGAGTTTGCCCCAAACGGTATCATTCTGGCCGGCGGCCCTGAGAGTGTGACCGCTGAAGCTTCTCCACGCGCACCTGAGTATGTGTTTACCGCCGGTGTTCCTGTACTGGGCATCTGCTACGGCATGCAGACCATGTCTGAGCAGCTGGGTGGTAAAGTGATTCAGGGCGTGGGCGAAGGCGAATTCGGCTACGCTCAGGTAGAAGTTCTGGCAGAATCTGCACTGTTCAGCCTGATTGAAGACGGCATCAGTGAGTCAGGTAACCCACTGTTGGATGTATGGATGAGCCACGGCGACAAAGTTGCCGAAATCCCGGAAGGATTTGTACAGGTTGCCAAGACAGAAACCTGCCCATTTGCAGCCATGGCCAATGAAGAGAAGCGCTTCTATGGCGTGCAGTTCCACCCTGAAGTGACTCACACCCGTCAGGGCCTGCGTATGCTGGAGCACTTCGCGCTGAACATCTGTGAGTGTGAAGCCAAGTGGCAGCCTGCTTCTATTATTGAAGACGCAGTAGAGCGCATCAAACAGCAGGTAGGCGATCAGGAAGTTATCCTGGGTCTGTCCGGTGGTGTAGATTCCTCTGTAACTGCGATGCTGCTGCACCGCGCCATTGGCGACAAGCTGACCTGTGTATTCGTAGACAATGGTCTGCTGCGCCTGAACGAAGCACAGCAGGTAATGGATATGTTCGGCAACCACTTCGGTTTGAACATCATCCATGTTGACGCTGAAGGTCGCTTCCTGGAAGCCCTGAAAGGCGAAAACGATCCAGAAGCCAAGCGTAAGATTATCGGCCGCGTGTTCGTGGAAATCTTCGACGAAGAAGCTTCCAAGCGTGTTAACGCCAAGTGGCTGGCGCAGGGCACCATCTACCCAGATGTGATTGAATCTGCTGGCTCTGCTACCGGTAAAGCCCATGTGATCAAGTCTCACCATAACGTAGGTGGTCTGCCTGAAGATATGGAGCTGGGGCTGGTTGAGCCGCTGCGTGAACTGTTTAAAGATGAAGTTCGCAAGATCGGTCTGGAACTGGGTCTGCCATACGACATGCTGTTCCGTCACCCGTTCCCTGGCCCTGGTCTGGGCGTGCGTGTTCTGGGCGAAATCAAGAAAGAGTACTGTGACCTGCTGCGTCGCGCCGATGCTATCTTCATTGAAGAACTGCACAGAGCTGACCTGTACAACAAGGTTTCTCAGGCATTTACCGTGTTCCTGCCGGTTCGCTCTGTAGGCGTAATGGGCGATGGCCGTAAGTACGATTGGGTTGTGTCCCTGCGTGCCGTTGAAACCATCGACTTTATGACTGCTCACTGGGCGCACCTGCCATATGACTTCCTTGGCCGCGTATCCAACCGCATCATCAATGAAGTTAACGGTATCTCCCGTGTGGTTTACGATATTTCAGGTAAGCCACCTGCGACCATCGAGTGGGAATAATCCCGACTTGAACCGCAACTGAAAAAGCGACCCCCGGGTCGCTTTTTTACTGTCTGAAGTTTGATTAATGGGGTTTGCCGCTGGATCGACTTTCAGGGTCATTAGCAGCATCCGGCAATTCTGTTTGCTCTGTATCCTGCACCCTGGGTTCAGGCTCGAACACCATCACTTTATTACCGCCGAGGGCGGCGCATTGTTGCATCACCTCTTTGGCTGACAATATTGCCAGTTTCCGGTTGGCCAGCAGGCCATCATACTCCGCGATACCTATGCTGGCCGTCAGTCGCAACGACAAGCCTGCAAAGCCAAAAGCGTGTTCGGCAATCATCATACGCAAATGTTCGGCTTTGACTCTGGCGGTATTCATGTCAGCGCCGCCCAGTTCAAGCACAAACTCTTCGCCTCCCCAGCGCACAACCCTGTCATGCTTGCGGATTGATCCTCCGATCAACTCTGCCAGCTTCACCAATTGATAGTCGCAGCAGGCCTGACCCTGTTGTTGGCAGAGTTGCTGAAAATCATCGACAGAGATCATCAGCAGAGCGGCTCTGCGTTCCCGGGTGACATTGGGTGTGTGTTGATAGAAGTTACGGCTGTTGGCCAGACTTGCCAGAGGCGTACCGGTTGCCAGGTGACTCATCAGCTGGTTCTGATCATTCAGTTGGTGGATACAGCGGATAAGGCCTATGGTCAGAAACAGGCAGCCAAGGGCATCCGGTACCCGCTCCAGCCAACCAGAGGTGATGACCTGGGTGAGGTGGCCACTTAACTGGATTAGCGCACCGAGATAAAGCATGCTGAAACCGGCTCCAAGCCAGAAACTGACGGCGCCCAGATTGGGCCGGTTTATCAACAGGGTCATGCCCAGCCAGGCGACAACAGGAATAGCGTCGAGTGTGAGCTGAGTGCCCGAATGCGGCAGCACCAATGTATGATTGGCGAGCAGTATCAGCAGCCAGGCAAAGGTTATCCCGATAAGGGCCAGAGGCCAGTTGATGAACCAAAGAGAGGAAGATTTGGGTATCATTTTCCAAGTTTAGTTCAGGCGGGAGAAGTTACCAGTGTGACCGACATTGGCAACTTGATATACTCCGTGTCTGAATATTGAATAGGGCGCAATTGATGCAGGCAGAACAGGATAATCATTGGATGGGTTTGGCGCTGGAAATGGCAGCCAAGGCCGAGGCTCGCGGGGAAGTACCCGTCGGTGCCGTTTTGGTTAAAGATAATCAACTGCTGGCTGCCGGTTTCAATTTCAGTATCGGACAACATGACCCCAGTGCTCACGCTGAGATGCAGTGTTTGCGGCAGGCGGGCCAGGTGATACAAAACTATCGTATGCTGGATGCCACCTTGTATGTCACCCTGGAACCTTGCTCCATGTGCGCAGGAGCCATGGTTCACAGTCGTATCAAGCGTGTGGTGTTTGGCGCCCGGGATGCCAAAACCGGTGCGGCGGGTTCAGTGGTGGACCTGTTGAATAACTCAGCCTTCAACCACCAGGTGTCAGTCACTTCCGGCGTGAGAGAGCAGGAATGCGCAGCAATGCTGAGTGATTTTTTCAAGCGTCGCCGCGCGGAAAAGAAAGCCCTGAAGCAGGCAGCCAAAAATCAGCAGGCCAACGGCTGATAATAACGTCAGCAGAGCCTAGCTGTTGCGCAGTTGGATAAAGGTGAAAAATTGTTTTTGGCGGTGCAGCATACGCTGATGACGGGCCTTTTGAAGAGTACGGCGACGGGCCGCTGCGTTATTCATCATTTTTCGTTTCATACTTCTTCCTCACAGTTCTCCATTGCTGAATCACTGTTTGCGGCGGGCAGGTCGCCCGCTGATCTCCATGTATTTCGACAGTATCACAATCTCTGATGAAAGAAATATGAATGTGGTGGGAAATATCACTAATTTTTCATAGGCTTGCCCGGCTATCTTTGGCCGGCTCAGGGAGAGAAATTACTGTGGTGCTGTAACAGCCTCCTCTCCCGGTATCTCTGTGGCTTTATCCTCTTTGGCTACCGCCTTGGCAGCTTCCGTCTGAGCCTGATGGTCCAGCCATACCAGGGTATCGTAGTAGCGGCGGATATTATCCACATAGTGAGCAGCTTCACTGCCTCTGGCATAGCCGTAGCGGGTTTTGCTGTAATATTTGCGCTTTTGCAGCAGAGGTAACACCTGCTTGACGTCGCCCCAGCTGCTGGGGTTATAGCCCATTGATTGCGCCAGTTTACGGGCGTCCTCAACATGCCCCATACCTATGTTGTAGGAGGCGAGAGCAAACCACATACGCTGATCTTCAGGTATGGAAGCGGGCAAACGGGTCAATATATTGCTCAGGTACTTGGCACCACCACGAATACTTTGCTCAGGGTCGAGGCGGTTGCTGATGCCCATCTGTTTGGCGGTAGGCAAGGTCAGCATCATCAAACCCCGTACCCCGGTTGGCGAGCGGGCATGGGGGTTCCAGTGGGACTCCTGGTAGGCGGTCGCGGCCAGTTTGCGCCAGTCCAGTTCACCTGAGTATTGTTCAAACCAGGGGCGGTATCTGGGTAGCTTGCTGTCCACAGCACGAATAAAGGCCCGGGTATCTACGTAGTCAAAGCGCTGCACATGACCAAAGTACTTTTCATTCAATTCATCCAGGGTGCCGTTTCTGCGTTCTGAATCCCAGAAAGCCAGTAACTCACTCATCATCCGGTCTGAATTTCGGGCTGACAGCAGCCAAACCACGTTTTGCTCTTCCTGCAAGACCTGAGCGATACGCAGTTCAGGCAGAAACCTGCGATTGATCTGCAGTGCTGAGGAATCTGCAACTGTATAGGCAATCTCGCCACTGGCAACCATCTCCAGCAGCTCTTCACTGTCTTTGTCTGCCACCTGCTGCCAGTTGAGCTCAGGGTTATCCTGCCTCAATGCCATCATGGTATCGACAAAGGCTGAGTCTGCCAGAATGGTGAGGCCTGGACCCAACTCATTAAGATTTTTACCTGGCTTGTTACCCTCTTTGTAGACCAGTACCTGGTCCACCTGGTACAGGGGCGGTCCCATACGAAACTGCTCCCGGCGGGCGAGGGTATCTGTCATCCCGGCAGCGATGATGTCGATATCTTCTTTTTCCAGCGCCTGATAAAGCTCCCCGATAGTGTTGTAGGGAATCATCTTGAGAGGCTTATTCAGGTACTGGGAGAATTTGTCAGCCATCTCATAGTCGAAGCCGCTGAGTCCCTGACCTGTGCTGACATATATCTGCGGGCCATAGAGAGTCCCCACCCGCAGCACGCTGCGCTCGGTCGGAGCAGGAGATTCTACCGGCTCTGGTTCGCAGCCTGAGAATAAAGGCAGAAACAACAGAACCGCCAACAGGCGTTTGAATGTCATAGTGAACAATAATGCGACAGCGGTTGAAAAATGCAATAAGCCGAACGGTGAGTCCCGGGATCACTGACCCGGTATTCCATCGTTTGATTACAGGGAAAATGTTTTCGGCGATGAGGCGCGTTTATAGCACAAATCAGGGCGGTTTCACCAAGCCAATTTGATGATTTGTGAGCCACTTTTTCCTATAATACCGCCTCCTCTTACCCTGTTATCCAATAATATAAAAAGGTGAATAGACGTGATGGAGATCATCCGCGGAGCCCCTGCACTATCGTCGTTCCGGGTGCAGAAACTGCTGGCAGCGTTTAGCAGTGAGTCCCTTCCGGTCAGTGAGATTTATGCCGAGTACATACATCTTGCTGAGTTAAGTGAGCCACTGGATGAAAACGAATCTCAGCAGCTTGCCAAAATCCTCACCTATGGCCCAGCCATGGAATCCCACGCCCCCAGCGGCACCCTGTTCTTCGTCACCCCTCGCCCCGGCACCATCTCCCCCTGGTCCTCCAAAGCAACTGATATCGCCCATAACTGCGGCCTGAACAAAGTTCAGCGTCTGGAGCGGGGTATTGCTTATTATGTTGAGGGTGAGCTGACCCAGGCCCAACTGGCCGGAGTTAAGGCGCTTATCCATGACCGTATGATGGAAGTGGTATTGGGTGAATTTGAGCAGGCTTCCATGCTGTTTGCTCACACTGAGCCTGGCATACTTCGCAGCGTGAATGTGCTGGGTGAAGGGCGTCGCGCTCTGGTGACTGCCAATACCGAAATGGGGCTGGCGCTGGCAGAAGATGAGATCGACTATCTGGTAGAGAACTTTGTCCGTCTGGGCCGTAACCCCAACGACATTGAGCTGATGATGTTTGCCCAGGCCAACTCAGAGCATTGTCGCCACAAGATCTTCAACGCTGACTGGACCATAGATGGCGAAGTGCAGCCCAAGTCGCTGTTCAAGATGATCAAAAACACCTTTGAAACCACCCCGGAGCATGTGCTGTCGGCATACAAGGATAACGCCGCGGTAATGGAAGGCTCAGTGGCAGGTCGTTTCTTCCCTGATTCCGACGGTGTGTACCGTTACCACTCAGAGCCTATGCATGTGCTGATGAAGGTGGAAACCCATAACCACCCAACGGCTATCAGCCCATACCCGGGCGCAGCGACCGGCAGTGGCGGTGAGATCCGTGATGAGGGCGCAACCGGACGTGGCTCCAAGCCCAAAGCGGGTCTGACAGGCTTCTCGGTATCCAACCTCAAGATCCCTGGCTTTGTGCAGCCATGGGAAGGAGATTATGGCAAGCCGGAGCGTATCGTATCCGCGCTGGATATCATGCTGGATGGCCCACTGGGCGGTGCAGCTTTTAACAATGAATTTGGTCGTCCTGCGCTACTGGGTTATTTCCGTACCTATGAGCAGCAGGTCGCCAGCCACAATGGCGTTGAGGTTCGTGGTTACCACAAGCCGATTATGTTGGCCGGTGGCCTGGGTAATATCCGTGAAGACCACGTACAGAAAGGCGAAATCACCATAGGTGCCAAGCTGATTGTACTGGGTGGCCCAGCCATGAACATAGGTCTGGGCGGCGGCGCTGCCTCCTCTATGGCATCCGGCCAGTCCAGTGAAGATCTGGACTTCGCCTCAGTGCAGCGTGAAAACCCTGAGATGGAACGTCGTTGTCAGGAAGTGATCGACCGCTGCTGGCAGATGGGCGATGACAACCCGATCCAGTTTATCCACGATGTGGGTGCCGGTGGCCTGTCCAATGCCTTGCCTGAGCTGGTGAGTGACGGTGGCCGTGGCGGTAAGTTTGAATTGCGTAACGTGCTGTCTGACGAGCCGGGCATGAGCCCTCTGGAGATCTGGTGTAACGAATCTCAGGAACGCTATGTGTTGTCTGTAGCGGCTGAAGACCTGGATACCTTTGCCGCCATCTGTGAGCGTGAGCGTGCACCGTTTGCGGTAGTGGGCGAAGCCACAGAGCAGGAGCACCTGCTGCTGAACGATGAGCACTTCGACAATCAACCCATAGATCTGCCTTTGGAAGTACTGCTGGGCAAAGCGCCCAAGATGAGCCGTGAAGCCGAGACACTCAAGGCTGAAGGTAAGGCACTGGATACTGCTGCGATTAGCGTGAAAGAAGCAGTATCCCGGGTACTGAGTCTGCCGACTGTGGCCGACAAAACCTTCCTTATCACCATTGGTGACCGTACGGTAACTGGTCTGGTTAACCGTGACCAGATGGTGGGGCCATGGCAGGTACCTGTGGCCGACTGTGCTGTGACTGCGGCCAGTTTTGACTCCTACGCCGGTGAAGCCATGTCTATGGGTGAGCGTACGCCATTGGCGCTGCTCGATTTCGGCGCGTCTGCCCGTATGGCGGTGGCCGAGTCCATTATGAATATTGCCGGCGCTGATATCGGCGATATGAAGCGTATCAAGCTGTCTGCCAACTGGATGGCGGCAGCCGGTCACCCGGGTGAAGATGCCGGTCTGTACGAAGCAGTTAAAGCTGTGGGTGAGGAGCTGTGTCCTGAACTTGGTCTGACCATTCCTGTGGGTAAGGACTCCATGTCCATGAGAACCGCCTGGCAGGATAACGGTGAAGACAAGAGCGTCACTGCGCCTCTTTCTTTGGTGATCTCTGCCTTTGGTGTGGTACGTGATATCCGCAATACAGTGACCCCAGAGCTGCGCTCAGATAAAGGCGCGACTGCGCTGCTGCTGGTGGATCTTGCCGATGGCAAGCAGCGTCTGGGTGGCTCATGTCTGGCTCAGGTGTTCGGTGAGTTGGGTGATGCTGCACCGGATCTGGACAAGCCTGCCAACCTTAAAGGTTTCTTCGATGTGACCCAGCAGCTGGTGGCCGATAAGCAAGTGATTGCTTACCACGACCGCAGTGACGGTGGTTTGTTGGCGACTCTGGCGGAGATGGCGTTTGCCGGTAACACAGGTTTGCATATTAATCTGGGTGGCATAGAAGGGGATGATGTCTCCCGTCTGTTCAACGAAGAGTTGGGTGGCGTGCTGCAGATCCCCGCCTCTGATGCGCAGGACATTATCAGCCGCTTTGAAGATGTGGGCGTCAGCTGCCACCTGATAGGTAACCTGGCAGATGACATGCAACTGTCAGTGTACGACGGCGAACGTGAAGTGCTGACCGAGCCTTTGATTGAGCTGCGTAAGCTGTGGTCTGAGACCACTTACCGTATGCAGGCGATGCGTGATAACCCAGAGTGCGCCAAAGAGGAATTCGCGCTCAAGCTGGATATCAATAACCCCGGCCTGACAGTTGATCTCAGCTATGACGTGGCTGAAGACGTGGCCGCACCTTATATCCTTAAGGGCGCTGCGCCGAAAATGGCGATTTTGCGCGAGCAGGGTGTGAACTCTCATCTGGAGATGGCGGCGGCATTTGATCGCGCCGGCTTTGAATCCCGTGACGTGCATATGTCGGATATTCTGTCCGGTCGTGTCAGTCTGGAAGGATTCCAGGGGCTGGTGGCCTGTGGTGGCTTCTCCTACGGTGACGTACTGGGCGCGGGTGAAGGTTGGGCCAAGTCTATTCTGTTTAATGAACTGGCACGTCAGGAGTTCAGTCGTTTCTTCGAGCGCGGCGACAGCTTTGCTCTGGGTGTATGTAACGGCTGTCAGATGCTGTCCAACCTCAAGTCCATTATTCCCGGCACTGAGCACTGGCCACATTTCGTTCGCAACCGTTCTGAGCGCTTCGAAGCCCGCTTCTCTCTGGTAGAGGTACAGCAGAGCCCATCTCTGTTCTTCGAAGGTATGGCTGGCTCCCGCATGCCAATCGCGGTATCCCATGGTGAGGGCAGGGCGGAGTTTGCGTCTCCCGAGGCGCTGGCTGCAGCAGAGGCTTCCGGCACTGTGTCGCTGCGTTATGTGGATGGTAACGGCAAGGTGGCCGAGCAGTACCCGCTGAACCCCAATGGTTCGCCTAACGGTATTACCGGTATCACTACCCTGGATGGCCGTGTCACCCTGATGATGCCGCACCCTGAGCGTGTGTTCCGTACTGTGGCCAATTCCTGGCATCCGGATGAGTGGGGTGAAGACAGCCCCTGGATGCGTATGTTCCGCAATGCCAGAGTGAAGCTGGGCTAAAAACCGGTTGTCACTGCATAGATGAAAGCAGCCTCAGGGCTGCTTTTTTATTGCCCCAAAATCTCAGCAGCGCCGTATCAATAATTTAGAAACACCTGATTCTGGTCGCTTTCAAGGCTGTTGGGGGCTGGTATGGAGAAGAGATAATTTGATTGGTAGTGAGTTATCGATAGCCAGAGGCCTGAGCAGATGGGGGCTGGCTTTATCAGTTATGACGAAAGTAAAGTAAATGTTGCCAAACGATAGGTGTTAGAGTGAGTCTCTACAAATTGCGGGTTTTGGCAGTTAAATTTCTTATCCGAAACAGAAAGAAAAAAGCCCGGTTTCAGAAACTGATACCGGGCCCGTTTTGCGCTAACAAAACTCAAGAAACAGCAAATTGTCTTTACCTGAATTAGAACTCACGCGATTTGAAAAGTTCAGTAAATACAGGCTTGTAAGAGTTAACCAGACGTTCAAAAAACTTTTTCATAGCAAATATCTCCACACAAATTCGATGATTGGTGCGCGGAGCAAATACACCACTTGTTTACTGCGGGTGTATTCAAGCGTCTCCTTAACACGAGGCATATAGTAGCCACAGTGTGAAAAACGATCAAACTAGAAAAAATGTATTTTCACATTAGAAAAAGTTATTGGTTTATTTTCTGTACCTCTTGGCTCTATTTGTATAAATGCTTGTTATAAATGGTTTTGTACTGGACTGGGTATTTGTTTTAAGTGATTTTGAGTTAGATTATATAGTAATTTAAATGTTAAATAATGTGATTGTTTAGGTTTTTCGGTAAATCGACATATTAATGTCATTAACTGACTATTTTGCGGGTTCAGGAGAGATTCCCTACCATGATTTTTGACTGTCGACAACTGTGTTGGCTGTTGAAGTGTGCACTTACCCGCAAAAACCATTCAAGCTACTGAGTTTGATTGATTTGCATCAAATGCAGGTGGTATAAAATTGAGGTAAATCAACAAACTTGTGCATTTCTAAGTAATTGAAATATATGTGTTTGTTGGTGTTTGGGTGATTTCTTGGTGTGTTCTTGGTCGCCGATTTGCAACAATTTGTGACCTTTGTCGCAAAAAGGCCGGGAATTGACCAAATTTCGGGGATCTTCCCCCTCAGTCTGGCAAACTGGGAAAATAAAGGGACGTTTGCCTTGGTCTAGGTAAACGAAATGAAAAATTTAACCATCTTACAAAGGTTCGCACCGGCTACATACCGGTGTTAAGTACCAAGTAAGGAGAGACTGATGATTGTTGAAGAGGTTGTCGAGCTATCGCGCTTTCAATTTGCGCTGACAGCTATGTATCACTTCCTGTTTGTACCTCTCACTCTGGGCATGGCCTTCCTGCTTGCAATTATGGAGTCACTGTATGTGATGACCAACAAGCAGATCTACAAGGACATGACCAAATTCTGGGGCAAGCTGTTTGGTATTAACTTTGCCCTGGGTGTGACTACAGGTCTGGCCATGGAATTCCAGTTTGGTACCAACTGGTCTTACTATTCTCACTACGTGGGTGATATCTTCGGAGCTCCTCTGGCCATTGAAGGTCTGATGGCGTTCTTCCTTGAATCCACCATGGTGGGTATGTTCTTCTTCGGTTGGGATCGCTTCAGCAAGCGTCAGCACCTGGCGGTAACCTGGTTGGTTGCTCTGGGTACCAACCTGTCAGCACTGTGGATTCTGGTTGCAAACGGTTGGATGCAAAACCCTGTGGGCAGCGTATTCAACTACGAAACCATGCGAATGGAGATGACCAGCTTCGCTGAAGTCCTGTTCAACCCGGTTGCTCAGGTTAAGTTTGTACACACTGTTGCTTCAGGTTATGTAACCGGCGCTATGTTCGTACTGGCCATCAGCTCTTACTACATTCTGAAGAAGCGCGACCTGCCATTTGCCCGTCGCTCTTTCGCTATTGCGGCAAGCTTTGGTATGGCCTCTATCCTGTCTGTAATCGTTCTGGGTGACGAATCCGGTTATGAAACCGGTGAAGTACAGAAGGTGAAACTGGCTGCGATTGAAGCTGAATGGCACACTGAGCCAGCTCCTGCTGCATTTACTGCCTTTGGTTTCCCGAATGATGAAACCATGGAAACCGACTATGCCATCAAGATCCCTTATGTAATGGGTATCATCGCGACCCGTTCGCTGGATGAGCAGGTAACCGGTATCCGTGATCTGGTTACTGAGCACGAAGCCCGTATCCGTAACGGTATGAAGGCATACGCTATGCTCGAGCAGCTGCGTGCCGGCAACGAAACCCCTGAACTGCGTGCAGCTTTCGAAGCGGCTAAGGTTGACCTGGGTTACGGTCTGCTGCTGAAGCCATACACAGATAAAGTGGTTGACGCTACTGAAGAGCAGATTAAAGCGGCTGCCCGTTCTTCTATTCCATCTGTAGCACCTCTGTTCTTCAGCTTCCGTATCATGGTGGCATTGGGCTTTGTCATGCTGTTCGTATTCGCAGCAGCCTTCTGGCAGAGCACTCGTCATAAGATTGAAGAGAAGCCATGGGTTCTGAAAGCAGCGCTGTTCAGCCTGCCACTGCCTTGGATCGCTATTGAGTGTGGTTGGTTCGTTGCCGAATACGGCCGTCAGCCATGGACCATTTCTGAAGTTCTGCCGACCTTTATGTCTGCCTCCAGCCTGTCTGTCAGCGACATATGGTTCAGTATCATCACTATCACTGCTTTCTACACTGTATTGCTGGTAGTAGAAGTGTACCTGATGCTGAAGTTTGCACGTCTGGGCCCCAGCAGCCTGAAGACAGGTCGTTACCACTTTGAGAAGCTGGAAGCTTGATAGGGGAATACCATGTTTGATTATGAAATCCTGAGATTTATCTGGTGGGCCCTGGTAGGCGTATTGTTTATCGGCTTTGCGGTTACCGACGGCTTCGATATGGGTGTAGGTGCTTTGCTGCCAATTCTGGGCAAAGATGACACCGAGCGCCGCATTATGATTAACACTGTTGCCCCTCACTGGGACGGCAACCAGGTGTGGTTGATCACCGCCGGTGGTGCACTGTTTGCTGCATGGCCAACTGTGTACGCAGTATCTTTCTCTGGCTTCTATGTAGCTATGATGCTGGTACTGTTTGCCTTGTTCCTGCGTCCTGTTGGCTTTGACTATCGCTCTAAGATTGAAGATCCAAGATGGCGCAAGACCTGGGACTGGGCACTGTTTGTCGGTAGCTTCGTACCGCCTCTGATTATTGGTGTGGCTTTTGGTAACCTGCTGCAGGGTGTGCCTTTCCGTTTCGACGAATACCTGCGCGCCTTCTATGAAGGTAACCTGTTTGGTTTGTTGAACCCATACGGTCTGCTGGCCGGTCTGGTATCTGTATCTATGTTTATGATGCAGGGTGCGACCTGGTTGCAGATGAAGACTGAAGGTGATCTGCGTGCCCGCGCTGCCAAGGCGGCTCAGTTTGCTGCCGTTGCACTGGTGGTACTGTTTGGTGCCGCAGGTCTGTGGTTGTCCAACATGGACGGTTACGTCATCACCTCCGCCATTGACACTGCTGCAGCATCCAACCCAGCGGGTAAGACTGTTGAGCTGGTCTCCGGCGCCTGGATGGCCAACTATGACAAGTACCCAGTGACCATGCTGTTCCCTGCATTGGGTCTGGCTATGCCTCTGCTGGTGGCTCTGTTCAGTCGTATGAACCGCTCTGGCTTTGCCTTCCTGTTCAGCTCCCTGGCAATTGCCAGCGTGATCCTGACCTGTGGTGCAGCTATGTTCCCATTCGTGATGCCATCTTCTCTGGAGCCGAATGTGAGCCTGACCATGTGGGATGCGACTGCCAGCCAGATGACTTTGACAGTGATGACCTGGGCTGCGATTATTTTCGTACCTATCGTCCTGAGCTACACCATCTGGACTTACATCAAGATGTACGGCCGCCTGAACCGTCAGTACATTGAAGACAACAAGACTTCACTTTACTGATTAAGGAGAAGATTAGTATGTGGTATTTCACCTGGATCCTGGGCGTATTACTGGCCTGCTCATTCGGTATCATCAACGCCCTGTGGCTTGAAACTACCGAAAACATGGACAGAGATTCCGAACTGGAAGACTAACAGGATAACCTGATAAAAAGCCCCGCAATGCGGGGCTTTTTGCTTTTGCTGATTTTGTAATCATTGATGAATCCGATTTAACTCAAGCCTGCCAATTCAAAATTAACAAAGCGATCTGCGTCACAAATCGTCCGGCCATCAGGTGTGACAATTTGTATCTGAGGGTGTGTCGGTTCAATCAACAGTTATTCCAGCCTGACTTCGGGGGATCAACCTCTTTGCCTCCCGCATCCTCCCGCGGACTTACCGCTTCTTAATTATCCCCTGTAGTTGGACGAATCCCGTCGTCGCATGGGGATCTCAGAGCTATTTCTGGAGTGAAACATGATCCTGGATCAGGTTGTAGACTTGTCGCGCCTGCAGTTTGCGCTGACTGCCATGTACCATTTCCTGTTCGTGCCGCTGACGATTGGATTGGTGTTCCTGTTGGCCATCATGGAAACCCTTTACGTGATGACCGGCGAGGTAATTTATAAAGATATGACCCGCTTTTGGGGCAAGTTGTTTGGTATTAACTTTGCCCTGGGTGTTACTACAGGTCTGGCAATGGAGTTCCAGTTCGGTACCAACTGGTCATACTATTCCCACTATGTGGGCGACATCTTTGGTGCGCCCCTGGCCATTGAAGCCCTGATGGCCTTCTTCCTTGAATCTACCATGGTGGGGATGTTCTTCTTCGGATGGGACAGATTCAGCAAACGCCAGCACCTGGCCGTAACCTGGTTGGTGGCTGTTGGCACCAACCTGTCTGCGATGTGGATTTTGGTCGCCAATGGCTGGATGCAAAACCCTGTTGGCGCTGTGTTCAATGATCACACCATGCGCATGGAGCTGACCAGCTTCAAGGAAGTGCTGTTTAACCCCATTGCCCAAACCAAATTTGTTCATACAGTGTCGGCTGGTTACGTGGCCGGAGCCATGTTTGTGCTGGCCATCAGCGCATACTATCTGCTGAAAAAGCGTGATCTTGAGTTTGCCCGCCGTTCTTTCGCCATCGCGGCAGCTTTTGGTGCAGCGGCTATTGTGATGACGCTGATTTTGGGCGATGAATCGGGTTATGAGATTGGTAAAGTGCAACCCACCAAGTTGGCTGCCATGGAGGCGGAATGGCACACTGAGCCAGCACCGGCCGGTTTATTGCTGTTTGGCTTCCCCGATGAGCACACCATGAGTAACAGCATGCCGGTAAAAATCCCTTATGCACTGGGTCTTATCGCCACCCGCAGTCTGGATACTCAGGTTGAGGGTATCAAGCCCTTGATTGTCAAAAATGAGCAGCGTATCCGCAATGGTATGCAGGCCTACGGTTTGCTGGAGAAGATACGTCATGGTAATAAATCACCTGAAGTTCGCCAGCAGTTTGATGCCCTGAAGTCGGATCTGGGTTATGGCCTGCTGCTGAAGCGCTATACAGACAAGGTGGTGAACGCCACCGACGCGCAAATCAAGGCTGCCGCTCAGGATACGGTACCCGATGTGCCACCTCTGTACTGGAGTTTCCGTATCATGATTGGTGCGGGTATGGCGCTGCTGGCGGTGATGCTGCTGGCGCTGGCATCCTGCTTTAAGCCTGCACTGCAGCAGAAAGCCGGTTTGTTGAAGCTGTTCCTGTTCGCCTTGCCTTTGCCCTGGCTGGCTATTGAGAGTGGTTGGTTCCTGGCCGAATTTGGCCGCCAACCCTGGACCATCTACAACGTGCTGCCAACGTCCATTTCAGCGTCCAGTCTGAGTGTGGCGGACCTTTGGTTCAGTATCGGTGCCATTACCCTGTTCTACGCCATATTCCTGGTGATTGAACTCTTCCTTATGTTCCATGTAGCGCGCAAAGGCCCAAGCAGTTTGAAGACCGGCCGTTACCACTTTGAAAAGCTGGCAGCTTGATAGGGGACAAGTATGTTTGACTATGAAACGTTAAGGCTCATCTGGTGGGCGCTGATCGGTGTACTCTTTATCGGTTTTGCGGTAACAGACGGATTCGATATGGGGGTAGGTGCCTTGCTGCCTGTCCTTGGCCGGGACGACACTGAACGGCGGGTGATGATCAATACTGTTGCACCGCACTGGGACGGCAACCAGGTGTGGTTGATCACCGCTGGTGGCGCCTTGTTTGCCGCCTGGCCAACTGTCTATGCTGTGTCATTCTCCGGCTTCTATGTGGCCATGATTCTGGTGCTGCTGGCACTGTACCTGCGCCCGGTGGGATTTGATTATCGCTCTAAGCTGGATAATCCAAAGTGGCGCAAAAGCTGGGACTGGGCGCTGTTCTTTGGCAGCGTTATTCCGCCGCTGATTATCGGTGTGGCGTTCGGTAATTTGCTGCAGGGCGTGCCGTTTCGTTTTGACGAGTACTTGCGTGCTTACTACGAAGGTAATTTGCTGGGCCTGCTCAATGGCTTTGGTATTCTTGCCGGCCTGGTGTCTGTGTCCATGTTTATGATGCAGGGTGCCTGCTGGTTGCAGATGAAAACCGAAGGCGATCTGCGGGCGCGTGCCGCCAAAGCCGCCCAGGCTGCTGCGGTAGTGATGGCGATTCTGTTTGCTATGGCTGGCTTGTGGTTGTCCCATATGAATGGCTATGTCGTGACCTCAGTTATTGATACCGCTGCAGCATCCGACCCCGCAGCCAAAACCGTCGAGATAGTTGCTGGTGCCTGGCTGGCAAACTATGACCTCTATCCTGCGACTATGCTGTTCCCTGTGCTGGGTTTGGTGATGCCCATGTTGGTGATTCTGGCCAGTCTGGTTAAGCGTTCCGGCTTTGCGTTCCTGTTCAGCTCCTTTGCTGTTGCCGGGGTAATACTCACCTGTGGCGCAGCCATGTTCCCATTCGTGATGCCATCATCACTGGAACCCAATGTGAGCCTGACCATGTGGGATGCCACTGCCAGTCAACTCACACTGACAGTGATGACCTGGGCAGCGATTATCTTTGTGCCCATTGTACTGAGCTACACCATCTGGACCTATTTCAAGATGTATGGCCGCCTGAGCCGTCAGTACGTTGAAGACAACAAGACTTCACTCTACTGATTAAGGAGAAGATGTATATGTGGTATTTCACCTGGATTTTAGGCGTATTGCTGGCCTGTTCATTCGGAATCATCAACGCCCTGTGGCTTGAGACTACCGAAAACAGGGATAGAAAAGGCGGTTTGGAAAGCTAGCTTTTGTGTTTTTGTGGTCTGCTGGGAGTGTCATCTGGCGCTCCCTGCTTTCGTTTGAACTGGCGAAGATTATGCCAACTTGTTGAAGAAATTATCAAAACTATGAACCGGGCCGTAACCCTGTATTAAATTGCGAACAGGCACTAGGGCACAGGGATTTTCCCTGATAGCATGAGTGTGTGTTTTTTAGTCAACCAAGACGATTAAGGAGCGTGCCATGTTGGGAGAAAATCACTCACTTACCCATGACTTCCCTGAGTTTACCGATCTTATCCATCAACTTACCAAATCCAATGAACACTTCGCCCACAGGTCCCGGCGCTATCACGAACTAGATAAAGAAATCCGCACCCTGGAACTGAATGATGTTCCCACATCTGACGAGCGCTTTATTGCGTTGAAGGCAGAGCGGGTGGAGCTCAAAGATGAACTCCACCATATGTTAACCCAACATTCCAGTTAGGCCGTTTGCGCCCGCAGTTGACGGGCCGATGGCTTCATCCACAGGCGGTACATTACCGGCACCCAGACAAGTGATAACAGGGTGGTCAGTAAGGTGCCGCCGGCAATGGCAATAGCGAAAGGTGGCCAGAAGCCGCCACCTGCCATAATCAGAGGCAAAAAGCCGCCTACCGTGGTGATGGTAGTCGAACCAATATGACGACCACAGGTTGCCACGGTGGCCGTAATTAATTCAGGTTGTCCCAGCCTGGCATCCGGGGTGTCTTCCAGCTCCGCCAGAATCACAATAGCAGCGTTAATCGCCAGTCCCATCAAACCCAGCAAACCGATAATCACGGTAAAGCCAAACGGGTAGCCAAACAGATACACCATCAGGAGTCCCAACCCCGCACTTTGCAATGCGCTGAGCAGTATGATGCCGGTCAGGCGGAATGAGTTAAACGACAGAACCAGAGTGGTCAGCAGGGCGGTGACAACCAGCACGATATTGGACATCAGGTTGCCCACGGCTTCATCCCGTTTGGCGCTCTCACCACCCACTTCAATATGGTATCCCGCCGGGATGTCCATCTCAGCAAGGCCGGGTTTAACGGCTTCCAGTACCTTGGCGGGCAGCACATCTGCAGTGATATAGGCTTCTATGGTGTTGACCCTTTCACCATTACGGCGGGGTATCGCCCCGCGACTGACCTGAATATCCACTTCACTCAGGGCCGACAGCGGAATACCTGAACCAGCGTTTGAGATCAGCATCAGCTCACTGAGGCGGCTGGCTTCGGTCCTTTGCTCCTCGCCCAGACGCACCCGCACCGGTAAAGACTGGGTCTGTTCGAGTATGCTGCCACCGGTCAGGCCTGTGGTGGACATCTGGATCTGATTGGCAATGTCGGTAAGAGACAGACCACTGGCCAGGCCTGCATCTTCATCAATCTGGAACCACACCTTGGGGGCGCCAGCACTCAGGGTTCCCCGGGTTTGAATAACATCCGGGGTGGCGGCAAGCAGGCCACGAACTTGTTCACCCAGGGCGGTGAGGGTATCCAGATTTGGACCATAAACCCGGATTTCGACCGGGGCGTTGAATGGCGGGCCCTGCTCAAGTTTGCGCACTAATATCTGGGCTTCGGGGAAGGCTTGATCCAACTCCATCTGCAATTGAGGTATCAGCTCATTGGCAGTATCAAAATCGCTGACCTTTACCATGGCTTGGGCATAGTTTGCAGCTCCTTGCTGGCGCTGAGTCATGTTGTAGTAGAAGGAGGGGAAGTTACCCCCTACCACCCAATCGATTCTCTGCACTTCCTGGTGGGCTGCCATCCGCTCCTGCATGGTATGGATAAGGCTGAGGGTATTGTCCAGGCTCGATTGGGGAGCCAGATACACCTCAATCTGGAACATATCTCTGTCAGATGGGGGAAAGAACTGCTCTGTCATTTTGCTGGCGGCCCAGAAGCCGGTCAGGGGCAGAATGCCGATGGCCAGCGCTGCGAAAACAGGTTTACGCAGCGCAAACAGCAAGCTGGCACGGTAGGCACTGGCCAGCCAGGGCAGTTCAATGCCGGATTCATACCAGTGATGGTGGTTGGTGCAACTGGTAAAGCGTCCCGCCAGACCGGCCACCAGGGTATGAGAGATAAGGTAAGAGCCCAGCAGGGCAAACATCACTGAGATAGCGATGCCGCCGACAAACTCACCTGCTGCGCCCGGCATAAGAACAATGGGGGCAAATGCCAGCATGGTGGTAATGGTTGAACCCGCCAGTGGCAGCCACAGATGTTTAAGGGTAGCTGTCACTGCATCTATGGCTGTTTGTCCGTCACGCCTGCGCTGGGCGATGGCATCGACAATTACAATGGCGTTATCCACCATAATACCCAGCGCCACAACCAGACCGGTAATGGACATCTGGTGAATTGGCAGACCCACAAACTTCATGCAGGCCAGGGTGAACAGGGCGGTTAAGGGCAGGGAGATGGCAACCACCAAAGCATTTTTCAGCCCCAGGGTCAGCATGAGTACGGCCAGAATCAGTCCAAAGCCAATTAACAGGCTCTGAACCAACTCAGACAAACGGATATTGGTATAGCTTTCCTGTTCGAACAGCCATTCCACCTTGATATTGGTCGGCAGGTTGGCTTCGAAATTGGCTATGGTGTCTCTCACTTTGGCCTGCCAGATATCGACCCGGGTGTTGCTCAGCATACGGGCTGACACCAGAATGCCCTGTTTGCCGTCAATCAGAGCAATGCTGTTGGCCGGGGTCCTGACCTGCCGTTCCACTGTGGCGACATCGCCAAGACGGATAACCTGACCCGAGCTGTCGATTTTCAGTGGCACCTTGCGGATACGGGCAAGGGAATCAAGCTCACCGGATACTTCCACCAAAGCACGGAAGTGCTGGTTCATCATCTCACCGGCACTGACCTTGGTATCTGCGTTGTTGAGCGCCGCAGCCACAGCTGCCGGGGTCAGACCCAGTTGATTGATCTTGACGCCATCGAGCTCAACCAGCACTTCCTCTACCGGCTCGCCGTCCAACAGGGCAAAGTCGGTGCCCGACAGTAGCCGCAGTCTGTTTTGCAACTCGATAGCGTAACGGTTGAGAATATCCGGCTGCACATCACCGGCACCTTGCCAGCTCAGTCCCAGGATAACCGTATTGGCGAAGCCGAACTGGTCATTGAGTATGGTGTTCTGGGCAGGGGCGGGCAGCAGGTGCTGGCTGTCACCAACCAGATCTCTGGCCCGGGACCAGACGGGATCGGTATTGATAATCTCATCTTTAAGCTCCAGCTGGATAACTGAAATGCCCGGCCTGGAGGTGGACATAACCAGCTTAACTTCTTCCAGTCGGCGCAGCTCCTGCTCCAGCACTTCTGTGACCAGCACTTCAACCCGCTCAGCGGACGCGCCCGGATATTGGGTGATGACAGATGCAAAACGATTGGTGATGTCAGGGTCTTCCATGCGGGGCAGGGTATTGATAGCCCCAAGCCCTGCCACCAGTAACAGCGCAATAATCAGGCTGGCCAGGCGACCGTTTTCAATCAACGACTTGACCATAGCTACCTCGCCGCAACCGGGTTAACCGGATTGACCTGCTGGCCCGATACCAATTTGTGCAGGCCGTTGGCGACCACACGCTCACCGTCAGACAGTGCGCCCTGCAGGTAAGCTCTTTGCTTGTCAGTGTAGAGGATCTCTACATCCCGGCGCTCCACAAATTTGCCGTCTTGTCGGCTATCTACCACGTAGATATTCCAGCGACCCCGCACGCCATCGGTCAAGGCACTGACAGGTACCCAAAAGCCAGGTGCCGCTATGGTCTTACGATAATCCAGGTAGGCGAGTTCGCCGTTGAATACTCTGGCATCCAGCGGCAGCGACATTCTCAGCTCAACAGTACGGGTAACCGGGTTAACTTCTGCGCTGATCCCTTCTATGGTGGCATTAAATATCTGCTCGCCAACGGTCAGCGGCAGGGTTTTGCCATTATTCAGTTCCCGGGCGACATCGACCGGTACGCCGATATAAGCCTTGGGGTTGCCCTCTTCGACCAGAGTAAATACCGGACTGCCCTGAGGAACGACTTCACCCAGGTTGTATTGGCGTTTGGACAGGGCGGCGCTGAATGGCGCGATAAGTGTGGATTTCTGTAATCTCAGCTCGGTGGCAGACTTTGACGCCAGTAGTCTTTGTCTGGCGGCCTGCAGGCTTTGTTGCTGACCTTTAACTTCATCCAGCTGCTGGGCTGATACATAGCTTTCCTTGCTGAGTTCTTCACTGCGATCCAGTGTCCTTTGTGCCAGCGCCAGATCTGACTCATTCTGGGCCAGTGCGGCGGTAATCTCTTTCAATTCAGCCTGCAGCAGAGAGGTGTCCAGCTGAGCCAATACCTGTCCTTTGCGCACCCGATCGCCTGTATCTGCGGTTAAAGCATCCAGCTTTCCCGCCAGCTCAAATGCCAGACCTGTTGTATTTCCGGCTCTGACAGTCCCGGTAAAGGTCTGCGCGTGCTCGTATGCCGGAACCTGTTTCAGTTCAAGAGTATTGACGCTGGGCAGGGTGATAGCCGCCTGGGCAGGTGTGGCTGCGGTTTGTTCACCGCAACCGGCAAGGCTCATCATAGCCAGTAACAGAGCGGCACCTGTGCTGTTTCTGCGGCAGCGGGCGCTGCTGAAAGAGGTGCGAAGAAGGGCTGAAAACTTAATGTCCATGGCCGGAATATCCATAAAGGCTATAGTTACACAAAGGTTAAATTAGACTAAACAGTCTAGTTACATCAAACTGGACTGTCTAGTCTAGTTTGTGCTTAAATGTGACCTAATTGTTTAAATCCTGAAATATAAGAGAGTTAGCATTATGTCGACAGTGGCTGTCAGCCGCAGCGCGCAGAAACGCCAACAGATACTCAGCAGTGCCATTGAGCTGTTTACCAGTCAGGGTTTGCCTAATACCAGTATGGACGAAGTCGCTAAGCATGCCGGGGTATCAAAGCAAACTGTATACGCTCATTTCGGCAGTAAGGATGAACTTTTTGTTGCGGCGATTGAGTCCAAGTGTGATGTGCACCAGGTGAGTGAGGATATGTTGTCCGATCCCACCAGCCCGGAGCAAACACTGGCCTGCTTTGCCCGTCACTTCGGTGAGATGATAGTGTCTCCTGAAAGTATGCATGTCTTTAAAACCTGTGTGTCACAGGCTGATACTCACCCGGAGATCTCCAGACTTTTCTATGATGCGGGACCTGCCAATGTGCTTGGCCTGTTAGCCGGTTATCTGGCCGAGGTGGAAAAGCACGGTCAGTATCGGTTTGGTAACTGTCACCACGGCGCCATTCGCCTGTGTCTTATGCTGTTTGGCGAGATGAAGCTCAAGTTGGAGCTTGGGTTGGATACGTCAGATTTGGAAGCCGAGCGGGAAGCCTATGTGATGGATACCGCGGCGATGTTCTTAAAAGCTCACCGCTGCTGAACCGAACCTTGAAGCTGTACGTATTACTCCAGTTACGGGGTTTTCTATAGGGACCAATTAATATGTTAATCAGAGTGTTGTGTCTCGCTGCAACGGCGACATCCGTCTCTTTCCTGGCCGACGCCAGACCTGCTCATATCAAACCTTTTTCTATTACCGTCAGCCATATTCAATCAGAGGACGCCACGCTCCCGGGTGGTAATGAACTCGCTCGTCAGAGTACCAATCTGGAGTTGAGTGCCGGAGCGCGATTTTCCCAAAACTGGGTAGCAGGTATATCGGTCGGTGCTGACTGGCTGGATTATTCCACCCGGACGCCGCTGGCCTATTCAATGGGATGGGATGAGATCCAGCGATACCACGCTGGTGTCTTTGTCCGGTATCAGGCCAACGAGCATTGGAGCTTTATGGCAGCGCCCAAATTACAATATGCCTGGGCTGACGGCGCCAATCGCAGTGATGCCATCTCCTATGGTGTGGTGATGTCCGGTATGTATAGATTTGACTCCGGCAATACGTTGGGGCTGGGTGTGGCTTATCTCAATGATATTGAAGAGGTCAGAACCATTCCTTATCTCGCCATCGACTGGAAACTGACTGAGCGCTGGAGTATCGCCAATCCCTTCCAGGCAGGATTCAGTGGCCCTGCGGGGTTGGAGCTGAGATATGACCTGTCTGATGAGTGGCAGTTTGGTTTGGGCAACTCACGCCGTACCACCCGGTTTTTGACCACCCTTGAAGGGGAGGAAGCGGCAGAGCTTGAAGAGTGGGTTGGTTTTGGTCGTGCCACCTGGCAGATGAATGATGCCATGACCCTGAGCGCTTTGGCGGGCTTCTATTTTGACTCGGAACTTGAAGTGGGCAGGGTGAAGCAGGAACTCGACAGCCAGGCGGCAGTGGCGCTGGCGGTCAAGTTCGCTTTCTAGCGGGATAAGAGTGCAGATTACTCGCCCAGCATAGCCTCTTTCAGGCTGTCCTGGGCAGGCTCATCGCCCAACCAGATTTTCAGCAGAGCGAGACGGAAAGCTTCGCCATCAATGGTGCTCAGCAACTTGCCATTTTTATAGCTGGTGACACTGCCTTCGCTGGTCAGGAAGCTGAACTGATCACCCTCTTTAATCGGCTCGGCAAACATCGCCATAAAGGTATCAATCTGGGCTTTAATCGGGCTGATATCACCATCCGTTGCCAGGTCGAAACCTTCGTTAATCGCATCCTGCATTTTCTCGGCAGTGATCAAGCCAGAGGTGATATTCAGACGCACCATAGATGAAGGCTGGGCCAGAACCTGCTCAAGAGTGTGGGCAGACTTTGGCAGATACAGGCTGCCTACATACAGGTCCATAAAGAACTTACTGCGTACGCCTGCGCCATTCAGGGCCAGTTGGGAATCCTGCATCATAACTGAGCCGGGCAGTTGAATACCGGCAACATTGGTGACAGCCAGCGCAGAGCCGGAAAACAGCAGGGCGGAAACTAACGACAGTGAACAGAGGGACTTCATATAACCTCTTGGAATACTTGAGTTGTTGAGATAGTTATTGGTATGCCAAACACACAAAAACCGAGACTGCAGTAGTCCCGGTTTTTGGTAATGTCTGACGCTGGCTCAGCCGCGAGAGCCCATATTAAATGTTCCATCCTGATGGAACATCACGGCTTGTCTGTCTTTCGGTGAGATCAGCAATGGACCATCATCAAAGAACAGAAAACACTTCCAGTTACGGGCAAACACATCCCAACGGGTTTCAATCACCTGGTACTTTTCATAACAGAAAAACACCTGAGTATCGCCCTCCCATTGAATAAACTCTTCCAGCGCCAGTGGCAGTTCAGGTTCATCCGCATCCCATGCACCTTGCCATTCATCAGTCTTGGTCCAGGCTTTGGGTTTGGTGGCCCAGTCTCCTTTGCTGAATTTATCCGGAGTTGCACACTTATCGCTGATCAGGTTGTTCCAAACCTGCATGGCACTTTTGTCGCTCAAAGGTTTAATCAGTGCTTTATCTTCGTCAGTGACGGGCAAATCTTTGTGATTAAAAATCCACTTGCGCTTGTACTGGTCCAGCGGAATATAGGTGTGGCTCAAGCCGTTCTCCGGAATGTGAGTGCAAAAATTTGCCTGCATTATACTGACACATCTGAGATTACTCCATCCTCATACTATCGCAGGGATGGAGTTAATCTGCGGCATGTCACTGTTGCGCCAGAGCTCTTGATAATTCAGTGACATACTGCTCTGCCAGTTTGTTTTCAGGGTCGGCCTGCAGCGCCTGTTGGTACACGGTGAGAGCATCCTGATACTGCTCAAGTTGCAATAGCATCTCCCCAAGGCGGCACCATGATGAGCTGTCTGAGGGATGTTTATTGAGATACTCCAGCCAGGTTTCCAGCGACGCAGGATAGTCTTTCTTAATCTTCAGCACCTGAGCCAGTTGGGGCAGGTACTCATCAGAGAGAGGCGTCAGTGTCCGCAGTCCCTGCTCGGCGGCATCCAGTTGTCCGGTATTGAGAGCCATGAGTACCATTTGCTTGTTTTCCAACTCTCCCCGCCAGCTGTCAGGCAGCTTTGCAAGGACATCGAACGCAGATTGGAAATCCCCTTCAAGCTGATGCAAATGGCTTTTTGCTCTGGCACTCAGGACTTTCGACTCATCTGAAGTTTGATAGGTATCCAGTGCATTGATTAGTTGGGTCAGCCCTACACGATTTTCGGTCTCGACCAGGGAATGAATTTTCTGAGGGACCATCTCCAGTCCCCAACTGGTGAGCTTTTCATTGGTAAATTTGTGTCGTAGCGTTTCCTGTTTACTGGATTCCTCGATTTGCTTCAGCTCTGCAAGTAATTGCTGTTGCTCTTCAGTAAAACCATCCAGCCAGTCAGGGTTTGCTGCCGTCACCATGTCCAACCGTCGGGGTTGATTGAACCTGATCCAATCCTTCAGCAACAAGGTGGCATCAGGCTTGGTTCTTTGCTCCTCGACTCTCACTTCAATGTGTTTTATGGCGTCACCCAGGCTTGCCTGTATGGACTTGGCTACATTTTTCATTGCCTGATAGTAGTCCCGGTACATGGTGGTGATCTCAGTCTGATCCCAGTGATTAGCATTACGGGTGGAGAGGAAACGGCTGAAATCGGCGTAGCCATAGAACTTCATAAATTTCATCTGAGCAGGGTATTTGGTTGTCAGTTCCTGCTCGAGGAGATTGAGTTTGTCCTCTGTCGCAGGAAGCTGCTGGGCATAAGACAATGCTTTTTCGGCCAGCTTTTCTACCTGCCCGTACTTTTTATTGACGCTGCTTATCTGCGTTTTGAGCTGAATTAACTGCTCTTTGTCTGCCCTGTGTTGGAAGCTGCTTCTGATATCTGCCAGTACCGCCTGTTTGTCGACTTCCGGGGTAAGGCTTATCTCTGCCGGTGACTGATAGGATATGCCGGATATCTGTGCTGCAAACTCAGACAGGTTGATGACTTGAGTGTCTTTGAGTCGCTCAGTTTGTTGTTGAAGCGATTTCATTGCTTCTGCCAACTGGGCTGTGGTCTCTGCTTTATGCCCTGAATTGGTATCGACCCATACACCAATTTTACTGATGTCTGGCCCCATCTTACCTTCCAGGCTTCCCGATGCATGGGACACCCCTTGAGGAGACCAGCACATGTCTACACCGAGTAAGAATATATTTTTAAATCCGAGGCTTCCGGCAGTCCATATAGCAGCATTACTGACAGTAGGGCCAGCGGTTTCGATATTGTTATCTGACTCCCATGGGACTCTGGAACCGGTATAGAACTGGGCGCCACGCCATTGGCCAACGAGGGAAGGAACCGCGTGGTCGGCATTGATAAAAATGGTGGACTCGGGTAACTCAAGCATCTCTTTGCTGACAGTAAAGCTGACCCCCTGCGGGTCTACGCTGACCACAAAATCAACCTGGACTCCTGCTTGTTGCAATTGATGAGCTGCGCGGGATACCGCTATGGTGTAGAGCGACGCCTGATTCTCTCTAAGCCAGTCCAGATGGGTATCCAAAGAGGGGCCACCGCCAACAACAATGCAGTTCTGCTTGGTGAATCTGCCCTTCAATTGACTCACAGGGTGCAGGTTGTCACAGAGGTTGATCAGTTGCTTGTGGACAAAATTCTTCTGGTTCAGGTTTACACTGACATCAAAAACAGCCTTGTCGGCGATATTGTTGGAGACAGTCTTCAGGGATTGGTAAGCGTCACAATAGGATTTTTTCGCCCCTTGAGACTCATACAGGCGAAGCTTATTTTTGAGGATGTAGATACTGTTACAGTCCTCTTGAAGCAGTGCAGCAAGCTCCTCGTGTTGGATAATCCTTAGCTCAGACTGGTACTCCTGTGGGATTTCTATATTCAGGGTTTGCAGAACCGAATCCAATTCCACAAAAATAAAACGGCTGTTTTGAAGATCAGCGTTTTCCAGTACGTAATTCGCCAGCAGTCCTGAGTCGGTACCCACAACTATATTCAGGTAGCCGTCGTTCAGCAGATCATTGTACTTATCGTTAAAGACCTTTGAGGACTCTCGTGCCTCAAATTGCTGCCGATTGATGGAGGGCAGATAGACTTCTCCAAAGGGGCTGACGGCAAATTCCAGCTGTTGCGTATTGACCACTGACATATCATCTCCATCTATCATGCCCGCGAATGGCGGTGCCTGAATCTGTCAAACTTGCTTATTTACATATCTCAAAGCAAAAATCGCACCACAGGGGAGTTAAAGCACTTAAAGAAAAATAACCTATGGGTCGCCTTAATCATTGACGCCAGCTAAAGCATAGCCATAAGTCGATTTTTCATCACTAAAATCATGAGCTAAGCTTACTAGACAATTGATTGGCATAGAGTATGCTTCGTGATTATTGCTGCCACGTTTTTGACAGTGCTGAAAACAACCTAGTGGAAGACTGAATATGTTTGACAACAAGTCGATATTGATCACCGGTGGCACAGGCTCATTCGGACAAAAATATACCAAGACGCTATTGGAGCGTTATAACCCAAAGCGACTGATTATTTTGTCTCGGGATGAGCTTAAGCAGTTTGAAATGCAACAGAAATATCATGCTCCCTGCATGCGCTATTTCATCGGTGATGTCAGAGATGTTGAACGTCTGAAGCAGGCATTCAGAGGTGTGGATTATGTGATTCATGCGGCGGCTCTGAAACAGGTTCCGTCAGCCGAATACAATCCCATGGAATGTATTAAAACCAATATTAATGGTGCCGAAAACGTAATTCAGGCAGCCATTGCCAATAACGTCAAAAAAGTTATTGCACTATCAACCGATAAGGCTGCAAACCCAATCAACCTTTATGGTGCCACCAAGCTGGCATCAGACAAGCTGTTTGTCGCCGCCAATAATATGGTGGGGCAGGGCGAAACCCGTTTTGCAGCAGTGCGCTATGGCAACGTAGTCGGCAGTCGTGGCAGTGTTGTGCCTTTCTTCAAGTCAAAAATTGCCGAGGGCGCAGAGAGTTTGCCCATTACCCACCCGGATATGACCCGATTCTGGATTACCTTGCAAGACGGTGTTGACTTTGTTCTTAAGAACTTTGCCCGTATGCAGGGGGGCGAGATCTTCGTGCCCAAAATTCCGTCAGTTCGTATCACTGAACTGGCGTCTGCCTATGCACCAGATATGCGACAGGAAATTGTCGGTATTCGCCCAGGTGAGAAGATGCACGAAATTATGTGTCCTGCAGATGATTCTCATCATACGATAGAATTTGATGATCACTTCGTTATTTCGCCAAGTATCAAGTTTTTCGGCAGAGAGACAGACTTCTATACCAATGCATTGGGTGAAGCGGGTGTACCGGTTCCTGAGGGATATGAATATAACTCAGGCACCAATCCTCGTTTCCTGAGTACAGACGAAATTCTGGCGCTGGACTGCCCATCATGATCCCCTATGGAAAGCAGGATCTGAATCAGAGTGATATTGATGCTGTTGTCGACGTACTCAAATCCAATTGGTTGACTCAGGGACCTCAGGTTCCGGCTTTTGAACAGTCCATTTGCGACTATACCGGGGCCCGGCACGCCATTGCGGTTAACAGCGCAACCTCTGCTTTGCATATCGCTTGTCTCGCTCTGGATATAGGGCCGGGAGACAGGGTATGGACATCTCCCATTACCTTCGTCGCGTCCGCCAACTGCGCGCTCTACTGTGGGGCAGAGGTTGACTTTGTCGATGTCGATGAAGCCACTGGCAATATGTGTCCCGCCGCTCTGGCGTCAAAACTGGCGCAGGCAAAACAGGCTGGTACTCTGCCCAGGGTGGTTATTCCTGTGCATCTGTGTGGTCACAGTTGTGATATGCAGGCTATCGCTGAACTCGCCAAAGAGTATGGGTTCAGGGTGATTGAGGACGCCTCCCATGGCATCGGCGGCAGTTATCAAGGGCATAAGCTGGGCAGTTGTGAGTTCTCTGATATCACTGTATTCAGCTTCCATCCGGTAAAAATCATCACCAGTGCTGAAGGCGGTGTGGCCACAACAAATTGTGCAAGTCTGGCGCAGAAGATGGCTATGTTCCGCAGTCATGGCATCATTCGCGATGCCGGTGAGATGCTGCGTCCGGATGAAGGGGACTGGTATTACGAGCAGCACCAGCTGGGATTTAATTATCGAATGACAGATATGCAGGCTGCACTGGGCCTGAGTCAAATGTCCCGGCTGGATGAGTTCGTTGCTCAGCGCAATACTCTGGCGCAGCAGTATGATGAATTGTTGGCTGAACTCCCGGTTACTCAGGTAGCGCCTTTGCCGGATTCATTCAGTGCAAGACACTTGCAGGTGGTGCGGTTGCACAATGCAGCTGACAGAAAGTCAGTTTTCAATGCGATGCGAGAAAGGGCGATTCATGTTCATGTGCACTATTTTCCGGTGTATTTGCAGCCTTACTATCTGAATCTGGGATTCACAGAAGGTTACTGCGAAAATGCGGAGCGTTTTTATCAGTCAATTCTGACTTTGCCTCTTTACCCCAACTTAACCAATGACGAGTTGAGCCATATTGCAGAATCTCTTGCTGAGTGTCTGTAAACCTATATAACTAAGGCCAGCCTTATTGGGGCTGGCCTTTTACTTTCTGTTTATCAATCCAGAGTGAAGCGCTGTTATTGTGGTGCTCGTTTCCAACCTCTGCTCAGCTTCAGCATGCCTGATCGGGTTGGCAGGTATTGAGGCACAATGAAACATGGCTGGCTGCTGTCCGGCAGAGATGAAGAGCAGTGGATTTGCCAGCCTTCGATGCTGTATCCACGGCTGCCCATATCAAACAACTGAATCCGACCTGCATCCAAAGGCGCTTTCAGATCAGGGAACTGCGCCAGCAGTTGCACAAAGTCACCGCCTATTCCCCACAGGGCCACCTGCTCACCACAGTCCAGCTGCTCCTGAATATCTGTATGAAGCTTACTCAATGCTTCCCTGTGCCCAGCAAACCTCTGGGTGATAGAGGCCGCAGCGGTTTGCTGCAGAGCCGATGTAAGAGGCTGACGTTCACCTGGCTTCAACAGCAGCTGCAACCTTGGAATACTGTCGGTGTGAATTTGATTGCAACTGATGCACTCAAGTCCTGCTGCCGCCGCGAAAGCCAGGGCGCTTTCTTTGGTGAAGTAGTGCAAATGCTGGCCATGAACCAGATTGGTTTCATGCAGCCGGTTGCTGTCATTGAAGCTGGCATCCGGCACTTCAATAAACATATGGCCATTTGGATTAAGCCTTGAGCCCAGTGCCGATAAAAAGGCAACCGGAGACACCAGGTGTTCCAGCACATGGCTGGCGGTGATCAGGTCAAACTGTGCTCCATCAGCAACAGACAACAACTGCGTCTGCTGGTTCAAATCACACCTCAGCCGGGGTATTGAGCCGTCAGCCCCCACAGGGTTGAAGTCGACTCCCAGGTAATCACCATCAGGATGAACTGCTGCCATCTCTTTCAGCAACAAGCCTTCACCGCAACCAAAATCAGCAATCTTGCGGCTTATCGGTAAGGCGTCGCCCATTGCCTGAACCATTTCGCGATAGGCATTGCTGCCATCGGTGCGAACCGGCCACATTTCTGGTTGGCCGCCACCAGAGAAATAGAGTGCCGCAATATCCTGCTCATTATGGGGGCGGGTGATCTGCACATGACCACAGTGATGACACTCACCGACAGGGAAGGCCAGATTTTTGCGAACAAGTTCATCACCCGATTTATCCCAGATACCTGTATTCAGGGTCTCGAGATGACGCCACTGATCTGTTTGGCACAGTTGGCAGGGGGCCGGTGTCGGCAGCGGGAAGTTATCCGGGTCATAGGGGTCAGTAACCTTGATCCCCCAATCTTTGGCCAGTGCGTGCATCTTTACCCGGGTTTCGGCCAGTGACGGCAGCAGGAATATCCTGGCTGAGGTGTCACTGAGCTGGTCGCTGCCGAGTATGGTTTTGCCGCCCAGCTGGTGGCCTGCCCACTGATAGTCGTGCAGGCTCAGTCTGGGATTGTTGAGCAAATCGACGAACTCGCTGTCCTGAAGCAGCAAATAGGCATCAGCGCCAATGCCCCAAAGGGCAACGCTGGTGTCAGGGTTGGAAAGGGCTGATTTCAACTGATCAACAAGCAGACGCCGGACATTGGCTCCGTGGCAACGGGCTGCCTCTATGTTGTCCCGAATACCTCCGTCCATGGTCACCTTGTCCGGTAACCCCTGTGTCTTGTTTCCCTGTCCCTTGCTTCCCTGTACTTTCATTAACATCTGCAGACGGGGAATATAGCCTGTGGTCAGTCTCTCCACTTTAATGGGGTCTAACCCGGCCGCTCTTGCCAGTGCAATCAGATTGGATTCACTGAAATAGTGAATATGCTGCAGGTTAATCAGGTTGGACTGTCCGCAAATCCTGTCACTCAAAGGGGCGGTGAAATCCGGGACTTCGATAAACAGCAGGCCATCTTCGGTCAGCAGCCCGGCGGCGGCTTGCAAAAAGGCGTGTGGGTCTGGCAGGTGCTCAAGTGTGTGAGACGCACACACCAGGTGTTGACTGCCCGCGGCAATAAGGCCCTGCAGATTCTCTGCAATCGCGATATTGGCGCTGATATAGTCTATGCCTTCCAGGGCGCAGCGGTCATTGAAGTCCACACCCGTGAGCTGAGCATCCGGGAACTGATGTCGGCAGGCTTTCAGCAAAGCGCCCGGGCCGCAACCCAGATCGGTAATGCTGGGATTGCCCGGCAGGAGCTCTGCAAACAATGACACCATCTGGTGATAGGGGAAGTTGCTGCCTACCAGCTGTTCATGCCAGAACACCTGCTCCTGAGGACCATGAAAATAAAGGGTTTGCAGCAGCTTCTCTGAGTATTCAGTCAGGGATTGTACATGGCCGCAATGCTGACACTGTCCGAGCGGATAATCTTTGGTGTCACGGGTCAGTTGCTTTGCGTTTGCCTGCCACACGCCAAAAGTCAAATGCTCAAAAACCTGCCAGGCTTCACGCCCACAAATACCGCACTGTGTCATACGGCCTCCTTGCTCAGTTGGTAATGCCACCATCTATGGTGAGGGTTTGCCCGGTAATATAGGCGGCGCCGTCAGACAGCAGGAACTCTATTGCCGGGGCGACATCGTTCACTGTGCCAAGCCGGCCCAAAGGTGTTCGATTAATAATTTGCGCGCGTTTACTGTCGCTCAGGGTGGAAGACATCTCTGTGTCCAGGTAACCCGGTGCTACAGAGTTGACTGTGATGCCGCGACGACCGTTCTCTCTGGCCAATGCCCGGCTGAGACCGTCCAGCCCTGCTTTTGAGGCTGAGTATGCGGCGAGCCCTGTGTAGCCGCGACTGCCGATGATGGAGCTGATGTTGATAATGCGGCCACCGCTGTTTTGTCTGAGCATCATTCTCAGCGCTTCCCTGGCCATATATAGGGCGCCATTAAGGTTTATCTGCAGCAGTTCGTCACTGTCAACATTGGGGAAGGTGGCCAGAACCCCCTCTTTGGCGATACCGGCATTATTGATAAGCCCCCACAATGGAGCTTGTGCCCACTGGCAGGCATCGCTAACAAATGTCTGGGTTTGCGTGGCATCTCCAACCTCACAGGGGAACCATTTGAAGTTGTCGTTGCTCATTTCCAGTTCATTCAGGGCATCGGAGCGGCTGCGACTGCAACCGGCAACTTTATATCCGCTCGATAGCAGAGCCTTGGTGAGTCCCAGGCCAAGTCCACGACTGACGCCGGTAACGATAATGAATTTCACGGGGTGCTCCTGATCTTCTTACCCGCCTGAGACAGCGTCAGATGGGGAGTAAATTGGATAATTCTGGGCCTGTGAGTCGGCGGCAACTGGTTGCAGAGTCGGTCGATTTCGCTTCGGGTGTCGGACTCATCTGTACCGGCAACCACTTCCAGGCAGACCAGAGCGCCGGTAATTGGGTTTGCGCGGGTATAAACCCGACAATCCACCACGCCGGGCAAGGCCATAAACTCCTGCTCCAGTGCTTCCAAATCAACCTTGGCTCCGGCCACATTGGCGATACTGTCCAAACGTCCTTTAAACAGGCAACGCTCAGACGACAGGCTGACCCTGTCTCCGGTAGCGAGCACTTGCCCATCCCGCACCAGCACCAGCTCTTCATCTTTGACTTCCAACTTCCATGGCAACCCGGGCTTCCCCAACCAGTCGGCAGGGAAACCGGCTTTGCCGTCGGCAACAGTGAATACCACGCCTGCTTCTGTTGCGGCATAGATATGTCTGATACTGGTATCGGGAAAGAGATCGCGGGCAAGTTCCAGCGTGTGCTGATCGCAAATTTCACCGCCAAAGGTGAGGCGGGTCAGTTGCGGTTTGTCATTTTGCCAGCACAGAGACATGACTCTGAATTGAGAGGGTGAAAGGCTGATGGCGTTAACCTTGTGAGTAAGGGCCAGTCTGGATTTTTGTTCCAGACTGGCACTGGTATCAGCTATCAGGGTGGCACCACTGCATACGGCTTGCAGTATCACCTGCAGGCCGGCAAAGCTCATAGGGTGGTAACAAAGTAGCCAGCGGGAGTCTGGGCTCAGGGTTTTGGTGGGCAGCAGCTTGTCCCATTGATGGAATACCAGCTTGGGAACGCCTGTTGTACCTGAGGTTTGCAGTCCTACACAGAATTTATCGGGCAGGGCGTCGGGAATGGGAGTTCTGTTGTCCCGCAGGAAAATCACCGGCTTATCAAGTTGGTGCCCCAATTTGATGGCATTGACCATGGCCTTAACCAGTAGGGGGGCTGATTCGTCATAGGAAAGGATAATTGCCTGCCTGGACTCAGCAGCTGATGTGTCTCCTGGCTGACCAGATGTCAAAGCCGCGCTGCTCCAGCGCTGTTGCTGTTCAATGCAGCGGAAACCGGCCGGGATCCATGGGTTCATATCAGGCCGCCTGGTACAGGGCTGACAGCTCATTCAGGGTCTGAAAGCCTTTAAATCCGTCTCTGAAAGGGTCTTTTCCGGTTTCCAGTTCCAGGGTGACCAACAGGGTCGCCAGATCCAGAGAGTCCATTGGCAGGTCCTGCAGAAAACGTGTTTCTCCCACGATATCAGGACAGGCTTCGCCTTTGGCGGCGATGATTTTTTCCAGTTCGGCAATAATCAGGGTTTTAATGTCAGACATAGTCACTTCCAGTCGTTGTATGCTGCCTTGATGTGTTCCAGCGAAAAGTGTTGCTTCTGGCTCTGCCAATCAGACTTAAGCTGCTCAAATACATGCACATCGTGAAACTCCCCGTTTTTGAGTATGTGTTCTTTCAGGAGACCCACAAGTCGGGTTTTGTGCAGCATCTGTATTTTCAGCACCTTGGCATTGGCGTTCATCACATAGTTGACGATCTTGTTGAGGTTCAGGCAGTGGAATACATAGTTGCAGATATAGGTGTGCAGCGTGACGCCATATTTGAGTCGGGCATCGCGCTCGTAGATATAGCTGCCGGTAGAGCAACGTTGGTTATGAAAATCTATGTCGGCAAAACACAAAAAGCCGATGGGTGTGTCATCGTCACAGATTAAATAACCGCGATAATCTTCACGCTGGCTGGCTGAAATAATCCAGTTACGCTGAGACTCAACGCTGGGGTTCACCAGATCGGTGAACATATTTTTGGTAATTTCCGGATGGGTGCGCCACTTAAGCAGTAACTCTGCGTCATCCGGCGTCATGCGCTTGAACTTCAGGCCCATATAACACTCTTAATTAGCAAGATAGGCACCTTCCACTGGCAGCGTGACCGCATTGATCCATTTGGCGGCATCACTCAATAAAAACGCTATCGCATTGGCGACATCTTCCGGTTTGCCCAGTCCCATAGGGTGCTGTGCTTCGATATGGGCGAATTGCGCCTGGGTCATATCATCCCGGGTTCGCTGCGCCATCTCGGTTTCAACCATAGCCGGAGCAACGCAGTTAACCCGGATATTGTCCCTGAGCAGCTCCATGGCCAGGCCGCGGGTGGCCGACATTAGACCTGCTTTGCTTGCGCCATAAACTATGTTTCCGGGCTGGCCAATCAGGCCTGCGATGGAGGACACCAACACGATAGAGCCCTGTTGGGCTTTGGGCCTGCGATATCTGAAACCGCGGGAAATCGCCAGCGCGCTGGCCAGGTTGGTACGCATGGTCTGGTCGAAGAATTCCGCATCAAAGCTGCGGATGCTTTTGGTGATCTGTACCCCTGCACAATGAACAAAACCGTCAAAGTGACCGTGCTCGGCAGCAAGCTGCTGAACCCAGGGGGCCAGCTCATCGGTTTGCGACATATCCATCAGGCTCAGGCTGTGGTTGTCGCCTGCCAACATTGTCAGGGTTCGGTTTAGCTCAGCCTCATTGCGGCCATGTATCATTAATCGGGCGCCGAGGGAGGCGAGCAGCACACAGGTTGCCCGGCCTATCCCGGCAGATGCCCCGGTGACCAGTATGTGTTTACCGGTCAGGTCCAGCGGATTGACTTCAGCTGTCATAAATTATGCAGCTTCTGAGAGGTGCTCAGACACCAGGCCAATCAGATCGCCCACTTTGGTGATCTCTTCCAGCTTGCTGCCCTGAATAACCAGATCGAACTCTTCGTCAGCCATGGCAATGACACTCAAAAATGCCAGTGAATCCCATGATTCCAGATCTGCCAGTACCTGATCTTCAGTCAGGGTGTCAGCGTCCAGTTCCAGTATCTCTTCCAGTGCGTTCAGAAATTCTTGCTTGTTCATACTCTTTACTCCTTAAATGACCTCTACAAATCTATCGGTCTCTCCGATAAATAAGCTATCGGCCGTTTTTTACAATGCTGAATCAGTGGGCCTGTTTCTGGATAACCGCCCGATTAAGTGAAGCGAGCTCAGGTTGGCTGTCCAGAAGCCTACAGATTTGTTGATGGTCTGCATTTCGCCAATCATCCAGTTGGGAAACCAGTTGTCTGATCAGCGTCAAATCATCAGCCTCATCAACACATAAGCGATATTTGTGCCACTCTTCCTGTCCCTGATGGACGTTTTGCAGGCGGTATCCACTGTTTGCCTGATATATCCCCAGGGTCACATGTTCTCTTTGTGGCTGAGCGTGGCATTGCTCGTGTATGGCCAACAGGGTTGCCATACAGAACACCTCGGTATCGAAACCTCTGGGGTGAAAGCCCAAATCCAGATAGCTGTAGTCGGCGTTACCCTGCTGGTGAGCCTTTACCACGGCATCAATCAACTCAGGACAGATAAGTGGGCAGTCGCTGGTCAGACGGATAATCACATCGCCTGGTTCTGCCCCGGCAAATCGGGCGGCGTCTACAAACCGCGACAGGACGTCCTGCTCTGAGCCGGAGACATATTGGTAGCCATTGGCCTGGCAGTGTTCGACCAGCGGGGCATTCTCTGCACCACTGGCAATCGCCAGCAGGTGTTGGTCAACCAAAGCGGCACGACCAACACGGCTCATATGCATATCCAGCAGGCAGGAGTCGGCAACTGGCAGGAGTATCTTGCCCGGCAGTCGGGTTGACCCCATTCTTGCCTGAGTGATGCATATCACCTTCATGCCATCTCTCCGTCATCGATGCCGTTTTGCAGGTGCTCAGCTTTCAGCGGACTGCCATAGGCAATATCCTGACTGGCGCACTGACCCAGCACCTGAGGCAAATAACGGGTATGCAGACCAAATGCCGGGCGAACCGAGCGCACATTATCTTTGGTGAAGGCTTCGCCCTGTTGAATGTCGCGGCACACATATAAAGAACGTCTGAAATCACGTCCGCCAGCTTCGCTGGGTTTGATGTCATAGTTAACCTGACCCAGAGCCGAACTGACCTGATTGCATTGGGTTACCAGAGTTGAAAACTCCTCTGGCTCCAGCGAAAAGGCACTGTCTACCGCGCCGGCGCTGCGATCTTCCACAAAGTGTTTTTCGACTATGCAGCCACCTAAAGCGATAGATGCGACGGCTGTGGCGGTGGAGAGAGTGTGGTCACTCAAGCCCACCACAGTGCCAAAGCTCTGCTGTAAATCCACCATGGTCATCAGATTGGTATCTTCCACTGGCGTGGGGTAACCACTGACACAATGCAGCAGCGCCAACTGGGTACCGCCGCCATCGCGCACGGCCTGAACCGCCTCGGCAATCTCTGCTTTGGTGGCCAACCCCGTAGACATGATGATGGGCTTACCGGTGGCAGCTATGTACTTGATCAGGTTGATATCATTGATTTCAAAGCTGGCAACCTTATAGGCGGGGCAGCCAAGTGACTCAAGCAGGTCTACCGCAGTGGTATCAAACGGGGAGGAGAACAGAGTGATATTATGCTCTCTGGCCTTGTCGAATAAGGCTTTATGCCAGTCCCACGGCGTATGCGCTTCCTGGTACAGGTCATGCAATTTACGGCCTTTCCACAGCCCGCCCTGAAGGACAAATTCAGGTGCGTCATGGTTGAGGGTGATGGTGTCTGCTGTGTAGGTTTGGATTTTTATCGCATCCACGCCCGTTGCCGCAGCACTGTCAATCAGTGCCAGTGCCTGTTCAAGTGAGCCCTGATGGTTCCCTGAAAGCTCGGCAATAATATAGGGCGCCTGGCCCGGACCAATGTGGCGACCGTCAATCTCAAGTTGTGGAGCAAATGCTGTGGGTTCAGTCATGGGCATTATCCATATCCTGTCGCCAGGCCGCGTGGAACAGGGCCAATCTCGACTCGCACTGTCCAAGCACGCCTGGGGTATCTGTATGTTGCATGTTCTTCTGGCAGGCTTCGGCCATCAGTCTGTCTTCTTCGAGAATGGTGTGATTGAAATCGGTAAAGTTGGCGACCACCGCCTTTTTGAACGCTTTCAGGCCTCGGGGAAGATCGGACTCTTGCCCCAGTGTTGCCGCGCTGCTTAACATCTGCAGACGGAAGTTAAGGTGGCAACTGTCAGTGGTCACAGGGTCATAGGTTTGTACCGACATCAGAGAACCATTGGTAATACCCACCGCCAGGTTGGGGTAGATAAAAAAGTGATTATATTCAGTATATTCTGGGTGTTGAGTTAGCTTTAACTTGCTTCTTACACCTTGCCACCACTCTTTGGGAGCCTGCTGCAGTGGCGTGTGTCCTGAGTTATGCCGCTTGTCCTGATCCAACTCGAACTCGGCTCTGGCGAGTTTTGAAAAGGTATCGGGATGAGTACCGGGTACGTGGTAAACCTCAAGGACAGTTTCTACCGCCAGTTTCCAGTTTGATTGCCACAAATACTGGCCCTGGTGGACGGGCTCGCAAAAGTAATGCGACAGGCTTTCGAGAATATTGAAATATTTTCCCAAAAAGTCCGGCAAACTTTCCCCTTCTGGGGAGAGGCGGACAAACACGAAGTCTCCTGCCTGTGCCAGTGAGAAGAGTTTGAGAGACAGTGACTTTCTGTCTGCCTCATCGAGTTTGAAGTCTGTGTTGTTCTTGGGGACGCCGGTCAGCAGACCATTCTTGCCAAACTTCCAGCAATGATAGGGACAACTGAGTGGTCGATTGCCTGACGAAGCCGTTTGCAGTCGTGCTTTACGATGGCTGCAGATATTCAGCAGTGCCTGCAGTTCGCCGTTAAAGTTCTGAACTACAACGGGAACACCGGCAATTTCCAGGGTAATGAAATCATTGTGGTTGGCTAATTGGGATGCAAACCCGACAAACAGCCAGTGCTTTTTGAAGATCAGCTCCTGTTCCTGCTGTTGAACGTCAGCATCAACATAAGTCGTGGGTAGTAACGATGGAGTGGTTATGCCAGCCATATTCCGTTTCCTTGGCAGCAGGGGTTATAGCTTTTGTTTCAACGCCTCAAGTATGCGTGAACACCCCTGAACATCAATTAATTGGCGCGCAAAGCGGCTCATATCCTGTCGCAAGCAGGGTTTGTGCCACAAATCGCTCACCTGTTCCCTTATTTGTTCCATTATCAATTGGTCCCCGGCGGCATCCTGTTGGCCATAAGTTCTGACATCCAATGCTCTGTACCAGGTATTGAGTAAAGGTGATGACAGAGCTGGGGTCTGATTATCCACGCTACACAGCGCCAGTGTTGGCACGCCCATGGCGGCGAGCTCTCCCAAAGTGCCTCCGGCCGCACTGATCGCCAGCGCCATGCCTGACATCACCTCAGCCACCCGGTCGCAATGTTCAAGTACCGTCAGCCGGGGATATTGTGCGGCAAGCGCCTTAAGTGCGGGCAGTTGTGCATGGTTAAGGCTGCCCAGTAATACTGTGATATCAGCATCCTGCAGCAGCTGACACATTGAGCTTGCCAGTGGCAGCGCCATTTGTTTGACATCGGCACCACCCAGGGTAATCAGCACGCCCTGGCGATTTTGGTATTCCACATCGGCAACCTTGCCGAACTCAGGTCGCAGCAGGGTGTAGCTGGGGCCGAGCAACAAACTCGCATCGGCGGTGCGCGGGCGATAATCCGCTTCACTCATATTGGGCGCGGGATTGACCACCAGGTCGACCGGCAGTGGATGAGTGTCTATGGCATCATCCAGCGCCAGCTTAACGCAGTTGAGTCGGGCCAGTGTTTGCCACTCTGCGGGAGACAGAAAGTAGTCATCAATGATGATGGCATCCGCTTTCATTGCTTCCAGCTGCGCAATATTAAGTGGGTCATACAGCTCGGTGAACCCGAATCCCATATCGGCTAAACGAGCCGCCATTGCCGGGTGGCAGTATTTTCCGCAAAAGCTGATGCGCCAATTGGCTTTGTCAGCCCAGGACACTATGGCCAGCATCCGCATCATATGGCCCGAGCCCAGCGTCGCTGAGCTGTTGCCGTAGCAAACCAGATGATGTTCAGGCAATCAGGTATCCTCCGTCCACCGGCAGGGTGTGGCCTGAGATATGGCTGGCTGAGTCAGAGATAAGATAAGCCACTGCCTGAGCCACCCTTTGTGGTGGTACCAGCCCCAGCGGATGTTCATCTTTCAATGCTTGCTGCTGCTCTGGATTCAGCATGGCAAATTGCTGCTGAGCCTTCGCGCCATCTACCAGAGCCGGGGCGACACAATTGACCCGGATCTGCTTGTCTGCCAACTCCAGCGCACAGCTCTGGGTTATCGACATCAATGCCGCTTTGGAGGCTGCGTACAGGCTGCGACCTTTGAGCCCCTTAAATCCGGCGACTGAGCCGATATGTACTATGGAAGCTGGCGGTGTGTGATGTTGTGGTTTGGAGAAAGCGGCTGTCAGCATCAGCGCTGCCGCAACATTGGTGTCAAAGTACTGGTGTATCTGCTTGCTTTTCATGCCCCGCAAAGGCGAATAGCCCTGATAGCTGGCACTGTGAACCAATCCGCTCAGTTTGCCGTGTTCACTGCAAAGGGATTTCATCCAGCCATTGATATCGTCCAGGGCGGTTAAGTCCATGGGGGCGATAATGTGCTCGCCGGGTATCTGAGCCTGAGTGGCCTGCAGTGCTTCTTCACGTCGGCCAACCAATATCAGTTGGTAACCGTCACCAGCCAACTGCTGACAAATCGCCAGGCCGATATCAGAGTCGGCACTGGCTCCTGTCACCATAATGAGCTTTGTTGTCATGCGTGCTCCTGAATCACTGAGCCAGTTGCAGAGGCGGGAAGTCGTCGGCAATTTCAACAATACCTGCAGGCATCTTGCCTATGTCTGCAACGATTGCACCCCAGGACCAGCCCACACCGAAACCACCCAAAAGCACTTTTTTAGGCTCTCCGTCGAAGAAATCAGTGAGCTTATGGCAAATCGCCAATGGTACGGAGGCACTGGAGGTATTGCCAAAGTCAGCCATATCAATCAGGTACTTCTCTTTGTCGATCTTGGCCTTTTTGCGCAGGTGCTCAAGAATGAAGGCGTTGGCCTGATGCATCACACACATATCCAGATCATCTGCGGTAATGTTTGCCAGTGCCAGGGTCTCTTTCACCAGCTTGGGGACCACTTTCAGGGTGAAGGAAAATACTTCTGCGCCATTGAGTTGTAATCGGGAATCTTTATAGAGGCGGTCGTGGGTTGGTTCATCCCAGCTCTCTTTTTCCGGCATGGTTGGGTGGCGGCGGCCTCCTGCAGGGACGGCAATATGTTGCCCCCCGGTACCGTCAGTGCCAAAGACGGCATAGGAATCAGGCCAATCCGGGTCAAACTCCAGTGCGGTTGCCACTCCGGCGTCGCCAAACAGTGGTTTGGTGCCTCTGTCTTCAGGTAACAGGTGGCGACTTGAGGTGTCACCACACAGCACCAAAGCCCGCCTGCCGCTGGAACTGTTCAGCAGCTGGCTGGCAATCCAGGTGCCGTAAATAAACCCGGAACATCCCAGGCTCACGTCCAGACAGGCAGCGGTCCTGGGAAGGCCCAGACGATGCTGCATCAGGCAGGCTGTGGCTGGCAGAGCATAGTCAGCGTCCTGACTGACATAAATCAGCACATCAACGCTGGAGGCTTCCCACCCCAGATTTTCCAACAAACTCTCTGCGGCAGCCAGGCACATATCGGATGCGCACAAATGGGTCGGCAATATACGACGACTGTGAATGCCGGTGCTGGCATAAACCTTGTCTGCTTCTTCCTGAGTGAAAAACTCCGGGGTTTCGACATAGGAATGTCGGTGAGGCGGCACAGCGGCTTGCATACCCGCTATCCTGACTGATTTGATAATCGCTTCCATACTCTTCCCCGAATATTAACTGCCTGAAATGATTGGTTTAAACTATAACATTGCATAATATAGCTTGAAAATCACTCCCAGAGGGGGACAAATGGCCATCATTCAAACATCCGGTGTGCAGATAACAGGCATTTGCTCAGTACTGCCCGGTCGCTATGTGCCTAACACCGATCTGGCCGATGTGATCGGCGAAGCTGACATCCAGAAAATTATCGATAGTACAGGTATTGCGGGCCGACGTATAAGCAGTGGCGAAACCGCACTGGCCATGGCACGGCAAGGGGCCAGTGAGCTGCTGAGCGAGTTGAACTGGGCCCCTGATTCGGTTGGCCTGTTGATGATGGTCACCCAGTCTGCAGACTTTCCCTTGCCCGGCAACGCGGTGCAACTGCAACATCAGTTGGGGCTGGATAAATCAGCCGCCTGTTTCGATGTCAACCTGGGGTGCTCTGGATTTGTTTATGGACTCTGGCAGCTCACCTCTTTGCTGCAGGGCATGAATTGTGAACGTGCTTTGCTGGTGGTAGGTGACACAACATCCCAGCAGATCGCCGATGATGATCGGAAAGTTGCGCCGCTGTTTGGCGATGGTGTCAGTGTGATTGCCGTTGAAAAACAGGCCAATGCCGCGCCAATGACCTTCACTCTGGGGACCGATGGTGCAGGTGCGCCTTATCTGATCCAGCCTAATGGTGGTGCGCTTAACCCAGACAAAGCGCCTGCGCTGTTTATGGAAGGGACTCAGGTGTTTGTGTTTACCCTGCGAGAAGTCCCCGCCTGTATCAAGACTTGTCTGGATACCCATGGTTGGTCGACCGATGAGTTGGATTACCTGGTGCTGCACCAGGCCAACAAGATGATGTTGACCCGGCTGGGTGACAAGGTGGGGGTAACCGGTGAACGCCTGCCGATGGACTTTGAACAGATAGGTAATACCAGCAGCGCCTCAATTCCGCTGGTGATGACTGGCACGCTGGCTGAAAGCTTGAAGAATGGCGAAACCAAAATTCTGGCATCAGGATTTGGTGTTGGCTGGTCATGGGGAAGTGTGGCTATGACAATTTCCCATTTGAAAGTGTGTAAAACGCTGAGCTTTTCCTCCTAAGAAATGATTACGCAGCCTGTGGCTGAGTAACCCTTCTGTCCGCAGCCTGCTTTATTGTTAAGGCAGGCTGTCTGAAATGATCTTTCCATACAGCTGGTTGAGTGTTTGGCTGCGTCCAGCTTCTTTAGCCTGAATCATGGGTTACCAGAAAGTTGTATCGCTCACTGATTCATTTGTAATTAAAATGTAAAATTATGTATTTGTGAGTATTGAGCTTGGTTTTGTGCTGTGTAACTTTGCATGCACCGGAGATTGAACTTCGGAATATAATAATTACACAGGAAGATAAAATGAGAGCATATACCTTTATTCCAGCAGCACTCGCATTGTGTGTCTCTGGAACGTTGCAGGCAGGAGATAGTTCACTGGCCCAATCCATGGGTCTGGCCAAAGGGCATAGCTTTGCCCCCGGCAAGTCTTTCAAAACAGCCAAAGGACAGGAAAAAGTAAAACAGCAGCAGTTTTTCAAAGGCGTAAAAGTATACGGCCATCATCTGGTGGTATCTGCTGAAGGCATTCATGCCGGCGCTGCTGCGAATATCGATGCCAACTTCAGTGTTGAGCCCGGTATTACCCGGGGTCAGGCTATCGCCGCGTTAAACCGCGCATTCCCCGGCTCACTGACCTCAGGACACAAGGACGTAGAGTTGGTGGTTCTCAGTGAAGGCGACCAGCCTAAACTGGCCTATCGCGTATCCTATCTGAGTGAAAACCAAAATCAGATCTCCCGTCCGGCAGGTCTGGTTGATGCCTCCAACGGCAATATCATTCGCCAGTGGAATGAATTGATGACTGCCAAAGGTGGTAAAGGCAAGCCAGGCGGCGGTGGTGGCGGTGGTACCACTACACCATTTAATGCCACAGGCCCTGGTGGCAATGCCAAGATCGGTCAGTACTACTTCGGCAGCGATTTTGGTCACCTGCCAGTAGGTGAGTCCAATGGTGTTTGTGTCATGAGCAACGACAATGTGAAAACCGTCAACATGGGCAACAGTACCCGTCGCGGCTCGGTTTATTCATTTACCTGCCCTGAAAACACCTACAGAGAGATAAACGGTGCCTACTCGCCGCTGAACGATGCTCACTACTTCGGTAACGTTATCTTCAACATGTACAGCGACTGGTACAACACTGCGCCGCTGACCTTCCAGCTGGAAATGCGTGTTCACTATGGCCGCAACTATGAAAATGCGTTCTGGGATGGTCGCGCAATGTCATTTGGTGATGGCGCCAGCTATTTCTATCCTCTGGTCAGCCTGGACGTATCCGCACACGAGGTCAGTCATGGCTTTACCGAGCAGAACTCTGGTTTGGAGTACAGCGCACAGTCTGGCGGTATGAACGAAGCCTTCTCCGACATGGCTGGTGAAGCGGCTGAATTCTATATGCGCGGCAGCAATGACTGGCTGGTGGGTTATGACATCTTCAAGGGTAATGGTGCGTTGCGCTACATGGATGACCCAACTCAGGATGGAAAATCCATTGGCCATGCATCTGATTACACCTCAGGTATGGACGTACATTACTCATCAGGTGTGTACAACAAAGCATTCTACCTGTTGGCCAACAAAACTGGCTGGGACACTCATAAAGCCTTCGATGTATTTGTTCTGGCAAACCAGATGTACTGGAGCCCAACCAGCACCTATAACCAGGGTGCCTGTGGTGTAGAAAGTGCAGCGTCTGATTACGGCTACACAGTAGCTGACGTGACGGCGGCATTCTCTTCAGTTGGGGTCGCCTGTCAGTAATCTGACTACGCATCCAGGGAAGGTGCGAACACCTGATATTCGGGACTGATTCGCACCTTCCCTGATAAACGCCGGCCGATAAAAAGGGCGGCTTTTATTTGGAACTTCAATTGAAGGATTCAGGGAAGCTGTAGTGAGAAATCTGATTTTAATGATAGGTGTCGCCTGGGGAAGTTATCACCTTTACGCACAAGCCAATAAGGACGTGACGGAAAGGATAACCGATGTTGCCAATAACCCTGTCCCCACCTATGAATACATTGAATTGTGGGGAGAAAGAGCAATAGAGATGTGCAAGCTCAATGCGCGGGACTACAACATCAATATTAAAGTTTGTCCTGAATATATCAGTGCCAAGTTTGATGAGTGTCGTCTTGAGTTACCCGCTGAACTGCCCGAAATGATTTCGAGTAGAAAGCAGGGCAGGAAAATCATCTCAGGCTATTTCGATTGCATATCTGCCTATCCACACTGTAATGGCCGGGAGGTCACAACCCTTTACGAGGCGCGAAAGTACTGTAAAGAGAGTTAGTGTCGTCTCCCTGTGCTGGCATGAAAATACAGTCAATAAAAACCGGTCGGTAACATGGCCGGTTTTTTACTGTTTAACCAGATGCCACAGGGTAGAATGCGGTGCTGTCGGGGCCCGGATGGTGATATGGACAGGTGATAACAAGCAGTTTTCAGCAAAAAAGGCCGCTTACAAACAGTACCAATTCGCATAGGGTCGCAAGCTCAGTTGGACTGACTGAACCTCCTATGCGGAATAGCACTAAGCGGCTACATGAATTTTCATGTCAACATCAAGGCTGGGTGAGCCAGGGATAGAAACCAGGGTGACTTGTCATCAGGCGTTTATAAGGTGTATTTGACTGAGAACTGCAGGTAGGTCGAGTCGGCATTGGCGTCACTGACTTCATAGTTGCCCACTTCCACACCAGCCCATAGATAGGGCGTGAGTTGCTTAATCAAATTCACCCCCCACATCTGCCTTTCCCGGTTTTGAATATCGGTTTTGGCATGGCCGTAGAAAACGGTGCTGCGATAACTCTCGCTCCAGAAATGACGGTATGCCGCCGTGTAAGCGGTGGTCTCTTCTGCGGCTGGCTGATCATCATGGGTAATGACATCTGTCGTTAGCCCCGGAGCAACATACCGGCCAGGCTTGCCCACATTAACCTGAAAGCGAAAGTCATCTTTCTCTCCAATCAGCAGCTTGCCGGACAGGTTGAAGGCGGCAACGGTTTTATCCAGGCCATCACTGTCTAACTGCCTCACCAGAGCCGCCACGGCGAGCTCACCCCAATCCGCTTTATGTATGTAGCGGCCTACGACATCGGGTAATGAATCATTCTTATTGTCAGCCCCTGTGGTTTCCGGGTTTTCCAGCGCAAACTGGAATCCACCATAGGTGTAACGTATCTGAGTTTGGCGAATAAAGGCTTCGCCCACATGTGGCCCGCCAAAATCGAGCGTTTCTGGAATCGCCTTGAGCGGCATAAAGGTGGACCATGTTTGTCCGACCAGCCAGTTGTCATATTTAATGAAGGCGTGACGCAACCTGGGATCATAGTTGTTTACCACGGCCTCGCTGCCGTCTGAGCCGTAAAAGTCGACTTCGACAAACCCCATCACCTTACCGTGGGTATAACTGGCGTTGAACCTTGACTCCCTCATATTGAAGTGAGTTTGCGAGGAGTCTTCCCCCGTGGTGCCTGTGGCTATCCAAAAAGGTCGGTAGGGGACATCGCCGTCGACATGACGAATGTCCGCCTTTAGATATCCGCCGAATTTGAGCGTGTTGTTATCACCGAGTTCAAATTCATATGCAGCATAACCTGAGCTGCTGAACAGCGCCGAGGCGATAAGCGTCAGTGTTGAAATCTTCATGTATATCTCCTTTTTTATTGTTTAGTTTCAATCATTAACCCAGCCGACTAAGGCCAAATAGCTGGGGGAAGAAAACCAGTAGCGCCAGAATGAACATCTGCAAGGCGATAAACGGCAAGACCCCTTTGTAGATGTCTATTGTTTTGATTTGCGGTGGGGCGACTCCCTTGAGGTAAAACAGGCTGAAGCCGAAGGGAGGGGTCAAAAATGAGGTTTGTAAATTCATGGCGATAAGAATGGCGAGCCAGTTCATATCGAGCCCAAGTGACAGGGCAATCGGCGTCAATATCGGCACTATGATGAAGGCGATTTCAATAAAGTCGATAAAGAAGCCCAGGATGAAAATGGTAAGCATGGCGATCAGCACGAATGTCCACTGAGCATTGGGCAGAGAGACAAAAAACTCCTCCACAATGGACTCACCTCCGCTGTAACTGAACACCATTGAAAACGCGGTGGCACCAATGAGTACGGCAAATACCATCGAAGACACCTTGACGGTTTCCAGCGCGCTCTCGAACAGGAGTTTGAACCTGAATTTGCCGTAAATGGCGGCCAGTAACAGAGCGCCAACGCCGCCAAGTGCAGATGACTCCGTCGGCGTAGCCAACCCGGTATAAATCGAGCCCAATACCGCGATGATTAAAAATAGCGGAGGAATAATCAGCTTCAGGCATCTCAGCACCATGCGCAGATTGGGTTCGCCGACGTCATTGTTTATGGCCGGGGCTATATCGGGTTTGATATTGACTATGGCCAGGATGTAGATGAGATAGGCAGATACCAGCACCAGAGAGGGGAGAATAGCCGCCGTGAACAGGTCGCCTACAGGCAGCCCCATTACATCACCAAGAATGATTAAGATTATCGAGGGCGGCACTATCTGCCCCAGGGTTCCTGCGGCACAGATAATGCCTGTCGATAACCTGGGGTCATACCTGTGTTTCAACATCACTGGCAGCGATATCACGCCCATGGCAACCACGCTGGCACCCACCACTCCTGTCGATGCCGCCAGAAACAGTCCAACCACTATGGTGGAGATCGCGAGGCCACCTTTAAGCCCGCCAAACAGCTTACCCATGGACTCAAGTAACTCTTCGGCCAGATTGGTTTTTTGAAGCACAATGCCCATAAAGATGAACAGCGGAACTGCCATCAAAATGGTGTTCTGCATAGTGCTCATAATTCTGAATGGCATGAATGCAAACAGGTCGATACCCAGTACCAGAATACCCACCACCATAGAGACTCCGGCGAAGGTAAAGGCGATAGGAAAGCCAAAGAATATGGCGATCATTGCAATGGCAAAAAGGGCTAAACCTGTCATGACTCAGCCTCCACCGGCGCGCCCAGCAGAACCGAGATTTCACCTATGAGCCGATAACATCCGGCGATAATCACGAACAGAAAAGACAGCGGAATAACTGACTTAATTATCCAGAAATGACTGAGTCCGCCGGGGTCAGGGCTTTTCTCACCCAACTGAAAGGCATCTTCCACAAAGCCCAGCCCGAAATTGATGATGAGCAGACTGAAGGGGAACACTGTGAGCAGAATGCCCACGCTGTTGATCACGGCCTGTGTCTTACGACTGAGGTTGTCGTAGAAAACATCAACCCTGACGTGGCCATCTTCTTTCAGCGTGTAGCCGATGCCGAACATAAACATGGCTGCAAACAGGTGCCATTCCAGCTCCTGCATGGCGATGGAAATATTGTTGAATAGGTAGCGCATAACGACGTCATAGAAGACATTCAACAACATCAACACCATTAAAACTGCGCAGAGATAGCCCAGGTAATCCAGTAGGTTACCCAGTAAGTTGTGTATTTTTCTCATGTGACTGTTCTTATATTTACCGCTGGATAAAAAGCGAATGCCGCCGGGCTTCAATCAAGTCATCAAGTCCGGTTAAGGGCTGGCAGCAAGCCAGCCCCACAGACTGTTACTGGCCAATTTCCAGGTAGACCTGATCTGAGATCTGCGTCCAGGGACGTGCAATGCCTTGATAGCGTTCCTGAGACTCGATGATTTTTCTGGTGAGTGGATCTTGCTGCTTGAACTGCTCGATCAGCTGATCGTTGGCCCTTTGCAGCTCCAGCATGATGCTGGCCGGGAAGGTTCTTATCTGAATGTCAGAGTATTCGGTGGCGATTTTTTCCAGGTTGAGGGCGTTTTCATGCATAGACTGGGCATACATGTCGTAGGCAGATGCACGCATGGCCACCATCAAAATCTGTTGAAGATCCTCAGGCAGGCTATTGAATGCTTTCTCATTGATTAAAAATTGCAGCTCAGTTGCCGGTTCATGCCAGCCTGTGTAGTAGAAGGGAGCGACCTTTTGAAAGCCCATGCGGAGGTCTAAAGAGGGGCCAACCCACTCCAGCGCATCTATGGTGTTGCGCTCCAGTGCGGTATACAGCTCGCCCGCAGGGATATTGACGGGGCTGGCACCCAACTTGGATATCACCTCACCGGCAAAGCCGGGAATCCGCATTTTGAGGCCCTTTAAATCATCTATCGACTTGATCTCTTTGCGAAACCATCCACCCATTTGATTGCCGGTATTGCCTCCGGGAAATGACAGCAAACCATAAGGTTGGTAAACCTGCTGCATCAGCTCCATACCGCCACCGTAGTAAAACCAGGCATATTGCTCAGTTGCCGTCATGCCAAAGGGTCTGGTGGTAAAAAACATGGTATTGAGGTCTTTTCCCTTCCAGTAGTAAGAAGCTGAATGACCCATTTGGTACTGCCCGGCCCGAACCATATCGAAAATGCCTAAAGGGGCTTTGTGCTTATTCTTGGAGTCGATGGTGATGATAAGCCGACCGTTGGACATCTCTTTAACGCGCTGAGCCATGCTTTTGACTGTGTCACCAAATACAGGAAAGTCTTTTGGCCAGGTTTCAGCCAGGCGCCAGCGATAGGTCTTTTGTTCATCGGCCATTGCGCTGGTGGACAGCAGAGACAGTGCCGAAATAAGGAGAGTCGTGAATAGAGGTTTGAGCATCTTGGTGTCCCTTAATCTAATTAATGAACTGCCAAGCTAGTTATTTTCAGACAGGCTGAATATTCGGTTTATTACTGAGTCTTCTGCGGGTTTTTACGTAGTCGCATTCGCTGGCGCGACCGCCTGTTTGTCACATTCACGCTTTGGCTGAGCGATTGACTTCAGAGGGCGGGATTTTTTTACCAAGACAAATCCAGCGGATTATTTCTCATAAAAATAAGCGGTTAGGTTTTACTGTTGAGGTTTGTTGAGGCTTTCTGGTGGTGGAGCTTTATGCTGAGGTTAGGCGTTTGGTTGAAATTTAATCAGGCGGGTGCACTAATATTAAGACAATAAAAAATAAAAATGACCATGGAGCCTGATGTTGGACTTCAAGCAAAAAATCATAGCCCTCACGATTCTCCCGCTTGTGCTTTCTATGCTGATCATTGTGTTGGCATTGCATCACCAATCTGAACTTTTGTCAGAGCAGAGTGGCGCTTCCTACAGAGATAAAATTCTGGAGTTGCGAAAGCAACAACTGCAATCCCACATCGAATTGGCAATGGGGGCGATTAGCCATATTTACCTCACGGCCGATCAAGATGACCCTGTTGCACAAAAGCAGGTAGCCGAGATCCTCAACACACTGGAGTACGGAGAAGACGGCTACTTTTTTGTTTACAGCGATACCGGCATCAACATAGTGCACCCCCGCCAACCCTATCGAGTAGGCCAGGATCTCTGGGAATGGGTCGACGTATCCGGTAATCCCCTGATTCAGATTTTGATTACCAATGCGCAGCAAGGCGGTGGCTTTCATGAGTACCTGTGGGAAAAGCCCTCAACAGGTTTAATGGCTAAAAAACTCGCCTACTCTGTGATGCTGGATAAATGGCAGTGGATGGTGGGAACCGGCATCTATATTGATGATATCGACCGGGATGTGGTGACCCTGCAGGAAGAAATCAACGGCCATATTAACCAGACATTTCTGGTGATACTGGTGCTGACGGTGGCGGGCGTTGTGGTGGTGTTTTTCTCTGGCCTTTTTCTGCAGGCGAGCGAGAGAAAACTGGCGGATGTAAAGCTGAAGGCACTGACCAATCGCATTGTCGACAGCCAGGAGATAGAGCGCCAGCGTGTCTCCCGTGAACTTCATGATGGCATTATTCAGATGTTGGTATCGACAAAGTATGTTGTTGAAAACGCGATCTTTAAACTGAACAAAGGTGAGGGCGCAGATAAGGAGTTGTCGCAGTGCGAGCAGTATCTGGATGCCACCATTAACGATGTTCGCCGCATATCCAGGGATCTGCACCCCAACCTGCTGGAAGACCATGGTTTATCAGCTGCACTGGCGGCTTTAATTGAAGACTATAAAAGTCGGCTGGGCCTCGATATTTCCTTTACCCCCCTGGCAATAAAAAAGCTGCTGCCGAGCGATGCCAGAACGACGCTGTACCGCATTGCACAAGAGGCGCTGACCAATATTGAACGACATGCCAATGCCACCAAAGTGACGGTGAAGCTTCAGGTAAACGACGCCTGGTTTAAGCTTTCCATTACCGATAACGGTTGTGGTTTTGACACCCAGAAATTAAGTCGCAACAAATCCCCCTACGTTGGTATCGGACTGAGGAATATGGCCGAGCGAATAAGCTATTTTGACGGCAAGCTCGACATATACAGTGCCAAAACCGGTACCAAGGTGGTGGCAAAACTGCCCAAAAAGCTGATGAATTACGGCAATTCTGAAAAGAGGTAGGTGATGCGAATTTTTATTGTGGACGATCATCCAATTTTCAGAGAAGGGCTCATTGCCCGCTTTTCCATGGATGATGATTTTGTCGTCGTCGGCCAGGCTGCCAACGGCAAAGAGGCGCTTGAAAAAGTGCCTGCCCTCAAACCGGATATTGTACTGATGGATATCAGCATGCCGGAAATGAACGGTATGGATGCTACCGAAATCTTCAAAGACAAGTTTCCTGACATCAAAATCCTGGTGCTGAGCATGCACGACGACAAGGAGTACGTGCTGAGTGTGCTGAACCTCGGGGTGAATGGTTACGTCCTGAAAGATATCAGTGCGTCGGAGATGTTCTACGCCTTAAGAGTCATTAACAATGGCGGCATTTATTACAGCCGGGGTATTCTGGAGCTGCTGGTGCAAACCACTCTTGAGCCGGAAAAAAGCACTGTGTTAACCACCCGGGAGCAGACAGTGCTGCGGCTGCTGGCCTCAGGCTTGAATAACAAAGAGCTGGCCCGGGAACTCGATATCAGTGTCCGCACCGTAGAAACCCACAGGCGTAATATCAAAGAAAAGCTGGGCATCAAAACCAGTGCTGGCCTGGTGCGCTATGCTATCGACCACGGGTTGGATGACTAAGGAATTGCCTGACTGTGCTAATCAAACTTGATTCATGGTCAGCGAAACTGAGAGCAGACTAATCAAGATGCCTGCCTCTTGTCTCCTGCAAATAGGCGATACCAACCGCCTATCTGTTTTATGAGTGAAACCTGACGTCTTCAACCTGATCTGTTTTAAGTGAATAGGTCACAGAGACTTTTCCTTCGAATCTTTCAAAGGGAGGGACTTCACCCAGTACGGGGATTTTTCTGGCGGGGACAGATTCGATGGGCTCGCCAAGTAGCGCGTGTACATCCTGTCGCGTCATTCCGGCGTTAAGGGATTTGGGGAAACGTCCATCCGGTCGCATCCAAAATATAAGCGCGATTAGCCTTTGGCTTTCACGTTTAAAAATAAACTCAGTTTTGCTGGCCTCCGATGAGATGTAAAAGTCATCGAGACTGTCATCTACTATCTCAGGTTTACTGCCATCCACCAGTATCAGGAAATGGCTGTCTTGCTGCAGCTCCTGATAGGTTTTGCCTATCCAATCTGAATATGGCTCTGCGGGTTCGGTCATCTTGATTCCCCAAAGGTGATTGATGAGTTGTTTGTGCCCGGGTCATATGTGCTCAGTGGGTTTCAATTAATGTTACAGTGCGCTCCAAAAACCGCTGAAATGCCCTGTCCGGTATAAACTCAGCTCTTTGTTCAGTATTGAATCGCTGCAATATCGACTGGATATCAGGGTGCTGCTTCATCTCAGAGATACTCAGGCCCTGCTGATGTAACACCTTAACCCTGGTAACCCAGTCATGAGTATCTTTCCTGAACTTGCGTAATGCCGCTTTATCCGCAGGCTGTCCGTGGCCGGGCACAATCAGTGTTTGCTCATCCCCCAATGCAAGAATCTTGTCGATGGCGTCATCAAAGCCTTTAATGCCACCAGAGTAAAATGTTGGGTGCCAGCTGGTATCAAATACGTCACCGGTAAAAACGACATTCTCCTTCGGAAGGAAAAAGATTTGGTCTTTGGGCGTATGGGAGTTAACCAGGATTGAGTCTATCTCAGCAATGGCATCTGAGCTGTTGAGTTGCTGTGCACCTTCACCGACGAAAAACTCATTGCCGCCAGTATGGTCTTCATGATTGTGAGTGTTCAACACAAAGCGAACCTGTGACTGCGTCAGGTCGTTAATCTGCTTTGCCAGTTCGGGTAACAAGGCTTTGCCCGGCATAGGGTCAATAACTACAACGCCTTTTTTTGTACTGATAACACCTATGTTGGTGCCATAGTCGACGGCAGACATCACATAGGTACCATCGGATATCTTCATGGTCGTTATGGCTGGCGAAGCATTCGCTTCTGCTATCAAGGAAAGGAACAGGCAAAGGATTAAGGTGCACTTGTTCATCGTCAGTCCTAAAGACATTGCGATATTAATGACATGGCAAGCTCGGGTATTTCAGTACCGCTGTAAACTCACTTTTTGTAAGCAAACTTAAGGTAGGGGAGTATTGCAGTGCTTTCTGGGGCGGGATGTAAAGTTGGAAAAAGCGGGCGATGAAAGAGGGCTTTGTTGAAAGCCTTTAGTTGTGATTAGGACAATGCCACACTAAGGAATGCCACAAACTACCAGAAACCGTAAACTGGACCATTAACATTTTTGATTCTTTGTAATCTGGGGCTTTTACATAGTTAAAAACTAACTTGGAGTATGTTTGCTCTCCGAAGTCCCTTAGTCTATCTATCGGAGCGTCAGCATTACTTAGCTTTACAATAAGAGAGTGCCATTGCCCCTCTGAATATTGCTCAAGCCCTTTTCGCCATTCCAGGAACTCAGTATCCAGAAACAAATCGTGAATATAGGTTGTTAACTCTTTTTCAAACTCTTCGACGTCATCCATAGCTTGTTCTAAGTTGGCTTATAACCTTTTATTAGCGCGCCCCTTTAAGCTACCTGAGCTTGGAAGCAGGATCCAGTTGATGAGGTTGGCGAGGACTATGGAGCACTAGGGCAGCTTTGCTGGGCAGGAAAGTGAAGATGGAGGAAAGAAGGGCTGAGCGGTTGGCTAGACTGATGTTGGGGTAAGAGAGACAACTCTGGCCAGAGGAAAGGCGAGAGTTGATTGAGACGCCCATACTTATGCGTTATCGCAAGCGAACATGTCTTGATACTTTATTCTCCAGTATGCGAATCAGAACCGGGTCCATACAGTCGTAGTTATCCGGGATATCAAGACACACCAGCTTCTTGCCTTTGAGCAGGTCTTTGAACTTCCTGGACACTTTATTGCGGTGGGACTTTTCCATCACAAAGATGATGTCAGCCCACTCGATCAGATCTCCGCTCACAGTGGTTTCAGCGTCGCTGTTAGTACCTGCGCCAATGGCGTTGACGCCATCATAGGCAGAAAACACCGCTTCACCGGTTGGGCTTCTCAATCTATTTTCACTGCATACAAAGAGTAGGTTCATGTCGTTTCTTGATATTCATAGCGTTCGACAAGCTGAACAGAGGGCTGATTCGACGAGACTCCTTGTAAGCTAACCTAGCTTGGAAGCTGGGTCTACTTTGTGAGATTTGCGGGAGCTGGAGAGCACTATGGCAGCGTTATTGCGCAGGAATGGAAAGGTCGAAGAAAGCAGGGTAGAGCGGTTTGTCAGGGAAATAGGAGAACTCTCGCCAGAGGAGAGGCGAGAATTAGTGGAGAGAATTTTACGCCCTGTTAAGGTGTGAGCAACGCAATACCAAAGTCCCTGCATACCACCTTAATTACTGAATTCAACGCATAGTTAAAATGTCACGCGTTGCGAATCTCTCTTAAACAGTTTGTTAAAAACCATTTTCCGCAATACTCGCCCTGACATCATTTTCGCATCTAACACAAGCAAAATATTGAATCGTATCCATGTCTCCTGTAACAAATTCATCGCAATTGGGGCATGAAATTGCTCCCCAACCTCTATCAAAACAAGAGACGCAACTCCAAAGACCATCAATGTAGAATACGGAAGGAGTATCGTTATGGCATCCGTGACAGTAAGCAATCCACTCACCTCCCTCACACCAGCCATCGCCATCAGAGTATTGTTCCTTACAAACTGTTAATACATATTCATGCTCGATCTCTACGTCACAATGAGGACAGTTTTTTTAGGTCTTTATTGAAGAACTCAATGTCCCTATTGCAACTCTGACAAGGTATTGTAGCCTTAGTTTTTTTAAGCAAAGTGTCTTTGACACCACAGACTAAACATTCGAAGTCATTGCCCCACCTGTTTTCTTTAATCACCTCAGCAGCAACCATTTTGCAATGGTTACAAACATCAATTTGTTTTCCAGACTATTTCCTATTTTCAATATCAGGGAAAATTTCAGTAAACCGAGCTGAAATGCAGTCTTGTTGACTCATCATTCGTTTGTGAATTCGTTGAATTTCCTCGATGTAATCATCAAAAACAGGAGACCAAGTTGTGACTAGTAACTCATGCAGATAATGCCACGCACACCATTGTTCAACTACAACACTAACTTTAGTAGCACCAATATCATGATAATTAGTATGCGCGAAATGTACGATTTGGTTTCTATGTTCTCCTAAAGCTTTGAATGCATCCACCGCTTTCGTAGGAATGGGTTCACAAAGAATGTTTTTCATTCTTTTAACTGCATCATCGAGGAAAACAGAATGGAAATCTCCAACTTGAAAACTATCAAGGTTTGCTAACTCTGGACGGCTAAGGATTAATGTCCAATGTTCACGCATTAACCTTGCTTTCAAAAAAAGTTCAACAGATGAATAAAAATCAACAATAGAGTTTTTTGGTCTCTTATCAAGGTCGTCTAGCGAGGAGTCCAAAAAATCGATTGCATTTTTTACCAATGCATCAAACATCTCTTCTTTATTTTGTTTCTTTTGATAAATGAATTTATGTCCCACAATTTTTACCTCTGCCTTTTAACCCCGCATTGAGGTGTGAGCGACGCTTGGCTATGCTTGAACGAAGCGAAAATGCCAAGCATTGCGAGTCACTCTTAAATGCTTTGCTAGGCATTGTTATTGCTTTTTGATAATGATTGAGTAGTCTTTCATCGTTTGCTCAAGCCTCTCTTGAATCTGCTCAAGACTTATACCGAGTGAGTCGAGACGCTCTTGTCTCATATTCCAAGTTTCCCATCGAATGCCGTTTAACCATTCTCGGGATTTCACATAATCTGGAGTAGCGTCAATAAACTTGCTTGATCGTATCGCAGATATTGCCCAAAGCTCTGAAAGTTTGTATTCAATGTCACGATCTTGACTTGAGTACATATCATGAAGTTCCTTATCTCGAAACTTTTCCAAGTATTTATTGGTTTCAACTATAGCATGGTGAGTAGCAAGCATTGCTTCCTCAAGTTCTTTTTGTCTGTTGTGTTGAAGAGTATCAAGGTGGTGCCGCTCTCCCTGAAAGTACCTAAGTAAGTTCCCCAAAGATCTAGCCAGTATTGTAGCAGCTTCCATTTTCTTACCTCTTTAGCTGAATTACTTCTGATGTTGTTAGTTAAATGATGCCTAACGCCTTGCACATATGCGAGGCGCGAAAGCGCCGAAATCCAAGCACGCTTGCGTGCTGTTGTGCTGTAACTGGTGATACGTATTAATTTCGCCAATAGTAATTGTCGTCATAAGCCAACTTTACTTTCATTGCCAGCTCATAATCATCTATTTGAATATTGATAGTAGAGAAGCCATCGTGGTCTTCGCGATGATGTGCGATTTTTTCTTTCGAAATTAATGCTTCAACTCTTTCTAATGATTCTTGATGCCTTGTTGGAGCAGATGAATCAGAATGAAAGACAAAATAAAAATTGTACTTGCTTTCTTGTTCTTCTTTCATATTTCTTACTTACTTTTCGTATAATGCTCTGTTAAGGTGTAAACAACGCAATACCGATACTGCCGTAGACCACCTTCAACTCTAGACTCAACGCATAGTAAAAATTCCAAGCATTGCGAATCACTCTTAAACAGATTTTTATGCAGCAACACCACGGTTAGCTTTGTACTTTTCAACCTCCAACTCACGATTCCGTTTTTCTAACTCGTTTTGTAATTGGCGTTCTTGCTTTCTATCTTCAAATTCATTCTCCATTCGATATTTTTCTAACTCCATATCAAATTGGTTTCGTTGACGCCTTTCTTCTAAGTCTAACTCTCGTTCACGCTTGTCTCTTTCCATCTCGAATCGATGCTTCTGCTGTCTTTCCTCGATCTCTAACTCTCGACTACGGCGCTCCATTTCCATCTCAAACTGGTGCCTTTGGGCATTCTGTTGGAAATCATTTTCCATTATCTTATGTTCTTTTTCGAACTGATGTTGAGCTAGTTTCGAGTCTCGCTCCAATATAATTTCTTTTTCCCTACGAGAAAACTCTAACTCTAATTCGTGAGACGCTTTTACATGCTCTAACTTAGACTGAATAGTGACCAATTCTTCTTTAGCTTTCAATAAGTCTGTATCGTATTGAATCTGTTTCAACGAACGCTTTTTGTTAACAAACTCTTGGATTGATTGAACAAAATAGGAGGCCCAAGGTAAAAGAATTGTTAGAGTGAGAGATGACATTAAAGGAAACCACAGAAGATAATTAACATCAGAATAATTTTGTTCTAAGAACTCTATTTTGGCTTCAATTTCCTTGTTACTAGCTAATAGAACAGTAATCGCTTTCCAATTAAAAAATACCCATGATATAGAGAATGCGCCTAGCAATGGGTTTGATAGCCTTTGTTCAAAGTTTTTTCTAACCGAACCTGTCCATTCTTTCAAAAATTTCATATATACCAACTTTTATTTGATGCATAATATTTTATTAGTGAGACCTTGTAAGGTAGCTTACCTTGCAAGCTTGGCCTATCTTCTAAGGAAGGAGGAGATTTATGTACCGCCAAAGCAAAACGTACCAACAGCAGGTTGCTAGTTCGGCTTCTGCGCGAGCCGAGCAGGAACGAAAGTAGCTTGACCTTGCCACACTCGCTCAAAAAATCATTCCTGAACTCAACCGGTGATTGAGATCAAAGAGTTTGATTCAGGCTCTCCAGTGACTCCTCGCTTAGAGCTGTAACGGAGTGACAGTATCGATTGTTATAACGTCAGGTTTTATTTCCTACCCCGGAAGCAGCGTATGGGAGGTTTATCTTTGGGTTGCGGAAGAAGGGTTTCCTCGATACAAAAAGTCTGCTAATAAATTATTATTGTTAAAACACTGTTGAGGATCGTTGTGTCCCTTTCAAGTTTTATCATTGTCATATCTAGCAACCAAAAATGCTTCTAGATCATCAGAGTCATTAAATATGTGCTCAACATTATTCGCGTCCTTTATTTTCCAACTATCTCTGAATAATCCTTTCTTGCCTACAGCAGAGAGGCCTAGAAATGTGCATAGTGTTTTCAGGTCTTGAAAGTTTGCGTTCTTTTTTCTAGCTTTCTCTATTAATTGATTGATGGAGTGGTCGTTCCTTCTAGAGTTCTGTTTTGCAATGAATTGCTCATCCCTTATAGACTGTACTCGTAAATCTATATATTTCGCCTTGGCTAATTCTTGATTACCACCTGAAAGGGAGAGAGCTTTTGCCCAAATTCCCATTCTTTGTTTGCCACTTTGCAGCTCTTCTACTACTAATTCGTAGAGTTTTTCTTCCATTAGGCGCTCTTGCGCAGATTTTAATTGATCATGCATTTCGAATTAGCTTTTGATGAAGGAATATTGTGGACACGCTTCCGCCCCTGAATTACGGGTTCCAGCGTCCCTGCTGCCCTGTACGGGTTAAATTTTGACTGTTTTCATTAACAGAGGGCAGGACGTTATCACGTTATAAGTTGCTGTGCTGTAAGACATCTTCCATTTCTTTTATGTTTAGGCTTATTCGCTCAATGATTACGCGAATCCGCGCATTGATGGTCAGAAGTGCTTCATCAAAATGGGGAAGTTAGATGAGTCCACTTCTGTAAACCTAGTGACAGTACTCCAGGGAAAGGAGGTCAGGGCTTGGGACGTAAGACATTGACCATACCAACAGCAGGGTAATGTGTTGTTCCCCTTGAAAACCTACCTCACCAAAGCGCAGACCTTCTCTTTCTTTGCTGCGACTTCCGGGCTGTCGTCCTGCATCGCCTTGAGGATGAGGCGGTTGCACTCTTTCTCCTGCATTTGTGTCGCTGTTATAGGCTTAGGTTCGCCAATGCTGGCTATCACGGGTTGGTAGCTAATAGAGGCTTTGCAGTACATACGGGTCAGACTTTGAGCCTTGCTGCTTAAAAGGTGTTTGCCTGACAGCTCAGAGCAAATCTCCGTAAACATCGACTTGGCTTTTTGGGTGCAGCGGGAATAGTGGGTGGCGTGCTGTTCCAGGTCGATACATACCGTCTCTGGTTTCACCTTCCACAGGAAGTGCTGAAAGCGAATGTTCGTACCCTGGTAGTTGATGCTTTGCGAAGTGATATTGGTATTCAGGGTGTTGTTATAGGGGTGAGCTGAGGAGGAGGTCCGGATAAGTCAGCAGAGCAATGTTACTGGTTGTAGACGCTTAGAGACTTGCCGATGGCGATCAACAGTTCTCCTTCAGCAATGCTATGGACATCAACTGCTGCCCTCAGTCTCTTTCTCGTTAAATCGTCTTTTCAGATACTTTATGTTGGCATTCAGTTCTTTTATCTCCATTTGCATTTCCACTGCGGTTTCACGCATCTGCTTTACATGTAGGTAAATTAAGATGACAAAGAGTGGGATAAGAAGCCATCCGATTATAAATACAACTTTTATCAACATTCCCACGGTTTCTATCTGTCCCATCTTTTACTCTCCTTCCAATCCATTGATTTATTACGAGGGTTTGTTGTTTTTTGGCTTTTGCGATTAGTGGGTCATTTAGCTGGATACAAGGGGAAAGGTCAACAAAGCGAGGAAACTCTGTACCTTCGTATTAGGAGCTAACTTATGGAGTTGGAGCTTGGTGAAACGAGCTGAGCAAAGCAGATTGGAACAATGAGTCTAAGCAGAGGTTGCCGGAAATGGCGTTGCTTATGGTCTCCCCACAGGGGATAAGTCTAACTAATGCACCTTTGCTGACGTTTCTATATAAACCTTTATGTAGCAATGGTTTATTGCGTTTTTAGTGGTATGCTCTGCTTTACGAATCTATACGAAAATAGCCTATTTTTGATTGCTCTGGTGGTCTATAGGTGGTTTGGATAAAGCAGTATGCAGCGACTCAAATTCACTAAGTCTACTCTTTCAAAGCTAGCCGTGACGGGAGATACAGCCCGTTGCGGCGACAGCGAAATCAAAGAACTCTTCTTTGAAATCTCATCCGGCGGTGGTCAAAAGTTCAAGTTAATAAAGAAATTTGAAGGGCGAAAGCTGACCGTAACGCTTGGCAGTTTCCCAACAATGACGGTCGAGCAAGCCCGTAGAACGGCGCTGGAATGCTTGGAGTTAATGCGTAAGGGGATAAACCCTAATGCTGAAAAGAAAGCCAAGCGCAGGCAACATCAAAACGTTTTTCTGTTTTCCGACTTGTTCAATATCTACAAAGCAGACTTTGAGGTAAGGATTCGGGCAGGTGAGCGCAGGCGCAAATCCTTAGAAGATGCCGAATCCATGTATAAGCAACACACTCACCCGCTTTTTCGCAGTACAGATATTAGGCTGCTATCCAATGAGGATGCGCGCCAGGTAATCGGTATCCTGAAAACAACCAAAAGCGCAGCCACCAGCAACAAAGCACTTACCCAGATTAAGAGCTTGTTTAACTTTGCCAAGCGTGAAGGCTTGTTAGGTGAAAACCACTTTGCTGTATTTAAAAAGTTCGCAGAGCAGCCAAGAGAGCGCGTGTTAACGCAAGATGAGGAAATCAGGCTGTTAGCTGCTTTGGATGATGAGCCAAAGATCTATAAGGACATAGTATTAATTGCCTTGATGACCGGACAACGCAAAAACTGTGTGTTGTCGATGCGTTGGGAAGAAATAGACCCACACCAAGGTATTTGGGCGATACCTGCCAGCAAAGCCAAATCTAAAAAAGGGCTGGTGGTGCCCTTGATACCCTCTGCGATGGAGATATTGCAGCGGCGCAGTCAAGCGGCAGAGCAGGGCGAAGGTTTTGTATTTCCCAATAAGCGCAGCAAGTTAGGGCATGTAGTTGAGAAAACCGGACAAGGCTCATTCTGGCGGCGTATAACCATGCGTGCTGGCTTGTACTCGGATGACAAAGCGCAAAGGCTGACTTTTCACGATCTCAGGCGCTCTACAGCGACCCGTATGGCAAGGGCTGGCATTGAGCTAGCCATTATTCAAAAGGCGCTAGGTCATTCATCTATTGCCATTACCCAGCGCACCTATGCCCACCATGACTTATCACAGGTGAGAGCAGGGCTTGAGCATATCCAAGCGACCTCAAACAAGCTTGAGGGCTTAAAGGCTGAATTACAGGCATTGACACCAGAGCAGCGCAAAGAACTGTTAGGGGGGCTGTAGGATGAACCAATTAAGTAAATCGCAGATCAAGGGTGCCACCAGCTTATCTGGCGATGAGTTAGAAAACGTTTATAGACGCGTAAATCAAATTATTGACGCAGGAAATAACTTTGCAGCAAGTAATGGTGAATGGCAGCAGCAGCTAGTGGATACAATAAAAAAATTGGAAAGACAGTTAAAAAATACACCTCTATCTTTTCAGGAAATGGTTTTAAAAAGTGAGGCTGATTTCATATCAACAAATGGCGACAAAGCGAAAACCAGCTTAGGTGAGATGGTCGGCGATGGATTGGATGGTCTCAAGCGTATGCTTGATATATCACAAACTATCACCTCCCCGTTTCGCGATGTTCGTGATTTTGTACTCACTAGACTTATTCAGGAATATGGCAAAGAACAATGGTTCAAAGCGTTGGTAGCTGAGATATTAGAACTATCCCCTGACGCAACAAGAAAGGCTATTGCACGACATAAAGATAAACTTCATAGCCCACTTTTGCTTTTAAGGGGGGGCGTAGAAACTGAATGCTTCTTTCGAAAAAAGTAGCGATTAGCATATTGGCAGCGGACAGTGGAAGCGAATAAAGTGACTCTTATGTCCAGCAAAGTAGGTACAGTAACGACAAACTAGCTCCAGCAGATTAGGTAAACCTGCAAACCCAAGGAGCTATAAACATGAATCAAACTATTTCCTTTCAGCAAGATCGCTTATCTAACCGAGAAGCCGCCAGTTATCTGGGCTTAAAGCCTGAGACTCTATCGGTGTGGCGGTCTTGTGGGCGGTATTCCATCCCATTCATCAAAGTCGGCAGAAGAGTGTTCTACCGCCAATCTGACTTGGATGCATTCATTGCGTCACGTACTCACACGCAGACCAATTAAGGGGGCGGATATGACAACTGATATCTATCAGCTTGAGTCTATGCAAACTACGCATCCTGACGCTTTCAGCGAGCTTATGGCAATGGAACCGAACATGCGGCGAGTGATGCTTGTTCTTTTAAACGAGGGGACGGTAAGCCCACCAGCCAGAGGCTACGCAGAGTATGAGGTTGATAAAGAGGATGCGATTATTTCCAATCTCAGAGTTAACTGGAATATTGAAATCACCAGCAAAAAGGTGAGAGGGAATTACTGTTATCACATGATGACAATAGCGCAGATCCATGAATTTTTGCATGACAGAGAAACAATGAGAAAACGGGTCGCTGCTATAGTATGGGCAAAACGCACCAGAGACCTTGATAGGCAGCTGAGAAAGGCTATTAAGTGGAGGGGCGAGAGCTGGCTAGTTGATAGGATAGGCGAGTTAGCAGCTAATGATCCTTTGTATGACGTAGAAGAACAAAAGGAGCCTAAGCCGTAACTTAAACCCCTTTCGGTAAAACATGGTTAGCGGTTCAATCTTGGCGGAACGACCGCTAACCATAGTTCGAGGATAGTCAGTTATGCCCAATCATTCAAACGCAATAAGCGCCCATCATTTTTCACTGGTTTGTAACTCTTTTCATTCACCGGTTTGTGACCCCTCAAAAAATAAGACTTGCTTGGTGCTGGTGTGTTGGCGGGATGTGTTTCACCGGTTTGTGACCCGTTTAAATATTATCTATAGGTGTGCGCTGTTATGAAGTATGCCTGTAAAAAGGAGACATTTTGCTATCAGGGGGTTTTCTATCCGGTTCTTAATGGGCATTTAGGTTGGTACAGAGATATTTTGGTGACGTGTCTTAATCAACTGGACGCACTGCTCACTCATACCAGTAAAGCGTTAGTTATTCGCTTTGACTGCCATATGTCGGGGTATTCGGAAAATAACGCCATTATTAAGAAGTTCAGGCGCAGGCTGCTCAAGAAACTAAGGCGGCATTATCCCGGCTTGCTACTGGGTTATCTTTGGGTGCGAGAAATAGAAAAAGCAAAGAGCCAGCATTACCATTTTGTGTTTTTGGTCGATGCAGAGCGCATACCAACGGCAAACGTTTTTTTAAGTTGTGCTACTGATGTATGGGAGCGGTTGACAGACATTCACCCCCATGTGCCCGAAAACCCATATTACTTGGTAAAGCGGGGCGACAAATCACGCCATGCGGAGTTGATAAAGCGTGTCAGCTATTTGGCAAAGAAGCGCGGCAAAGGATACAAAGCCAGACAGGGTAAAGACTATGGCGCAAGCCGAATAAAAATTCGTGCTGCGAATGACTCTGCTTTTTAGTGCTGGTGGTTTTACGGGTTAAGGAAAGGTTTTTCGGATGGTTGGATGCTTTCAGGGTGATAGGGTTAGGCGCTATGTTGATATGCAGCAGCGCATAGAAGCAAAAACATTCAAAACAGCAGTGTCACATAAAGGGCAGCGCTGCAAACTCAATTGTTCGGATAAATTCCCTCAGATTTTCACTGTGGCAGCACATGCTGAATATGCGGCAGTTTTGTGGTTTGAGAGCCAGGATTATGACAATTTTCCGGTGCCTTTGCTGTGGGACAATACCAGATACCCTCGCTTGGTGTTTCTATGCCCTAGTTGTTGTAAGAAAAGGCTGCATCTTTATGGGGCTGCTAACGGTTGGGCGTGCAGGGTGTGTCTAAAACTGCATTACAGCGTTCAATCTATGGGAACAGAGGAAAGGCTAAGGAAACGTATCAGAAAGCAAAGGAAGGCTATTTGGGGCGCTGATGCGTCACTTGATACTTTGGAGTGGTCGTATCCATTCGATAAGCCCAAACGGGCAAGGCGTCAAAAGTTCGCTGATGCAGTATACAAGTTGAATAAAGCTGAGCTTAGTTATTTGGAGTGTTTTGAACAGCGGTTTGTGCGGTTAAGCAAGAGAATTGGCGTGCTGGCAAAGGAGGTTGATTTAATCTAATGCGACACGGGGTGGTCTATAGGTGGCTAAAAATCCAAGTTATCACGTAAATCACTGAAAATAATGGATTTATTTAAGATATGGTCTCCCCACAGGGACTCGAACCCCGATCGATCGCTTAGGAGGCGACTGCTCTATCCTGTTGAGCTATAGGGAGACGGGTTTGATTATACTGGTTTTGCTCCGGATGAAAAGCGCTGAGATTCAAGTGATTAAATACTGATCAGAAAGGCGGGCCGAGATGATATCAAGGCCCGCCTTTGCTGTTTTTATGTTCTGTACCCGATTAGTTATCAGTGTGCTGAATAAGAGCGGTCAGTTCATATTCCAGGGTATCGGCCAGATCCAGCCAGTCTTTGCGCTCCTGGGCATTCAACAGTTGAGTCAGTACCGGCATGTAAGCCTCTTTGTTTTTTGAGGCGGCAATCCAGGCCTGTACCTGACCTATGATTTGCTGATACTGGGCATTGGCTTTGCCTTCCTGCCCCAGTCGAAACAGGCTGGCGGTATCTGAAAGCAAGGCGGTCAGTTGGTCTTTAGTCATGGCTTAGCTCCCTGAATTCAGTGCCTTTAATGGCTGCGCCACTCTTGCTGTCGCGGTAGAAACGGATATCCGGGTGTTTACGGATAAAGTGCTCCAGTGAACGCATATAAGCTCTCAGGTTCAGGGCTGTTGGCAGACGTTCGCCATGACCATCCAATACCCAGTGGGGGCTGTCGGTGCTGTTCATTCCCACCAGGGTGTTGCCCGGTTGCCAGAAGGCATAGGCTTTTTTGCCGGGATAACCAAAGTCGACCCCAACAAAGGTGATCTCTTTGGCGCCAAGGAGGATGGCCAGATGGATCGCTGGCTGCACAACACTGCCGTTAAGGAACAGGCGGGTTTTCGGCAGCAGACTTGCCAGTGCATCATCTCTTGGCAGGTTGGAGTGGGCGTTGAATTTAGGGCCTTGCCAGGCATCTATCAGCTCAGGGCTGGACTTGGCCATATAGACCAAAGCGCGGCCTGCGCTCTGCCCGACATCGACGATCTCCGGGGTGATTAGCTCATCAACCGTCACCACTATGTCAGGGTTTATCCCATGTTGGTTAAGTGCCTGACACGACGTATCGACAGCGATAATCAAAGGTCGTTGGGCTTTAGGCAGGTCACTGATGGCTTTCAGTCTTGAGTAGGCTTCTTCCTGACTGGGGCCGGATGCCACGATAATGGCTTTGCTGTTGGCGTGTTCGGGCAGTAGCTCGATCACATCCGGATGTTGCTGCAGGCGTGGCAGATTCAGCTCCAGCCTGTCTTTGAACTGTTCAATCTGTTTGGCGCGGTTTTGATTCACGTGTTCGCGGTTGATCTCATAGACCAGCAGGTCACGCACACAGGCGTAGTCACCATCACACAGGGTCAGTTCCGGGGTGATGCTGATATTGGGCAGGAGCGGGTAATCTGATTCCGGCTTAATACTTAAGCTGACTCTGGGGTCGCTCAGCCATTCACTCTGGTTGGTGTAGCTGATAAGCAGCTTGAAGACGCAGGGATTTATCAGATGTACCACAAGCTGGGTGCAGCGATTGGTTTCCAGCAAACGAATTGGGGTATCGCCCATACCTACGCCATAAAGGTGTACGGTTTTGGCATCCTGCGGCAATGTATTGCACAGCAGCTCGGCTTCGCGCTGCCGGGCATGACGGCTGGAGAGCTGCAGGCCATTGACCATGATGGTTTGTTCAAGACCCTCAATGAGTCCGGCATCCAGCTCTTCAATATTTAAAGGTTGCAGTTGGGCGGCAATATCCGGCCAGCGTTCTTGTATGACTTGCAGATTAAGCTGCAACAGATCCGTCATAGGGTCTCCGCTATTGTTTAATTGCCAGGTCACTGAGCTGGATAGCCATGGCACCGGGTTGGGCTCCCAACAGGGCGGTGGCGCTGGTCTCAGTTACCTGATCTATGGTTATCTCAGTATTGCTGGCGTGTGCCAGCGCTCTGTGATTTGAAAATCTGTCAGTCATCTGTTGTTGCAGTACCAACTTGAATTTATCCCCTGTGTGTACCCCGTGCTTGCGACCCAGATTAATCATGATGCGATTGCTGTCACGGGCGATGACCTGACCTAATACAGGGCGACAAATCAATGCGTTATCCATATCTTTTATAGCATTGCTCAGGGTTTTATCTATTTCCCGGCCAAAATCAGATTGCCAGAAGTAGTTGGCGGTAGGGGGCACACTGACCTGACGGTCGAACTGCCACTCGGCCTGAGTGTGGTAATCCTGACTCCAGATCTGTTCGCCGCTGATGCCGTGGAACAGCGTCAGCGTGATGGCGAAGTTACGCAGTGGGTCGTCCTGCCACAGTCCCAGAAAGCTTGATTCGGCCGGCGAAACTGACAGGTCGCGGATGCTGGGAATCAACAGATACTGGCTGTCTGTGTGTTCGGTCAGCCAAGTGGGCAGGGCATAGCCACTGATGTCGGCCACAGAGCTGTTGATGTCCAGCTTGTCATATTGATGTTGGTGGCTGAATGCCGCGCGGGACTGTGCATCCAACATATCGCCGAGGCGAGCCGACAGCGCCGTTTCAAAACCTACCAGTTGACCATAGCTTAGGTGCTCTCTGTGCTTGAGCAGGCTTTGAGGAATGAGCACTGCTGCTTTGACAGAGCTTTCCAGGCACTGGCTGGTCATGTTGTCTTTGGCAGCAATTTGCAAGTTCACCGTCAGCATATCGCCGTTGACTGATTCGCTGATGATTTTGATATCCGGATTATTCAGCTGGGATGTCATGGTGAACTGATCACTGGTCAATCGTCCGCCGGTCACCTGCTGTTGGCTGGTAATGGTGACGCCGGTTTGCAGCGAGGCATAGCTGACCGCCTGGGCGATAGCTTCTTCCCGTGCTGTTTGGATATCGTCATCCACTATCTGGGCACTTCCCTGGGCATTAATCCAGGCCGCGAAGGCTGGAAATGTCATCAGGGCGGCGACAAATGCGATAAAAGTCCGCATGTTTCTGGTCCTCTCCAACGTCATTGTGTTGGCATTGCAATCTTTCCTGACCAATCAAAGCAATATCTATGCCTTAACGGGGAGAACCTTGGACGCTGAGGTAAAGAGGAAAAATGCAAAAGCAGGGGTAAAGTCATGGGCGAACCGGTCGATAAAGTATGCAATGAGATCAACTCAGACGTTGTGTTATCGCGTCTGTGATTAAGGACGACACCATGTTCAAACAAATGAAATTGCTGCCACTCTTTGTATTGGTGACGGCATGTGCATCGGAAATGCCGGATCAGGCTCACATGCTGTCACAGCAAAGCCTGCAACATGACATGGGCAAGCCTCCTAAGTCTGCCGTCAATCATCTGGCATCCCGTGCGGTATTTGAGTTGATGATGAACAATGATGCTTTGCGTCCGACCCAGCCGGTTGTGGTGGCTACCCCTGTGATGGTGGGTGACTTTAATGACACTAATGCCCTGGGCAAGCAATTGCAGCAGGGGATGATGGCGGCGCTGCATATTAATCAGTTCAACGTGGTGGATATGAATGTAGCCGAGGCGATGCGGGTGACCAAAGACGGCAACTTTATTTTGAGTCGTGACTGGCGTCAGCTGCCCGGTGATGTACTGGTGGAATATAGCCTGGTGTCGACCATGAGCCTGGATGTTAATGGCCTGCAGTTGAACAGTCGTCTGATTGACCTTGCCAATAATCGTGTGGTGTCGGCTTCGCAGGCGTTTGCCAGTTATAACGAGTTGGGTGAGTACCTGATGGCATCAGAAAAAGTGGTGTCAGAAAACGGGCTGCTTTATCGCTATGAAAAGCCGGGTCGTGGTCAGGCGCTGCTGTTGGGGGATGAAATATGAGAATACTGGTACTGGCGATGACACTGCTGCTGGGCGCATGCTCCAGCAATGACAAATATGTGCAGTGGGAAACTGAAGCCCCCAAGACTTTTCCCAAGCTGACCGCTATTGGTTACGCGCCTTTGGCAACTCAACCTGCTGAAGAGCAATCTCACAAAGTGTTGATGGCGATGCAGGCGTCCAAGATTGCCGCTTATCGTGAACTGGCTGAGCAGGTTTATGGTCAGCAACTCTCTGCCACCAGTCAGGTGGGTGATTGGCTGCTGCAAAGCGATCAGGTCAAGACCAATGTCAGTGGTCTTATCCGTGGTGCCCGGGTGGTGAAGAGCTATCCTGCCGGAGAACACTATGTCACCGAACTTGAGCTGGACTTCGGCCTGGTGTGGGATCTGTACCAGCAGGAGAACCGTCCACAGAAAGTGAAGTCCATTACTTACTTCTGATTGTCTTGGGCAGCAGTGCTGCCATTTGATTTCCAACGCGCTTCACTTCCTTCAGGGTGAGGCGTTTTTTTATGCCTGCTGCTAACTCTGTTGCCAATGTGCTTTTCCTAATTGGTCTTTTCTCAATCAGCCTTTCCCAATTTGCTCTCTTCTCTACTGGCCTTTTTCAATAGCGCTTTTCCAATTGCGAAGAGCGCGCCGACCATCAGCCGCTATCCGCTTAGGTGGGCTGAACAACGCTTTATGGCAAGCAAAGCACCCAGGTGAGGGTAGCGCTGTGCTTGTTTCAAACGGTCGTCATGTAAGTCGTAAATGCTGTAGCTAGCTGAAATGGATGTGAGGCTGGACTTTCGGTTGCTGCGAGAGTGGGTCTAAAAGGAATGAGAGTAAGCAGTAATGAGAGTAAACGGTGGAAGTGACTGAGGAAGGACATACACCCGCAGACAGACTTACTGCGGGCATTAAATCACAGACTTAAACTTTGAGGTTGTTACCCAGAGTGGAGATAGTGGAGGTTTTACCCTTACCGTCGTAAGTCAGGCTGGTGGCATTGCGGCTCACCTGCAGTGCAGAAGCGAGGCGGTTGATACTGGCCAGGTTCATATCAATCAACTGGGCGTTGGCTTCATTGGCCTGCTGACATGCATCCAGAGCCTGTTTGATTTCATCTACCTTGGGCGCCAGGTCTGCGGTCAGCCGTGCTTTGTCCGGGTGAGCGGCCAGCAGTTCGTCGTGACGCTGAATGTGCATCAGCAACTGCTGTTTTTTCTCGGCCAGAGAAAGCAAAGACTCAGCCTGTTGTTGGCTGAGTGCTTGCTTTTCTTCCGAAATAACTTCCCTGAGCGAGGTCAGGGTTTGTTGCTGTGAGTCCAGCAACACGGCGATATCGCTGCTCATATCAGTTGTTCAGGTCCTGAAGTTCCTGCTCAAATTGAGCGATATTGGACGCCAGTTTTTCAGCGTCAACCTTGTAACGTCCTTCAGCTATTGCCTGTTTGATTTCGGCAACCTTCTGTACATCGACCTCTGGCATGGATGCCATCTTACTGTGTGCTCCCTGGAGTTGTTGAGCCTGAGGAGTAATGTTTACCGAGTCAGGTTTATTACCGGACGCCGCAGGTTGAGTATCTGTGGACTTGGGCGCCTGATTGGATTCACCAACCGCCGTCCGGCTACGGGTATTGTTTACGCCGCTTAATTTGTTGATATCAATAGCCATTTCTTGGCTCCTGCGTGATTGTCTCTAGAGTCTGTAACAGTTTATCGGCTGCATAGCAGATAGCTTTAGGGAAATTTTACATTTTCACTTCAACTTCGCCAATGCCAATTATTGTAGCATCCAAGCGTCTGTTTGAACGGCTGTTTTTTATCCTGATACTGTCACCGACAATACCATCCTGTAGGGCTTCGCCCTGGGTCTTGATCATAAAGCCGTCAGTACGGGCCATGATATCAACCTTGTCGCCACGGCAAACAAAGCACACATTGGCAGAGAATATGGGAGAGTCTTTGGCAATCCGCCTTTTGGCGCGGGTGCCGACCAAATCCTGAGTGTCTTCATACTGTGACCCCCGCAGCTGAGATTGGTCAACCCACTCAAGTCTGATTTTGTCCGGGTCGATCAGTTGCCCGGAACCCAAATGTGCATCTGCGACCACTACCGGTCTGAGAATTTCTACCCGTACCGAGATAAACATCTGCCAGGGGTAATCCATGTCCGGCGAGGTACAGGAAATTTTGACTGTGTTGTTTTTACCGATTTCGCGATCTGAGGCCATGCTCCCCTGCATGGGTTCACTGCATCTTGGGGGGCTCATTCGAGTGGCCAGCATTTGGGGTTCTATATTCACCTTTGCACCAGCAATATTATCGATTTTCGCCGCGACGGTCGCTTTAGCCAGTTGATGAATTTCTTCCTGAGTGGGCACTGAAATTTGTGCCGAGACCTGTGCGCAAAATCCGAGCAAAAAAGTGGCTGTGATGTTAAATGCTTTAATATTCATTAGTTACAGACTAGCTTGTCGTGTCAGATTACACCTATACTTTCCTCTGCGGGTTTGCACCCTCAGGGAAAACTGTCAAAGGATTGTCGATATTTTGCTATCGAGGCCCTCAGTCAGGAACAAAGCAAGGAATATGCCTATACTCCAAGGTAGGCATCTCACAAAAACGAGCAGCTAGGGCATTTTTATGGCAAGCATTCTTGATTCTGTTAATCAACGGACACAGCTGGTGGGTCAAAACCGGCTGGAGCTGCTGTTATTCAAACTTAATGGCCGTCAGCGCTTTGGTATCAATGTATTCAAAGTGAAAGAAGTGCTGCAGTGCCCGCCATTAACCAATCTCCCAAAGTTGAGCTCTTTTATCCGCGGTATTGCACAGATCCGTGGGCAGACTCTGTCTGTAATTGATCTGAGTGCGGCGACCGGTGGCAAGCCCATCGAGGATGTCAGCGACTGCTTTATTATCATTTCTGAGTACAACCGCAGTGTTCAGGGCTTCCTGGTGAAGGGCGTAGAACGCATTATCAACACCAACTGGGAAGAGGTGATGCCGCCACCGGATGGTACCGGCAAGGGCTCTTACCTGACGGCGGTGACCGAGATTGAAGGTGAACTGGTGGAGATTCTCGATGTAGAGAAGATTCTTGATCAGATCTCGCCGGTGAAAACTGAACTCAGCGAAGAAGCCCAGGAGCAGTTAACGCTGGAAGAGGATAAGAATTACCACATCATGGTGATTGACGATTCGGCTGTGGCGCGCAAGCAGATTATTCGTTCTTTGACGTCACTTGGGCTGGAAATTGATACCGCCAAAGATGGACGTGATGCCTTGAATATGTTGCTGGAGTTTGCTGAAGACCATGAGAATCTGGCAGATGAAATCCCGCTGATCATTTCGGATATTGAGATGCCAGAGATGGACGGCTATACGCTGACATCTGAGATACGGGCTAACCCAAAACTTAAAGATATCAAGGTCGTATTGCATACTTCTCTGAGTGGGGTATTCAACCAGGCCATGGTTGAGAAGGTTGGTGCAGATGATTTTATTGCCAAGTTCAATCCGGATGAACTGGCAACCACAGTAAACAAACACCTTAGTTTGTAAGATCGGATTTTCGGGGACAGGGTTTAGCTCGCATTGCGAGTGCAGTGAATAGGAATGACAGTGGCGAATAAGACACTTGCGGAGACTGAATACACTCAGTTCAAGCAATTTCTGGAACAACACAGTGGCATAGTGTTGGGGGACAACAAGCAGTACCTGGTGCGTAGCCGTCTGGCGCCTTTGATGGGGAAGTACGACTTGCCAACTTTATCTGAGTTGGTCAGTAAGTCGATGAAACCCGCAGAGCGCCAACTGCGTGCCGAAGTGATTGATGCCATGACCACCAATGAAACCCTTTGGTTTCGGGACAAGTATCCCTTCGAATTGCTCGCCAGTGAGTTACTGCCTGAGTTTGCCGGCAAAGGCGGACCATTGAAAATTTGGTCGGCAGCCTGCTCATCGGGACAGGAGCCATACTCCATTGCCATGACAGTGCTGGAGTGCCAACAAAGAGCACTCGGTGCGGTTCCTTCTGCCGGCGTCTCTATTCTGGCGACAGACCTTTCACCTTCTATGCTGGAGCGTTGCCGCAAAGCGGAATATGACTCTCTGGCATTGGCCCGTGGCTTGTCGGAAGAGCGTAAGCGCCAGTTTTTTGAACCCTGTAATACGGGCACCATGCAGCTGAAAGATAACGTCAAACGCATGGTGAACTTTCGTCCTCATAACTTGCTGGACAGCTACGCCTCCCTGGGTAAGTTCGACATTATCTTTTGCCGCAATGTGCTGATCTATTTTTCGCCGGAGGCAAAGAGCAACATACTGCGGCAATTTGCTGCCGCTTTGAATCCAGGCGGCATTCTGTTTCTGGGGGCATCTGAATCTGCCGCCGGGGTAACCGAAGAGTTTGACATGGTTCGTTGCAACCCCGGAATTTACTACCGCAAGCGCAGCTAAAGGTTTTGCGGCTAACCACCAGGATTGAAAAGGGATGACATTATGTCGTCCCTTTTTTATTGGCACATGATTTGCAGTTTAAATCCACAACGGTTTTGAGGAGGCAAATTTATGGCGCTCTCATTTGATAAAGCTCTCGGCATTCATCAACACACGGTGGGCATTCGTGCACAGCGTGCCGAAGTGATCTCCAGCAATATCGCCAATGCGGATACTCCTCATTACAAGGCTCAGGATGTGGACTTTGCTACTGCGCTGCAGGATGCAAAGAGTCATCAGGGCGGCTTGAGTATGGCGCGCAGCCACGACAAGCACTTCGATTTGCAGGCCCTCACCCAGCAACATGTTAAGTATCGCGTGCCTAACCAGCCGGATACGGGTGATGGCAACACAGTAGACATCCAGCAGGAAAAGGCGGCGTTTATGGAAAACGCCCTTGAGTATCAAATGTCGCTGGGGTTTCTGGACCGTAAGTTTGCAGGCCTGAAAAAGGCGCTGAAAGGGAGTTAATCCATGAGTCTGTTCAATATCTTCGACGTATCAGGCAGCGGCATGTCAGCCCAGTCGGTTCGCCTGAACACTACGGCCAGTAATATTGCCAACGCTGATGCGGTGTCCAGCAGCATAGATCAAACCTACCGTGCCCGGTATCCGGTATTCCAGGCTGAGCTGGCAAAAGCCAGTCATCAGCAGCAGGAAGCGACCGGTGTAAAAGTAATGGGGATTGTAGAGAGTGATGCGCCACTGCAGAAAGAGTTCGCACCCCAGCATCCGATGGCAGATAAAGATGGCTTTATTTACAAACCCAACGTCAACGTGATGGAGCAGATGGCGGACATGATTTCAGCGTCGCGCTCTTATCAAATGAATGTTCAGGTGGCTGAGGCAGCAAAATCCATGCTGCAGCAGACACTGAATATCGGCAAGTAATCCGGGTAGAGCAGGAGGTAAGTCTTGAGCCTCATTAATCCCCTCAGCGGTGCGGCATCACCCCTGAGTAAACAAAGCAGCCCATCCCAGGTGCAGAGTAACAATGCCGGCACCGGGAGTAACCAGGTCAGCAACGAGAGTCCGGTACTGGACCCAATGCGTTTGCAGACTGAGCAGGCTGTACCTGAGCAAAAGGGTCAGGAGCTGACCCAGGAAGACTTTTTTGCTCTGCTGTCGCAGCAGCTGTCTATGCAGGATCCATTCAAGCCGGTTGAGAACGACCAGATGATCGCTCAGATGGCCTCATTCTCCACCGTGGATGGTATCGCCAAGCTGAACGAAGAGATCCTCAACCTCAACAGCACCATGACTTCCAGCCAGGCGTTGCAGGCTTCTGGTCTGGTGGGACAGAAGGTACTCATCCCATCAGGTACCGGCCATGTCAGTGCTGAAGAGCAGGAGGTTAAAGCCGTCGTCACTGCGCCAGAGCAGATAGAAGAGATCACTGTCCGGGTTGAAGATGACAAGGGCCAGCTGGTTACCACCTTCAAGGTTGATGGCAGCGCAGGCGGCAATATCGATTTCACCTGGGATGGCCTCAACAGCAAAGGCGAGCCGGTCCCGGAAGGTAACTATAGCTTTAAGGCCAGTGGACGGGTTGATGGTGAATCCCAGGAACTGGCGGTCTCAACCTATGCCCACGTTACCAGTGTGTCATTGGGTAGTGCGACCACGGGGGCTGTCCTCAATCTTAAAGGGATTGGCGGCGTGAAATTATCGGATGTATTGGCGGTAGCGGAAAGCTGATGCACGCAGTACGTGAGGCGCGTGTTCGCCTCCATCTGAATTAATAGAGGTGAATTATGTCTTTTAACATTGCATTGAGTGGTATTGCGGCTTCGCAAAAAGACCTGAATACCACGGCCAACAATATCGCCAACGTAGGTACAGTCGGCTTTAAAGAGTCCCGTGCTGAGTTTGCCGATGTGTATGCCAACTCCATCTTCTCCAACGCGGGGACAGCGGTGGGCGGCGGTGTCACCACGACTCAGGTGGCACAGCAGTTCCATCAGGGCAGCTTGCAGTTCACCAGCAATGCTTTGGATATGGCAATCAGTGGCGGTGGCTTCTTTATCACCTCTGCCGGTTCAGGTAACCAGGATTACTCTTACACCCGTGCCGGTGCCTTTAAGATTGATGCCAATAACTATCTGACCGATGCTGCCGGTAACTTCCTGCAGACTTTCCCGGTAGATAAAGACGGCAACTCCACCTCTGTGAGTTTGTCGACCACAAGTTCAGTACAGATCCCTGATACCGCGGGCAGCCCACAGAAGACTGAGCAGGTTGGCTTGCAGATGAACCTGAATGCCGGTGAACCTACCAAGGTGCTGGCCGACTTTGACCCTGATGATCCGGATACCTTTAACAACTCCACCTCGCTGACTTTCTACGATTCTCTGGGTGAGCCTCATGTATTGACCACCTACTTTATTCGCCCAGAAAACGCGGCATATACAGGTGAAAGCCATTGGGTATCGTTCCAGGCCGTGGACGGTGTGCCGGTAAATATGTCCGGTGCCGCCGGTAGTTACCAGACTGATACCAATGGTGATGGTACCCCGGATGCAACTGGTACCGCTGATGTGGGTGGCTGGACTGGCGCGGTATTGAGCTTTAACGACACCGGTACCTTCACCGGCTCAGATCCGGCTGTGATAACCACTGAAGAGTTGGGTATCAATGGTGCAGGAGCCCTGGGCGCAGGTGCTGATGGTACTCAGGCGTTAACTATCAACTTCAACGCCCCGACTCAATACGCATCGCCATTTGAAGTCACGGCTCTGACACAGGATGGTACCACTGTGGGCCGTCTGACCAATGTTGAAGTTGGCACTGATGGGTTGATTACTGCCTCTTACAGTAACGGTGCAACTGTACCGCTGGCCCGGGTGGCACTGGCGCGATTTGCCAACGAGCAGGGTCTGACTCAGGTGGGTAATACCTCCTGGAAAGAAAGTCTGGCATCCGGGCAGGCGCTGGCCGGTGAAGCTGCCAGTGGTACCTTTGGTGATATCCGTTCTTCGGCTCTGGAGCAGTCCAACGTGGACCTGACCACAGAGCTGGTGGATTTGATTTCTGCCCAGCGTAACTTCCAGGCCAACTCGCGTACTCTGGAAGTGAACAACACCCTGCAACAGACCATACTGCAGATCCGATAATTCGTTAACGTTGTAAACAGCCATTTGCCGCATTGCGGCAAATGGCTGCCGCTTATCTTTCTCTTTCGATTTTCCTTCCCCAGTTTCAATCGCTTACCTCCCTTAAATCATTGGCACAAAGATTGCTCAACCCTAGGTTAAGTAAATTCTTTGACGGAGTGGCCAATGGACAAGTTTCTTTATGTCGCGATGACAGGCGCCAAGCAGAACATGCATTCGCTGGCGGTCAGGGCGAACAATCTTGCCAACGCCAATACCGATGGGTTCAAGGCTGATATCGAGCAGGCCCGCAGCATGCAGGCTTTCGGTGAAGGCTTACCCACCAGAGTCTTCGCCATGACGGAGAACCCGCTGGCTGACTTTTCTGACGGTTCTATCAAGACCACCGGCCGGGACATGGACATCGCCATAGACGGCGATGGCTGGTTTGCGGTGCAGGCCGAAGACGGCGGCGAGGCTTATACGCGCTCTGGCAGCCTGAGTTTTGACGCCACAGGCTTGCTGCGCAATGACAGAGGTAACCCTGTTATGGGCGATGCCGGTCCGATTGTGCTGCCGCTGCCTATTGAGAAGGTTGAGATCTCCAAAGACGGCATTATTTCAGTGCGTCCCCAGGGGGCAACCGCCGAAGTTATTGAAGAGGTCGCCCAGATAAAGATGGTGAATCCGGGCAATGAAAACTTGATGCGGGGCCAGGACGGCCTGTTCCGTCAAATTAATGGTGAACCCGCCGCGGCCGACCCGACTGTCAGCATCTTAAGTGGTGCCGTAGAGGGCAGTAACGTTAATGCCGTACATGAAATGGTGGCCATGATCGACCTGCAAAGACAGTTTGAAATGCAGGTGAAGATGATGAAAACCGCTGAAGAAAATGACCGCGCTTCGGCCGGGTTGATGCGCATTGGTTAAGCAGGAGAAAGTATTATGCATCCCGCACTATGGATAAGTAAGACAGGCTTAGATGCCCAACAGACCGACATCTCGGTGATTTCCAACAATGTGGCCAACGCCAGCACTGTGGGTTACAAGAAAACCCGCGCTGTGTTTGAAGATCTCCTGTACCAAACTGTCAATCAGGCAGGTGGTGTCAGTGCTGCCAATACCAAACTGCCCAATGGTCTGAATATTGGCGCTGGTACCAAGGTGGTCGCCACCCAGAAGATGTTTACTCAGGGCAATATGCTGACCACAGACAACTCTCTGGATGTGATGATCGAAGGCCCGGGATTTTTCGAAATCGGCTTGCCTGACGGGACTACCGCCTATACCCGTAACGGCCAGTTTACCCTGGATGATACAGGTCAGATTGTGACGCCGGGTGCCGGCTATGTGGTTCAGCCTCCGATCACTATTCCTGAAGATGCCATTGCCATTACGGTTTCTGCCGAAGGCGAAGTGTCGGTAAAGACACCGGGTAATGCTGAGAATCAGGTGGTGGGTCAGTTCAGCGTGTCTGACTTTATCAATCCATCCGGTCTGGACCCTATCGGCCAGAATATGTATCTGGAAACCGGTGCCAGCGGTGCACCTATTCAGGGGACAGCTTCTCTGGATGGATTGGGTTCGATTCGTCAGGGGGCGCTGGAAACGTCCAACGTGAATGTCACCGAAGAGTTGGTGAACCTGATTGAAAGCCAGCGCATTTATGAGATGAACTCCAAGGTTATCTCTGCGGTGGACCAGATGCTCAGCTATGTGAATCAGCAGCTGTAAGGCGGTAATTATGATTAGGCTCTCAGTTGTTGCCTGTACTTTGATGCTGACGGTGGGGTGTGCCAGCACCTCCCACAAGCCAATACCGGATGACCCTTACTATGCGCCTGTCTATCCGGACCAACCTGCGACCAAGGTGCAGGTGACGGGGTCCATTTATCAGGACAGTCAGGCCGCCAGCATGTACTCGGACATTCGCGCACACAAAGTGGGCGACATTATTACCGTGGTATTGAGCGAATCTACCCAGGCCAGTAAAAGCGCCAACAATGACATCAGTAAAGGTTCAGACATAACGCTGGACCCCATTCAGGCGGGTGGCGGCAATATCACCATTAAAGGTGTGCCGATTGATTTGGCCTACAAAGACAGCATGAATACCAGTCGTGAATCTGCCGCAGATCAGAGTAACAGCCTGTCGGGCAGTATCTCTGCCAACGTGATGCAGGTGCTGAGCAACGGCAATCTGGTGATCCGTGGCGAGAAGTGGATAACCATCAACAATGGTGAAGAGTTTATCCGTCTGACCGGGCTGGTACGTTCTCAGGATATCCGTCCCGACAACACCATAGAATCAACCCGGGTGGCCAATGCCCGTATTCAGTACAGCGGTTCCGGCACCTTTGCTGAAGCCCAGAAGGTGGGCTGGCTGAACCAGTTCTTCTTCAGTGACTGGTGGCCATTCTAAGGAGGCTCAGGATGAAATTTACCACTCTGATCGCTGCCGCCCTGATGCTGCTTTCTTTGCCGGCGGACGCCCAGCGAATTAAAGATATCGCCAATATTCAGGGGGTGCGTTCGAACCAACTGATTGGTTACGGTCTGGTGGTGGGCTTGCCCGGAACCGGCGAGAAAACCCGGTATACCGAACAGACCTTCAAAACCATGCTGAAGAACTTCGGCATCAATCTGCCGGACAACTTCAGGCCCAAGGTGAAAAACGTGGCTGTGGTGGCAGTGAATGCGGATATGCCTGCCTTTATCAAGCCGGGTCAGACGTTGGATGTCACCGTATCCAGCTTGGGTGAGGCCAAGAGCCTGCGTGGTGGCACTCTGCTGCAGACCTTTCTGAAAGGGGTTGATGGCAATGTGTATGCTATTGCCCAGGGCAGTATGGTGGTCAGTGGTTTCAGTGCTGAAGGTCAGGATGGCTCTCAGGTTATTCAGAACACACCGACCGTGGGTCGTATTCCCAATGGCGCGATTGTTGAGCGCAGCGTGCCCAATCCTTTTGCCAGTGGCGACTTTCTGACCTTTAATCTGCATAGAGCTGATTTCACCACCGCCAGAAATATGGCGACTGCAATCAATAGCTTACTGGGGCCTGAAATGGCCAGAGCGCTGGATGCTTCTTCTATTCAGGTAAATGCGCCAAGAGATCCTTCTCAGCGGGTGTCATTCCTGGCAACGCTGGAAAATATTCAGGTGGATCTGGCTGAAGAAGCCGCCAAGGTGATAGTGAATTCACGTACCGGCACCATAGTGGTTGGCGAGAACGTCAGATTGTTGCCAGCGGCGGTCACCCATGGTGGCATGACGGTGACTATTGCTGAATCACTCAATGTGTCTCAGGGGAACCCTCTGGGGGGCGGCGATACTGTGGTGACACCTGAAAGCACCATAGGTGTGGAAGAAAACAACCGCCGCATGTTCCTGTTTAACCCCGGAACCACGCTGGATGAGCTGGTCAGAGCGGTTAACCTGGTGGGCGCTGCGCCTTCCGATGTACTGGCAATTTTAGAAGCTTTGAAAGTGGCAGGCGCTTTGCATGGTGAGCTTATCATCATCTGATTTCCGGCACTGGCCATGGATAAGCTTTCAAATTCGGCACAATATCTTGACCTCGGTGCCCTGGATAATCTCAGGGCCCGGGCACAACAGGATGACAAGGCAGCCCTCAGGGAAGTGGCGCAGCAATTCGAAGGTATCTTCGTACAAATGCTGATGCAAAGCATGCGGGATGCCAACGAAGCCTTTAAATCAGACAGTCCTTTCAATACCCAATACACCCAGTTTTATGAGCAGATGCGTGACCAGCAGATGTCGGTCGAGCTCGGCGCTCAGGGCGCACTGGGTCTGGCAGACCTTATGGTGCAGCAGTTGTCTCCGGTTGAGTCGGGCATTATGCCGGCCAGTGTACTCAGAGGTGGCTTCAATGGTCCGGTTGTATCTCAGTCAGCTTCAACACTGGAGTCGTTACCGGCTCAATCACAAACACAGCTTAAGCCACTGAACGAAAAGCTGGATGAAGTGATCAGTGGCAAATCTTTGCCGTCGCGGCAAGCCGGAGAGGAAGCGGTACGCTTTGCCTCCCCAGAGGAGTTTGTCAGCGCCTTGCATCCTTTGGCGCAACAAGCCGCCGATAAGCTGGGCACCGAGCCGGAAGTGTTATTGGCTCAGGCCGCTCTGGAAACCGGGTGGGGCCAGAAAATGGTGCGCCGTGGTGATGGCAGCCCCAGCAACAACCTATTCAATATTAAAGCTGACAAGCGCTGGGATGGTGAGCGCGCCAGAGTGTCTACCCTGGAGTTTGAACAGGGAGTTGCTGTGCGTCAGCAGGCTGACTTCCGTGTTTACGATTCATTGGCAAGCAGCTTTGAAGACTTTGTGAACTTTATCAGTAGCAGCGATAGGTACAGTGATGCCCGTGCTGTGGCCTCAGATCCAAATCAATTTATCAAAGCGCTGCAGCAGGCGGGTTACGCAACTGACCCGGCTTATGCGGACAAAGTGATTGGCGTAATGGGCAGAGTAGTTGAACAAGTGGCGTCCGGTGTTGCCGGGATTGCCGGTAACAAGGCGTCCGGAGGATAACTAGATGGGTGTAGATTTACTGAATATTGCCCGCACAGGGGTATTGGCCTCCCAGTCACAACTGGGTGTGACCAGTAACAATATCACTAACGTCAACACTGAAGGGTATCACCGTCAGGTGGCTCAGCAGTCTGCCCTGTTACCTCAGCAGATTGGCGGCAATTTTTATGGCACGGGTACCTATGTCAGTGATGTAAAGCGTATCTATAACGAGTTTGCATCCCGTGAACTGAGACTGGGCCAATCTACCCTGAGCCACGCCGAAACCAGTCATACCAAGTTGACCGAACTGGACGCCCTGTTTTCTCAGATAGGCAAAGCTGTGCCTCAGGGCCTGAATGATCTCTTCAGCGATCTGGGGAATCTGGTGGATCAGCCCGATGACCTGGGGATCCGTGGTGGGGTGCTCAACTCTGCCGGTCAGCTGGCCAATGCCATTAATCAGATCCAGTCAGGACTGGATGGTCAGATGCAGTACACCAATGACCAGATAGAAGGTGTGACCAAGCGCATTAATGAAATCTCCACCGAGTTGGCTCACCTGAACGGTGAACTGCTTAAGACAGGTGAAGACAATATGCAGCTGCTGGATGAGCAGGACAGACTGCTTAAAGAGCTCAGCGGTTACGTTCAGATTAATGTCATTCCTCAGGAAGGCGGAGTAAAGAGCGTCATGCTGGGCGGCTCAGCCATGTTGGTGTCCGGTCAGGAGGTGATGACCGTCAGCCTGCAGGATGGTGACCCATTCCCACAGGAGCCTAAGTTGGCTGTCGAGGTAGGTGGCAATCCGGTGGCCATTGATGGCACCAAGGTCGGTGGCGAACTCGGCGCTCTGTTCCAATATCGGGATGAGACTCTGTTGCCATCAATGCATGAGATTGGCCAGCTGGCGCTGGGTGTGGCCGATGCATTCAATGAAATGCAGAAGCAGGGACTGGATCTCAACGGTGAAGTTGGCAGCAACATCTTCAACGATATCAATGATCCTGTGGCCAGTTTCGGAAGGGTAGGTGCTGTGTCTGATAACGCAGGTACGGCCGCGTTATCAGTAGAGATAACCGATACCGCCGCGCTTAATGGCACTCAATATGAGCTTAGCTTCACCGCGCCTTCAACCTATGAACTGAAGGACTCTCGCACCGGTAATGTTCAGAATTTGACTCTAAGTGGAACCACATTGACCGGTGGTGACGGCTTTATCATCAATATTGATTCCGGTGCCCTGGCAGATGGTGATGAGTTCATTATTCGTCCCACTGCCGGTGCCGCGTCCGGGTTAAAAGTCGAAATGACCGACCCTAAAGGTATAGCAGCGGGCACAGGCGTCAGCGCCGATGAGAATAATGCCGGTGATGTCGAGGTGCAGATCACCAGCATAGACAATCGCGGTGCGGCCAATTTCCCGGTGACCGGCAGTGAGCTGACTTTTGAAATCAACACCGCCACCAATCAATACCAGGTGTATGACGCTGATGGCAATGCGGTTGGTGGCCCAACGGCTTACACACCACCTTCCATCAGTGCATTCGGCTTTACCTTCGAAGTGACTGCCAATGGTGCGACAACTGAAAGCTTTACCTTCGATTTGTCAATCAAGCCCGGTGACAACAGTAATGCACTGCAGATGGCCAAGTTGAATGAAGCCAAGTTGATGAATGGCGGTAAGTCCAGCTTTGCCGATGTGTATGAAACCACCAAGCAGAATGTGGGACATAAAACCAAGTCTGCCGAAGTGAGTATGGAAGCAGCGGAAGCCGTTTACCTGCAGGCACAGGCCAGGGTAGAGAGTACATCTGGCGTCAACCTCGACGAAGAAGCCGCCAATCTGATGCGCTTTCAACAGTCTTATCAGGCTGCTGCCAGGATCATGACGGTATCTCAGCAGATTTTCGACAGTCTTATCACCTCGGCGCGGTAGGAGATTAGGTTATGCGTATTTCAACGACTCAAATGTTCAACCAGAACATTAACAGCATTCTGAAGCAGCAAAGTTCTGCCGCCGGTGTACTCGAGCAGCTTTCCAGCGGCAAAAAAGTGAACACTTCTGCCGACGATCCTGTAGCGGCCAACGGCATAGATAATCTGAATCAGCAAAATGCGCTGGTGGATCAGTATATGCGCAACATTGACTATGCCACCCACAGACTGTCTTTGGCCGAAACCAAGTTGGGCGCGGCTGAAGAGATGTCCATGTCGATGCGGGATCAGATCCTCAATGCCGTTAACGGCAGCTTGAGTCAGTCAGAGCGGCAAATGATTGCCGATGAGATGCGTGACACCCTGGAAGAGCTGCTGAATCTTGCCAATACCAAGGATGAAACCGGCAATTATCTGTTTGCCGGATACAAAACCGACACCCTGCCTTTTGAAACTGATGTAAACGGCGAATACCTGTACGCCGGAGACGACGGCAGGCGCGACGCTGCAGTGGCGAATGGCGTGGTGGTGGCAACCAATATTCCTGGTGACCAAGCCTTTGTTTTTCCTAATGCACTTGGTGATTATTCCGTCAATTATTTGGCTGGACAGACAGGTGAATTCGAGGTGAAAAGCGCCAAAATCACCAATCCGGCTACCCATGTGGAGCAGGACTATACCTTCAACTTTATCGATAACGGCGCGGGTGGCGTGAATCTGGAGGTCAGGGACCCCGGTAACGGCCTTGTGACTACTGTAAATAACTTCGATGCCGCTAATCCCGTGAGTTTCAATGGTATTGAGGTCAAGCTCAGCGGCACCCCGAAAGCCGGAGATAGCCTGACTTTGACGCCTGAGCCAGAGATCAATCTGCTGAATAATTTCGCCGATGCGATCGCGCTGCTGGAAACAGAAGATATTAATACTCCGGCCGGCAAGGCACAGTTGGCACAGCTTTTGAATAACACTGATAGCGGTCTTAACCAGATCAGTATTGCCAGAGGCGAGACTGGTAACAGTCTAAAGAGCTTTGACAGTTATGCCTCCAGGCACGAGGAAGAGAAGTTGGCCAATACCGGCGCTCTTTCTCTGCTGGAAGACCTGGATTACGCCTCGGCCATTACCGAGTTTGAAAAGCAGCAGTTGGCTTTGAATGCGGTGTCGAGTGTGTTTGGCAGAGTCAGTAATTTATCTCTGTTTGATTATCTCTAGAGATTTAGCTGACCAAGTGCAAAGCGAATTTAGTTTGAAGATTAGCCAAGCTCCAAGCCTTGGCGTTACAACTAGGAAGAGGAACTGAAAATGGCTATTACTGTTAATACAAACGTAACGTCCATGAAGGCTCAAAAGAATCTGAATATGTCCAGCAGCCACCTGTCAACGTCTATGGAGCGTCTGTCCAGTGGTCTGCGGATTAACAGTGCAAGAGACGATGCGGCAGGTCTGGCGATCTCCAACCGTCTGAACTCTCAGGTTCGTGGTCTGGAAGTGGGCATGCGTAACGCCAACGATGCTATCTCTATCGCACAGATTGCCGAGGGTGCGATGCAGGAGCAGACCAACATGCTGCAGCGTATGCGTGACCTGGCAATCCAGGCGGAGAACGGTGCAAACAGTACTGATGACTTGCAGGCACTGTTGGATGAGATCAATCAGCTGAAGTCAGAGATTACTGCAATTGGTAACAGTACTGCCTTCGGTAATACCAAGCTGATGACAGGTGGTTTCTCAGCAGGCAAGCTTTTCCAGGTGGGTCACCAGGATGGCGAAGATGTGACTATCTCAGTGAACACCAATAACGCCAGCAGCTTGTCAGTTAACGCCATCACGGTAATGACATCTGCCGGACGTGACTCTGCCATTGGTCGTATTGATGATGCGATCAACAGAATTGATACCCAGCGTGCGAAGTTGGGTGCGGTGCAAAACCGTCTGTCCCACAACATCAGTAACAGTGCCAACACTCAGGCCAACGTTGCCGATGCGAAAAGCCGGATTGTGGATGTCGACTTTGCCAAAGAAACTTCCACTATGACCAAGAATCAGGTGCTGCAACAAACAGGTTCTGCCATGTTGGCTCAGGCCAACCAGTTGCCACAGATCGCCCTGTCTTTGCTGGGATAAATTGGTAAATAAAATAAGCTGCACCGGTGGAAGTGAATTCCGCCGGTGCTTTTTTGTTATACAAATCATTGGTTTATGTGTGAATATTCCGTTAGGGGTAAATTTTTAAAAAAAGGCTAAAGTTCATCCAATTGGTGCCGTTAAAGTGACTGTAACGAGAAAGACCCGCCTGGCTTGACATGAAAGACAGGCATGTTTCCAAGCCAGGTTATTCAAGAGGATAGGATTATGGCGATTACAGTTAACACGAACGTGACCTCACTGAAGGCGCAAAAGAACCTGACCATGTCAAACAGCCATCTGGCTACCTCCATGGAGCGTCTGTCCAGTGGTCTGCGGATTAACAGTGCCAAGGATGACGCCGCCGGTCTGGCGATCTCCAACCGACTCAACAGTCAGGTACGTGGTCTTGAAGTTGGTATGCGTAACGCAAACGACGCTATCTCCATTGCACAGATTTCTGAAGGTGCGATGCAGGAGCAAACTAACATGCTGCAACGTATGCGTGACCTGGCAGTTCAGTCGGAAAACGGTGCCAACAGCACTGCTGACTTACAGGCCCTGCAGGATGAGATTACTCAGCTGGCTACAGAGATCACTGCGATTGGTGACACCACCGCTTTCGGTAACACCAAGCTGCTGGACGGTGATTTTTCTGCCGGTAAGCTGTTCCAGGTAGGCCACCAGGACGGAGAAGACGTTGCTATCTCTGTAGGTGAAAGTAACGCCGGCTCACTATCAGTCAATGCCCTGACAGTAACTACCTCTGCGGGTCGTGACTCTGCAATTGGCAGGATTGATGCGGCGATTAACACCATTGATACCCAGCGCGCAAAACTGGGTGCGATTCAGAATCGTCTGAGCCACAACATCAGTAACAGTGCCAATACTCAGGCCAACGTTGCAGATGCCAAGAGCCGTATTGTGGATGTGGATTTTGCGAAAGAAACCTCCACCATGACCAAGAACCAGGTGCTGCAACAGACAGGTTCGGCCATGTTGGCTCAGGCCAATCAGCTGCCACAGATTGCGCTCTCCCTCCTCTAAGGTTGAGGAAAGCACCGAAAATCTGAGGTTTGGAGGGAGATTCGGTGACGGATCTCCCTTCGTGCTTTGAAGTTAAAGCACATTAAGATAGCTAGTTGAGGTGAGAAATCGCTATGGATATTCAAACAGCAACGACATCAACTCTCGCTAAGCAGGATGCAAGTGGGATTCAGGTCAAACAGTCGCACCAAATGCAACCTGAACTGGACCCACGTGGCACGATCAATGCAGTGGAAGAAAGTGCCAAAAAAGAGAATGCGAAAGAGCAGCCCACCGAGAAGCAGCTTGAGGATTTGGCAACTAATATGTCAGATATGATGTCCATGATGCGTAAAGGCCTGGCCTTTCGAGTGGACGACAGTTCGGGCACCAGTGTGGTGAGTGTTTTGGATGTGGAGTCAGGGGAGGTTTTGCGTCAAATTCCCAGCGAAGAAGCGTTGGAGCTTGCGGCAAAACTGACTGAAGTCACAGGACTTTTGATGAAGACGGAGGCATAAAGCTTACGTCTTCCACTTTTCAGAGGTTGTTATGGGTCTGACGGCAACAGGTATAGGTTCAGGGTTGGATATTACCGGCATTGTGCAGGTATTGGTTGATGCGGAAAAGGTGCCAAAGGAAGCCATTTTCGACAAAACCGAACAAACCATTGAGTCAAAGGTGTCGGCGATAGGCACCCTGAAAAGTAAATTGTCCACCTTCCAGGATGCGCTTGAAAAGCTGAAAGATGGAGACAGTCTTAACCAAAGATCTGTGTCCACTGGTGACAGCAGTTTTTTCACTGCTGAAGCGACCAAATCAGCTCAACCTGGCAGCTATAACATTATTGTTGAGCAGCTGGCGCAGGCCAATAAAGTTGGTGGCACCAATGTAGCCGATGCTACTGCCGGAGTGGGTGAGGGCAGCCTTGCCTTTACCGTCAATGGCGAGAGCTTTAGCGTGGATATCGCCAGTGGTGATGATTTGGCCGCCATTGCCTCCAAAGTCAACAGCGCCGCAGACAATGTAGGTATTACAGCTGCTGTAGTGAAAAGTGATGCCGGCAGCCGATTGGTATTCAGCTCCCAGGAAACTGGCACAGACAGTGCTGTCAATGTGACGGCGACCGATACCACGGGAACTGGTCTTAACGATATGTTTGGCACTGGCAACCTGGAGACTATTCAGGACGCCAAAGACTCCATTATTTATATTGACGGCCAGAAACTCACTTCTCAGTCCAATGAGGTGCAGGGGGCGATTTCAGGTGTGTCTTTGACATTGACCGATGCCGACCTCAATGAAACCAGCACCCTGACCATTGCACAGGATAACGAAGCTGTGACAGCAAACGTCAATGCGTTTGTGACAGCTTACAACGACCTTATCAGCTCCATCGACAAGCTTTCTTCCTACGACGCCGACAAGAAAGAGGCCGCTGCTTTGCAGGGCGACTCTATGATCCGTTCGTTGGAGTCTCAGCTCAGAAATACCATCAGTGAGCGCGTTGATGATGGCAACGGCTCGACAATTGCCCTTTACGACATCGGCATTTCGGTGGACAGGTACGGCAAAATGTCGGTAGACAGCAGTAAGCTGTCTGATGCCGTCGAGAATGATATGAGCAAACTGGAGAGTCTGTTTTCCACAGAAACCACAGGTTTGGCAAATCGACTGGACACCACGGTAGAAAGCTATGTCAAAGCCGGTGGTGTGATTGACAGTCGTAAGAATTCATACACTTCTGAGCAGCAAAGGCTGGATGATCAGAGAGAAGCCTTTGCTCGAAAAATGGAACTGTTGGAAGCACGGCTACTTAAGCAGTTCAATGCTATGGATCTGGTGGTTGCTCAGCTTAACCAGCAGAGTGCCGGACTGGCGGACAGACTGAACTCTCTGCCCGGCGTAATCGGCTAAGGATGTGATGATGCAGGCGTTGGATGAATTGAATACTCAGCTGACTGAGTTGCTCGGCAAACTTACAGCTTTACCCGCTGAAGATGAAACTGTCGACAACTTGGTATCAGATTTGCTTGCTTTAGTAGGCAAGCGTCAACTTTTACTCAATACCTTGTTGGCCGACGAGAGTTTTACAGATAAAGCCTATTTGCAACAGCAATTGGCATTAACTGAAAGCTTTACCCGTCAGTCGACAGAGATGAGAGCCCATCGTCAGGCCCTGTTGCATCTCGGGAGTAAGAGCAAACGTCAGGTTAATGTTTACAAAGCGATAGATGCAAATAGGTAGGTGAGTTATGAGAGGATCGCTGCAGTCATATCGAAAGGTTTCGCTGGAAAGTGAAATTGCCGTTGCATCGCCCCACAGGATTATTCAGATGATGTTCGCCGGGGCGCTGGAACGACTGGCGCAGAGCCGTTACGCCATTGAACAGCAGGATTTCGCCAATAAGGGTATTTTGATTGGCAAAGCTGTCGGGATTATCAATGGTTTGAATAACAGTCTGAATATGGAAGAAGGTGGTGAGATTTCTGATAATCTCAGTGAGTTATACAACTTTATGCTCCGCCGTATCTCCGAGGCTAATTTGAACAATGATGTTCAAGCCATCGACGATGTTATGGAAATCTTGCGTAACATCAAAGAAGGTTGGGACGCTATCCCGGAAGATCAACACCATATGACTTCCCACAGTGAAGCTGTGTGACCAGGGAAATCGACCAGTAAGGCGCATCTATGCGCCTTTTTGACGTTTGACGGTTATTTGACGTTATTGTCGCATTCGCAGGCTTGAATTGAACTATCATTAGGTTACCGAGCAAATAGAGTGCACAGAAACTTGCGTCCGGGGCATCGATATTAGAATATGCCCTTGGTAAAATACTCAGAACAGAAAGCTGTGCCCCACCAAAACAGGGTGTCTGAGCAACTAACATCTAGAATAAATGCCACAAACCCGATAACTGAGCTTTACGGCCTACTGAATGATGCAAACAGAACAACAAATCTTAATTGTCTCAAAGCCGTCAGAGCGGTTAACCCGCCTGAACTGTATCTTTGAGTTTTTGGGCGAGCAGGTTGAACACCTGTCCATGGATGAACTATCGGCCAAGCTGGATGCGACTCGTTTTCGGGCCCTTATCATCTCGCTGGATAATGTTTCCTTTGATGATGCGAAATCCATCTCGGCAAAATTTCCCTGGCAACCTATGTTGCTGCTGGGCTCAGTAGACGGCGCGCTTGCCGGTAACATGCTGGGCACCATTGAAGAACCTTTCAATTATCCCCAGCTCACTGAGCTCCTTCATTTCTGTCAGGTCTTCGGTCAGGCCAAACGCCTTGAAGTGCCTACCAGCGGTAACCAAACCAAGCTGTTCCGTAGCCTGGTTGGTCGAAGCGAAGGCATTGCCCGGGTCCGTCATCTGATTAATCAGGTTGCTGGCTCTGATGCGACAGTGCTGGTGCTGGGACAGTCAGGTACTGGTAAAGAGGTGGTGGCCCGTAATATCCACTACCTGTCTACGCGACGTGATGGCCCCTTTATTCCGGTGAACTGTGGTGCAATCCCGCCTGAACTACTGGAAAGTGAGCTGTTCGGTCATGAAAAGGGCTCTTTTACCGGGGCTATCAGCTCCCGAAAAGGCCGTTTTGAACTGGCTGAAGGCGGTACCCTGTTCCTCGATGAGATCGGAGATATGCCGCTGCAGATGCAGGTTAAGTTGCTGCGAGTGTTGCAGGAACGGGTATATGAGCGGGTCGGTGGCACCAGGACATTGAAAGCGGATGTACGGGTAGTCGCTGCGACTCACAGAGATCTTGAAAAGATGATCGAGGGGAATGAGTTCCGTGAGGATCTCTTCTATCGTCTGAACGTGTTCCCGGTAGAAATGCCATCACTGAGCGAACGTGCAGAGGATATCCCGCTGTTGCTGCAGGAGCTGGTCAGCCGGGTATATAACGAAGGCCGTGGTAAGGTGCGTTTTACCCAGCGCGCTATTGATTCCCTGAAAGAACACAGCTGGACGGGTAACGTGCGTGAGCTTTCCAACCTGGTTGAACGCCTGACCATCCTTTATCCGGGCGGCCTGGTAGATGTCAACGACCTGCCGGTGAAGTATCGTCATATCGATGTGCCTGAATACTGTGTTGAAGTCAGCGAAGAGCAGATGGAGCGTGATGCGCTGGCGTCTATCTTTAGTGACGAGGAGCCGGTAGAAATTCCTGATTCCCGCTTCCCCAGTGAGCTGCCTCCTGAAGGTGTTAACCTCAAAGATCTGCTGGCCGAGCTTGAAATCGATATGATACGTCAGGCACTGGAGCAGCAGGACAATGTGGTTGCCCGGGCTGCTGAAATGCTGGGTATTCGCCGTACGACTCTGGTCGAGAAGATGCGTAAATACGGTATGGGTAAAGATTAAAACCCATAAATAACACTAGCTTAAAAGTAAGTCTTTTGTTGGCATAGTGAATGCATAAACCCCGTCAGAAACGTTTTTTTGACGGGGTTTTTTATGTCAGCGAACTCTTTGGCTTCGTTTACTACCATAGAGCACACGGGAAAGCAGTGGATCCCCATGCAGGAGGCGGCCAATATGTCCTCCCGCATGGAGCATATTCTGCAGGCCATGCCTTCAGGAGTGATCCTGCTTAATGGCGACGGTGTTGTGTATGAGGCCAACCCGGTTGCGGTGGAGCTTCTGGGGGAGCCCCTGGAAGGAGAGCGCTGGCTGAATATCATCAAGCGCTCTTTTGCGCCTCAAGATGATGATGGTCATGAGGTATCGCTGCGAAATGGTCGTCGGGTCAAACTGGCGATGACGCCTCTGGACCCAGAGCCTGGTCAGCTGATTGTATTGACTGATCTGACTGAAACCCGCCTGTTGCAAAAAAACCTGTCTCACCTTCAGCGGTTGTCAGCGCTGGGCAAAATGGTTGCCACGCTGGCGCATCAAATCCGCACTCCTTTATCTGCTGCACTTCTGTATGCCTCCAATCTTGGCAGTGCCACGCTGCAGCCGGACTCCAGAAACCGTTTCCAGCAAAAGCTGGTGGACAGGCTCAATGATCTTGAGCGTCAGGTTAACGACATGCTGCTGATGGCCAAAGGCCGTCAGGATGGTATGGCGGAAAGCCTGCAGTTACAGACAGTATTGGATGCTGTGATGGCCAACTGTGAGCCGATCGCCAAACGTCAGTCGGCGGTCATTAGCCGTGATGAACACAGTGAGGGTATGGTCCTTGGCAACAGCAATGCCCTTGCCAGTGCCATTGGCAATTTGGTGATGAATAGTCTGGAAGCGGGGGCGTCACAGGTTGCTCTGGTCACCCGGGAGCAAGGTGGCAGTCTTGTATTGCAGGTGATAGACAACGGCAAGGGACTGGATACCAAGTTACAGCAACAGGTACTGGAACCTTTCTTTACCACCAAGGCGCAGGGAACCGGACTTGGTCTGGCCGTCGTGCAATCGGTTATCCGTAATCATGGTGGCCAACTGCAGCTGAGTTGCCAGCCCGGCAAAGGTTGCATAGCCACTGTGACCCTGCCTTTGTGTCAGCACAGCCAGGCAGCTGAAAAACAACCGGAGGCAATCTGATGGTACAGGCAAAAATACTGTTGGTTGAAGACGACCACTCATTGCGCGAAGCACTGCAGGATACGCTGATGCTGGGACAGTATGAGTGTATTACCTGCTGTGACGGTGAAGAGGCCATTATTGCGCTCAAATCCAATACTGTGGATATGGTGATTACTGATGTTCAGATGCCGGGGGTCGATGGCATGGGGCTGCTGAATTTTCTGCAGCAGAATTATCCCAAGATCCCTGTGTTGCTGATGACGGCGTATGCCACGGTCAATAACGCGGTCAATGCTATTAAACTGGGAGCCGTGGATTACCTGGCCAAGCCATTTGCGCCGGAGGTACTGCTGAATCAGGTCAGTCGTTATCTGCCGACAAAAGCGCCGGGCAATGACCCTGTGGTCGCCGATGAACGCAGTCATGCGTTGCTGGCTCTGGCTCAGCGTGTTGCGACTTCCGACGCTTCAGTGATGATTACTGGCCCAAGCGGCAGTGGTAAAGAGGTGATGGCCCAGTATATCCACAGACACAGCAACCGACAGGATGAACCTTTTGTTGCTATCAACTGCGCAGCCATCCCTGAGAATATGCTGGAAGCCACTTTGTTCGGTTATGAGAAAGGGGCCTTTACCGGTGCCTATCAGGCCTGTCCCGGTAAGTTTGAGCAAGCCCAGGGCGGCACTTTGCTGCTGGACGAGATCTCCGAGATGGATTTGGGGCTGCAGGCCAAGCTGCTACGGGTGCTGCAAGAAAGAGAAGTGGAAAGACTGGGTGGTCGCAAGACTATCAAGCTGAATGTCAGAGTACTGGCTACATCCAACCGGGACCTCAAGCAGATGGCTGTAGAAGGCGGATTCCGCGAAGACCTTTATTACCGAATCAATGTGTTTCCGCTGGCCTGGCCTGCACTGTGCGAGCGTCCAAAGGATATTCTGCCTTTGGCTGAGCATCTGCTGGGACGTCACAGTCAGCAACAGGGAATGACTCATCCCCCAATACTGGATGATGACGCCAGACATAAGTTGCTTGCCCATCGCTGGCCGGGGAACGTGCGGGAACTGGATAACGTGATGCAAAGAGCCTTGATCCTGGCACAGGGCGGCAGGGTGGTTGCCGACGATATTATTCTGGATCTGCAGGATGTGCCCATGGCCATGAGTACGCCTGTTGAGCAACCTATGAGCCAGGACGTTTCAGCAGACAGTCTTGGACGGGAACTGCAGGCGCAGGAGCATGTCATTATTCTGGAGACGCTGAGTCAGTGTAACGGCAGCCGTAAACAGGTGGCCGAGAAGCTGGGGATCAGTGCCAGAACCCTGAGATACAAGATGGCGAAAATGCGCGAACTGGGCATTGAGCTGCCTGCCTAACTCCTTCATATTTTTCAAAGAGAAAGCAGGCCAATTGGCCTGCTTTTTCAGTTTGGCAAACTAATTGCATTAACTCATGTAAGGGATATTGACTCGTCAACAATTCGACGCCAGGAGTCCAGCATGCAGATTACAGACAACCCACTAATGATGGAAATGCAACGCCTCAGAGGAGAAGTTGCGCCTTCACAGGGGCTTGAAACTCAGGTTACCCAGCAGGTTAACAACACCAGTGGTGCCGATTTCAGTGCTTTGCTGTCTCAGGCTTTGGGGACAGTCACTGAGCTGCAGTCAAACTCTGCTCAGCTGGCTACCCGTTTAGAGATGGGGGACTCCAGGGTCACCCTGTCAGACACTGTGATTGCCAGAGAGAAGGCCAGCGTCGCTTTCGAAGCAACAGTGCAGGTTCGCAACAAGTTTGTTGAGGCCTATAAAGAAATTATGAGCATGCCGGTGTAATGCCAGGACAGGAGTGAGCTGTGAGTACTGAAATGGTTGTGGGCAGTGGAGATTCGGCAGATGCCGCCACTGCACAGGAAAACAAACCCGGCGTGGTTGCCAGTATGGGCGGAGTGGATGTGTTAAAGCAGATCACTATGATTCTCGCGCTGGCTATCTGTTTGGCTGTCGCCGTATTTATTATGTTCTGGGCGCAGGAGCCAGAGTATCGTCCGCTGGGCAAGATGGATACCCAGCAGATGGTTGAGGTATTGGATGCCCTGGATAAGGCCAGAATCCCCTACGAAATAGACGTCGATGTTATCAAGGTACCGGAAGAGCAGTATCAGGAAGTCAAAATGCTGCTGTCCCGGGAAGGTGTTGATGCCATTGGGGCCGGTGAGCAGGACTATCTCAGCAAGGATTCAGGCTTTGGTGTAAGCCAGCGTATGGAACGTGCGCGTCTGAAAGCCAGCCAGGAGCAGAATCTGGCCCGTGCCATTGAAGAGCTCAACAGTATTAACCGTGCCAAAGTAATTCTGGCACTGCCCAAGGAAAATGTATTCGCCCGCCATCGCAGCCAGCCAAGCGCAACTGTGGTACTGACCACTCGTCGTGCCGGCCTTGATCAGGGTGAAGTGGACGCCGTAGTGGATATTGTGGCGTCAGCGGTTGAAGGTTTGGATCCAACCCGGGTGACAGTGACAGACGCCAATGGCCGTTTGCTTAACTCCGGCAGCCAGACAGGTGTCTCTGCCCGTGCCAGACGTGAGCTTGAGCTGGTGCAGCAGAAGGAAGCTGAATACCGGGCCAAGGTTGAATCTATTCTTATCCCTATTCTGGGCCCTGAGAACTTTACATCTCAGGTCGATGTGAATCTTGATTTCACTGCCGTGGAAGAGACTGCACAACGTTATAACCCGGATCTGCCAGCTCTGCGCAGTGAGATGACGGTTGAAAACAACTCCAACGGTCAAACCATTGGCGGCATTCCCGGCGCGTTGACCAATCAGCCTCCTATGGAAGCCAATATTCCACAGAATGCGGCAGATGCCGCGGCAGCCAGTTCAGAATCCAGTGGCAGTAGCCACAGAGAGGCAACCCGCAACTATGAGCTGGATACGGTTATCAGTCATACCCGTCAGCAGGTGGGCAATGTTCGTCGCGTCAGTGTTTCTGTGGCTGTGGACTTTAAAGCCGGTGCTGCCGCTGAAAATGGCGAAGTGACCCGGGTTCCCCGTACCGCAGAGGAGCTGGCCAATATTCGCCGTTTAATTGAAGGAGCTATTGGTTTCAGCACCCAGAGAGGCGATGCCATCGAAGTGGTGACAGTACCCTTTATGGATCAGTTGGTGGAGTCTGGCCCGGCGCCGGAAATGTGGGAACAGCCCTGGTTCTGGCGAGCAGTTAAACTGGTATTGGGGGCTCTGGTTATTCTGGTGCTTATCCTGGCTGTGGTAAGGCCTATGCTCAAGCGCCTTATCTACCCCGACGCGGACAATATGCCCGATGAACCTGGACTGGGTAATGAGCTGGCAGAAATTGAAGACCAATATGCTGCCGATACCCTGGGTATGCTCAAGCCCCATGATTCAGAGTACTCCTATGCAGAAGACGGCTCCATCACCATTCCGGATCTGCACAAGGATGACGACATGATTAAAGCAATTCGGGCTCTGGTAGCCAATGAGCCTGAATTGTCGACCCAGGTGATTAAGAACTGGTTGGCAACAAATGAATGATAAAGTGAAAGAAAAAGGCGGTGAGGGCGGAGCCTTCAACGTTGAAGAACTCTCCGGCATTGAGAAAACGGCGATTTTGCTGCTTAGCCTGAGCGAGTCCGACGCGGCTTCCATTATGAAGCACCTGGAGCCTAAAGAGGTTCAGATGGTGGGTAAAAATATGGCGGCAATGCGGGACTTTGGTCAGGAAAAGGTGATTGCCGTTCACAAGCTGTTTCTCGACGATATTCAGAAATACTCCTCCATTGGTTTCAACAGTGAAGAGTTTGTGCGTAAAGCGCTGACAGCCGCTCTGGGTGAAGATAAAGCTGGCAATCTGATTGAACAGATTGTGATGGGCAGTGGCGCCAAAGGTCTGGAGTCGCTCAAATGGATGGACCCACGTCAGGTGGCGACCATTATTGCCAACGAACACCCGCAGATCCAAACCATTGTGCTGTCCTATCTCGAACCGGATCAGGCGGCCGAGATCTTCTCTCAGTTCCCTGAAAATACTCGTCTTGACCTGCTGATGCGTATCGCCAACCTGGAAGAGGTTCAGCCAGCGGCTTTGCAGGAATTGAACGACATTATGGAGAAGCAGTTTGCCGGTCAGGGTGGTGCTCAGGCAGCGAAGATGGGTGGCCTGAAAGCGGCTGCCAACATTATGAACTTCCTGGATACCGCGGTGGAGTCTCAGATTATGGAGACTATGCGCGAGGCAGACGAAGAGATGGCACAGCAGATCCAGGATCTGATGTTCGTATTCGACAACCTGATCGATGTCGACGACAGAGGTATTCAGGCCTTGCTGCGTGAGGTTCAGCAGGAAGTGCTGATGAAAGCGCTTAAGGGGGCCGAGGAAGGACTCAAGGAGAAGATTCTGGGCAATATGTCCAAGCGTGCTGCAGATATGCTGCGTGACGACCTTGAAGCCATGGGGCCAATCCGTATCAGCGAAGTGGAGCTGGCCCAGAAAGAGATCCTCGGTGTTGCCCGTCGATTGGCTGATGCCGGTGAGATTATGCTAGGCGGCGGTGGTGGCGATGAGTTCCTCTGATACTGACACCAAGGTTGTAACAGGTCGCAAGCCCTATTTGAGCGGCGATGATACCCGGCTGTTTGAAGCCTGGGATTTGCCCAATGTCGGCATGTCAGACACAGCCCCAAAGTCGGATGCTTTTGGCTACAAAGAGCGCCTGGGCCGACCTGATGAGGAAGAGTCAGAGAACATGATGCCGCCCACCATGGCGGAGCTGGAGCAAATTCGAGCCGAAGCTGAGCAGGAGGGCTTTGCTGAAGGAAAGGAGCAGGGCTACCGCGAAGGCCTGGAGCAGGGTCATACCCAGGGTCATGAACAGGGTATGGCAGAAGGGCTGGAGCAGGGACGTCAACAGGGATTCGATGAAGGGATGCAGCGCAGCACAGAGGTGCTGGCCAAGCTCGAGTCTGCCATGGCTAAGCTGCAGGCTCCTTTGGCGTTACTGGATACCGAAGTGGAAATGGAGCTGGTGAAGTTTTCCATGATGCTGGCGCAGTCTGTGGTGATGGCAGAGTTGAAAACTCACCCGGAGCATGTGCTGACGGCCTTGCGCCAGGGCGTTGATGCTCTTCCCATTAAACAGCAACAAGTGAGTATCAGAGTTCATCCTGAAGATGCGCGTCGGGTAGGCGAAGCCTACAGCCACAGTCAGTTGGAAAAACAGGGGTGGGAGATTGAATCCGACCCAACCCTGAGTGAAGGCGACTGCCTGGTGCAGACGCAGCGTTCTCAGGTCGATCTGAGACTGTCTGAGCGACTGGCTAAAGTGCTGGCTATGCCGGATGAGCAGCTGGCTGAATTGCAGCGTGACTATGACAGTCGCAGGCATGAACTCGAGGCATCTAATCAACTCAGTCAACAATCCATCAACAAGGAACAGACCATCGATAGCAATGCTGTTGACGCTGAGGGTGTTGCTGAAAGCTCTTCCATTGAAGAGCCAGCGCAGGAGCCTCAACCCGATGACACATCCCCATTGAGCAGTGAGCATCAGCCGATTGCCAGCGGTGAAGGTGAATCAAACATTGCAGAGCAGGCTGATAAGCAGGAGGCAGATGATGGACAGCAGCAAGAGCCAACTGCTGACTAATATCCGTAAACAGCAGCACAGCATTCCCCCTTATCGTCCTGTAGCTAGCGGTCAGTTGGTACGTGTGGTGGGGTTAACCCTGGAGGCTTGTGGTTGCCGCGCGCCTGTGGGCAGTCTGTGCGCCATTGAGACCATGGGTGGCGAGATGGTCGCCGAAGTCGTGGGTTTTGATGATGAACTGCTTTATCTGATGCCGGTGGATGAACTTCTGGGGGTACTGCCCGGAGCCAGAGTCACACCACTGGGAGAGAAAAGCCGTCTGCCGGTGGGGTTGGCACTGCTTGGAAGAGTATTGGATGGCAGTGGTCAGCCTCTTGACGGGCTGGGACCGCTTAAAACCAGTGAAACGGCACCGGCACACAGTCAACCTATCAACCCTCTGACCCGCGAGGCGATCACTCAACCTTTGGATGTTGGGGTGCGGGCAATCAATGCCATGTTGACCGTAGGTAAGGGCCAGCGCATGGGGCTGTTTGCTGGCTCGGGTGTAGGTAAAAGTGTGCTGATGGGCATGATGACCCGGGGCACGGCTGCCGATATCGTGGTGGTTGGTCTGGTGGGGGAACGTGGCCGTGAGGTGAAAGAGTTTATTGATGAGATCCTGGGTGAGCACGGGCGGGCAAGATCCGTGGTCGTTGCTGCTCCAGCTGATAACTCACCATTAATGCGTTTACGCGCCTGCGAAACGGCAACCCGTGTCGCTGAGTATTTCAGAGAGCTGGGGTACAGCGTACTGCTGTTGATGGACAGTCTCACCCGATATGCTCAGGCCCAGCGGGAAGTGGCTCTGGCTGTGGGTGAGCCCCCGGCAACCAAAGGTTATCCGCCATCAGTATTTGCTCGTTTGCCACGCCTGGTTGAGCGTGCCGGCAATGGCGCCCCGGGAGAGGGCTCAATTACTGCTTTCTATACGGTACTGACCGAAGGGGATGACCTGCAGGATCCTATTGCCGATGCCGCAAGGGCGATTCTGGATGGTCATATCGTGCTGTCCCGAACCCTGGCAGATGCAGGACATTATCCCGCGATTGATATTGAGGCTTCTATCAGCCGGGTCGCGCCTATGGTGATATCACCTGAGCACCTTGATGCCATGCGTAAGGTGAAACAAACCTATTCCCTCTATCAACAAAACCGCGACCTTATTTCTATTGGTGCTTACAGTCAGGGCAGTGATCCCAGAGTGGATAACGCCATCAGGTTACAACCGGCGATGAATGCGTTTTTGCGTCAGACCATGAAGGAAACCGTGTCGCTGGAAAGCAGTCAATTGATGATGACTCAGATGGCCGCGCAGTGTCAGGTCTAGCGTCGGATGTAGTCTGGGAGAAGTTGAATGGCTAAAGATCCTTTGTTCACCGTTTTGTCCCTGGCCAAAGAGGCTGAAGAGCAGGCGGCACTGCAGTTGCGGGCTGCCCGGGGCGAGCTGCAAAAGCGTCAGGCCCAGTTGCAGGCGCTTAACAGCTATCGTCTTGAGTATATGCAACAGCTGAAAGATAAAGCCGGTGGCCATATCAGTGTGACTTTTTACCAGCAGTTTCATAAGTTCATCAAGCAGATTGATGATGCAATTGAGCAGCAGGTTAACTCGGTCGCCGAAGGCCAGGAGATGCAACAGCACAGGCAGCAAAACTGGCTGCAGAAACAGCAAAAGCGTAAGGCTGTAGAGCAGTTACTGGACAAGAAAGCCAAAGCAGCCGAGCAAAGGATGGTGAGACTGGAGCAGAAGCAAACCGATGAGTTCGCCATGCAACAGTTTCATCGACGTAATCTGAGATAGTGCCCTTTGCGAAACCTGTCGTTGATTCTTTCCCGCCCCAACTTCTTATCGATTTAACCACCCTAACCTAAGGTTTTTGGCAAGGTATTTGCTTTACATATTCCAGTCTATTGTGACTGTCGGCGGAATGACACAAGACCGACAGAATAGCGGAGGTTAATATGCAGCAGGTCAGTTCTATTCTTCTGGGTGGCAATAAAGCCCCTTCCGGCTCGAACAAAGAGAGTCAGGGAGAAGGCTTTTCAGAGATGTTTTCCGAGATCCAGAAGCAATACCAGGACGCCGAAACCCATGAGGCAGCCAGGGCGCAGAAAGGCTCTGTAACCCTTGATGACACTGAAGAAGTCAGCAATGTGGACGAGTCTATGCTGGCGCAGCAAGGCGTGTCTGATGAGGAGGTCCGCGCTGAGGCGTCTGAAGAAGAGTTGAAGCTGGTGGCTGAAGAAGAGGTTGAGTCCGGGCTTTCTGGCCAGGAGGATACTGAAAGTGACGCTATACCTGCTGCAGTGGATCTGCTGTTCGCGCAAATCGGTCTGGCCCAGAATTGGCAGACTAAGCCCGAGGGGGGCGTTGAGTTGCCGCCAGAGGGGGAAATAATTGTCCACCTACAAAGCAATCCCGGCAAAGTCGAAGGGTTGGAGCAGCTGATGACTCTGCTGGGCAGTGATGAGGTTGACCCTGCTGAGATTGAAAAGCTGCTTGCTCAGCAGCCAGAGCTGAAAAGCCTGATTGGGGCGTTATTGTCTTCTGACCCGGAGATAAAAGGTAAAGTGGACGCAATGTCCACCCTGATCAAAGAGGGAGAACTTGATCTGCAAGCCCTTTCCAGGCTGACCGATATTCCTGTCACCAGTCTGGCCAAAATGGACAAGGCTGAGTTGCAGGCTCTTATTTCAAAGCTGGATATGTTGCCGCCAAAGATACAGCAGCAACTCACTGCTCTAATTGAAAAGAATGTGCAGCCTATCAAGGCTGAAAACAGTGTGGGTAAGGGTGGAGAGCTGCCAACCAGTGGTCGTGACGCTCAGATTCCCAGTACAGCTGCACAGACTGCTGAGCCGAGCAAAACTCAAAATGCATTAAGCGCCTCCACTTCTGTGACAGCCTCGTCTCAGACTGCGCTATCAGCAAACCGTGAAGAGCTGCCAAAGCACAATCCTGATATCAAATTGCTTACACCTGAGCTGGTTGGCAAAGGTGAAAAGATTAGCTTGTCCGATGCCGCTGTCCAACTGCAAAGGGCTGAATTGACTCTGACTGCGGGAGATGCAGAAGATGCTGCCGAAAGAGTCAATCAACTGACGCAGAACCAGGGCGCGATGACCCAAACTCACCGCAGCGAAGTTCCTCAATTCCAGCTTTCTGTGCGCCAGGGACAGGAAGCTCAGGTGCAACAGCAGAATATGGTTCAAAAGTTTGCGCCTTTGATGCAGCAGCAACTGGTCAATATGGTGAGTAAAGGGATCGGGCAGGCAGAGATTCGACTGGACCCGCCTGAGCTGGGGCAGATGATGGTCAGGATCCAGGTCAACGGTGACCAAACTCAGGTGCAGTTCCAGGCGATGCAGCAGCAAACCCGGGACATGCTGGAACAGGCCATCCCCAGACTGAGAGAAATGCTGCAGTCACAGGGAATGGAGTTGGCAGACAGTCAGGTTTCATCCCAGGACAGTTCATCCGGTGGTCAGGGAGACGGCGAAGCCAATAGCGCTTCAGGCGGTAATAACCCGGATTCGGATGAAAATGCAGCAGACGCTCAGACAAGTACAATAAATCCGACCCGCACAGGAACCTCAGGTATAGATTATTACGCCTGAGTGAGTAACCTATACTGGAAGTCAGGAGTCGGAATATAAATGAAATTATTCCGGGACTTAGCGGGTAGATAAAACACAAGGATGCAAATATGGCTGACGAATTGGAATTGGAAGAAACAGAAAAGCCCAAAGGCAAAGGTAAGCTGTTTCTGATTATCGGTATTGTGGTGGTTTTGCTTGGCGGTGGTGCGGCGGCATTTCTGATGATGGGAGGTGAAGAACCTGCCGCAGAAGAAGCTGCATCCGGCGGAGAAGCTGTTGCGCAAGTTGAAGAAACCAATACCGGGGAAGCCAAGTATGTGGGAATGCCCAGACCCTTCCTGTTTAACCTTGCCGGACCTCAAAAGAGTCGGCTGGTCGAAATCAAAGTGCAGTTAATGGTACGCGGTGACGAAAATGAAGTGACCGCCAAGAAGCACATTCCCCTTATTGAAGACGCGCTGCTGTCCACATTCAGTACCGCAGATGTCAGCAAGTTAAAAACTCAGGTTGGTAAAGATGACCTGAGGCAGAAAGCCCTGCTGAACGTGCAGAACACCCTGAATCCGGTTGCCGGAAAGAAAGTGGTGGAGAAAGTACTGTTCACCGGTTTTGTAATGCAGTAACCCGTTACCAGAGGCCTTAGCGTGACCGACTTATTAAGCCAAGACGAAATTGATGCTCTGCTCCATGGAGTCGATGACGTCGAAGAAGATTCTCCCGGCGATGGTGGGGGGGCCACCCAGTCGTTTGATTTTTCTTCGCAGGATCGAATCGTCCGTGGCCGGATGCCGACCCTTGAGCTGGTGAATGAGAGATTCGCCCGCCACCTGAGGATCAGCATGTTCAATATGATGCGTCGCGCAGCCGAGGTGTCTATTAACGGCGTGCAGATGCTCAAGTTCGGTGAATATGTACACACTCTGTTTGTTCCGACCAGCCTTAATATGGTGCGTTTCAACCCATTGAAAGGCACCGCACTGATTACCATGGAAGCCAGGTTGGTCTTTATTCTGGTGGATAACTTCTTCGGTGGTGATGGCCGCTTTCACGCCAAGATTGAGGGCCGGGAATTCACTCCGACCGAGCGCCGGATTGTGCAGCTGCTGCTGAAAATCATCTTTGAAGATTACAAGGACGCCTGGGCACCGGTAATGGATGCCGAGTTTGAATATCTGGACGCCGAAGTTAACCCGGCCATGGCTAACATTGTAAGCCCGACAGAAGTTGTGGTGATTAGCTCCTTCCATATCGAAGTGGATGGTGGTGGTGGTGATTTCCATATCACCATGCCGTACTCCATGATTGAGCCGATTCGAGAGCTGCTGGATGCCGGTGTTCAGAGTGATACCCAGGATACGGATATTCGCTGGTCCAAGGCACTGCGCGAAGAAATTATGGATGTGGAAGTCGGTGTCGAGGCTCAGGTAGTCGAGAAGACTGTGAGTCTGCGGGATGTGATGGAGCTGAAAGCGGGTGACATTATTCCGGTGGAGATGCCTGAATACATCATTATGGATGTTGAAGAGCTCCCCAGTTTCCGCTGTAAACTCGGCCAGTCAAAAGACAACCTGGCATTAAAGGTCTACGAAAAGATACCGCGGCCTGAAACTGTGAAATCAGAATTGCAGCTGATTACCCGTAAAGGGAAATCCAAAAATATAGATGACTTATAAGGTGTTTGTATGAGTGAAGAAGATATCGGAGATGATTGGGCTGCTGCCATGGCCGAGCAGGTCGAAGAGGAGGCTGCTGCACAGGCGGTAGAGCTTGATGAGCTTAAAGATGAATCCAGCCCGCTGTCTGACGAAGAACAGGCCAAGCTGGACTCGATTCTGGATATTCCCGTGACCATTTCAATGGAAGTGGGTCGCAGTTTTATCAGTATTCGTAACCTGCTGCAGTTGAACCAGGGCTCAGTGGTTGAATTGGACCGAGTGGCAGGTGAGCCTTTGGATGTGATGGTTAATGGCACCCTGATCGCCCACGGCGAAGTGGTTGTGGTTAACGACAAGTTTGGTATTCGTCTCACAGACGTGATAAGTCAGACAGAGCGGATCAAGAAGCTCAAGTAAGCAGGCAAGTAATGATGACAATAATGGCGGCCTCTGCGGCCGCTCAGACGGCGACACCTTCATCCAACCTCGCCACCATGGCCAGCATGGTGGGTGGTTTGATTTTGGTGCTTTTGCTGATCTTCGCGCTGGCCTTTTTGGTTAAGCGTTTCAATCTGGTTCCCAGCAGCAACGGCAAGATGAAAACCCTGGCGGTAACGCCTTTGGGGCAAAAAGAGAAATTGGTGTTGGTGGAGGTAGGGGAGCAGCAGTACCTGCTTGGTGTCACTCCTCATCAAATCAATCTGATAGACAAACTTGAACAGCCTATAGATATAACCCCCACAAGTTTTGCTGAACAACTGCAAAAGGTGAGATCACAGCAATGATGAAAAGGATGGCCTGGTTGGCAGGGATGCTGCTGATGATTCTGAGCAGCGCGGCGTTTGCCGATAATGGCATACTGCCGGCTGTCACTGTCACTCAAACTCCTGACGGCGGCACTCAATACTCGGTGACCATGCAGATCCTGCTGTTGATGACAGCGCTGAGCTTCCTGCCCGCCATGGTCATCATGCTCACCTGCTTCACCCGTATTATTGTCACTCTCTCTATTCTCAGACAGGCAATCGGTCTGCAGCAAACCCCGTCCAATCAGGTGTTGATTGGTCTGAGCCTGTTTATGACCATGTTTATTATGTCACCGATTTTCAGCGAGATTTACGATGTCGGTGTAAAGCCCTATATGGATGAGCAACTGACACTGCAGCAGGCCTATGACAGGGGCAAAGAGCCGCTGAAAGCCTTTATGCTGGCTCAAACCCGGGTGACAGATCTCAAGACCTTTATTGATATTGCCGGTTACGACAATATCAGTACGCCGGAGCAGAGTCCCATGAGCGTGATAGTCCCGGCGTTTATTACCAGCGAGCTTAAAACCGCTTTCCAAATCGGCTTTATGTTGTTTATCCCATTTCTGGTGATTGACCTGGTAGTGGCCAGTATTCTGATGGCCATGGGTATGATGATGCTGTCTCCCATGATTGTGTCGTTGCCTTTTAAAATCATGTTGTTTGTGTTGGTGGATGGCTGGACTCTGGTAATGGGGACGCTGGCCAATAGCTTTGGACTCGGCACATGACACCAGAATCCCTAGTCGATATCTTTCGTGAAGCCCTGGCGGTGATTGTGATGATAGTCTCCGCCATCGTCGTTCCTGGCTTGTTGGTGGGATTGGTTGTCGCTGTATTTCAGGCGGCGACCTCCATCAACGAACAAACCCTGAGTTTTCTTCCCCGTCTGCTGGTCACCCTGCTGGCATTGATGTTTCTGGGCCACTGGCTTATTCAGAAGTTGATGGATTTCTTTATGCAGATGGTGCAGTTAATCCCGGTTGTGGTGGGGTAGCTTTTGGATATCCTGATGGATACCATCAACAGTGCGCTGGCTGCGTACCTGTGGCCCTTTGTTCGCGTCTCTTCCATGTTGATGGTGATGGTTGTCTTTGGTGCGACTACCACGCCTGCAAGGATCAGGCTATTGGCCGCTGTAGCTATCACCTTTGCCATTGCCCCAATATTACCTCCCATGCCGGGCATAGAGCTGTTTTCCCTGGCTGCTGTGTTTGTGATCGCCCAGCAAGTTCTGATTGGCAGCGCCATGGGATTGGTGACCATTCTTATCGTACAGACCTTTGTGCTCACGGGGCAGATTATTGGTATGCAGACTAGTTTGGGTTTTTCCTCAATGGTCGACCCGTCATCCGGCCAGCAGACTCCAGTGGTAGGTAACCTGTTTTTGCTGCTGACGACCATGATTTTTCTGGCGGTGGATGGTCATCTGACCCTTATTCGCATGGTGGTGACCAGCTTTGAGACTCTGCCGGTTTCCATGGCGGGGATAAGCGTCGAGAACTACCGTACTTTGGCGGAGTGGGGCAGCACCATGTTCACCAATGCGCTGACCATGGCGATGTCTTCCATTGTCGCGCTGTTGATGATTAACCTCTCCTTTGGGGTGATGACCCGGGCGGCGCCCCAGCTCAATATTTTTGCCATAGGCTTTCCTATTACAATGATCAGCGGTCTGATCATTCTGTGGCTGACGCTGTCACCTGTGATGGCACATTTTGATCAGGTCTGGACCAGTGCTCAAATCCTGCTATGTGACATTGCCAATCTGCAGTGCCGCGTGGATGGAGGACTCTGATGGCGGAGAATGATACCAGTCAGGAAAGGACTGAAGAGGCCACCCCCAAACGATTACAGGATGCGAAATCTAAAGGGCAGGTGGCCAGATCCAAAGAGTTGGGCACGGCCGCTGTGTTGCTTGCCGCCGCGTTTGGATTTTTGATTACCGGTCCCTCACTGGCGTTGGCGTTGGACAGCGTCATGACCCGCTTGTTTACCATGACGCGGGAGCAGGTATTCGACACCAACCATATGCTGAATATCTGGCAGATAGTGTTTGCCGAGCTGGCCATGCCTATGTTGGTGTTTATCAGTATTCTTGCTGTGGTCTCTTTTGTGGGGAATATCTTGCTGGGGGGGATAACATTTTCCTCCTACGCCATTATGCCCAAAACCTCCAAAATGAGCCCAATTAACGGCTTTAAGCGAATGTTTGGTATTCAGGCGCTGGTGGAGCTGGGCAAGGGACTGGCAAAATTTTCTGTGGTAGCAATAACGGCTTTTACCCTGCTGTATATCTATTTTGAAGAGATTCTCTCTCTGTCTAAAGAGTATATGCCGGGCAATCTGCATCATGCGCTGGACCTTCTGGTGTGGCTGTTCATCCTGCTTTGTTCTTCGATACTGATTATTGTGCTGATAGATGTGCCGTTTCAGATCTGGAATCACAATAAACAGCTAAGGATGACCAAGCAGGAAGTGAAGGACGAGTACAAGGACACTGAAGGTAAGCCGGAAGTTAAAGGTAAGGTCAGACAGCTGCAGCGGGAGATGGCACAGCGACGTATGATGGCGGAGGTGCCAAATGCTGACGTTATCGTCGTTAACCCGGAGCATTACGCGGTTGCGGTCAAATATGACATCAGCCGTTCTTCAGCGCCTTTTGTGCTGGCCAAAGGGGTGGATGAAGTCGCATTCAAGATCCGTGAAATTGCCCGGGAGTATGAGATTCCTATCGTCTCAGCGCCACCGCTTGCCAGGGCAATTTACCACACTACCAAAATCGACCAACAGGTCCCTGAAGGTCTGTTTACCGCGGTGGCACAGGTGTTGGCCTATGTGTTCCAGCTTAAGCAATACCAGCAGGGGAAAGGCCGACGTCCCACTCCTATTCCTCTTAATCAGCCTATTCCCGATGAGCTGAAACACTGATCTCTGGTGCTGTCTCTGTCATCTCAGATTATCCGGGTTAACCCTTTCAAACATTGCACTAATTAAACTTGGTGCGCTATTTGCTTTTCCACTGGTGATGTCAATTATCAGTCGGAAGTTGAGATGGATGTAAAAGCCACTTTAGGGCGGGTGAAAGAGGTCAGGCCCAAGCACCTCAAAGGCATAGGTACTCCAGCATTGGTACTGGCTGCCCTGGCTATGGTCGTACTGCCCATGCCTGCCTTTTTGCTGGATATTCTGTTTTCTTTCAATATTGCTCTGGCTTTGGTGGTGTTGCTGGTTGCCATCTATACCCAGCGTCCTCTCGATTTTGCCGCATTCCCCACAGTACTGCTTATTGCGACGTTGCTTAGACTGGCACTGAACGTTGCTTCTACCCGGGTGGTACTGCTTGAAGGCCATAACGGCGGGGACGCCGCCGGTAAGGTGATTGAGGCGTTTGGTTCTGTGGTGATAGGTGGCAACTATGCCGTAGGTCTGGTGGTGTTCCTGATCCTGATTATTATCAACTTTGCCGTGGTCACCAAAGGTGCCGGTCGTATTTCAGAAGTGAGCGCCCGCTTTACTCTGGATGCTATGCCAGGTAAGCAGATGGCGATTGATGCCGACCTTAACGCAGGCATTATCAATCAGGAACAGGCCAGGCAGCGACGTGATGAAGTCACCAAAGAAGCTGACTTTTACGGTGCAATGGATGGTGCCTCAAAGTTTGTTAAAGGGGATGCCATTGCGGGCATCATGATCCTGGTTATCAATATCATCGGTGGCTTCGTTATCGGCATGCTGCAGCATGATCTGGACTTCTCCACTGCAGCCGAAATTTATACCCTGCTGACCATAGGTGACGGACTGGTTGCACAAATTCCGGGTCTGTTGCTCTCTATTGCCGCCGCTTTGATGGTGACCCGTCAGAATGAAACCGGCGATATGGGCCAGATGGTGATGAGCCAGATGTTTGACAGCCCAAAGGCACTGGCTATCGCGTCTGGTGTATTGCTGATTATGGGGCTGGTTCCCGGCATGCCGCATCTGGTGTTTCTGAGTTTTGCCGGTTTAACAGGTTATGGTGCCTGGTACATTCGAAAACGGGCAGAAGTTAAAAAGCAGGAAGCACTGGAGAAGGCCAAGGAGGGCGAGCTGGATCCCATGAAGAGCCAACCCAAAGAGCTCAGCTGGGATGATGTACAGCATGTTGACACCATAGGTCTGGAGGTGGGCTATCGACTCATCCCTCTGGTTGATAAAGGGCAGGGCGGAGAACTGCTGGGCCGGATTAAAGGGGTCCGTAAAAAGCTGTCTCAGGAGTTGGGTTTCCTGGTGCCTGCAGTGCATATTCGCGACAACCTCGACCTGGCGCCTAACGCCTATCGTATTTCACTTATGGGAGTGGTTGTCGGTGAAGCAGAAGTACGCCACGACTGCGAGCTGGCAATCAACCCAGGCCAGGTGTTTGGCAAGCTGGAGGGCACGCCAACCCGTGATCCGGCCTTCGGTCTGGAGGCCGTGTGGGTAACACCTCAGCAGCGTGAGCACGCGCAAACTCTGGGTTATACCGTCGTTGATGCTGCCACAGTGGTGGCGACACATATCAGTCAATTGTTGACCAACAATGCTTCCAAGTTGCTGGGTTATGAAGAAGTGCAGCAGTTACTGGATATGCTCAGCAAGCAATCACCCAAGCTGGTAGATGGCTTTATTCCTGATGTGATGAGCCTGGGGAATGTGGTGAAGGTGATGCAGAACCTGCTCAATGAAGGTGTTTCTATCCGGGATATGCGCACCATTATTCAGACCCTGCTGGAGTATGGCAGCAAGAGTAATGATACCGAAGTTTTGACCGCCGCGGTTCGTATCGCCTTGAAGCGGATGATAGTGCAGGAGATAGCCGGACCTGAAGCCGAAATCCCCGTCATTACTTTGGCGCCAGAGCTGGAACAAATGTTGCATCAGTCTATGCAGGCAACCGGAGGGGAAGGCCCGAATATCGAGCCCGGCCTTGCAGAGCGAATGCAGCAGTCACTGGCAGATGCGGCTCAAAGGCAGGAAATGGTGGGGCAACCGGCAATTTTGCTGACATCAGGCATGCTGCGCTCCACCCTGTCCCGGTTTATTAAATACACCATCCCCAATATGCGGGTGATCTCTTATCAGGAAGTTCCTGATGAGAAACAGATAAGAATTGTGTCTGCCGTCGGTCAATAGAGGGTTGATAAGTGAAGATAAAACGATTTTTCGCAAGAGATATGAGAACGGCCCTGGCTCAGGTCAAAGATACCCTGGGGTCTGATGCCGTGATCATGTCCAACAAAAAAGTGGCCGGTGGCATCGAGATTGTCGCTGCCGTTGATTATGACGACCCCAAGCCAAGACAAAGTCCGGCGGCTCCCGCCACCATGGGTATGAACGAGGATACAGTTTCCCTCGGTAAGAGCAATGTGGTTAAGACTCGCAGCAATGCACCTGCTCAGGCTCAAAAGGTCCCGGCAGACTCTCTCCAGGCACTGCTTGAGCGTCAGCAGCAAAGGTTGAGTGAACAAAGTCGCCAGCCTGAACCTGAGCCGGAACTGCCTGCCTGGGCTCGCGGCCTGACAGAAGCGGCGCAGCCACAGTCTCAGCAACAATCAAGACCAGAGCAACGTCGTGCTCAGGCACCATCGCAGGCACAAATGCAGGATGTGGCTCCCGGCGTTGCCGAGTTACGTGAAGAGATGTCAGCGTTACGTGCGCTGCTGACTCACCAGGTTTCAAGCCTGATGACGGAGCAAAGGGAGCGTCATGATCCCGTCGGTGCCATGTTGCAGCAAAGATTGCGTCAGGCTGACTTTTCTCCTGAATTGGCGGCGAAATTATCAGCACTCAGTCAGCATTATGAGCCAGCTGAGCTGGTAAAGACTCTGCCTCAGAGTCTGGCGAATATGTTGGATAACCGAGGGGACGATATCGTCAAGCAGGGCGGTGTTATCGCTTTTGTGGGGCCAACCGGAGTGGGTAAAACTACGACGCTGGCAAAAATAGCCGCCAGATTTGCCGCATATCATGGGGCCGATCAGGTTGCACTGATAACAACTGATCATTATCGTATCGGTGCCTATGAGCAACTGGCAACCTATGGCAAAATAATGGGGTGTCCGGTAAAGCAGGCTCATGATTTTAATGAACTTGAGCAGGTTCTTTACCAATTCCGTAACAGGAAACTGGTGCTGATAGACACAGCCGGTATGGGCCAGAGAGATATGCGCCTGTATCAGCAACTGGACAATTTGGCTGCGAACAAACGCTTACCTATCAGAAGTTATCTGGTGATGTCAGCGACAGCGCAACGCAAAGTCATGCAGGATGCAGTGAAACATTTCAAGCGAATTCCTCTTTCCGGTGCAATACTGACAAAGCTGGATGAGTCTGTTTCTTTGGCCGGTGCTCTCAGTGTTTTGATTCAAAACGCCTTGCCATTGAGCTATGTGACGGACGGGCAGCGGGTACCTGAAGACCTCAGTGTTGCCGACACCCTGGCGCTGGCCAAACAGGCGCTGGCGGTGCTGGAGCAAAGAGACGATGAGGAATTCATGCCACAATCTGGCCGGTCAGAAGAGATGACCTATGCATTTGAGTAGAGAGATGACCCGGGATCAAGCAAGCGGTTTACGTACTATGAATCAACCATATAACGAAAAAGTAAAAGTAATAGCCGTAACCGGTGGTAAAGGTGGCGTTGGTAAAACCAGCGTATCGATTAACACCGCGGTTGCGTTGGCGGAAAAGGGTAAACGTGTTCTGGTTTTGGACGCTGATCTCGGTTTGGCCAATGTCGATGTCATGTTGGGCTTAAGAGCCGAGCGAAATCTGTCGCATGTATTATCCGGTGAAGCTGAACTGGACGACATCGTGGTGCGTGGTCCTAAAGGGATTGGCATTGTGCCGGCGACATCCGGTACTCAGGGCATGGTGGAATTGAGCCCTGCACAGCATGCGGGTCTGATCCGTGCTTTCAGTGAAATGCGCACTCAGTTTGATGTGCTGATTGTTGATACTGCGGCAGGTATTTCAGACATGGTGCTGAGTTTCTCCCGTGCGTCGCAGGATGTAATGGTCGTGGTTTGTGATGAGCCCACCTCCATTACCGATGCCTACGCATTGATCAAAATTCTCAGCCGTGAGCATGGGGTATTCCGCTTTAAGATTGTCGCCAACATGGTGCGCAGTTTACGTGAAGGAATGGAGTTGTTTGCTAAGCTGAGTAAGGTTACTGACAGATTTCTGGATGTGGCTTTGGAGTTGGTTGCGACAATTCCCTTTGATGAAAACTTGCGTAAATCAGTACGTAAGCAAAAATTAGTAGTAGAGGCGTTTCCAAAATCACCGGCTACTATTGCTTATCACGGACTGGCAAACAAGATAATCAGCTGGCCGGTTCCCCAACAGCCCGGGGGACATCTTGAGTTCTTCGTAGAACGTTTGGTTCAGCGTCCAGAATATCAAGGGGACAGGGCGAGTGAATAAAGCCGCAGCGTATACCTGCTTTGACAATAAAACCGCTATCGTCGAACAGTATGCACCGCTGGTCAAAAGAATTGCGCATCATCTCTTGGCCAGGTTACCGGCCTCGGTGCAGCTGGATGACTTGCTGCAGGCCGGGATGATAGGTCTGCTGGAAGCTGCCGCTAAGTTTGATGGCAGCAAAGGCGCTAAGTTTGAAACTTTTGCCGGGATCCGTATCCGTGGCGCCATGTTGGATGAAATACGGCGTGGAGATTGGGTCCCCCGTTCAGTTCACAAGAACCAGCGCATGGTCGCTCAGGCGATGGATGAGTTGGAACAGGAGCTGGGTCGGGACGCAAAAGATGCAGAAATTGCCAGTCGACTTGATATGTCGCTGGATGAATACCATCATATTCTTAACGATGTTTCCGTTGGGAAAATCATAGGGATAGAAGATTTAGGGGGCACGACTGATTATCTGACTCACAAAGAGGACCTCGATGACGGTTCCTATGAGTTGGTCGCTCAGTCTCAGTTCCAGTCCGCAATGGTAGAGGCGATTAAGCAGTTGCCGGAGCGAGACGCATTGGTGTTGTCGCTTTATTACGATGAAGCACTGAACCTTAAAGAAATTGGTGCCATACTTGAAGTCAGTGAATCGCGAGTCAGCCAGATCCTGAGTCAGGCATTACTGAGACTCAAAGCAAAGCTCAAGCATTGGACGCAGACATAATATTAATAATCGAGCAATTACTAAGGCTCATCGGAGGAAACCTTGGACAAGAATATGAAAATTCTCATTGTTGATGACTTTTCAACCATGAGACGGATCATCAAGAACTTGTTGCGCGACCTGGGATTCAACAACACTCAGGAAGCAGATGATGGATCAACCGCACTGCCTATGCTGCAAAAAGGCGATTTCGATTTTGTAGTGACCGATTGGAACATGCCGGGCATGCAGGGTATCGATTTGCTTAAGGCCATTCGCGCCGATGACAGCCTGAAACACCTTCCCGTACTCATGGTTACCGCCGAAGCTAAGCGCGAGCAGATTATTGCTGCTGCCCAGGCCGGTGTGAATGGCTATGTGGTCAAGCCTTTTACAGCGGCAACGCTGAAAGAGAAGCTGGATAAAATCTTCGAACGACTGGGCTAAGGTAGGCGCGGATGCAGCAGGAAGGGATGTCCGGACTGATCAGCCTGGAAGACGCTCAACGCCTGGTTGAGCTGCTCAGTGCCGGAGAGCAGGAGCAGGCTGATGAGTTGTTCCGGGAAATGGCTTCACCTTTACAGAAAGATCTGTTTGACGAGGTGGGCAAACTCACCCGGCAATTGCACAGCGCTTTGGTGGACTTTCAGGTTGACAGCAAGTTGCAGGAGTTGGCTCAGTCTGAGCTGCCTGACGCCAAAGAGCGCCTGAACTTCGTTATCGATATGACTGAAAATGCGGCCAATAAAACCATGGACGCAGTTGAGGAGTGTTTGCCGCTGGCCGATGCGCTGGCAGTAAACGTTCAGCAGGTACAACCGTCGTGGGACAAGCTGATGCGCCGTGACCTGGACATTGCCGAGTTCAAGAGTCTGTGTCACGACGTTCAACAGTTTATTCAACGCACTGAGCAGGACTCATTACGGGTCAAAGACCTGCTCAACGAAATTCTGCTTGCGCAGGACTTCCAGGATTTAACCGGTCAGATGATCCGCAGGGTGATTCAGCTGGTGAAAGATGTAGAAACCAATTTGGTATCGCTACTGACGGTCTTTGGGGATATCCCTCATTTGGAATCTGAGCCAGAGAAACCTTCGGGTATCGAGGCAGAAGGACCGATTATGAACGCCGAAATGCGAGAGGATGTGGTCGCCGGACAGGATGAAGTCGACGACCTGTTGTCGAGTCTCGGGTTCTAAGCTAAGGAGTCAAGTGAATGGCCTTTGATGTGGATGAAGAGATCCTGCAGGATTTTCTGGTCGAAGCCGGGGAAATTCTGGAGTTACTCCAGGAACAGTTGGTATCCCTTGAGAACAATCCGGATGATACGGAATTGCTCAATGCTATTTTCCGTGGTTTTCATACAGTTAAAGGCGGCGCCGGATTCCTTGGGCTGAACCCCATGGTGGCAGTCTGTCACGAATCAGAAAATACCTTCGACTTGCTGCGAAATGGCAAGCGTGCCGTGACCCCGGAATTGATGGATATCATTCTCCAGGCTGTCGATACCATTAATACCCAATATGAACAGACACAGTCCGGTCAGGAGCAGGAAGAGGCTTCAGATGAACTTCTGGGCAATCTGAAGTTGCTGGCCAGTGGCGCTCCTTTGCCCGCTGAAGGTGGTGAGGAGCCTGCTGCTGAATCAGAAACCGTAGAGGAGGTGGCTGAGGCCGCACCTGTGGACGATGATGGTCTGTTTGAGCCTGAACCGGCTCCCGCTCCTGAGGCCAGTGACGGTGGCTCTATCGATGAGATAGACGAGGGTGAGTTCGAAGCCATGTTGGATGCCCTTCATGGAGAGGGGAATGGACCCGGTGCTGAATCTGAACCTGAGGCCAAATCCCAGGCTCCTGCATCCGACAGTGACGATATTACCGACGACGAGTTTGAAGCTCTGCTTGATGAGCTTCATGGCTCAGGTAGTTTTAAAGGCGAAGCCGGTGGCGATGAGAAGGCGGCAGATGCTGCTCCATCCGATGACATCACAGATGATGAATTTGAAAAGCTGTTGGATGAACTTCATGGCGAAGGCACTGGGCCCAGCCTGAAAGAGACTGAAGCTCCGGCTGCTGCAGCAGCGCCCAAAGCGGCACCCAAAGCTGAAGCCAAGCCTGAGGCTCCCAAGGCAGCGCCCAAAGCTGCTCCGAAGGCGGCAGCTCCTGCGGCTAAATCAGCTCCAGCCCCCGCCAAAGATAAGGCGCCGGCAAAAGCCGTCCCTCAGGGCGAAACCACAGTACGTGTAGACACTGCCCGCCTTGACCAAATTATGAATATGGTAGGTGAGCTGGTACTGGTTCGTAACCGTTTGGTCAGTTTGGGCATCACCCGTGAAGATGAGGAGATGAGTAAGGCGCTGGCTAACCTGGATCTGGTGACCGGTGACCTGCAGGGTGCGGTAATGAAAACCCGCATGCAGCCCATCAAGAAGGTGTTCGGCCGATTCCCCCGTGTGGTACGGGACCTTGCCAGAAGCTTGAAGAAAGATATAGAACTTGTGATGGTGGGTGAGGAAACCGACCTGGATAAGAACCTGGTTGAAGCGCTTGCGGATCCTCTGGTTCACCTGGTTCGAAACTCGGTGGACCACGGTATTGAAATGCCTGATGTGCGCGAGAAGAACGGCAAATCCAGAACCGGTACCATTACTCTGTCTGCAAGTCAGGAAGGTGATCATATCCTGCTGACCATCGAAGATGATGGCGGTGGTATGGACCCGGACAAGCTTAAAGAGATTGCTATTGAGCGTGGTGTTCTGGACGAAGATGCCGCCTCGCGTATGTCAGATAACGAAGCCTATAATCTGATTTTTGCGCCCGGCTTCTCTACCAAAACCGAGATTTCTGATATTTCTGGCCGCGGCGTGGGTATGGATGTGGTGAAAACCCGAATTACCCAGCTCAATGGTACCGTGAATATCGACTCTTCCAAGGGCAAGGGCACCATACTGGAAATTAAAGTACCACTGACGCTGGCAATTATGCCGACGCTGATGGTCGAAGTATCCAAGCAGGTGTTCGCTCTGCCTCTGTCCAATGTGAATGAAATCTTCCATCTGGATTTGACCAAAACCAATGTGGTTGATGGTCAGCGTACAGTGAATGTCAGGGACAAAGCGGTTCCGCTTTTCTATCTGGAAAGCTGGTTGACCAAGGACAGCGCATTCAAACACGGCGATAAGTCTTTTGGCCATGTGGTGATAGTGCAGTTGGCCAATGTATTGGTGGGCTTTGTGGTTGATTCTCTGATTGGCCAGGAAGAGGTGGTGATTAAGCCTCTGGGCAAACTGTTGCAGGGAACACCTGGCATGGCCGGTGCGACGATTACTTCTGATGGTGGTATTGCACTGATTTTGGATATTCCCGGACTGATAAACGCGTACGCAAAAAAACAATAACAAGCCGAAGGATTTAAATGGCGATCAAAGTACTGGTTGTCGATGACTCCAGCTTTTTCAGGCGTCGAGTGTCTGAAATTGTTAACCAGGATCCTGGTCTGGAAGTCATCGGTGCAGCCACTAATGGGGAAGAGGCAATTGCCATGGCCGCCAAATTGCGGCCGGACGTCATCACCATGGACGTTGAAATGCCTATTATGGATGGGATCACTGCCGTAAGACGCATTATGGCGGCGACCCCGGTTCCAATTCTTATGTTTTCCTCTCTTACCCACGATGGTGCCAAAGCCACACTGGATGCCCTTGATGCCGGTGCGTTGGATTTTCTGCCCAAGCGCTTCGAAGATATTGCGACCAATAAGCAGGAAGCCATCACGCTGCTGCAAAATCGCATAAAAGGCATTGCCAGACGTAGAGGTGGCAGTGTTGCTCCTGTCAGGACAAACTCTACCGCTGGCACCTCGCCGGTTAGAGAGCCTTTGGTTAACCGCAGGCCGGAACGTGTGACCCCAAGCCCTGTGTCCGGCCCTGCTGTTGGCAGCGCTCCTGTACCCAAGCGATTTTCAAGCGCCTCGGGTAAACGCTACAAAGCCTTGCTGATTGGAACCTCGACCGGGGGGCCTGTGGCGCTTCAAAAGGTGCTGACGCAACTGCCGACCAATTACCCGTTGCCGATCCTGCTTATTCAGCATATGCCTGCAGCTTTCACGCCTGCTTTTGCCAGTCGTTTGGATGGCCTGTGTAAGATTCGGGTGAAAGAAGCTGAAAACGGGGAGATGTTGCAGCCGGGCTGCGCCTATCTGGCACCCGGAGGCATGCAGATGATGATTGAAAAATCCGGCGGATATGGTCGCATTAAAATTCTCGCCGGTAAGGCCGATATGAATTATAAGCCAAGTGTGGATATCACCTTTGCCTCAGCGTCTAAAATTTATGGTGGCGATATTCTGGCGGTGGTGCTCACTGGCATGGGGGCTGACGGCCGGGAAGGCTCACGTATGCTCAACAACCTTGGGGCGACAATCTGGGCTCAGGACGAAGCCAGTTGTGTGGTTTATGGAATGCCTCAGGCTGTAGTTAATGCTGGTCTTGCCAGCCATATTGTGGGTATTGAGCAGATGGCTGATGCGATTTTGAAAGAGTCATTCAATGGTTAAGTTGTCACCTGTTATCCTGCTGTTGGTGCTGGCGCTGGCAATCAGTATTGGTTGCCTCACCTGGACCGGCTTTATGTTGGTTAAACAGTGGGATGTAAACAACAAGCTGCAAGCTGAAGTGACTGAGTTAAAAGCCTCTCAGGTGATGCTGATGGTGCCTGATAACCAGGCGCAGCAATTGTCTGATTGGCTCGGCAGGAATCCCGAGCAGGTGGATGAATTACTGGAGATGGCCAGAGACAGGGAAAGTTTGAGTGTCGAAATTGAAGGCGATACAAAAGCTGAACCCAGCGTCGGAGCTGATGAAACTGTTACTCCGGCACAAACGTCTGTGACGTCTGAGACCTCTTCGCAACAGCAGCCTGCACAGGGCGTGACAGTCGAATCAGTGAATGACCAGGGTATTAAAATTATTCGTCTGCCCCATGGTGGTATCCGGGTAACGACGCGCGACGATAACTAAATAAAAACGCATTTAGGGTAGAAATTGAAGGTCTGGACGATAGCCAATCAAAAAGGTGGGGTAGGTAAAACCACCACTGTAGCCAGTCTGGCCGGTTTGTTGGCGAGACAGGGGCAAAGAGTGCTCATGGTGGATACCGATCCCCATGCCTCTCTGGGGTATTACCTGGGGATTGACTCTGAAGAGGTCCCAGGCTCTTTGTATGACCTGTTTCAGGCACATAAAACCCTGAACACAGAACAGGTAAAAGGGCTGATTGTCCCGACTCTGGTGGATAATCTGGACCTGTTGCCAGGGACTATGGCGCTGGCAACTCTGGACAGAGCATTGGGGCATCAGGAGGGCATGGGGCTGATTTTACGCAACATGCTTAAGCTGCTTGATGATGATTACGATGTTGCCATTATCGACTGTCCGCCGGTTCTGGGTGTCTTGATGGTAAATGCCATGGCTGCAAGTCAGCATATCGTTATCCCGGTACAGACTGAGTTTCTGGCGATAAAAGGATTGGATCGTATGCTTAAAACTATGGAGTTAATGGGGCGCTCCAAGCATACGCAATATAGCTTCACCATAGTGCCGACTATGTATGATCGACGAACCAAGGCGTCGCCGGCGGCATTGCAAAAGCTGGGTGAAGAATACGGCGACAGTCTTTGGCCTGATGTAGTGCCGGTTGATACCAAATTCAGAGACGCCAGTCTGGCTAATTTACCGGCACCTCAGTACGCACCATCCAGTCGAGGTGTTAAAGCCTATGACAAGTTATTGGATTATTTAATTGCCGGGGAATTTGACCATGTCAGCAACGGGTGATTCCGCGGTATTTGATTACTTCAGTTTATTGCTGAAAGAGCCGATATCATCTATTGGGGATGACGAGTCGGATTTAGCTGTGGCTGAACCTGGCCTGGATAGAAGGCCAGCGCCTGAAATAGAGCCCGTTACCAAGTTAATGGCTGAAGATATCGATAATTTGATGACAGCAACTCTGGATAAGCCTGAGGTGGACAGGGCTGTGCTTGAGCGCTTATTGGCGCCTGTGGTGTCACCTGAAGTAGAGACTGAGAAGGTTGACCCAGGAGTTATGACCTCACCTGAGGTTAAGATAGCGCCCCGGGTCAAGGCGAGCACCAAAGCTCAAACCAAAGCGAAAACCAGTGCCCAAACTGGCACCAGAGTTGAAGACAGTCCGGTAAGCAAGCTGGCTGAACCTGAGGTTAAAACTAAGCTTAATACCAGCGAGGAAGAGCCAGCCACCGCCACAGAACCAGTCAGGCGTCTGGCGGATATAGTGGCTGAAGATCTTGCAGGCTTGACCAGTACCAAGGTTACTCCAGAGACGCAAACGGGCAGCGTACCCCCAGCGAATACCGGGTTACTTGCCGATAGTCTGGAAGATGATTTCCAGGTGCTGTTTTTCAAAATTGCAGGTTTGACACTGGCAGTTCCTCTGGTGAGTCTGGGCGGAATCGTCAGGCTGGAGAAGTTGAATCATATTATTGGTCGCCCAGCCTGGTATCTTGGGTTGCAGAACCACAGAGGTGAGCAGATTAACGTCGTGGATACCTGCGCCTGGGTGATGCCGGAACATATAGATAAAGAGTCGGTTGAATCGAAAAATTATCAATATGTTGTACAATTAACAAAGAGCAACTGGGGTTTGGCTTGCGAATCCCTGTTGAATGCGACCCGAATCGACAAGTCGCAGGTCAATTGGCGCACCAAACCAGGGAAACGCCCATGGTTGGCGGGGGTCGTCAAGGAACAGATGTGTGGCATTTTGAATGTAGACGCTTTGATTACTATGCTTGATGCAGGGTTAGGGTGTCAGGATCCGATTGGCTGAGGTAATTATGACCGAAACTAGTAGCGTAGCAGCAGTGGCAACCAAGGAAGACGCTGTATTGCAATGGGTAACGTTTCATCTTGATAATGAAACGTACGGCATTAATGTGATGCAGGTGCAGGAAGTGTTGCGGTACACGGAGATTGCGCCGGTTCCTGGTGCGCCGCACTACGTGCTGGGCATTATTAATCTGCGTGGTAACGTGGTTACCGTGATTGATACCCGTTCCCGCTTTGGTTTGCCTTCCACCGAGGTAGACGACTCTACCCGGATTGTGATCATCGAGGCTGAAAAGCAGGTTATCGGTATTCTGGTAGACAGTGTTGCTGAGGTGGTCTATCTGCGCAGCAGTGAAATTGATAATACGCCTAATGTTGGTACTGAAGAGAGCGCCAAGTTCATTCAGGGGGTTTGTAATCGTGAAGAAGAGCTGCTTATTCTGGTGGACTTGGATAAATTGCTGACAGACGAAGAATGGGCTGATCTGAAAGAGATGTAGACCTCAGCTTCATATTAAAACCCGCTTATATGCGGGTTTTTTTGTGCCAACAATTGAAGAAGGGTCCATAGGATAAAGTAGATTTTTGGTATCTAAATTGCAGGAATCAACCCAAATGAAGAATCGGTGGCAGAATTCTGACACACCATTCTTGGTTTATGTTGGCTAAAGTGAGAGTCGTAATGTCGGTAAATCCTGAATTATTGGTTGTAGTCGCGGTATTCCTGATCGCTTTATTGGGTTTGGGGATATGGGTAAGACAAAGTATGCGTTTGATGACTGCCAAACTTGAAGCAACAACTCTGGTGCTGAGAGAAGCGGAGAAACAAACTGAGCAGCTGCGTCAGGAGTTAACAGAGCTAAGAAGTGGGACTATAGGTGTGGGACGTCGTGTCCTCGACCTGGAAAAGTCACTCAAACAACAACAGGCCCGACTGGAAGAGAATGCCGAGCAGGATCCTGGCGCCAGACTTTATACCCGCGCGGCGAAGATGGTCGGTTTGGGGGCGGGGGTTGATGAACTTGTCGCTGAGTGTGAATTGCCCAGAGCCGAGGCAGAGCTACTGTTGAGACTTCATCGTAAGGCCGGATAAGTTGCGTTATTAAACCCAGCAAGCCTTCCTGGGTACTTTGGAAAAGTAAGCTGGTGCCGACCCTGTGTTATCCCTATAAAGTGACATCTATACCTTCAGCCTCCCATCCGGGAGGTGTTTTGCCTTCCAGCAGGTATATAAAGGCCAGCAGTTCAGCCACAACCCTATATACCTCCTCCGGAATGGCAGTTCCCTCTTCCAGCATCGACAGGTATTCGCACAGGTAAGGATCTTCATGAATGGGGATTCCTGCTTGCTTCCCCAATTCGATTAGTGACTCTGCATTAACGCCAGTGCCTTTGGCCAACAGAATAGGGGCGCCTATACCTTCGTAGTGGAGTGCTGTTGCCTTTTTTATTGTCATTATCTATTTCGCCTCATCAGTGTCACCGAAATGGCCGTCTGTCTCGTTGATAACGGCCTGTAATGGAGCCAGTTGAAACCCAAGGCGAGTCAACCTGGTGCTGATAACAGGGAACAGCCTGTATGCTTTTGCTATCCACTCCTTGCTTGGCAAACTGAGTTTAATTGTCAGGCGTTGCTGCTGATTTGAGACATCGACGCTCACAGGCCCTTTCTCTGACATCAATGAAAGCTTGAGCTGCCAACCGCGTTCGGCGAGGGAGGACTTACTCTCGGGGCTCTGATGATATGTTTGTACGGTTAATTGAGATAATCGAACCTCCCCCGGGCCATTTTTGCTTTGATAAGGCAGCAGCCACTCGCGCTTTCCAGCGTTATGGCTATGGTTTCTCAGCTGTATACTTTGCAAGGCTTTGAACAGGTCTGCCATAGAGGAGAGGCTGTTTGTACTGCGTTGTAAGGGCTCACTTTGTCGATATCGCTTGCTGATATTGGACGATTGCCTGCCGAGTAATGAGAGCAGCAAGCTGGCCAGGGGAGAAGCGCTTGCGGGTTGCTGGCTGTTGAACTCGAGAAGGTGCGTTTTAAGTAGTGCAGGGTTAAATAACTGCAGCAAGGTCGGCAAGGGGGAAAGCGAAAGCTGGGATTGACGGTCTGAATGATACAGGTAAGCGAGAGAGCGAAGGATAAGCTCTGAAGATGAGCCTTGTACGGCTGGCTTTATGATGCCCAATGAAGAAGGGCTTTGCACTGTATTTAATTGCTGTTCTGAGGCAGACAGCCGGGTCACCTTTCCCAGGAGGATGGCTGGATACAGGAAAACCTTTGCAGTGCTGTTGTTTTCGAAGCGAGCGAAAATGACGGAGTCGCCTTGCAAAAGGTGCGGCAGTGACAGACGCAATGTTCCCAGTTCTATTTTCCTTTGCTCTGTTCTTAGCTGAATGTAATCCGATGGCTTAATGCTGTGCTGGATAGCAGCCAATTGCATTGCGGACAGAGTGAGCTGTTCACCCGTTCCAAGACGGTAAAGCATTGCTTGCCCACCCTGAAAACCAAGCAGCATGCTGGACTGGGGGATGGGCATTTGAGACCTATATTGAATGCCGCCGCTCACTAAAGTATGAGTGCCGGTCCTGACAGCAGTTTGCCAACCAGTTGACTCGCTCACGGCATTTTTAAGCGAGCTTGAGGCAGATGCTGCATTTTCAGGGGATTTGACTGTATTGAGCATGTCTGATCCCATATTCGACTGAATAGACACTATTATTCACAAATAAAAATTGATTCTGTTTTCACAGTCAGTATCCTTTCCCGGCTAAGGCTATTTTAACCCTTGGAGCGATAGTTGACTTTGTAGAGCGTCGCTACAGGGAAAAGGGCACATTCATTAAAAAAGCGATAAAAAGCGCTTATGGACTTATCGTCATATGCGCCGGAATACTTTAGGGCGATACTCTGTTCCGGTGACAACAAGAGAGAAATATGAAATATCAGCTGATATTTATGGTGCTTTTCGCCGGACTGGGGTCTGGCTGGGCGTCAGCGCAGGAGCAGGAAAGCTCCACAACAGAGACCATTGAAGTGGTTTACGATGATCCAAGAGACCCATTGGAAGGTTTTAACCGTGCCATGTGGGACTTCAACTATGACTATCTGGACAGGTATATCGCCAAGCCTGTTGCTCACACCTATAAAGATTATGTGCCTGATCCGGTTAAGCTGGGCCTGATTAACTTTGTTTACAACCTGGAGGAGCCCTCCAGTCTGGTCAACAACACGCTTCAGGGTAAATGGGGCTATGCGGCCAACGCCGGTGGCCGGTTTGTAGTTAATACCACTATAGGTCTTGCCGGGCTTATTGATGTCGCCGACATGATGGGAATGCAGCGTAAGCAGGATGACTTTAACGAAGTGCTTGGTTACTACGGTGTGCCCAATGGTCCCTATGTCATGGCTCCTGTATTGGGTCCTTATGTTACCCGTGAAATCGCGACTGATTGGGTGGATGATCTATACTTTCCTTTGTCGGAATTGACCTTTATTCAATCGGCATTGAAATGGGGTATTAAAAGTCTGCATGCACGAGCAGATGCTATCGATCAGGAGCGTTTGATTGACAACTCGCTGGATCCCTATACCTTTGTAAAGAATGCTTATTTTCAACATATGGATTATAAGGTTTATGACGGCAATGTCCCTGTAACCCAGGACGATGACGAATTGCTGGATGAATACTTAGACGAGCTGGATTAACCCCGAAAACAATAAAAGGGTAACCGGCCAGAAGGATCTGACATGGCGTTACCCGATGTATCCGTGTTGTTGGTGGAGGACGACCCGGTATTCAGAAAATTAGTCGCAGACTTCCTGCACAGCCGTGGTGCTGCAATAACGGAAGCCTGTGATGGTCAGGATGGCATCGATAAGTTCCAACGAGCTGATTACGATGTGGTGCTGGCAGACCTCTCCATGCCCAATCTCGGCGGGCTGGACATGCTGAAAGAGATGTCCCGCCTCAAGCCAGGCACTCCCTCTATCGTTATTTCAGGAAACAATGTCATGGCTGATGTTGTTGAGGCACTGAGGATCGGAGCCAATGATTACTTGGTGAAACCTGTGATGGACTTGCTCGCTATCGAGCAGGCGATACACCAGTGTCTGCAACATAGAATGGCGCAACCACTGACTGCCGATCTCGAAATGCTGTCGCATCAGGAGCTGGAGGATAACCTCGAACTGCTCTCGCAAAATGCACAGGCAGCAGGGCAGATTCAAACCCAACTCTTCCCTGAACCTGTTCAAAAATCTGCGCTGGCGGAAGTGTCCTATACCCTGTTTAAACAGAGTGAGGTCAGCGCTTACTTCGTTGATTCCGCCATGATTGGCAAGCGCCATATGATGATTTACATGGCGCATTTCAATCCTGAGGATAACCGCTCCGCATTTGCTTCAGTGTTGCTCAGGAGCTTTATCAATCAAAAACTTAAGGCTCATCGGAACGGTGCTAACAGTGTAGTGCTGGAGCCATACAATCTGCTTTGTTATCTCAACGACAGATTGGTGAAGTCGGGGTTGGACCTTACAGTCGATATGATTTACCTGGTAGTGGATACAGAGCAACACAGAGTCGCGATTGCTCAGGCTGGCCAGGGGCTAAGGTGTTACATCCGCAATTCAGAAGGGATTATGCCTCTGGCGATGCATGATTCGTTGCAGTTGGGAATACTTGGGTGGGGGAAGCCGAGTTCCCAGTTTCGTAGCCTGGAGATAGGTGAGTCACTCTGTATTGTCAGTCATGCTGCAGAGCATAAGGAAAGGCTTCTTGGTAACAGGTTCACTGGGTTGACCTATGACTCTGGAGTCAGTGGCGGGGGCTATATTCAACTGTCACTGAACTGATTTTTATTGGTCGCCACAAGGCAGATTCAATGGCCATTGAACCAATAAAAAACGCCTCAATTAGAGGCGTTTTTTAATTCAGAAATGAACAGCCAAATTAAGCTTTAGGAGCGTCTTTAATAATGGCTTCGTGCTCACCGGTTACAGCGATCTCTTCTTCCAGCGCTTCTTCTTCATTTTTATGGTGGCTTTCTTCAGCACCATGCATCCAGTCAACCAGCTTGTCAGCCATGAAGTACAGCAGGACTGCAGAAACTGTTGCCGTAATTGCGATACCAGAGAAGATAGCCATGGCGTTTGCCAGCTGGTCTTCCTGAGAACCACCGCTGCCAATCAGAGAACCAACCAGACCAGCGACTTTGTTTGCGGCCGCAATAAACAGGAACCATGCACCCATCATCAGAGAAGCGATACGCAGCGGAGCCAGTTTAGTCACCATGGACAGACCAATTGGAGACAGACACAGCTCACCCATGGTGTGGAAGAAGTATGCACCCACCAACCACCACATGCTTGACTTGTTGGTTGGGTCACCATCCATTTCAACCACGGCGCCCATCATAAATACAAAGCCAACAGCCAGCAGGAAAAGACCCATGGCAAACTTCACAGGGGAGTTAGGCTCTTTGCTGCCCATACGCACCCAGATGGAAGCGATAACAGGGGCAAACAGTACGATGAAGATAGCATTCAGCGACTGGAAGTAAGTGGTTGGAACTTCCCAGCTACCAATGTAGCGGTCGGTAAAGTCATTGGTAAACAGGTTCATCAGACCGCCAGCCTGCTCGAAGCCGGCCCAGAAGATGATGGTGAACAAACCCATGACCATGATCACTTTGATGCGGTCACGCTCTTCTTTCGTCAGAGGTTCTTTACGGACTTCGCCACGTTCGGCAGCACGCTCTTTTTCAAGCTTGGCTGCTGGCACAGTACCAATGTCACCCAAAAGCTTCTGGGCGAACAGGAACTGGATAATCAGTGAAAGCACCATACCAATACCGGCACAGAAGAAACCTGCCTGCCAGTTGTTAACGAAGATCTCTTCGCCACCTACAATTTCGGTGTGACCAAAGTGGGTGTATGCCCAGGCCACGACGAAACCTGACAATGCTGCACCCAGGTTAATACCCATATAAAAGATGGTGAATGCACCGTCACGGCGATGGTCACCCTCTTCATAGAGGTCACCCACCATGGTGGAGATGTTTGGCTTAAACAGACCGTTACCCAGGATCAGGATACCCAGACCGATATAAAAGACGCTGGTCTCCATTCCAGGAATCCAATCATGAGGTGCTGCCAGAGTAAACTGACCAATAGCCATCAGTGCACCACCCAGATAAATAGCTTTACGCTGGCCTAGATAGTTATCGGCCAGCCAACCACCAATCAGAGGTGTCAGATATACCAGAGCGGTAAAAGTACCGTAGAGGGAAAGGGCGTCTGCCTGGGTCCAACCCAGACCACCACCACCTTGATTTTGAACCTGATCAACCAGATACAGTACCAAAATGGCACGCATCGCGTAGTAACTGAATCGTTCCCATAGCTCAGTTGTAAACAACAGGAACAATCCCTTAGGGTGACCCAATACAGTCCCCTGGGGTTTTGCTGCGCTCATTAAAACTCCACCTTCAGCTTGTGTACGTCTGACCGGCTACATTGGCCGTCAGAATTTATCGGCAAACTGACTTTTCCACGACAGCAACGACAAATGTCAGGTCTGGGTTGCTACCACCAAAAAGGCAATTCACTGGACTTTTTTATAGTTGTTGGCATCGAAATGCCCAAAATGCCCAGTTTATATACCCTTTAAGCGGGGTAGAAGTCAACGAAAGAGGGCGTTTCGCTTGCGTTTATCCTGACTTATCGAGGAGGGGGAATTAACCCACCCCTCAGTGGGTGTAACTAGACTTTTGTATTACAAAATTAACCGCACTGATACAAGGTGATACAAAGTGAGCAGCCAGTTAATGGATGCTTTTAAATAGACCCGCATTTTAGTAGAATTCTCGCCAGCAAAAGGATTGCTGAACCCATCTTATTGATACCACGAGAGTTGCAAATGAATGCATGGTACCTGCTGTACTGTAAGCCCAAAAATGAAATACGGGCGCAACAAAATCTGAATTTGCAACATATCCAGACTTATCTCCCTATGGTTCGACAAAAAAGAACCCTGCGTGGCAAAGACGTGGTCGAGTCTGTTCCTCTGTTTCCCAATTATATCTTCGCCCGATTTGATCCTGCCGTGACCAGTGTCGCCCGTATTAAATCTACCCGGGGTGTCGCCAGTATTATTGATTGTCGCGAGCAGATGACGCCTTTGTGTCACCTGGTTTTTGCGTTGCGCAGACAGGAAAAAGCGTTGGGAATTCTGAATGAAGATGGGTTGCCATTGGAGGACTTGGCTGAAGACCTGGAGATAGAGATACCTGAGTTCCAGCCCGGTGAAAAAGTGAAATTCAAAGACGGTCCTTTTGCTGCCCTTGAAGGGGTGTTTGAGCAAAAAAGCGGTGATAAAAGGTGCATGGTGCTGCTGCAGGTTCTTGGGAAACTCCAGTCAACCAAAGTGTCCATTGAGCAACTGGTCAGAGTTGAGGGGTGAGAAATCTGCCTTCTCGGGTGTAAGACATTTGCCATGTGACTATGTTCATTTTGGGTTCAGTTTGACGCCGGGAGAATAAATAGTCGAATTAATGTTCCGCATTAGATGCGCTCATTAGAGTCAAGCGCTGAATCTTGGTGAATATAAAGTGATTTAATGACAGTCGCTGGATTTGTGAACAGATTGTGTTGTTAAGAGTTGCTATAATTCCGCGCTTGATCTGCGCCTCCTGCTGTTAGGCAAGGCAATAGATTGGAGGCTGGTTAGAGTTAATAGTGTTGGAGGGGCCGCAACACTAAGTTGAGTTGGTGAAGGCACAATCCAGATAACATTTACGAATAACGATTTTTGAAGTCATTATCCGTAAGTTATTAAAAAATAGATGTTTAGAGGAATCTAAGGGCAATTTGGAGGCCGCAATCCATGGGCGGTAGCGTGCCTGAATCCCAGAACGCGACTTCGTCGCTGCGGAGCGGCCGTTGGTCTACTGATAAGCGTAGCGGTCTGTTGTCGACTCTCTATAATCGGATTTCACCCAGAACCTCGAACTAAATTCTGCTCACCCCTCGAGCATTCAAAATAATTCCAATCGTTAATCTTGTTGTTTTTGCCACGGAGAGACCGGTGTTTAACAAAACCAAAACCCTGATCATTGCAGGCCTTAGCGCTTTTGCAATCCTGACGGGACAGGCCAATGCCATTACCCCATCCCCCCAAATGATTGAGCAATTCAAGCAACTGCCAAAAGCTGAGCAGGAGCGACTGGCTCGTCAATACGGTATTGACCCATCGATGCTCAGTGGTAAAGCCGGGGGGAATAACAACCAGACAATGGAAAACCCCAACTTGATTAACCCTCGCACCGGGATGCCAATGGGTAACGACCCGATGATGCCAATGCAAGTGCAGGAAGGGGACCAGAAAAAAGAGCTTACTTTCGAAGAAAGCGAAGAGAAACAGGAACTGAAGCGTTTTGGTATTGACCTGTTCGCTGGTGAACCCACTACTTTTGCACCAGTATCAGACGTACCGGTTCCTTCCGAGTATGTGGTGGGCCCTGGTGATAACATCAAGGTACAGCTCTATGGCAAGGACAATAAAGAACTTAACCTGATGGTTAACCGTGACGGCACCATTCAGTTTCCTGATTTGGGCCCAATCTCTGTTGCTGGCTTGACCTTTTCTGAATTGCGTCAATCTCTGGCGAAGCAAATTAAAAACCAGATGATTGGCGTTGAGTCCAACATCACTATGGGTGAGTTGCGTTCAATCCGTATCTTTGTTGCAGGCGATGCTTATAAGCCCGGGTCATACACGGTTTCCAGTTTGTCTACCGTTACTCAAGCCTTATTTGTAGCCGGCGGAGTCAACGACATTGGCTCATTGCGTCATATCCAGGTCAAGCGAAACGGTAAACTAGTAGGGTCATTTGATCTCTACGACTTGCTAATGAAGGGCGATGCATCCGGTGATGTACGTTTGCAGTCAGGTGACGTGGTATTTATTCCTTCTGTTAAAGATCAAATCAGAGTGACAGGTGAGGTGCGTCGTCCAGCAATCTATGAGCTTACTAAAGGCGATACACTGGCTGATGTTTTGACTATGGCCGCAGGTCTCAAATCCGGTGCCTATCCAAAGTCCAGTTCAATTGAACGATTCAATGCTCAGGGATTGAAATCTGTTATCAATGTTGACTTAACACTTGCTAAAGGAAAGCAGCTTAAAGCCCGTGGTGGTGATGCACTGAATGTTAAAAGCGCATCAAACCAATTTGAAGATGCGATTACCGTCGTCGGTGCGGTCGTTCGCCCAGGTAAATACCAATGGTATCAAGGGCAACGGGTCAGTGACCTGTTGCCGTCAATCTGGGGTGAGCTGGCGATGTCCGCTGATCTGGATTTTGGCTTAATTATCCGAGAGAAGAACGATTTCGGTGACATTGAAGTCCATCAATTTGCTCCGGGTCTCGCCATCATTAATAAAGATGCTTCCCAAAATCTGAAGTTAAAGGCTCGTGATAAAGTCATTATCTTCAATTTCAATGACGAAACTCAAAATCGTTATGCGCTGAACAAGCTGGTTAAAGAACGTGTTGAGAAAGTCACCGCACTTTCCGGTGACAGCTTGATTGGCTCAGATCTTTTCAAGGCTGGTTTCTCTCAATTGCAGCAAAGAACGCTTTCACAGCGTCACGAGCTGGGTGGTGTAGTGATCAGCAGTGACTCTGAAGCTATGTCTGATGAGCAGCAGAAACTTATCACTGGCGAAGTGAACAAAATGCTTGCCAACATGTTTGAAGATGCCGATCTCATTAAGCTTAGCGGCGAGATGAACCGTAATGAGCTGCTTTATCCGATAATCATCAAATTGAACAGCCAGGCCAGGGCTGGCGACCCTGTTCAGGTCGTCGCTATCAATGGCGAGGTTCGTGCTCCAGGCTTATACCCATTATCAGTTGGTGGGAAAGTGCTGGACTTGGTTAAGGCAGCCGGTGGCTTAAAAGAAGGAGCCTATACTACCCGTGCGGAATTAACCCGTACTGTGACCAGCGAGGCTGCTTCTACAATTGAACACAAAACCGTTGCTCTTAATCAAGCGCTGAAAGGCGAATCAAACGCCAATATATTACTGGAAGGCAGAGATATTTTAACCGTTAAAACTACCCCCGATTGGCAGGACTATCAGTCTGTAGAAATTCGTGGTGAAGTGAAATTCCCAGGCGTTTATAACATTCGACGTGGTGAAACCTTGGCAGATGTTCTGAATCGTGCAGGTGGTTTTACTGAGTACGCTTACCTTCCTGCTTCCGTGTTTGTACGTGAATCTGTGCGTAAACAGGAACAACTGGAAATTAAGAAGCTTGCTGATCAATTACGTCGTGATATTGCGACTCGTGGGGTTTCTAAAGATGGAAACGTCGTTAATTACGCTGATGCTCAGTTGATGCTTACTGATTTGGAAAATATCCAACCAGTAGGTCGCTTGGTTGTCGACTTACCGGCAATTGCATTGGGTGTTCAACAAGCTGATTTGCAGTTAGAAGATCAAGATGTGCTTTATGTTCCATCTACCCGTCAAACTGTGTCTGTTATGGGAGAGGTGCAACACGCAGCAACTCACCGGTACAAGAAAGGTCTGACAGTAGAAGACTATGTCGATATGTCTGGCGGCCCCCGCCGTCGTGCCGATGATGACCGCACTTATGTATTGAAAGCAGACGGTAGCGTAATGCTTCCAAGTGCTTCGATGTGGTTCAATAACCGTGATGAGCTTATTCCTGGTGACACAGTAATTGTGCCTCTCGACACTGAGTACAAAGATAATCTGACGTTGTGGAGTCAAGTTACTCAGATTATTTATAACACCGCAGTAGCTGTGGCAACGATCAGCGGCTTATAACCGTTGAAGGTAGTATTGGTAAATTCAGGGCGCTCAAAATGTGAGCGCCCTAAACCTAGAATCTAGAACTCAATATATGAATAAAGAAATACAACCTAACTACCAAGACGGACATTTTCAAGGTAACACCCGGTATTTAGAAAGCTCCGATGAAATTTCTCTCCGTGAGCTTTTTTCTGTCATCTGGAAAGGTAAATGGCTGATTATTGCTATCACAGCAGTGTTTGCTATCGGCTCTGTGATATTCGCTCTTGCTCAACCTAATGTATATAAATCTGAAGCGTTGTTGGCTCCAGCTGAAGCTGAAGGTAGTGCTGGCGGATTAGCAGCTTTGGCTGGACAATTTGGCGGTTTGGCAAGCATGGCGGGAATTAACCTCGACAGTAACGGCGCCGATAAGACTGAAATGGCAATCCAAGTGATGAAGTCTCGTCAGTTTTTGACTAACTTTATTGAAAAACATGGGATATTGCCTGAATTGATGGCCGCAAAAAAATGGGATATGCACAATAACCAAATTGGTTATGATGATAAAGTGTATGACCCAAAAGGGGAAAGGTGGGTTCGAAAAGTTGCCCCTCCATTCAAGTCAGAACCATCAATGCAGGAAGCGTACAAAGAGTTTTTGAAGATATTTAGTATCAGTAAATCTAAAACCACAGGTATGGTTACGGTCACAGTAAAGCACTTGTCTCCATATGTTGCTCAACAATGGGTAGAATGGTTGATTATAGATATAAATGAAGTGATGAAGCAGCGTGATGTAGAAGAAGCAATTCGTGGCCAAAACTTCTTGGAGCAGCAATTGAGAAAGACGAATGTCGCCGATATGCGAGCGGTATTATATCAATTGATGGAACAAGCTCAAAAGACCATTATGTTTGCAAATGTTCGTGAAGAATACGTTTTTAAAACGATTGATCCTGCAGTTGTACCAGAAGAAAAAAGTGAACCTAAACGCTCTTTGATATGCATATTAGGTACACTGTTTGGTTTTGTTATTGGCTTGGTAATAGTATTCCTTAAATACTTTCTTGTTAGTAAAAAATAACTGCAAGTTAACTAATGGATAGCATTCCTAAACTGTTTTTTTAGTCGTAACAGTTTTGGTTTAGCTTAAATAATCGTTTTAAATAGCCATTTATTTATATTTGAGATTGATGATGAAAATTTTGGTAACAGGTGGTGCAGGTTTTATCGGGTCTGCAGTTGTAAGACATATTATAGAAAATACAAACGATATTGTAATAAACCTCGATAAACTCACGTATGCTGGAAACTTAGAATCCATCGGTAAAGTATCTTTGAGTGAGCGATATATCTTTGAGCAAGTTGATATATGCGATAGCGAGGAAGTCGAACGCATCTTTGTAGAACATCAGCCAGATGCCGTTATGCACTTGGCCGCTGAATCTCATGTTGACCGCTCAATTGATGGGCCTGCTGCCTTTATCCAGACCAACTTGGTGGGTACATTCAATCTTCTGGAATGTGCCCGCAAATATTGGCAGGCTTTGCCGTTAGACAAGCAGGCTAGTTTCAGGTTCCACCATATCTCTACCGATGAGGTTTATGGCGATTTAGAGGGGACAGATGATCTGTTTACCGAAACAACCTCATACGCACCAAGTAGCCCGTATTCCGCTTCCAAAGCGGGTTCAGACCACTTAGTTCGAGCCTGGGGCAGAACCTATGGTCTGCCGATTTTAATCACCAATTGCTCGAACAACTATGGCCCTTACCACTTCCCTGAAAAACTCATTCCTCACATAATTCTTAATGCGATTCATGGCAAATCGCTGCCAGTATACGGAGACGGTAATCAGATTCGAGACTGGTTGTACGTTGAGGACCACGCGCGCGCACTTTATAAGGTTGTGACTGAAGGAAAAGTTGGTGAAACCTACAATATCGGCGGCCACAATGAAAAACGAAACATTGAGGTTGTGCGAACAATCTGTGATCTGTTAGAGGAATTGGCACCGACCAAACCTAAAGGAGTGGATCACTATCAGGACCTGATTACGTTTGTGAAAGATCGTCCTGGCCATGATGTCAGGTATGCCATTGATGCCCGTAAAATAGCCAACGAACTTGGATGGACACCTGAAGAAAGCTTTGAAACGGGTATTCGTAAAACCGTCGCTTGGTACCTCAACAACACTAACTGGTGGGAAAGAGTCATGTCAGGAGAATACCAATTGACTCGTCTTGGGGAAGGAGAGCAGGAATGAAAGGCATAGTGTTAGCAGGTGGGTCTGGTACCCGGCTTTACCCTTTGACCAGAGGGACCTCCAAACAACTATTACCTATTTATGATAAACCTATGGTTTATTACCCTATTTCAACACTCATGCTCGCTGGAATAAGGGAAATTCTGATTATCACAACTCCCGAAGACAAGCCAAACTTCCAGCGTTTACTGGGTGATGGTTCAGATTACGGTATTCAATTGGAGTATCGGGTGCAACCATCTCCTGATGGCTTAGCACAGGCATTTATCATAGGTGAAGACTTCATCGGTGATGATAACGTCTGCTTGGTGTTGGGAGACAACATATACTACGGCCAAAGCTTCACCGAAACGTTACAACGGGCAGCAAGTCGCGGTCATGGAGCGACAGTTTTCGGGTACCAGGTCAAAGATCCACAACGCTTTGGCGTTGTGGAGTTTGACGCAGATATGAAGGCAATATCGATTGAAGAAAAGCCCGAGTCTCCAAAGTCCGATTACGCTGTAACGGGCCTCTATTTTTATGACAATCGCGTTGTTGAGTGGGCGAAAGAAGTTGAACCCTCTGCTCGTGGCGAACTAGAGATCACGAGCCTTAATCAACGTTACCTTGAAGATGGTTCACTGAATGTAGAGCTACTTGGACGAGGGTTTGCCTGGCTTGATACCGGGACCCACGAAAGCTTGCATGAAGCTTCATCTTTTGTGCAAACCATAGAAAATGTTCAGGGGCTTAAAGTTGCTTGTCTTGAAGAAATTGCGTGGCGCAACGGTTGGTTGAGTGATTTGCAGATGCTAGAGCTTGCTAAGCCGATGATGAAAAATGACTACGGGCAATATCTCTGCAAATTGGTTTCAGAACAATCAAAAGGCCGTTAACCAATGAGAATAGTCGTTACGGGTTGTCAGGGGCAGGTAGGCCGATGTTTGGTTAAGCGCTTAAATGAGCGATCTGATATCGAGCTTTATGCATTGGACAAAACAGCTCTGAATATTGTCGATGGCGAGCAGGTAAGCGCATTGCTTGAGAAAATCGCCCCGGATGTGATCATAAATGCTGCGGCGTATACCGCTGTAGATAAAGCGGAGCAGGAAGAGGATTTGGCTTTCGCTATTAATTGCACTGGCCCAGAAAACCTTGCAAAGGCAGCCAAGACAAACAATGCGCTGTTGCTACATATTTCAACAGATTACGTATTTGACGGCGTTAAAGCTGAGCCTTATCAGGAACTCGACGAGACTAACCCTCAAACCGTTTACGGTCAAAGCAAACTGGCCGGAGAAAAGCAGATCCAGTTGGTGGGTTGTCGCCATGTCATTCTTCGCACCGCGTGGGTTTTTGAAGAGCACGGACATAATTTCGTCAATACGATGTTGAAACTGGCCACAAAGCCGGAGCTGGGAATCGTCGGTGATCAACTGGGTGGTCCAACATATGCCGATGATATTGCTGCAGCATTGATTAGTATGATGATCCAGATACAGACTGACAAAAAGGCGTGCCGAGAGATTGTTCACTTTTCGGGGGCTCCTCACTGCAGTTGGTTCGATTTTGCCGAGGAAATTTTCAACACTGCTATCAATTGTGGTCGCTTGGGATCTAGTCCAGCATTGAAAAAGATTGCGACTGTGGATTATCCATTACCTGCATCCAGACCAGCGAATTCAATGCTGGACTGCAGTAAAATCAAAGTCGTTTTTGGTATTGAGCCGAGTAACTGGAAGTTAGGACTGAGCAAAGTCATAGCATTCAGTGAGTTAGAGAATTAAGTATGAAAGTTATCGATACGACTATACCTGATGTGAAAATCATCGAGCCGACAGTGTTTGGTGATGAACGAGGTTTCTTTATGGAAACCTGGCAACAGCAGAAGTTTGAAGAGTTGGTTTCCGGACGCCCTACCAATTTTGTACAGGATAACCACTCTAAATCTAAGAAAGGCATCTTGCGTGGTTTACATTACCAGACAGAGCATACCCAAGGAAAACTGGTGAGGGTTGTATCTGGTGAGGTCTTTGATGTTGCAGTGGATATTCGACAAAACTCTAAGACATACGGAAAGTGGGTTGGAGTTTACCTATCTGCTGAAAATAAGCGTCAACTGTGGATACCTGAAGGCTTTGCTCATGGGTTTTATGTTACGAGCGAAGAGGCAGAGTTTGTATACAAGTGCACTGATTACTATAACAGCGGATCAGAGATTTCGATTCGATGGGATGACCCTGCTATAGCCATCGAATGGCCTCTATCCGAAACCCCGCAGCTATCTTTGAAAGATAACAATGCGATTAGTTTATGCGATGCTCCGACAATTTAAATGGTGCGCTGATGTCAATAGTTAAAATGTTAAAGTTCAATGCTCTTGGCGATGAACGTGGTAGTTTAATTGCTCTCGAGCAAAATAATAATATCCCATTTGAAGTTAGGCGAATTTATTATATTTTCGATACAAAAAAAAATGTGATTCGTGGTCTACATGCGCATAAAAACTTAAAGCAGGTAGCTATTGCTATTAAGGGTAGTTGCCGCTTTGTACTGGATGATGGAACGGCTAGAGAAGATGTATGGCTTAAGTCACCAAATGAAGGATTGTTGATCGATTCGTGTTTGTGGAGAGAAATGCATGACTTTAGTGAAGATTGTGTATTGATGGTAGTCGCTAGTGAAAAATATGATGAAAGTGACTACATTCGTAACTATGAAGATTTTTTGAAAGAGTGCGAAGCAAATGATCCATCCACTAAGTGATGTCCAAACCGATAGTATTGGTCAAGGAACTAGAGTCTGGCAATTTTCAGTAATTTTGGCGGGAGCTAAAATAGGAAGCAACTGTAATATATGCGCTCATACGCTAATTGAGAATGATGTTCTAATTGGGGATAACGTTACGGTTAAGTCCGGGGTTTATATCTGGGACGGTATAACAATAGGTAATAATGTTTTCGTTGGTCCTTCAGCAACCTTTACTAATGATAAAACTCCAAGGTCAAAGGTTTATCCAGAACAGTTTTTAAACACAATCGTTTGTGATGGTGTGTCTATTGGTGCAAATGCAACAATACTACCAGGCATCAAGCTTGGACATAATTGTATGGTGGGAGCAGGAGCTGTCGTAACAAAAGATGTGCCGCCGAATGCGGTCGTTGCCGGTAATCCCGCTAAGATTATAAAGTATTTAGAGAGATAAAATGATTAACTTCCTGAGTTTAAAATCCATAAATAGCCAATACAGTAACGAGTTAAAAGACGCATGTTCAAGAGTCATCGATTCTGGCTGGTATATAATGGGTCCGGAATTAGAAGCTTTTGAATCAGAGTTTGCTCAGTATTGTGGAACTGAATATGCCATAGGTGTGGCAAATGGTTTGGATGCTCTGGTGTTAACTATACGCGCCTGGAAAGAGCTGGGTAAATTGAACGTTGGTGATGAGGTGATTGTTCCTGCAAATACGTATATAGCCTCGATACTTGCAATTTCTGAGAATGGGTTAACTCCCGTTTTGGTTGAGCCTGATGAAGAAACTTTAAATATTTCACCAACAAATATTAGGGCGGCAATAACCGACAAAACCAAGGCCATACTACCAGTTCATCTTTACGGCTTAATTTGCCCTATGCCTCAAATCATGGAGATAGCCCAGGAATTTGAACTGTTGGTATTGGAAGACTGCGCACAGGCTCATGGCGCAAATATGGATGGTAAGAAAGTAGGAAGCTGGGCACATGCTGGCGCGTTCAGTTTTTATCCAGGGAAGAACCTTGGAGCACTCGGTGACGCAGGAGCTATCGTAACCAATGACAATGAATTAGCAAATGTCATAAGGGCGCTGAGAAATTACGGTTCTCACCGAAAATATGAGAACCAATACAAAGGTGTCAATTCACGTTTAGATGAGATTCAGGCAGCGATGCTGAGGGTTAAACTGAAGCACTTGGATGCTGAAACTGCTCGCAGACAACAAATTGCGGCTAAATACCTCATTGGACTAGCCACTGTTGAACAGATTAAGCTACCGACTGTAAATAATCAGAATGAACACGTATGGCATCTATTTGTAATTCAAACTGATTGTAGACAAGATTTAGCAGACCACTTGCTGAACTCAGGAGTTCAAACATTAATTCATTATCCTATCGCGCCGCATGCCCAGCAAGCATATGCTAGTGAATTTGATGGTTACGATTTGCCAATCACTGAACGCATTCATTCACAGGTCTTGTCGTTACCGATTGATCCTACTATGTCCGATATTGATGTTGACTTTATCATCAGCAGCATTAAGCAGTTTTACAAATCGTAGCAGTGGTAAAGATTATGACGCCTAGATTCTCCATCATAATTCCTCTTTATAATAAAAAAGGACTTATCAGTAAGACTATAGAAAGTGTGTTATCTCAGACGTACCTTAACTTTGAGATTATCGTGGTCGACGATGGTTCGACGGACGGTTCTATAGAGTCAATTTCAGGATTGAATGACGAACGTCTTAAGTTATTTAGAAAGGAAAATGGTGGAGTATCTTCTGCTAGAAACTATGGAATTAAAAAAGCCGAAGGACAATATGTCGCGTTTCTTGATGCTGATGATGAATACGAAATTAGTTTTTTAAAAAATATAAATTTGGCTATCGAACAGTTTCCTGACGCTGATGCTTTCTGCACAGGTTTTTTTAAAGTTAGAGGCCGAGAAAAACTTCGCTCATTCAATCCTGACAGATATGCAAAGTCACCTTTTCTGATAGAAGATTTTTACAGCCTATGGGCGATTGATTCATTTTTCTGTGCTTCATCAATTGTCGTAAGAAAGGAGTACTTTCAATACCATCACAAATGGTTTCCAGAAGGCGAATCACTAGGTGAGGACCAAGAAGTATGGTTTCACCTCGCAGAAAATGGCAGTTTGGTCCACATCCCGAAAGCTCTTTCGAAATACAACATGATGGCTGACGAGAATAGTTTGACTTCCCAGCGTCGTGTGGTCGAAGAGTTGCCTTTTATCACCAGACTAAAAAAACGAAAAGAAGGTAGCAGTTATATAAAAAGTATTGACTTGTTTATAGAGAAGTATGATCTTGAAAGAGCCTTCAACAATGCGAGAGTAGGGCATAAGAAAAAAGCAATTAAATTACTATTAGACAATTTTCGGGGACGACGATTTACCAAGCTAAAATTGATGGTCTTATTGGCTATTATTATGCCTGCAAAACGTGGTTAGACTATTATTAATGATATTGATTGCAAAATAATACAACACAATCCGTGATTTTTAATGACGCTGTGAATAGGTTGTTAAAAAATAAGTAACGATAATGCCATCCAGAAAATTTAATAGCCAGAATAATAAAAGGCTTCTAAAGAACTCAATCATTCTATACGCCAGAATGATATTGTCACTGATAATAACGCTTTATACTTCGAGACTAGTTTTACAATCTCTAGGTATAGAAGATTTTGGAATATTCTCTGTTGTCGGCGGCACCGTAACGATAATGTCTTTTCTCAGCGGGGCTATGGCTTCAGCTAACCAAAGATTTTTCTCTTATACATTGGGCGACTGTGGGAAATCTTCGATTGAGTTGAAAAACATATTCAATACTAGTTTGAATATTCATATTCTTATTGTATCGATAGGGATTGTAGTAGCGCTTACATTTGGATTGTATCTTGTCGATTCAGTTCTAAATGTTGAACCCGACAAGCAAGAGGCCGCTAAATTTATATTTTATTGTGCCGTATTTTCATTTTGCTGTAGCGTCATTCAGGTACCTTATAATGCATTGATAATTGCTTACGAAAAAATGACGGTTTTTGCTGCGTTAGGGATTGTCGATGTAGTATTAAAGTTTTTGGTAGCCATTTCTTTGCAGTTTCTAGCGACCGACAAGTTAGAGGCCTATGGTTTTTTACTCTGCATTTCTTCGTTTCTTGTATTGATATTCCATATGGCTTATGTGAAAACCAGATTTGCATGTTCAAAATATAGCTTTTATTGGGATCAAAAATTATTTAATACATTAATTTCATACACAGGGTGGAACCTTTTCGGTAACTTGTCATCTGTTATGTCGGTACAAGGAATTAACATAATCCTAAATGTGTTTTTCGGCGTCACGGTTAATGCTTCAAGGGCAATTGCGTTTCAAGTTCAGATGGCTGTAACCGGACTTATTAATAGCTTGATGACAGCCATTAATCCCCAGATTGTCAAATCTTATGCAAATGGAGATTTGTCCTATATGCAACATTTGGTTTTCAAAGGGACTAAATATTCTTTCATATTGATGTTTTTAATAAGTCTTCCACTAATGTTGCAGATTGACTACATATTAGACTTATGGCTCGGTGTGGTTCCTGAGTATGCAAATATTTTTTGTCAACTTATATTGGTTGATTCTTTAATAGTGATCTTATCTAGTGGCTTGATGACAGCTTTTCAAGCTACTGGTAAAATCAAAGCTTATCAAGTTATTGTAGGTGGAATATTGCTCCTTAATATTCCCATCTCTTATGCTTTTTTGTCCTTTGGTGCTGCTCCATATGTTGTTGCTTGGGTCGCAATTATGTTGTCTGTGTTGGCTTTCGGAGCAAGAATAGTTCTGTTAACCAGGGTGATGAGCTTTGATGTCATTTCTTTCTTCAAGTTGGTTATTCTGAAAGTTATATCTATCGTTGTCGTCGCGGGTTTGCCTTCCATAATTGTTAATTCTTTAGAGCTAACAACTAATTTGAAATTTTTTGTAGTCGTTTCGTCATCCATATTATTCATCGCTATCACGGTTTACTTTTTGGGTTTGGACAGCGACGAGCGAAGTTTTCTGAAAAAAATAGTCGCAACTAGTATAAGTAAACTAACGACCAATAGAGTGTAGATTTATGAGTTTTCGTAACGTTGTTCAAAATGGCTACTGCATAGGTTGTGGCGCATGTAAACTTGTAGAGAAAGAACTGAGATTTAAAAAGGTTGAAGGAATACCTGTTGTTAATCTGGATTCTATAGAAAGAGAAGATAACAATCGTTTGGACATGATTTGTCCGTTCTCAGAAGGCGCTGCTAGTGAGACAGAGATAGCGGATGAGTTATTCAAAGATGTTTCCTCATACGATGATAATATAGGAAGAGCTGTAGGGACTTATGCGTTTAGGCTAGATGACAAAAAAGTCACTGATAGTAGCTCCGGTGGTGGGGCAACTTGGATTTTACAGCAATTGTTACTTAAAGGAGAGATAGACAAAGTAATACATGTAAAGGAATCCAAGTCTTCTGACAGGCTATACGAATTTTCTATCTCAGAATCGGTAAGTTCATTGGAGGAAGGGCGTAAGTCGAAGTACTATCCTGTATCCTTAAATGAAATTATAGAAGCTGTTGCAAATGATACAGGATCAAATTATGCGATCACGGCAATTCCATGCTTTGCTAAAGCAATTAGGTTATTGCAGCGAAATGGCATGTTAACTAATATCAAATTTGTTGTTGGTATATTTTGTGGTCACTATAAGTCTGAGTATTTTCATCAATTTAATGCATTGCAGTTAGGCGTTAAGCCAAATAATATCAGGTCTTATGACTTCAGAGTTAAATCTGAGAATTTCAGATCTGACGACTACTTTATGTCAGTTACGGATTTAAGTAACAATACTAAATATGGACGTATAAGTGAACTTTTCGCCAATAGCTGGGGTTATGGGTTGTTTAAGCCAAAGGCTTGTGAATTTTGCGATGATATATCGGGTGAGACATGCGATATTGTTTTCGGTGACGCATGGCTTCCTAAGTATACTTCTGACTGGCGAGGTACGAACGTCGTAATCATACGTAACCGCGAGTTACTTAATCACTTCGAATCTCAAAATGATATTTATTTTGAAGCGATAAGTCCTCAGGATGTGATTAATAGTCAGCTGGGAAATTTCAGGCACCGTCGTGGTGGCGTGATTGCACGCAATAAATTTGTAAACGGTTGGAAGCCGAAGAAGAGAATAGAGCTTTGTCAAAAGCACTATACTGAAGACCGCTTTGATTTGTATAAAAGACGGTGGGAACTATCAGAGTATAGTCAAATGGAATTCACCTCCGCTGTCGGTTCAAGGAAGTATTTCCTATTTTTTACAAAGCTATTTATAAAGATCCTTAAGTTCGAACATAAAAACGGTGACTTATTTCGATTTGTGAAAAGTGAAGTCATTCGGGTATTGAGGCCCGTCGTTAGATTCTTGAAAAGAAGACACGTATAAGTATTGTTTACGGATTAGATTAATGAAAATTGCCATTCTCACTCAACCACTTTTTAATAATTATGGTGGACTATTGCAAGCGTTTGCTCTACAAAAATATCTAAAAGACAATGGTCACGATGTCTTGACGGTAGATTTTTATAGAGACGAGCCATCATTGCGGGATAGAGCTCGTGAAGTTGTCTACAACCTTATATGTAAGTATGTGTTAAGAAGACCGGTTGCTAACGTCTTTGCCATGTCAAAGTCCAAGCAAAGAGAGATTGCAAAACATACTGCACGATTCTGTGCAGAGAATATAAAGACGACGCAGACTATCAGATCATTATCGGAATTTGATTATATCAAAAATTATGGGTTCGATGCGTACGTCGTGGGCAGCGACCAAGTATGGAGACCCATTTATTCTCCAGGTCTACCAGCCTTCTTTTTGGACTTTGTTAAAGGCTATGATGTAAGACGTATAGCCTATGCCGCATCTTTCGGGGTTGATAATTGTAATGAATATACACAGCAAGATTTATCAAATTACTCACGGTGCTTGAGTCAATTTGATGCAATCGGAGTTAGAGAGTCATCTGCCGTAGACATATGTAGAGAGTCTTTTTCAGCTGATGCTATTCATGTGGTCGATCCAACGTTATTGTTGGACACATCCGATTATGCTGCCTTGGTTGAAAATGACCAAATTGCTGTTTCTGATGGCAATATGATGGTATACGTGCTTGATAAGAATCCAATAAAGCAGGATATGATAAAGAAGGTTGCTTCAATCAAAGGTCTTTCTCCATTTACTGTCATGCAGGATGCGGTTACAGGCATATTTCCTCCTGTTACGGCTTGGCTACGGGGATTTATGGACGCTAAATTCGTAGTAACAGATTCATTCCATGGAGTCGCATTTTCCATTATTTTTAATAAGCCTTTTATTGCGATAGCAAATAAAGGTAGGGGATTGGCGCGATTCACATCAATTCTAGAACTTTTTCAGCTTAAAGACAGATTGGTATTTGAAATAGAGGATGTTACTGAGGAGTTGGTCAATCGAGAGATCGATTTTGTGGCGGTAAATAATATTCGTTCAGCTGAGATTAAAAAGACAAAGTCATTCTTTGATTCAGCGCTCAATGCCAAAAAATAATATTGAAATCTTTATTTTTGATATGCCATTTCAATGTGACTAATGAGTAGAACGTGTCTATATTAAATAAGCTAAAGATTAAGGTTAAAAAGTCCACTCTCTTACTTAATATCTATGAGTCAATATTTCAGAGAGATTTGATTAACATATTTAGTTCTGTTTATGATAAGAAGGTACTGTTTAGCTATAGTACCTATCACTTCAGGAAAGGCAACTATGTTAAACACTCTAATTACAGCGAGTCACTGGTAATAGCTGAAGTTTTTCATAGTTTGGGGTATAAAGTCGATGTGGTAAACAACAATAGGTTTACCAAAGTTGATTTATCATCTTATGACGTTATTTTTGGTGAAGGACTACCGTTATATCAAGCTTTACAGTCTGAGACAAACGCGCTAAAGATTTATTATGGTACAGGTTCCCATCCGTTCCATTGTTCTCAGCAATCAATATCCAGATTGATCGATTTTTATCGACAAAAGGCGTTTTTGGCAACAGGTTCATTAAGAACCAACGATTACCGTTGGGGAGTAGCGGCGTCATTGGCTGATGCAGTTATATGTATAGGTAACGACGTCACAAGAAGCACATTTAAGGAGCAGGGCGCGTCAAGCGTATATAGTCTTGATCCCAGCTTTCACGCCAGAGAAGATGCATTAACCATTGGGCAATCAAAAGACTTTGACACATGTCGCCGCTCAGCCCTATGGTTTGGTAGCTACGGTCTCCTCCATAAAGGGTTGGACTTGGCCGTTGAAGCGTTTAGAGAAAACCCCAGTTGGACACTCCATATCTGTGGTTATACCGAAGCGGAAAAAGAACTACTGGATGCTATTAGTTTGCCCGAAAACGTAGTTGTACACGGTTTTGTCAATGTATTTTCGGAAGAATTTAAGGCACTTTGTCTTGATTGTGGGTTTGTCCTATTGCCTTCCTGTTCTGAGGGGCTAGCAACTGCGGTTATTACCTGTGTCGCTAATGGGGCCATGCTGCCAATTGTTACTAAGGAATGTGGTTTCGATATTGGAGACAATGGATTTAAAATAGAACTTTCAAAATTAAGTATTACTCAGGTTTTACATGAAGTAGATAAGCTTGAATCTGAGTTATTAAAAAGCAGGGCATTAGCTATTCAGGCTGATAGTTTGGAGAGATATTCTCTGGACAACTATAAAACAAGCCTTATAAATAGTATCAGGGATATTTTGGATGAATGTTAATCCTTTAATAAGCATAGTGGTTCCAGTTTATAATCATGAAAATTATATTGTTGAGTGTTTAGACTCCGTTATTTTGCAAGACTATAAAAATATAGAAGTCCTGATTTGTAATGATGGTTCAACAGATAATTCAGATGCTAAGATTAAAGAGTGGCTGGCTAAACACCCTGATATTAAAAGTAAATATATTAGTCAGGAAAACCAAGGGGTGTGTAAAACGTTAAACACCTTGGTGAGCCTTGCCCGAGGTGAATATATTACAATATGCGCGAGCGATGATAGCTTAACTTCAACTAGTATATCATCCCGATTAGAATGCTTGACGGCTTATCCTGATAAGCTTGCCTGTATTGGTGATGCCACAGTAATAGATCAACATTCTTCGGTTGTGTCGGATAGTGCGATGATATCTCTATATCATTCAAATATGTTTAGACTGCAAAAGAATATTGTCGATGAATTAGTATTACGTTGGGCTGTTGTGGGACCCACCTTGCTTATTAGCAAGAAAGCATATGATAAAGTTGGGTGTTACAATGAAGAACTTGCTATTGAGGATAGGGATTTCTATCTAAGGTTATTAGCCCATGATTTACTGGTATTTATACCACAAGCTGTCGCTAACTATCGAGTTCACACTGGTAATCTGAGTCGTAAGAGTGTAAATGCAAGGTTGGTGGTTGCGCTCGAAGTCGCAAAGTCAAATTTAATCAATAGTGAACTATATGAAGGCAAATTACGATGGTTTTTGAAAAGCCATAAATTGGATTTGTTACTGATCAACTATCGCGTTCCTAAGCTATCTTTTTTGTTGTTATCTATATACAAAGTGATTAGGAAAGCCATCGTAAAAGTAATTATTTGATATGTGGATTTCACTGTTAGCCCTTACTATTTGTCTTCTAGCTTTATGTCTCGATTATGTGAAATCGGGTTATTTAATTGTTCTAAACCCATTTTCCTGGGTTGTATTATTGATACTTTTTTATTTTGCCATTCCGTCTTTATTCTCAGAGCAGATAAGTAATTATTATAATTGGGGACTGTTTAGTGCAGACATACTGTATTCAAGATTGTTAACGCTATTGGTTACGGTATATTTTTCTTTTTTATTATGCTTATTTAGCTCAAAACATATCGGTGCTATAATCTTAGAAAAAGATAGCCATTCACCTGTCTTAATATGGGGTGTCTGGTTAGTTATTGTTAGTTATATCTTTTGGTTGTTTAAATTAAAATTATCTGAAGGTGTATTTTCTAACGCTTTCTTATATGATGCGGATGCGGCAAAGGATCCCTATAAACTAAAAAATATTGCGTATCTATTGATACCAGTATCAATATATCTGTATTTTGATAAGTATCGCTTTTGGGTTTTTATCCCTAATATTTTAATCGTTTTGCTAGATATACTGCATGGTAGTAGAACAACTGCGTTCATTTGCCTTGTTCCTATACTGATATGTTTTATAATTAGACACAAGAAGCTCTACCTAACTCAACTGTTGGCTTTATTTATGATTATGCTGGCTATTGGAGTTGTACGCAGTGACAATGTCGTTCAAAACGTACCTTGGTATATCTCAGCTATTGGTGAATTTAGGGAAACATATATTACATTGCCCCTCTATATAACAGATGTTGATTATGTTGGGAATGGTAGTTTTCTAACATATATTGGTAGTCTTTTATTTGGCATTGTTCAGCCGTTGAGAGAGTCAATATCGAATACTTATATACTGCCAGGTACGTTTATAGCAAGAGATGTTGCTCGTGGTTATGGTTTAGGATCGAACTTCCTGATTGAATCTTTATACTTTGGTTTCTATGGACTCATAGCGTCTATAACACTACTAACATCATTCATGTTTATTTTGTACCGGCAAGTATATAAAGTAAAAAACATAGATGCTGTTTTGTTGATTACTCTTTTTATCGTTTTTTCTAGACTTATTGTAAGGGAAGGGATTCCTGTTAATATTGGTTTGTATTGTTTTATACTTATCTTTTATATATCCCCAATTTTTCTGATGAGGAAAGTTAAGCTTTGATATATAGCATACACTTTTTAAGAGGGGTGGCAGCGTTATTCGTTTTCTTTTACCACGTTTATCATATAGTTCGAATATATGCTGATATTACGCATCCTTGGTTTGAGTTTTTTCACATTGGTGTAGACATTTTTTTCGTAATCAGTGGTTTTATAATGATTGCGGTATTGTCAAAGGTTCAAGTCTTCGACTCTAAGTTCGTCGTTAAATTTTTAAAAGCAAGGTTTATTAGGATTATTCCTCAGTATTTTCTTGTAACATTCGTAATTTATGTTGGATACGTCTATATCCTTAATAACCCTCGAGAATTAGATTATAAGGACTTGTTAACTAGTTTGGCATTTATTCCTTACAAGACGGTAGATGGTGTCTATCCAGTTTTAGGGGTAGGATGGACGTTGAACTATGAGATGCTGTTTTATGCTGTTTTGGCGTTGGCAATTCTAATTTTAAGAAAGTATTTTACATTAGGCGTATTCATAATTTTTAGTGGCCTTGTCGTTGGCGGTCACTTTAGTGTATTTGATTCAACCCCTCTTATCTTTTGGTCTAAACCCATTATTTTAGAGTTTTTAGCTGGAATGCTTTTAGGAATGTTCTACTTTAAAAGCTCAACATCCTATTCGGTTAGGTATTTATACCTTTTTATGTTGTGTGTTTTATTGTTTACATTTGGTTCGTATACGCAACATATGATAGTTGCAATATTAATAGTTGGCGCTTTGTTACTACTCGAACATAAAGACGCTGCTAGAAAGTTTTTTAAGTTGAGAATTTTCGTGTTCTTAGGGAATGCCTCTTACACCCTATATCTGCTGCATCAGCCAGTATTATCGTTGTTCGGGAAAGTTTTTGATAATTTATATGGTTTTGAACTGCCATTTCTTGTATTTTTTAGTGTGATATCTTTAGCCGTATCCCTGGGTCTGTCTGTAGTAGTAGATAGACTTTTATCCAGAATTTCAGATGAAGTTAGGGTGAGATTAATTCGTCAAGTAGCGGAAAAGTGATGTAGTAAGGTAATGAATGATGTGTGTAATGAAAGAATGTCCCCGACGAATTGCTGTCCTGTTAGCTGCCTATAATGGGAAGGATTATCTTTTAGAACAATTACGTACGATATTAGGTCAGGTAGAAGTTCAATGCGATATTTATATTAGCTTGGACAAGTCGACTGATGAATCCTATCAATTATTGTTAGATTTGGCTGAACGCCATGAGAATATCAAGCTGCTGAGTTATGGAGAAACCTATGGCAGTGCAGGGCAAAACTTTTTTAGGCTGATAAAGGAAGTTGACTTTTCTGGATACGACTACGTAGCCTTTGCCGACCAAGACGATATATGGTTGAAGGATAAGTTGTCTTCAGCAGTAACAATGCTTAATTCTCGAGGTTATGATGGTTATTCCTCGAATGTGACAGCGTTTTGGGAAGATGGCAGAGAGAAAATGATTGTAAAATCCTCTCCTCAGTCACAGTTTGATTTTTTGTTTGAATCCGCCGGTCCTGGTTGTACTTTTGTGATGACTCGGCGACTTGCTTTGGATATCAAACAGTTTCTGAATAATATTGGCGAGAAAATTACAGATATTTGGCTGCATGATTGGTTTTGCTATGCGTTTGCCAGGGCGCGCGGTTATAGCTGGATTATCGATTCCAAAAGCTACATGCAGTACCGGCAACACAGTGCTAATTCAGTCGGGGCCAACTCGGGTCTCGACTCTTTGTTAAAACGCATTAATAGCGTCATGAGTGGCGATGCATTCGATAAGGTTATTAAGCAAGCAAGCGTCCTGGGCATAGATAGGCTTAAGCCTATACAGCTCATACAGTGTGGTTCTTTTCGCTCTTCGGCCAAGCTTTTGTCTCTTGCGAACCAATGTCGCCGCAATAAAAAAGATAAGGTTTTGTTTTTTATGGCAGTATTGTGTAGTACTGTCGGAAGGAGCAATCAATGTCGAGATTGATGGTCACCGGCGCTACAGGGTTTGTCGGCAGACATTTGTGTCAAATCGCAGGAAATTGCTATAGGGTCACCCGTCATCAGCCCCGGGAGGCTGAAGGTTCATTTATAGTTGTCCCAGAACTTGATAGTTCCGTTAATTGGTCTCGACTGATTCCAAAGGATGTGGAGTGTATCGTTCATTTGGCAGGCATTGCCCATAACGCCAGCAGTGATGAAGATTACGTCCGTAGAATTAACGTCGATGGCACATTGCATTTAGCTGAACAAGCCGTGCTTGCGGGCGTGAAACGTTTTGTATTTGTAAGCTCGATTGGGGTAAACGGGCAGCAAACGGTAGAAGCTCCTTTTACTCCCTATGATCGGGCATCGCCCTTTAATGCCTACACCCGGTCAAAGCATGAGGCAGAGTTAGGTCTGCAGAACCTATCCGAATCTATGGGATTCGAACTGATCATAGTCCGACCTACTCTGGTATACGGACCAGATGCTCCCGGTAATTTTGGTCTCTTAACAAAACTTGTTAAGCGTCTTCCTGTCTTGCCATTTGCTTCGATCCATAATCGCAGAGACTTTATTGCCGTACAGAATTTGGCAGACCTGTTGATAACATGCTCAACTCACAAAAATGCCCCTGGTCATATATTTTTAGCTTCAGATGGTCGCCCGGTGTCAATTAAGCAGTTTACGAATGCGATAGCTAAAGGACTTGACCGGAAGGTTGTACAAATTCCTGTTCCTCAGTTCCTGTTTGATATGCTCGGTCGTGTGACGGGAAGATCTTCGGTGATAAACCAGTTAACAGGGAGTTTGGCTGTTAACTCGTCTGATGCCGAAATAGTTTTGAATTGGTCAGCGCCATATACAATGGCGAAGGCAATGACTTTTCTAAAAAGTAAAGGTAGTTAACTTTATGATTCGTTTTTTGGATTTTTTAGCTGCATTCTTTGGGCTTCTTCTGCTTTGGCCTGTATTTCTTATTATCATCTTGGTTGGTTTTTTTGATACTGGTTCTCCTGTGTTCATCCAAGAACGTGTTGGTCGTCATTTGAAGCCCTTTAAGTTGATTAAGTTTCGTACAATGGCTTTGGATACACAGTCTGTTGCCAGCCATCTTGCCAGCAGCAATTCAATCACTAAATTGGGAGCTTTTTTGCGCAAAACCAAACTGGATGAGTTACCCCAGTTGATTAATGTCCTTAAAGGTGAGATGAGCCTTGTAGGCCCAAGACCAAATCTTTTCAATCAGGAAGAGTTGATCGCTGAGCGACAAACGTTTGGTGTCTACAATGTTAGGCCTGGCATTACCGGTCTGGCTCAAGTCTCCGATATTGACATGTCTACCCCTGAGCTATTAGCACAAACAGATGCTAAAATGATCTCTTCTATGTCACTGTCAAATTACTTTAAGTATATTCTGATGACAGTCTCAGGAAGTGGACAAGGGGATCGGGTTAAGTCCTGACTTTTGATTTACCAAAAGGTATTAGAAATGGATTTATTTCAGTTTCTTTTTTCGATGAAACGGTCAAACAAACGACTGGTTAGCGTTCTGTTCGATACAACCTTTATTGCTCTGGCCTTTTGGCTAGCTCTGATGGTTAGGGTCGATAGCGCAGAGGTCTTGCTTCAAGGCCATTACTGGTTGCTGTTGGCAACGGTTATCCCCATTAGTCTTGTCGCATTTGTAAAGTTGGGTCTTTATCGAGCCGTGCTCAGATACCTAGGCACTCAAGCTTTATCAGCTATTGTCGGGGGGGTTTTAGTCAGTACTCTTTCCCTTGTGTTCTTTGCATACTTTTTAGATGCCGAGCTTCCTCGTACAGTTCCGTTGATTTACGCTGCTTTTGCAATCGTGATGGTTGGCGGCTCTCGCGCTTTAATGAGGTCAATGGTCGGGCGGGGTATTAATCGCCGTGGCGAGCCTGTCATTATTTATGGGGCCGGAGTCAGTGGGCGGCAAACGGCCATGGCTCTTGCTCAGAGTCATGAATATCATCCCGTCGCTTTTGTTGATGATGATGAATCTTTGCATGGGACGGTAATACAGGGGTTGCACATCCATTCCCCATCTATAATCAGGAAACTGATCGCCCAGAAGCATGCTTCAAGGGTGTTGTTGGCTTTGCCAAGTGCCAGTAGAGCAAGGAGACAGCATATATTGCAAAGTCTTGAACCCTTGTCAGTTAAAGTCATGACGCTTCCCGCTATGTCCGATTTAGTGAGTGGCGATAAGTTGTTCAGCGACGTTAAAGAAGTGGAGATTGAGGATCTTCTAGGACGGGATGCAGTAGAGCCAAGACCTGATCTTATGGCTGCTGACATTGCCGGCAAAGTGGTCATGGTTACTGGCGCAGGCGGTTCAATAGGCTCTGAGCTTTGCAGACAAATCCTCAGACAAGAGCCCAGTAAATTAGTTTTGTTTGAGCTGTCTGAGTATGGATTGTATGCCATAGAAAGAGAGTTACAGGCTCGCAAGGCTGAGCTGAATTTGGATGTTGAAATCTTGCCTTTAATGGGGTCTGTACAAAAAGAAAACAGGCTTCAGGCGGTGATGGACGCCTTCGGAGTTAACACTGTCTATCACGCGGCAGCATACAAACATGTACCTTTGGTAGAGCATAACGTCGTAGAAGGAGTTCGTAATAATGTGTTTGGCACATTATTTACCGCCAGAGCTGCTATATCTGCGGGAGTGGAAACTTTCGTCTTGATATCTACAGATAAGGCGGTTCGTCCGACCAACGTTATGGGGACAACCAAGCGAATGGCTGAACTTGTGCTCCAGGCTTTAGCTGAAACGCAAAACACTACACGTTTTTGTATGGTACGGTTTGGCAACGTTCTAGGGTCCAGTGGTTCCGTTGTCCCCCTATTCAGAAAGCAGATCGCTAATGGTGGTCCGGTTACCGTAACTCATCCGGAGATTACGCGTTTCTTCATGACTATTCCTGAAGCATCTCAATTGGTCATTCAGGCCGGCGCTATGGGCAAAGGCGGAGACGTGTTCGTTTTGGATATGGGGCAATCCGTAAAGATTGTGGACCTTGCCCGTAAAATGATCCGGCTGAGTGGATTCGACATAAGAGACGAACACAATCCAGATGGAGATATTGAGATCTGTTATTCGGGTCTGAGGCCGGGAGAGAAATTGTACGAAGAGTTGCTTATTGGTGATGATGTGATGGGAACTGAGCATGAGCGGATTATGACAGCTAACGAAACACATTTGCCCTGGGATAAGCTTCATTCTCTTCTGGGTAAATTGGATCTCGCTTGTCATGCTTTTGATCATGAGTCTATAAGAGCTCTGCTCCTGGAAGCACCAACAGGCTTCTCTCCGACTGATGGCATATGTGACTTGGTCTGGCGGGAAAAGGGAATACAAGCTCAGTCAAGCGAGCCCTTGCCTATGGACAAGAAAACTGTAGTTGAGTTGACATCTGCTTAACTATATTTTGGGGCCCCTGTTCTATTGGGGCCTTCAATCCCATTGACAACTGGGCTTGGTATAGTCAGTTATTCTTTATCAGACGATAATGGTTTTCTAGTTGTCCAGTAAGCCGGTTGCCATTAAGGTCACGCATAAATAATTGGTTCTCTCCTACTTTGTAACTATCTCCATTGCTTAGCGTGATGTAGCTGCCACTTCCATCCCACTTGAAAGTCCCCTTTTCGGTGAATTTTCCGTCTTCCTCGCTTTGATAAACTCTGCTCTGTTGGTATGAGCCATCAGAGTTTAATGTGAGCAAGGTTTTTATACCTGCACAACTGGCGCAGGGCAGCGTGGCTTCATAGGTCCCAGCCCAATTCAGCGAGTTGCGACTGGTATCTCCGATTGGTTGAAGTAAACCTATCTGATGAAGCTCAACTTGATTAAAGGGTTCATTGGTGTTGCATGCTGTTAGCATCGAAGCAGTGAGCAACAGTAATGTACACTTAGATACGGATTTCATATGTGAGTCCTGTCAACGACTTATGTGTGTAGTGTAAGACGGTTTTCTTGCTTCTTGAACGAAATTTAAGCCATCTTGGTGGGTGTTCATAGCCTTTGGTTTTGAAGGTTTTTATTTGGTTATTAAACACTTGAGACGTTAACTGGCATAATGGCTTCCATTTAGTGATTTACAGGAGTGATCATGACTTCTCCCTACATGGGTCAGGAAGAGTTAGAGCTGTTGGTTGATATAGCCAAAGAAGCTGGTGAAGCCATTATGGATATTTACATGGCTGATGAGCGCGGTATTGAGTTAAAGGATGATAATAGCCCTCTGACTGCTGCGGACCTCGCCAGTCATAATGTTATATGTCGTCGACTCGAGCAGACGTTTGCAGATATTCCGGTGATGTCCGAAGAGTCCAATGAGATCCCTTTTGAGAGAAGAATTGCATGGAGTAAATATTGGCTGGTAGACCCGCTTGATGGCACCAAGGAGTTTATTAACCGCAATGGTGAGTTCACCGTCAATATTGCGTTGGTCGTTGATGGTCAGGCTGTCGCTGGTGTGGTTTATGTGCCGGTAACCGGTAAGTGTTATGTCGGTGAGTTGACACAAGGCGCTTGGGTCATTCATCAGGGTAAGACCATGACATTGGTTGGTAATACCTCTGGTAATCGGGCTCCAGTGGTTGTGGGGAGTCGCTCTCATCCCTCTCCTGAGCTGGCTGGTTACCTGGAACGTTTGGGGGAGCACACTATTTTGCCGGTAGGCAGTTCACTCAAGTTTTGTATGTTGGCAGAGGGGAAGGCAGACCTTTACCCAAGATTGGGCCCCACCAGTGAGTGGGATACTGCCGCTGCCCAGGCAGTGCTCGAGAGTGCAGGGGGCGTGGTGGTTGACTATGTTTCCGGTGAGCCGCTCAGATATAACAGCAAAGAGTCTTTACTTAATCCCTGGTTTGTTGCGTGCGCCCCTGGTGTTGGGCCCGTAGTCGAGTAAGCCAAGGCTTTGATTTGGAATGGGGTTGAAAGCCTGAACGTTACGATTGGCCGGAATTGATTGGTGTTAGATGGATAGTATTTGGACAGTTAGCAATGCGGAGGGAATCGCATGACCTTTTGGCTTAAAAAAGTCGTATCTCAACTTATTATGCCGATACCTTTGACGTTGTTGTTACTGATGATGGCTTTGGTGTTTTGGCGCAGAGCAGGAAAAAAACTGGTGTGCGCTGCAATGCTTCTGTTGGGGGCTTTGTCCTCCAATGGGGTTAGTAATTGGTTGACTGGTATGTTGGAGCAAGAGTATCAGGTTAATAATGCTCCTATATCTGACGGCTGTGTGGTGATGGTTCTGGGCAGCGCTATGGATGACAGTATTGAAGGCAAAGCTATACACCAACTTTCATCTGTCGGGCTGGCAAGACTCAGCGAAGGGCTCAGACAGTTAAGCCTGGGTAGTGATTGTATGTTAATAACCAGCGGTTGGTCGGGAGAGTTAAACAGGAACTCCTATGCCAGGGTTGCGGCAGACGCAGCCGTAGAGTTGGGAGTTGACCCAGCCAGGATTATTCAATTGCCGCTGGCAAAAGACACGATAGAAGAAGCCCAGTATTTGAAAATGGAACTGGGGGATGTCCCGTTTCGTTTAGTGACATCCGCGGCTCATATGCCCAGAGCTATAAAGATATTTGAGCATGCGGGAATGCACCCTCAGGCTGCGCCAGCGGACTTCAGGCGTCGAAGTTCGCACTGGTGGGTGCTAAGTGCAGATAATTTACTCACATCTCAGAGGGCAATTCATGAGTGGGCAGGGCAGCTATGGTTTAACCTAAAGTATGATGATGGACAAGCTAAACACGATGACTGATGTTCTATTCGTTCGCCCCGTAAATAAGCGTAATGGCATAACCCTGTCTGCTGTTGGAGCTTTGCTCCTGTCACTGGCTTTCTGGTTATTTGTTGGTTTCCCGCAGGGTTTTGCCCCCGGCCTGGTACTTTTCACGTTTGGTGCTATTTCTCTAATCCTTGGGGTCAGCAAACTGGGCGAGCCAGAAATAAGCTTTGAATTGTCTCCGCCAGGGTTATTGTTTCGACATCGCAAAGGCCAGCTGTATGTGGATTGGGACAATATTCAGCGAATGGATATTCCGAGGGTGACTCAGGGCGTGGACATTACAGAGTTACCTTATATAGGGATAAAGCTCAGGCAGATAAACCCTGTGCTGGACTCTATCTCCCCCAGGTTGGCAACCGGTTTGGTGAGTGAACAGCGCCCTTTATTGATGACCGCCACGACCCAAACAGATGATCTTGGCAAACTGGAGGATCAGCTAAGTGCCGAGTTTACCCCCTATGAGTCCAATGGAGACAGATACCGTGGTGTATTGGCTATGTTTGGCCACAGATGTGAGTTGCTGAGTGATACTCTGGGTTTTCACCTGTTTTTGCCTCAGGACAGTATGGATAGAGACCCGGGAGAGTTTTTAGCTTTGTTGAAGGAGTTCAGAGCTAAAGCATGCCAATATGAGCTCGATGGTGTGGCCCCGTAGCACTGGGTATACCTTTAAGTTAGTCAGGCTTTTTGTAGCTTTGGAGTGATATGAGGCTAAATAAAAAACGCCCCGCAATCTAATGTGGGGCGTTTTTCTACTCAATGAGTAATCTGTGCCTGAGGCTTACGCCTGGGCTTTATCCAGATCCATAATCTGCTGTAATTTTTGCTCATCCACCAGATTTGGATTTTGCAGCAGCTCCGTCTGCTCTTTAACTCTCACCCCGATGAACTGGCCGCCTTCAAAGATCTCCATTTGACTGCTGGCTACTTCACCTTCAACCGTGCCACTACCTGTGATGGTTAACTTTTCGCACTGAAGCTTACCTTTAAAGTAGCCGGAGATTTTTATCTCTTTGCACGCTACCTCGCCGTTAATCAGTCCCTGTGGCTCTATGGTAATGCTGGATTCGGACTGGACAGTCCCATGAATTTCACCGCCGACCAGAGCGTCACCCGAAAACTGGGACTCGCCAGTTATTTTGGTACCTTGAGCAATATAGGTCAGCCCCGCCTGTGATTTCTTTTTTCCGAACATAATTATTATTGGCGTTTGTTATTTTAGCTTCTGATGTTACCTGCTCAGTCTAAAGTTACAAGCCTTAAAATTTGACACTTCAGTCATAAATTTGGCAGCGGGCCAGATTGGCAGCATTTATCGAAAACGCCTAGGAGACAGCACTCAGTTATCAGTTGTTTAGGTGGGAATATGGGATTTGAAGTAACAAAAGAAAAAGGGCCATTAGGCCCCTTTCAGCTTACTCACTGTATCCATTAGGATTGTTGGATTGCCACTTCCAGCTGGAGTTGGCCATATCCTCGATGGAATGAGTTGCTTCCCAGCCAAGGTCCGTTTTGGCTTTATCAGGATTGGCATAACAGGCGGCAATGTCACCCGGACGACGGGGGGCGATTTGGTAAGCTATGGGCTGGCCGCAAGCTTTTTCGAACGCCTTTACCATATCCAGTACGCTGTAACCGGTTCCGGTCCCAAGGTTGTAGGTCACCAGGCCTGGTTTGGTGGCTAACTTATCCAACGCTTTAAGGTGGCCCATTGCCAGATCCACTACATGGATATAGTCACGTACCCCGGTTCCATCATGTGTGTTGTAGTCATCGCCAAATACACTCAGGTACTCGCGTTTACCCACGGCAACCTGACTGATAAATGGCATCAGGTTGTTTGGGATATCATTGGGGTCTTCACCAATTCGACCACTGGCATGAGCGCCAACAGGATTGAAGTAACGCAGGCGGGCAATATTCCAGCTGTTATCTGACTGGTGAAGATCGGCAAGGATATGCTCTACCATGAGCTTGGACTGCCCATAGGGGTTGGTAGCCCCGGTGGGAAACTCTTCAGTGATGGGCAGGCTGGCAGGATCGCCGTATACAGTTGCAGAAGAGCTGAATACCAGATTCTTAACCTTATGCTCAGCCATTACCTGACACAGAATTACCGTACCTGTGACATTGTTCTCATAGTAACGCAGAGGTTGCGCTACCGACTCTCCTACAGCTTTCAAGCCAGCGAAATGAATCACGGCCTCAAATGAATAGTCAGAAAACAATTTTTGCAGCAGTGGTTTATTGAGAATATCTCCCTGGACAAAGGTCACAGACTTACCAGTGATCTCTTCGACCCGTCTCAGTGACTCTACGCTGGAGTTGGATAAATTATCCAGTACCACAACATTGGCTCCGGCATTAAGCAACTCTACTACAGTGTGGGAGCCAATATAGCCGGCACCGCCAGTAACAAGAATCGTCATTACTTCAATCCTTTCGCTATGGTTTTCAGGTAAGCAGTGAACTCTTCGCCTATGGCAGGGTGACGCATACCGTATTCCACTATGGCCTGCATATAGCCAAGCTTGTTACCACAGTCATGGCTTTTGCCTTTCATATAGTAAGCGTTAACAGTTTGCTTCTCCATCAGCATGGCAATGGCGTCGGTCAGTTGGATCTCATCACCAGCACCTACAGGAGTTTTCTCCAGCAGATCCCAGATAGCTGCAGGCAATACATAACGGCCCACAACAGCCAGATTTGATGGCGCATCATCCAGGCTCGGCTTTTCTACCAACTGAACAAGCGGATGAGACTCCCCTTGAGCTAACTTATGCCCATCCACATCGGCAATACCATACTGATTAACCAGTTCATGGGGGACGCCTTCCACCATGATTTGTCCAATTTCGGTTTCATCAAACAGGTTAACCATTTCCGCCAGATTATCCTGCCCCGGGCTTGCACTGGCATCATCAATAATGACATCCGGTAACAGCACCGCGAATGGCTCATTGCCCACAATTGGGCGGGCACATAGAATGGCGTGTCCGAGACCTTTTGCCTGTGCCTGACGGATACCAATAATGGTGACCCCTTTGGGACAAATGCTTTGTACTTCTTCCAGAAGTTGTCTTTTAACCCGTTTTTCAAGCTGGGCTTCCAGCTCGAAACTGGTATCAAAGTGGTTCTCAATTGAATTCTTACTGGCATGGGTCACCAGCACAATCTCTGTAATGCCGGCCGCGATCGCCTCGTTGACCACGTGTTGAATCAGCGGTTTATCGACTACCGGTAACATCTCTTTCGGAATAGCCTTGGTGGCGGGCAGCATGCGGGTTCCCAGCCCAGCCACTGGTATGACGGCTTTTCTGACTTTGTGCTTAATCATGAGCGACTAACATCTCCATTTTTCAGTTGAGTCATATTGTAATTGTCGAGGTTACAAACGCCATCATTAACTTAGTTGAACCACTATCAAATTCGATTTTTTCTTGACGCGTCAACAAAACCCAACAGCGGAAGTTGCGGCTATACACTTGATTGTAGGCGAGTGGTTTTGGTTTGTAACGCCTGGTTTACGTATTTCAACCTCATGCCACCAGACTTCCGTGCAGCAAAAAGTTAACAATCCGTGCGCGCTGTCACACTATGACTGAGAGCAAACAATCAAGAGATCATCAGGATGAGCAAGAATACGGAATATGCTGCACGTCTGCCGGATGAAGATGGCTTTATCTTCTATCCCGATGATGAGCATGACACCTGGCAACAGCTGTACGCTCGCCAGGAAGGGAATTTACCGGGGCGTGCCTGCCAGCAATATATGGATGGCCTGCAGGCGCTGGGCTTACCGACAGATAGAATCCCGCAGCTTAAAGAAGTGGACAGGGTATTATTGGATGCCACTGGTTGGAAGACGGCACCTGTGCCGGCCCTTATCTCGTTCGGTAAGTTCTTTGAACTCCTGGCCAGTCGTCAGTTTCCGGTAGCGACTTTTATCAGGTCCAAAAAGGAGTTCGATTACCTGCAGGAGCCGGATATTTTTCATGAAATATTTGGTCATTGCCCCTTACTGACGAATCCGGCTTTTGCCCACTTCTCTGAGGTGTATGGCAAGTTGGGCCTCGCGGCAAGTAAAGAGGAAAGGGTTTTTTTAGCCAGACTTTACTGGTTTACCGTGGAGTTTGGTTTGGTTCAGGCAAAAGATGAACCTTTAAGGATTTACGGCGGAGGTATCCTCAGCTCTCCCGGTGAGACGCTATATGCCATGGGCGATGAGCCCATTCGTAAACCTTTTGAACTGCTTGATGTATTGAGAACGCCATACCGCATCGACATTATGCAGCCGATCTATTATGTGATTGATAAGATTGACTTCCTCGATGAAATTGCAAGCATGGATATCATGGCGGCAGTGAAAGAGGCACAGCGATTGGGTTTACATGAGCCTCTGTTTGAACCTAAAGCCAAAGCGGGTTGATAAGGCCATAAAGAAGAATTACAAGGAGTAACAAATGTCTGATTTAGCATCTATGAAGTGTGAAGCCTGCCAGGCTGATGCCCCTAAAGTAACCGATGCCGAGTTACCTGAGCTTATTCGAGCCATTCCCGACTGGAGTGTGGAAGTACGGGACGGCATTATGCAGCTGGAACGCGTTTATAAGTTTAAGAACTTTAAGCTGGCGATGGCGTTCACCAATAAGCTGGCGGATCTGGCTGAAGAAGAGTTCCACCATCCTGGGATTCTTACCGAGTGGGGTAAAGTCACAGTGACCTGGTGGTCACACTCCATCAAAGGTCTGCACAAGAACGATTTCATTATGGCGGCCAAGACTGACAAATTGCTCGACTAACTAAGTGACTAACTAAGATCTTCAACTCTGCAAAACGCGTAGTATTTACTGCGCGTTTTTTATTGCATTGTATTAATGCTGTAAACAACTCTTGCCAGCAAACTCTTTTCCTTTTAACGTATACCCCGCGAGCGCCCGAGCGGGAAGCTCACATCATATGTTCAGACTGACTTTTTGTCTGGGTATAAGGCCATGCTTACGGCACTTCAATCAATAATTAAAAGTCGTAGGCCACTGAATAGGAATCATACAATGCGCTTGGAAGTCAGTTGTCAGGATAGAATCGGGTTGGCCAAAGATATTCTGGTGGTACTGGAGCGTTACGGCATCAACCTGATTGCCATTGATGCCAGTAATAAAGGTTTTCTCTATTTTCAGTTTGCTGAGGTGACATTCAACACCCTCAGTGAGCTCATGCCCCAAATCCGTAAAGTAGAGTCGGTCAACGATGTCAGAACCGTCTCATTTATGCCCTCAGAGCAAGAGCACTACGCCCTCAAAACATTGCTGAAAACTTTGCCGGACTCGGTATTTTCCCTCGATTCCAAAGGACGAATTCGTATCGTCAATGAATCAGCACTGCTGACGCTGGGAATGGCGGAACATGAAGTGGTAGAAGAGCCCCTGAATCATTGGGTGCAGGGGTTTAACTTCAGTCGCTGGTTGTCTGAACCTCAGGTATTGGCACAGGCCACCAGAGTGCATATTGGGCAAAGCGAATATTTGGCCGAGATGTTGCCGATTTATCTGCCGGATGAGAATCAGGGCAGTATTTTGGCAGGGGCAGTAGTGTCTCTTAAGTCACCGGCCCGGGTGGGTAAGCAGTTTAACGCATTGCAGAACCAGACCGCAGGATTCGAATCTGTGCTTGCGATCAGCGACAAGATGAAACAGGTGGTCGAGCAGGCCAAGCGTATGTCGCAATTGGATGCTCCTTTGCTGATTACCGGCGAGACTGGAACTGGCAAGGAGTTGATGGCTCGAGCCTGCCACGATGCCAGTATGCGTCGCGAGCATCCATTTATCGCCATTAACTGTGCCGCTTTACCTGATAGCGTGGCTGAAGAGGAGCTGTTTGGTTACGTCAGTGATGGCAAGGTGGTGAAAAAAGGCTTCTTCGAAGAGGCTAAGGGCGGCACCGTATTTTTGGATGAAGTGGCGGAGATGTCTAAAGCCGCTCAGGTCAAATTGTTGCGCCTGCTTCAGGATGGCAGTTTCCGCCGTATTGGTGGTGACGAAGAGGTCAGGGCAGATGTACGTATTATTTGCTCGACTCAAAAAAATCTGGCTGAGCTATGTCAAACCGGAGATTTTCGCGAGGATCTCTACTATCGGATTCATGTACTGAGTTTCCACCTGCCATCATTGCGGGAGCGCCGTGTTGATATCCTGCCGCTGACCGAGATGTTCCTTGAGCATTACAGTCAGCAGCTTTCCAGTCCGGTTAGACGGATATCGGCTGAGTGCCGTGACCATTTAATGACTTATGCCTGGCCTGGTAACGTGCGACAGTTGAAAAATGCCGTATTCCGGGCAGTGTCAATGTGGGATGGCAGCGGCGAGTTGACGGTAGAGCAACTTAAATTACCTTCTTATGCTGAAGGCTTTGGCTACTTTGACCATGAGTTTGAAGGCTCTTTGGATGAAGCCATGAAGCAGTTTGAGGCCAGTTTGCTCAGACGCCTTTACCCGGCTTATCCAAGTACTCGCCAGTTGGCGCGCAAGTTGGGAGTCTCCCATACTGCCATTGCCAATAAGCTTAGAGAGTACAAAATCAGCAAACCCAAATAACAGTGACAATGCCCGAAGTTGACTGCTTTGGGCATTTTTATATCCAGCTGCATGTCAGCAGAAATGCTGGTGGACAAGGTCTGTAATCGAGGGTTTACAAAGTCACTGATGACAGTCGAACCAGTGATCTGCGTCACATGGTTTATTTGTGTAAACACATAAGGTAAATCTAACTGCCAGAAGAGCAGTGGGCAGGATCCTGCCGGAATATATAAGGATAGAGATAATGAAATTAGCCACTTATCAAAATGGTCGTCGCGATGGACAGTTAATGCTGGTCAGTCGTGATCTCAGCCGCGCAGTTGCTGTTCCTCAGGTTGCCCAGACAATGCAACAGTTACTGGATGACTGGAATGAATTGGCACCCAAGCTGGAAGAGATCTATCAGGCTCTGAATGCCGGTTCGGTAGAAGGCGCTGTGGATTTTGACGAAACCCTGTGTCACTCTCCACTGCCACGCGCTTTCCAGTGGGCGGACGGCAGCGCTTACGTCAACCATGTAGAGTTGGTACGTAAAGCCCGTGGTGCTGAAATGCCACAAACCTTCTGGACTGACCCTTTGGTATATCAGGGCGGTTCAGACAGCTTCATTGCTCCCCGCGCCGATATCCCACTGGCCAGCGAAGATTGGGGGATCGATTTCGAGTCTGAAATCGCAGTGATTACCGATGATGTGCCTATGGGCGTATCCGCCGACAATGCTGAAGCCCATATCAAGTTACTCATGCTGGTCAATGATGTGTCACTGCGCAACCTTATTCCTGGTGAGCTGGCCAAGGGCTTTGGCTTCTTCCAGTCCAAGCCATCCAGCGCCTTTTCCCCTGTAGCTGTAACCCCGGATGAGCTGGGTGATAAGTGGCAGGATACCAAGCTGCATCTGCCTCTGGTGACTCACCTTAACGATGAGCTGTTTGGCAAGCCTAATGCTGGCGTTGATATGACCTTTAACTTCGCCCAGCTGGTTGCTCATGTGGCAAAGACCCGTCCTTTGGGCACAGGTGCCATCATAGGTTCAGGAACTATCTCCAATTATGATCGCAGTGCCGGTTCAAGCTGCCTGGCTGAAAAGCGTATGTTGGAAGTGATTGCCGATGGCAAGCCGTCGACTCCATTTATGGGCTTTGGTGACAAAGTACGTATCGAAATGTTCGATGATGAAGGTAATAACATTTTCGGTACTATCGATCAGCAGGTGGTCGAGTATAAAGGGTAAGACCTTAAGCTGCTTAGTCAATAAAAGGAGAGGGGAAACAGCATGATGACTTTGTATGGATACTGGCGCTCGAGTGCTGCTTACCGGGTGCGCATAGCGCTCAATCTCAAGGGTATTGAGGTTGATCATAAGTCTGTGCATCTGGTCAAGGATGGTGGTCAGCAACATCATGCTGATTATATCTCCCTTAACCCGCAGCAGTTGGTGCCCGCTTTGGTGCTTGATGATGGCGAAGTGCTGACTCAGTCCATGGCTATGCTGGAATATCTGGAGGACACCCATCCCGAGATACCATTGCTACCCTCAGACACTTTGGCTAAAGCTAAAGTCAGAGCCCTGGCCAATGCCATCGCCTGCGATGTTCATCCTCTCAATAACTTGCGCGTGTTGCAGTATTTAAAAGGTGAGGCGGGTCTGGATGATGCAGCGAAGGACGCCTGGTATCAGCACTGGATAGTCACAGGCTTCAACGCCTATGAGGCTATGCTGGCTGACACCGCAGGCGAGTTCAGCTTTGGTGACTCACCAACACTGGCGGATATCTGTTTGGTGCCTCAGGTCTACAATGCCCGTCGATTCAAGATCCCTTTGGACAATTACCCCCACATAGTGCGTATCGTCGAAAACTGTAACCGACTGGCAGCTTTTGCTGAGGCAGCACCCGAAAACCAGGCCGACGCGGTTTAGGTTTTAAAGAGCGATAACTTAACCAAAAGCCCGGCCAAGAGCCGGGCTTTTTGTCTGGAGCTCATGTATTCCATTAACGGGCGATTGTTCCGCTGGGATATTTCACTTTGTCGGCTCGTCTTCTGAATCATCAAACTGTTTGTTCCCCGACTCTGAACAGTGATTGGTACAAGTTAATCTGACGTTCATTATCCGGTTACAAACCGGGTGTAACTATTCAGTGGTTGAACATCTCAATATTCCCGTTGTCGTGATGAAAGTCATTAAAAATGGCGTAAAAAGCAATCTATGGTTATCAAATGTTGATCTGGATATAGATTTTAGGTCAGTAAAGATTGCTATCTTTCATGGCGTTTGGAACCAGATGACTGATAAGTGCGGCTTAAGCTATCAGGTTAATCGGTTAAATCTGATTTTCTTAACTACATTTGTAGATTAGCTTATGCCTATGCAATCGGTGGTCGACAGTGGTGACTATCGGGAATTATCCAGTTTGATTTGTTGAGTGTGGCGCTGGGAGCGCTGCACGGCTAAGGAGAATACAGTATGAGTTCAGGTAATAAATGTCCGGTGATGCACGGTGGCGCGACATCTGAAGGCACTGCAAAAATGGAATGGTGGCCGAAGGCCCTTAACCTAGACATCCTTCACCAGCATGATGCTAAAAGTACGCCATTTGGTGCGGATTTTAACTATCGCAAAGAGCTGCAAAAGCTGGATGTTGAAGCACTTAAGGCCGACGTTAAAGCCCTGATGACCGACAGCCAGGACTGGTGGCCTGCGGACTGGGGGCATTATGGTGGCCTGATGATCCGTATGGCGTGGCATTCAGCCGGTACCTACCGTATTGCCGATGGACGTGGTGGTGCCAGCACTGGCAACCAGCGTTTTGCTCCTCTGAACTCCTGGCCTGACAATGCCAACCTGGATAAAGCCCGCCGTTTGCTGTGGCCAATCAAGCAGAAATACGGCAACAAAATCAGCTGGGCTGATCTGATGATCCTCGCCGGTACCATTGCATATGAATCGATGGGACTGAAAACCTATGGCTTCTCCTTCGGTCGTGAAGATATCTGGCACCCAGAGAAAGATACCTATTGGGGAGCTGAAAAAGAGTGGCTGGCGCCAAGCGGCAGCGAAAACAGCCGCTATTCGGGTGAACGTGAGCTGGAAAACCCGCTCGCAGCTGTGATGATGGGGCTTATCTATGTAAACCCAGAGGGTGTGGATGGTAACCCAGACCCACTGAAAACTGCCAAAGATATGCGTGTAACCTTCGAGCGCATGGCGATGAATGATGAAGAAACCGTTGCCCTGACTGCTGGTGGACACACTGTGGGTAAGGCGCACGGTAATGGCGATGCAGGCAAGCTGGGTGCTGAACCTGAAGGTGCAGAGATTGAAGAGCAGGGCCTTGGCTGGAATAACCACACTTCACGCGGTATTGGTCGCGACACCGTTACCAGTGGTATTGAGGGTGCCTGGACGACCAACCCAACTCAGTGGGATGATGGCTATTTCCGCTTGCTGTTCAATTACGAATGGGAGTTGAAGAAGAGTCCGGCCGGTGCATGGCAGTGGGAACCAATCGATATCAAAGAGGAAGACAAGCCTGTCGATGTGGAAGACCCAAGCATCCGTTACAACCCAATCATGACCGACGCTGATATGGCGCTGAAGATTGACCCTGAGTATCGCAAGATTGCTGAGCGCTTTGCCCGGGATCCTGATTACTTCTCCGAAACCTTTGCCCGTGCCTGGTTTAAACTGACACACAGAGATCTCGGTCCCAAGTCTCGTTACTTTGGTCCTGATGTACCGGCTGAAGAGCTGATTTGGCAGGATCCAGTCCCAGCAGGTCGCACTGACTATGATGTGGATGCCGTTAAGGCCAGAATCGCTGCCAGTGGTTTGACTCAACAAGAGTTGTTGAACACAGCCTGGGACAGTGCCCGTACTTTCCGTGGCTCAGACCGTCGCGGTGGTGCCAACGGTGCCCGTATCCGCCTGGCTCCACAGAAAGACTGGCAGGGTAACGAACCAGAGCGTCTGGCCAAAGTGCTGGCAGTACTTGAGCCTATCGCCGCAGAGTTTGGCATCAGTGTTGCCGACACTATCGTACTTGGTGGTAATGTCGGTCTGGAAATGGCGGTTAAAGCAGGAGGCTTTGATCTGCAAGTGCCTTTCGCTCCCGGTCGTGGTGACGCCAGTGCCGAGCAAACCGATGCTCACTCATTTGAAGTATTGGAGCCTGTGGCCGATGGTTTCCGTAACTGGCAGAAACAGCATTATGTGGTAAACCCTGAAGAGATGATGCTGGATAAAGCTCAACTGCTTGGGCTGACCGCTCCTGAAATGACGGTACTGATAGGTGGTATGCGTGTGTTGGGCACCAACTATGGTGACAGCAAACATGGTGTGTTCACCGACAGCGTTGGTGCTCTGAGCAACGACTTCTTTGTTAACCTGACAGATATGCGTAATACCTGGAAGCCAACCGGTCGCAACTCGTACGATATCTGTGACCGTACTTCAGGTGACGTGAAGTTCACTGCAACCCGTGTAGATCTGGTATTCGGTTCCAACTCTATTCTGCGTGCTTACGCCGAGTTGTATGCCCAGGACGACAACAAAGAGAAGTTTGTGAAAGACTTCATTGCTGCCTGGACCAAGGTGATGAATGCCGACAGATTCGACCTGCTGTAATTTGTACCAGGTCCCTTACTGACAAAAATCCCCGGCTTGTCCGGGGATTTCTTTATGCTTTTTTTAGTTCAGGCATTGGCCAGCAGGAAATCAACAAAGGCCCTGTCTGCTTGTCCCAACGGCCTTTGTTGCTTCCAGGCGATGTGTAAGTCCAGGAATACCGGTGGCGAAAATGGTTTGCAGACAATTCCCTCATCACTGGACACTGCCATATCCAACATACTGGTAATGGCAAAGCCTTGGGCGACCAGTTGCTTGATAAGATTGATCAAGTTGGTTTCGAAAGCGATATCCGCCTTCAGGCCCAATTGCTCTGCTTGCTGTTGCAACCACTCCCGGTGAAAGTAGCCCTTTTTGAACATCACCAGCTCATGCTGGAAAAAGGCCTCAAGAGTGACACTGTGGTTCTCTGCCAATGGATGCTCATTCGCAACAGCAACCACCATCTGCTCTCTGACCAGATGCTCATGGCCAAATTCAGGCCTGAGATCTTCAGCTGTAATAATGGCGACATCGACCTCTTCCTGCTGCAACATTTTTAATGCGTCCCGGGTGCCTCCGGAGAACAGTGACAGCTTCAGCCCCGGGTACTGATGCCTGAACGCCATGAGTCGACTGGGCAGATAAAATGAGCCCAACATACCCGGCACGGCAATGCGTACTTCGCCCGCCTCTAATGAGGCCATAGACCGGATTTCATTCCTGGCAGTATTTATCTGGCTTAACACCAGCCTGGCATGCTGCAGCAAAACTTCCCCTTCGGCGGTAAGGGTTACTGAGCCATTTTGTTTTCCTGCCCGACGTACCAGCAGAGTCACTCCAAGATCTTGCTCCAACTTCTTCATACTCTGACTCAGAGCGGGCTGGGCAATGTTCAACTGATTAGCTGCCTGGGTATAGCTTTTGGCGTTGGCCAGAGTACAAAACTGGTTGAGCTGTCTGATTTCCATAAACAGAACTGACAAAGGAGATTTAATATAATTTTTGCATATATTTGGCGTGTAAAATATCTATTATTTTTATTTTTAATCACTTGCTAATATCACTACAGGTTATCTGTCTGCGCAATGCAGGTGTTTGGTGAACAACTCTTTTTTATCTCGTCTTAATATCGTGAATCCTGGCTTCAGCGCCTCACTGATCTGGTCGCTGTCTTTGGCGTCTGTCGTGGTGTACGTCAATCTGTATGTGATGCAGGGAATGCTGCTACTGATTGCTGAACACTTTCATACCACACCAGGACATGCCACCTTGCTGCTGTCGGCGACAGTATTCTCACTGGCACTGTCACTACTCTTGATGGCACTGCTGTCCGACCGGTTTGGTCGGCGTCGGCCTATTATCTGGTCGCTGGTGTTATTGGCGATTACCAACCCCCTGTTGGTATATGCCACAAGCTTTGACCAACTGATGTGGCTGCGCTTGATGCAGGGCATTATTCTGGCAGTGATCCCCGCTACTGCGATGGCCTGCTTTAAAGACCATTTAACCGGTGACTGGTTGTTGAAGGCCGGGGCCTTTTATATTGGTGCCAACAGCCTGGGCGGCATTGTCGGAAGGTTAATTGGTGGGGCTATGGCACAACATCTTACCTGGCAGGAGTCTATGTGGTGTCTGTCATTGATGACGGCTGCAGCGTCCGCATTGATTATCTACATCATGCCTATGCCAAAAACAGCGGCTGTCAGTACAAGCAGAGATACATTGAGTGCCGAGGTGAGGGGCTTCTGGTTGCACCTTAAGGACCCTCAAATGTGTCTTGTCTATCTGATAGGCGGCAGCGCATTTATGGTGATGGTCAATCAGTTCAGCTTTATTCAGTTGCACTTGATGAGTGCCCCTTATGGCTTCAGCCGGTTTGAAGCAACATTGATATTCCTGTGCTATCTCAGCGGTACCTGGGTGTCATTCAAATCTGCCAAAGCCATTGCACGTTATGGAAGTCACAAGCTTTGGCGACTGGCTGCTATAGCCATGTTGGTGGGCAGCCTGATGACCCTGTATGACCATATACTGACGATCCTATTGGGTTTTCTTATCTCTGCCTGGGGTTTTTTTCTGACTCATGCCTGCTGTAATTCATATGTTGCAACCAGAGCGGTGAGCCACCGGGCCAAGGCAACGGCGCTGTACCTGTGTTGTTACTATCTCGGAGCAGCATTGGGTGGACCTTACCTTATGCCTTTTTGGCAGCAGGGCAAATGGCCCGGAGTGGTGTTGGGTTCGTTGCTGGTAATCTCAGGCTTGTTTGTGCTCCAGCATCTGTTGGCCAAATATAATGGCAGGGCAGCAGAACACTAAATTCCTGGGCTATAGCTGTTGAAAAAGGGAAGGGGAGAGCTGGTACTCGAGTTAAATATCGGCTCAGCCCTTGTCAAGCTTATCCATCACGGCATCGCTGGGGAGTAACTCCAGGTGTCCCTGTTCATCGAAGTACCAGCCGGTGATAAACCCTTTCTGTCGCATGGTCACCAAATTGTGCATCACCTCTTTGGCCTCACGCATGGCAGTTGGGCTGTCATAATTGTTGGCATGTTTAAGATACTCGGCAATGCTATCCAGTGACGCTGATTGGCTGACGTTGGCCATGGCGTGACTCCTTCTACTGAGTGCGTTGGCGTTAGCTTAGTTGACCAAGGTTTACGGAGTAAAACCAATTTCGGGTCAATCGCTATGCTGTTTTTTTCTATCAATATTGCCCGAATATCTATGCCGGATATATGGTGCTATAAATCCAATTCCAAGCCTTTGATAATCCAGGAATCGGTATGGGCAGGCGTGATCTATCCATTAGCATGGAAGAGGAGGGGGAGTTGTTACACATTTATCCTGGTTAACAAACTGCGGGCATGTGTTCTCTTTTCCGTTTCAGTAATTGACTGTTAGAATAAGTGCCACTTTTTCTCGTGAAAGCCTGACTTCTCAGGCGAAATTGATAGGTTAGTGTCCCGTTATGACAATCAAGACGCGTTTTGCTCCAAGCCCAACCGGCTTTTTGCACGTTGGTGGTGCCCGTACTGCGCTGTATTCCTGGCTTCAGGCCCGCGCCAATCAGGGTGAATTTGTTCTGCGTATTGAAGATACCGATCTTGAGCGTTCGACTCAGGAAGCGGTAGACGCCATTCTGGAAGGTATGGAGTGGCTGGGTCTGAACTGGGACGAGGGTCCTTACTATCAGACCAAGCGTTTCGATCGCTACAACGAAATCATTGCCAAGATGCTGGAAGAGGGCACTGCATACAAGTGTTACTGCTCCCGTGAGCGTATTGAAGCTCTGCGTGAAGAGCAGGCTGCCAAAGGCGAACGTCAGAAGTATGATGGCCACTGCCGTGATCAGGGGCCTCGTGATACCGATGAGCCATTCGTTGTTCGTTTCAAAAACCCAACTGAAGGCAGCGTAGTCTTTGATGACCATGTTCGTGGTCGTATTGAAATTGCCAATGAAGAGATGGACGACCTGATCATTGCCCGCAGTGACGGTACTCCTACCTATAATTTCTGTGTTGTGGTTGATGACTGGGATATGGGGATTACCTGTGTTGTTCGTGGCGAAGACCATATCAACAACACTCCACGCCAAATCAACATCCTGAAGGCACTGGGTGCACCTATTCCTGAATATGCCCACGTGTCCATGATTCTGGGTGATGATGGCGCTAAGCTGTCCAAGCGTCATGGTGCAGTGAGCGTTATGCAGTACCGCGATGATGGTTACCTGCCAGAAGCTCTGCTCAACTACCTGGTGCGTCTGGGCTGGTCCCATGGTGATCAGGAGGTTTTCTCTCTTGAAGAAATGAAGCAGTACTTCAAGCTGGATGATATCAACAAAGCCGCTTCTGCGTTCAACACTGAGAAGTTGGTATGGCTGAACCAGCACTATATTAAGAGCCTGGATCCTGTATATGTTGCCAAACACCTTGAGTGGCACATGGCTGACCAACAGATCGATACCAGCAACGGCCCAGCACTGGCCGAAATCGTGACGGCTCTGGCTGAACGTGCCAAGACCCTGAAAGATCTGGCTGCATCCAGCCGCTATTTCTATGAGGACTTTGCTGAGTTTGAAGAGTCTGCTGCCAAGAAGCATCTGCGTGGTGTAGCGATGGAGCCTCTGCAACTGATCCAGAAGAAGCTGGCTGCTCTGACTGAGTGGACTCAGGAAGCGATTCACAATGCGATTGAAGAGACTGCAGCAGAACTGGAAGTCGGTATGGGTAAAGTAGGTATGCCACTGCGTGTTGCCGTAACAGGTGCAGGCCAGTCTCCTGCGCTTGATTTGACCATGTTGCTCATTGGTCAGGCACGTTGCGAACAAAGAATCTCCAAGGCGATTGAATTTGTAGCAACCAGAATAAATTCCTAAAAAAGCCGTTGACACATTTGGGTGTGCTGCATAGAATGCGCCTCGCAGTTGAGGGGAGCGTCGAGTTACGGCAGCGCACTCAAATGTAAAGGAATTTCGGGGCTATAGCTCAGCTGGGAGAGCGCTTGCATGGCATGCAAGAGGTCCGCGGTTCGATCCCGCG
>NZ_JBHRTD010000019.1:0-2517 GCF_042646185.1 Shewanella submarina
CTCGAGAGGCTTAACCATACAACCCAAAAGGGTTTCGTAACACTGGTTAGAACCTTGAATAGAATATCAAGACTTGATTGAAGTCGAGACTCAAAGAAAAGAATCCCAGGTCGCTTAGCTCAGCTGGGAGAGCACCTCCCTTACAAGGAGGGGGTCACTGGTTCGAGCCCAGTAGCGACCACCATATTTCTTGCTAGATATTAGCTTTCCGAATTGTACAGAATTTGCTTGGTGACAATAGCGCTGTGGTCCCACCTGATCCCATTCCGAACTCAGAAGTGAAACGCAGCTGCGCCGATGGTAGTGTGGGGCTTCCCCATGTGAGAGTAGGTCATTGCCAAGCGCCAATTTTGCTGATATGGCTCAGTCGGTAGAGCGCATCCTTGGTAAGGATGAGGTCCCCAGTTCGATTCTGGGTATCAGCACCATTATTCATCGTCAGGCACTAAATGACGATACAAAATTTGCTTGGTGACAATAGCGCTGTGGTCCCACCTGATCCCATTCCGAACTCAGAAGTGAAACGCAGCTGCGCCGATGGTAGTGTGGGGCTTCCCCATGTGAGAGTAGGTCATTGCCAAGCGCCTAATAAACGAAAGAGCCCGTTGCTGATGCAACGGGCTTTTTTGTTATGTCTGTATTTCAGTGAACTCGAAACGGACAGAAACCAACTGAATAAGGTGGCTTTGCTGTACAGGATGTACGTATCCCTGGCCACCATGGATGGTGGAGGAAGGGATTTGCGTTCGGGGAATTTGAAATTGTGGGAGTGTCATTTGACTCCCGAGTACTTCTGCTCAGGTGACTGCTTCACTTATAAGAAGGCAGCAACCACCTACCCCCGACGTCACCCCTCCTAAACGGTCGGTAACTGCTCCTGCGTTACCGACATTCGGCACATCCATGTGCCTTGCCTCCCGGCTCTATTCGTTCCTCATTCTGCGTTAATCAAGCCCTGAAAGTTTCGCTTCCATAGCAGACGTGCTTAACCCCCATGTGAGAGAAAGGCATAGATAGCTGGCCATTGCCAAGCGTCTATCCCCAACGTCATCTTTCCCTCAGGAGCGGTTGTCGAGGATGTCCGGGAAAGATCGAGTCGCTAGCTAGAAAGCATATGGCTTCCGCCGTTTTCACCATCCATGTGCCGTAGCCGGAAATTGCTCCCTACATTTCCGGTATTCACTACGTCCTTGCAGTTTGCCTCTTGGCTGCGCTCATACTTCGCTCCGCGTTAATCAAGTCCTGAAAGCTTCACTTCCAGGGAAGGCTTGCTTAATCCCTATGTGAGATGTGAGAGAAAGGCATAGATAGCTGGTCATTGCGTTTGCCCTGTATATCACTCCCAAACGCAAGCGCGGTATCTGATAGGCGGGAGCCTGAATGCCTTGGCGCGGGGATGCAGGATATAGAACAACGCAGGAGCAGTTGTCGAGGATTTCCAAGAAATGCGCTGTTCATGTTCGAGAGCATATGGCTTTCGCCATTCTCACCATCCATGTGCCTTAACCGGAAATTGCCCCCTGCATTTCCGGTATTCACTAGATTTGTGTAGTTAGCCTCCTATCCATATCCCCTCCTTACTCTGTATTTGTTGAGCCTTGAAGCTTGTCCAGGTCGTTCGATCTTAGCCTGGCGAGATTAAGGGGCTTACTTAAGGGTGACAACGAAGTGCCTGGCGGTAGTTATAAGCAATATAAGCTTTCGAACGGTGAATAAGGCAGGGGAGTTTTCGGGTGTTTGAATATGGATCAATTAGCTTGATCGTTTACTTGGCTACTTATTCTCTTAATTACTCTCTCCGTTTCAAAGTTGTTCATCGAAGCAGCGTTATTTGTTTTATGTACAAAGCTGCCCTTCTTATTTGTTGTGACGATTCCTCTCACTCTACATTTCAATCATCTTTCTGCAGGCATTATTGTTTCCTCGACGAGCTCCTTTAGTTGTCGTTAGCTTTGGCGGATAACGCAAGTTGATAGTTAGTGCGTTAGTGGTGGCTATATATCGGGCAACTATTGTGTCGGAATATGGGGAATCTGCATTTGGATTGAAGTCTTGAATACTGGCTGATAACAGGTGGCGTGGTGCCAGGGATACTGGCCATGTGGATAATTTGGTGGATAACAGGTGGGCATGATGTGCCCTTCTTGTGCTCAAGTAAGGGGTAAGTAAGTATTTGCTAAAAAGTGCATTTTTCTGCAAAAAAGCGCTTGCGCAAACGAATTTGCTCCCTATAATGCGCCCTCACTGACACGGCACACAGCGACAAACGGCGCTGATTGCAGGTCAGGTCGGCAAGTGCCGAAGAGATGGAAAAGCAGTGTTGAAAACGACCTTTGGTCACAAATTAACCGCTTGAAAATCTTCTTCAAAAAAGCGCTTGACGAAAGAGGTTTGAAGCGTAGAATACGCAGCCTCTTCAGAACGAAACAAGTTCTGAATCGCTCTTTAACAATTAGACAGACAAGCAAATCTGTGTGGACATTCACAGTAGTTGATGAGGTCGACAAAGACTTATTC
>NZ_JBHRTD010000020.1:0-14891 GCF_042646185.1 Shewanella submarina
CGGCACGCCGTTATCCAGCATGGCCTGGGTCACGGTGCCGTTAAACAGCTCATTGCCATCCTGGTCAGTAACAATCAGGGTATCGCCGACGGCGGTACCCGCGCCCAGGGTGACGGTGATGTTGATGTCGCCATCCAGCTCAGTGTCGTTGATGTAGCCGTCGTTGTTGGCATCTTCATCAATCACCACGGTCGGTGCTGCCGGGGCACCGGTGCCCACCCCGTAATCCAGAGTGGCGGAGTCAGTGCCTTCGGCGCTGTTGCCGGCGCTGTCGGTGACCGTGGCGGTAATGTCCAGCTCAGTGCCGGTGGCAGGCGGATCTATGCTCAGGTCGAGGCCATTATCCAGCATCTCCTGAGTGACCGGACCTGAGAAGATGACATTGCCATCCTGGTCGGTCACTTCAATGGTGTCACCCACTTCAGTGCCAGTGGCCAGGGTGACGGTGATGTTCACCTGACCGTCGAGTTCAGCGTCATTGATGTAGCCATCGTCGTTGGCATCTTCGGTAATGGTGACCGTTGGGGCAGAAGGCGCAGTATCACCATAATCAAAGGTTGCACTATCACTACCTTGAGAAGTATTGCCTGCGACATCGGTCAGGGTTGCGGTAACAGTCAGTGTTTCGCCTGTTGGCAATGGAGCTGTCTCCAATGACAGGCCGTTATCCAGCATGTCTTGAGTGACGGTACCGTTAAATATCTCAACGCCATTGGCCATGACGACTAAAGTGTCGCCTACCTGGGTATCACTGCTTAGTTGAACCAGAATACCCACCTGGCCATCAAGTTCATCACTGTTGATGTAGCCATCGTTATTGGCGTCTTCAGTGATCTGGACACTTGGACCCGCAGGGGTATCAAGAATGGTGGCAGAATCAGAGCCTTGAGCACTGTTACCCGCAGGATCTTCAACCGTGGCGGTAACTTCCAGCGTTGTGCCGGATGCCGGTGGATTGACAGTGAGATCAAGCCCATTGTCCAGCATGTCCTGAGTCACAGTCCCTTCAAAGATGACATTGCCATCTTGATCGGTCACTGTAATCGCATCACCTACTTCGGTGCCTGACCCCAGTGTGATACTGATATCTATCTGACCATCAAGTTCAGTGCCATCAATGTAGCCATCATTATTGGCGTCGTCTGTGATAACCACTGTCGGCGCTGTTGGGGCACTGCTGCCATAATCCAACGTGGCGGAATCATTACCGTTGGCCGTATTGCCAGCTGGATCTGTAACAGTCGCTGTTACTGTGAGGGTTGTTCCTGTAGCTGGCGCGTCTATTGCCAGTTGCAGACCATTATCCAGCATGGCCTGGGTTACCGTGCCGTTAAACAGCTCATTGCCATCCTGGTCGGTGACGATCAAAGCATCACCGACAGCGGTTCCGGCTCCAAGAGTCACAGTAATATCGATCTGTCCATCAAGCTCGGCATTGTTTATGAAGCCATCGTTGTTGGCATCTTCATCAATGGTGACTGTTGGGGCGGCAGGGGCGCCACTGCCCACGCCATAGTCCAGGGTGGCGCTGTCAGAGCCCTCGGCGGTATTGCCAGCCGGATCTGTGATGGTAGCTGTGATTTCCAGCGTGGTGCCGGTGGCAGGCGGATCTATGGCGAGATCGACGCCGTTATCCAGCATGTCCTGAGTGACAGAACCTTCAAACAGTACGTTGCCATCCTGGTCGGTGATAACGATAGTGTCACCAACGGCAGTTCCTGCACCGAGAGTGACTGAAATATCTACCTGACCGGCGAGTTCACCATCATTGATGTAACCGTCATTATTGCTGTCTTCTGTAATAACCACAGTCGGTGATGTTGGCGCGCCGCTACCATAATCCAGAGTGGCAGAATCAGAACCATTAGCTATATTACCGGCGGGATCTGTCACCGTTGCTGTAACTTCCAGGTTAGTCCCGGTAGCAGGCGGATCTATATTGAGCTGCAGGCCATTATCCAGCATTTCCTGGGTTACAGTCCCTTCAAAGATGACTGTGCCGTCCTGATCTGTAACGACTATGGTGTCACCTACCTGGGTGCCATCTCCCAGAGTCACGTCAATTGCTACCTGGCCACCATCAAGCTCGTCATCGCTGATATAACCGTCATTATTGCTGTCTGTAGTCAGTACAACGGTTGGTGAGCTTGGTGCATCAGTGCCGTAATCCAGGATCGCACTGTCACTACCGCTGGCACTATTGCCAGCAGGATCAGTGACTTCGGCAGTGATCTCAAGGGTGGTTCCGGAAGGCGGGGTTTGAACGGATAGCTGCAGGCCATTGTCCAGCATATCCTGGGTCACAGGGCCGTCGTAGAGGGTGTTGCCATCCTGATCGGTAACCACAATGGTGTCACCCACTGCCGTTCCGGCACCCAGTGAAACAGTGATATCTATCTGACCATTTAACTCAGCGTCGTTGATAAAACCGTCATCATTTGTGTCTTCAGTAATGGTAACTGTCGGGGAAGATGGCGCGCTTGAACCATAGTCAAGGACGGCATTATCACTGCCTGCTGCAGAATTGCCATTGGCGTCTGTGATAGTTGCGGTAACTTCAAGTTGAGTGCCAGTTGCAGGCGGATCAATACTGAGCGGCAGACCATTATCCAGCATATCCTGGGTAACGGTACCGTCAAAGATGACGTTACCATCCTGATCCGTTACGACCAGCGTATCACCCACCTGAGCGTCATCAGCCAGAGTGACAGTGATGTTTACCTGGCCACCATTAAGCTCATCTTCGCTAATGTAACCGTCATTGTTAGCATCTGTTTCCAGTACAACGGTGGGTGCCTGAGGAGCAGGGGTTTCTGTGTAATCCAACACTGCTGAATCACTGCCTGAAGCAGAGTTACCTGCTGTATCGGTTACTGTAGCAGTGACAATGAGGTTAGTACCTGATGGCGGGACATTAACGGCCACAGTCAAACCATTGTCCAGCATGTCCTGAGTCACGACACCTGTGTAGATTACATTGCCGTCCTGGTCTGTGACGGTGACGGTATCGCCCACAGCGGTACCTGCACCCAGTGTTATCGAAACGTCTATCTGACCATCAAGCTCATCGTTGGTAATAGTGCCATCGTTATTACTGTCTTCTGTGATGACAACGGTCGGTGCGGCGGGAGCACCTGTTCCTGAACCATAATCAAGCAGGGCCGAATCACTGCCTGATGCGGTATTGCCAGCAACATCGGTAACTGTTGCAGTCAGTTGTAAATTGGTGCCGGTTGGTGGGGCATCAACAGATAGTGTCAGCCCATTGTCCAGCATCTCTTGAGTCACGACAGCGCTGTAGACTACATTGCCATCCTGATCCGTTACTGTGATGGTGTCCCCTACAGAAGTCCCAGCACCCAGAGTAATGCTGTAATCCACCTGTCCGGACAATTCACTGTCATTGATATAGCCATCGTTATTGGCATCTTCAGTGATTGTCAGTGTCGGCGAAGAGGGAGCAGTATCGCCATAATCCAGAGTTGCACTGTCACTGCCTACTGCGCTGTTACCTGCAGGGTCGGTAACTGTTGCCGTAATGGTGAGATCTGTGCCGGTAGGAGGCGGATCAATAGATAGCTGCAGACCATTATCCAGCATCTCCTGGGTCACTGGGCCGGTGAAGATGACATTGCCATTCTGATCGACAACAGTAATGGTATCGCCCACCTCGGTACCGTCGCCCATTTCAATAGTGATATCGATCTGGGTGCCCAGCTCATCACCATTGATGTAGCCATCGTTGTTGGCATCGTTATCGATTGAGACTGTTGGGCTGGCTGGAGCACCAGTGCCGGAACCGTAATCCAATATCGCTGAGTCGTTACCAGAGGCTGAATTGCCCGCAGGATCGGTAACTGTTGCGGTGATCACCAGAGTCGTGCCGGAAGCAGGCGGATCCATGGTGAGCTGCAGACCGTTATCCAGCATATCCTGAGTAACAGGACCTGAATAAAGCTGGTTGCCATCCTGATCCGTTACTGTGATGGTATCGCCTACCTGAGTACCAGCTCCCAGAGTGACCTGGTAGTTAATTTGACCGTTGAGCTCCGCATCATTGATGTAGCCATCATTGTTGGCATCTTCGGTAATTGTCACAGTAGGAGAGGCTGGGGCACCGCTGCCACTTCCGTAGTCGAGCAAGGCGTTATCACTGCCACTTGCTGTATTACCGGAAGGAGTGGTGACTGTTGCTGTGATGACTAAATTTGTACCTGTGGCAGGAGGATCGATCAGAAGAGCAATGCCGTTATCCAGCATGTCCTGAGTCACTGTGCCGCTGAAGATGACATTGCCATCCTGGTCAGTCACCTCAATAGTGTCGCCGATCTCAGTATCGCTGCTGAGGGTCACACTTATGTTTATCTGGCCATCCAACTCGGCATCGTTGATGTAGCCATCGTTGTTGGTATCTTCCGTAATCTGTACAGTTGGCGCTGCCGGGCCCGGTGGGTTGCCACTGTAATCAAGCAGGGCGCTGTCTGAGCCTTCGGCTGTATTACCGGCCGGATCGGTAACCGTAGCGGTAATTTCCAAAGTGGTACCAGAGGGAGGGACGTCGATAGTCAATGACAGGCCATTGTCCAACATGTCCTGAGTAACCGGGCCTGTGTAGAGTACATTGCCATCCTGATCAGTCACCTGAACCGTATCACCAACAGCGGTACCTGCCCCCAAATTCACAGAGATATTGATTTGACCATCCAACTCAGCGTCATTGATTACACCGTCATTATTGGTGTCGTCTTCTATGGTGACAGTTGGGGCAGAGGGTGCTGTGGAACCGTAATCCAGAGTGGCGCTGTCGCTGCCTTCAGCACTATTTCCTGCCGGATCAGTTACAGTTGCTGTGACTTCGAGATCTGTACCAGGAGCTGGGGCAGGGAAGGAAACCGTCAGGCCATTATCGAGCATGTCCTGGGTGACAGTACCCTCGAAAATAACGTTACCATCCTGGTCGGTGACGATGACCGTATCACCTACTTCTGTGCCGCTTCCCAGCGTGATTTCAACGTCGATATTGCCATCAAGTTCATCACCGTTGATGTAACCATCATTGTTGACATCATCGACGATATTGACCGTCGGTGCAGCGGGGGCACCATCTCCTGAGCCATAATCCAGAGTGGCGCTGTCACTACCGGTAAAGGTATTGCCGGCTGGGTCAGTAATGGTGGCAGTAATTTCCAGAGTGGTGCCTGACGCAGGCGGATCTATGGCGAGTTGCAGGCCATTATCCAGCATGTTCTGGGTAACGGGACCAGAGAAGATGACGTTACCATCCTGATCCGTCACTGTGATGGTGTCGCCCACCTCAGTACCGCTGGCCAGAGTCACAGTAATATTAACCTGACCATCAAGTTCATCATCATTGATATAGCCATCATTGTTGGCATCTTCATCAATGGTCACAATTGGGTCGTTGGGTTCTTGTGGATCAACAACAGAAACGATCGCAGAGTCGCTGCCCGAAGCACTGTTGCCTGCGGGATCTGTGACTGTTGCTGTGATCTCAAGCGGGCCATTAGCAGCAGGGACTGAGAGACTCAGGCCATTGTCCAGCATCTCCTGAGTCACAGTACCAGAGAAGATGACATTGCCATTTTGGTCTGTGACCTCAATGGTATCACCCACTTCAGTACCAGCCCCCAGTGTGACCGTGAAATCTATCTCACCATCCAGCTCACTGGCATTGATATAGCCATCGTTGTTGGCGTCTTCTGTGATCACAACAACAGGAGCTGCAGGAGCTCCCGTACCTGAACCATAGTCCAGAGTTGCGCTGTCACTGCCCTCGGCTGTGTTACCGGCAGGGTCAGTTACAGTCACATCAATAACAAGAGTGGTACCGGTTGGTGGTGGATCTATCGCGACCTGAAGTCCGTTATCCAGCATGTCCTGGGTGACAGGGCCAGAGTAGATGACATTGCCGTCCTGATCGGTAATCACGACATTGTCGCCGACTTCTGTACCCTCACCAAAGGTTATGCTGACGTTTATCTGGCCATCCAGCTCGTCATCGTTGATATAGCCATCGTTGTTGGTATCAGTGTCAATCACAACAGTTGGCGCTGTCGGTGCACTGCTGCCGTAATCCAGGGTGGCTGAATCGCTGTTCGACGCTACATTGCCAACGGGATCGGTTACCGTGGCCGTGACAGAGATCTGCGATCCGGTTGCCGGGGCAGGCATTGACAGAGTCAGGCCACTGTCCAGCATTTCCTGAGTGACAGGGCCTGAAAACAGCACATTGCCAGCCTGATCGGTAACCACCAGATTGTCACCAACACGTGTGCCTTCACCCAGTGTGACAAGAATCTGGATATCACCTTCCAATTCCTGATCATTGATAAAACCGTCATTATTGCTGTCTTCAGTGATAGAGATAGCAACAGTCGGCGCCGTTGTATCGACAACGCCAGTGAAATTACCACTTCCTGTATTGTTATCGGGATCTGTGACCGTACCATCGACGATATAAGGGCCCTCGGGGAGAGGAGCTGGAACTTCAACTGCGAAGTTGCCGTCGGGGCCAACTACGGTAGTTACTGTCTGCTGATTGCCTTCAGAGTCGGTAATGACAAGTGTGATAATGCTGCCTGGAGCAGCATTGGAGCTACCTGTAATAACGGGAGTGGTATCGCCTGTAACTGGAGGAGTATCAAAAGTCAGTGTCAGTTCTGCACGCACTACACTGTTGAAGCCGGTGTCCTCTACTCTGAGATCGCTTTCTTGATTAAGACCACTGGTGTCAAAGCCTGCCTTGGCTTGAGTAGATTGCCCTGTCCTGTCAATCGAGACGTAACCACTGTGTCCCTGAGTCGCCTGACCTGCCTGGGTGTCAGGTAACTCCTCAGTAGGATCTGAACCTTCTTCGATCTGACGCTGGATCGCGTCGATCTCTGCCTGCAGTGAGGCATCATCGGCAGAGGCTTGCTCTACCGGAGGTTGGATATCCTTTTCGGTGATCTCCGTACCATCGTCAAGAAGCAAAACAAACTGGGTATCGTCAGATATGGAGAGATTTGTTCCGGCCTGAACCCTCTCCCCGGCTTCGAGAGATTGTTCTGTGGAGCTATTTTGAATGACGATTTCGCCATTTACATACTTCAATAAACCGGCTTTTGGGGTGGTATATGTTCCCATGTGGACAGTCCTCAACAGGCTAAGCTATCCGGGTCAGAATTATCTGTGTGCAGAATGACCCTACAAGGCAGTGTAAAACACTAATTATCAAGAAAGAGTATAGATGTTAAAGGAGTGTGGGTTTTGCGTCAATTTTCAGCGGGATATAACACTGGGATAAGCTGTTAAAAAAGTAATAAAAACTATCAGAAAAACTTAATATAAATAAACGCACTGGATGTAAGTCGATGATGCGACTGCTAATACTTGAGTGTTACACATTGTAACACGTGAATGGCGTTACTCATCCGACCTGTTAAAAACTTGTTTGTTAGGTATGGAGAAGATGGGGATAGCCCTCTGGATTCGGGAGCTTGACGAGGGGAGGATTGTAAAATTCCGGGAGGGAAAAATTAAAAAAGGCAGGAACCAGTCCTGCCTTTTTGTCGATTACAATCTGTGGGAGTCATCGACTGTATAGATATTCCACTTCATATCCGCTGTCGTGTCCTCACCTACGACTTCTGCAATCACCCGTCGATTACGCTCATGGGCTTGAGGAGTGTGGGTTGGATCTACCGGGCGATCGAAGCTGTAACCTACGGCAGTCAGCCTGGATGGGCTGATACCAAATCGCTCTGCAAGCAGCGCAGTAATAGCGTTTGCGCGGTTCTGCGATAAGTCCAGATTGTGCTCGTAGGAACCCACCTTACTGCAATGTCCCTCGATAGTGACTTTGGTGTTGGGGTACTGACGCATAAATTCTGCGAGCTCTTCCACCTGGCCATAATATTTGGGATCCAGATAGTAAGAGTCATTGGCGAACAGCACTTTCAGCTCACGACGTTCATTGATCGGTTTGATCTGTCCGCAGCCATAGTTGTTGATGTTGGCCCCTTCGAGGGTCTCATCACAGCGCTCTCGGGCCTCGATCACGCCATCACGATCAAAATCGCGCAGATCTTTCACCTGAGCAGTTGGCGTATCCATAGTGATAATGTTGCTTGAACACGCACTCAGCAGCAGTGCCATTACGGCAATACTCAATGGTTTCATTAAAATGCCCCTCCTTTATAATTTTCTTCGCCGCTCCATACCTGAGGGCGGGTAACTCTCAGCGAATCAAGCAGTTGGCCGGTGGCATTCAGGACACGATACTGCGCGAGCAGTTCGTCAAACTCTGCCTGAAGGTAATCTTTCCTGGCCTCAAACAATTCGTTTTCAGTGTCCAACAGATCCAGCAAAGATCGCTGACCCAGGTTGAACTGTTGGCCATAGGCTACCTGAGTTTCCTTTGCTGCAACAACATGTTCACGAATAAATAGCTTTTGCTCGGGCAGAAGTTCATAGGCATTCCAGGCCAAACTGGCCCCCTCGGAGATCTGACGAAAAGCTCTTTCGCGGATCTCTTTGGCCTCTGCGATCTTATAGGCATTTTCACGGTTCTGAGCGGAGTCGGCACCACCATTGAACAGGTTGTAGCGCATGCGCACCATCGCCTGCAGGTCATTGCTGTGGCCACCCACGTCGCTGGTAAAACTGCGGCCGTCTTCGCCATTCAGATCGTTGTTCCAATTACCTGAAAGCTCGAGGGAAATGCTGGGGTAATAGGAGGAAACCGTGGCTTCTTTCTGGCTCTCTGCGGCCTTGATATCTTCACTGGCAGACTTGAGTACCGGGTGATATTCACCTGCCAACTTAAGGGTATCTTCAATACTTGCTGGCAACATATCTGCGTCGGCAACCGGCATAATCACATCCTGTGGCTGTGTGCCGGTTACCTTCTTATAGGCCGAGATGGTGTCAAACAGGTTGTTGCGGGCCGAAATGACATTGGCATTGGCGCGGGCTAAACGACCAGAGATCTGAGAAAGATCCGCGGTAGATCCCAAACCCGAGTCGGTTCTTTGTTTGATCTGGCTGTATATGTCCTGATGAGTTTGCAGGTTTTTTTCTGCCAGTGTCAGCACCTGTTCGGCCTGCATATAGGCCAGATACACCCGGGCAACTTCCAGCGCCATATCTTCTGCTGCTGCAGCCAGGTTCCACTGTTCAGCAGTCACTTCAAACCTGGCTCTGTCAACTTCGCTGCTGGTCAGGAAGCCGTCAAACAACATCTGACGAATGCTGACTCCAGCTTCACCTCTCTTGAGTTCTGTATCGCGCTCACCAACCGCTCCATTCAGAGGGTTGCGTCGGGTAGAGGGGCTGTTGGTGTTTTCAACTCCCCAGCCTGCAGAGACCTCAACGTTTGGCAGATAACCAGCAAACGCCTGATCTACCTGTGCCTCTCTGGCTTTGAATCGATTAAATACAATACGAAGTTCCGGATGAGTATCCAGTGTTTTGGCTACCGCCTGTTCCAGCGTGTCGGCGTAGCTGCTCATTGGCAGCATAGTTGCAGCGACAGCCAAAGCAGTTCCAGTTACTTTGGCAAGGTGCTTGAGTGTGCTCATGGTCTTCTCCCTGAAGAGCCTGATTGTGGTGTCACAACGCAGCTGTGACAGTTTCCGTGGTGACGCCAGCCACCACGGATCCGTTAAAATTAAGGAATGATTTTCAGATTCAGCTCATCAACCAGTGCTTCAAGTTGCTGGTTGTTGCTTTGCTCCGAGGTTTCGGTGTGGGATTGCTGAGACGTAGGCTCAGCGCCCCGGGTCAGCAAGCCATTGATGACATCTGCATCGCCCAGCACAACACCGTCAAGAATGATCTCCTGCTCGATATCTGAGTCATTGTCAGTGTTGATAGTGATCCTGGTCGATCTTCCATCTTCTGTAGTCGAGATCGTCAGGATCTCGCTGAGATCTCTATCCGCAACATCAATCAGCAGATCACTGATATCCAGGATATCTTCATCTTTATTGAAGTCTTTGATGATATCGCTGCCGGTATCTCCTTGCTGCCAAACGAAGGTGTCAGCGCCCAGGCCACCAATCAGAGTATCGTCGTCCAAACCGCCAATCAGTGTATCTGTGCCTTCTCCACCTTGCAGGATGTCGTTGCCAGCGCCACCATTTAATGTGTCTGCTCCGGCACTACCCTGGAGGACATCTATGCCGCTGCCACCTGTGAGTGTTTCACCATCAGCAATATCACGAACATTAGCATCACCCGATCCCTTGAACTCAAGGTCGATATCAATAGTTTCTCTGTCGCCATCGCTGTCAATAATATCTGCAGTGAGATCATTCAGTGATACATCAACAGTGCCTGTAGAGGCGCTCATACCGTTAACGAGGAAGCCGTCACCATTTGCATTGCTGCCCGATGGATAGGACAGCTCAATCTTGGTGATGGCAATATTGCTACTGATAGTCTCGCCGGACAGGACTGTCTTGCCAGCGCCTTCAACTACGGTTCCATCAGCCAGATAAAGCTTATAGGTTACTGCATTGGTGAAAGGATCGCCGTTTTTGGTTACAAAGCTAAAGCTGACCTGATTTGTTCCCTCAAGGAAGTGAGCATTTAATGTATCTGTACCGGACGTATGCAGACCATTACCCGCTCCAATGCCTTTACTATTGGCGTTGACTGTTGATTGCGAAGCTGTGGCAGAGAAGTAGATCTTTGCATCACCTTTGTCGTCGGTGTGTACTCCTGAACCATCAGCATTGATAACAAAGTAATCCTTATTGCCGCCTCCATTTTCTGTTTTAACAGTGGTGGAAGTTATGCTGGACTGAAGTGGCTGATATACATCCAATACATAGGAGTCTGAATTTGGATCTAAAGTCAGAGTAAACAATGTTTCCTCTGAATCGCCATTGATAACGAAGGCTACAAGCTCATCTTTATTGTCTGCATCTACTCGGAAATAAACGGTTTTACCCATATGAGTAAGACCTGAGTCGGCGCTGGTATTTGCTTCGCTCCAACCTGTGATATTACCGCTGAGGTCTGCGGTAAATCCATCATCGGCACCAGACACATTGAAGGTACCTGAGTATCTTCCTGCGGCAGTGATGTTTTCTATGTTTATTGATTCAGCTGACACCTCTGAATCTTCTACTTCAATAGAAACAGTACCCTTTGCTTGATTTCCATCTGTATCAGTAGCGATAACTTCAATACCGGATATGGTCAGCTCGTCAGTACCTGGCAGGTGCTTGAGCGGTACCAACAGCTCAGCTGTTACATCCACATCGCCTTCGTTTCCAGCTGTGATTGTGTCGTAAGCCAAAGACAGAATAATGACGTCTACACCATTGATGCTGCCTACCAAGGTGCCATTTCCACCCGGATTCCAGCTAAGTTCGTTGTTATCACTTTCATCCAAACCATCAACAGTGATTTTCATGTTGTCTGGGTGAGCAAAGGCTATGTTTTTGACATCGAAGTTTCCTGCAGTGAATTCAAGATCTTCAGTGTCAGAATCTGAGCCATCTTCCATGACGTCGTCATCGTCCAATTCAAGCTCAACTCTGTCTCCACCCATGACGCCATCCACCTGTTCCGGTGGCGTAGAGGTGGAAAGGTTGATGGTCAGTGTCGCGCTCGATTTATCGCCATCTTCATCTTCAATGGTGTAGGTGAATATATCTTTGGCTGTTGCTTCGCCATCTGGCAGCGACTCGGTTTGGGTATAGGTGTAGCTACCGTCCGCATTCAGGGTCAGTACACCGTATTGGCCCTGGATTTCGACGCCAATGTTACCTGAGGTATGTCCGTCGCCCTTGTCACCGGCCTCTACACCGACAAGGGTAATACCTTTGTCGGATTCGGCATGTTCATCTGTATCTGCACCAGCGAGATCATTGTTCAACACGTTTCCGGTAACACTCGGTGCATCGGACTGTACCGGCTTGATTTCGGCTACAATCTCATACTCACTCTCTCCACCTTCGGGGGTAGAGAAGCTCAGTACCGGTGTACCTTCACCGTTACTGTCTTCCGACAGGAAGCCGAGAATGTTCAGTACATACTCCACGCCACCGTAGGTAAATTCGTATCCTTCTGGCAGAGTCATGGTGACAGTGTCAGGATCGCTGCCATTACCGTTTGCAGTCTCATCGTGGCTGATTGGAATTGCGATAGATACCAGTTCGCCGCCAATGTTCAGTTGAATGTTCAGTGTGGTGGAGGTGATAACCGTGTCATTCAGCGTAATAGTGTTGTTTTCGTGCTCAAATTCGCCCAGCACAAAACGACCACCGCTAAGCATTACATCAACACTGAGATCATCGGCAGGCTCAAACTCGTACTCACTGCCGTCGTCGTCATCACCGATACCATAGCCCCACTCAATTTCAGCTTCGTCGCTGCTGAGCTCCTGACTGTCAAAGCCAGCTTTAATATCGGAAATCCCAATACTTACTGGCGAAACGTCCAGGTCTGCAGAATCGTCTTTGGCTTTGTGTTCACTGTCTTTGATATCAACTTTGATGGTGCTGGAGTCAGTGTCTCCATCTGCATCCTCAACGGTAACGGTGAACTCATCTGTTAGCGTGTTACCACTGCTGTGATCCTGGCCTTCAGACAAGGTGTAGTTGTAGCTGATTTCACCGGTTTCAGTGCTATATCCCAGGATGGTTAATACACCATACTCACCGATGATTTCCTGAGGGAAAGCGTTAGCTTCAGCTAGGTCAATATTTGTACTGATAGCACCTATGGTGATAGTAATGATGCTGAGGCCATCAGGCGCACTTACTTTGAGTTTGCCATCGGCAACGACATCACCATTTTGCAGCTGTTTTTCACTCACCAGCAGTGAGTCGGGATCCTGAAGGTGGATAAGTTTGTCAGTTTCGCCATCAAAGGTGATGGTGCCGCCATCAGTTTGCCCGTGAGAATCTACGGCTTCGTAGTCAAAACTTGGTGTGTTATTCACTTCAACGCTCTGTAGCACGAAGTTGGAGTTAGCACCGTTTTCGGAAGTGACATAAAGACGGATTTCGTCAAAATCGCCATATCCTTTGATATTGATGCTGCCCTCACCGGTTTTACCGAACTCGTTAAACAGGTCTGGTACAGGTATCAATTCTTGCAGCACACCATCTTTATAAAGGGCTATTTGGATGGTGGCATTATGTCCATCTTCGTCAAAATGACCCCAAATACTGCCCACATTAAGTGTGACATCAGAAACATCACCATTACCAAACTCGATAACTAAGGCTTCACTTTCTTGTGCGTTGACTTCGTTACCGTTTACGCCAAAGCCTTTTTCATTGTCTGCGTTATCAAATTGCAGCTTGGCATCCGTGAAAGTATTTTCATTGTGGATATCAGTAAATTTAACTGCAGATACAGTGATACCATTTTGCTCTACGGAGTGTTGATTAGCATCACCGGCGCCAGCTCTGAAGTGATAGTCCTCTGCTTCAAATACGAATTGTGTATTTTCATCAAACAGGTCGTCACGCCCAATATGTGCTTCGGTGACATCTTCCCATTCACCCGTTTCCTTGTTCAGGAACTTAAGGGTACCGCCACTTGGCAACGAGTTGAGCTTAATAGCCAGAGGAGCGTCATCAGCCGGATCGTTTGGTTTGCCATCATCAACGACATCGCTGACCAGATCTTCCTGGTCGGTATTTTCTTTACCCGAGAAGGTGAAGATCTCGCCTACATCATAGCTGCCGTCTTTGGCGCTGGGGCTCAAGTCTACTATTGCAGAGTCAGAACCTGGCACAGAAGTATTACCGGCCTTATCGGTCTGAGTGGCGTCGACAGTGATAGTTTCGCCATCGGCGACATCTTCATTCCAGGTAATCGTGCCTTTTACTGAGTCATATTCAAACTGGAAGTCTGATGGGCTACTTTCTAGCTGATTAGTTTCAACGTTCCAGACAAGTGTGACGGACTGAGCTATACCACCAATATTGATTGTTAGTGTTACATGACCGCCATTTTCCAGCTCAGAGTGATCGACATTGACTTGTAGTTGTACCTTATCGTTGCCTAGTTCGGCTTCGGTAATGGTGCCATCTTCGCTTGGGACATCATCCAATATGGTGACTGTAGGTATAGTCGGAGCGGTAGTATCAACACTGTAGCCTTCTTTGTCAGTGGCTGTGGTGCTGTTACCGGCGGCATCGGTGGTGGTGACCGACGCATCAATTGTTGCATCCGGGTCAGCTGCCAAATCAGCGCCGGGAACATTAATACTGAAGGTGAAATCATTGGCGACAGTGCCGGTAAAGGTCTTGCCGTTGATGGTCAATGTGACGGTATCACCAGGTTGGACATCACCGCCGACAGTACCGGTGATGGCAATCACCTGACCACTTTCTTCAGCATTGATGATGTCATCCTCAGTGATATTGCTATCCAGCGTGATACTGGCTTCTGGTGCAACATTGTCGACACCGGCAGTATCGTTGGCTTCAGCTGAAGGGTTACCGGCTTTGTCGGTCACCTGGGCACTGACGTTGACGTTGTTGACTGCATCAGCGACAGGCACTTCAACCAGCAGGCCTTCGTCCAGCATTGCCTGGGTGACAGGGCCGTCAAACAGCACAGTGCCGTTGCCATCTTTCACAACCAGAGTGTCACCAATGACCGTGCCAACGGCCAGAGTGATCTTGGCGGTGACGGTGTCGTCAATGCCAATCTCGTCGATGTTATAGATATCGTCAGCGCCAGCCCCCTGGAACTCAACCAGTGGGGCCGGGGCAGGGGTAGTATCAACACTGTAGCCTTCTTTGTCAGTGGCTGTGGTGCTGTTGCCGGCGGCATCGGTGGTGGTGACGGATGCATCAATTGTTGCATCCGGGTCAGCTGCCAAATCAGCGCCGGGAACATTAATACTGAAGGTGAAA
>NZ_JBHRTD010000021.1:0-553 GCF_042646185.1 Shewanella submarina
CCTGGGGCTGGATCACCTCCTTACCTAAGCGACACATTGATTTCTGTTGAGTGTTCACACAGATTGTCTGGTAGTAGAAAGCAAAGAATAAGTCGGGGGTCTGTAGCTCAGGTGGTTAGAGCGTTCGCCTGATAAGCGAGAGGTCGGTGGTTCAAGTCCACTCAGACCCACCAATTACTTATTCGCACTGTATGGGGCTATAGCTCAGCTGGGAGAGCGCCTGCCTTGCACGCAGGAGGTCTGCGGTTCGATCCCGCATAGCTCCACCACTTCCTTCTTCACTCTTTGGGAATAAAGAGATGGAAGTGACTCATACAGTCTCGGGGATAGAGACGCCAAAGATAAACACGATTTATCTTTGGCTTTTTTAAGCCTGATTTTAGCTCTTATGAGTTGAAATTTGCTCTTTAACAATTTGGAAAGCTGATAGTAGAAACTAGCGAAAGCTAGTTAATACAAAATGAGTTCTCAAAACTTTAATCAAGTTAATTGAGTATTCTAATCAAGGCGTTGTGATTCGAAAGAGTCACAATTATCAAACCAGCAAGTTGCA
>NZ_JBHRTD010000022.1:0-76652 GCF_042646185.1 Shewanella submarina
AGAGCAACCGATGATTTGTTTTCATCGGGTCAGGGCTGCGTATTCTACGCTTTGAAACCCTTTCGTCAAGCGCTTTTTCGAAGATTTTTTTCAAACTCTTCAGAACTTGTCGAACTGACCGGTTAACCGTCTCCAGAGAGCGCTGTGTGCCGTGTCAGTGAGGGCGCATTATAGGGAGCAGAATTATTTGCGCAAGGGGTTAAATAAAGAAAAGTGTATAAAACCGAGCGTTCGACGAAAAATTAAACCAAACGATGAAAAAAGGGGCATTTTACCCCTTTTTATTAGCATTGATGCGCCTTAAACCTTTATCGGCTGAAGAATCGTGTCTCCTGCGAAACTTCAATTGGCTCTTCACCTGAGTCAGATTTAACCAATATCTGGATATCAGTAATGGGGCGATCAAGATAATAAGGATCCACTGCAATACTGATTGGCAAGGTGTATACCTCACCACCTTTAATGGTCACTGATTCCGGACCTATCCATTTATGGTCTTTTAAACCAGTAGCTGACAGCTGATACTCATGGGCCTGCTCTGTCTTGTTCAGGATCTTCAGAGTAAAGGTGTTCTCAATAAAGCCATCCAGATTTTCCCGGTACAGTTGGTTACGGTCACGAATAACATCGATACGTAACGGTGATACAGCAGATACGGCATATATCAATCCCAGAATCATGGCCACCAGCACTACGCCATAACCCACCAGCTTTGGACGCATTACCTTTTCCTGCTTTCCATCCAGCTTGTTCTCTGTGGTGTAACGGATAAGCCCCTTGTCATAACCCATACGATCCATGGTCTGGTCACAGGCGTCGATACAGGCACCACAGTTGATGCACTCATACTGCAAGCCATTACGGATATCGATACCTGTCGGGCAGACCTGCACGCACAGGTCGCAATCGATACAGTCACCCAGCCCCATGGCTTTGGGGTCAGCTTTACGGGAACGTGGGCCACGGGTTTCACCACGCTTGGCGTCATAACCCACTATATAGGTGTTGCGGTCGAACATGGCTGACTGGAATCTGGCATAGGGGCACATGTGCACACACATAATTTCCCGCATCCAGCCAGCATTGCCGTATGTCGCTAAAGTAAAGAAGAATACCCAGAAGTACACGCCACCACCGGCATTCAGGGTAAAGAAGTCGGTATAGAGCTCTGTCGTGGGAACAAAGTAGGACACAAAGGTCATGGAGGTAACCCAGGCAATCAACAACCAAACCAAATGTTTGGCTGTTTTACGCCAGGTTTTATTGAAGTCCCATGGCATCTGGTCCAGCTTGATGCGCTTATTACGGGCCCCCTCCAGCTTTTCTTCTACCCAGATAAAGATAAAGGTCCATACCGTTTGAGGACAGGTATAGCCACACCAAACCCGGCCTAAATAGGTGGTCACAAAGAACAGGGCAAAAGCGGCAATCATAAATACCGCCGCCAGCAGGGTCAGATCCTGGGGCCAGATAGTCAGACCAAATATATGAAACTTCTGTTCACCCAGATTAAACCAGACCGCTTGTCTGTCGCCCCAGGGCAGCCAGGGCAACACCAGGAAAAACAGCATGGCGACCCAGCCCATACGACGACGAAGAGTGGTCCAGTGGCCTTCTACCGCCCTGACATAAATACTATTGCTGGGGTTGAATTTGTCTGCTTTCCCTGCGTCAGGTTGGTGGATCTTGATACGTTGAGAAGGAGACGGCGTTTTTTTATCTGGCTCTGCGCTCATGAATGACAGCCTTTACCACTTTAATATTGTTCGAAAACTGTCTTATTATAGCCGTCATTGTAAATAGAGTTCACCTGATTGGATCAAAATATGAAGGGATGGCTAATATTAGGATTGCTTATTGGTGCTGTTTATTATTTGTATAACAACACAGACGTTTTCGATGAGCAGAAAGCTGAAGCACAGACTCAGTACAGTCAATTACAAAATAAAGTTAAATCCATGACTGGTACTCAGGCTATCAAGAGCAATGATTGGACTGCCAGCATACGCAATCAATTCAGAGACAGAATGAGTAAGTCTGAATTGGAGGAGCTGGAGTTGATTATCAGTGGTCGCGAAACGGTTTCTGACTTTAAAGACAATTTCTGTGAAGACTCGATACCCACTCATCCGGTATTCAACAGGGAAAATACCCGGCTGCTTTGCGATACATTGCCTGATGAAGCCTGAGTTGATCAAAGCTTTTAACTGCGGCAATTGACCCTGCCATTAAATGAGCCTAGCCTTTGACGATTATCACAGTGCAAGGTTAGGCAAACTATGACTGAGCAATCTTCCCGCCAGGTTTCAGATATTTTTGACCCCTCCCTTTGGGAGCAGGTTCCAGGCTTCAATTTCGAAGACATCACCTACCACAGAGCCAAAGATCAGGGCACAGTTCGTATCGCTATCGACCGTCCTGACTGCTTGAATGCGTTCAGACCCAAGACTGTCGATGAGCTGTATATCGCGCTGGACCACGCCCGCCAATGGTCAGACGTTGGCTGCGTGCTGCTGACGGGTAACGGTCCATCAGCCAAAGGTCAGTGGTCTTTCTCTTCAGGTGGTGATCAGCGTATCCGCGGTAAAGACGGCTATAAGTACGAAGGCGCAGAAGCCGGTACTGCCGATATCGCCCGCATGGGTCGTCTGCATATCCTGGAAGTTCAGCGACTGATCCGCTTTATGCCAAAAGTGGTTATCGCCGTGGTTCCGGGCTGGGCAGTAGGTGGGGGACACAGCCTGCACGTTGTGTGTGACCTGACTCTGGCATCCAAAGAGCATGCTGTGTTTAAGCAAACCGACCCGGATGTCGCCAGCTTTGACTCTGGTTACGGCAGCGCCTATCTGGCCAAAATGATAGGTCAAAAACGTGCCCGCGAAATCTTCTTCTGTGGTTTTAACTACAGCGCCGACGAAGCTTTCGATATGGGTATGGTTAACAAGTCAGTACCACATGCAGAGCTGGAAACTGAAGCGCTGCGCTGGGCCAAAGAGATCAACTCCAAGTCGCCAACGGCGATGCGCATGCTCAAGTACGGCTTTAACCTGCCGGACGATGGCCTGGTTGGACAGCAGCTGTTCGCCGGTGAAGCGACTCGTCTGGCCTATGGAACAGATGAAGCACAGGAAGGTCGTGATGCTTTCCTGGAGAAACGCGACCAGGATTTCTCGAAATTCCCCTGGCATTACTGATACCAGCGACGGGTTGACCGCTAAGCCGCTTCAGTTTCATTACTGAGGCGGCTTTTTTATGCACTGCGACGAAATTCCCGATTATATCTATTGCAAAATTCTGTTGGCATGATTAAATGAGAATAATTATCATTTTCAAATCAAATTAACGAGGACGGCACTATGTTGAAGACTATTACTTTCGCGATTCTGCACTTTACCGTGGCATTCAGCGTCACCTATGCACTGACCGGCAGTATTGTTATCGGCAGTGCCATCGCACTGATTGAACCCGCCATTAATACAGTAGCCTTCTATTTCCACGAACTGGTGTGGAAGCGGGTAGAGCAACGTAAGAGCGACCAGATGCTGACTGCCTAAGTCAGCATTCCACCCTTTGATCAATTACCAACTGTGACCCAGCGCCAAATCCCAGCCTTTGGGTTGAACTTACTTAAGTGCAGTTACATCTTATTGAATAACATTCACCAGATAAGATCCCTGCAATGAAAAAACTCACCTGTGCCATGTTGATGCTGTGCTCCCCTTTGGTATTGGCGGATATCACTCCCTCGCCACAACTGCAGCAGATAAGGGCGTTTAAAACCAACTCGCCGCAACTGGTCACCTCAGGCCTGCCTGCCGCCTCTCAATTTAATGAGTTGAGCCAAGCCGGCGTAGATGTCGTGATAAACCTGATGCCTGACAGCAGCAATAGCGAATACCAAAATGAAGCTGAATTGGTCGAACAGGCCGGGATGCAATACGTCTATATTCCGGTAGATTGGAAAAACCCTACCCAGGCAGATCTGCAAGCCTTCTTCGAGGTGATGGATGCCAACAAAGATAAAGACATTCTGCTGCACTGCCTTGCCAACTACCGCGCTTCGGCATTCGCCTATCTGTATCAGCTTAAGCAAGGCAATGCAGTAGCTATGTCAGAAGTGATGACACCCTGGGGTGATGATCTGGCCAGGCATCCACAGTGGCAAAAACTGATTGAGGATTATCAAGCCACACTGAATTGATTCAGCGCCAGATAGAAAAAACCGCCATTACGATTAATGACGGCGGTTTTGTTTTAACTCTTTATCAGCGACTTACTCTACGGTCACTGACTTGGCCAGGTTACGTGGCTGATCCACGTCGGTACCCTTAATCAGAGCCACATGGTAAGACAGCAGCTGCAGCGGAATGGTGTAGATCAGTGGTGCCATAAACTCATCACAGTGAGGAACCGGAATCACCTTCATGGTGTCGTCTGACTCGAACTCCGCATCCTTATCAGCAAATACGTACATCAGGCCGCCACGGGCGCGCACTTCTTCCACGTTGGACTTCAGCTTCTCAAGCAGCTCGTTGTTTGGGGCCACCACAATAACCGGCATATCGGCATCGATAAGTGCCAGCGGGCCGTGCTTCAATTCACCTGATGCATAGGCTTCTGCGTGGATATAGGAGATCTCTTTCAGCTTCAGCGCACCTTCCATGGCAATCGGGTATTGATCGCCACGGCCAAGGAACAGGGCATGGTTCTTGTCGGCAAAGTCTTCCGCCAGGGCAGCAATAGCATCATCCAGTCCCAGCGCCTGCTCTACTTTGGCCGGCATAGATTGCAGCGACTGAGAAATGGCTTTCTGCATCTCGTCGCTCATGCTGTTGTAACGACCCAGCACAGCAGTCAGCATCAACAGACCCGCCAGCTGAACAGTAAAGGCCTTAGTCGACGCCACGCCAATTTCAGCGCCGGCTTTCATCATGTAAGCCATATCAGACTCACGCACCAGAGAGGAACCAGGGGCGTTACAGATAGTCAGAGTAGACTTATAGCCCATCTCTTTGGCCAGACGCAGCGCTGCCAGGGTGTCAGCGGTTTCACCGGACTGAGAAATGGTCACCAACAGGCTGTTGGGGAACATATGAGATTTGCGGTAGCGGAACTCTGAAGCGATTTCCACGTTACAGGATACGCCTGCCCACTCTTCCAGCCAGTAGCGAGCCGCCATGCCAGCGTGGTAACTGGTACCACAGGCAATAATCTGCACGTGCTTGATATCTTTCAGGAACTCGGCAGCATTATCGCCAAAGGCAGTGTCCAACACCTGTTGATTGGCGATACGACCTTCCAGAGTACGGGCCAGCGCCATTGGCTGCTCGTAGATCTCTTTCAGCATATAGTGGCGGTACTCGCCCTTGTCGCCGGCATCATGGGTGATCTCAGACTCTTTCTTTTCGCGGGCAACTGGATTGCCATCGATATCAAAGATACTCACTTCGCGACGGGTGACTTCGGCAACATCGCCCTCTTCCAGGTAGGCGAAGGTACGGGTAACCGGCAGCAGTGCCAACTGATCAGATGCCACAAAGTGCTCACCCAGACCATAACCGATCACCAGAGGACTGCCACTGCGGGCAACGACCAGACGCTCAGGGTCGCGACGGTCGATAACGACTGTGCCATAGGCGCCTTCCAGCTGCTTCACGGTTGCCTGAACTGCCGCCAGCAGAGTGTCGTGACTCTTCAGCTCGTGGTGAACCAAATGGCAGATCACTTCAGTATCTGTGTCCGAAGCGAACTCATAGCCCAGAGCCGTCAGCTGCTCACGCAGCTTGGCGTGGTTTTCAATAATCCCGTTGTGAACCACAGCGATATCGCCACAGGAGATATGTGGGTGGGCGTTGCGTTCGCTTGGCTCACCATGGGTTGCCCAGCGGGTGTGAGCAATACCGGTTCCACCTAGCAGCGGTGACTCTTCCAGCGCAGTAGCCAGTTCCTGTACCTTACCCAGTCGACGGGTACGCTTAAGCTCACCTTCGTGAATAATCGCCACGCCGGCTGAGTCGTAACCACGGTATTCCAGACGCTTCAGACCTTCCAGCAGGATCTCTGCCACATCACGTTGTGCTACCGCACCAACAATTCCACACATAGTCCATTTCCTGTTTAAATGTTTAATCTGTTTGATGGCCTTGCCATCGGGATCAGGCGTTCGCCCAATCCATTAATTGTTAATCCACATAGGGCGCGATAATCACTTCAACGCCCTGGGCCCTGATGGTCTCTGCCGCCTCAACCGGGATTTTGTCATCGGTCACCAGCACATTGACCTTGCTCCAGGGCAGTTCCAGATTGGGGATGATGCGCCCCAGCTTCTGTGACTCCAACATTACGACTACCTCCCGGGAGACCTCAGCCATCACCTGGCTCAAACCTGTCAGTTCATTAAAGGTGGTAGTGCCACGCTCCAGATCCAGGCCATCGGCCCCGATAAACAGCTGATCGAAGTTATAGGATCTCAGCACCTGTTCGGCGACCCGGCCCTGAAACGACTCTGAATGCGGGTCCCAGGTGCCACCAGTCATCAATAGTGTGGGTTCGTTCTCCAAATCCTGAATGGCATTGGCCAGGTTCAGCGAGTTGGTCATCACCAGCAAACCACGCTTGTCACTCAAATGTGGGATCAGGCCGATAGTAGTACTGCCGGAGTCGATAATGATGCGGTTGTGGTCAGCAATCAGTTTGGCCGCCGCCGCTGCAATACTCTGTTTATTGGGAGACTGTTTACGATATCCGCCCTGACTAATGTCCTGGGGAACCGGAATCGCGCCACCGTGACGGCGGAACAAAAGGCCGTTTTTCTCCAGCGCGGTTAAATCCTTACGAATAGTTACCGCAGAGGTTTCGAGTTTGGCAACCAGTTCATCGACACTGACTTCTCCCTGCTCATTCAACAGGTTAAGTATGGTATGTCGTCGTTGTTGAGTATTGCGTTTGGTCATCTAACTTTCGGCTAAGTTTCGTTTCGAAAGCAAATTATATAGAAATGAAACCAAATTGCCAGCGGGGGATAAAACAGACAAGGGCAACATAGTGACCTAATGCTCAGCAGCTGGAGGATTTCAGACAATAAAAAAGCAGCCCGCAGGCTGCTTTTGATACGCAGATTTGAATTTAGTTTTGCAAGCCAGATTAGAACTTGGCTTCAAATGCCAGGCTAACGTTACGTCCCTGACCTATGGTGACTTCTTTGTAGCTGCCGCCATCAACATAATCGGTGTCGAACAGGTTCTTCACGTTCAGACGCAGGTTCATTTCAGTACCCTGCATATCCCAGGTATAAGCGGCGCCCATATCAACACGAACAAAGGCATCTTTCACCACTGAGTTACCCAGGTTGGCATCGGCAGAGGCGTAACGTTCGCCCACGTACTGAGCACCCAGGTTCAGAGCCAGTTGGTCGGTCACTTCGTAACGTGTCCAGATATTGGCAGACCACTTAGGCGCATCGATTGGCGTCAGACCTTCCAGTTCAGGGTCATTCTCATACTTGGCATCCAGGTACATCATGGAGCCTGTGATAAATACTGAGTCAGTCAGCTGACCCTGAGCACCCATTTCAAAACCTTTGTGGTTCTGTTCACCATCCTGAGTTGTGATCTTATCAACATCGCCAACCGGGTTGAGCAGGTCCTGAGTAACAACACGGTTTTCAACGGTAATGTCGAACACAGCTGCAGTCATCAGCAGGCCACCGTCAAACAGTTCCCACTTGGTTCCAATCTCATACTGAGTGCCGTACTCAGGCTTCAGGTTTACGCCATTATTGGCATCTTCTACATCGTTAACCATTCCTTTAGGCATAAAGCTCTTGGAGTAGTTTACATAGATACTGCCGTAATCAGTCGGCTCATAAATCACACCAAACTTGGGAGACAGGGCATAGGCGTTATTACCGGCGCCATCTTTCTTCTGCTCGTCATAGCGAACACCGGCCAGCGCTTTCCAGTTTTCAGTCAGGGTCACCAGATCCTGTACATAGAAACCATAGTGCTTGTATTCAGAGGCAGGCTTTGGGTCCACATTGTGATAGTTCACATTAGGTGAAATCACCTGGCCCGGCATCACAGTGACCTTATCTCCGTACTCAGCCTGCTGCTGGTAGTAGTAGTCCAGCATGTTGGCACCGAACAGGAACTGGTGTTCAAAATCGCCTGTGCTGAAGTTACCGATAAAATCCATATAGGCGGTTTTGTACTGCCAATCATCATGACGATCGAATGGACGTACTGTGTAACCATCTTCAAATGGGTTTTCATTGTAAGTTGGTGAAGAACCAAAACGCTGACGCTCATACATCTGGTGGTTATAACCGGTTTTCATTTTCCAGTTATCATTGATGTGCCACTGCACATCAGCACCTATGTTCTGCACATTGATATCGATAAAGGCCCAGGGCAATTCCCAGATCTTGTCTTCTTCGCCAATCACCTGACCAATCTTGTCGCCAGTGCTGTACAACCAGGCACCTGAGTCCAGGCCGGCTTTATCGGCCGTGTTGTCATATTTAACAGACAGAGTCACATCGTCGGTCAGGTCGAAGTCCAGCGCCAGGAACGTCAGCAAACGATCACGCTCTTTATTCTCACCATTCTGGTACTCGGTCCAGTAAGTGGTGTCCTGCTTAACCAGCATGGTGCGGTAGCGAACTGTACCCTCTTCGTTAACGGCACCACCCGCATCCATCTGGAAACGCAGTGAGCCATATTCGTCAGTATCGACACCAACATTGAACAATGAGTCATATGTAGGCTTTTTGGTAACCATATTGATCAGACCACCCGGGCCGGACTGGCCATACAGCATGGAAGAAGGGCCTTTCAGTACTTCTACCTGCTCCAGGGTTTCAATCGGCTGCACATAGTGAGACCAGTGCTGATGTCCATTGACCAGGAAACCATTACCTGAATCCAAAGCAAAACCGCGGATAGAGAACTGCTGACGGTTCCACTTTTCACTGCCAGCGGTAACAGAAGAGTCGTTACTCAGAACTTCAGCAAGGTTACGGGCCAACTGCTCATCGGTCACAAAATCAGGAATAACGGTTACAGACTGAGGGGTATCCAACAGGTCGATATCACCGCGCATAGCGCCGGATGCATTACTCACCTTGTAATCGTTGAAGGTGTAGCCCATCACGCTGATGCGTTCGATATTGTCTGCACCGACTGCATCATCTGCCAGTGCGGCATTCGCTGCGATTGAAGAGATTACTGCAAGTCCGATACAGGATAACCTGAAAGCCATTTCCTACCTCTGAATGGTTCAATATGGAAGTTGCGAGCAATATAAATGAGAACGATTTACATTTAAACTAATTTTCATAATTTTAGTTAGATTTGGTGATCTTGATCTTTTATATCCGTTAACTCAGATTAAAAATCTGCAGTTTGATTGTTTTTACCAGAAACAAAAAAGCGGCCAGATGGCCGCTTTTTCTATATAACCTGAGCAGTTATGGTTTCTTTACTTTCACTGGACGCTGCCAGTCTGTGAAGTGCTTCTGCTTCACCCGGGTGATCACCAACTCACCATCACCCACATCACGGGTAACAGTCGCACCGGCGCCCACAGTCGCGCCTTTGCCGATAGTCACAGGTGCCACCAATTGGGTATCACTGCCAATAAAGGCCTCATCCTGGATAACGGTCAGGTGCTTATTGGCACCGTCATAGTTACAGGTAATGGTACCGGCACCGATATTCACCCCTTTACCGATTTGCGCATCGCCCAGGTAGGCCAGATGACCCGCCTTGGAGCCTTCACCCAGTACTGCCTTCTTCATTTCGACAAAGTTGCCTATGTGGGCATCTTTATGCAGCTCTGCACCCGGACGCAGACGGGCAAAAGGACCGGCACTGGCATCTTCTGCCAGTGTGGCACTTTCCACTATGGTATAAGGTTTAATTTCTGCGTTATCAGCAATGCTGCAGTCTTTCAAAATGGCACCCGCACCAATGGTCACATTGTTACCCAGTACCACCTTGCCTTCGAAGATCACGTTAACGTCGATCATCACATCCATTCCCACGGTCACTTCACCACGGATATCGATACGGCCTGGGTCACGCAGATTGGCACCATTGAGCATCAGCTTCTCAGCTTCACGGGCCTGATAGGCACGTTCAAGTGCGGCCAGTTGCACACGGTTGTTGGCGCCTTCCACTTCAATGGCAGACTGCGGCTGAGCCGTGGTGATCTCAACACCTTCTTTGTGCGCCATGGCGATAATGTCAGTCAGATAGTATTCGCCCTGAGCATTGTTATTGGACAGGTTAGCCAGCCAGGTTTTCAGCTGCTTGCCCGGCAGTGCCATAATACCGGTATTGATCTCTTTAATGGCCAGCTGTTCGGCGTTGGCATCTTTCTGCTCAACAATGCCAATCACCTTGCCTTCCCAGTTACGCTCAATACGACCATAACCGGTAGGGTTATCCAGATTCACTGTCAGAATAGCCAGACCATTTTCCGGCTTTGCAGCCAGCAGGGCATCCAGAGTGGATTGCTGGATAAGCGGCACATCGCCGTACAGAACCAGTACGGTATCGTCATCACTGATATTGTCATTGGCCTGAGCCACCGCATGACCAGTTCCCAACTGCTCTGCCTGCAGTACCCAGTTCAGCGGCTGCTCACCGAGCGTCTGCTTTAAGGTGTCGCCACCATAGCCATATACCAGATTAATCTGGGCGGCATCCATGGCGCGAGCGGTATCAATCACATGCTGCACCATGCTCTTGTGAGCAATTTTGTGCAGAACCTTGGGTAGATCTGAGCGCATCCGGGTACCTTTCCCGGCGGCCAAAATGACGACATTCAGTGACATAGCGAAATCCTTTAAACACAACTGGCGAAAGTGTAGCGGAAATTAGCTTTAAAAGCAGTGCATCCATCGACAGGCTCGAATAACAGATACAAAAAAGGCGTCCCGAGGGACGCCTTTTACAGCAACATTCACCTTAGCGGCTGATGTTCTTCTTGATGGTCTCAACGACACGCAGCTGAGCCAAGGCCTGAGCCAGCTCAACAGCAGCTGTTGCATAGTCAAAGTCAGCACCTGCGTTGGCCATATCGGCCTCTGCACGACGCTTGGCTTCAACAGCCGCAGCTTCATCAATGTCTTCGGCACGCACGACCACGTCAGCCAATACAGCTACAGAAGAAGGTTGAACTTCCAGCATACCGCCGGACAGATAAAACAGTTCTTCTTTGCCATGTTGTTTGACGATACGCACCATGCCAGGTTTGATACGGGTCAGCAGCGGAGTGTGACCAGGCAAAATACCCAGCTCACCTTCAGCACCAGTTACCTGCAGGGTTTCCACCAAGCCGGAAAAGATACTTGCTTCTGCACTTACGATATCAAGATGTACTGTCATGGCTGCCATCCTGTTCTCCTTAAAGAATCAAGCTAAAGCCTGATTATTTCTTGTTAGCGCGCTCGATAACTTCATCGATAGAGCCAGCCATGTAGAACGCCTGCTCTGCGATGTGATCGAATTCGCCATCCAGGATGCCCTTGAAGCCACGAATAGTGTCTTTCAGAGAAACATACTTACCTGGAGAACCGGTAAAGACTTCTGCCACGAAGAACGGCTGAGACAGGAAACGCTCGATTTTACGCGCGCGAGACACAGTCATCTTGTCGTCGTCAGACAGTTCGTCCATACCCAGAATCGCAATGATATCTTTCAGCTCTTTGTAGCGCTGCAGTACAGTCTGAACACCGTTTGCCACGTCATAGTGCTCTTGGCCAACAACCTGTGGATCCAGCTGACGAGAGGTGGAATCCAGTGGGTCAACCGCTGGGTAAATACCCAGAGAAGCGATTTGACGAGACAGTACCACGGTCGCATCCAAGTGAGCGAAGGTGGTAGCAGGGGATGGGTCAGTCAAGTCATCCGCTGGTACGTATACTGCCTGAACAGAGGTAATAGACCCTGTCTTGGTAGAAGTAATACGTTCCTGCAGAACACCCATCTCTTCAGCCAGAGTTGGCTGATAACCTACTGCAGAAGGCATACGACCCAGCAGTGCTGATACTTCGGTACCAGCCAGGGTGTAACGGTAGATGTTGTCCACGAACAACAGTACGTCTTTACCTTCGTCACGGAACTTCTCGGCCATAGTCAGACCGGTCAGAGCAACACGCAGACGGTTACCTGGAGGCTCGTTCATCTGACCGTAAACCATGGCTACTTTATCCAGTACGCCAGATTCCTGCATTTCGTAGTAGAAGTCGTTACCTTCACGGGTACGCTCACCTACACCGGCAAATACAGACAGACCAGAGTGGGCTTTTGCGATGTTGTTGATCAGTTCCATCATGTTAACTGTCTTACCAACACCAGCACCACCGAACAGACCTACTTTACCACCCTTGGCGAACGGACATACCAGGTCGATAACCTTGATGCCTGTTTCCAGCAGTTCAGTAGTATTGGACTGATCTTCATAGGAAGGAGCTTCACGGTGAATGATGTAACGCTCTTCTTCACCGATAGGGCCCGCTTCGTCTACTGGCTCACCCAATACGTTCATAATACGGCCCAGAGTTGCAGTGCCTACTGGCACCATAATTCCAGAACCTGTGTTTTCCACTTCGATACCACGACGCAGACCATCAGAAGAACCCATGGCAATGGTACGAACTACACCACCACCCAGCTGCTGCTGAACTTCCAGCACCAAGCCGTTACAGGAACCTTCACCTGTGATCTTCAGAGCGTCATATACCTGAGGTACGGCATCATGTGGAAACTCAACGTCCACAACCGCGCCAATTACTTGGACAACAGTACCTGTGCTCATGATTAATCCTCTAAAACTTGTATTCGTTACCTTGCTTATACCGCAGCGGCACCAGAAACAATTTCCGACAGTTCCTGCGTAATAGCAGCCTGACGAGCTTTGTTGTACACCAGTTGCAGGTTGTCAATCAGGTTACCGGCGTTGTCAGTTGCAGCCTTCATCGCCACCATACGGGCAGCCTGTTCAGATGCAATGTTTTCTACAACACCTTGATAAACCTGAGACTCTACATAACGCACCAACAGAGTATCCAAAAGTTCTTTTGGATCTGGCTCGTATACGTAGTCCCAACGGTGTTCCCGGTCGTACTCTTCGGATTTCGGCAAAGGTAGCAGTTGCTCGATCACGGGAGCCTGAGTCATGGTGTTTACAAACTTGTTGTACACCACGTACAGACGATCCAGCTTGCCTTCGTCGTAAGCCTGCAGCATGACGCGCACAGTACCGATGAGTTCTGCCAACGTAGGGGCATCACCCAGGCCGGAAGCCTGTGCTGCGACTTGTCCGCCATAGCTCTTGAAGAACTGTACACTTCGGGCACCAATGGCACAGAATTCGACTTCCGCACCTTGCTGCTTCCAGTTCTTCACGTCTGCGACAACCTTTTTGAACAGGTTGACGTTCAGACCACCACAAAGACCGCGGTCGGTGGCTACAACAATGTAGCCCACTCGCTTGGCTTCTCTTTCTTCCAAGTAAGGATGCTTGTACTCAAGAGAGCCCTGCGCCACGTGACCGATCACCTTACGCATAATTTCTGCATAGGGGCGGCTGCTGGACATGCGCTCATTAGCTTTGCGCATTTTACTGGCAGCTACCATTTCCATGGCAGAAGTGATCTTCTGAGTGTTCTGAACACTCGCGATCTTGGTTTTAATCTCTTTTGCGCCGGCCATCTCTACTCTCCAATCTGGACCTTGAGGTGCCTAAGTGGCACCTCGACGATTTTTACCAGGTTTGGGTTTCCATGAACTTATCGAGGCCAGCTTTCAGTTCACCTTCGATGTCGGCGTTATAGTCGCCAGTCTCGTTGATGTTCTTCATCAGCTCAGCGTGCTCGCTGTTCATGAAAGAGAGCAGGGATGCTTCGAAGCTACCGATCTTCTTCAGCTCAATGCCCTTCAGGTAGCCTTTTTCAGCAGCGAAGATAACAACGCCCTGGTCAGCTACGCTCATAGGAGCATATTGCTTCTGCTTCATCAGTTCGGTAACACGCTCACCGTGCTCCAGCTGGGCACGAGTTGCATCGTCAAGATCAGATGCAAACTGTGAGAACGCAGCAAGCTCTCGATACTGTGCCAGTGCGGTACGGATACCACCGGACAGTTTCTTGATAATCTTGGTCTGGGCTGCACCACCTACACGGGATACCGAGATACCTGGGTTAACAGCTGGACGCAGGCCAGAGTTAAACAGGTCGGTTTCCAGGAAGATCTGACCGTCAGTAATAGAAATTACGTTGGTTGGTACGAACGCAGATACGTCACCCGCCTGGGTTTCAATGATAGGCAGAGCGGTCAAAGAACCAGTCTTACCTTTCACTTCGCCGTTGGTGAACTTCTCTACATACTCCTCGTTTACACGAGAAGCGCGCTCCAGCAGACGGGAGTGCAGATAGAAAACGTCACCTGGGTATGCTTCACGACCTGGTGGACGACGCAGCAACAGAGAGATTTGACGGTATGCAACAGCCTGCTTAGACAGGTCATCGTATACGATCAGGGCATCTTCACCGCGGTCACGGAAGTATTCACCCATGGCACAACCAGAGTATGGTGCCAGGTACTGCAGGGCAGCTGCTTCAGAAGCAGAGGCTACAACCACGATGGTGTTAGCCAGAGCGCCGTGCTCTTCCAGTTTGCGAACCACGTTAGCGATAGTAGAAGCTTTCTGACCAACAGCTACATACACACACTTAATGCCGGAATCTTTCTGGTTAATGATCGCGTCGATCGCCATAGCTGTTTTACCAGTCTGACGGTCACCAATGATCAATTCACGCTGACCACGACCGATTGGGATCATGGAGTCAACGGCTTTATAACCAGTTTGTACTGGCTGGGATACCGATTTACGGTCAATAACGCCTGGCGCGATCATCTCAACAGGAGAGAACCCATCGTTGTCGATAGGACCTTTACCGTCGATTGCTTCACCCAGTGTGTTAACCACACGGCCCAACAGACCACGGCCTACTGGAACTTCCAGAATACGACCAGTGGTTTTAACTTTGGCGCCTTCTGCCAGATCGGCATAAGGGCCCATAACTACGGCACCGACACTATCACGTTCAAGGTTCAACGCGATGGCATAACGGTTGCCAGGCAGTTCGATCATTTCACCCTGCATTACATCGGCCAGGCCGTGTACGCGGATGATGCCGTCGCTAACTGCAACGATAGTACCTTCGTTGCGTGCTTCGCTGACAACTTCGAACTGCTCGATCCGCTGCTTAATCAGATCGCTGATTTCAGTGGAATTCAGTTGCATGCTCAAACTCCCAATTACGACTGCAGCTTATCAGACAGGCGGTTTAGTTTTCCGCGGACCGAGCCATCAATGACCAGGTCTCCTGCCGTGATAATCACACCGGCGATCAGGCCGGCATCTATGCTGCAGTTCAGCTTAACTTTGCGTGCGAGACGTTTCTCAAGGGAAACACTAATCTGCTGCTGTTGCTCTGCGGTGAGCTCAGCGGCTGAAACCACATTGGCTTCAATCTCTTTTGCCCACTCATTGCGGAAATCCGCATAGAGTTTTGCAACAGCGGGTAGTACACCCAAACGTCCGTTTTCAGCCATCACCTTCAGCAGGTTTTGACCGTGCGTATCGACTTGCTCACCACAAACACTGATAAACAGTGAAGCGAGCTGGTTGCTGGCCATAGAGCCAGTCAACAGTGGTTGCATGGATTCGTTTTCACTCACCAATGCAGCGAAGCCAAGCATTTCTGCCCACTTCTCCACCGCCTGTTGTTCGACAGCAAAGTCAAAAGCGGCCTTAGCGTAAGGGCGAGCAATGGTGGTTAACTCAGCCATAACTCCACTCCCTTATCAAATTTCAGCGACGAGTTTATTAACGATATCGCTGTGGGCGGCTTCATCAATCGAACGCTCGAGGATCTTCTCAGCACCGGTTAGGGCGAGAGCAGCAACCTGCTTACGCAGTTCCTCTTTCACGCGATTACGCTCAGCTTCAATTTCTGCTTTACCCTGAGCGATGATTTTCGCACGCTCAGCGTCTGCCTCTGCTTTGGCTTCTTCAACGATTTGATTTTTGCGCTTGTTAGCAGCTTCGATAATTTCGTTGGCAGCGGCCTTGGCATCTTTGAGTTGCTCGGTCGCTTTAGACTGAGCCAGCTCCAGGTCTTTAGCAGCGCGGTCAGCGTCCGCCAGACCGTCAGCGATCTTCTTTTGGCGCGCTTCGATAGCGTTAATGAGCGGTGGCCACACGAACTTCATGCAGAACCACACAAACAACATAAACGATATCAACTGGCCTAATAAGGTAGCGTTAATGCTCATAACGACACACCTCCTCTATTCGGGAAAACCGGATTAGCCTACCAACTGACCAACGAATGGGTTCGCGAATACGAAGAACAGTGCCACACCAACTGCGATCATAGAAATCGCATCGAGCAGACCAGCAACGATGAACATTTTAGTTTGCAGAGCAGGAGCCAGTTCAGGCTGACGAGCAGAAGCTTCCAGGAACTTACCACCCAGGATAGCAAAGCCGATAGCAGTACCCAGAGCAGCCAGGCCAATCATCAAAGCAACAGCAATAGCGGTAAAGCTGATTACAGTTTCCATTATTCTCTCCGTAAAAAATAAGCTAACAAATTTAAAGCTGAAAAATTATTAGTGATCTTCATGTGCCATGCTGAGGTAAACCACAGTCAGCATCATGAAAATAAACGCCTGCAATACGATGACCAGGATGTGGAAAATAGCCCAAGGCACGGACAGTGCAAATTGGCTCCACCAAGGCATCAATGCAATCAGAATAAAGATCAACTCCCCTGCATACAGGTTACCAAACAGACGCAGTGCCAAAGAGATTGGCTTTGCAATCAAAGTCACAGTTTCCAGAACCAGGTTCACAGGAATCAGTGCCCAATGATTGAACGGCTGCAATGTCAGTTCCTTAACGAAACCAGACACGCCCTTGACCTTAATGCTGTAGTAAACAATCAACAGGAACACGCCGATGGATAGACCAAAGGTAATGTTCAAATCGGTTGTAGGTACAATCTTGAGGTAAGGAACGCCCATGAGGTAGGCGGCATGAGGAATAAAGTCAACAGGAACCAAGTCCATCAAGTTCATCAGGAAAACCCAGACGAAGATGGTCAGGGCAAGCGGTGCGATAACAGGGTTGCGACCGTGGAATGAGTCACGAACGATGCCATCAATAAATTCCACCATCATTTCAACGAAACATTGAAACTTAGTTGGAACGCCTGCTGTTGCCTTTTTGCCTGCTCTGTAGAACAACCACAGGAACAAGCCTCCCAAGCCAACTGAGAACAGGAGTGAGTCGACGTGCCAAGTCCAGAATCCTTCACCCACTGCCAAGTTGGTCAGGTGATGCTGGATATAACTGGAAGCAGTTAATTCACCTTCAGCAGCCATTTTTCATCCCGTTTTTTTGTTGAAAAGGAAAGGTGCTATCCAATGCACTGCTAAGGCCAAAGTGTAGGTGGTAAACAAAGGCGCGAAATCTACCTTGAAGCCCGCGAACACGATACAAAACAATGCTATTGTTAACAGCAACTTAATCGCCTCCCCCCAGTAGAAAGTTTTTATAACCTTCCCTGATTGACTCGCTCCCATATGGGAAAAAGCGAGGGTGGCGAACACGAAATTGGGAAGCACTGCAATAACCATCCCGGCTAAAGCAGAAAGACCATGCTGTACTCCCCAAAGCACGAAGAAGAGAACCGAAGCCCCCCCGGCTACCGCCGCCTGCATCAACACCAATTTGTATGCTGACCACCGGCCACGACGCGCCAAAATCTTACTCAACTTCTCATCTCCGCAATTTGCCTTTTGTTTATTGGTTTAGATGACCGGATGTCGAAAATCCGGTCAAAGTCAAGGTACAAAAAGCTTGCGAAAGTATACCGTTTCAAGCCTTAGATGCAACTTCGACATAAGTAAAAACGGCACTTTAAACGTGATGGAGCGCCAAACTTTAGAAAATCCAACCTTAACAAAGGTCACAAAATTACATAAAGGTGTTTTAACCTATGAAATTTAATGAATTTTGCTAAGAATTCCGTCCAGTTCAGCGAGATTTTGGAAGTTAATTACGACTTTTCCACGACCTTTTTGGTTGTGATTGATGGAAACTTTTGCACCCAGTCGCTCAATTAACTGGGTCTCCAAACGGCTTACATCGGGATCTTTAACTGTTTTTTCGGCGACTTCAGCAGGATTTAGTGTCTTATTCACTAATCGTTCGGTATCACGAACTGTAAGTTCTTTGGAAGCAACCAATCTTGCCAGCTCAGTTTGCTGATCACCGTCGATTCCGAGCAGGGCACGGGCGTGTCCCATATCGATATCGCCATTTTCCAACATACGTTTCACCGGTTCGTTGAGACTGTTCAAACGCAGCAGGTTAGTGACCGTGGTACGGGATTTTCCCACAGCGGCTGCCACTTGTTGGTGAGTAAGTTCAAACTCTTCGATTAAACGATTCAGGGCGATAGCTTCTTCCATGGCATTGAGATCTTCACGCTGGATGTTTTCAATCAGCGCTATGGCCACAGCAGACTCATCAGGTACGTCTTTTATCAGACATGGCACCTTGTCCAGGCCAGCCAGCTGAGAAGCTCGCCAGCGACGCTCACCGGCAATGATTTCAAATTCGGTGGCAGATACAGGGCGTACCACGATAGGCTGGATAATCCCCTGCACCCGAATAGATTCAGCCAGCTCTTCCAGTGCCTCTGGAGACATATCTTTACGGGGCTGGTATTTACCCGGACGCAAAAGATCCAGATCCAACTGTCGCAGCTCACCGTTTTCATCCGACCCGGGCTTTACATCGGCCTGAGTCTGGGTTTCCAGCTTCTTGCTGGCCGCATGACTGGTACTCAGCAGAGCATCCAGGCCCTTACCCAGTCCACGTTTTTTCATTGTCATGGTTATTCCTTAAGCCTGCATTGCCTGCTGTTGCTGCTCTGAACGACGAATAATTTCCCCGGCAAGAGCCAGATAGGCCTTGGCTCCGGCGCTGGACTTGTCGTAATACATGGCCGGCGCACCAAAGCTTGGCGCCTCAGCAAGACGAATATTGCGGGGGATAACAGTGCGGTATACCTTGTCGCCAAAGTGCTGCTTGAGCTGCTCGGAAACATCGTTGGCCAGACGGTTACGGGGATCGTACATGGTGCGCAGAATCCCTTCGATCGCCAGCGTCGGATTAACCATGGCAGCCAGCTTGCCTATGGTATCAAGCAGGGCTGTCAGGCCCTCCAGCGCGTAGTATTCGCACTGCATAGGTACCAAAACAGAGTCAGCTGCAGACATGGCGTTCACTGTCAGCATATTCAGTGAAGGCGGGCAGTCGATAAAGATAAAATCATACTCGTCCCTGACAGCCGCCAGTGCATTGCGCAGGCGGACTTCCCGGGCGAAAAATTCCATCAGTTTGATTTCGGCAGCGGTCACATCGCCATTACCGGCGATCAGATCATATTTGCCTGAAGTGTTGCGGATGACTACGTCATCGAAAGGTTTTTCCTCTACCAACAACTCATAAGCTGTGTTTTCAACTTCATATTTGTCGACGCCACTGCCCATGGTCGCGTTGCCCTGAGGATCCAGGTCAATCAGCAATACCTTGCGCTTGGTCGCCGCCAATGATGCGGCCAAATTTACACATGTAGTTGTTTTTCCGACGCCTCCCTTCTGGTTGGCTACGGCAATTACCTTACCCACAATGTCACCCTGTCAGTCATTGCTTGCCCGAATAGTCCCTTGGGTACAAGTTGCTTGATGTGTGCACAGATTGCAACTTGTACAGGCTTGTTTGGCAAACAAGTTATTATTCTTTCACTATTTTCAGCAGATGCCGCTGTTCATCCAGCGCGGGAACCTGCAAAGCGATTGTGTCTTTTAATTCAAAGCCGGCGGGTATGCTGGCCATCTCGTCATCCGCCAACTGACCTTTGAGAGCATAGAATACTCCATTTTCAGCTGGCAAATGGTGACACCAGTTGAGCATATCGTCGACGGAGGCAAAAGCCCGGCTCAATACACCATCAAATCTCAGCTCCGGCTGATAGGCTTCAACCCGGCTTTCAGTTGGCACTATGTTGTCCAGACCCAGCTCAAACTGTACCTGTTTCTGAAAGCGGATACGCTTTCCCAGGCTGTCCAGTAGCACAAAAGTTTTATCCGGGTTCAAAATCGCCAATGGGATCCCAGGCAAGCCAGGTCCGGTGCCAACATCAATAAATCGATCGCCCTGAAGATGAGGCGATACCACCAGAGAATCTAAAATGTGCCGAACCAGCATCTGCTCTGGATCCCGCACTGAGGTCAGGTTATAGGCTTTATTCCATTTGTTAAGCAGGGCAACAAAGTCCAGAAGTTGCTGTTTTTGCTTGTCCGTGGCCTGGATATTGGCTTCGGCCAGATAAGCATCGAGTTGAGCTGCTAGCACAGGGAGTCCCCTTTAAAAATCGCGACAAATATTATGTATCTGGAGATAAACAAAGGGAAGCGTATCGCTTCCCTTGTAAGGTATCAGCTGCAGTCTACAGCTCAGGCGCTTTTACGCAGCAGACCACGCTTTTTCAAATGCACCAGCAAAATGGAGATAGCAGCTGGCGTAACGCCTGAAATCCGGGAAGCCTGACCTATGGTTTCTGGCTTGTGAGAGTTCAGCTTGGCAGTCACTTCGTTGGACAGTCCAGGCACTTCAGCATAATCAAGATCCATCGGCAAACGGGTATTCTCATTGCGCTGATGTTTGTTGATCTCATCCTGCTGACGCTGGATATAGCCCGCGTATTTCACCTGGATTTGAACCTGCTCAGCAGCATAAGGATCTTCCAGGCCTGGACCAAAACCTTCAATGCCAACCAGTTTCTGGTAATCCATTTCCGGACGACGCAGCAGATCTTCAAATGAAGCTTCGCGGGAAATTGGTGTATTCAGATGCGGATTCAGATGCTCAACCAAAGGTGAATTCACATGTACCCACTGACTGCGCAAGCGCTGAAGTTCCTGTTCAATGGAATCACGCTTCTCATTGAACTTCGCCCAACGGTGATCATCAATCAGACCCAATTCACGACCTTTTTCGGTCAAACGCAGATCAGCATTGTCTTCACGCAGCAACAAACGGTATTCGGCGCGGCTGGTGAACATACGGTAGGGCTCTTTGGTACCCAGAGTAGACAGATCGTCAACCAGTACGCCCAGGTACGCTTCATCACGGCGAGGGGCCCAGGATTCTTTGCCCTGAACCTGAAGTGCCGCGTTGGTACCGGCCAGCAGCCCCTGAGCACCGGCTTCTTCATAACCTGTGGTGCCGTTGATCTGACCAGCGAAGAACAAGCCATCAATGGTCTTGGTTTCCAGAGAGTTTTTCAGATCTCTTGGATCGAAGTAATCATATTCGATCGCGTAACCCGGACGGATGATCTCAGCATTTTCCATCCCTTTGATGGAGCGAACCAGATTCAGCTGTACGTCAAATGGCAGACTGGTGGAGATGCCATTTGGATAGATTTCTGTGGTTGTCAGGCCTTCAGGTTCGATAAAGATCTGGTGTGAACTCTTATCGGCAAAACGGTGGATCTTGTCTTCAATACTTGGGCAGTAACGTGGACCAATTCCCTCAATCACACCTGAGTACATAGGACTTCTGTCCAAACCACCCCGAATAATATCGTGAGTGCGCTCATTGGTATGGGTGATAAAACAGGAGATCTGTTGTGGATGCTGGTTAACATCACCGATGAAAGACATTACCGGCAGGGGATCATCACCTTTCTGCTCAATCATCTGAGAGAAATCAATAGTTCTGGCATCGATACGTGGAGGAGTACCAGTCTTAAGGCGACCAACACGAATAGGCAGCTCACGCAGACGCTGTGCCAGTGCCATAGCAGGTTGATCACCGGCGCGACCACCACCATAGTTTTCCAGACCAATATGAATACGGCCACCCAGGAAAGTACCAGTTGTCAGTACCACTGCAGGAGCTTCAAATGCCAGTCCCATCTGAGTGACAGCACCGATCACCTTGCCATTTTCAACCACAAGATCATCAACTGCTTGCTGGAAGATCTTCAGGTTTGGCTGGTTCTGCAGGATCGTCAGGATCGCCTGTTTATACAGAGCGCGATCTGCCTGAGCACGGGTAGCGCGCACAGCAGGGCCTTTGGATGAGTTCAGAGTACGGAACTGGATACCTGACAAGTCTGTTGCGGTAGCCATAGCACCACCCAGAGCATCAATCTCTTTAACCAGATGGCCTTTGCCGATCCCACCAATAGCCGGATTACAGGACATCTGTCCCAGCGTATCTACGTTGTGAGTCAACAGCAGGGTTTTACAACCCATTCGAGCAGAGGCCAATGCGGCTTCAGTTCCGGCATGACCACCACCTACAACAATTACATCAAACCGTTCATGAAAATGCATGACACTGCCTTCGATTACATAAGAGGAAATTCACAGAGCCGAATATTTTACCACCTGGCTGAGCCAAGGTGAATGATCTATTTAGATTGAACGGATCGTCATGGATCGGCTTTATAGATCTTAAGATCTTTATATAGATCTTCTTACTATGTTTACTATTAGGATCGACAAGATCTGTGTAAAACGCTAAAAATCCTTTTAAACCAATAGGTAGCGGATTTCTGATCCTGTGATCTGTGGGCGATCTAACGCAAAATAAGGTGGGGATAGATCGCATGGTTATCCACAGGGTGGATCTTTGGTCAGTTGAGGTGTTAATTAGTTCAACGGTAGATCAGATCTAAATAATACCTTATCCACAAATTTATTATTTTGGATCGTAATCTGTGGATAAGGATGATCTATTCTGTGTGCAATACAGGCTTTAGTCTGAATGACAGGATCTCACACCTGGTTCTGCCAATCAGATAACCAAGACAGGGCGGGCTCTTCAGGGACAGGATCCTGTTGAACATCGATCTGGATCTTATTCACAATGGCTTTGGCGCCAAGCTGTTCCATCTGCTCCACCAGCTGCTCAGGGCCCTGACAAAAAGTGTCATAGCTTGAGTCGCCGATTGCACATAAAGCGTACTTCACGTCTGTCAGATCCGGTTTTTGAGATTGGATCTGTGCCAGTAAAGGTTGAATATTATCTGGTAGATCTCCAGCCCCATGGGTTGAAGATACCAGCAGCCAAATAGCCTTTGGATCCAACTGGTCCAGATCCGGTGACAGATGAATTCTGGTTTCATGTCCTGCCTGTTCCAGTTGGGCCTCAAGTTCATCTGCAACATACTCACTGCCACCCAGAGTGGTGCCAACTAAAATCTCAAACGCGCTCATTTTGTTTCCTGTGTTACCTGGATTAATGGTCAACATCTTAGCCGAACTGCCCCGCCAGCCATAATGGGGAATTCTGGTCGGGGTTATCCCTGAGGGCGGATGCACCTGAACCTGAGTCGGGGTACACTTTGGCGATATGCTGGCTGTTTATTTAAATCAATGACTTCCGATTTTCATCTACCTATAGATGCCATCAAAGCTGAGTTTGAAACTCAGATAGAAGAACACCATATGGTGATTCAATCAGACACAGGTTCAGGGAAATCTACCCGATTACCTGTATGGGCGGCTGATGGTGGCAATCGTCGTGTGCTGGTGGTTGAACCCCGGCGGGTGGCCTGCGTGGCATTGGCTGACTTTCTTGGCAGTGATGAGATATGTCACCAACACGGGCTGAATGTCGGCTATGCCATCAGGTTTGAAAATCAGGTTACTCAGGACACTCAACTGGCATTTGTGACTCCCGGAATCGCGCTGAACTGGTTCGCTAATAACGGATTGGAAGACTTTGATCTGGTGATCATTGATGAGTTTCATGAACGGCGCTGGGACACAGATCTTTTGTTGGCGCTGCTGAGGCAACAGAGCCAGCACAGGTTATTGCTGACCTCAGCCACTATAGATGGCGAACGATTGGCGCAATACCTTGGTCAGAGCACCTGCTTGCTTAAGGCCCAGGGGAAAAGGTTCCATGTGGAACTTCGCTATTTGGCCAACGACAGTCAGCAACTGCCTGACGCCAGAGACTTGCCACTGAAGGTGCGCAGCGCGGTAGAGTCTGTGATCCCACACCTGGATGGGGATATTTTAGTGTTTCTGCCGGGTAAGGGGGAAATCAGCAAATGTGCGCAGCTACTCGGTGATCTGCCGCTGACCTGTATGCAGCTCCATGGTGGCTCAGATATAGATACCCAGCGGCAGGTACTGGCCAGAGGCCAGGGTTCCAGAGTTATCCTGGCGACCAATGTTGCGGAAACCTCGTTGACTATTCCTGGTGTCACTGTGGTGATCGACTCAGGTCTGGAGCGCAGAACCCACCAGCGAAATGGTAGAACAGTGTTGTCTCTGGCCCGTATTTCCCGGGCCTCAGCTGATCAACGTCTGGGACGAGCCGGTCGTGTCAGAGAGGGAGTATGCATTCGGTTGTGGGGGCAGCATGCGCCACTGGAAGCAAGAACGCCAGCTGAACTGCTGCGCGAAGAGTTGACTGAACCTATGTTGGCCGCAGCTGCTTGCGGTAAACTGCTGCAGCAACTTGAGTTTGTTGATGGGCTGAAAGAAAAAGCGCTGGCTGAAGCGCGCAGCAGACTGGAGACAATTGCTGCCATAGATGCTGGTGGAAAGATTACCGATCACGGCCGGGCCCTGTTTCCACTGCCTATTGATACTCAATTTGCTCACCTTATCAGTGCTATGGACGATGATGTCAGCAAAGGCATTATGGTGGACCTGTGCGCCGCCATGAGCCTGGGCAGAAGGTTGTGGCAGACGCCGTCATCAGTGGATGGCCTCAGAGAGTTGGCATTATGGGAACCTCTGGGGTGTGACGCTATGGCGATGATCAAATTGCTTCGCCGATCACCGCCTGAATTTCTCAATATTGATCTTCAGTTGCGCCGGGAGATCCGTCAGCTGGCCAATCAGATCCGCACGGTTGTTAATCTGCCACCTATGGAAACAGGGATCCCTGATGAAAAAGCCAGACAGACCTGGCTCTTTCAGGTGATAAAAGCTCTGCCGGAATTGACCTATGTGCAGCGCCAAACCCGGGATAACGCTTATGGAAATGGTCGTAATGAAGTTCAGGTGAGTCGGGAAGGCCGCTTTGCCGTGCTGGATGACAACCGTAAGGTTTATCCCGAAGCTGCAGTTGTGTTGGATCAGTTCTCACTGCCAGGCAGAGGTGTCAGACAAACCCTGAATATGGGGACCTGTATGGTGCCTGTCAGCTGGAGGCTGATAGCCGGGATGGAGCTTGGCAGTGAGCGTGTGGCACAGGAGCAACCTCATCCTGATAAAGGCTGCTTAATGGAGCGTATTTATGGCGGACGGGTTATCGCCAGCTACTATGCGCGGGTATCGGGTGCTCTGGCTGTTAAAGCGGCAGCACAGGCTATTATAAAAGGAGAGGTGATGCCCGGGCTGGCGGAAAAGCTGGCAGATGATCTCCAGGCCAGCGCTATCTGGCTGGCTTTACCCAGTGCCACGAGGAGCGAACTGTTGGCGGGTATGCCAGATCAGCAGAGTGATACATTGCCTGCATCTGATGTTGAAACTTACCTGGTATATAAGCTTCAGGATCTCGGCGTTGCCGAATTGGACGACCTTGGTTTGCTTGAATGGGAAGATCTGGAATTTGAGTGTATCCCGGACTGGTGCAGACAGAAATTTGATGAACTGTATCCCAGAGCTTTGGTGCTGCCCGAATTGAAGCTCAGAGTTGAATATGATGTCCGGTCAAAAAAGGTGGAAATTATTTATCAGGATGGCGCACGCAAGACCGACCCCAAACGCTGGGAACTCCCCAGATGGCAGGGGTGGAGAGTTCAGTATCGCAAAGCCAGCCGGGTAGTTGATATCAGGTAAGCCAATAAAAAAGGCCTGACAATGTCAGGCCTTTTTCGTTATTGCTCGCTGAGATGCCGGGCGTGGAATCTCAGGTGGTCCTCAATAAAGCTGGCGATAAAGTAATAGCTGTGGTCATAGCCGGGCTGCATACGGATAGTGACCGGATACTTGGTGTCGGCGGCCACCTTTGCCAGACTTTCTGTCTTGAGTTGTTCTGAGAGGAAGTTATCTTCCAGTCCCTGATCAACCAGAACAGGCATAGGTAATCTGCTTTCTTTCATCAGTTCAACGGCATCATATTGACGCCACAGACCTCTGTCTTCACCCAGATAGTGACTGAATGCCTTCTGTCCCCATGGCGCGTTAACCGGGTTACAGATAGGACTGAAAGCTGATGCCGAACAATAGCGCTCCGGTTCACGCAGCGCTATTGTCAGCGCGCCGTGGCCACCCATGGAGTGTCCTGCAATACTGCGCAGATCAGACACTGGAAAGTGAGTTTCCACAATTGCCGGCAGTTCATTTACCACATAGTCATACATGCGATAATGGCGATTCCAGGGCGCCTGTGTGGCGTTCACATAAAATCCTGCTCCCAGGCCCAGGTCATATTCACCATTGGGATCATCAGCCACACCTTCTCCCCTTGGACTGGTGTCCGGTGCAACGATAGCGATACCCAATTTGGCGGCCAGTCTCTGTGCTCCGGCTTTCTGCATAAAGTTTTCATCTGTGCAGGTCAGGCCTGACAGCCAGTAAAGAACCGGAACCTTATGACTGGCAGCCTGAGGAGGCAGGTAGATTGCGAACCTCATGCTACAGTTCAGTACTTTCGATTCGTGGGTGTACTGTTTATGCCAGCCATCGAAGCTCTTATTGGCACTTACCAGAAATAACGACATGCAAATCTCCCGGCCTACTCTGTTACTTATCCATATGAATCACGGTACGGATGCTTTCACCCTTGTGCATGAGTTCAAATGATTCGTTAATACCTTCCAGGCCCATAGTGTGGGTAATAAAGTCATCCAGCTTGAATTCGCCCGCCATGTAACGGTCAACGATTTCAGGCAGTTCTGAACGTCCCTTAACACCACCGAAAGCACTACCACGCCATACACGTCCGGTTACCAGTTGGAATGGACGGGTAGAGATCTCCTGGCCTGCACCAGCAACACCAATGATCACTGACTCACCCCAACCCTTATGACAACACTCAAGGGCGCTTCGCATCACGTTGACATTACCGATGCATTCGAAAGAGAAGTCCACGCCACCGTCAGTCATCTCAACGATCACTTCCTGGATTGGCTTGTCAAACTTGCTTGGGTTGATCAGATCAGTAGCACCCAGCTTCCTGGCCAGTTCAAATTTGGACTCATTGATATCTACGCCGATAATACGGCTGGCACCTGCCATGGTGGCACCGATAATGGCTGACAGACCAATGCCACCCAGACCGAAAATAGCAACGGTATCACCTGGCTGTACTTTGGCGGTTTTCAGCACGGCACCCATACCTGTGGTGACACCACAACCCAGCAAACACACCTCTTCAAGTGGTGCTTCAGGGTTAACCTTGGCCAGAGATATCTCAGGCAGGACTGTGTATTCAGAGAAAGTGGAACAACCCATGTAGTGGAAGATAGGTTCGCCATCTTTGTAGAAGCGGGAAGTACCATCCGGCATCAAGCCCTTACCCTGGGTTTCACGGATCTTCTGGCACAGGTTGGTTTTACCTGACTTACAGAACTTACACTCACCACATTCAGGGGTATAAAGCGGAATAACATGGTCACCAACGGCAACACTGGTTACGCCTTCACCGACCATTTCTACAATACCGCCGCCTTCATGGCCGAGAATGGCAGGAAATACACCCTCAGGGTCATCGCCTGACAGTGTGAAGGCATCGGTATGACAAACACCGGTAGCAACGATTCGAACCAGTACTTCCCCGGCTTTTGGCAGCATTACATCAACCTCTTCTACTGACAGAGGTTGGCCTGGGCCCCAAGCAATGGCGGCTTTGGATTTGATAAATTGGGCTGACATAGAAACTCCAGAAAGTGATTGCATAGACACACCAATCATTTGGTGGACGCAATAAGCAGAACAGACATTGTAATTACCATTTGCGAAGAGATAATCTACTTAGAACGCAAATAACTTTTACCCGGTAGCAACAATGATGAAGTGGGAAGGTGTCACTGAGTTTGTTTATGTAGTGGACGCTGGAAGTTTTACCTCTGCAGCCAAACAGTTGGGAATATCTACAGCTCAGGTGAGCAGGCAGGTTAATGAGTTGGAGAACCGCCTGAATACGAAATTGCTGTATCGAACAACCCGAAAAATCTCACTTACTGAAGAGGGACGTATCTTCTATCAGCACTGTCGTCAGGTGCTGGATGGGCTGGAAGATGCGGAGCGCGCCATCTCCAATTTACATATGTCACCCCAGGGCATTCTTAAGATGACAGCCCCAGTGATTTTTGGTGATCAATATGTCATGCCTGTGGTGCTGGATTATATGGAGCAGTACCCGGAAGTGGAGATCATTTGCGAGTTGACCAACCAGCCGCTGGATCTGGTTCATGGTGGCTATGATTTGGCTATCCGCCTTGGCCACCTTAAAGACTCTTCTATGATGGCCCGGCTGCTGACCAACCGAACTTTGCATGTATGTGCATCTCCTGAATATCTCAGCCGCCACGGTGCGCCCCATACGCCTAATGAACTGGCACAACACAATTGCCTGGTGGGTAATAACAGCCACTGGCGTTTTATGGAGGAGGGCAAACAAAGGGGGTTACGGGTTAAAGGGACCCTGAACTGTGGCAGTGGCAGTGTGCTGGTTGAAGCAGCAATAAGAGGGCTGGGGATTGTCCAGCTACCAGGATATTACGTGGATGCGGCGATAGCGGATGGTCGTCTGATTCCTTTGCTACAGGCGTATCAGGAGCCGAAAGAGGGGATTTGGGCTCTGTATCCCCATAACCGACATCAGTCCCTCAAAGTGAAGTTGCTGGTGGATATGCTGGCAGCACAACTGCTGAGTATCAGCCAATAGCGGAAATAAAAAACGGCCACAACAAGTGGCCGTTTTGATTTTTGATGACCGAGCTCAAGCCTGGAACTGACCCATCTGCTGTTGCAGTTCGGTGGCGCTGCCCGCCAGTTGCTTACTCTGGTTGGCCAGGGTAGATGCGGTGTTATTCAGGCTGGTGGCACTACTATGGACAGTATCCACATTCTGGTTAATCTCTCCCGCGACCACTCCTTGCTCTTCCGCCGCTGTTGCGATTTGGGCAACATTCTCATTGGCCTGTACCAACTGAACCGCCATTTCTGCCAGTAGTTTTTGAATTCTGCTGGTGGCCTCTGCACTCTCGGCGGCCTGATTTTGACAAGAGGTCATTGCCTGAGTTGTACTCTGGGAAGCGCCAATCAGACGGTTAATGGTTTCACTGATCTCTGTGGTGGACTCTTGAGTACGACTGGCCAGGGTACGAACTTCATCTGCAACTACTGCAAACCCTCTGCCCTGTTCGCCAGCCCGGGCGGCCTCAATGGCGGCGTTCAACGCCAACAGATTGGTTTGTTCAGAGATAGATTGAATGATGTTGACCACATCCTGAATGCCGGATACCCCACTTTGCAGTTCGCCAACCTGCTCATTGGTACTGGTCACCTTATGCACCAGATCTTCCATTTTCTGTTGGGTTCTATCCATTTCCGACTGGCACTGTGTGGCGTGACTGGCCGCTTCGTTAGTGCTGGCACTGGTGGTTTCGGCGTTCTCAGCAATATTGTTGATGGTAGAGCTCATCTGACTCATGGCGGATACCACCTGATCCAATTGCGTCAACTGTTTTTGAGCATCATGGGCCGTGTTATTACTGATAGTGGATATCTGACTGGCCAACTCATTGGATTGGGTAGAAGATTGTTTTGCTGATCCGACCGCTGACTGCAGCGCTGACAGCGTGCTGTTCAGAGTCGCACTCAGGGAAGCTATTTCGTCTTTTCCCTTATCGTCGAATCTTACCGTGAGATCGCCCTGGGAAACCTTCTTCAGCTTCTCACTCATCTCGTTGACCGGTTTGGTGATACTGCGTCCAACGGCGTTACTGATCAGCAACAGGACTGTGGCTGCGATAATGGTTTCTATAAGAGAGATAAAAGCATCCTGATAGAAGGCATTATCAATGTCCTGCAGCAGAGTGCCGGTACCGATAACCCAATCCCATTGAGGAAAGCTGGTGACGTAGGAGAGTTTGTGGGAGGAGTCGCCATTACTCTTTTCCCAGTAGTACTCGACAAAGCCTTTACCCTGATTACGGGCGACATTGGTCATGTCCAGAAACAGGGCATTGCCTTCGATATCTTTCTGGCCAGACACCAGAGTGCCGTTTAAGTTTGTTTGTTCAGGATGCATCAACATCCGGGTGTCTTTTGATAACACCCAGAAGTAGTTCTCACCACTGAACCTGAGTTCAGAGAGGGTTTGCAGGGCCTTTTGTTGGGCCTGTTCACCGTCTTCCTGGGCGTATTTCTCGACCAGTTTGTAGACAGTGTCTATTTGCGCCGACAACTGATTCCGACGTTCTTCATACGCCATGGAACGTTTGTCCAGTACCGCGTAAACTGAGACTGCTATCAGAATCAATACTGAAGTCACTTCCACCAACAACTGCTTCTGGCGGATATTCAATTGCCTTAGGTTCATTACTCACACTCCCTTTAACACTGTCTCAATAGCTTAGTAGACTGGTCGGGTATTTTTTGAATATTTAACTGAACCTGGTCGAAAGTTTGGGAAGTGGCGGGAAAATCCAGCCTAAAGCATGATAATCAGGCCATATCCCAATGATATGGCCTTGGTTTTTATAAGGATTACTTGCCTATACAGAAGGAGCTGAAGATTTTGCCCAGCAGGTCATCTGAGGTAAAGGTGCCGGTAATTTCAGACAGCGCCTGTTGAGTCATACGCAGCTCTTCAGCCAGCAGTTCTCCAGCCTGGAACACTTCAAGCTGCTCCTTACCTATTTGCAGGTGGTCGGCAGCCAGTTCCAGCGCTTCCAGATGGCGGCGACGGGCAATAAAGCCACCCTCCAGATTACTCTGATAACCCATCAGGGATTTCAGGTGCTGTTTGAGGCTCTCCACTCCCAGACCTGTTTTAGCTGAAATGCGGTAAACACTGTAGCCCTGTTCTTCGGTAGTCTCCAGTGACTCACCTGTCAGATCTGCCTTGTTACGCACCACAGTCACCCCTAGGTTGGCTGGCAGGCGATCAATAAAATCAGGCCAGATATCATGGGGATCTATGGCATCTGTGGTGGTGCCATCCACCATAAACAATACCCGAACAGCAGAATTGATTTCGCTCCAGGCGCGTTCAATACCAATTTGTTCAACAGTGTCTTCGGTATCACGCAGACCCGCTGTATCGATAATATGCAGTGGCATGCCATCCAGATGAATATGCTCACGCAGTACATCACGGGTGGTGCCAGCGATTTCAGTCACGATGGCTGACTCTTTACCTGCCAGGGCGTTCAGCAGGCTGGATTTACCGGCATTGGGACGACCGGCGATAACCACTTTCATCCCTTCACGAATAATTGAACCCTGTTTGGCACTGGCCTGCACTTCATCCAGCTTGTCGATAATGCGATACAGGGCGGCGGCAATCTTACCGTCAGACAGGAAATCCACCTCTTCATCCGGGAAGTCGATGGCGGCTTCTACATACAGACGCAGGTTGGTGACCTGATCCACCAGTTCATGGACCTCTTTGGAGAATTCGCCCTGAAGGGATTGCAGCGCGCTTTTGGCTGCCTGCTCGCTGGTGGCGTCAATCAGATCGGCAATCGCTTCCGCCTGCGTCAGATCCAGCTTGTCATTCATAAAGGCCTGTTCACTGAACTCTCCCGGGCGGGCGATACGGATACCGGTGACTTCCAATACCCGCTTAATCAGCATATCCAGTACGATTTGACCACCGTGTCCCTGAAGTTCCAGTACATCTTCGCCGGTAAAGGAGTTGGGGCCTTTGAAGTACAGGGCTATGCCCTGATCCAGCACTGTGCCGTCGGCGGCTTTAAAGTCGCAGTAATCAGCATAACGAGGTTTGGGCAGATGACCCAACAGTGCCTCTGCGGCGTCCGTCGCCTTTGGGCCTGAGATACGAATAATACCGACACCGCCGCGTCCGGGAGCGGTAGCCTGTGCCACGATAGTCTCTGTTGTCACGCTCAATTACCTGTATTGCTAAGGGTCTGTTGACCTTTAATGGTTGAGTTTTGCTCGCTCTAGACGCGCTTTAATCGCGACGCAAGGTGTGTCGCCTAGTGGGCCTAAGCAAATACCTTGCAACAAAGAGTAAAGCGCGTATAGCCGAGCCCTTCGGGCAGCGTTTGTCGTCGCTTTCTACTGCATTAACGCTCATTTATGTAGAGCAACTACACCTCAATCGCGTTGCTTTGTATAAAACAACGACAAAAAGCTGCAAAAACCATCTTCAAAGGTGAACAGACCCTACTAAAAGAAAAGGCGGCCATTGGGGCCGCCTTGTGTTCAAGCTTTAGCCTGGAGGCTTATTTTAAGCCTTTTTTCTCCAGCTGGGCATAAATAATCTTCTGCTGGATAATGGCAACCAGGTTACCTACCAACCAGTACAGAACCAGACCAGCTGGGAACCACAGGAAGAATACGGTAAATACCACTGGCATCCACTGCATCATCTTCACCTGCATAGGGTCCATGGTCGGAGCCATAGGCTGCATCTTCTGCATAACATACATTGATACACCCATCAGGATAGGCAGTACATAGTATGGATCCTGTACCGACAGGTCGTTAATCCACAGCATAAACGGCGCGTGGCGCAGTTCAACAGATTCCAGCAGTACCCAGTACAGAGCGATGAAGATTGGCATCTGCAACAAGATAGGCAGACAGCCACCCATAGGGTTAACTTTCTCTTTCTTGTACAGCTCCATCATTGCCTGACCCATCTTCTGACGGTCATCACCATAACGCTCTTTCATCTCCTGCAGCTTAGGTTGCAGGTTACGCATCTTGGCCATGGAGGTGTACTGAGCTTTGGTCAGCGGGTACAGAGCACCTCGTACAGTCAGGGTGATCAGGATAATCGCCACACCCCAGTTGCCAACGATGCTCTGGAAGAACATCAGCAGCTTGTAGATAGGTACAGCCAACCACCACAGGAAGCCGTAGTCCACTACCAGGTTCAGGGTTGGAGACAGTGCAGACAGAGCAGCCTGATCTTTAGGACCAACGTAGAACTTAGCTGCAACATTGTCAGTGGCACCTGGAGCAACTGTGAATACAGGCGTGCGGAAGCCAATGTTGGCTACACCATTGCTTTCACGGGTAAACAGGATGTTTTGCTCATTGGCCTGAGGCACCCAGGCTGACACAAAATAGTGTTGCAGCATGGCAACCCAACCGCCCTGGGTTTTTTCATCCAGATTGGCTTTGGCCATCTCATCAAAGTCATACTTTTCGTAGCGTTCTTTTTCAGTAGAGAAAGCGCCACCGCGATAAGTTGGCATCATCATGCTGGAGTCACTTGCACGCACGGTCTGCTTGATTTGACCATACATCTGAACACTCAGAGGTTCAGCAGAAGTGTTGTGAATACGGTAATCAACACCAACGTCGAACTCACCCTTACGGAAAGAGAAGATTTTGGTGAAGGTTGCGCCATTCTCAGCTGTGTAAGTCAGTGGCACGTCCAGGGTGTCGCCTGTCATTACATACTCAGTCTTGGCTGCGGTGAAGTGAGCACGACCGTTAACAGAGTCGATACCATTGGCACCAATCAGACCACTTTGGGCGATATAGGTGAAACCAGGGGTTTGCTCAAGCAGAACGAAAGGCTCATCTTTGCCCAGTTCCAGCTTATGGGACAGCAGAGCTGCATAAACGATGTCACCACCTACAGGATTGATTTTCACATCCAGCTGGTCGGTTTTAACCGTGATCAGGTCCTTTGAGGCAGTTACCGTTGCCGGTACTGATGCGTCCGATTCAGGAACATCGGTACTGTGTTGAACAGTTTGAGTGGCCACATTGGTCTGAGCCTGAGCTTGTGGCGCTTTATCTGCCTGCCACTGTTGCCACAGCAGAAAGCTGACAAACAGCAGACCGATCAGCAATATATTGCGTTGAGATTCCATAACCTTATTTATTACACCTGTCGTTTTTAGGGGGGACGGGATCACTACCGCCGGGATGTAAAGGGTGACATTTTAATATGCGTTTGATGGCAAACCAACTACCTTTCACAGTTCCGTGAATTCGGATGGCTTCAATAGCATAATTGGAGCATGTCGGAGTGAAACGACATCGAGGTCCCAGGAGGGGACTGATGAAAATTTGATAGCCGCGGATAACCGCGGTCGTCAGCCATTGTAGCGGCGAGAGAGTTTTCGCCATAGCTTTTCTATCAACTTGTTGAGCTCGGCATTTTCCATAGCCAAAACACCACCTCTGACCAGTACAACAATGTCAATCGGCGGCAACTCATGCTGATTCAAACGGAAACTTTCGCGGACCAGGCGTTTTACCCGGTTACGTTGGTTAGCACGTCGAACGTGTTTCTTTGCAACAGTCAGACCCAAGCGCGGATGGTTCTCCGAATTCGGAATGGCAAGCAAAGTTATTTCAGCAGAAGAGGCTTTGATAGGGTTGGAAAATACAGATTTGAATTGCGCGGGAGTTAACAGACGTAACTCCCGCGAAAAGGTGTAGCCAGTCACCTGAAGCTATGCTCCGATTAGGCAGACAGGCGAGCACGACCTTTGGCGCGGCGACGAGCCAGCACCTTACGGCCGTTGGCAGTAGCCATGCGAGCGCGGAAGCCGTGAGAACGCTTGCGCTTCAGGTTGCTTGGTTGAAAAGTACGTTTACTCATGATTTGGCAATCCGTCTTTATAGGTTAACGTTACCTTATCTCTATCGCCTTTAGCTTACAGCTAATAAACAGGCCAGAGGTAAGGACAAAAAAGAGGCCGAATTGTAATCACTTTAGGAAATGGCGTCAACACACATTACCCAGTCTTTGATTAATTCGCTCTGTGCCCACTTCGACCTTATTCAGATCAAAACACCACAAAGTGTGGATAACTCTGTGAAGAGCCACTACATCTGGTAGATCTCACCTCAAACGGTGTGATCGCGGGCCGGTGATTATAGATCAATAGCGATCGCTTTATAAAGCGGCTTTTATGGGGCTTGCAGCGATAAAAAGATCGCAGAAGATCTTGACTCCGGGCAGTGGATTTGTTTCTGCGATCTTGCTGTTGATAAATCGCTTTTAAGGATAGCGATCCTTTGGATCTCACTATAGAATAACCCCCTTTCGGTTGATCTTTTGGGGATAAGTTCAGTGGCTGTTTCGCTTTGGCAACAATGTATCGGTAGACTGCAGGATGAGCTTTCTGCACAACAATTCAGTATGTGGATTAGACCGTTACAGGCTGAAATGGAAGGCGATACTCTGGTGTTGTATGCACCAAACCGCTTTGTACTGGACTGGGTCAGAGACAAATACCTGAACATGATCGCTCAGTTTTTCACTGAGCAAATGGGTAACGATGCCCCAAAACTGCGCTTCGATATCGGCAGTCGCCCCTCTGCCCGACCAGCCACGCCTGCACCTGCTGCGGCGCGTCCAGCGACTGCTGCAGCCAAACCAACCACCTCATTTAACAGTGTTGAGCCTGTAGCGGCACCTGCCGGTCACCGCAGCAATATTAACCCCACCTATCAGTTCGATAACTTTGTTGAAGGTAAATCGAACCAATTGGGTAAGGCTGCTGCACTGCAGGTTGCCGAGAATCCGGGTGGTGCCTATAACCCCTTGTTTCTTTATGGCGGTACAGGTTTGGGTAAAACCCACCTGCTGCACGCAGTGGGTAACGGCATTATTAAGAACAACCCAAATGCCAAAGTGGTTTACATGCATTCTGAACGATTTGTTCAGGACATGGTTAAAGCACTGCAAAACAATGCCATCGAAGAGTTCAAACGCTACTACCGCAGTGTTGATGCGCTGTTTATCGATGACATTCAGTTTTTTGCCAATAAAGACAGATCCCAGGAAGAGTTCTTCCACACCTTTAACGCTTTGTTGGAAGGTAACCACCAGATCATTCTGACCTCTGATCGCTATCCAAAGGAGATCGACGGGGTAGAAGATCGTCTTAAGTCCCGCTTCGGCTGGGGCCTGACCGTTGCCATTGAACCGCCGGAACTGGAAACCCGGGTGGCGATTCTGATGCGCAAGGCTCAGGAGAGTGGTATTAACCTGCCCGATGAAGTGGCTTTCTTTATCGCCAAGCGACTGAGATCCAACGTCCGTGAACTGGAAGGCGCCCTGAACCGGGTTATTGCCAACGCCAACTTCACCGGTCGACCTATTACCATTGATTTTGTTAGAGAAGCGCTTCGCGACCTCTTGGCTCTGCAGGAAAAATTGGTCACTATAGACAATATCCAAAAGACAGTAGCTGAGTACTACAAGATCAAGATGGCAGATATGCTGTCCAAGCGTCGCTCCCGCAGTGTTGCTCGTCCACGCCAAATGGCGATGGCGCTGGCCAAGGAGTTGACCAACCAGAGCTTGCCGGAAATTGGCGACGCCTTTGGTGGACGTGACCATACAACGGTATTGCATGCCTGTCGCAAGATTGCTCAGCTGCGTGAAGAAAGCCACGACATTAAAGAAGATTACGCGAACCTGATCCGCACCTTGTCTTCCTAACATCGGGAACTGAAGATAATGAAATTTTCAATCGATAGGGATGCCCTGTTAAAGCCGCTTCAACTGGTGAGCGGTGCCGTAGAACGCCGTCACAACCTGCCTATTCTGTCTAACCTGCTGGTGGAAGTGAGTGCTAACTCGCTTAAGATGACCGGTACTGATCTGGAAGTGGAGCTGGTGGGCCAGGCTCAAGTCCATGGCGACATTCAGGAAGGCCGTACCACAGTGCCAGCCAAGAAGTTGCTGGATATTGTGAAGTCTTTGCCTGAGCAAACAGAACTCAAGATCGAGCAGCAGGATAACAAGTGGTTATTACGCTGTGGCCGCAGCCGTTTCTCTCTGGCCACTTTGCCTGCTGAAGAGTATCCAAACGTCGATGCTTTCCAGAGTGATATCGAATTTACCCTCAAGCAGGGCACTATCAAGTCTCTGATCGATGCCACTCAATTCTCCATGGCCAATCAGGATGTGCGTTATTACCTGAATGGTCTGCTGATTGAAACCGAGGGCAGTGTAGTTCGTGCTGTGGCGACCGATGGTCACCGTCTGGCGCTGAGCCACAGAGCCCTGGAAGTGAACCTGCCGGAAAAACAGGTAATCGTGCCACGTAAAGGTGTCACTGAACTGTCCCGTCTGCTGGACAGCGAAGATCAGGATATCCATATCGCCATTGGCGAGAACGCTATCCGCGCTACCACTGCGACCGCAGTATTCACCAGTAAGCTGGTTGATGGACGCTTCCCTGACTATCGTCGCGTGTTGCCAAAGGGCGGTGATAAGGTTGTGATTGCGACCCGCCAGTCGCTGAAACAAGCGCTGACCCGTGCATCTATCCTCTCCAACGAGAAGTTCCGCGGTGTGCGTATTCAGTTGGAACCTGATCTGCTGAAAATTACTGCCAACAACCCTGAACAGGAAGAGGCGGAAGAGATCATTGATGTTGAATATCAGTCCCAGCCACTGGAGATTGGGTTTAACGTTTCCTACCTGCTGGATGTGCTCAACAATCTGCGCAGCGAAGATGTCCGCATTACTTTGCTGGACGGCAACTCAAGTGCATTGATTGAAAACCACGTGGAAGAAGATTCCATGTACGTGGTGATGCCAATGCGTCTCTAGTTTAGGTAAACCGCCGGCCTGTGCCGGCGGTACTGTTTTCAGCACATGAGTCTTATTCGCCTCAAAATCGATACCTTTCGCAATATTGATTCAGCCCAATTGCTTCCCGGCGATGGGCTGAATTTGATCTATGGCCTGAACGGCAGTGGCAAAACCAGTATTCTGGAAGCCATCTACTTTCTGGGTATGGGTCGTTCCTTTCGTAGTCACCTTTCCCAAAGGGTGATAAACACTGATGCTGATCAGCTGACCGTGTTTGCCGTGATGCAGCACACCAGAGGTGAAGATAAAGTGGGTTTCCGCCGCAGTCGTAATGGCGATACTGAAGTCCGCATTAATGGCGACAAAGTTAAACGTCTGTCAGTGCTGGCTGAGACCCTGCCTATTCAGGTGATCACGCCTGAGAGCTTTTCTTTGCTGTTTGAAGGCCCTAAATCCCGTCGTCAGTTTATCGATTGGGGAGCATTTCATTCAGATCCCCATTTTTATCAGGCATGGACCAATACCCGCCGTATTCTCAAGCAGAGAAACCAGTTGCTCAGGGACGGATCTTCTTATTCCAATATCCAATTCTGGGACAGGGAATTGGTTCGCTATGCCGAGCAGGTAACATCCATCCGAAACGCTTATGTAGACTCGTTAAATGAGCTGTTAAAGGGTATAATCGGAGAGTTTTTACCACGGGTTTCTGTTAAGGTGTCTTTTACCCGTGGCTGGGACAGTAAAACGGACTTGGCTCAGTTACTTGAGACCCAATATCAACGTGATCTGTCACTGGGACACACAGTCAGTGGCCCCCATAAAGCAGACCTTCGTCTGCGGGTGGGAAATCTACCGGCACAGGACGCTCTTTCACGGGGGCAATTAAAGTTGCTGGTATGCGCGCTGCGCATTGCCCAGGGCAAATTGCTTAAACAGCAATCGGACAAAAACAGCATATATCTGGTGGACGATTTGCCATCAGAGTTGGACGCCGACCACAGGCGGCTGTTGTTGAAGCAATTAACCGATACCGGTGCTCAGGTGTTTGTTACCGCTATTGAACCTTCAGCCATAGTCGACTCGCTCCACCGGGCTCCAAGCAGGATGTTCCATGTGGAACACGGGCGTGTAACGCAAGTTGAATAAACGACGAGAGAATAATATGTCAGAGAATAGTTACGATTCTTCGAGTATTAAGGTTCTTAAAGGCCTTGATGCAGTACGTAAAAGACCTGGGATGTATATTGGTGACACCGATGATGGCACAGGCCTGCATCACATGGTATTCGAAGTAGTCGATAACTCTATCGATGAAGCTTTGGCTGGCCACTGTAGTGATATCACCATCACTATCCATACCGATGGCTCAGTGTCCGTACAGGATGATGGTCGTGGTATTCCGGTAGCCATTCACCCTGAAGAGGGCGTGTCTGCTGCCGAAGTGATCATGACTGTACTGCACGCCGGCGGTAAGTTCGATGACAACTCCTATAAGGTATCCGGTGGTCTGCACGGTGTGGGTGTTTCTGTAGTAAACGCCCTGTCTGAAAAACTGCAGCTGACTATTCGCCGTGAAGGTAAGGTTCACGAGCAGTTTTATACCCATGGTGTGCCTGATGCGCCAATCGCCGTAGTGGGCGAAGCGACTAAAACCGGTACCATGATCCGCTTCTGGCCAAGTCATGAGACCTTCTCTGACACACTGTTCCACTATGAGATTCTGGCCAAGCGTGTACGCGAGCTGTCATTCCTGAACTCAGGTGTGGGCATTCGTCTGGTCGACGAGCGCGACAACAAAGATGATTTCTTCAAATATGAAGGTGGTATCAGCGCCTTCGTTGAATACCTGAACCGCAACAAGACTCCGGTTAACAAAGACGTATTCCACTTCACCGCTGAGCGCGAAGAAGATGGTATTACCGTTGAAGTTGCCATGCAGTGGAATGACGGTTTCCAGGAAAACATTTACTGTTTTACCAACAACATCCCTCAGCGTGATGGTGGTACTCACCTGGCAGGTTTCCGTGGCGCTTTGACCCGTAACCTGAACAACTATATGGAGCGTGAAGGCTTCAATAAGAAGGGTAAGACCAACGCTACAGGTGATGATGCCCGTGAAGGTTTGACTGCCGTAATCTCAGTTAAAGTGCCTGATCCAAAGTTCAGCTCCCAGACCAAAGACAAGCTGGTATCCAGTGAAGTTAAAGGTGCAGTTGAGCAGACCATGGGTGAGCGTCTGAATGATTACCTGCTGGAAAACCCTGCTGACGCCAAGATGATTGTTGGCAAGATTATCGACGCAGCCCGTGCCCGTGAAGCTGCCCGTAAAGCCCGTGAGATGACCCGTCGTAAAGGCGCTCTGGATCTGGGCGGTCTGCCGGGTAAGCTGGCCGACTGTCAGGAGAAAGACCCTGGTCTTTCCGAAATCTACATAGTGGAGGGTGACTCGGCCGGCGGATCCGCCAAACAGGGCCGAAACCGTAAGAATCAGGCGATTCTGCCACTGAAAGGTAAGATCCTTAACGTAGAAAAAGCGCGCTTCGATAAGATGCTGTCTTCTCAGGAAGTGGCGACGCTGATCACTGCACTTGGCTGTGGTATCGGCCGCGATGAGTACGATCCGGACAAAACCCGTTACCACAACATCATCATCATGACGGATGCTGACGTCGACGGCTCCCACATTCGTACGCTGCTGTTGACCTTCTTCTTCCGTCAGATGCCTGAACTGATTGAGCGCGGTTATGTGTATATCGCCCAGCCACCTCTGTACAAAGTGAAAAAAGGTAAGCAGGAGCAGTATCTGAAAGATGAAGCTGCCCGTATCGAGTATCTGACTACTCAGGCACTGGATAACGCCAGCCTGTACTCTTCACCTGGTACCCCGGGTATGAGCGGTGAGCCACTGGAGCGTCTGGTAAACCAGTATCGCGAAGTGGAAAACACCATTGATCGCCTGTCTCAGCGCTACCCTGAAGTGGTTACTGACCGCATGATCTATCATCCTGCAGTGACTGTTGAGATGCTGAATGATGAAGCGACTATTGCTGCCTGGTGTCAGGCTCTGGTTGACGATCTGACCGAGCGTGAAAGCTCTGGTGTGTTGTACAGCGCAATGCCTGTGCTGGATCCTGAGCGCAATGTGTACCTGCCTCAGGTAACCATTCGTAAGCATGGTATCGATACTCACTATCTGTTCAGCTATGACTTTATCCAATCTGCTGATTACCAGCGTATTGTGAAGATGGGTCAGTCGTTGGATGGCTTGGTTGAAGATGGTGGCTATGTGCAACGTGGTGAGCGTACCAAAGAAGTAGACAACTTTGTTGATGCTCTGGACTGGTTGATGTCTGAATCCAAGCGTGGCCTGTATATCCAGCGCTATAAGGGTCTGGGTGAGATGAACCCTGAGCAGTTGTGGGAAACCACCATGGATCCTGAGCAGCGTCGTATGCTGCAGGTGACCATTGAAGATGCTATTGGTGCTGATCAGCTGTTCAATACCCTGATGGGTGACCAGGTTGAACCTCGTCGTGACTTCATTGAAGCCAACGCACTGAACGCGACTCTGGACGTCTAATACGCCCTCTTAAAGAAACCGGCCCAGTGCCGGTTTTTTTGTGTCTGCAATTTCTGAATGGCATCAAAAGTCTGACTTATACTTAAAACAAAGCCTGGATATATAACTAATCAGGAAGCCGAGCTTTGTTTAAAAAAATAATAAAATCCGTATTTAACCTACGGGATGAGCACGAGCTCAAAAATGAGAATGTGTTTAAAAGCAGCGAGCGAAAGGTGGTCGAGCAGCAAGCTAAAGAGGCGGTAAGGTCTCAGCCCCAGCAGGCACCTTCAACCAGCCAGACTCATGCTCAGACCAACCATATCGATGTCACCGCCCTGTTCTACAGCCTGTTGTTTCAGGCGGGTAGTGAGGACTCAGGAGGTGTGGCCAATACCCTCGAAAAACAGGTGATTGAAGCGGTAACCGAAGCACTGGCGTCGCCGCAGCAGATCGCCGACAACGTCTTGTCTCTGCCCAGTCGGCTGGTGGAGCTGGATAATCAACTAAAACACCCTGACACGGATATCGAGGGGATCCTTGCTTTGCTCCAGCAGGATCCCGTATTGAGTGTAGAGGTGCTTAAGTTGTGTAACTCTCCGGCATTTCGTCTCAGTCAAAAGGAGATCTCCGGGCTGCAGCAGGCAGTAGTTCAGCTGGGCCGGGAACAGATCCGCCAGATGGTAGCATCCTGCATGGTCAAGGAGATGATGGATATCAAGCCCATCTATTTTCGCCGCTTTGGGGCGCAAATCTGGCGCCACTCTCAGCAGGTTGCCTGGTTGGCGGGGCAGTTTGCCGACCGGGAACAGGCGGATGATGCCTTTATGATTGCGTTGGTGCACGACGTTGGCAAGATAGCGATATTTAAGATGCTGCTTGATGCATTTGCCCAATCAGAGCAGGGGGAACAACCCTGTTCGTCTCTGTTCCGTCAGGTGATGACGGCCCGCAGTCTGACGCTCAGCGCTGTTTTGGCCAATTGCTGGCACCTGCCTGAGACTATTACCGAAACATTGTCGCAGTTGGCTGCTGTTGATGGTCAGCCAGAAGAGGGGATATCTCTGGTTATCTGGCGTGCCAACCTGGTGAGTGAGCTCTACATGCTTAATGAGTCCGGCAAGTTGGAACCCAATGTGCTGACGGCATTGCAACAAAGGGCCGGGGTGACCCCCGAGGAATTTGATGCGCTCAGTGTTCACTTGAAACAGATACAGTAAATAAAAAAACGCGCCCTTGGGCGCGTTTTTCTTTAGTGGATAACCAGTTATCGCTAATCGGTCATCAATAATCTCATTGATAGCGATTATTGCAGCAGAGAGATATCGGCTACGTGCAGGAACTGCTCACGCAACTGATTCAGTAGCGCCAGACGGTTGTTACGCAGAGCCATATCATCAGCCATTACCATCACGTCTTCGAAGAAGGCGTCAACGGCATCGCGCAGGCTGGCCAGCAGAGTCAGCGCCTGCTGGTACTCACCGGCAGCAAACAGTGGTGCCAGCTGTGGCTGCAGTTCTGTCAGCTTGGCAGCCAGAGCTTGCTCAGCTGCTTCGGTCAACAGTTCAGATTTAATCTCAGTTGGCAGTTCGCCTTCCACCTTGGCCAGAATGTTGGAAACACGCTTGTTAGCTGCTGCCAGTGCCAGAGCCTCATCCATGGTACGGAAGTGAGCTACGGCCAGGATACGGGCATCAAAGTCAGCCGGGCGGGTTGGACGACGTGCCAGTACAGCCAGGATAACGTCAGTGCTGATACCTTTGTCCTGATACCAAGCGCGGAAACGGGCCATCAGGAACTCCAGCACCTCTTCAGCGGCATTGGCGTTGGTGAGGCTGTCACCGTGCAGCTCAATACCTTTGGAGATCAGGTCAACCAGATCCAGTGGCAGCTTGTTGTCTACGATAATACGCAGCACACCAATGGCGGCACGACGCAGGGCAAATGGGTCGGCAGCGCCTTTAGGTGCCTGGCCAATACCAAAGATACCTGTCAGGGTATCCAGCTTCTCAGCCAGGGCTACTGCGCAGGAAACGCCGGCGGTCGGTACGGTATCACCGGAGAACTTAGGCTTGTACTGCTCTTCCAGTGCCACTGCTACGGCTTCAGTTTCACCGTCCAGACGGGCATAGTGCATACCCATGGTGCCCTGGGTGTCGGTAAACTCCATCACCATATTGGTCATCAGGTCTGCTTTGGACAGCAGGCCTGCGCGCTCAGCGTCTGCCTGGTTGGCATCAATACCAGCGGCAATAAAGCCAGCCAGTTTGGAGATACGTTCAACACGGGCTTTCAGGGTACCCAGCTTCTGCTGGAATACCACGGTTTCCAGGCTGGCCAGACGGGATTCCAGAGTCTGCTTCTTGTCGGTGTTGAAGAAGAACTCAGCATCGGCCAGACGTGGACGAACAACCTTCTCGTTACCAGAGATAACCTGCTGAGGATCTTTGGAAATGATGTTGGATACGAAGATAAAGTTAGGCAGCAGCTTGCCTTCCTTGTCGAACACAGGGAAGTACTTCTGGTCACCCTTCATGGTATAAACCAGGGCTTCGGCAGGAACCGCCAGGAACTTGTCTTCAAAAGAGGCGGTCAGTACCACTGGCCATTCAACCAAAGAGGTCACCTCTTCCAGCAGATCTTCTTCGATATTCGGGATACCGCCAATCTGCTGTGCCGCTTTCTCGGCGTCTGCTTTGATAATGGCTTTACGGGCTTCGTAGTCAGCCATGACCTTGCCACGCTCCAACAGGGCTGCCAGATAGTTATCAGCATGATCCAGTTCGAAGCTGGACTCGCCCATAAAGCGGTGACCGCGTACGGTACGAGCTGACTCAATACCCAGCAGTTCGCCAGCGATCAGCTCATCACCCATCAGCATAGTGACAGTGTGAACAGGGCGGATAAATTGGGTCTTGTTGGAACCCCAACGCATAGGCTTGGGGATTGGCAGTTTGTCCAAGGCACGCTGCGCCATGGCTGGAACCAGAGTCTTGGTTTCTGCACCTTCAACTTTGGCGCGATATACCAGCCATTCACCTTTATCTGTCGCCAGGCGCTCAGCCTGATCAACACTGATGCCGTTACCACGGGCCCAGCCCTGAGCGGCCTTGGTTGGGTTACCTTCAGCGTCAAACGCGGAGCTGACAGCCGGGCCGCGTTTTTCAACAATCTTGTCTTCCTGAGCCAGTGCCAGACCGTCGATTTTCAGTGCCAGGCGACGGGGAGCGGCAAACCACTGGCTGTTTTCAAACGCCAGATCAGCCTTGTTCAGCTCTTCGGTGAAGTTGGCCAGGAAAGATTCAGCCAGTGTACGCAGAGCTTTTGGTGGCAGTTCTTCAGTGCCGAGTTCAATCAGCAGGTTTTGATATTTCATTGATATTACCTCTACTTACACATTGGGAAGCCCAGTGCCTCACGGGACTGGTAATAAGCTTCTGCCACGGCTTTTGCCAAGGTACGTACGCGCAGGATATAGCGCTGACGCTCAGTCACAGAGATTGCGTGACGGGCATCCAGCAGGTTGAAAGCGTGAGAGGCTTTCATCACTTGCTCGTAGGCTGGCAGAGGTAATGGAGTTTCCAGAGACAGCAGGTGCTGACACATCTTTTCGCACTCGTCGAATACCTGGAACAGGAAGTCCACGTTGGCGTGCTCGAAGTTGTAAGTAGACTGTTCTACTTCGTTCTGGTGGAACACATCACCATAGGTAATGCGACCCATGGGACCGTCGGTCCATACCAGATCATAAACACTGTCTACGCCTTGAATATACATAGCCAGGCGTTCCAGACCATAGGTGATTTCGCCGGTTACCGGAGAGCATTCCAGACCACCTACTTGCTGGAAGTAAGTGAACTGAGTCACTTCCATACCGTTCAGCCAAACTTCCCAGCCCAGACCCCAGGCTCCCAGAGTAGGGGATTCCCAGTTGTCTTCCACGAAGCGAATATCGTGTACCTGAGTGTCGATACCCAAAGCTTCAAGAGAGCCCAGGTACAGTTCCTGAATATTGTCAGGAGAAGGCTTAAGGACTACCTGGAACTGGTAGTAATGCTGCAGACGGTTAGGGTTGTCACCATAACGACCATCGGTAGGACGACGGGAAGGCTGCACATAAGCGCTGCTCATTGGCTCAGGGCCCAGAGAACGCAGGAAGGTTTGCGGATGGAATGTACCAGCACCCACTTCCATGTCTAAAGGTTGGACAATGGCACAGCCCTGCTGCGCCCAATATTCCTGCAGGGTCAGGATGAAACCCTGGAATGTTTTCACGTCGTGTTTGCTAGTCATATTACTGCTGTCAGGCTGAATATAGAAAATGGTTCAGATTATACCTTGTGGACGGAGTCTTATGTAGGTTAATTTTTAACGGATTAGCCCACAAATCCTGTGTTGGGCAGAGGGAGTTCTCTCAACTTTTGTTTGTCACAGAGTTGCTCCCCTTAATGGTCTGGAAAGTTTCACAAGGAGCCGGAATGTCAGAGTTGAAGCGTTGCACCTGGGTAAGCAGTGATCCTCAATATCTGGAATATCACGACATAGTTTGGGGTCGACCTGTTTATGATGACCGGGAGCTGTTCGCCAAGCTCTGTCTTGATGGTCAACAAGCTGGGTTATCATGGTTAACCATACTAAAGAAACAAAAGAACTATGAGCAGGCTTTTGCTGATTTTGATCCGTACAAAATAGCTCAATTCGACCAGAATAAGGTGGAGGAGTTACTCCAGAATCCGGGAATAGTACGTAACCGTCTAAAGGTTAATTCCATTATTAAGAATGCCAGAGCTTATGTTGCCTTTGTGGATGGTGGCAATGACTTCGGTAAATTCCTGTGGGATTTTGTCGGCGGTAAGCCTATTCAAAATAGTTTCAGCCGAGATGATGCGCTGCCAGCACAAACACCAGAGTCTGAGGCAATGTCAAAAGCACTGAAGAAGCTTGGGTTTAATTTTGTTGGCCCCACTATTGTTTATGCTTTTATGCAGGCAGTCGGGATGGTGAACGATCATCTGATTGATTGCCACTGCTACCAGGAGTGCAAGGCCTTGGGTAAAGATTGAGAATTTGGGTCTGCTGAGGTCAGCTGAATCTGAGTCCGGTTTACAAAATAAAAGGAGTGTTCCACGTGGAACACTCCTTTTTTGTTTACAGTGTTTCAGGCGACACTATTTTTCTTCAAAGAAGAAAGGCTGGCGTTCGCGCTTGTCGCCATTCAGCTCATTCATGGTTTCGGCATCATAGAGTTTACCGTTTACCATGGTGTAGCTGACCTTGTCTGTGACCCGGATATCTTCCAGCGGGTTACCATCGATCACTATTATGTCGGCCAGCTTACCCGGCGTGAGTGAGCCAATCTGATGGTCCATGGCAAAGTGCTTGGCCGGGTTGATGGTAGCCGTTTTCAGAGCTTCAAGGTTACTCATACCGCCCTGGGCAAACATCCATATCTCCCAATGAGCCCCCAGTCCTTCACGTTGACCATGTGCACCAATGTTGGATTTAATGCCCAACTTATTTATCTCATTGGCGATACGCACCACGTTGAAGTGGTTGTAGTGCTCATCCGGTGCGGTTGGGCGACGCATAGAGCGAGCATCCAACAGGTCGCCAGGAACATACTTGGACAGGCGAGGGTGCGCCCACACTTCTGTCTTATCGTACCAATAGTTCTCACCCGCAATACCACCATAGGCCACATTCAAAGTCGGAGTGTAGCCAACCTCGGTCTGACTCCAGAACTGCTTGATGTCGTTATAGATGGCTGCCGCAGGCAATGAATGCTCGATACCAGTATGGCCATCGGTAATCATGGTCAGGTTATGCTGCATCAAACTACCGCCCTCAGGTACCACCATCATTTCCAGTTCACGGGCGGCGGCTATAACTTGCTGGCGCTGGTTACGGCGTGGCTGGTTATAACTCTTCACACTGAATGCGCCGACCTTCTTGAGACGCTCAAGGTGGAATTTGGCGTCATCCAATGAGTCTACATGTGAGGTGTATCCCGGCAGGTTGGCACCATACAGAATAGTGCCCGTGCTGAATATACGTGGGCCTGCAATCTTGCCAGCTTTCTGAAGTTCAGATGCAGAGAAGATCTCAGTGGTGTCGTTGGATGGGTCATGGATAGAGGTCACACCAAAGGTGAGGCCGGCATACAGCTCCCAATTTTGCTGAGGGATAATTTCGTTCTCACCCTGAGCGCCATGGGCATGGGCATCAAACAGTCCCGGCATAATAGTTTTGCCGGCAATGTCATAAACCTTTGCTCCATCAGGAATACTGGTGGTGCTGTCTCCTACTGCGACTATCTTATTGTCTTTAACTACAACAACGCCATTTTGAATGACTTTATTGTTATCTGGACCATCCATAGTGACAACGTGGCCGCCAATAAATGCGATTGTTCCACGTGGAACATCTGCCTCCTGATCGAATCCTATTGCGGTGACTGTTGGTTTGACCTCATCTTCTGATTGGTAACCAGTATCGACCTTGGCTTGGTATAAGTCAGGCCCCAGGGTCCAATACAAGGAGTTGTTATCGCCACCCCAGCTGATGCTTTCACCGGCACGGACACTGAGTTGAGCTACCGGCAGGTTACTGGCCTTAGGGCCTATCTCAACCGTCTCACCATGTTTGGCAAACGGAGTGACAAACACCTTGAAGCGCTCAGCGAATGCCAGGTGCTCACCGTCAGGGCTGATGCGGAACTCAGTAGCATGCTTGCTGGTGTAGTGGGTACGCTTCTCATGACCATTTATATTGATGGATGAGAACTGAGGAGTCTTGCCGGACTCCATAAAATAGACGCGTTCATTATCTTCACCAAACTGAGGCTGGAAGCCTGAGGCGGTGATTTTGGTCAGACCATTACCTTTCAGGTCTACCCAGTAGATACCTGGGTTGGTAGACCAGGTTCTAGGGGTGATATAGCCGCCTTTAGCTTTGCGGAATACCACGGCTTTACCATCAGGGCTAAAGGTTGGCTCAACGTATTTACCGGGTTCTTCAGTCAGCGTGGTGACTCGCTTACGGCGAACATCTATCACTTTTACGCTTCCCTGTTCCTGATCATTCCAGGTGGTAAACACTATGCGTTTGCCATCACGTGACCACTGAGGGAAGAGTTCATTTTGGTTATCATCCAGCTTGGTGAGGCGCTTCACATCACCATCAGGTAACGATTTCACCCAGAGCTTACCCAAGGCTTCATACACCACACGTTTGCCATCTGGAGACACTTGAGCCATACGCAGCATTTTTACTGGGAATTCTGATTCATCCAGATTCTGGGTATAACGCACGGCAGGCTGAACATCCATTTGGGTTTCTACCGCAAATGGGATCTGCTCAACCTGTTTGTTGTCGATATCCAGCCTGTTGATTTTACCTTTGGCCCAAAACAGGATCTCATCACTGTCAGGTGTCCATGACATGGTTGGGTAAACGCCATGGATAGCCCAGGTTTCCTGCATATCCCGGTCGAGGTCTCCAAACAGCTTCTGGGTTTGGCCCGACTTAAGGTCGAGCAAGTAGAGAGAAGACTGGAAACCATCACGCTTGATGTAGGCCAGCTTGTTACCATCAGGACTTGGGGTTGGACGAATGGCCCCACCTGTGCCTTCAATCAGCACTTCGATATCACCTGTCTGAGTATCGTAACGCTTAATTTTGTAGATGCCTTTCACAGAATCCTTGGAGTAGTGGAAGGTCTTGCCTGGCGTTGCATCCTGACTGAAGTAGATATAACGACCATCAGGAGAGTAGGCGGGTTCACCCAGATCCTTCTGCTCATTTGGACGCTCAGTCAGTTTTACGCCTGTTCCGCCTGCAACGTGGTAGAGCCATACTTCACCGGCACCCAGGCTGCGGCTGGCGGTGAAGTGTTTGCGGGCGACCAGGTACTGGGAGTCAGGACTCCATGCTGGGCTGTTAAGCAGACGAAAGGTTTCTGAGGTAACCGCTCTTGGGTTTTTTCCATCGGCATCCATAACCCAGATATTGTCTCCGCCATCTTCATCGGAAGTGAAGGCGATATATTTACCGTCAGGGCTGTATACGGGTTGCATCTGCCAGGCGATGCCGCTGGCCAGCACTTCGGCTTTGCCACCTTTGGCCGGTATGCGATAGATGTCTCCCAACAGGTCGAAGACGATATATTTGCCATCAGGCGACATGGACACGTTCATCCATGTCCCTTCATTCACATTAATTGTGACCTGCTCAAGTGGAGCATTCGCGGGGGCGTTAACTTGCCAGGCTTCCGAAGATTCGCTGGCAGCCACTGCGGCACTGCCGAATGTCATCGCCAGTGCCAGACTGATAGGCTTGAATTTTGAAGGGATCATATAAGCTTTCCTGCTCTTTATTTTCGTTATTTCCGGTGTGTCGAAAGACCGGCTTTGCAAAGGTTCTTGAGGAACTGTGCGGAATATTCCCTGCCGCGATGAAGTTATCTCATAATTTAAGGGCCATGAGTACCTATAGTTTGCAACAAGTGGTTGTCAAAAATGTAAAGTCGCAGGCAATAAAAAAGGACCCCTGTACAGGAGTCCTTAATTAAATAAAGGGGTGTTTGGTCGTGGTTATGCGGCAGAAATATTATCCATTACGGTAATCTGGCCAGACTCAATAACCCGACAGGTAACGCCACCACGCCAATCAACAGCGAGAGCCGCTTCAAGCCCTGGGCAAGCTATTTCCATTTTCTTACACGGGTCGGTTTCACCAGTCACTTCCAGTACCAGATCACCAATAATGAGTTGTTTGCCAACAAAGCTGGCATTGAACTCTACGCCATCTACCATGATATTGGCCCGGCGGGTCGTCCAGGGAAGATCCTGTTCTACTGTTTCACAGGCGGCTTGCCATTGTTGACGGGACATTACAGTGACCTGGCGCTTTCCGGGTCTGCCGTAAATATCCTGTCCAACACCTGATTCCTTGGTGACCAGTGCGGTGGAGACTTCCTGCATGGCCCCGCGTTTTTGGGTTTTATAGGCTATAGCAACGACCTGTGGCATAACATTTTCCTTATGAAAGACCTTTCTTGATCAGGTAACGATAGGGCAGTTCGTCCGTATTACTGGCTATCAGGGTATGGTCCATAAACTGACAGAAACTTGGAATGTCTCTGGTAGTGGCCGGGTCATCGGCAATAATCAGCAGGGTTTCACCCTCTGCCATATGGCGAACTGTTTTACGAACCATCATCACGGGTTCTGGGCATCTTAACCCCAATGCATCCAATTGATGTTGGGCCGACTCAAATACGTCGCTCATATTTCCTCTGTTGAACGGACTAACTGAAGTTGCACAATATTACTGCACCATAGGTGATAAACCAAGGCAAGGGGAGAGATGTTCCACGTGGAACATCTCTATCTGTGATGAGCTGGTATTTGGTAAATAATGGCGGGGAACCCAGAACTATTTTATGCGGGCTACCTTACTCTTTTTGGAAGACTTGGCCTTATACATCAACTTATCCGCTTCGCTAATCAGGTGGTCTATAGAAGAGATGTCTTTAGGTCGCTGAGTGACCAAACCAAAGCTGATATCAAGTCCTTCGGTTTGGGATACCAGCTGTTGAAATTTATCTGTGAAAATGGTGTCCAGCGTTGGATGGTCACAGTCAGGGCAAAGGATAAGGAATTCATCTCCGCCAATCCTGAAACACAGATGCTCAGGATACGCTATGGTGCGAATGATATCGGCGAGCTGGCATAAGATCTCATCGCCTCTGTCATGACCCTCAATATCGTTAATCTCTTTGAAGTTATCTATATCTATGTAGACAGCTGAAATCAGATGTCCCCTGCGCTTACAGGAGGCAATTAACTTTGGTGCCTGTTGGTTGAGGAAGTGTCGATTGTGGAGTTGAGTCAGGGTGTCGGTATTGGTTAACCTGGTCAGCTCATTGTTGAGCCCTTCCACCTTTTCTGCATACCTGAGTGAACGGTTTCGTTCGTTTTCTACCTCTGCCATTAACGCATTTTGATAGGTCTCGATAATCAGGCTGGTGTCGAAGGAGATCAATCTGTCCAGTGCCAAACAAGTATGTTGAGTTCGCTCAGCGGACATTGGGGAATCGATAAAGAGTCTGGCGAGACGACCCTTCAGAAAGGACACTCCTGCAAGGAACATTCTGACATTCACGCCAATGCGCTTATGCACGACGCCAATCCTGAGCCGGAAATTGACATAGTCCATATCGTAATCACCAAGAAACAGGGTCTCTATATACTCTTCCAGCGAGGCTTTAAGTCTGGACAGGGTCTCTGCGTCTCCAATCAACAAGGCGGCATCATTGTCATTGAGTTGCTCGTTATAAAAGGCGCTGGCGAGGTTTTCCAGGTTTTCCATTACTAAAGAGTGTGCGTGCATTAGATGCTGACAATCGGAGTCGGTTATCCCGAAATCTTCCTTCATGTTTTGCAGTCTTATCTCGTTGAGTCGAACCTGCTCCGACAACATCTTGGTGGCCCGTTCCTTGGGGGGGATTCTATGCATCCTGAATTCTGCCAGTTGGTTTACCGTTACTTAATTAAAGACCTCTCTGCCAAAATTGCCATGATTGAGCGACATCCGATATCAATCGCATCGGTTAATGGAGCATAGAAAAAACCGACCTGTGAAGGTCGGTTTTTGCGAACTGAATATCCGGGAAATCTGCCAGGTATTACACCCTTTCAAACACAGTGGCGATGCCCTGACCCAAACCGATACACATGGTTGCCAGACCCAACTGAGCATCCTTGTGTTCCATCAGATTGATCAGTGTTGTGGAGATACGCGCTCCTGAACAGCCAAGTGGGTGACCCAAGGCGATAGCGCCGCCATTAAGGTTAATCTTGTCATCCACTACATCAAGCAGCCCCAGATCTTTAACGCATGGCAGCGACTGAGCCGCAAAGGCTTCGTTCAGCTCAATCACATCCATATCTGCGACAGTGAGGCCAGCACGGGCCAATGCTTTCTGAGTGGCTGGTACAGGACCATAACCCATAATCGCCGGGTCACATCCGGCCACAGCCATGGACTTCACCCGGGCACGGATTTTCAGACCCAGTGCTTTTGCCTTTTCCTCTTCCATAACCAGCATAGCGGACGCGCCGTCTGACAGCGCCGAAGAGGTACCTGCTGTTACTGTGCCACTTACCGGATCAAATACCGGACGCAGACCAGACAGAGATTCAATAGAGGTTTCAGGGCGAATCACTTCGTCATAGTCCACTTTAATCAACGCACCATCGGCATCGTGACCTTCAATGGCGACAATCTCATTGGCGAAGCGTCCTTCAACACTGGCGGCATGAGCACGCTGGTGTGAACGTACGGCAAACTCATCCTGCATTTCACGGCTGATGTTGTGCATACGCCCCAGCATTTCAGCGGTCAACCCCATCATGGCGGACGCCTTGGCCACATTGTTGGCCAGTGCCGGGTGGAAGTCGACACCATGGTTCATGGGCACGTGTCCCATGTGCTCAACACCACCAATAATGAAGGTGTCGCCCATGCCGGTCATGATGGCTCTGGATGCCTGATGCAATGCTTCCATAGAGGAGCCGCACAGGCGGTTTACCGTTACGGCACCTGCTTGCTTGGGAATGCCTGCCAGCAGGGAAGCGTTACGGGCGATATTGAATCCCTGTTCCAGAGTTTGCTGTACACAACCCCAGATAACATCTTCAATCTCATTGGGGTCTACCTGGGGATTACGTACCAGCAATGCCTTCATCAGCTCTGCAGACAGAGTCTCTGCACGAACATTGCGGAAAACACCACCCTTGGAGCGGCCCATGGGAGTACGGATACAATCGACGATTACTGCTTGTTTCATTTTAAATTCCTCTCCCTGTTAACCGGCCTGGTAGTAGCTGCCGTTATTGGCGGCCAGTTCACGCATCTTGTCTGTGACCTGGTACAGACCACCAAGGTGTGCATACTTGTCTGCCAGCTCAACAAAGTTGGCCACACCCATGGTATCCAGATAGCGGAAGACGCCGCCGCGGAACATAGGGAAGCCCAGACCATATATCAGGCCCATATCAGCTTCAGCAGGAGAGGCGATAATGCCTTCTTCCAGACAACGCACGGTTTCGATAATCATAGGGATCATGGTGCGGGCGATAATCTCATCGCTGCTGAACTCTTTGGTATCGCCATATTCGGCGCTCAGCAGGCTGACAGCCTCTGCATCCATTTCCTTCTTGGGTTTGCCACGCTTGTCAGTGGTATAGCTGTAGAAGCCTTTACCATTTTTCTGACCCAGGCGCTGGTTTTCAAACATGATGTCGATAGCATCACGACCCGTCTTACCCATGCGGTCAGGGAAGCCTTCAGCCATAACAGCCTGTGCATGATGACCGGTATCCAGGCCCACTACGTCCAGCAGGTAAGCCGGACCCATAGGCCAACCGAACTGCTTTTCCATCACCTTGTCGATAGCGGAGAAATCACCGCCGTCCGCCAGCAGACCGTTAAAGCCGGCGAAGTAGGGGAAGAGTACGCGGTTTACAAAGAAGCCCGGGCAGTCATTAACCACAATCGGGGTTTTGCCCATCTTGCTGGCATAAGCCACTACTGAGGCGATGGTTTCATCTGAGGTCTTTTCACCACGAATCACTTCCACCAGCGGCATACGGTGAACCGGGTTAAAGAAGTGCATGCCGCAGAAGCGCTCAGGCTTACTCATGCTCTTGGCCAGCAGGTCAATGGAGATAGTTGAGGTATTGGACGCTATGATGGTGTTATCACCCACCTGGCCTTCAACTTCAGCCAACACCATGGACTTAACTTTTGGGTTCTCGACCACGGCTTCAACCACCACATCGGCATGGGCTACCGGTGCATAGTCCAGTGATGGGGTGATGCTGTTCAGCACTTTTGCCATCTTGGCTGGGGTTGAACGGCCACGTTCGACCTGCTTGGACAGCAACTTGGCCGCTTCATTCAGACCCAGGTCCAGTGCGCCCTGAGCGATGTCTTTCATCACGATAGGCGTGCCTTTGCTGGCGCTCTGGTAGGCGATACCGCCGCCCATAATACCTGCACCCAGTACAGCGGCCTGGTTAATTGGATTGGCTTGCTTGGCAGCTTTCTTGGCTTTGCCTTTAACCAGTTGGTCATTGAGGAACAAGCCGATAAGCGCGGTTGCAACATCCGTTTTTGCCAACTGTGCAAAGGCTTTGTGCTCAACCTGCAGCGCTTCAGTGCGTCCAAATCCGGCGGCAGCTTCTACCACATTAACCGCAGCCATTGGGGCTGGGTAATGCTTGCCTGCCAGCTTGAACACCATGCCTTTGGCAGTGGTAAAGCTCATCATGGCTTCCAGCTTGGGCAGTGTCAGTGGCGATTGCTTACGCTCACGACGCCCTTGCCAGTCCAGCTTGCCACTGATGGCATCATTCAGCATATTCAGCGCGGCCTGCTCCAGCTTGTCCGGGGCGACTACAGCGTCTACTGCGCCAACCGCCAATGCGGCATCCGGGCGCTGCTCTTTACCTGAAGTGATCCACTCCAGCGCGTTGTCGGCGCCAATTACACGCGGCAGGCGCACTGTGCCGCCAAAGCCCGGGATAATACCCAGTTTGGTTTCAGGCAGGCCGATGCGGGCAGTGGTGTCTGCAACTCGCAAGTCGGTAGCCAGAATAGTTTCACAGCCGCCACCCAGGGCGAAGCCTTTGATTGCAGACAGGGTTGGGAAGGGCAGATCTTCCAGCTTGTTGAACACGGCATTAGCCTGCTCCAGCCAGCCCAGCAGGACGTCATCACTTTGGGCAAACAGCCCCAGAAATTCGGTAATGTCGGCACCAACAATAAAGGTATCTTTGCCACTGGTCAGCAGCAAACCTTTGATGTCACTTTGAGCCTGAATGGCATCAAGCGCCTGGTTGAGGGAGTCCAGGGTTTCCCGGTCAAACTTGTTTACCGAGCCCTGAGAATCAAAGCACAGACGTGCCACCTGATTGTCCAGTAACTCGACCTGAATCGTGGGACTTTGGTAGATCATTTGCTTGCATCCTTATTGCTGTGGCGGGCTTACCATTGAGTTGCGTTACCCAATCCATCTTTTCTGCAGCCTGGTCATGGTTTGACCAGTTTGCAGCTCAGTTTGCTTCCAATTAACACAAATTTCAACACCCAATTTAAACGATCGTTTAACTTTAATCACCTGGCTGAAATATATTACCCCTGTGATACACTGCTGATATCCTCGATTTGAGGGACTGGGACAGCAAATACTTAATATTTTTAACTCATTACACTAGGTGAAGAGAATGGAACACTTGTCTGAACTTTATCGGGACCACCTGAATATTTTAAACGCCAGAGCCAAAGAGATTCTCACCAGAGAGAAAATGGCGGGTTTGGTGATCCATTCAGGACAGTTACACCGTCAGTTTCTCGATGATATGGACTATCCGTTCAAAGTGAATCCTCACTTCAAAGCCTGGGTGCCTGTGGTTGATAACCCCAACTCCTGGCTGGTGATTAATGGTGAAGATAAACCCAAACTGCTGTTCTACAAACCTCAGGACTTCTGGCATAAGGTTGCCGATATTCCCGATGATTACTGGACGCCCCATGTGGACATTCAGATCCTGACCAAAGCGGATCAGGTGGCTGAGTATCTGCCGTCCAATCTCAATGACTGGGCCTATATTGGCGAACATTTGGACGTCGCTGAAGTGTTGGGGCTGAGCGCGCGCAATCCTGACGCCGTGATGCACTATCTGCATTTTCATCGTGCCAGCAAAACCCCCTACGAACTGGCTTGCATGCGTGAAGCCAATCGCATTGCCGTACTGGGCCACACCGCGGCCAAAGAGGCTTTCTTCGGTGGTGGCAGTGAGTACGATATCCTGCTCGCCTATCTGGCCGCCACGGGTCAGGGGGAGAATGATCTTCCCTATGGCAATATTATTGGTCTTAATGAAAACGCAGCGATTCTTCATTACATGGTGCAGGAGCGAAAGGCTCCCGCTCAGCGGCACTCATTCTTAATTGATGCGGGGGCTTCCTGTGTAGGATATGCCGCCGACATTACCCGCACTTATGCGTTTGAGAAAAACCCTTTCTATGACCTGATTAAGGCGATGGATCAGCTGCAGCTGGCAGTCATTGATATGATGGCGCCCGGCGTCAAATACGCAGACCTGCATCAGGCTACACATGACAAGCTGGCTTCGGTGCTGCTTGATGCGGGGCTGGCGACAGGAACGGCGGAGGACTTGTTGACTTCCGGTGTTACCCGTGCCTTCTTCCCCCACGGGCTGGGCCATATGATAGGTCTGCAGGTGCATGATGTGGGTGGGTTTGCCCAGGATGACAGAGGTACTCACCTGGCTGCTCCTGAATCTCACCCATTCCTGCGCTGTACCCGAACCCTTGAAGCGGGACAGGTGCTGACCATTGAGCCAGGTCTGTATATCATTGACTCCCTGTTGGCTGATCTGCAGCCCGCCGCCAAAGCTTTGGTTAATTGGCAGGCGGTTGACCAATTCCGTCCATTCGGTGGTATCCGCATTGAAGATAATGTGGTGGTGCATGCAGACAGCATTGAGAATATGACCCGAGAGTGTGGATTAGTTGACTGAGTCTTACCCGGTACCGGCCGCTGAGCTGGTATTTGAAGAGGAGATAAAACACAGCCGTTTTATCTCCCTTTTGTTTCGTTGTGAAAGTCCGGAGCAGTTCCGGCAGGCACTCGGCGATATTCGAGTGCGCTATCCAGGTGCGACCCATTACTGTCAGGCTTTTGTATCCGGTAAGCCCGGTTGCACTATGACTGCTGGCTTCAGTGATGATGGTGAACCTGCTGGCAGTGCAGGTCGTCCTATGCTGGCTGTGCTTCAAGGCTCTGGCATCGGCGAGATTGGCGCCGTTGTGGTGCGTTACTACGGCGGTATTAAATTGGGTGTCGGTGGCCTGGTGCGAGCCTATGCATCCGGCGTGAAGCAGGCATTGCCTGAATTGCAGACCGAGTTAAAGTTGCTCAGGTACCCTGCAGCGCTTGAGTGCGACTATGGGCTGTTGCGGGATGTTGAGTATGTGATTGAACGTCATCAGGGGGTTATCACCCACAGGGATTTTGGTGGCGCGGTTGCACTTGAGTTTGAGTTGCCTAAAAGTGAGCAAGAGGCACTTAATCTTCAGTTGGCAACTGTGAGTCAGGGGGCGGTTCAAGCCCGTTTTGACCAGTGAATGACCTGTGTCTTTATGCGAAAATGCAGGTTTTATTTTGACGTTGTGGTTTGGCCACAACATGAAAGAACCCTTTGAATGCAATACAGAACGATAACCAGAATTATTGGCCTGCTGGTCGGCCTGTTTTCCATGACCATGCTGCCGTCGGCACTGGTCGCCTTCATCTACAAAGATGGTGGGGGAACGGCTTTTATTCAGGCATTTTTTGTGAGCCTGTTTATCGGCTTTTTGCTCTGGTATCCCAACCGCCAACACAAGGCCGATCTTAGAACCCGTGAGGGCTTTTTGATTGTGGTGCTGTTCTGGACCGTACTGGGTCTGATCGGTACCTTGCCCTTTGTATTCTCCAGTCAGCCCAGTCTCAGCTGGACCGACAGTATCTTCGAGTCATTTTCCGCACTGACCACAACCGGGGCGACCGTTATTGTTGGTCTGGACTCTTTACCCAAGGCGATTTTGTTCTACCGCCACCTGCTGCAATGGCTTGGAGGTATGGGGATCATTGTGCTGGCAGTGGCCATTTTGCCAGTATTGGGCGTGGGGGGCATGCAGCTCTATCGGGCGGAGATCCCGGGGCCGGTTAAAGACAGTAAGATGACGCCCAGGATTGCCGAAACTGCCAAGGCGCTTTGGTATATCTATCTATTACTGACCATTGCCTGTGCCGTTGCATACTGGGCTGCGGGAATGAGTGTGTTCGATGCGATTTGCCACTCATTTTCCACTATTGCTATCGGTGGTTTCTCTACCCATGACGCCAGTATGGGCTATTTCGACAGCCCCACCATCAATATGATTTGCGTGGTGTTCCTGCTGATTGCTGCTATCAATTTCAGCGTGCATTTTGCAGCATTCTCACGTCGTGGTATCAACCTCAAGGTTTACTTCAGAGACACTGAATTCAAGGTACTGATCGCCATTCAGTTGATCCTGACAGCTATCTGCTTTGCGACCCTCTACCATTCAGGTATCTATGATTCGCCTGAAGAAACTCTGGATTATGCCTTGTTCCAGGCGGTATCCATCTCGACCACGGCAGGCTTTGGTACCGAGAGCTTCCACCTGTGGCCACTGTTCCTGCCTATGCTGCTGATCTTCTCAAGCTTCATCGGCGGTTGTGGTGGTTCAACTGCCGGCGGTATCAAGGTGATGCGGGTAATTTTGCTGTTGCTGCAGGGCTCACGGGAACTTAAACGTCTGGTGCACCCAAGAGCCATGTTCTCCATCCGTATTGGCTCAACCGCCTTGCCTGACAGGGTTATTGATGCTGTATGGGGCTTCTTCTCTGCTTACACATTGGTGTTTGTTATCTGCATGCTGGCCCTGCTGGCTTTGGGTATGGACAATATCACCGCTTTTAGCGCCGTGGCCGCCTGTCTTAACAATCTGGGCCCGGGCCTGGGTGAAGTGGCCAGCAACTACGCCAGTATTTCTGACGGTGCCAAGTGGGTATTGGTGGTCGCCATGCTGTTTGGCCGCCTTGAGGTCTTTACCCTGCTGGTACTCTTTACTCCTACTTTCTGGAAGAACTGATGATCAAGACAAGAATCCTTTACTCCACCGTTGATGGCCATACCAAGCGCATTTGTAATCGTATGGCTGATGCGCTGAGGCAAGCCGGAGAGGAAGTTGAGGTGAGTTGTCTTGATACCATCAGCGAAGCTGAGCTGGCTGCCAGCGACAAGATACTGGTGGGGGCCAGCATTCGCTACGGCAAACACAGGCCAGCGCTGTTTGAGTTCGGCAAGCGTTATCAGACTTTGCTTGAGGGTAAAACCAATGCCTTCTTTACGGTAAATGTGGTCGCCAGAAAGCCATTGAAGAACACCCCGGACACCAATCCCTACATGCAGAAGTTTCTGACATTGTCGGCGTGGCAACCGCAGCAGCTGGGGGTGTTTGCCGGTAAGATTGATTACCCTAAATATCGCCTGTTCGACCGTACCATGATCCGCTTTATTATGTGGATGACCAAGGGGCCGACCGATATCACAGGTACTTTTGAGTTTACTGATTGGGACAGGGTAGACGCCTTTGCTGCAGAGTTCGCTGCCCGATAGGGTTCGAGTACAACAAAGCCCGCATTTGCGGGCTTTGTTATTTAAAGAGGGAATTAATCCTCTTTAGGCGCGCAGAACTGCTTATACATAATGGCAATCACTTCCCGCACCTTGTCGTTCTTCAGTTTGTAATACACGATTTGCGAACTCTTGCGACAGTCCACCAAATCCTGCTTACGAAGTACCGCCAGGTGCTGAGACAGCGCTGACTGACTCAGGGGAATATTTTCATTTAACTCAGTAACGCTCAGTTCATTATCCAGCAGTTGGCACAGTGTCATCAGGCGATAGGGGTTGGCGATGGCTTTGAGCCACTTTGCCGCTTCCTGCGCATTGGTCACCATAGCTTCCGCATCTATCTCTTTTTGCTGCATGTCTGTACTTTGTTTTAATCCTGATTAGATAATTCTAATAAGAATCCCAATAGCTTGCCAGTGATTAAGGTTAGCCCGGTTTTCGCATTATAAAGAAACGAAAGTGTGAACTTGGCGCAGGCGTGTTTCGCACCATGGGTTAACATGGGGTGTCAGAATTGGTCTCACTGTGGTGGCAAATGAAATCCGTATTAGTGCTCTATTTTTCCCGTGGCGGTCATACTGCCAAAATCGCTCAGGCAATCGCTGCCCGTATCCGTCATCAGGGACATGAGTGTGATGTGCTGAATATCAATGATGGCACTGAGCCTCAATGGGATAAGTATGACACCTTGGTACTGGGTGCCTGTGTGCTGTATGGCACCTACCACAAGTCAGTATTCGCCTTTGTGCAGAAGTATCAGCAGCAACTTTCCGCTAAGCCAAACAGCTTCTTTTGTGTGAATGTGGTGGCCCGCAAGCCTGAAAAGCGAGTGCTGGAAAACAACAAGTATCTGCAGAAGTTCCTGATGATGTCGCCATGGCAACCTGGCGACCTGAAGATAATCCCCGGTAAGGTGGATTATCCTTCCTGGCCCTGGTACGACAGACTGGCGATTCAGCTGATTATGAAGATGACTGATGGACCAACCGATCCAAAGTCAGTTATCGACTATACCGACTGGCAGGATCTGGATGTTTACGCTGACCACCTGTTGACGTTATAGCATCCGGATAAGATGAAAACGCCCGCATTAGCGGGCGTTTTCGTCTTGTTGGGCGTCGTTCAGTATTTCCAGAAGCCGGGGTGGAACAGCACGGCCACGGTCAGGATTTCAAGCCTGCCAAGCAACATGCCTATCGCCAGTGACCACTTGGCCAGATCGGGGAGTCCTGCAAAGTTACCGGCCGGGCCGATTTCTGGTCCCAGTCCAGGGCCGACATTGGCCACTGCGGTTATGGCTCCGGACAGGCTGGTAACCGGGTCCAGTCCGGTCAATACCAGGATCAGACTCAGGAGCACTATTACCCCGGTCAACAACAGGCTGAAGGTGACGATTGAACGCACGATATCGTCGGTGACGATACGACCGTTGTATCTGTGTCTGGTGACAGCATTGGGATGAAACTGCTGCTTCACCTGCTCTTTCATCACTGACAGAGCGATCTGGAAGCGGAAGATTTTAATCCCGCCTGCGGTAGAGCCTGAGCAGCCTCCCACCAGCATCAAAAACAGGAAGCTGATAAACGCAAAGCCACCCCAGGTTCCATAGTCGGTTAAGCCATAGCCCGTGGTTGTGACCACAGACACCACGTTAAAGCTGGTGAGGCGAATAGCGTCGGCAAAGGCAATATCCCGGGTCAGCCACATCCAGACCCCAAGGGTGACGGACACTATGATAAGAAATACCAGATAGCCTTTAACCTGCTGGTCGCCCCAGACTTTCATCGAGCGTCTTTGCAGGCACTGCATAAACAATAATAGTGGCAGGCCGCCCGCGGCCATAAACAGGGTACCAACCCACTGGGCGCTGTCACTGAAATTGGACATGGATTTGTCTGAAGTAGAGTAACCGCCGGTGGAAAGAGTAGTCATGGCATGGTTAATGGCATCAAACCATTGCATACCGGCAAAGTGATAGGCAACACCACACATTACGGTCAGTAGCAGGTATACCAAAAACAGGTCTTTGGCCATGCTGCGGGTGCGGGGCACAGCCTTGTCGCCCCAATCAGAACTCTCGGTGCGGAACAGCTTCATACCACCCACATTAAGAAACGGCAGAATGGCCACCGCCATTACAATGAAGCCGATCCCTCCCAGCCACTGCAGTAATGATCGCCACATCAATATACTGTGATCCATCTTATCCAGCCCGGACAGCACAGTAGAACCTGTGGTCGTGACCCCCGACATGGTCTCAAAGAAGGCATCCGTGTAGTTTATGCCGTGGTAAAGGGTGAAGGGCATGGCCGCAAACAGACTGACAATCAGCCAGGTCAGGCTGGTGAGCAGAAACATATCGCGGATATTCAGGGTAAGATCCTGATGTTTGCCGCTGCGCATACAGATGCTGGCAACGGTTCCGGTCAGCAGCGCTGATACCATAAAGGCGCCTGCAGTCTCTTCGCCGTAGTACAGGGCGAATATCAGGGGCAGGCACATAAAGCCTGCCATCATGGACAACAGCAGGCCAAGCAGGAAAAGCAAAGGTTTTATGTTGAGCATAATTAAGCCCTGGGGCTGACTCAGAAGAAGAAGGCACTCGGCTGGAACAATTTCTCCACTTCACCGATAAACTTCTTGTTGACCAGAAACAGAATCACATGGTCCCCCTGTTCGATCACAGTCTTATCGTGCGCCATCAGTACTTCATCATCACGAACGATTGCACCTATGGTGGTGCCCGGCGGCAACTTGATGTCCTCAACCGCTTTACCCACCACTTTCGAGGTGCCAGGGTCGCCATGGGCAATCGCCTCAATGGCTTCGGCTGCGCCGCGGCGCAGTGAGTACACGTTACAGATATCGCCCTGACGAATATGGGTCAGCAGAGCAGAAATCGTGGCCTGCTGGGGCGAGATTGCGATGTCGATATTGGCTTCCTGAACAATATCCACATAGGCTTCACGCTGAATAAGCACCATCACTTTTTTGGCGCCCATGCGCTTGGCCAGCAGGGCAGACATGATGTTGGCTTCGTCGTCGTTGGTTACTGCGATAAACACATCGGTTTGGTCGATATGTTCTTCAACCAGCAACTCCTGATCTGATGCATCACCACAAAATACCGTGGTGTTTTCCAGTCTTTCGGAGAGCATTTCTGCCTGCTCCTGGCGACGTTCGATCAGCTTGACCGAATGATTACGCTCCAGCTTTTTCGCCAGACCAAAACCGATATTACCGCCACCGGCAATCATAATATTGCGGTAGGAGTTATCCAGTTTCTGCATCTCACTCATGACAGCACGGATATGGCGGCTGTCGGCCACAAAGAAGACTTCATCGTCAGCTTCGATGATGGTGGTTCCCCGGGGCATAATAGGACGTCCCTGACGGAAAATTGCCGCCACCCGGGTATCAATATTGGGCATATGCTCCCGCAGTGTTGCCAGCGCATTGCCCACCAGGGGGCCACCATAATAGGCGCGTACCGCTACCAGGCTGAGACGGCCTTCGGCAAACTCAAGTACCTGCAAGGCGCCCGGATACTCTACCAATCGTTGTATGTAAGCGGTCACTAACTGTTCGGGTGCGATCAGCTCATCAATAATGAAACCACCACGGATTTTATTCTCGCTGTTTTTGGTTTCGCTGTTGATAAAGAGTTTGTCGCGCAGGCTGAGGTAGGGCTCGGAGCGAATACGGGCAATCTTGGTCGGAGTACCATACAGAGAGTAAGCAATCTGGCAGGCAGCCATATTACATTCATCACTGTTGGTTACGGCGATCAGCATATCAGCATCTTCTGCACCGGCTTCCTTGAGGATATCCGGGTGAGCGCCATGACCTGTGACCACACGTAAATCAAATTTGTCCTGCAGCGACTGCAATCTGGCTCGGTTGGTATCAACCAGGGTGATATCGTTATTCTCACCCACCAGATTTTCGGCCAGCGTTCCGCCAACCTGTCCTGCACCCAAAATGATAATCTTCATTCAATTGCCCGTTTGATCTTTTACCAAAGGCAAATTGCCCTTGGTTCTGCGCCAGCTGTTAAGCCTGTTTGCGCAGGCGTGCGTAATAAAAACCATCCATCTGCTGTTGGCCAGGCAGAATCTGCCAGCCTGTTTCCCCGGCCGCCGATTGAGGCAGCGTGTCTAGGGTAGCATCGGCGGTTCTGGCAAGGAAAGCATTGATCTGGTCACGGTTTTCCTGCGGCATGATGGAACAGGTCGCGTACAGCAAAGTACCGCCGGGCTTCAGCCACTGCCAGCAGTGGTCCAGTATCTTGCTCTGCAGCGCTGCCAGTTCCTCAATATCTTTGGCCTTTCTCAACCATTTGATATCCGGGTGACGACGAATGACGCCTGTTGCTGAGCAGGGCGCATCCAGCAAAATACGGTCGAATTTATCGCCCTGCCACCAGGAGTCGATATCAGATGCATCGCCGTGAATCACTTCTGCATTCAGGTTCAGACGGGTGAGGTTTTCCTTTACCCGCTTCAGGCGTTTGTCATCAAAGTCCACGGCTACCAAGGAGGCCTTTGGGGCGAGTTCCAGAATATGACAGGTTTTGCCACCGGGTGCCGCACAGGCATCCAGCAATTGCTCACCATCCTGAGGCTCCAACAGGGTCGCCGCCCATTGGGCTGCGCCATCCTGCACTGAGGCATGACCTTCGAAGAAGCCCGGCAGTTGGGCGACATCGGTAGGGGACTCCAGCAGGATAGATTGAGGTGATTGACCGGCACTTGCCGCGACCTCTGCCTGCTCCAGCAATGCCAGATACTCGTCCCGGCTCTGACGCAGAGCGTTGTTGCGCAACCACATTGGCGGGCGCTGGTGGGATTGTTCAATAATCTCCTGCCAGTTGTCCGGATAGGCGGTTTTCAGTGACTTAACAATCCAGCCGGGCATGTTGAACCTGAGCGTATCATTGTCTTCCGCAAGGGGAGCCTGATTGCGCTGAATGTTGCGCAGCACGCCGTTGACCACCTTAACCAGATTTTCAAACCCCAGCTGACGGCAGGCTTCAGCCGTTTCTGAAATCGCTGCGTGGGCTGGAATCCGGGTGAAGTAAAGCTGGTAGCAACCAACCAACAACAGCTGGTGGACAATGCGTTGCTTGCCCTTAAGTGGCTTACTCAGGCAATCGCTGATCTGTTTATCCAGCTGAGGCAAGTGACGCATTACGCCGTAGCAGATCTCCGCCAGCAAACCTTTATCTTTGCCATTGGCGACCCGGGTTTGCTGCTCCGGCAGTGCCACTGACAGTGACACGCCGCGCTCCAGAACGTCATAGACGGCTTTGGCCGCCAGTGCTCGAATATTCATTGATTACTCTGCTTGTGGACCGGCCAATACAGTTCCCGGGGTAAACCATTCACCGCGGGCATTGAGGATATCGGCAACGGCCAGAGGTTTCTTGCCTGGCAATTGCATCATGTTAAGTACCAGAATACCTTCGCCTGTGGCGATCTCCAGCCCTTGCTTACCGGCAGCAACAATAGTGCCCGGCGCTGCATTCGCTGGTTCGGCTTTCACGCTTGCCTGCTGAACTTTAATGGTGTTGCCTTCGTGATCGAAGTGGCTGATTGGCCATGGATTAAAGGCACGGATTTCACGCCACAGATTCACTGCAGGCTTGCTCCAGTCCAGGCGGGCTTCCTCTTTGCTCAGCTTCTCAGCATAGTTAGCCAGGGACTCATCCTGCTTTTCCGGTGGCAAGGTCCCGACAGCCAAACCATCCAGGGCTTCCAGCAGAGCTTCAGGCCCCTGGGCTGCCAGCTTTTCATACAGGCTGGCGGAGGTATCTTCATCTTCAATTTTCAGCTGAGTCTTGAGCAGCATATCACCGGTATCCAGACCGACATCCATCTGCATAATGGTGACACCGGTTTCTTCATCACCGGCCCACAGCGCGCGCTGAATCGGCGCGGCACCGCGCCAGCGGGGCAGAATGGAACCATGGACATTAATACAGCCCAGCTTTGGCATATCCAGCACCACTTTGGGCAGGATAAGGCCGTAGGCCACAACCACCATCAGGTCGGCGTTCAGTGCGGCCAGTTCCTGCTGCGCTTCTTCATTACGCAGAGATGCGGGTTGATAAACAGGGATATCATGTTCCAGCGCCAGTGACTTCACCGGGCTTGGAGTCAGCTTCTTACCGCGGCCTGCAGGACGGTCCGGTTGGGTATAGACACCAATAATATTGTGGTGAGAACCAATCAGAGCCTGGAGGTGGCGAGCGGCGAAATCCGGCGTACCGGCAAAGATGATGTTTAATGGTTTCAAGTGAGATCCTGTGTATCAGTTGGCTTTGGCTTGCTGGCGCGCGGCTTTTTCCATTTTCTGGCGAATGCGCTGGCGTTTGAGTGGCGACAGATAGTCCACAAACAGCTTGCCTTTAAGGTGGTCCATCTCGTGTTGAATACAGATAGCAAACAAGCCATCGGCCTCAACGGAGAACTCGTTGCCGTGACGGTCCAGCGCTTTTACTGTTACCTGCTCGCAACGGTCTACCTTGGCAAACACGCCCGGCACAGACAGACAACCTTCTTCATTACAGAAGTCGCCGCTGGAGGCGATAATTTCAGGGTTGATAAAGACCTTGGGTCTTTCAACCTCATCCTGCAGGTCCATCACTATCAGCTGTTGATGAAAGTTGACCTGAGTGGCTGCCAGACCAATGCCTTTCTCTTCATACATGGTTTCAAACATGTCATCGATTTGAGTTTGCAGTGTGTCACCAAAGTCGGTGACCGGCTTGGCGAGGGTACGCAATCTTTCATCTGGGAAACATAGTACTTGGAGTAAAGCCATAGTTAGTTAAACTCTTAACAAGTCTGTCAAAATTAAACCAGTTGGTTATACTGGCCTGTGTGGTTGGATTAATTTTAATCCCAAGCGGCATTCATTGACAGCAAAAGCTCAACGAAGAGTTAATCATCATGGACGGTCCGATGAAACGCATATTTTTACCCTTAACGCTGGGGGTGGCTTTGGTAGCCCAGGCCGGAGCAGCGTTGGCTGATGTGATCACTCTGAAACCGGGCCACCCGGATTCCTATGTTGTAAAAAAAGGTGACACCCTTTGGGATATCTCAGCTCATTTTCTTAATGATCCCTGGCGTTGGCCCAGCCTATGGGGCAATAACCCACAAATCGCCAACCCTCATCTTATCTATCCCGGAGACAGACTGAGTCTGGTCTTTGTTGATGGCCAGCCTAGACTGGTGCGAAAGCCTGTTGTCCGCAAATCCCCGGAAGGACGCATCCAGACTAAAGGTGATGCAGTCCCTGCAATTGATTTGGCGTTGATTCAGCCTTATTTGATTCAGAATCGGGTTGTGGATGCCGACTGGTTTGAGGAGCAACCATTGGTATTGGGGGGAGAGACTCAATCCCGCCATCATATTGTTGGCCAGACCGTCTATGTTGATGGCGTGCTGCCTGTTGGTCAGAAGGTCGGTTTTTACAGCGAAGGCCGCGATTTCAGTCGTCATGAAAGTGGTGAAGATCTCGGACAGGAAGTGATACTGACTTCAACCGGGCAGGTGACAGCCAGCGGCGACGTTTCTTCAGTAAAACTGATGTCCAGTTTCCGCGAAACCAAGGCGGGTGACCGTATGTTGGTGCTGGACGATACTTCACTGCTGCCCGTGTACTTTATGCCAAAGGCGGCAGAGGTGACGGAACCTGCCTATGTTCTGGCGTCGGGTATCGATGTGCGGGAGATGGGTAAGCTGGATGTGGTGTATATCGACCGGGGGCAACGCGATGGTGTGACCCCGGGTGATGTGTTTGCCATCGTTCGCGAGGGCGATGAAGTGGTATTGGGCCACAACGGTGTGCCAATCCCTTCTACCGATCGTTCCACCTATGACAGATTAATGTCGAATATTTCTGATTCCCGTACTTACAAGCTACCTGGCAACTATCATGGCAACTTGATGGTGTTTAAGGTGTTCGATAACACCAGCCTGGGCTTGATTATGGTGAATGAAAGGTCGGTCCGGGTAAATGACCGTCTGGAAACTCCACAACCTCCACTATTGGGAGAGTAATACTGTCTGACCAGCTGCTCGATTGGCTGGCAGTTGCTGCAGTATCCGGTATCGGGCCAGCCGGAATACAACGCCAACTGGAAAATATGACGCTGTCTGAACTCAGGCAGCGTCTCGAATTCGAGCCCCTTTCCCTTGATGGTGTTTCGCACCGACAAATCTCAATGCAACCTCAACTGGTTGAAGCAGCATTAGCCTGGCAGGATGCCGCCGATGATCACGCCATTATCTGCCTCGATGATCCTGCTTACCCGCCGCTATTGAAAACCATTTACGACCCTCCCTGTGTATTGTTTGCCAAAGGACGCAGTGAACTGCTTACCGTACCTGGGGTTGCTGTAGTTGGTAGCCGCAGTGCATCCCATGCCGGTCTGCAAATCAGCCGTCAGTTGAGCCGTGATATGGCGACTCAAGGGGTGATGATATGCAGTGGCATGGCATCAGGAATAGATACCGCGGCCCATTTGGGGGCACTGGATGCCGGCGGCGCCACTGTGGCTGTGTTGGGCACCGGCGTTGATGAGTGTTATCCCAGGCGCAATCGCAATTTATATGGAGATATACGCCAGCAAGGGTGTTTGCTCAGTGAATTCTGGCCTGATACCAAGCCCTATGCCGGTAACTTTCCAAAGCGAAACCGGATAATCAGTGGTATCAGCATGGGGACCCTGGTGGTGGAGGCCAGAGTCAAGAGCGGCTCTCTTATTACGGCAAGGTTGGCAGCAGAGCAGGGGCGGGAAGTTTTCGCCGTGCCTGGCGGAATTTTAGGCGGTCAGAGTGAAGGTTGTCATGAATTGCTTAAAAAAGGTGCCAAACTTGTGGAGAATGCGGTCGATATAACAGAGGAAATCTCTGCTGTTTGCAGTTCACACCTTGAAGGTTTGGGATTGAGTCTCCATATCAGCAAACCAAATAGCTGTGAGTTGCCAATTCCGTCTTTGTTGTCTAGTGTCAAATATGAGGTGACATCATTAGACGAGGTGGTTGAACATAGCGGAAAAACGATAGATCACGTGTTGGAACAAATACTTGAACTTGAGTTACAGGGCTGGGTTGCTGCGGTGCCCGGAGGTTACGTCAGACTAAAGAGGAACTAGCCATGTTCGACATTCTCATGTATCTGTTTGAAAACTATGTGCACAGTGAAATGGAAATGATGGTGGACGAGGACGAGTTAACCAAGGAGTTAACCCGGGCTGGCTTTCATCAGTCAGAAATTCTTAAAGCATTGTCCTGGCTGGAACACCTCGCTGAGCTGCAGGAAAGTGACAAACCTTATCTGCGTAATCACGATCAAACCTCTTTCCGCATCTATACAGAAGAAGAGATGGCCAAGCTGGATGTGGAGTGCAGGGGCTTTTTGATGTTCCTCGAACATATTCAGGTGCTGAGCGTGATAACCCGTGAAATGGTGATTGACCGTGTGATGGAGTTGGATGAATCCACTCTGGTGCTGGATGATCTGAAGTGGGTGATTCTGATGGTACTGTTCAATGCCCCAGGCAATGAGTCTGCTTATGCGCAGATGGAAGACCTGGTGTTTGAGCAGCCTGATGGCATGCTGCACTCGTAACCGAATAAGTATTGAATAGAAAAGGAGGCCTGGAGCCTCCTTTTTTGATGTCCGATCCATACTGTCTAAGGATTAGAAGTGCTGATGCAGCCCCTTGGTTTGCAGATGTTCCGGCTGCAGATAGTCGCGATAGGCGTAGCGATTAATCTTGTTAATCTTACGCTCGGCTTGCTCTTCCGCTCTGGCGTCTGATGCCAGATCTTTCATCCATTGTTGAAATTCTGAATCCAATTTAGCCATTTCATTGAGTTTGCTCATGTATCCGTCGAAATAGTCCGACTTCAGGTAACCGGCGGCCTGTTGCATATCTTGCTTGTAGTGCTCCGACAGGAAGCGAATTGCCAGGTAGCTCCAGCGGTAGGTGTGGTCCACTCCGTCCTTGTATTCGGTAGCAAATATCCGCTCCAAAGAAGGCGTGCTCTCAATTTCTTCAGTCAACATCTTGATGGTTCTGGCGTTGTCATTGCCTTTGGCTATGTACTCAGCCATCCCTTCAGCCCACCACACCAGATGGGATGGAAAATGCTGGAACCCCGCATACTTGATATAACGACCATCCAGATAGTGCACATACTCATGGTTCAGGTTCCAGATGGCGAAATCGTCTATCCAGAACTGGCGGAAGGCGAAGAAGCTGGCCTGATTGTCGGGATTCTGTGGTGTGCCCTCAATATACATGCCGCCATTGTCTGTGCTGATGTCGTACAGCAGTTGGCCATAGGCGTTATATTGGGTCCAGTTGGAGAAGGTTACTACCTGCAATGCATCATTATGGTCGTTGGGAACCGGCTTTTTACCTGTGGCAAACAGGGCGTGGAAGTCATCTTCCTGTGAAGTCAGTTTGGTGCAGCTGATCGTCAGCTCTTCCGGGGTAAGATCCTGATGGCGGATGAACAGTGACTCTGAGCAGTGATGGACATTGGGCAGTACTTCATTCACTTCCGGGATATGGCAGATATCTGACTGCTGCTGACATAGCTCTTTCTTGCCGAAGATATTGACGTGATAGCCCAGGGTGTAGCTTTGTTTGGCGTCTTCACCTCTTTGCAGCAAGTCTTTGCGGGCGACAGCGGCGGCCAGTTGGTCTACCTGTGTTTCTGCTTCCGGCTCACTGGTTGGCAGTGCCAGACGATACATAGCCAGTGCCCAGTAGCCGTTATCCAGTCGCCAGTTTGTAGACTTCTGAGAGACTTGAGACTCGGTAAATTCTGCCAGAGCCTCAAACACCTCTTCATCTGTTACTACTTCGGCAAAGTCAGAATCCATATGGTCATGACTCAAATGCAGTAGAAAGCCATAGGCCCTCAGCGTCTCCCACAGGGCATAGTCGGAAGCGGTGGATGACTGCATTGTGTTGAGCTGCACCAGTTGGTGATGGAGCTGTGGCAGCAGCTCTTCAACCTGGTCAGGTGTTTTCTCATTGAAGAAACGATACAGGGTAACGGCGAAATGTTCCTGCAACCGGGGAGTTTGTGGCAGATCTGACAGACTCTTTGCCAGACGTTCCAAATCAGCTTCGCTCAGGCCTTTGATATCACCGTAATAACTGAACGCCCGCAGATAATAGAGCAGCTTGTCCAGCGACTGTGGGTCTCGGGTCTGGCTCAGCTTGTATATAGTGTCTCTTGCCGTCAGCAGGTCAAACTGAACGCCATCGTCAAAGTACTCCTGAGCGTCTTGTTGGAGCAGGGTATCTGCTTTGGGGGTGGGGCGCTCCGGCAGGCTCAAGTGGCTGCAGCCGGTTACTCCGGCAAGCGTCATTGCCAGCAGCAAAGAATTCAGTTTCATGGTTACTCCCTAACCTTATTTTTATACTTTGTATACAATATATCTAAATTTGAATAGGAGTCATACGGAATTTTGTCATCGCCCCGGTTGTTCGAATTCCACCCAGGGAGCTGGCTTGGTAGAATGCCGCTATATAAACGCAGGAAACCACCATGTCCAAGATTGATGAACAACTTTTCAGTGCCCATGAACACGCGCTGGAAAAAGAATATGAGCTCTGCCCCAAGTGTGGCAGTGAGCTGTCCGTCCGTCATTCCAAACACGGTGGCTTTGTGGGGTGCAACAGCTATCCAGCTTGTGATTACACTCGCCCCCTGGTTCAGCATGAGAACATTGAAACTCAGATTATCGAAGGCTCACAGTGCCCTGAATGTGGCAATGAATTAGCGGTTAAATCCGGTCGTTTCGGTATCTTTATTGGCTGCACCAACTATCCGACCTGTCACCATATTGAAAAGCCCACTCAGGATGAGGGACACGCAATAAATTGTCCTGTGTGTGGTAAAGGCCATATGGAGCAAAGAACCAGTCGTTATGGCAAATCCTTCTACGCCTGCAATACCTATCCCAAGTGCAAGTTTTTAGTGAACTATCCACCTGTGGCTGAGCAGTGCCCTGATTGTGGCTTCGGTATTCTGGTGGAGCGTAAAACCGCCTCCGGAAAACGTCTCGAGTGCCCTCAAAAACAGTGTAAGTACAAACGAGCACTGTAACCCATACTCGATTCCCTCAATCGTCTGATTTGATTTGTGATCTTACTCATAAAATTTGGCGCCGGTTTGCTCGTACAGGTATAATTCTGCGCGACCGGGATGGGGCGGTCACACTTTTATCAAAAGATATGTGTTCAACAATTATCGACACACAGGTGAATTCATGATGTTGCAGTTGCACCCATCAGAAGCTGAACAGCTGGTTAAGCAGGGTGGGGTTATCGCCTACCCAACAGAAGCCGTTTTTGGTCTGGGTTGTGACCCGGATAACGACGAAGCGATAGGTAAGCTCCTGGCCATCAAGCAAAGGCCCTGGGAAAAAGGTTTGATCCTGGTGGCTGCTGATCTTGAGCAACTAAGACCCTATGTAGACTTCAGTCAGCTAACGGCTGAGCAGCTGCAACAGGCAGAGGCCAAATGGCCCGGTCCATTCACCTTTGTTATGCCAACATTTGCATCGACTTCCACCATGCTAAGGGGCAGGTTTGACTCCATTGCGGTCAGAGTTTCCGCCCACCCTGTGGTGCGGGAGCTGTGCCAGACGTTGGGGAAGCCGTTGGTCTCTACCAGCGCCAACTTAGCCGGCGAAGAACCGGCTTTGGATGGTGATACTATTCTGGCAGATTTCAGTGGACAGGTTGATGGGCTGATCCTCGGAGAATTGGGGGAGCAGCGTCAGCCATCCACCATTATCGATGCCATCAGCGGACAAGTTTTAAGACAAGGATAAGCGTTATGGGAATGCCTGACAGTAGCAAGGTGAAAGCCTTTTTAATCGCCCTTCAGCAGCAAATTTGCGAGGGGTTGGAAAAACTGGATGGTCAGGCAAACTTTGTCGCTGACTCCTGGGAGCGTGCCGAAGGAGGCGGAGGGACAAGCCGGGTTCTGCGTGATGGCGCTGTGTTTGAGCAGGCCGGGGTTAACTTTTCCCATGTCTCCGGAGCTAAAATGCCGGCTTCTGCCACGGCGCACCGCCCTGAGTTGGCTGGCCGTAGCTTTGAAGCCATGGGCGTTTCTTTAGTTATTCACCCACGTAATCCCTACATTCCCACTACTCACGCCAATGTGCGTTTCTTTATCGCCCGTAAAGAGGGAGAAGACCCGGTTTGGTGGTTTGGCGGTGGATTTGATCTGACCCCCTACTACCCATTCCGTGAGGATGTGGTGCAATGGCACGAAACCGCCAGAGATATCTGCCAGCCATTCGGCGAAGAGGTTTATCCCAGATATAAAAAGTGGTGTGATGAGTATTTCTTCCTGCCACACAGAGGGGAGACCCGTGGCGTGGGCGGCCTCTTCTTTGATGACCTCAACCACTGGGAGTTTGAGCGCAGCTTCGACTTTATGAAGTCAGTGGGAGAAGGCTTTCTAAACGCTTATGCGCCTATCGTTGAACGTCGTAAAGATACTGCCTATGGCGAACGTGAACGTGAGTTCCAACTCTACCGCCGTGGTCGCTATGTTGAGTTCAACCTGGTATACGACAGAGGCACCCTGTTTGGCCTGCAGACTGGTGGGCGAACTGAGTCTATTTTGATGTCTATGCCACCTTTGGTACGTTGGGAATATTGCTATAGCCCTGAAGAGGGCAGCCCAGAGTCTGAACTCTATACTGGCTATCTCAAGCCTCAGGAGTGGTTGGCGTGATAGTGTGCTGCTGCCAGCGACCCTGAGATCAGGTTATACTCCTGTTACTCAAGGGGATGTAATTAAAGCCGGCAATTGCCGGCTTTGTTGTACTAGGGTCTGTTGACCTTTCATGGTTGAATTTTGCTCGAGATAGATGCGCTTTAATCGCGACGCAAGGTATGCCGCCTAGGGATCTAAGCAAATACCTTGCAACAAAGAGTAAAGCGCGTATAGCCGAGCCCTTCGGGCAGCGTTTGTCGTCGCTTTCTACTGCATTAACGCTCATTTATGTAGAACAACTACACCACAATCGCGTTGCTTTGTATAAAACAACGACAAAGAGCTGCAAAAACCATCTTCAAAGGTCAACAGATCCTAGAATTACCAATAGCTTTAAAGCCAGAGTTATTGGTTCCTCATATGGTCTGCCAGCTGTGAAATTGCCTGATAAATTGCCTGCCTGTGCTGAGCTTCTTTAATCTCTTTTTCAATCGCGGCCTTCATACACAGCAACCATTGATCACGCATGCTTTCATCAATAGCAAAGGGCATATGGCGGGCTCGCAGCGCGGGATGTCCATACTTTTGTTGATAAAGCTGAGGGCCTCCGAGCCAGCCGCTGAGGAACTCAAACAACTTCTGCTCAGACTCGGCAATGGGTGCTTTATGGATTGCCAGAAGGGTTTGAGTTGCAGGGTTGGATTGCATCTCCTGATAGAAGCTGCGGGCTACCGCCCTGATCACCTTCTCTCCGCCAATTCTGTCGTAGGCATTGGACTGTTTTGGATCCCTCTCTCCAGTGTCTGTTGCTTCCGGCTTACTGAGTATTGATTTCAACCACTTCATCTTGCTGACTTTCCCTGAATTGAACTGGTGGCAGTCTACTACAGCCTGAGTCGTAAGGGGCAGGAGGGTACAATCAATGTTGTGACTCTATTTACACTTGAGCAGGATTGGCTTGCGCTGGTGGTGGGGGGGAGTAGACTCACTGTGCCTGATGCGCATCAACAGAGTTGAATGTTGAATACTACCGGAAATAAAGGAGTCCATTAGCAAGATGTCTGATAAATACGTGGTTATTGGTAATCCGATTGCTCACAGCAAATCTCCGGCGATTCACAGTCAGTTTGCTGCGCAAACCCGGCAACGGCTTGAATATCAAACCCTGCTGGCACCGACTGATGGTTTTGAACTCAGTGTTCACAACTTTATTGTTGCGGGTGGCAAGGGGGCCAATGTGACTGTGCCATTTAAAGAGCAGGCATTTACCTTGTGCACAGAGTTAAGTGATGACGCGCGACTGGCAGGTGCGGTAAACACCCTGAGTTTTCTCCCGGATGGTCAGATCCGCGGCGACAATACAGATGGACAGGGCCTGGTCGCAGATCTTCTTTCCCATACTTCACTTAAGCATAAGGTAGTGTTACTGATTGGTGCTGGTGGCGCTGCCCGGGGGGCAATTCTGCCTTTGTTGCGGTCGGGTGTTAAGCAGCTGATTATCTCCAATCGAACTTTTGAAAAGGCGCAAACGCTGGCAAAGCAGTTCAAAGACTATGGAAATATCTCTGCGGTGCCCATGGCAGAGCTGGAGTCTGGCTTCGATATCATTATCAATTCGACATCTGCGAGTTTAGCCGGGGATCTGCCTGGTGTGCCTGTCCATATCTTCAGTCCGGATACCCTCTGTTATGACATGATGTATGGTGCAGAGCTGACCGCATTTAACGCCTGGGCTAAGTCTCACGGTGTGGTGAATTGCATTGATGGTCTGGGTATGTTGGTGGGACAGGCTGCTATCAGTTTTGAAATTTGGCGTGGGGTAAAGCCTGACGTCGATATTGTGTTGTCGCAATTGCGACAGGCTTTGGAGGCAAAATGAATCAAAGCGTGTTATTTCCGGATCTGCAAAGTTGGGATGCCGACAAACAGCAGATGGTATTTCCGGTGCAGGTTGAAGGCCGTACTTTGTTTTGTGTCATTGGACTGGAAAAGTTATCTGCAATAACGGGGGTTGCTCAGGTAGATGCTGACAATGTTCTGGATGTTTTCTCTCAGGCTCGCTTTGATATTGAAGATCTGGCTGAACAGAAACTTGAAAGTGAAGAGTTTACTCCCGACGGGCATGTGTTCCTGGGCTGAGCGCTTTGCGAAGAGTTTTAAGTGAATAAACAATAAAGGGAGCACAGGCTCCCTTTACTGGTTTTTAAGCTCAGCGGGTCTCTTCCAAATATTCGTTCTTCAACCTGACATAGTTGTCGGCTGACTGCTTAAGAAAGGTGATTTCCCCTTCTGTTAATGGTCTGGCTTGCTTGGCCGGGCTGCCTACATACAGATAGCCGCTTTCCAATACCTTGTTGGGAGGCACCAGGGCTCCACCGCCCAGCATGACATCATCCTGAATAATTGCGCCGTCCAGTACTATGGCTCCCATACCGACCAGTACCCGGTTACCTATGGTGCAGCCGTGAAGCATTGCCTTATGACCGACAGTGACATCGTCTCCAATGATCAGCGGGTAGCCGGCAGGGTTCTTTTCTGAAGTGCGGGTTACATGCAGTATGCTGCCATCCTGTACATTGGAGCGTTTCCCTATCTTAATAAAGTTCACATCACCGCGCCCGGCGACTAAAGGCCAAATGCTGGCATCTTCAGCCAAATCTATGTCCCCAACCAGCACTGCGCTTTCATCAACATAGACATTTGCTCCGAGTTGAGGAGACTTTCCTTTATAAGAACGAATAGAAGAAGACATCTTGTACCCCTGAATTTGGCATTTTTTGACAGTATAAAGGTTAAAAAATCGCTGGTCAGGGTGAAATTCCAGCAAGCGCGCCAAAAATCGTATTTTTCTTTCAAAACCCCCTTGCGCAATTTCGACGGCTCCCTATAATGCGCCCCCATCGACACGGCAGACGGCGCCAACTGGTTCTTATAGCAACCAAGGTAACGCGGGATGAAGTGAAGACTCACTCACCGGGCTCAAGCCCAGGAGTGGCGCGAAAAGAAGTTGAAAAAACTGCTTGACGCGAAACAAAGGAAGCGTAGAATACGCATCCCTCGGCACTGAAAAAGATTAGTTCCGAATCGCTGAATAAAAGCAGCGAATCGCTCTTTAAAAATTAGACAGACAAGCAAATCTGTGTGGACATTCACAGTAGTTGATGAGGTCGACAAAGA
>NZ_JBHRTD010000023.1:0-97284 GCF_042646185.1 Shewanella submarina
AAACGCAGCTGCGCCGATGGTAGTGTGGGGCTTCCCCATGTGAGAGTAGGTCATTGCCAAGCGCCTAATAAACGAGAAAGCCCGTTGCTGATGCAACGGGCTTTTTTCGTTTATGCGCTTTTCACAATGACCCTCTCACATGGGGAGAGTAGAAAGTGCTTCACGCAGTGAAGCTTCCATTCATGTGATAGTAGGGCGAATATCGCAATAGCGATGTGCTTATGAGCGCGAAGCTTTAGCGTAGCTGGCCATTGCCAAGCACCTACCCCCGACGTCAGTCCTCCCAAAGGGTCGGTAACTGTTCCATTCGCTCCTCATTCCGCGTAAATCCAGCACTGAAAGCTGCTCATTGCCAAGCGTCTAATAAACAATGACCCTCTGTTTTAGTGTTGGTACTTCGTAACTTATTAAATGACCCAATTGCCTTATTCACTACTTCTCTTTTTATTCCGTAGTATCTTGTCATCGGCTTGGGGAGATGGATTTAAGGATTAGTGATGATCAATGGGGTGATCTGGGGGGCTTTGGGCCTGGCTGTTGTGCTTGGGTTTGGTCGGCAGCGGCTGCCTGTGTTGGGCATGGTAGCGCTGGCGCTGGTGCTGATGGCATTGGGGATGGCGTGGGCCGTGGATTACCTGACGCTGATGGGGCTTATTGGTTCCGGGGTGGGTCTTGCTCTTGGGTGGCTGCTTGGTCGTGAGGGCAATAATACAGATATGCCTGCCAATGACTCTGAGAGTCACTTGAGATGGCGCTCTTTTGCCACTGCTGCCGGTTATGCACTACTGCTGGTCTGGTCGATAGCCATGTTCCTGCATTGGCTGCCGGGTGTGTTTAATCAGCAGGTGCTGGATGGCGTTATCGTCAAGCCAGACAGTGTGCCTTTCAGCCTGTATCTGAATCTTGATAAGCCCCTGGTGTTCTTTGCCTGGTTGCTGGCGCTGCCGGGCATTCTGGGGCAGTCCAGAGCCTTTGACTATCGCAAGCTGTTACTGATCCTGCTTCCGCTTTTTGCCCTGTTGCCGCTGGCTGCAGGTTTGGGCGCATTACGCCCTGAAATCGGCTTACCGACCTGGTGGTGGCTGTTTGCATTGAACAACTTGCTGTTTGCTTGTGTGGCAGAGGAGACTTTGTTTCGGGGAGTGATACAGCAGACGTTGGCAAAGCGTTTTGGGTTAACCACAGGATTAGTGTTGGCCAGTGTGCTGTTTGGTGTGGCGCATATGGGAGGTGGTGTATTGCTTGTGGTATTCGCGACTCTGGCGGGCCTGGGCTATGGCGCTGTGTTTGCCTTGACCGGCAGGTTGTGGGCCGCAGTGCTGACCCACTTTCTGTTTAACTTTATCCACCTGGCCTGCTTTACTTATCCTGTGTTGCAGGCTCAGTAACTTCAGTAACAGTAACTTTGGCAAAGGAGGTCGCATTATTCGGTAATCTGCGCCAGACCTCCTCTTCTTTCAACACACCCTCTTCGATGCGCTGGGTATGCCATTGGTCACCGACCAGCTTAAACTGAAAGCTGAATCCCTGACCTTCAGGCACTTTGAATGAATTGAGGGTGGGGTATTCGGTATATTGATTGCCATCCAGGATGAAGTGACCACTGCCTGCGGCCCAAAGGGCTTTGCCTTTACTCTTCTTGTCCGGGGCGACTGTGGTGAAACTGAAATGACCGTCAGCAACCACCTTGATCGCCTCCAGGCCCAGTGTTTTGTATTCCACCCATTTGCCATTGCCGTCCAGATAACGGCCCGATACCAGCTCCCAGCTGCCTTCCAATTGTTCGGCGTCCATTGCCATGAGATTGGATGACAGGAGCACAGAGCCTGTACTCAGAGCCACCAGAGCGGCCTTTCCAAACTTGAATTTCATATTCAACATCCTGTTTTTATTGGTATTGCCAGAGTAAGACAATTTACCACAGGATTAACGCTTTTACAGTCAGTGACTGTGGCCCTGGCTGAGCGCGATCAGGCCCAATCCCACAGCAACAAATGCCATACCCACCCAGACAGAAGTGTCCAGATGCTGTTGATAGATAAAGGTCGACAGCAGGGTAACCGTCATAATGGCCAGACCCGCCCAGACGGCATGGGCAATTCCGACGGGGATCCCTTTCATTGCCAGGCCGAGGAAGATAAATGCAAACAGATGGCCAAGCGCCACCATAGCCAGTGGCAAAGGTTTGTTGAAGCCATCAGTCGCTTTCAGGGCAACGTGTGAAAGGGCTTCGGCAACAACGCCTAAAATCAGAAAAAGCCAGCTCATTTTATTTACCTGACCTAAAAAGAGGATGAAAAGAGAAGCAGTAAGAACTGTGTTCTTACTGCTTTGGAGTCAATGTTTAATTAAATGCCAGCCTGACAGTTGGCATTTCGAGTGCGTTAGTCGAAATGAATCACGGTTCTGATGCTCTTGCCTTCGTGCATCAGGTCGAAGGCGTGGTTCACATCTTCAAGCTTCATGGTGTGGGTAATAAAGTCGTCCAGTTTGAACTCACCTTTCATGTAGCGTTCTACATATTCAGGCAGTTCGCTGCGTCCTCTTACGCCACCGAATGCACTGCCGCGCCATACACGACCGGTTACCAGTTGGAATGGACGGGTTGAGATCTCCTGGCCGGCACCGGCAACACCGATAACGACGGATTCACCCCAGCCTTTGTGACAGCATTCCAGCGCACTGCGCATCACGTTGACGTTACCGATACACTCGAATGAGTAATCCACGCCGCCATCAGTCATTTCAACAATCACGTCCTGAATAGGCTTGTCGAAATTCATTGGGTTAACACAGTCGGTGGCACCCAGCTTACGGGCCAGTTCGAACTTGCTTTCATTGATATCAATCGCAATGATGCGTCCGGCTTTTGCCATGGTTGCACCGATAATGGCAGACAGACCAATACCACCCAAACCAAACACTGCGACTGTGTCACCTGGCTGTACTTTAGCTGTGTTGATTACAGCGCCCATACCTGTGGTGACTCCACAGCCCAGCAAACACGCTTCTTCCAGTGGTGCCTGAGGGTTTACTTTAGCCAGCGAGATTTCTGGCAGTACTGTGTACTCAGAGAAGGTAGAGGTGCCCATGTAGTGATAGATAGGCTGACCGTCTTTGGAGAAGCGGGTCGTACCATCTGGCATCAAGCCTTTACCCTGGGTCTCACGGATCTTCTGGCACAGGTTGGTTTTACCTGAGCGGCAGTATTTACACTCACCACATTCAGGGGTGTACAGAGGAATAACATGGTCGCCAACGGCAACACTGGTTACGCCTTCGCCGATAGATTCAACAATACCGCCGCCTTCATGGCCGAGAATACAAGGGAAGATACCTTCAGGGTCGTCACCGGAAAGGGTAAAGGCATCGGTATGACAGACGCCGGTAGCAACCATACGAATACGTACTTCGCCAGCCTGTGGTGGCATTACATCAACGGTTTCCATAGACAGTGGCTGACCGGGGCCCCAGGCAACAGCCGCTTTTGATTTGATAACTTGTGCAGTCATTTGTGCTCCAAAAAAATTGACCGGGTGCATGCATCAGGCAGGCACTGTGTTTCGATGGGGCACAGTATATTTATTTCTTGAGAGGTGATAATCCGCTTTTTATGCAATTAATCTTTGCTGATTGGTAATAATCTGGGGTGAGGGAAGTGGATTATTGATGCGGGCTGTTATTAGCCCGCATAGTAAAAGGTGAGTGTCAGAGCCAGTTTGCTATTGGCTCTTTGGCATCAACTGATTGGAGGCGATGGCAAACAGGCAGTAGCCGGTGAACAACCAGAAACCCATTTCCAGCTGGGCATTCATGATGATGAGATCACCCATCTGACCTGAGGCACTGCCCGCCATATAGCTGACAATAATGGCGACAACAAATACATCCACCATGCTCCACTTGCTGACCGCGCGGATGAAACCATAAAGCGCGGCAGAGATCTCGCCAGGCTTGATATACAGCAGCGCTGCCTGGGACAACAGCTTCAGGGTTGGGATAATCACAGAGAAAGTTGCAATTAACAGACCGACCAACAGGTTGCCACCGCGCATCAGATCTTCCACTGTGCCCATAATGCTGCGGGTTTTATGGAAAATTTCTACATGCCCCTGCAGATCATTGAATCCCATAAAAGCTGAGACAGAAGCCAGCAGGCCGCGAACATCATTATCCTGAGTCACCATATCGATAGTGGTTTTGGCGAATTGCGCCTTATCTGCGTCGGCAGTCAGGCTCAACATGGGTTGAGTGACCCCGGGAATAAGCAGGGCGAGGGCGATAAGGATCAGCAGTAGATGGGCCAGTTTGCGTTTGGCTGACATGGCAGCTCCAGTGATAAATACAGTGGAGTGGATCCTAACTCAGGACCCATTCCATTTCGACTCCGGTGTTATCTACTTACTTACTGTTATCGCTTTGCAGCTGCGGCCACAGAGAAGGGAATCCCCAGCCATCTTCGCCTGCCACGACGGGATAATTTGTCAGGTATTGATAAATAGTGGGGGCCAATGACCCATTTACCGCCGTTGCTATGGGCTGCCTGGTGGTCACCGGTGTGCCCCAGAAACCGATAAAGGCATCTTTTTCGTGGAAGTGCTCACCGGCATGGCGACCGGGGACCTTGGTGTTGAAACCGATACCCTGAGCAGGGAACAGGTTGATGGTGCCCGCTCTGTCTTCATCGTACAGATGAGCCAGCTGATTCACGCTGTCCGGTCTGGGGGAGAAGCGGGTCAGCTGCCGCCATTGGGTGGCGTCGCACCAGGTCTCAGGTTTGTTGGTGACAGCTTTGGTCATACAGGCGTCCAGCAGTTTTTGTCTTTGCGCCTGTTCGGATTCACTCAACTCATCGGCATAAGGGTTCAGCTCATACAGCTGCAGCAATTTGGGTGGGTTGCCGTTCAGGCTTTGATACAGACTTTTGTTGTTGATACGTGTGATGCGCTCGTCCAGCAGTTTGCCGTTGTGCCGGGCTTGCAGCCTCAGGGTACAGGTTTGCAGATCGCAGGCAGATTCCCTTACCGCCAGATAGTCGAGGCTGTCACCCAGCCTGTCGGTGATTTCACTCAGCAGCTCGATTGGCGCTGCATCTTCAGCACTATTCAAAGGTCGCCACTGGTTTATCTCTGTCAGTACTGGTTGGGTTTGCCAGCCCTGTGCAGAGTTGAACAGGTCAATCATATAGTTGCCACCTGCGGTGGAGGCGACAATCAGATCGATTCCCCGGTTGCTGGGATAGTTGAAGGTGTGGGTGATCTTGGGGCCTTCCCCCTCATCGGAAGAGATCTTGCGGATGTTGAGCGGCACATTATGGTCACTGCTGATACCGTCGAATACCTGCTGTTCCGGGTTCACTATATGATGGATAGGGGTCAGACCATGGTCGCCAGCCATACCCCACAGTACTCTGTCGTATACCCCTGCATCGCGATATACCCTCTCCATTTGTCCAAGCCAGTAATCCAGCCGGTTAAGCTCGCCGGTAGGGGCGAGAATCTCATTGGCGAAAGGGCCGGTGAAGTGGGCGAAATGATCGGGCCAGGGATTATAGGCCAGCACAAAGTCCGGCAATCCCTGTTGAGATTTATCAGCATATTCCCGGATCAACTGCTCTATGCGAAGGCTCTTGGAGATCCGGGTTGCCGGTGTCCACCAGGAGATCTCGCTGTGGTCGGCAATCATGTCGATCAGATCCAATCTGGCCTGCTGCAGGTTAACCTCCTGCTCGCCCCGACGCTCCAGTTCTTTCAGGCACCTTTGCTCACCAAAGTCGCGGATGGCTTCACCTACCCCCAGATTAATCAGGGGTTCAAAGCTGGATTCAGCGTACCAGTCATACTGGGCATTACAGTTCAGGGTGACCATGGGGACCAGTCGCTCGAATTGCGTCCTGGCGCCGTTATCGGCGAAGATTCTGTCCAGCTGCAGGGCATCATTGCCAAAGAAGTAGTAGGCCCTGTCCTGATACCGGTCGACAAAGTGGAAGTTGGGAATACCCGTGCCGCCAGGGCCTGCGACTTCTGCACCGGTTTTGATAATGGGCAGGTTACGCACGCTGATGGTGGGTGTGGTGGAAACGCCAAACTCGACAATGCCCGCCCTGTAATTCTGGTAGATACTCTTGAAGTAGGGCAGGTATCTGGGATCTGTCAGGGGTTGCTTTGCCAGTTGTGCAGCAAAGCTGTTATCCGGTATGTGCTCAGGCGCAGTGACCTCCATTCCTTTGGGGGTCATGGACTGGGCATTGTCCTCGTCAGCCATTACCTGTTGCAGAAACCGGGAAGGCTCAGGGCTGACCAATGCCCGCATTAACCCCTGCTGCAGACCATCGACGGTGATCTGCACCGCTAAAGGTCTGTGGTTCTGATGCAGCAGGTAGCTGATAAGCTTGTTGGGATCTTCATCGAACAGATCCTGCATCCAGTCGTTAAGACTGTTGGCCTTGGCTTGCTCCAGCAAAAACTGTCGGTAGCCCTTGATAACGGTCAGGCGCACAAAATCCACCAGGCTGATGGTGATTGCCTGCGCCTTGTTGTTGGGCTTGTTCTGATTCTCAGGTTTGCCATCTTCGATGATGGCCTGGACCGCAGCTTTGATATCACCTTCCGGCAGACTGTCGCTGTAGTTGCTCAGAGTGGCTATCAGAATACTTTGCACCCGGGCAACGGTTTGCCTGTCTTGCTCGCTGTCGGTCAGATACTGGTATTGATCCGGGATCTCATCGCCATACAGCAGCTTATCTTTACCAAACAGGGCATCGTACAGGGTTACCAGGGCCGCTATAAAAGTGCGGTTCATAGTGACAGCTGACTCTTGCGCAGACTCGCTACTCTCAGACGCCTCTTCAAGGGTGAACAGTGTATGTTGCCAGGGCTTAAGTTCCTCTTCGCTGTAGATGGTCAGCAAGTGCTGTCGAAAGATGTCCTGATTAACCACTTCCCCTGTGTACTTGTCGTAGAAGCTGTATAGCAGATGCCCGAGCTGGATAGAGTATCTGGGATTGGTGAGCTGAGCCATGACCCGGGTTTTGACCTTTGCCTCCAGGGGCAGCGTCAGAATAAGGGTATCGAGTGTCACGCTGCCTGCAGTAAACAGCGACAGGTCCCTTGAGGCGTCGAGACCGAACTCCATAGAGTTGAATATACCTGAATAGAGTATCTTGCTGCTGTTATAGACGGTTCCAATCAGTGGCTTGTTTCCCAACTCTTCGGTGCTTTCGGCTATTGCTACAGACAATGGCAGGGAGGCTGTCAGGACGGCGAGGGTCAGCTTCTTTATATTCATCAGTTGCTTGGAGTTGGTATCTATTTTTTGCTCAGCATACTTGAGTCTCAGGACGGGTTAAAGTTTATCCGCCCTGAGACTCGTCGCTGTTACTCTCGACTTGTGACAGCTGTGCGGGTCGGGATTAACAGCAACAAAGCCAGCAACCACAGGCTTAATGAACCGCCGCCGGACCCACCGGATGAGGGTTGTGATACCGATACATTGCGACTGTTGGTTTGGGTTGCCCCCTCATTGTCTGTCACTGTCAGTTGTACCTGATAACTGCCGCCGCTGCTGTAGCTGTGGCTGGCTTTGTCCCCGCTACTGCTGCTGCCATCTCCCCAGTTCCAGCTGTAACTGGCAATAGAACCATCGGGATCGCTGCTGCCGGTTGCATCTGCACTACAACTCAGTTCAGTACAACTGATACTGAAGCTGGCCACAGGTTTTTGATTACCCACTGGCGTCGCTGTTTTTTGGCTGTTTTGTTGAGCACCGGCATCGTCAGTGACTGTCAGGGTGACAGTGAAACTTCCACCCTCTGCGTAATCATGGCTCAGGCTTTGACCAGAGCCGGTTTCACCATCGCCGAATTGCCATTGATAGCTGCTGATACTGCCGTCCGGATCGCTGCTGTTCGACGCATCAAAGTCGCACTTGAGTTTGTCACAGCTGACACTGAAATCCGCTATCGGCAAGCGGTTTGCGGCTGCCGTGACATTGAGGAACATAGCGGACACGCTGCCGAACTGACCTGAAGTATCGCTGCTGCGCAGGTAAAGCCTGTGTTTACCTTCGCCCAGCTCAGTCAGGTCCAGGCTGTAGCCCGCTGATTCGGTCACTTCATCATAGCTGCCATCCGTTGGCGACAGCGTGATGGGTTGGGCATTGATCTCTTCGGGGTAGTTGTTGATAAACAGCTGGATTTGGCTGATCGCCTGGGTAGGCTCTGTACCCCGGCTATTGTTAAATCTGGCATCTGATGAGGTGACTTGAAGCTTGGCGTCATAATTGACAGGAATACTGAAGTCATCCCCGTCATTGAGCTTGATGGCGGTAATGTCCGGGCCCGCCGGGATCAGATAAGGCGCTTTAACCACTTTGGCGGCGTATTTGAGCGCTTTCAGGTTGTCCGGTTTGACTTTGCTGTTGTATGTATCACAGGCCTGAAAGAAGGCCGTGCCCAGCTCAAAGGTAAAGTGAGCAATCCCCAATTCGCCATAACTGATGTCATCGCTGGTGCCATCAGTAGGGTACAGGCCAACACTCTGAATCGGGGTATAGCCGTTAAAGCGTGCCAGTTTACGTCCCAGTGTTTGCAGGGCCGTGCCATTGGGAGCCGGAGTGTCGACATCCCCCCAGGGCCAGAGAACCAATTCGCTGTAAGAGTGGATATCGATATGCATGCCGGGAGTATCTGCTGGGGCGGCATCGGCGCGGTTTGGTCCGCGATGATCGCCAAACAGATTTCTGAGATATGCTTCCACCGCCTGGGTTTCAGGCTCAGACGCTGCGGACTGACCTCGATAGGTTTCGGCACACTGATTACCACTGGAGCCCACACCTCCGGTAGTGTTCCAACCCCAGCTGAAATTGCGGTTAAGATCCACCCCTTTGGCGTCTGGGTTTGAACAGACACTCTGGTTCATATTCTTGCGCCAGTAGACCTGCTTTTCAGCCTCTTTTCTGCCATCTGGGTTCATATGCAGCAGCAGATGGATCTCATGACGGTCAAGTATCCACTGACTGTCGGCATCGGTTTCATAGGTTTGCAGCAGGTGGGTCGCAAAATCCAGTGCCAGCGGCGAGGTGGCGTACTCTCTGGCATGCATGGCGGCGTGAATAAACAGCTTGGGTTTGTCGCCCGAGGTTCCTTCATTGGTGAGTTTAAGCACTTTGAGGTCGAAGCCACCGATACCATTTTGTTTCAGCCAGGAATCACCAATATCAGTCAGGCTGGCCAGCTTGGGGTACTGACTGACCAGTGAATCCATGGCATCAAAGGTTTCTTCCACTGTGGGGTAACAGGCATAGCCGGGAATGCCGCTGCTCTGGGTAGCATTAAGGGAAGTGACAGCCTCAGGAGAAAGGCCTGTCGGCGCTGTTACCCTCTTGTCCGGGGCCATCTTTATTCCCAGCGTCTGCAATTTTTCCAGGGTTTCAGCATCCAGCTCTGCCCAGTGGACAAGCGCCTGGCTGTCACTTTTCAGCAGTTGGCTGTGCAGGCTGATGCCTGCCTGTTGATAACGGGTCTTATCGTTAAATTCCAATCTATAAACCGGATCTGCCACAGCCGGCGCAGCAAAGGCTGCCGACAACAGCAGGGGCAGAGTGAGTCCTGGGGTTTTCATTGTATTCCTCTCCTCTTTGCGGGAGCTGTCCCTGATTTTGCAATCAGGGAACAAAAATTAGCCACACCTCATTATTCAGTTATCGCTAATAAAGGCAAATTCAGCGGGATCAAAAAAGCCCTCGGGCGAGGGCTTAGGGGAGTGTCAGTCTCAGTCTTAGTCTTAGAGGCTGATAATAAGCAGCAGTGCAATACTGAACAGGGTAATACCTAAAAGGTTATAGCCTCGACTGTCTTCTGAACGGCGGCTGCGTTGTCTGAGCAGGGAAAATGCCGCCAGACTCATCATGGAGCAAACCATGAGTATGATATACAGAAGTGGCTTGGTTCCTGTCAGCCAGTCTTCCCGGACATCTACCTGCATATAGCGCAGCAGGCCGTAATCTATCTCGGGGCGGGCGTAGTGGAACAATAGCAACGCGGCAAAGAACAGCGCCCAGCACAACAGGTTCACGATGCGGATCAGGCTGCTCAGCGGATCGGCTACCATGTGTCGTCTTTCTGTGTTCATAGGCATTCTCCCGTCTGTTCACTTCTGGCGGAATCGCTTCCAGCATACCTCAAAAGAGTCGGTCATCAAAATTTGAGCCGTTTTATCAAGTGGGATAACTCTGCCACCCAGGCATAGATAGCAGTGATATGGCCGGTCTGAGAGGGGCTTTTTGGGTTTCGAAGGAAAAGCGCTTCCTCGCTGTGCTCACATCGAATTTGTTATAAAAGCTATATGAGTATTTTTTAAATACCTTTTAAATAACAAGCTATTGGCAGATGTTTGCGAGGTCAAGAGGATTTGTTGGCACCGGGGTGCCAACCAGGATAATTCAGAGGGGCTGAATGGTGATATCTCCGGTCAGGATGCACTGACAGGCGAGGCGACGCTTATGTCCGTTCTCGTCGATATTATCCAGTACATCATTTTCTTCTTCGCTTTTGGGATTGAGGTTTTCCATCCCATTCAGCACTTCCATGGCGCAGGTGCCACAGGCGGCAGAGCAACAACCAAATGGCAGGACATCCTGCTCGAATTGGAGCTCCTGTAATGATGTTCCTGACGGGATTTCCAGTGGCTTGCTAATCCCGGCTATGGTCACTTTTGGCATTGCTGTCTCCCTGGACACTGACTCAATATCAGATTAGTTCCAATTTCATTGGCTTGCACTATGGTGACAAATTCAGGCGGCAGAAGATGACGTTTGTCACTGGTGGTACTTTGAACGATTGCGCATACTGGACCCATATTGTTCAGAAGGAGCTTAATGATGAATGCAGGAACACTGGCGTTACTTATCCCAATCGTGGCTATCGTTGGCAGCTTTATTATTTCAGCGATGAAGATTCAAAAGCAGCAGGGGCGTATGAGCAAGAAGCAGGAGGCTGAATTGACGGCACTGCGTGACGAGATTGCTGAACTGAAAAACCGGATTCAGGTATTGGAAGAGTTGGCTACCGATGATGGTGAGTCGCTCAAGCGTGAGATTAACAACCTCAAGCGAGCCTGATGAGCTGCAAAAAAGCCGGCACAAAAAGGGTGGCTTTGTGCCGGCAGAAGGTCAACCATTAAGGTTGTTTTGCGCAGTGTGCAAACTGATTATCAAACGGGTATCAGGCCTGTTTCAGCCCCATTTGACTGGTTTCTGCCAGTGACATCCCCTTGGTCTCCGGTGCCATAGCAATGGAGATACCTAAACCAATTAAAGAGATAGCTGCACCTGCCATCATGGTGGCAGAAATGCCGTAAGTGGTCATAAAGATCGGCAGGGCATAGGTGGAGATAATGGTACCTATGCGGCTGACAGACATGACTGCGCCGACGGCCGATGCCCTGATCTCAGTTGGGAACAGCTCATTGGGATACAGCCACTGCAGAATACCCGGGCCACCGGAGAAGAAGGCGTACAGACCGAAGGCTGCAACAATCACCCAGATGCTTGGATTTTCAAACAGTCCCAATAAGGCCAGCGCCGCTGTCATAATGGCGAAACTGCCGATCAGCAAAGGTCTGCGACCTATGGAATTGAGCCAGAATACCGCCGGCAGACAGCCCGCCATAAAGAAGGCGCTGATAACTATGTTACCCAGGGCTGCATCCCGACCATCCACCAGACCAAACAGGCCGATAATTTGCGGGCCAAAGGTGTAGATGGCGAACATGGGGATTACCTGGCAGCTCCAGATGGTGCCGATAAACAGGATGTTCTTCAGGTGTCTTGGCTCAAACAGGGTGCGGTAGGAAGTTTGTGTCGCTTCCTCCTCTTCCAGGGTGACGCCCTTGCCAAAATACTTGGTCATAATGGCCTGAGCTTCAGCATAGCGCCCCTTTTTCATCAACCAGCGGGGAGATTCCGGCAGGCTGAAGCGACCGAAAAAGATGATCACACAGGGTATAAGTGCGCTGCCGAACATCCAGCGCCAGCCGTCCTGCATATCGTAGAACATGTATCCCACAAAGTTAGCGGCAGTGGCACCCACGTACCACATGGCGGCGATAAAGCCCATGGTAAAGGCGCGCTGTTTGGTGCTGGAGAACTCGGCGACCATACTGGTGGCAATAGGGTAATCGGCACCGATCACCACACCGATAAGAAAGCGCAATACGATAAGTTCAACCGGCGAGGTGACAAACATGGTTGCCGCCGACAGTACGGCAATGGCCACCACATTGACCATAATCATCAGCTTGCGGCCAATCAGGTCGGCTACATAGCCAAACAATGCGGTACCGATAAACAAACCTGCAAGAGTGGCTGCGCCCACCAAACCTATCATTTGGGCGTCCAGCTGCAGTGTGGGGATCAGTTGTTCAAGCGCGATACCAATAATGACCAGTACAAAGCCGTCGAGGAAAGGCCCGCCGCTGCCCCACAACATGATTTTTCGGTGCAGGGGGGTGAATTCCAGGTCATCAAAACTCTTGCTCTTTTCCATAATAACTTACCTGCAAATAGCGGTATTGAATTGCTTTTATTGTGTAAATACAGAAAAGGGCAACCGCTGACTGTGGTTGCCCGTTAATGCTGTTTATCAGCCGTATCTGTATTCAATACCGAAGGTGCCGCGTGGGAATTCCCACTTTTCCAGAATGGTGTCGCCACAGAGGATTTTGCAGGTGCCGCACTCCAGGCAACCGGCATAATCAAACCGGATGGAGCCATCGTCCAGCAGCTTGTACAGGCCTGCGGGGCAGGCGATCATCAGCTTGCGGAACTCCTGCATATCAGGGTGATCTTTGATGACGATATGGGGCTGTTCTTCATCCACATAGAACTTGTTTACCCCAAGTTTGACATCCACATTGACTGCGTCGCTCATATTGCCTGTACCCCTTTAATTCCGTCTTTAATCAGGTTCATGTAGCCCACTTCTTTACAGCGCTTCATGATCTTCTTTCGAAGAGGCTCTGATGGGGTACCGTCGACAGTGAACATATCTGCCATAATATTGGCTACCATTTTGGGATAAGTGTTGAAAATCCTTGGATTTTCCATAAACGCTGGCGCGTTTTTGTAGAGTTTCATGTCCTGCATCACGAAACTCTCGTCCAGCAAAGTCTGGTAGCTGGCGAGACCCGCGGCGCTGAAGTCATTGGACTCTTTGGCTTTGAGTACAGCTTTGGCAGCGGCTTCACCGGCGGCAATCGCCAGGTCCATACCGCGAACGTTAAAGCCCAGATTCATACACAGACCTGCGGCATCACCGGTCAGCATTACGCCGTCGCGGATCAGTTCAGGCAGCATGTTAATTCCGGCTTCGGGAACTACGTGGGCTGAGTATTCAGTCATCTTGCCGCCTGCGATCAGTGGCTTGATAACCGGATGGTTTTTAAAGTCTTCCATCATCTGAGGCACGGTTTTATCTGAGTCTTCGATATGACCCAGGCCGCAAACCAGACCCAGAGAGATGGAGGATTCATTGGTATAGAGGAAGCCGCCGCCCATCAAACCGTTGGAAGGATTACCGGCGAACAACCAGGCGACGCCCTCTTCATCTGTGATATTGAATCTGTCCTGCAGCTGACCCTTTGGCAGCTCAATCAGCTCTTTAACGCAAACTGCGGTGGCATGGGCTGAGACTCTTGGCTTTACCATGCCCAGCTTTTCGCCGAGGATGGAGGTCACCCCATCAGCCAGAATCACTACTTTGGCTTCCAGCTCATCACCGTCGGCTTCCACGCCCACTACCTTGCCATCGCGCATCAGCAGGTTATCGACCCGAATCCCGGTAATAAACTGAGCTCCGGCGTTTTCAGCCTGCTCTGCCAACCACTGATCGAACTTACCGCGCAGCACAGTGTATGACTCTTTCACCGGCGCATCAGGACGCACTGTGTGATAGTCCATGGTCACGCCGGTATCGTCTGTCATAAAGGAGATCTTCTCCTTGGTGACCAGACGCTCGATGGGGGCATTTTTGGCAAACCCGGGGATTACCTTTTCCAGACTGTGGGCGTACAGGCGACCGCCTGTCATATTCTTGCTGCCGGCATAGTTGCCGCGTTCGATCACCAGTACATCGGCACCTGCCTGAGCCAGAACCAGAGCGGCGGTACATCCCGCCAGACCGGCTCCAACGATGATCGCGTCAAAAGCTTCTTCAGACATAATCAACTCACTATTTACAGGGGAGGAGGGCACCTTGGATGCCCTTGCTGAATCAGGCTTCCAGCGCCTTCACCAGAGCAGGCAGTACCTTGTTGATATCGCCCACCAGACCATAGTCTGCGTATTGGAAGATTGGCGCGTTCTTGTCTTTGTTCACCGCCAGAATAGTCTGGGCAGTGTTGACGCCAACCACGTGCTGGATTTGACCGGAGACACCTAGTGCCAGGTAGGTTTCAGGCTTGAGCATCACGCCGGTTACGCCGATATAGCGCTCTTTTTCCATCCACTTTTCAGTTTCAGCGATAGGACGGGTACAACCCAGTTCGGCGCCCATCAGCTCAGCCAACTTACCGGCAATGCCCAGGTTTTCCTGGCTGCTGATACCGTTACCGATACCGATAACTTTCTTGGCTACGCTTAAGTCGACGCTTTCACCTTCTTTGACGCGGCGCTCGATGCACTTGATCTGACCCTTTGGCTCAACAAAAGCGATGTTGATGGCTTCGCCCTGAGCTTCACCAGCCTGAGCTGGCTCGAACACACCGGCAGTCAGGGTGACCACTTTGATGTCAGACAGCAGGCGCTCTTCGCCCAGTGCCAGACCGCCGTACACCATGTGTTTGGCGCGCACTGCACCATCTTCAATGCTGATTTCACTGGCGTCGTTGAATACTGCAGCATTCAATTTGATACCCAGGCGGGAGGCAAGCGCCTTACCGCGACGGCTGTTGGCCATCAGTACCAGACCATTACCTTCGATGGCAGATGCCATGGTGGCTGCATAGTCTTCAACGATACGAGCTGAATCCTTGTCGCCCAGATACAGCACCTTGTTGGCACCCAGAATTTGTGCCTGAGTGATCTTGTCTTCGGCACCGATAACAAACACGTTTACTTGGTCAGCCAGAGCTTTGGCACCGGCGATGATGTCGGCCAGACGGGCTTCGCTGTCACTGAATACCCAGGCGTTGGTTAATTTGGTCATCTTAGTTCTCCCAAAAAATCAGTTGATGGCGTTGCGCAGGTGAGCGACGAAGGCAGCAATTTGTTCATCGTCATCGCCTTCGATAACGATTTGCTGACGCTGCTTTTGCTTAGGTGCATTCACGGCGATGGTTTCCGCCAGTGCAGGCACTTGTGCCATCTCGATATCAGCCACAGTCATGGCATTAACCGGCTTCTTGGCCGCGCCCAGAATGGCTTTCATAGATGGGATTTTTGGGTTGTTGATATCGGCTGAGACGGCGATAACTGCAGGCAGAGTGATTTCCAGCACTTCTACTTCGTCATCCAGAGCGCGTTCAACTGTGATACTGGATTCTGTGGCTGCAACAATCTTGCTGACGCCGTTGATGGTGGCTACCTCAAGCAGTTCGCCTGCCAGCAGACCTACCTGCTGGGCGTACAGGTCACCGCTGCCATCGCCGCAGATAATCAGGTCGAAACCTGTTTTTTGTGCAGCTGCCGCGATAGCACGGCCAGTGTGGTGAGGCAGTGCCTGCTCAAATTGCTCATCAATCACCAGAGCCAGTGAATCAGGGCCACGGGACAGCACGTCTTTACGGGCTTTAACTGCTTCCAGCGCTTTGCCACCCACACTCAGTGCGGTAATGGTGGCGTCACCCTGCATGGCTTTGATGTCTACAGCCGCTTCAATGGCATTCAGGTCAAAGGTATTGATTTTGAATTCGGCTCTGGAGGTGTCCAGGCTGCCGTCTGGGTTGACTGTGATGTCCTGATCTTCAGGAACCAATTTGTAGCAGGCGATAATGTTCATCTTCTCTCCGATTTACATTTCAATGATTCGGTAACCCGTTACCGGGTGGCAAAGAAGGTGTCAGCTGCGCGGGGCAGGGCTGATTGTCGGTGCATGCCGCAGGCGGCATGTGAGCCAAATTCCTTCTGGTTCACCAGGTTCGTTGTCACTGACGACGTAAGTGATGTTTTTATTCCCTGTATCTGTGGCTGCCAGATTTTGTGGGAACAGTGTGGAAATAAGTTCCGGACATTTATTTGAAATTAAATTCTGGAATTTATTTCCGGACAAATATCTATTAATTGTTTCTGGAATTTATTTCCGCTGATAAATCACTTTTTATTGGCTGGAAATTTATTCCGGAACTTGTTCAATAGATATTGTGGTAACGCTTTGTCTGAGTTCGAAGATATATATTTAAATTTTTAAGGTAAATAGAAAATTCGATGTGATTTATTAAATGTTATATCGATCACCAACTTATTTCCAAAGTAAGCCAGTGGCTTGTTTATGTCGGTGATCGCAACCTTGTGCTGTGCATAAGTGATTGATTTTAATTGGTTTGGTGTGCTGTTTGAACATGGTTTTAAGCTGTTATTTATCAAAGCTTTATGCGTGTTTGATCACATTTTTAGACTAACTATGATATCTGTTGTTAAACCTATTCCGGACTCTCATAAATATAAAAATCGCTTTTCGTATTTAATCGTGATTGTAATCACTGAATGTTGTTATTTCTGTCGGCAAGATTATTTTGCAATTTAAATCTGGCTGTTAATTACTGAGTTAATAAATACAGTCAGACCTATCACAAAGCATTTAACTGTCAAAAGTTAACTTGGTAATAGTACGGGATTGTTCCTATAGCATGCATGGCCAATTGCATCACTCCGTTCCGGAGCTGCGACTGAACATGCCGGGATGGGTGCTAACGGATAACTTCATTATTAGGAAATATGAAAGATGAGTGATGCAAACACACAGAAAAAGAAGATTGGCATTGAGCCAAAAGTCTTTTTTCCGCCGCTGATCATCGTGGGCCTCCTCTGTTACCTGACGGTACAGGATCTTGAGGCATCCAACCGGGTGATTAGTGCCTTTTTTACCTATGTAACCCATAACTTCGGTTGGGCGTTCGAGTGGTACATGGTGGCCATGGCTATCGGTTGGGGTTGGATGTTGTTCGGTCCATACGCCAATAAAAAACTGGGTGATGAAAAGCCTGAGTTTAATACTGCAAACTGGATCTTTATGTTGTTCGCCTCCTGTACCTCGGCGGCGGTGCTGTTCTGGGCTTCGTTTGAAGCTTACTCCTACGTGGCAACTCCACCTTTCGGTATGGAGCCTTTCTCGCAGGCGTCGAAAGAGTATGGTCTGGCTTACTCCCTGTTCCACTGGGGACCGCTGCCATGGGCTGTATTTGCCTTCTTTACCGTGGCCTTTGGTTACTTCCTGTTTGTGAAGCGTCTGGATGTGATCCGTCCAAGTGCCACCCTGGAGCCGCTGGTAGGTAAAAAGCATGCTTACGGTGCCTTCGGCGTCATCGTCGATAACCTCTACATTGTGGCGCTGATCCTGGCCATGGGTACCAGTTTGGGTCTGGCGACGCCGCTGGTAACTGAGTGTCTGCAGTGGATGTTTGGTATTCCACACACTCTGGGTCTGGATGCTGCCATTATCGCTTTCTGGATTGCCTTTAACGCCATCTGCGTTGCTTTCGGTCTGTCCAGCGGTATCAAGATTGCCAGTGATATCCGTTCTTACCTGAGTATCTTCGTACTGGTTTGGGTACTGTTGATTGGTGCCTCTACCTTTACCGTTAACTACTTCACCGATTCTGTCGGCATCCTGCTGAACAACTTCGGTCGCATGCTGTTCTCCACCGACCCTATCGGCCAGGGCGGCTTCCCACAGGGCTGGACCGTGTTCTACTGGGCCTGGTGGGTTATCTACACCATTCAAACCTGTGTGTTCCTGGCGCGTATCTCCCGCGGTCGTACCGTGCGTGAAGTGTGTCTGGGTATGGTACTGGGCCTGACTCTGTCTACCTGGTTTATGTGGACTGTACTGTCTTCCAACACCATGAACCTGATCCAGCAGGAACTGATCAATATGCCTGCGCTGGTGGCTGAATACGGCGCGCCTCGTGCAGTTATCGAAACCTGGGCAGCCCTGCCATTCAGTGGCTTCACCATCGCTGTGTTCTTTGTGCTGTGTTTCGTGGCAACCCTGACGCTGGTTAACGCCTGCTCTTACACCCTGGCGATGTCCACCTGTAAGAACGTGTCTGCCTACGATGAGCCTCCTGTGTGGATCCGTGTGGGTTGGTCTGTGCTGGTGGGTGTTATCGGTATCGTGCTGCTGGCACTGGGTGGCCTTAAGCCGCTGCAGACCGCCATTATCGCCGGTGGCTGCCCACTGTTCTTTATCAACATCATGATCATCTGGTCCTTCCTCAAGGATGCCAAGAAGAGTGCCTGGGGCACCCGTGATGTCGCTGAGGAGCCTGTAGCTGAGCCTGCAGTCACCGAAGCCAGGCCACAACTGGCTAAAGCCAAGTAATTATCAACCGAATTTAACTGAACAATTGGAAGTGAGTTATGGAATTCAAATTGAGTGAAGAGCAAGAGCTGTTTGTAGCCGGTGTGCGCGAGCTGATGACCCGTGAAAACTGGGAAGCCTACTTTGCCGAGTGTGATGACAAGCATGAGTACCCAATCCGCTGGGTAAAAGAGCTGGCTGATTTGGGTATCGACACCATGACACTGCCGGAAGAGCACGGCGGCATGGGCGCAGACATGGTGACTCTGGCAGCGATTTGGGAAGAGCTGGGCCGCCATGGGGCACCTACCTATGTGCTGTTCCACCTGCCTGGCTTCAACACCATTCTTCACTGGGGCACCCAGGAGCAGATCGACAAGATCTTCGAATACCGTGGTACCGGCAAGCAGATGTGGAACTCTGCCATCACTGAGCCAAGTGCCGGCTCTGACGTAGGCAGCCTGAAGACCACATATCAGCGTCGTGACGGCAAGATCTACCTGAATGGCCAGAAGTGCTTTATCACCAGCGCCGCCAACTCACCATTCCTGGTGGTTATGGCCCGCGATGCTGACGCCGAAGGTGCTGTGTATTCAGAGTTCTTCGTTGATATGAGCAAGCCTGGCATCAAGATGAACAAGCTGGACAAGCTGGGTCTGCGCATGGACAGCTGCTGTGAGCTGAGCTTCGACAATGTAGAGCTGGAAGAGAAGGACTTCTTCGGTGAGGAAGGCAACGGCTTTAACCGCGTGAAGGAAGAGTTTGACGCCGAGCGTTGGCTGGTGGCCTGTACCAACTATGGTGTGGCTCTGTGTGCCTTCGAAGATGCGGCCAAGTATGCCAACCAGCGTGTGCAGTTCGGTGAAACCATCGGCCGTACCCAGCTGATCCAGGAGAAGTTCGCTCATATGTCCATGAAGCTGAACGCCATGAAGAACATGATCTTCGAAGCGGCCTGGAAGTGTGACAACGGCAATATGACTTCAGGTGACAGCGCCATGTGCAAATACTTCTGCGCCAACATGGCTTTTGAAGTGGTGGACGACGCCATGCAGGTACTGGGTGGTATCGGCGTGACCGGTCACCGCGTGGGTCGCTTCTGGCGTGACCTGCGTGTAGACCGTCTGTCAGGCGGCTCTGACGAAATGCAGATCCTGACCCTGGGTCGTGAAGTACTGAAGCGCTATCGCTGATAAGGCTGGCCGGAGCCCAGTGGCTTCGGCCTCCTCACTGAATTTAAGAAGGATTTTAAGTATGTCCAAATTGAATGTTCCAGAGTTCGGCCCACTATCAGGCCTGCGTGTTGTGTTCTCAGGTATTGAGATCGCCGGTCCTTTCGCCGGTCAGATGTTTGCCGAGTGGGGCGCAGAGGTAATCTGGATTGAGAACGTGGCCTATGCCGATACCATTCGTGTGCAGCCAAACTACCCACAGCTGTCCCGTCGTAACCTGCATGCGCTGTCGCTGAATATCTTCAAGGATGAAGGTCGTGATGCTTTCCTTAAGCTGATGGAAACCACTGATATCTTTATCGAAGCCAGTAAAGGTCCTGCCTTTGCCCGTCGCGGTATTACCGATGAGCTGCTGTGGCAACACAACCCCAAGCTGGTTATCGCTCACCTGTCCGGTTTCGGCCAGTTCGGCACTGATGAATACACCCACCTGCCGGCTTACAACACCATTGCTCAGGCCTTCAGTGGCTACCTGATGCAGAACGGTGATGTTGACCAGCCAATGTCAGCCTTCCCTTATACCGCTGACTACTTCTCAGGTATGACAGTGACTACCTCTGCACTGGCAGCGTTGCATAAGGCACAGCAAACCGGCGTGGGTGAGAGCATCGATGTGGCCATGTATGAAGTGATGCTGCGCATGGGCCAGTACTTCATGATGGATTACTTCAACGGCGGCGAAATGGCACCACGTCAGTACAAGGGCCGCGATCCTTACTACGCAGGTTGTGGTCTGTACAAGTGTGAAGACGGCTACATCGTGATGGAGATGGTGGGTGCCAACCAGATTGAAGAGCTGTTCAAGGATATCGGTCTGGCGCATTACCTGCACACTGACGCAGTACCGACAGGTTGCCAGCTGATCCACCGTATCGAGTGTCCACACGGTCAGGAAATCGAAGATGCACTGGAGCGTTACATCGGTCTGCGCACCATTGAGCAGGTGCGTGAGCGCTTTGCTGAACTGAACATCGCCTGCGCCAAGGTACTAACCCACGCCGATTTGGAATCCAACCCACAGTATGTGGCCCGTGAATCCATCACCACCTGGGAAACCATGGATGGTAAGACCTGCAAAGGCCCGAACGTGATGCCTAAGTTCAAGAACAACCCGGGCAAGATCTGGCGCGGCATGCCAACCCACGGCATGGATACCGCTGCCATTCTGAGTGATATCGGTTATGGCGAAGACGCTATTCAGGATCTGGTAGCCAAAGGTCTGGCCAAGACCGGCGAGTAAGGCACAGCCATGTAGTTAACCAGTTCCCCGGGGCCTTTCACTCTCTCCCGCCCCGGGGAGCTGGCATTGAGTCTCTCTAGGTATTTGAAAGGTGCACGATGGATATTATTGGAAGGCAGAGTCTGCGTCAGGCCTGGGATGATTTGGCTGAACTCTATGGTGAAAAGACAGCCCTGATTGTCGAGGATATTGCCGGTCATACCCAGCAGTACTCTTACCGGGAATTGAACGAAGAGATAAACCGGGCTGCCAACCTGTTTACCGTGCAGGGCATAGTCAAAGGTGACAAGGTGGCAGTGCATTTGCGTAACTGCGCCGAGTTTATTTTATGCTGGTTTGGTCTGGCAAAAATTGGTGCCATCGTGGTGCCTGTAAATGCCCATTACCTCAAAAATGAGAGCAGTTACCTGCTGACCAAGTGCGATGTGCACACTGTGGTCACAGAGAAAGAGTTTCTGCATATCTATGAAGAACTGGCGGAACTGCCGGAGCACAACCTTAATCAGCTGATGCTGGCCCGTTGTCATGATGGCGAAAGCTATGAAGGCACACTTAACTTCAACCAACTGCTGCACCAACAATCGGCGATCCTGATGTCCGATGTGCCTCTCAGTGCTGAGGACACAGCGGAGATCCTGTTCACCTCAGGGACAACTTCCCGTCCCAAAGGGGTGGTGATTACCCACTACAACCTGCGTTTTGCCGGTTACTACACCGCCTGGCAGGCGGCCATTCGCAGCGATGATGTGTATCTCACTGTGATGCCCGCATTCCATATCGACTGTCAGTGCACCGCAGCTATGGCGGCCTTCAGCGCCGGTGCCACCTTTGTGCTGCTGGAGAAGTACAGCGCCCGCAAGTTCTGGAGTCAGATCTGCAAATACCGGGCAACCATTACCGAATGTATTCCCTTGATGGTGCGCACTTTGATGCTGCAGCCCAAAACCCCCTGGGAGCAAAACCATTGCCTGCGTGAAGTCTTCTTCTATCTGACCCTGTCTGATCAGGAAAAGCAGGCCTTCCTCGACAGGTACAAGGTGTCGTTTCTGACCTCCTACGGCATGACGGAAACCATAGTCGGTTTGATTGGCGATCGCCCCGGAGACAAGCGTCGCTGGCCCTCTATCGGTCGTACCGGATTTTGCTACGAAGCCAAAATCATCAACAGTGAAGGCGAGGTAGCCGCTGTGGGTGAGATGGGGGAGATCTGTGTCAAAGGCGAGCCGGGCAAGACCATATTCAAAGAATACTACCGCGACCCGGAAGCGACAGCCAAAGCCCTGAGCAGTGATGGCTGGCTGCGCACCGGTGACGCCGGCTATATGGATGAGGAAGGCTTTTTCTACTTTGTTGACCGCAATATCAACATGATTAAACGTTGCGGCGAGAACGTCTCCTGCGTCGAGATTGAAAATGTCATCTCGGCTCATCCCAAGATTTTTGAAGCTGCGGTAGTTGGCGTGGATGACGCCATGTGCTGCCAGGCCATCAAAGCCTTTGTTATCCCCAAGGAAGGTATGGAAGTGACAGAGGATGAGTTGATCACTTACTGCGAAACCCATCTGGCCCGCTTTAAGGTGCCTTCCAGCATTGAAATCCGCAAAACCTTTGCCCGTACCAGTACCGGCAAGGTTCAGAAACATTTTTTGTGTGGCATGAACTGAGATGGGTTTTCCCGTCTGCAAATGAAAACAGTGAATGGAGTCAGTTCTGACTCTTTATGGAGAATGAAGATGAGCGAATCGTTACACGTTACCCGCAATGGTCATATTCTGGAGATCGTTCTGGATCGTCCAAAAGCCAATGCCATTGATGCCAAGACCAGCTATGAAATGGGTGAAGTCTTTCTGATGTTCCGCGAAGACCCAGAGCTGCGGGTAGCCATTATTACCGGTGGTGGTGAGAAGTTCTTCTCTGCCGGTTGGGATTTGAAAGCCGCCGCTGAAGGCGAAGCGCCTGATGCTGACTTTGGCCCGGGCGGTTTTGCCGGTCTGACCGAGATTTTCGATCTGGATAAGCCGGTAATTGCTGCGGTTAACGGTTATGCCTTCGGTGGTGGTTTCGAACTGGCACTGGCTGCGGACATGATTGTTTGCTCTGAAAATGCCAGCTTCGCACTGCCTGAAGCCAAACTGGGTATCGTGCCTGACAGCGGCGGTATGCTGCGTCTGCCTAAGTTGCTACCTCCAGCCATTGTTAACGAGCTCATGATGACTGGCCGTGGCATGGATGCGCAGGAAGCGTTGCGTTGGGGCGTGGTCAACCAGGTTGTTGAAAGCGACAAGCTGATGGATGCTGCCCGTGAACTGGCTGCGCAGATTGGTCAAAGTGCCCCTCTGGCGCTGGCTGCCATCAAGGAAGTGTACCGCGAGACCAGCGAACTGTCGGTGGAAGAAGGCTACAAGCATATTCGCAGTGGCGCTCTGAAGCACTATCCTTCTGTGCTGCATTCTGAAGATGCGCTGGAAGGCCCGGCTGCCTTCGCTGAGAAGCGTGAGCCTGTGTGGAAGGGTAAGTAATTCCATACTGATCCGGGAGCCGCGCCTCCCGGATCCCTGCACGCCGGACTGGCTGCTATCGACCTTCCCTTTTCCAAACCCCCTTTGGCAACAGTCCGGTTTGTTTGATGCTTTTTGATAAGGATTGATCATGGCATTGAAACTGGAAATGCAGGGCCAGACCTATGGCCCTTTTATCAATGAATACACCCCACGTGATTTGATGTTGTTTGGCCTTGGCTGCGGTGCCGGCTTTGATGGCCAGACTGATCTGCAATATGTCTACGAAAAACAGCTTAAAGTCCTGCCTATGTTCGCTGCCATGCCCATAGTGGATGGCGAAGTCACCAAGACCATAGATTATGGTTTTGAATGGGGTGGCAGTTTGCACTGGGGCTTTGACTTCCACATTCATCAACCTCTGACTCCAGAGGCTGTTACCGGCAAACTCAGCACCAGTGTGCTGCTCAAAGCCCTGTATGACAGAGGCGAGGGCAGGGGCTGTTTGGCTCAGCATATTGGTGAAACTGTTAATGAAGCGGGTGAGAAGCTGTTTACCACTGAAAGCTGGGACTGCGCTTTGTATGACGGTGGATTCGGTGGTCCCAGGGCACCTGTGGATATCGTCGAGATCCCCGACAGGGAGCCGGATTTTGAGATTATTGAGCAGGTGCCGTTGAATCAGGCGCTGATCTATCGCCTGTCCGGTGACGATCATCCCCAGCATGTGGATTGGAAGTATGCCCAGGAATTTGGTCATCCCAAGCCAAATCTGCATGGAGTGAGTACAGCAGGTGTTGCCTGTCGCCATATTATTCAAGCGGTGATCCCGGGTGAGCCAGAGCGTTTGACCCGATTCAAGACCCGGTTAACCAAGTCTATCTATCCCGGTAGTACCCTGAAAACCCGTATCTGGAAATGGGGTGAAAATTGCGTTCACTTCAATGTCCAGGATGCTGAGGACCCTGAGGTTTTCTACCTGAATTACGGGCTGGTGGAGTGGCGTTAATCCCGGTTTTAAAGTGACAAAGCAGGCTTGGTTCAGGCCTGCTTACCTGTATTTAAAATCAATCCTGGAATTATGACGAACATCTGGTTTTTATTTAACTATTCAAAGTAGGAGTTATAAATATAGATTCATCATAATTAATGAATTAAATTAGCAATGAATATATCAGCAAAATAAACCCCTACGGTAATCACAGTTGCAGCTTTCAAAACTCTGAATTGGTTGACTGGGAAATAAGTCAGACCAATACTCGTTTAAATGTTGTCGATACTGAAAAAGTATCCAAACTAAGGATCTATCTATGGGGTGCCAAAAGTCCGAGCAGGATCGTGAGATCTGCAATGGAATTATGCGGGAAGCAGAAAAGCTGATTTTGGAGCACGGAGTGCTGTCTTTTCCCTATACCAGCATTATCAAGAAAAACCTCTGCTCTGCACGGGTGTTCTATAAGCATTTTTCCAGCCGTGAAGACATACTGGTCTGTACCCTGATGCGTCGCAGCATCACCTGGGATGTAGAGCATTTTCTGGCAAAGAACCCGGACCTGTCGAAAAAGGTGCAGGTATTCATTCCTACCCTTATCAGCCTTGAGATCTCCAGGGTTGATCCCGTCTATGTATCTGCCTGTCTGATCGCCAATAACTCCAGTGTGTGGCAGCTTGCCAGCGAGGAGAAGATGCGTCTGCTGCGTATGCTTGATGAGAGGTACTACAAGTGCATCCGTGATGCCACCAGACAGGCAGTAGATGCAGGCATTCTGGAAGTGACCCAGGAAGAGTGCGACGCACTGACTGATGACCTTTATTATTACTGCCTTGGAAAACTCGCCTCTGTACCGTTAATTATTACTAACTATCGCCCGTTAGCCTGTTTAAAAAAGAATGAAGTCCAAAGTTTGATATCGCTCACCAGCCATCACAACTGGAAAGAAGCTGTTACTAAAGAAGAATTAGAAGAAGCCTATAAACGGGTAGTTGATTATTTCCATGACGCCAGAGATGGTATCGACTGCGAGCGTTGTATTTATATTCGTGAAACACAAGAAAAAGTGACTCACTGATATATGGATTGAAAATAAAAAGCCCTGCTGAGCAGGGCTTTTTATTATTTTAAATGGAATAACTTGTTTATTCCATATTCTGGATCTATTTCGTCATCGGTAAACTAAAATTATTTATAAACAGTGTCTTAAGCTGTTTTTGTGAAAATTTTTCAAGGTCAAGTCACCACAAAGTCACCACTCAAAAATTGTGCTGGATGTTTAACATTGAGTAGTCGCGAGCCAAGGTGGAAAATATCTATACAAATCAAGAGGATATTGTTTTGGCAGTGTACAACTCCCTAACATATGGCATGTCTAAACTGCTTGTCTAAGCATAATCACTTTTTTTGTAAATTTTTTTGCTGGTTCAACATGAGGCTCCTTTTACAGCGAAATGGAGTAATCCTTATGAAGCCTCTTTTCATCAGTATGGATAGCCTTGTTGTGCTAGTCGACCTGAGTGAGTCAACCATCAGACGTCGAATACTAGAGGGTGCTTTTCCCCAATCTGTTGAGCTCAGCGACAATCGCGTTGCTTGGTTCGTGAGTGATATCGAACAGTGGGCCGCATCACGTAGGTAAGGCAGCCACTTCAATTATACCTTTTATGAGAGCCATCACTGCCACCAGTAATGGCTCTTTTATTCTTGTTACTCTTCAATTTCGTTTAGTCTCTTAGCGTTTACCAATCTTCCGGCCATGCATTTTCAGCTGCTTTTGGGTTCTTACTGTTATTTCTTGGCTTTAGCTCGAGTTCTAGTTCCAGTGCCGATAACAGCTTGAATAGTGTTTCTAGAGTAGATTTGTCTGGACGTTGCTCGAATTTTGAAATGGTGGCTTGTCTTAAGCCGACTCGTTCGCCGACTTGGGTTTGCGACATGCCATCTTGCTTACGGATGTCTTGGATATAGTTGCTAAGTTGCTTTGATGTGGTGACTTTCATTTTCTCCCCTGCCCTTACCTGCGATTGAGCTGTTGAGTATTCAGTGAATGATAGAACAAGTTATTGAGTTCAATTTTCACCTGATAAAGTAATCTATACGCGATTGCGTATAGGTGTTCAGTTATACGCTTTTGCGTATTTTTTGCTTTGATAAGGTATTGTTGAATCAGGCTCCAGCATAATCTGAAATTAGTTGGCTAAAAATTATCGTTCATGATGCCCATGTCTTTTACCTGATGTGGAGTTTCAAATGAATTACCGAGTTGCCGATATGCTGAAGATGTTAACTGTTGGCCGGACTACGTTGTGGCGTATGGTTAAAGCGGGGCAGTTTCCAGAGCCGAACCGTGAAAACAGCAGGAAGATTTTCTGGACAGAGGAGCAGTTGAAACAATGGGCTGCGTCTTTGAAGTGAACCTGCGATTGCCGCTAACGCTTAATAGTCCTCAATAATTTGCCTTTTACCCTCCTAGTTACCTCCTGAAGACAATTAAACAGGAGGTAACTATGCCAACCCAAGTCTGTACACAAGCAAAAGATTCTGAAAGCAAAACAACCTATCAATTTCGGTTAGCCAAACTCGAGCAGGCACTCTTTGTCATGCACTGTATCGTTGCCAAGGAGCTATCTATGCCGATTGCTGATCAGCCTGATGATGGCATCGAGCAGCAAATCTTGATGATGTTACTGAGGCGTGCCATCACTAAAGAGGATTGTTTGCCTGAGATGGCTTTAGGATTTGTTGAGCAGTTTTTAGAACAGGCCTGATTTTCCTCACTGGGAGCTTATTTACGGCTGTGGACACTTGTATAGACAAGAGCGATTAGTAAGGAGAGGCCAACATGAATCCATTGATACGAGTATATAAACGACCATCCAAAAGCCCCTGGCAGGATCATCACACCGTAATGCTACTGGCAGATACGTCAGTGAATAATGAAGGGGATTTGCTACTGGGGTTTGGGCGATACATCTATCTTCACCGCGACAGCCAAGGCCAACAGTTAGGGATTAGTATCAGCAAAGCTATGCTGGCTGATATGCCTGAACTTGAAAGCCAGTACCTGTCCGGAGATGAGATGAAAGCTGTGCTGTATCTCTACCTGGATGAAATTTCAGCCTTTTGTGAGCTTTTCAGTGATGACTTTGAGCAGGTGTTTGGCCTACCACCATCCATCTACATTGAAGCGGCTGAAAACCACTTGGCTGAAGCGATACTCCAGCTTGAATGCTGATATTATGAGCTTGAGTATCAACGACTAGCGAGCCGTAAGGCTCGCTTTTTCGTCGCTTGTAATAAGTTGTGTATCCAGATCATTGTTGCTTCCTCAATTTTCCCATATTCTCCCTTAATTCAATTTATCTACTGAAGCTTAGAGAAAACACTCAGCAATGGATGACCAAATATTAACACTTAAGGAAGTGGCTGCTTACTTGAAGCTTGCAGAAAAAACGGCGTACCGACTTGCAAGTGAAGGCAAGCTACCAGGCTTCAAAGTCGGTGGCTCTTGGCGCTTTAAGAAAGACGACTTAGAAAAGTGGATAGAGAGCCAAAAGCATGCTTAACAATATCACGCCATACCACGCGAAATATTTTGCGCATGAGTTAACTATCAGACACGCTGAAAATGGTGTTGATAAGCTGTCGCAATCGCTTTTTGATGCGAGTGTCGATCTCAACCCGCACCAAATTCATGCTGCACTTTTTGCACTGAACAACCCTTTAAGCAAAGGTGTGGTGCTAGCTGACGAAGTGGGACTGGGGAAAACAATTGAAGCGGGTCTTGTATTGTCACAGTACTGGGCAGAGCGTAAACGTCGCATTCTGATTATCTGCCCTGCTTCGCTACGACGACAGTGGGCACAAGAATTAGCTGATAAGTTTAACTTGCCTGCTCAGGTTCTAGATGCAAAAACTTGGCGAATAAATGTTAATAGTGGGCAGGTGAACCCGCTTGCCAATCAATGCATTTCTATTATGTCTTACCACTATGCTGCGCGTATGGAGGCGCAGCTAATGCTAGAGCCATGGGACATTGTGGTTATCGACGAAGCTCATAAGTTGCGAAATGCGTACCGTGTTAGCAACAAAATGGGACAAACGTTACGCCGCGCATTGGAGGGCAGTAAGAAGCTATTACTTACTGCCACTCCACTACAAAACTCACTAATGGAGTTGTACGGTTTATCAACCATCATTGACGATCAGATTTTTGGTGATGAGCGTAGCTTTAAACAACAATTCGTTTATAACGAGAGTGCGTTAGTTCACCTTAAACAACGGCTAAATGGATTCATACAGCGTACATTGCGTAAAGATGTCCTTGAATATGTCCGCTACACCCAACGACAAACGTTGACTGTGCCGTTTACTCCTTCTATTGCGGAAATCGAGCTTTATGAAGGCATTAGTGCCTTATTAGAAAAAGAAGAAAGCTATGCGCTACCTAAAAATCAGCGTCACTTAACAGGCTTAATTCTTAGAAAGCTGCTCGCGTCCAGCTCGCACGCGGTACTTAATACTCTCGAAACGATAAAGCGCCGACTAGTTGACTTAAAAGTACAGGCTAAATCCGAACTCGATCTTATCAGCGAGCTTGTTGAAACTGATGATTTGGGAGAAGAGTACAGTGAGTTTATGTATGACGCACACAATGTTTCTACTGAACAAGACATTGATTTAGAGCTGCTTGATACCGAAATTGTAGAGCTAGATCACTACATAGAACAGGCTAAATCAATCACTACAGACAGCAAGACCCAAGCCTTGCTTACCGCTTTGAATCTGGGCTTTGCCAAGATGGAAGAAATGCAGGCACCTCGTAAGGTCATCATTTTTACCGAGTCTAAGCGCACACAAGAATACCTAGCTCGATTCCTTGAGGTGAATGGATTTGCCGACAAACTAGTGACTTTTAATGGCAGTAATAATCACCCGGAGGCGACCAAAATCTATCAGCAGTGGCTTGTTGAAAACCAAGGTAGCGATAAGGTTAGTGGCTCGCCACAAATAGACCGGCGTACCGCACTAATTGACTATTTTCGCCATCATGCTGAAGTGATGATCGCAACTGAAGCGGCAGCTGAGGGAGTGAACTTACAGTTTTGTTCATTACTCATTAACTATGATTTGCCTTGGAACCCACAACGAGTCGAGCAGCGCATCGGTCGCTGCCATCGTTATGGCCAGGAGTTTGATGTTGTTGTTATCAACTTTCTAAATGAAGCGAACCAAGCGGATCAGCGTGTATTAGAGCTACTTACCGAAAAATTTCACTTATTTGATGGTGTGTTTGGAGCATCTGATGACGTGTTAGGTAGCATCGAATCGGGTATTGACTTTGAAAAACGTATCCAACACATCTATGAAACTTGTCGCCAACCAGCTGAGATTGAAGCTGCTTTTGACCAACTACAAAAAGAGCTTGAAACTGAAATAAATCAAAAGATGCGTGAAACCCAGCAACTTTTGCTTGAGAACTTTGATGAAGATATTCATGACTTACTCAAAATCCAGCTTGATGCTGCTCAGCAGCGGCTAGACAAAGTAGGTCGATGGTTTTGGCAACTAAGCTGCCATGAACTAGCTGACGTAGCAGAGATTAACGCAAGTAACCATAGCTTAGATCTTAAGCAATCAATCAACAATGCACCAGCGGGTATTTACCAACTAGTTCGTCGTGGCCAACAAAGTAGCACGGATGAGTCAGGTAAACTTCCACATGCGCATATTCTTCGTATTACCCATCCAATAGGCGAATGGGTCATTGATAGGGCGTTGGAGCGGAAACTTCCTGATGCAAAGATAGTTTTTGACTACAGTAATCATCCAAATAAAATCAGCATGTTAGAGCCGCACATTGGTTCTTCTGGCGTACTAAGCCTACAAAGGTTTAGTGTTGAGTCATTGGAGCGTAGTGAGGACCACTTGCTCTTTGCTGCTCAGAACCAAAATGGAGAAGTATTGCCAAGTGAGGTTTCACAAAAACTGATGCAGCTTAACGGTAGTGCCCAAGGTAAAGTGACAGAACAGGATTTAGAACACCAGTTCCCTGGTTATCAAGTGGCTCTCTCTGACGCGTTTACGCTGGCGCGTCACACGATAGAAAAACAAGTAAACGAACGCAATCTTGGTTTTTTTGAGCAGGAAGTTAGCAAACTAGATGCATGGGCTGATGATTTAAAAGAAGGGATTGAGCAATCAATCAAAGAGCTCGATAAGCAGATCAAACAAGTTCGTCGAGAGGCCAAAATAGTGGCAACGCTGGAAGAGAAACTGAGTTTACAGAAACAACAACGACAACTCGAAAGTCTACGTAACAAAAGTAGGCGAGAACTGTTTGATCGACAAGATGAGGTGGACGAACGTCGTGAGGTTTTGATTGAAACCTTAGAACAGAAGCTCAATAAGAAAACTGATGTGGCAACGCTATTTACGATCAGTTGGCAATTAAAATAAGGAAACTGAAAATTGGCAGCATTACAACCACAATTTCTTGCCCCATTAACGGAACTGCTACAGCAGCGTTTTGTGCCGCATTTACCGCCATTGCTTGGGCAAGGTGGGCGAGAAGATAAACCCAAAAAGCAAATTTCTAGGGCTTTTAGTGCATTCGTACTTCAGCAAAAATTCGATTTAGACGTAGTGACTGCGGCAAAAGCTGTGGTGGACGACTATGAAGACCATGGTATCGATGCCATCTATTATCACGAAGCAGACCAAACGCTGTACTTAGTGCAGTCAAAAATGAAGGAAGATGCGCAATTCCAACTGGGCGAAGCACAGGCTTTTATTGAGGGTGTAAAGTTACTTTTAAACAAGCAATTTCAACGCTTTAATCAAAATGTGCAAAATCTTCAAGCAGATATTGAAACAGCATTAGATGAGTGCGAAAGCATTCAACTGCTTGTCGCATACACAGGCAATGGCATTACCATACAAGCACAAAACTACCTACAACCAGCGATCCAAAAGCTAATTGATGAAGGTGAAGAGCAAATCGAACCTGGTTATCAAGAGTTCACTGCCACCTATATTGAGCAGGCTCTTCGCAGTGAACATGCGGTTGATACGGTAAACGAGCGTGTCGCCGTATATAAGTTTCGAGTGCAAGAACAACCACGAAAAGTCGTATTTGGTATCGCCAAACTAACCGATTTAATTGCTTTGCACACTACTCATGACCGTAAACTTTACGAGAAAAATATTCGCTATTTTATTGGTGCAGGTAGGCGCGGTGTAAATAAGGCGATTAAAGATACCCTTTTACATGAGCCAGAAAATTTTATTTATCTTAACAATGGCATTACGCTGGTTGGCAATACAGTAAAACCAAAAGGGAATATTAGAGGCCACACAGGTAGCAAGCATGTTGCAGTCGATGGCCTGTCTGTCGTTAACGGTGCACAAACCATCGCCAGTGCTGCACAGTTTATGCGTGAAAACCCAACGGCGGATATTAGTCAAGCAAAAGTTATGGTAACTATTATCAACACGGGTAACGATGCATTTCACAAACAAGTAACCAAAGCGCGAAACCTGCAAAACCCGGTCGATTTAGCCAACTTTGCTGCGCTTGATGATACCCAAGAACGCTTGCGCCAAGAGATGAGAATGTTTGGTGTCGAATACCTCTATCGGCCACAACAAAGCGCAGCAGCGGGTATTCGCAGCATCACTATCGACACCTTGGCAAAAGCGCTGGCCTGTATGCAAGCTGATGTACGCGTGCCTTATCAACTAAAGGCAGAGCCAGGTAAGTTTACCAACCAGGAAAGTGACGAATACCAAACCATTTTTAGTTCAAATTTACAGGGGGCCGTCGCTATTAACGCGGTGAACTGTTACTTGGCAATACAAGGCTTATGTACTGCCGCTGAGCGCAGTAATCCAAGCCCCGAAAAACTGGTATGCCGCCATTTTACTTACTGTATAACCACGTTATTAATGGCGCAGTTTAAAGGCGCTATTACTGCGCCCGAGGTTACCGAGCAAGTCGTATTTGAGGGCTTAATCAGCCACGCCTTTGATGAGCTGCGCCAGCAATTTTTTGATAGTTTTACGGTATTAGCATTGGGCAGTGCGCCGCACGCATACTTCAAACGCTTGGGGGATACCGCGCGTTTAATGCAAACGGTGTGGATCAGCCATTTAAACTCGGCAGAAAGTCCGGCAGTTGTTGCAAAACAACGACTGCAACCTAATGACCCACACAACCAGAATTTATTCAGTTACTTAGCCGAACAAGCGCATCGCCAGCAAGAGCAAAACGCCCAAACTGCTAATCGGCATGCACAGCCAGCGTAGTCATTGCGGTGGAATAAAAACGCTAAGTAACGAACACAAAATAAGAGCACAGAAATGATGAGTAAAACCAAATTAGAACTGACCTGGATAGGAAAAAACGAGCGCAAAAAGCTTGAACCGCGCATTTTATTAGAGGACTCAAGCAAGTCTTACCACGCCAGCCAAAAAGTTACAGACAACGACATTTTTGATAATAAACTGATTTTTGGCGACAACCTTTTGGCGTTAAAAGCTTTAGAGCAAGATTATGCAGGGAAAGTCAAGTGTATTTATATAGACCCTCCATATAACACTGGCGCAGCATTCGAACATTATGATGATGGTTTAGAACACTCAACTTGGCTGTCTCTGATGAAAGACAGGATGCTAATACTAAGATCTCTTTTGCATAAAGAAGGGGTCATTTTTGTTCAAATAGATGACAAAGAAATGGCTTACCTTCGTATTCTAATGGATGAAGTATTTGAGAGAAGAAACTTCCTTAATATGATGGTAGTTAAAACATCTGATCCATCTGGCCACAAAACTGTTAACCCTTCTCCGTATTCTCAAACTGAATATATTCTGATGTATTGCCGAGATAGGCAGAGTTATCAATATGAGCAACAATATATAAAATCTGAATATGACACATCCTATGGTAAATATATCAAAAATATTGAAGAGCATTATTCTGATTGGGAAAGTTGCTCTCTAGTTGAGATAGTTGCAAAAAATCGGGGATATGAGGATGCTAGAGCAGCGAGAAAGGCCATAGGTAAACTGGATTTTGAATTATTGGTTGCTGAATTTGCAAACAAAAACTCGGGTTCAGTTTACCAAGCAACTGCTATAAGTAATGCCGCGGGAAGAGCAATCGTTGAAATGCGGGATGAGTCTAAGTCTAATCCAGGAGTTGTATATAAATTTCCTCGAGATGATTACGATGATGTTTATATTCTTAACGGGCGTCAGATTTATTTTTACTCAAACAAAATGAAGGAAGTTGAAGGTGAGCTTGTCCCCGCGAAGCCTCTAACAAATTTATGGTTAGACATTCCATGGAATGGTATCGCGAGAGAAGGTGACGTAACGTTTAAAAATGGAAAAAAGCCAGAGAAGCTTATTAAGCGCTGCATTGAGATGACAACAAAGCCAGGGGATATTGTATTGGACTCCTTCGCTGGTTCAGGCACAACAGGTGCTGTTGCACATAAAATGGGACGTCGTTGGATTATGGTTGAGTTAGGTGAACATTGTCATACGCATGTTATTCCACGCCTGAAAAAAGTGGTAGATGGTGAAGATCAAAGCGGTATTTCCAAGGCAGCGAATTGGCAAGGTGGTGGCGGCTTCCGCTATTACAAACTCGCGCCGTCTTTAATTGTTAAAGATAAATTTGGATTGGAAGTGATCAATAAAGAGTACAACGCAGAAATGCTCGCCGAGGCTGTTTGTAAGCTGGAAGGCTTTACTTATGCGCCATCAGAAGTGGATTGGTGGGATCACGGCTTTTCAACCGAAACAGATCATATTTATGTCACCACACAGAGCCTATCAGTCGACAAGTTAGAAGCGTTGGCCGAAGAAGTGGGTAGTGATCGTACGTTATTGGTGATGTGCGGTGCATTTCGCTGTGAGGTCGATCGTTTTTCTAACTTAACCCTCAAAAAGCTACCGAAAACTATTTCGGATAAATGCCAGTTTGGTCGAGATGATTACTCATTGAATGTCACCAATTTAATGGATGACGCAACCGATGATGAAGATGAATCTGAATAATAGATTTTATAAGGAATTAGTATGACCATGGATTTATCAAGCTTAAAAGCTGATCAGTTTCGCGCCATTAACGACGTTATCGGCCGATTAAGTTTACGCCAGCCGCAACAAGATTCGCTGCGTGCTTTGGCTGTGGCAATTGGAGTTTCGGAGCATAAACTGCTTAACTCCAAACGCGACGTACCGCAGTTATTAGAAACCTTAAAAGCACAATTCCCCAAACTTAGTGACTTTGAGCGTGAGTTTCCATCACTGTGTTTTGCCTTGGCTACCGGTGTAGGTAAAACCCGATTGATGGGGGCTTTTATTGCTTATTTGTATCAGGTTCACGGTATCCGCAATTATTTTGTGTTGGCACCAAACCTGACCATTTACGAGAAACTGATCAATGACTTTTCCCCCGCTTCACCTAAGTACGTATTTAAAGGCATTAACGATTTTGTGCTAGAGCCTCCGATTGTTATTACAGGGGATAACTACAACCAAAGCGGTGCCCAATTAGCTAATGACTTATTTGGTGACCAGCAAATCGTGACTGTGAATGTTTTTAACATTTCTAAAATCAACACTGAGGTGCGAGGTGGCAAAGCCCCTCGAATTAAACGTTTAGCGGAAACCTTAGGTAAAAGTTACTTCGAGTACTTATCAAACTTACCTGACTTAGTGCTGCTAATGGACGAGTCACATCGGTACCGTGCAGATGCAGGTATGCGTACGCTTAATGAATTGAATCCCTTGTTCGCTTTAGAGCTTACGGCAACACCATTTACCGAATCTAACCGTGGCCCAGTGCACTTTAAAAATGTGGTGATTGATTACCCTCTAGCATGTGCTATGGATGATGGTTTTGTTAAAGAACCCGCCGTTGTCACGCAGCGTAATTTTGATGCCAGCCAATATGATAAAGACGAACTAGAAACCATTAAATTGATGGACGGCATTCGTTTACATGAGCAAACCAAGGTGGATTTAACCACTTATGCACATGAAAACGATGCCAAGTTAGTTAAGCCTTTTATGTTGGTGATTGCCCGTGATACCACTCATGCTGCCGAGCTATTAAGTAAGCTTGAAAGCGTATTCGAAGGGCGCTACCGTGGCAAAGTAATTCAGGTTGATAGCAGTAAAAAAGAAGAAGAAACCATTCAAGCACTGCTGAATGTTGAACACGTCGATGAGCCCACAGAGATTGTTATTCACGTTAACATGCTGAAAGAAGGTTGGGACGTGACTAACCTGTACACTATCGTGCCACTGCGCGCCGCCAACGCAAGAACCCTAATTGAACAGTCGATTGGTCGTGGTTTACGTTTACCTTATGGCAAACGTACTGGTGTTGAAGCCGTCGATACGCTAAGCATTGTCGCACATGACAAGTTCCAAGAGATTGTTGATGAGGCCAACGACCCTAACAACCCGCTGCGTCTGAAAACGCGAGTATTAGATCGCCCAGAAGAAGATATAACTAAACAAAGTGTGCAGGTGAAATCGAACCTAGAGCAACATCTCACTGGTTCTGGTGTAACCGCAACTGGTGCGGATGGTAACCGTGAGGTACAAGAACCTAAAGCCACTTATACCACGGAGAACCAACAAACCGTTGCCCGCGCTGCATTGGATGTGATCAAGCAATATCAAACACGACCAACCGATGCGCCAACCAGCAAAGCATTGTTAACGACAGAGGTAAAAGCACAGATCACCGAACAGGTCAAAGCTGCGTTAACTCAAGAACAACGAGAGTTATTTACCGAAGAGTCGGTGGATATTGCGGCGATTGTTGAGCAAGTCACCAAGCTCACGGTGGATAATACCATAGATATTCCGCGTATTATTGTTTCACCATCAGGTGAAGTGCGCACCGGTTATCATCCGTTTGATTTAGACATTGCTGCAATCAAAGGTTTAAAACCTATCGACCGAACGCTGATCCAACAAAGCCTGCAAGACAATCACCAAACCATTCGTGGCGAAGGAGATTCAGGTAACTACGAGCCGGTGAAGCAGAACTACATTTTGAAGAAGCTGTTCGACTACGACGATATTCCTTACGACGAGCAAGCTGAACTTTTGTATGACTTGGCCACGCAGGCTGTTAATACGCTGACAGATGAAAACGAAGATGATGTGGTCGAGAATATTCTGCAAAACCAAAGTGATGCGATTGCGAAGTTAATTCATGCTCAGTTGAACAACCATTTCTTTGAAGAGGCGACTGAGTATGTCGTAGATGTACGCAGTGGCTTTAGCACCTTACGTGAATGTGCTTATACCATTGCGCAAGACCAGCCGATACAAAATTATCGTGACACAGTGCGCGAAGTAGGCCGAATCAAACAAATACTCTTTGGCGGCTTTAGCCGGTGTTTATACCCATTGCAAAAGTTTGACTCAGACACTGAGCGCCGGTTTGCAGTGATATTGGAACGCGACTGCGAGAAGTGGTTCAAGCCCGCTAAGGGCCAGTTCAAGATGTACTACAAGCGCGGAAGTGAACACCCTGAATATGTGCCTGATTTCGTGGCAGAAACCGCCGACTATGTATTGATGATTGAAACCAAAAGTACTCAACATCAAAACCAAGATGGCAGTTGGAATGAGGAAGTCAACGAAAAAGCTCGCAGCGGTGTGAAATGGTGTGACCACGCTAGTGAATACCTTGTGCAACACGGTGGTAAGCCTTGGAAGTATTTGCTAATTCCACACGACATAGTGAAAGAATCTAATTCTCTGACACATTTTATTCAAAAGTATAGTTTTTAGAACTAGTTTGTCACTTTCACAGTACATCAATGCGCCACCATGTTGGTGGCGTTCACAAAAGCAGTCCCTGAAGTTGGAGCGTAAATCGGCACGTACTTTCCCTAAGTGGGGCTCGGCTATGGTCGTCAGAACCACCAAAAAAGGACTCGGGGTTGGCAATCAATTTTGGGGGTGTTCGGCATTTCCTTCCTGCCGAAAAACGATTGCTATTGAAGCCGCGAAGTTGCCGAATAAGTACTGAAGCTTGTAGGGCTTAATTTTCCACGGTTGAGGAAAGTTTTAACCACACTGTTTTAAGTGTCTATTTCGCTGTTATGGTGGCATGCTAGACTGCCAACCTTGATGCATTAATCAAAGCCAAGGACAGTATTTTGATTATCAAAGAGAAAGCACCTCGTCAGGTGAGTCACCAGACTGCGAGAGCGGGAGATAAGCAAGAGTTTGATGTTGCTTTTTATCTCAATCGGGCCTTTAAAAATCACCCTAAGGTGATGGTCTTCAATGATATTAAGATCTCCTATGAAGGCGAAAATGCCCAGATAGACCATCTTATTTTGTACCCCTATGGATTTGTGCTGATTGAATCGAAAAGCATTACCGGTGAAGTCAGTGTCAATCAGCATCAAGAGTGGCAGCGCAGCTATAAAGGTCAATGGCGAGGAATGCCATCCCCTATAAAACAAGTCGAACTACAGCAGCGGTTATTGAAGGAGCTACTGTTCCAGCATCGGACTGAAATTTTGCCCAGTTTTTTGATGGTGAAGCAGGGCTTTGGCGGCCGCTGTTGGGATAACCTTTGTACCATCTCAAGTAACGCCATTATTGATAGGGAGTCGATTCCCAAAGCCATTAACGAGCAGATGGTCAAAAACGAGTTTCTGGTGGAGAAGCTAGAAAAGATCATGAAGCTCAAGTTTCTGGCATTGTCGGCGATTAACATTATGGATACCCGCCCTACCTTCAGTGATGATGAAATGGCTTCCATCGCTCAGTTTCTGCTTGCTCAAGATAAGCGTGTCCAGGCTCATTCACCCCACATCGAACCAGCTCTAACGGCAAGTGAATCACAATTTGCTGCACTAGATGTCGATGATGCCGTTCAACCTACTTCTGCTCCAGTAGGGACTGAATTCATAGAATCACCACTTAATCAACAAGATAGTGGGTTGGTCATCAATATTTGCTGCAAGCATTGCGGTTCTAATCAAGGTTTGGTCGACCAGTGGGGCAAGTTTGGCTACTACGTCAAATGCGGTGAATGCAGTGGCAACACGCCGATGAAAAATGCATGTCCTGTGTGTGCCAGTAAAGAAGCCAGAGTCAGTAAAAAAGGCGAGAGTTATACCTTGCAGTGCAAGGCTTGTAACACGACAACACCTTTGCATTTTGCTCCATAAAGAGTGATGAATTCATTGAACTACTACAATACCCACGCTGAAGAATTAGCAGCCCAATACCAGAGTTTGGCCGCCGAAAATGTGCATAAGGATTGGTTAGGCATATTACAACAACCGGAATTTGAGGGGCCTCTTCGAGTATTAGATATCGGCGCTGGTAGTGGTAGAGATGCCGCTTTTTTCGCTACTGAAAGGCAAGGCAATCAGGTTATAGCGGTCGAGCCTGCTGATGAGCTAGTCAGATTAGGTAAGATTCACACCCAGGGACTGGCTGTGACTTGGTGTCAGGATTCAATGCCAGATCTTGCCGGACCAGAATTTGCCGCGGTTGAGCATTCGGAAACTGGCTTGGATAGTCGTTTTAACGTGATTTTGCTTAGTGCTGTGTGGATGCACCTGCCAGCTGAGCAAAGACCAAAGGCACTAATAAGGCTGGCAGAATTGCTTGCTGACAACGGCCTGCTGGTTATCAGCCTTCGACTGACCATTTCAGAAGATGACATACATACCCGGAAGATGTTTCCTGTCAGTGCGTCTGAGCTTGAATCCCTGGTCTTATCGGTTGGACTAAAGCGTTACTTGGTCTCGCATGAAGAGGCGGATCAGTTGGGACGTTCTCTTTCCTGGCAAACAATCGTACTGAGCAAAGGCCACAGGAGTTTATGTGCGGGAGTGAGTCAATGACACCAGCTACTGCCGAGCATCAGTTGGCTTTCATCAGCTACCTGCAAAGGATATTTGTAGAGGGCGATTTTGTCGCGACTTATAAGTTTGCTTTGCTTCACGCCATTGCCGATATCTGTATTTCCCGCTCCGTTGAACTTGAGCAGGGCAGTGAAGTTGATTTGATTACTCTGGATGAGTTAGCTGATAAGTTCATTGAGCTTTATTGGCGTCATTCTCTACCCTACGGCATTGGGCAGAACGAAGCACAGATACTCAAACAAAGCACAGGTAAACAAGCGGGCATGCTGCAATTACTGGGTGGCCTTCGACAAGATGGGGTTAACAGCCTCAATGGCATCAAGGTGCATGGCAGCATTAGTGCGCTTCATAGAAAAGCCAAACAGATTATTAAAGATGGGCCACTGTGGCGACTGCAAATACTGGCGGGTAAAGCTGAGTGTTTTATGTACCCTCATGACGGCGGCAGTAGCATTCGTCTAAACCCGGGTATCATGTTTTGTATGCGTCGTTTCTATGACTTGGTTATCTCTCTTGCGCGTACGCACTGGGTGCAGAAAATTAGGGATCTAAAGGATAACCAGCATTTGATTGGCCAGGATGCAGGGTTAAATGAGTTTTTGTTTGGCAGTGACCGCCAACCACTGACAAGCTTGGCTCCAACCCTGACAGAGATCCAACATGGCAACTGCTTCTATTGTGGTAAGCCGATCAAGTCACAGGGGGAGGTTGACCACTTCATACCCTGGTCTCGATACCCGGTCGATTTAGGTCATAACTTTGTGCTGGCCCATCGGAGTTGCAATAACAATAAACGCGCCTTTCTGGCCGCAGAAGTGCACAGAGATGCCTGGTATGAGCAAAACATTATTGAACATGGCAAACTGTTGTTGGATGCCTTTTCTCCATTGATGACGGTAGATGTAGAGCGTTCGGTCGCTATCACCACCTGGGCATATCAGCAAGCAGCCAGCGACGGCAGCCAATTGTGGCTGGGGATCGATAAGTTTGTTGATTTCAATAATAACAAACATGCACTTGCAAGCTAGATACGATGTATGGCTTAGCAAACAAGTTGCCAATTTCCCCACTCGTTAGCATACATATGGATGAGGTCATCAAACCAGGTCGTTATAAGCGCTACCACACTTTGAAGGCGCCGGTTTTGCCCTCAAATTATGAAGCTTACTGTTCTAGTTGATGCGTGTAGTCGACCAACTTGTTCTTGGTCATACAGGTTAGAGCCTAGGCATATACTCTTGTGTACGAAAAAGCCCAGCAGTTGCTGGGCTTTTTAGGTCAAAACTGGGCTCGTCAGAGTTTATTCCATATTCTGGATCTGTTCGCGCATCTGCTCGATTACAACCTTCAGTTCTACAGCGGCGGCAGTGACTTCACTGCTGATGGACTTAGAGGCCAGGGTGTTCGACTCGCGGTTGAACTCCTGCATCATAAAGTCCATGCGACGGCCTTCTGCGCCACCTTTTTTAAGGATACGGCGGGCTTCGGTTACGTGGGCTTCAAGGCGGTCCATCTCTTCGGCAACATCCTGCTTTTGTGCCAGCAGTACCATTTCCTGTTCGATACGGGCTGGGTCCAGCTCGCCCTGGATCTCTGCCAGACGATTGGTCAGCTTGTCACGCTGATACTGCATCACCTTAGGCATGTGCTCACGCACAATGGCAACCTGTGCCATAACGGCGTCCAGGCGGGTCTCCAGCATGGCCTTGATGGCGTCACCTTCACGGCCTCGGGCTTCGATAAACTGATCGACGGCACCATTGAAAGCAGTCAGTAGTTCGACACCAATAGCATCCATATCCTGCTCGGCAGTGGCGACAACACCCGGCCAGCGCAGAATATCGGTCAGGCTGATTTCACCGTTGCCAGCTTCCTGCTTCAGCCAGTTGGCAGCGCCCAGCAGTTGCTTGGCCAGCTCTTTGTTGACCTGCAGTTCGGCATCAGCTTTGTCGGCCAGCTCGACTCTCAGGTTCACCTCCACTTTACCGCGGTGCAAACGTTTGCGCAGACGGTCACGCAGGACAGGCTCCAGGCTGCGGAATTGCTCTGGCAGTCTCAGGTAAGTTTCCAGATAACGCTGGTTTACTGAGCGGATTTCCCAAGAAGCAGTTCCCCAATCGGCTTTGTGCTCGATGCGGGCATAGGCTGTCATGCTTTGGATCATGTGAGTTCCTGAATATCTGAAAGTTAGTCGAAGGGATTATATACCCTTATGTGAAAGCTGCGAACCTGCACATGGAGTATTCAATCAGGATTGAAAGCGAGACAGGGATCTTATCCAATTGAATTTGTGGTGTGATTCAGGCTCAGCTTTGTTATTGATGATCATCTTGTGAGCGGCTTTGTCTTTGTTGGCATGGCATCCGGCGCTGCAACTCCCTATAATATCCAGCCAAATTTGCGTGTTTACAGATAACAAGACAGGAATTGCCATGCGTCCAGGTAACAGAACTCCGGCCCAGACCCGTCCAATCACCATCACCCGTAACTTCACTGCCCATGCTGAAGGCTCTGTGTTGGTTGAGTTTGGTGAAACCAAGGTGCTGTGTACTGCCAGCTTTACCGAAGGCGTGCCTCGCTTCCTGAAAGGTTCAGGCCAGGGTTGGGTAACTGCCGAGTACGGTATGCTGCCTCGTTCTACCCACAGCCGTATGGATCGTGAAGCTGCCCGTGGCAAGCAATCCGGTCGTACTCAGGAGATCCAACGTCTTATCGGTCGTGCTCTGCGCGCTGCCGTGGATATGAAGGCTCTGGGCGAAAACACCATTGTTATCGACTGTGACGTGATTCAGGCTGACGGTGGTACCCGTACTGCTGCAATTACCGGTGCTTGTGTGGCTTTGGTTGATGCACTTAACTGGGCCCGTGCCAAAGGTTCACTGAAAACCAATCCGTTGAAGTTCCTGATCGCTGCGGTCAGTGTAGGTATCTTCGACGGTGAAGCTATCTGTGACCTGGAATATGTTGAAGACAGCGCTGCAGAAACTGATATGAATGTGGTGATGACTGAAACCGGCAAGATTATTGAGGTTCAGGGCACTGCAGAAGGCGAGCCGTTCAGCCACGAAGAGTTGCTGACCATGTTGGATCTGGCCAAGCATGGCATTCGCGAGATTATTGATGTGCAGAAAGCTGCACTGAATTGATTTTTTAAAAGAGGACCCGTTGAGGGTCCTTTTTTTAAGTGCAAAAAACTGAAATACAGATATTTGCACCAGGTACCCCAGGAAAGACCCTAGAAAGAGAATAGTGAGGAGTTAGAGTGAAAGCCTATCAGCGTGAGTTTATTGAGTTTGCCCTTGAGCGTCAGGTATTGAGATTTGGCGAATTTACGCTTAAGTCGGGCCGTCAGAGTCCTTACTTCTTTAACGCTGGCCTGTTCAATACAGGTCGTGACCTGGCCCGTCTGGGTCGCTTCTATGCAGCCGCTCTGGTGGACTCAGGCATCGACTATGACCTGGTTTTTGGTCCTGCCTACAAAGGTATCCCAATCGCGACCACTACCACTGTAGCTCTGGCTGAGCACCATGATGTGGACATGCCATACTGCTTCAACCGTAAAGAGAAGAAAGACCACGGTGAAGGTGGCTCTCTGGTCGGTAGCGAGCTGAAAGGCAAGGTCATGCTGGTGGATGATGTGATCACTGCCGGTACTGCTATCCGTGAGTCCATGGATATCATCAACGCCCACGAAGCGTCTCTGGCTGGTGTACTGATTGCGCTGGACCGTCAGGAGAAAGGCAAGGGCGAGCTGTCTGCGATTCAGGAAGTTGAGCGTGACTACGGCTGCGCCGTGATTTCCATTATCAAGCTGGCTGACCTGATTGCTTACCTGGCCGAAAAGCCTGGTATGGAGAAAGAGCTGGAAACCGTGAGTGCCTACCGCGAGCAGTATGGAATTTAACTGTATCTGAGACGTTTAAGTCACAAATGATGGATACAAAAAACGCTGCATGATTGCAGCGTTTTTTATTGCTTTGAAGGCATCAGGCCTTCAGCAGGAACTCAGCACGGGTAGCCGGATTGGACTTGAAGATACCGCCCAGTGCAGTAGTTGTAGTGGAGCTGGTGGCATCCATCACGCCGCGGGATTTCACGCAGTAGTGCACCGCATCTATTTTTACCGCCACATCTTTGGTTTCCAGCAGTGTCTGCAGGGCAACCAGCACCTGTTGAGTCAGACGTTCCTGCACCTGAGGGCGCTGGGCAAAGAAGCGCACAATTCGGTTAATCTTGGACAGGCCAATAATCTTGGTGTGTGGCAGGTAAGCGACAGTGGCTACGCCGTCTATGGTCACCAGATGATGCTCACAGGTACTGGTCACACTGATGTCCTGTACCCGCACCATTTCATCAAACTGCATCTTGTTGTCGATAACAGTGATCTTGGGGAAGTTGGAATAGTCCAGGCCGGAGAAGATCTCATCGACATACATTTTGGCGACACGCTTTGGTGTTTCCATCAGGCTGTCGTCGCTCAGATCCAATGACATCAGCTCCATAATGGCGCGCATATGCTCTTCAATCTTCACTTTGCGCTCATTGGATGACAGGGTATTGGGCGTCATTGGGGTTTCCAGTCCACGCTCCAACAGAGCCGCCTGCACCTGAGATGCTGCTTCACTTAATGCCATATTACCTCCACAAAAAACTCACCTGGCCGCCGGATTGGGCTGACGTTCAGGGGGGAGGAGAATACCGCGATTTGTGGAAGATTCATACATTTTGACCCATAAAAAAACCGATTAACCCACTCAAGTATTTGGGCTAACCGGTTTTCGTTATTCAATAGGCGAAATTAGTTCAGATGCTGCTCCAGGAATGCCAGCATCTCGGCATAGTATTTCGCCCTGTGTTCATCCTTGTAGAAGCCATGACCTTCGTCGTCCATCACCAAAGTTTGGAACGGGTGATTGGCTTTCTTTAGCGCTTCTGCCATGGCTTCATATTGCTCGATTGGAGCTCGCTCATCGTCACCACCGTGAACCAACATGACCGCGGCTTTGATTTTGTGGGCATTATATGTGGGTGACATTGATTTAAGTACGGCTTGGTCTGTACCTATGGCTCTTTGCAGATAGCTGACGCCGGAGCGACGCTCCTGGACATCCCCCTCCTCGTACATCATTGGGAGGTCATAGACTCCAGCAAAGCCTATCGCACACTTGAACATATCTGGCTCTATCACTGAACTTTGAAGGGCACTGTAACCGCCGAAGCTTCCACCGGAAATACACATACGATCAGCATCAGCGATTCCTTGTTCAATCACATATTTAGTACCATCGATAATGTCGTGTTGAATACCTGTGCCCCACTGTAAATAACCTGACTGCTCAAAGGCATCGCCATAACCGCCACTGCCTCGGAAGTTAATTTGAAGCACGGCAAAGCCTTTCTGGGCCAGCAACTGATTTTCTGAGTCAAATTGCCACCAGTCGCGAGGGCCATGCGGGCCGCCATGGGGAACGACTACCATAGGCAGGTTTTTTGCTTCCGTGTTGGCGGGTAGGGTCAGATACCCTTTGATGATATGACCTTCGCGGTTTTTAAATTCTATGGGTTTGACCTCTGCCATCTGCTCAGGATCCAACCATTTTTTGGAGGAGAAAAGATACTGCAGCTTTACAGGATCCGTGGTGAACAGGTAGAAGTCCCCCGGATTTCTGTCATTAAATGCGTGTATCAAGAACTTATTAGCGTCACGATTTTCGCTGACAATGCGTACCTGATGGCCGGGGAGTGTGGCCAGCAACTTTTTTAGATACTGGCTTTTCGGGTTCTTTTTATCAACGAAGGCGTAAGTGGGGTAGCCATCTTCAAATTCCACCGCATAGAGCTTCTTGGTGGCTCCATCAATCCAATAGTTACTTGCTTCTACTGATTCATCACTGACGATGGGAGTTTGTTTTCCTGTTTTCAGGTCAATATGTAGTATTTTGCGGGGTTCACCATTTGTACTGGCCTCGGCGTAGATAGCCTGGTCACTTTCTGCAAATGAGATTGGTCCAAAACCGTTTAGGTCCAAGCCAGTGATATTGTCTGTATCGACCCAGTCTCTGTCTTCCCAGCGGAAGATTTTGATATCTGAATTAGCGTTGCGTCCCATGGCGAATCTGACATCACCATTGTGGTCAGTCATAAATGCAGTATTACCAATGGGTCCTTTGGTAACTCGCTTGCGCTTACCGTTATAGACATCGACTTCGTAAACATATTTCGCTTTGTCGTAGTCCAGAGTTCTTGAGTTATCCCAATGAATGGCTGAGACGAGCATTTTCTTTGGATTGTCGTGCAGAGGATCCAGCATAAAGCCAGTGGCTTTGATAGAAGTCGAGCGCTTGATGTTGGAGCCGGTTTGCATGTTTTGGTTGTTATAGCCAAACACATAGGAGGTTCTGCTGCCATCGACATTGGTCGCCAGCATCTCGCCATAGTAGAGAGGAGAGTCACTCCAGCCTTTCAGGTATTCTTTTGACACTACCAATCTGTCATCGTTGACCCAGTGGAAATTACCCACCTGGCCACGTTCACCAAAGTGCACAGCATGTATCGGCTTGAGGGTTTTGATATCCAATATTGCCAGGATGTCTTTACCGTCGACTTTAGATTCCACCCCTATGTATTCTCCTCCCGGAGAAATTTTAGGGTTGAAGAACTGACTGCCTTTGGCAAATACTTCTGCCAGCCTAAGGTTGGCGTTTTCGGCTTGCGCCTGAGTGCCCGAAATTGCCAGCATAACGGCAAATAGTTTGGTGATTTTGTGCATACCTGTTCCTTGGCGTTATTATTCATCGCTTGTTTTTTACTCTATGGCAGGTGTTCCAATAAGATCAATTCCACCTAGGGACTAATTTTAGGCACAAAAAAAAATGCCGCGCTGTGGCGGCATTTTCACTGGATACTTTGACTCAGCTTTGCAGTAGTTGCTGCTGGATAAAGGTCCACTGCTGATCAAAGTGGGAAGTTGGCTTGAGTTTGAACTCACTGCGCACGAACTGGGCAATTCGGCCCTCGGCGACGGCGAGCAGCAGGTTAGCGAGAATCGCTTCATCAAGGTTAAAGCCTTTGCCTTCACGCAGAGTTTTTTCGCGGAGGATCTGCTTCAGCTGGGTTTCAATCTTGGCAAATAAACCGCTGATACGGCTGCGCAGGCGCTCGTTTTCTCCCAACAGTGCATCGCCGTTCAATACGCGGGAAATGCCCGGGTTGCGTTCAGCGAATACCAACAGCAGCTGTAGTGACAGCTGACAGCGGCGCATAGTGTCTTTTTCCTCATCCATGATGAGATTGATGCGGGTCAGCAATGACTCTTCGATGAAGTCGATCAGCCCCTCAAACATCCGTGCTTTGCTGGGAAAATGACGGTACAGCGCCGCCTCGGAAACGCCTACTTCGGCAGCCAGTTTTTTGGTCGTGATACGTTCTCCTGGATTGGTTTCCAGCATCTGTGCCAGGCATTGGAGAATGTGTTCACGACGATTGATTTTTTGGCTTACGGCCATTGCAGTATCCTTCGCTCAATTACAACTTTTATTCAGCAGGAGCCGCTCTGCCGGGCACTGCACAATCCAATGTTGGCAGCCACAGGCGCGGAGCGGTGTTAACGCTGAGTATTATTATTTGATGCCCGAACTGGCAGTCAGCCCGGTAATAAGTACCTTCTTACTTGGTACCAGAGTGACCAAATCCGCCTTCACCACGATCGGTATTGGCAAACTCATCCACCAAACGGAACTCGGCCTGAACCACAGGGACAAATACCAGCTGCGCCAGACGATCGCCCACCTCAATGGTGAAAGGTTCGCTGCTGCGGTTCCAGCAGGACACCATCAAAGGTCCCTGATAATCGGAGTCAATCAGACCAACCAGGTTGCCCAGCACAATGCCGTGTTTATGTCCCAGACCAGAGCGAGGCAGAATGACAGCCGCCAGAGAAGGGTCTGCCACATAGATAGAGATACCTGTTGGGATCAGCACGGTTTCGCCGGGAGCTATGGTCAGAGTGGTTTCTGTCATGGCCCGCAGATCCATTCCTGCACTGCCGGGAGTTGCATAGGCTGGCAATGGGAACTCAGAGCCGATACGTGAATCCAGGATTTTCAGTTCAATAGGTGTTTTCATCTTGCTTCTTTAACTCTGGCGATCAAACCGAGCAATTGCCCGGCGAGGGTGTACTTGTCTGTTGCTGGCAGCTCTTCACAGCCCTGTGGCCAGAAGACTTTCAGTGCATTGGTATCGGCGTTGAAGCCCTGTCCGGAAATAGATACGTCGTTGGCGGCTATCATATCCAGTTTCTTACGCTGCATTTTATCTTTGGCGTAATGTTCAACGTCATGGGTTTCTGCAGCAAAGCCAACAGTAAAAGGTCGGGCATCCTGTGCCGCGACCGTGGCTAAGATATCAGGATTGCGAACCAGTGCAAGCTGCATGGATTCCGCTGACTTCTTGATCTTTGCCTCGGCAATTTTATCCAGACGATAATCGGCCACGGCCGCGCAACCAATAAATATGTCCTGGGTGGCGACTTCAGCCATTACCGCATCCAGCATCTGCTTGGCTGATTGCACATCAATGCGATTCACCCCAATTGGGGTTGGCAGATTAATCGGGCCAGAAACCAGAGTGACTTCGGCACCCATTTCAGCTGCGCGGGCGGCGATGGCAAAGCCCATCTTGCCTGAACTGTGATTGGAGATATAACGCACCGGGTCAATGGCTTCGCGGGTTGGCCCTGCGGTCAGCAACAGCTTTTGACCTTTCAGTGGCTTGTCACCGAAGAAGGCTTCGCAGCGCTGTGCAATATCCAAAGGTTCCAGCATACGTCCGGGGCCAATTTCACCACAGGCCTGACTACCTGCGCCTGGCCCCCAGATATGAATGCCACGCTCACTCAGAACCTTCAGGTTATGTTGAGTTGCAAGGTGCTGATACATCTGCTGATTCATGGCTGGACATACAACAACCGGAGAGCCGGTAGCCAGGGCACAGGTGGTCAGCAGCTCATCGGCCATGCCAACCTGCATACGGGCCAGCACATTCGCCGTGGCTGGCGCGATAACAAACAGGTCGGCCCAGCGAGCCAGCTCGATATGGCCCATAGAGGCCTCAGCAGTGGGATCCAGCAAGTCTGAGGCTACGGGGTGACCGCTCAGCGCCTGCAGTGTTAAAGGCGTAATAAACTCCATAGCACTTTGGGTCATTACCACGCGCACTTCGGCGCCACGTTCTTTCAGGCGGCGAACCAAATCTGCACTTTTATAGGCGGCAATACCTCCGCCAATACCCAACAAAATTTTCTTGTGATTCAGGCTCACGGTCGTTTTCCCAAGGCTCAATCCAATGGCGCTAACCTTACCATATTCCCATTTGGGTTAGGTATCAGTGTTATCGCAACAGACTCTGATTTCTTTGTTTTATGTACAACATGGTATCTGCCAGGCCGATTTCTGAAACTGAACCATACTTGTTTGGGAGTTGGCTCAGGGAAGACAGTATGGGAATAAAGGATTGGCCAGAGGGGGAAGGCCCCAGGGATAAGTTGTTGCAACACGGCAGTGGCACGCTTTCTGATGCGGAATTACTGGCGGTATTATTACGAAATGGTGCCCGGGGAGAGAGTGCAGTAGCCCTTGGCAGGCGGCTTTTGACAGAATTTGGTGGTTTAAGAGCACTGTTTTGCGCTTCTAAGCCCAAGGTATGTCGACTTCATGGCGTGGGATCGGTAAAATACGCGCAGCTTCAGGCGGCCGCAGAAATTGCGCGCCGTATTGCCCGCGAAAACCTGCTCAGAGGGCAGGTATTGACCAATCCTGATTTAACCCGGGATTACCTGATGACACAGTTGGCAGACAGGTCTTATGAAGTGTTTGCCATCTTGCTGCTGGACAGCCAACACAGGGTAATTCAATTTATCGAATTATTCCGTGGAACCATAGACTCGGCTTCGGTTTATCCAAGAGAAGTGGTGGCTATGGTGCTGGAGCATAATGCTGCGGCCGTCATTGTTTGTCATAATCATCCGTCTGGTATCGCCGAGCCCAGTCAGGCTGACCGGCGAATAACTGAGCGATTGAAAAATGCGTTGGCAACCATAGACGTATCCTTGCTGGATCATATGGTTGTAGGGGATCGTGAGATAGTTTCCTTTGCAGAAAGAGGGTGGATTACTTAATCACCGCTTGATCTTTCCCCGGCAATCCTGTATAAAATGCGCCCTTCGTGTGCCTCGGGCGACGGCCATACGAGGCACATTAATGCTCGAGCGTTAAAATTGTTTTTTGGAGAAGATTGACATGTCAAGAGTATGCCAAGTTACTGGCAAGCGACCAATGGTTGGTAACAACCGTTCGCACGCAAAAAACGCGACCCGTCGTCGTTTTTTACCTAACCTGCAGAACCACCGTTTCTGGTTGGAAACTGAAAAGCGCTTTGTACAGCTGCGTGTTTCCACTAAAGGTATGCGTATCATCGATAAGAAAGGTATCGAAGTAGTTGTTGCTGAACTTCGTGCCCGCGGCGAGAAGGTGTAATAGATCATGGCTAAAGCTAAAGGTAATCGCGAGAAGATCAAGCTGGTATCAAGCGCCAAGACTGGTCACTTCTACACTACTGACAAGAACAAGCGTAACATGCCTGAAAAGATGGAGATCAAGAAGTTTGATCCTGTAATCCGTCAGCACGTTATCTACAAAGAAGCTAAAATCAAGTAATTGGTTTTATAGCAGTTCTTGGAAAAGCCCCTCTCATGAGGGGCTTTTTTTTCGCCTGTGTTTTCCCATCTTTTGGCCGTTTCGCTAACTCACTGTGATCAAACTCTCACTCCAATCTGGCTTTGGTGCGAACAAATGCTTTTTATCTGCATATTAATGCATTATTATTCGGTTTAAATGAATTTGTATGGTTTACAGTGAGGTAGTCCATTGAACGCCGCCACCGCGCAGCTGATTGACAGCTTTCGTCATTCTGCCCCCTACGTAAATGCCCACAGAGGGAAAACTTTTGTGGTGATGTTGGGAGGAGAAGCCATTGAAACCGGGCAATACCGAGCCATCATCAATGATGTTGCGCTGCTGCATAGCCTGGGGATTCGCCTGGTGCTGGTTCACGGTGCCCGTCCACAGATAGACAGTGAACTGGCTGAAAGAAGTCTGGAAGCCGGGTTTCATAACGATATCCGGGTAACAGATGAATCTTCCCTCAAGGTTATCAGGCAGGTGTGTGGCGCACTGCAGTTTGATATTACCGCCCGCCTGTCTATGGGCTTATCCAATACTCCGATGCAGGGAGCCAAAATCAATGTGGTCAGCGGCAATTTTGTGATTGCTCAGCCCCTGGGAGTGGATGATGGTGTGGACTATTGTCTGTCCGGTCGTGTGCGTCGTATCGATGTGGAAGGTTTGCAAAGCCAGTTGGACAAACATTGTATTGTGCTGCTTGGGCCTATCGCCGCGTCAGTGACCGGCGAGAGCTTTAACCTCACTGCGGAGGAGGTCGCAACTCAGGTGGCTATTCGACTTAAGGCTGACAAGATCATTGGCTTTAGCCAACAGCAGGGGTTGTTGGATGACGAAGGCCTGGTGATCAGTGAAATGATGCCCAATGAAGCCCAGGCCTATGTTTCTCAGCCACAGCATAACATTTGCGCCTCAGCCCAGGCGTTTATCGGTGCCAGTGTAGAAGCCTGCCGACGTGGTGTGCCCAGATGTCACCTTATCAGCCACCAGGAAGATGGTGCCCTGTTGCAGGAGCTGTTTACCCGGGAGGGCATTGGCACCCAGATAGTCACCGAGAGCGCCGAACGCCTGCGCAGAGCCAATATTGCGGATATTGGCGGTGTACTGAATCTTATTCGGCCACTGGAAGAGCAGGGCATACTGGTGCGCCGTTCCCGTGAACAGCTGGAGATGGAAATCGAGCAGTTTATGGTGATCGAACGGGACAGTTTGATTATCGGCTGTGCCGCTTTGTACCCGTTTGAAGAAGATAACGCCGGTGAATTTGCCTGTCTGGTGGTTCACCCGGACTATCGGGATGCAGACAGAGGCAGCCTGTTGTTACAGCAGATCATAGGTCAGGCCAGAGCCAGAGGTTATGACAGACTGTTCGCGCTGACGACCCGCAGCATTCACTGGTTTCTTGAGCAGGGTTTCAGCATAGTTGAAGTGGATGCTCTGCCGGCGAAAAAGCAGCAGATTTATAACCTGCAACGCCGTTCAAAAATACTGGCACTGGAGCTGAAAGCGATCGCTTAAGTTGACATAATATGTCTTGCGTGCAAGTCTGAGCTTCCGAAGGGGAAAATGGGAAAGTCCTGCTATGCATGAACAGACATACGATATTGCGCAACTCAGCAGTACCGGGAATCTGAGTTTTCTGGTATTGCTGTTGATACTGGCTGGCGTGCTGTTGTTGGTGTGGCGCAAGTCCTTGCCGGATGCGGCCAGGAAAGTCTCAGGTACTCTGATGATTGGCGTCATCCTCATGTTCTCCTGGGTGTGGTACAAGGCGCAAAGCGCCAATATTGCACTGGATATGAAAGAGTTCGAACTGGATGTGCCTTTCTATGGCGTGACCTTGTCGCGTACCGATATTTTATCTGCTGGTATTCGCCAGTGGGACCGTAATGAGGAGCCGGGCTTAATGCCGGATCTGCGCAGCAACGGTATTGGTATGCCGGGATTTCAGCTGGGTTGGTTCAGACTGAAGGATGGCCGAAAGGCGCTGGTCGCCGGTGGACAGGGTGATTGGGTGGTGATCCCGACCCGTCAGGACTATCTGATAATGGTGACGACGGATGATGCCGAGCGACTGATGAAGGCGCTTTGAGCCAGGGTCTGTTGACCTTTGAAGATGGTTTTTGCAGCTCTTTGTCGTTGTTTTATACAAAGCAACGCGATTGAAGTGTAGTTGTTCTACATAAATGAGCGTTAATGCAGTAGAAAGCGACGACAAACGCTGCCCGAAGGGCTCGGCTATCCGCGCTTTACTCTTTGTTGCCAGGTATTTGCTTAGGCCCACTAGGCAGCACACCTAGCGCCGCGATTAAAGCGCGTCTATCTCGAGCAAAATTCAACCATGAAAGGTCAACAGACCCTAGAATAACAAAGGGAGCCGATTGGCTCCCTTCTTTGTTATTCAGCCGCTTTGATTTCACGCTTGCGCTTGTAAACCATATCCATGGTAAAGGCGATTAGTGCCAGCCAGATAAAGCCGAAAGTAATGCTCTTTTCCATATCGAAAGGCTCGCCATACAGCACCACAGCCAGCATGAACATAATACTTGGGCCAATGTACTGGAAGAAGCCAAGTACGGTCAGAGGGATGCGGATCGCGGCACCGGCAAAACACAACAGAGGAATGGAGGTAACAATACCCGCGGCTATCAGCAGCAGGTTCATATCCCAACTGTTGGTCAGCATGTTGGCGCTGGCATCCTGAGGCATCAGGATAATGTAGCCAATAGCCAAAGGAACCAGCAGCGCGGTTTCCAGCAGCAGGCCGCTCTGAGCATCAATGTTTACCTTCTTACGCAACAGGGCGTAAAGGCCAAAAGAAACAGCAAGGCCGATGGATACCACAGGTACAGAGCCGAATGAGATCAACTGAATTGCGACACCAATGGCGGCCAGCGTGACAGCAAGCCACTGCAGTTTACGCAGGCGCTCGCCCAGAAACACCATGCCCAACATGACGTTAATCAAGGGGTTGATATAGTAGCCCAGGCTGGCATCCAGCATATGGTCATTGTTAACCGCCCAGATGAACAGCAGCCAGTTACCTGCGATCAACACGGATGTGATGCAAAGAATGCCGAGCTGTTTGGGGTTCTTCAGAACATCACGGACCTTTTTGAAATTACCAACAAAGGTCATAAGCAGCATCATAAAGACGAAGGACCAAATGATGCGGTGCAGCAGAATTTCGGTCGCTGACACCTGTTGCAGCAACTTAAAGTAGAGCGGGGCAAATCCCCAAAGGCTGTATGCGCAAAGGGCCAATGCCACCCCTTTGCGGTGTTCAGTATTTTCCATGGATATCAGATTCGTTCAGACAAGGCCGGCGATTGTAAGGCCTGGCGGTGGAATTGTCAGCAGAAGTGGCGGCATGCTGCACAAATTTCACTGTCTTGAACTTGTATATACAAGATAAGCTTTTATTAGCTGAATGCTCAGCCGGTTAAATAGGTGCCTGTTCCAAAAGCAATATGTTGTCCGGATTCGTTATGCAGCTCCATTCGGCAAACTGAGACCTTATTGCCGGAGCGAATCACCTGGCCGGTACCGGTAAACTTTTGTCCACGACCTGGACGAAGATAGTCCACCCGCATATCTATGGTACCCAGGGTTTGTAATCTGGCCCTCAGCTCTTCCTCCTGCCAGTCGTCCCGACCGGCGACCAGCGCAGCGAATGCTGTCAGTCCACCCACAACATCCAATACCGTTGCAGTCACGCCACCATGCAGGATCTGCTGATGGATATTGCCTATCAATTCAGGCTTCATTTCTACCGTGACCTCGACACCTTCCAGGTCATATCGCTGGATTCTCATCCCCAGCAGGTTATGGAAAGGGATGTGTTGGTCAAATACCTCAGCCACCATTGCCAGAACTTTCTCTGAGATAGCTTCTGATTGGGACATACTTTTCAATCCGTTAAAAAGTGGAGTTATCACTCTATAACTTCGTGTTGCCAGGCTGCAACCCTATGACCGGATTGGGCAATTACCATTATCTGAATTTGCCGCTGATAGTGCCTGCATTTTCATCGTCATTGCAGGTAGAATAGGGCGCTTTGGCACCCGTTGAGGGTGTCTGTTTTCGGGGTTGTTTTTCAGGGTCAGCATGCAAGAAAACACACAAATGTCTCCACAGGATCCCTTCCTGGGCTGTTTGCAACAGGTCTTTGGATACAGGGAATTTCGCGACGGCCAACAGGATGTGATTGAGCGCAGTTGCCGTGGAGAGGACTGCATGGTGATTATGCCTACAGGCGGAGGCAAGAGCCTGTGTTACCAGCTTCCCGCGCTGATGCTGCCCGGTTTGACCGTGGTGGTCTCTCCCCTGATATCACTGATGAAAGATCAGGTTGATAGCCTGCTCCAGACTGGGATTTCCGCCGCATTTCTGAATTCAACTCTGCCCAGAGAGCAGGCGATGGAGGTTTACCGCCAGTTGCGCATGGGGGAGATCAAGCTCCTTTATGTATCGCCTGAAAGACTCATGGGGGGCGATTTTATGGATCGCCTGCACTCATGGAATATCAGCCTGTTTGCCATTGATGAGGCTCACTGCATCAGTCAGTGGGGCCATGACTTCCGCCCTGAATACGCGTCCCTGGGCAAGCTTAAGCAGGAATTTCCCCATATCCCTTTAATGGCGCTGACTGCGACTGCAGATGAGGCGACCAGAAAAGATATATGCGACCGCTTGAGCATCACGCCTTATACCCTGCTATCCAGTTTTGACCGGCCCAATATTCGCTACACAGTGGCGGAAAAATTGAATGCTTCCAACCAGCTGCGTCAGTTTATCGAGTCACAGAAAGGTGCCAGCGGCATTATTTATTGTGGCAGTCGCCGCCGGGTGGATGAAGTGGCTGAGCGCCTGCGTCTGCAGGGTTACAGAGCCGAAGGTTACCACGCGGGCATGACTCAGGATGAACGCGCCAGTGTGCAGGAGCGTTTTATCAATGATCAGCTGGATATCGTGGTGGCAACAGTGGCCTTTGGGATGGGGATTAACAAGTCCAATGTGCGCTATGTGGTGCACTATGATATTCCCAAGAGTATCGAGTCCTACTATCAGGAAACCGGTCGTGCCGGTCGTGATGGGATGGAGGCCGAAGCTTTTATGTTGTTCGACCCGGCGGATATCGGTCGGGTGCGTCATTTGATTGAGCAGCATGAGCCGGGGCCACAGCAACAGGTGGAGCACCATAAATTAAACTCAATGGCAGCTTTTGCCGAGGCTCAAACCTGTCGCCGTCAGGTATTGCTGCACTACTTTGATGAGAGTGCCAATCAGCCTTGCGGCAACTGCGACATCTGTTTGGATCCGCCCAAGCAGTATGACGGTACTCAGGATGCCCAGAAGGTACTGTCATGTATTTACAGGTTGAATCAGGGTTTTGGTATTAATCACTTGATTGAAGTGTTGCGGGGTTCCAAGGCTGCCAATGTGGTGGATAGAGGTCATGACAAGCTGTCGACCTGGGGGATAGGTAAAGACAAGAGTCATGAGCATTGGCTCAGTGTGACCCGTCAGCTTATTCACCTGGGACTGGCCAGTCAGGATATTACCCGGGGGTCCCGGGTCAGGCTAAACCCATCGGCCAGACCTGTGCTCAAAGGGGAAGTGGCATTGATGTTGGCGGTACCGCGTCTTGCCATTCCGGTCACCACTCGCCGCCGTAATTCAACCAAGGCGCCCATCAACTACGATAGAAAACTGTTCGCCCGACTCAAGGTGTTGCGACGGGCCTTGGCAGAGGAGCATGATGTGCCGCCGTATCTGGTATTCAATGATGCTTCACTGGCAGAAATGGCATCCATGCTGCCCACCACCGAAGCGGAAATGCTGGCGGTGAACGGCGTGGGAGAGCGCAAACTTGAGCGCTTCGGTAATGCCTTCCTGGATGAGATTGAATCTTACCTGACCCGGGGCTAACCCCGGGCACCTATCTGGTACAACTTGACTTCATTGGACTTTTGTCTGGAAACCTGACTCGCCATCGCCCGTTTGACCAGTGAGGTGGAGGTGTCAAACTGCTGCATACTGGCGACACCTATGCTGATGATGGCGTGCTTGTGCCAGGGCTGTATGCGGCCAATCAGTTGTTCCATCACCTGCTGTGCACCCGTGTGGGAAGTACCTGGCAAGATCACCATCAAAGACTCGGGAGACAGGTAAACCAGTTTGTCCTGCTCTCTGAGTTTGGACTTTATTTTCTCCTCCAGAGTCGGAAGATCATCTGCCACTGTGGGGCTTAAGCCAAACAGTAAAATGGTTAACGGATTCTGAGCCCGCTTGGCGTTGTTCATCGCCAATTCCAGCACCTGATAGTGGATTGGCGCACGACTGCTGATGCTGAAGTCGGTGGTGACTTTCTGCTTGCGATAAATCAGCAGGTAAAGACAGGTGGCCGGCAGTATCACGCCCAATATGACCAGTACCCACATCCAGCCCAGCGGAATCAGAATAGCCGATTCATTAACACTCGTGGGCTCTGCGCTTTGCTCCCGGTTCAGCCGTGCTTTGTATTGAACAAACCTGATATCAGCCAATTGCTTATTGGCCAGTTGCGCTGCCTGGAAAGCCAATTGCAGATTGTCGTATGCCAGCTGGGCCTCACCTCTGTTTTCGTAGTAATCGCTGAGGGTCAGATAAAGTTGTTGCAGATAGCCCTGCTGTCCCATTTGCTGTGCGGTATTGATGGCGGCCAGCGTATAGTCCACAGCTTCTGCAGCTTTGCCCTGCTCGAACTTAATGTCGGCCAATAACCTGTTGGTTTGCATTATGCTCAGACGTTGACGGAATCTGACGAAGGTCGACAGGCTTTGCTGGGCAAGCTCTTCAGCTTTGCTGAAATTGCCCTTCTCCACTTCGATGGAGGCTATGATGGCGTAACTGTATGCTTGCTCCAGTTGAGTAGATAAAGTGGGCAGTAATTGCTTGCCTTCATTCAACAGATTTTCACTGGCGCTGTAGTCACCGGCATCTCTCAACATTCTTGCTGCATTCAGCAGCAGGATATGGCGAACCTTACCTTTGGCATCATCCTGCTCCAGTGCCCGGTAAGCGTACTGTACCGCTTGCAGCAGGTCACCGCTGGCATACAAAAGGTTACCCATTGCACTTAATAAGTAGGCGTGTGGAGGCCAGGTCCAGGAGTTTTCCTGGGTGTGGTACTGCTCGGCAACATCAAGTGCCAGTCTCAGGTCTTCCATCGCAGGAAGATAGTTTTCCTGATCTGTATCCAACTGGCCGCGCATACGCAGGAGATTGGCAAGCGCCTGTGGCTGTTTGAATTGCTTGGCCTGAGCGATACCGGTTTCCAGTAATGGCATTGCTGATTTGAAATCGCCTGTACTGGCTTGTCCTTCCGCTTCACAGGCATTGAAGTAGGGAACGGTTTGCTCAAGATCATGCTTTTTTGCGTTAACCCTCCCCAGTGAGGCCAGCTGAATGGCTGCCTGGTATTCGCCTTGCTGGATCAGAAGCTCGCACTTGAGCATTTGCAGTCTGACAGCATGAATTGGCGGTGATGAGGGGGAGAGCTGATTCTCCAGTTCAGAGATCTGCTGTTGGGCCAACGAGGGAGACTGATAAACCAGTTGATTGAGCTGATCCATCTTGCTCATGGCCGCATGTGCGCCCATGCCTGTAATACTCAGGGTGATCCCGAGAATGAAGGCGTATAAATCCATTTAACGCTCCGGGAGAAAGGGGAATGTGCAAATTGCTCCCATCATGGTAACAAGGTTTGCAGAAATTTTGCAGGCTGAGATCAATTTTACCTCCACCGGAGAGATCTAATGAATTATCAATGCGACCAAAGTTTCTGCAACTTGAACAAAATTTGGTTGACACCTTTTAGCCCAGCGGGTTAAAAGTTAATCGTTATCTTAACCATAAACTGAAAATAGATACTAACTTAATGCATAACTTTTCAACTCAGTTGCTACTAAACCTACTCATTCTGGCACCAGAAGCGCGGAAGGTTTAATCATGGTTAAGTGTTAACAACCAAATTCCATAACCCCGCGCAAATGTCGCGGGGTTTTTTTTGTCTCCTGAGCAGTGGAGATGCAGGGCAGTGGAGAAGGATATGACTGACAGTGTGATAATTTTTGATACGACGTTAAGGGATGGGGAGCAGGCGCTGGCAGCCAGCTTGTCAGTGAAGGAGAAGCTGCAGATTGCTCTGGCCCTGGAACGTCTGGGAGTCGATGTGATGGAAGTTGGCTTCCCTGTATCTTCTCCCGGTGACTTTGAGTCGGTGCAAACCATTGCCAGAGAAGTTAAAAACAGTCGGGTTTGTGCACTGTCCCGGGCATTGGAAAAGGACATTGATGCCGCTGCCCAGTCACTGAGTGTGGCCGATCAGTTCCGTATTCATACCTTTATTTCCACCTCGGATATTCATGTACAGAGCAAGCTCAAGCGCTCTTTCGATGATGTATTGGATATGGCGGTAGGCGCCGTTAAATATGCACGCCGCTTTACCGACGATGTTGAATTCTCCTGTGAAGATGCCGGTCGCACACCGATAGATAACCTGTGCCGCATGGTAGAAGCGGCGATCAAAGCCGGTGCCCGCACCATCAATATCCCTGACACTGTGGGCTACACAGTCCCCAGCGAATTTGGCGGCATTATTCAGACCCTGTTTAACCGTGTACCCAATATCGACGAGGCGGTGATCTCGGTTCACTGCCATGATGATCTCGGCCTGTCTGTGGCCAATTCCATCGCGGCGGTGCAAGCGGGGGCCAGACAGGTTGAGTGTACTGTTAATGGAATCGGTGAGCGTGCCGGTAACTGCTCGCTGGAAGAGGTGGCCATGATTCTGGCAACCCGCAAGCATCTGCTGGGACTGGAGACCAATATCAACGCCAAAGAGATCCATAGAACATCGGCCCTGATCAGTCAGCTGTGCAATATGCCAATCCAGTCCAACAAGGCGATTGTCGGCACCAATGCCTTCAGTCACTCATCCGGTATTCACCAGGATGGCATGTTAAAGGCTCAGAACACCTATGAAATTATGACGCCGGAAAGCATAGGCCTGACCCGCAACAACTTGAATATGACCTCACGCTCTGGTCGCCATGTCATTAAGCACCGCATGAGTGAGATGGGTTATAGCGAGCAGGACTATGACATGGATGCTCTGTACAAGGCCTTCCTCAAGCTGGCGGACAAGAAGGGACAGGTGTTTGATTACGACCTCGAGGCTTTGGTGTTTATTAAGGCTCAGCGCCAGGACGATGACCACTACCGACTGAAGCAACTGGTGGTGCACTCAGACTCCAAAGAGGGTGAAGCGACCGCTACCGTCAGACTGGAGATTGGCGGCGAGAAAGTGACAGAAGCGGCAACAGGTAATGGTCCTGTCGATGCGGCCTATAACGCCATCGCCAGAGCGACCGACCGCAAGATAGATATCGCCTCCTATAAGCTGGGCGGCAAAGGAGAAGGCCAGAATGCCCTGGGCCAGGTGGATATTACCGCCCGTTACCATGGCCGTAATTTCCACGGCGTGGGGCTGGCGACCGACGTGGTTGAAGCGTCAGCCAGAGCTCTGGTGCATGTGATGAACCTGGTGCACAGAGCCGATGAAGTTGCAGATAAAAAACAAGAGATTCAAAAAGCTAGGGAGTTAGGTGGAGTATGAGTTACCAGATTGCAGTATTGGCGGGCGACGGTATTGGCCCGGAAGTGATGGCGCAGGCGCGTAAGGTATTGGCGGCTGCTGAGCAAAGATTCGAGCTGAACATTGAATACAGTGAGTACGATATTGGCGGTATTGCCATCGACAATCATGGTTGCCCATTGCCCAAAGAAACCCTGGCAGGTTGTGAAGCCGCCGATGCCATTTTATTTGGCTCGGTCGGTGGTCCCAAGTGGGAAGGTCTGCCACCTGACAGCCAACCTGAACGTGGCGCTTTGCTGCCATTGCGTGCCCATTTCGGTCTGTTCTGTAACCTGCGTCCGGCCAAGCTCCACGAAGGGCTGGAGCACTTAAGCCCGCTGCGCGCCGATATCTCCGCCCGCGGTTTTGATCTGGTGTGTGTGCGTGAACTGACCGGCGGCATCTACTTTGGTAAACCAAAAGGCCGTCAGGGTGAAGGCGAGGCTGAGGAAGCTTTCGATACCATGAGATACAGCCGCAAAGAGATCCGTCGTATCGCCACTATCGCCTTTGAAACGGCCCGTGGCCGTCGCGGCAAGGTGACCTCTGTGGATAAGGCCAATGTGCTGGCCTGCTCGGTGCTGTGGCGCGAGGTGGTAGAAGAGGTCGCCAAAGAGTTCCCTGATGTCACTCTGGAACACATCTATATCGATAATGCCACCATGCAGCTGCTGCGCCGTCCTGACGAGTTCGATGTGATGCTGTGCTCTAACCTGTTTGGTGACATCATCTCTGACGAAATCGCCATGTTAACCGGCTCCATGGGACTGCTCTCATCTGCCAGTATGAATGAGTCAGGTTTTGGCCTGTATGAGCCTGCCGGTGGCAGCGCGCCGGATATTGCCGGTAAAGGGGTTGCCAACCCGATTGCTCAGATCCTGTCTGCTGCTTTGATGCTGCGTCACAGTCTTAAACAGGAGGACGCTGCTGCGGCCATCGAGCGCGCCGTGGGCAAGGCCTTGTCAGAAGGCTTCCTGACAGGCGAACTGGCGACAGATGCTGCCGCAGCCAAAACCACTGCAGAGATGGGTGACTTTATCGCCAAGGCCGTTGCGGAGGGGATCTGATGACTGACAAGACACAAGCTGCTAATACCCAAGCTGCCAATAACCAAACGCCTAAAACCCTGTATGAAAAGATCTGGGACAGCCATGTTGTGACTGAGCCCGATGGAGAGGCTCCGATCCTCTACGTTGATCGTCATCTGGTACATGAGGTGACCTCGCCTCAGGCTTTCAGCGGGTTAAAGGCCGCGGGTCGTCCTGTGCGTGCACCTCAAAAAACTTTTGCCACTATGGACCACAACACCTCCACCAAGAGTGCCAGTCTGGATGCTTTAAGTCCCATGGCCCGCACTCAGGTGGAAACCCTGGCGCAGAACTGCAAAGAGTTCGGCATTCGCCTGTATGACATTCACCATCCCAATCAGGGCATTGTTCATGTGATGGGGCCTGAGCTGGGCATTACTCTGCCGGGCACTGTGATTGTATGTGGCGATTCCCACACTGCTACCCATGGCGCTTTTGGCGCGCTGGCCTTCGGTATTGGTACCTCTGAGGTAGAGCATGTGCTGGCGACTCAAACCCTTCGCCAACTGAAAGCCAAAACCATGAAGGTTGAGGTTAAAGGCAAAGTCGGCGAGGGCATTACAGCCAAAGATATTGTGCTGGCCATTATCGGCAAGATAGGTATGGATGGCGGCACTGGCCATGTGGTGGAGTTCTGCGGTGAAGCGATTCGCGATCTTTCCATGGAAGGTCGTATGACCCTGTGCAACATGGCCATTGAAATGGGCGCCAAGGCCGGGCTGGTGGCACCTGATGCCAAGACAGTGGCCTATCTGGAAGGCCGTGAGTTTGCGCCATCAGGTGATGCCTGGCAGCAGGCGGTGGAAGCCTGGCAGGCATTGAAAACAGATGATGGTGCCAGCTTCGATGCTGTGGTTGAGCTCAAGGGAGAAGATATTGCGCCGCAACTGACCTGGGGAACCAATCCCGGACAGGTGGTCGCAATTGATCAGCCTGTGCCCAACCCCAGAGATCATATTGATGCCTCAGTACGGGATTCCATGGAGAAAGCCCTCAATTATATTGGGCTGGAAGCCGGTACCCGTATGACAGATGTCGCCATCAACAAGGTGTTTATTGGTTCCTGTACCAACTCCCGCATTGAGGATCTTCGTGCTGCCGCTGCCCAAATCAAAGGTGGCAAGGTGGCATATGGCGTAACGGCAATCGTGGTGCCGGGGTCGGGGCAGGTCAAGCTGCAGGCTGAAGCTGAAGGTCTGGATAAGCTGTTTATGGCTGCCGGTTTCGAATGGCGTTTGCCAGGTTGTTCCATGTGTCTGGCGATGAATGATGACAGGCTGGAGGCGGGCGATCGCTGCGCTTCAACCAGTAACCGTAACTTCGAGGGGCGTCAGGGGCGGGGCAGTCGTACCCACCTGGTGAGCCCGGCTATGGCTGCGGCTGCCGCTATTGCCGGTCGCTTTGTCGATATTCGTCAACCTTCACAGACAGCTACCGGAGCCTGAACATGCAAGCATTTACTCAACATATAGGTCTGGCTGTGGTGCTGGATAATGCCAATGTGGACACAGACCAGATTATTCCCAAGCAGTTTTTGTCCAAAGTGACCCGTGACGGTTTTGGTGTGCACCTGTTCCATGACTGGCGTTATCTGGATGACGCCGGCGAGCAACCCAATCCTGATTTTGTGATGAACAAACCCAGATTTGAAGGGGCGTCTATTATGCTGGCCCGTGAGAACTTTGGTTGCGGCTCCAGCCGGGAGCATGCTCCCTGGGCGCTGGCAGATTACGGACTGCGGGTGATCATTGCTCCCAGCTTTGCCGATATTTTCTATGGCAACTCCATTAATAATGGTTTGCTGCCGGTGGCACTTGCTGAAGAGCAGGTTCAGCTGATTATGGATGAAGTGATGGCGGCAGAGGGCGCGGCTGTCACTGTGGATCTCGAGTCCCAGATTGTGACTTCGCCTTCGGGGTCCCAGTTTGTGTTTGAAATTGCCCCTTCTGCCCGTCATAAGCTGCTTAACGGCCTGGATGCTGTTGGCCTGACTCTGGAGCACAGCGATGCAATAGCTGGATACGAAACTCAAGTCCCTGCCTGGAGACAATAGTCAGGCGTACGCGTGTACCACGCCTGTTCGCTGAACAAGCTGCATGAGCCCAGGCTTATGCAGCTTTTTCTTTTTTAGTTTGGTGTGGCTTTTATATCTTCTTGAATTTAAAGTTGTTTTGTGTTTTCGGTTGAGTGGTTTTTAGACTGTCTGTACATGTGTTAGTGATTTGTTCTGCTTTGAATCTTGATAAATTCGGTACATGTGTTTTTAAGTTGTATTTATTTTATCTTGCTGATTTTTAGGTTTTTTTGTTGTGTTTGTTTCGTTTTTTCTCTTGGCTTCAGCGAGCTTTTTTCTGAGTTTGTACGCCATGAATTCCATAGGTTTGGTGAAGGTGCTCACATTTAGGTATGTGTTCGGCATATTTTGTGGTGATTTATGCTGTTTCGGGTTCCGTTATTGCAAAAATATGCTGCATGAGTACACTGCCTGACTAAATTTTAGAGTGCTAACTCTAATTTGTTGTCGTAAACAAACAGAGAATAACAATGAAACAGCGTACATTGACTCTTGCCGTAGCTTCGGCGCTTTTGGGGATGACGGCTCAGGTTCAGGCAGCCGGTTTTCAGTTGGCTGAATACTCTTCCACAGGTTTGGGCCGTGCTTATGCAGGTGAAGCGGCGATGGCCGACAATGCCGCAGCCCAGTTCCGTAACCCGGCTATGCTGACCTATCTCAAGGGAACTCAGGTTTCTGCCGGTGGTATTCTGGTTGTGCCTAATATTGATGTAGAGGGGCAGGTAATAAATAAGAGCCCTGTTTCAGATGAGCTAATCTACACACCTACAACGGCTGACGATATTGCGCACACTGCTTTCGTGCCTAACTTCTATGTTTCTCATCAGCTGAATGAACAATGGGTAGTTGGCCTGGCTATGGGCACCAACTTTGGTATGGCGACTGAACTGGATGATTCATTTTTGGGTACTCAGTTCGGTAATGAAGCCTCGATAACCACAATGGAGTTCAACCCAAATATCGGCTATCGCATGAACGATCAACTGAGTATCGGTTGGGGTTTACGTTTGGTTTACGGCGAAGGTAGTTTCGGCGCCACTTCACCTGCTTCAATTGATATGATTTTGCCTCAAGGCACGCCACTTAAGTATATGAAAGGCGATGATATCGCTTTCGGTTGGCAAGCGGGCGCTGCCTGGCAGATTAACGACAGTAACCGGATCGGTGTTAGCTACCGCTCAGCTGTAGATCTCGATTTGGAAGGTGATGCAAACGGTTTGGGTTTTGATCCAAAAGATCCCCGTAAAGCTTATTCAGGAGCGATGGAGCTGAGTCTGCCTGCTACTGCAGAAATCGCCTCTTTTCATCAGTTGAGTGACAAGTTTGCTATGCACGCCAGCATCAACTGGACCGATTGGAGCTCTTTTGAGAAGCTTGAAGCTAAAATTCCATCAATATCTGCACAGCCAATCTTGGTAAAACAGGAGAACTGGAAGGACAACTATCGCTTTGCCTTAGGTGCAACTTACCAGTTAACAGATAAGTCGGCTCTGCGCGCGGGTGTTGCTTATGACACTGCCGCTGTTGATGATGAGTATCGCACTGCGACAATCCCTGAAGTGGACCGTCTGTGGCTGAGTGCCGGTTATGGATATCAGCTCAGTGATAACCTGGATCTGGACTTCGGTGTTACTTATATCTTTGCTGATGAGTCAACTATGCATGAAGATGAAATGCCATCTGCAGCCTTTGGCGGAGCCTTTGATGGTAAAGTATCAGGTAACATCCTGCTGTTCGGCGTACAGGCCAGCTATAAGTTCTAAGCTGGAGCCGGATGCAGCCTGGCTTGTATAGACAAGTTGTTCTGGCTGTAAATTGAATAAGAAAGGGGCGCCGATTGGCGCCCCTTTTTCGTTGTGTCTGTCGGTGATGTAGGAGTTAAACGCCTGGGATTAGCTGATGTAGCTCTGACCGGCGTACACCACGAAGTGTCTCAGTGCCAGTACCCCAAGGATGGTGCAGCTGGAGACAGCAATCAAAAAGCCTTTGCTGTGTTTCCAGGACTTGGGCGCCAGAGTGGAAGCCAGTACCGGTACCGCCAGGCCCAGACCCACTACGCCAATCCAGAATACCCCGGCCCAGGCACCTGTGGTAATGGCTGAAGTAGCGGCTTGAGCCGCTGGACCAGAGAAGTTCAGACCCACAAACAGCAGCACCAGACACAGGGCTTCGTTAAAGGCGACCGGGTACTCGATTCTGTGTACTTGCTCGATACAGTCAGACTCTTTCTTGCTGAAGAACAAAGTCGCCACCAGGATGTTACCGGCTGAGCCCACAGACAGTGCTGAGGCCAGGAACAGCGCAGGCAGTACGGCGGTGTTCAGGATTGGGTAACTGATCATGGCCGACAGCAGGAAGCCTGTGTACACACCCACACCCAGCGCCAGGGCGAAGATTAACTTGTTCAGCGTGCCTTCTACCTGACGGCAGGCTTTTAATACCCCGCCCAGCCAGGGAGCGAACTTGAGCACCTGTTTTTCAAATACCAAACCTGCGAATACAAACACCAGTGGGATATACAGCAGCAGGGCAATCACACCCCAGGCCATCACAGAGGTCAGGTTGTAGTTAATCAAAATCAGGTAGAAGTGGAACGGCTTGGTCAAATCCAGTACCAGCAGCGCCATACCCAGACAGATAGCCAGTGGGCCAAGCACCCCGGCTGCCTTGATAACCGGCAGACCTTCCGATGGCAGGCCGCGGGCCTGTTTGTACCACTTCAGGCCGATTGCCACCAACATGGAGCCGGCGGAGAGACCGGCCATAAACAGGTAGACGGCGATAATCCAGTTCCAGACGACGGGATCATATTGCTCCATGGAGCCCCAGATATTGTTCATGCTTGGATCCCTCCTTTACGGCCAGGAATACGGTACAGGCGTGGTTGAGTGCCCAGGTGTACCTTTTGCTGATAACTTGGTTTGGTATCCAGTACCTTGCGAACTTCGCTGTCCGGATCATTGGCATCGCCGAACACCAGAGCCTGGGTTGGACATACGCTGACGCAGGCAGGTTGTTCGCCGCGGGCCAGACGTGTGTCCTTACAGTAGTTACACTTGTCCGGTACCCGGGTTTCAGGGTTGATAAAGCGCACTTTGTAAGGGCAGGCGGCCACACAGTAGAGGCAGCCAACACACTTGTCTTCCTTGATGGAGACAATGCCGTTGTCGTCCACATAGGCGGCGCCGGTTGGACACACCTTTACGCAGGGGGCGTTTTCACACTGCTCACAGGACACCCGGTTGTACTTGAAGTGCAGATGCGGGTAGTTGCCGTAAGGGCCTTCGATACGAACCTGCAATCGGGTTACCGATTCAGGTACATTGTTTTCACTGCGACAGGCCACGTTGCAGGCCTGACAGCCGATGCACTTGTTTTCATCGTGCACGAGAACATAACGCTTGGTCATAGTCTTAAGCCTTCTCAATCTTTACGCCAGTGGTGTGCAGGTTCATACCTGTTACCGGTGAGGTCACGTGGGGCAGCAGGTTGCCACAGTGCACGCCTCTGCCGGTTGCCCGGGCCAGCTCTTTGTTTTTACTGCCAAAACCCATATAGGCGAATACTGTGTCAGGGCGGATCCCCGGGGTGACCAGTGCATGACCTTCTTCGCTGCCGGTATCGTTATAGATGCGGATCTTGTCGCCGCTCTGGATATTGAGCAGACCTGCCGTGACCGGGTGGATCCATACGGCGTTGTCAGACATCAGGTTGGCCAGCATAGGCACGTTCTGGCTGCCTGCGTTGGTATGTACTGCTACCTTGCCCTGGATAAAGAACAGCTCGTCGGCTTTCTTCATGGTCACTTCGCGGTAGCGGATTACGCCGCGGCCCGGTGCCATCTTTTCAACCTTGTCTGAGCTCAGTTCAATCTTGCCGCTTGGGGTTTTGAACTTAAGGTGGCTGGCGTAGGTGCCATCACCATCTGGCGCGGTGGCATTGGGGTAGGCAGAGACAAAGTTCTGCACCATAGCGCGTTCGCGCAGCATCAGAGGTTTGCCATAGCTGACAAAGCCATCCTGTTTAATCTTGTTCAGCAGGGCGACATCACTGCCTACCTGGAACAGCTGCAGAGTGTCCATATTGTCCCATGGGAAGTACTTGTTCAGTCCCATGGATTCGCCTACTTCCTTCCAGATCTGCCAGCTTGGACGGGTGTTGCCGATAGGCTCAACCACCTTCTGACGCACATAGTAGGCCGGGTTCTTGCCTGACTTGTCGGCGATCTCTTCATCCCGCTCCAGGTAAGTGGATTCAGGCAGGAAGATATCGGCATAGGCGGCGCTTTCACTGATGTAGATATCGCAGCAGACCACGAAGTCCAGTTTCTTCAGGGTTTCCACAATGCGGGCCCTGTCTGTCATGGTCTGCATTGGGTTGGTACGGCTCATCACCCAGCCACGCAGCTGATAAGGCTTAGCTTCCAGAGTCGAGTCCAGAATGGTCTGGTAGATACCACCTGAGGACCACATCATGGCGTACTGCTCATCCACCATGTCGATGCGTTTAGCGTCGGACTTGGGCATATCTTTAACGCCAGGCTTGGCCAGTACCGGGGCAACCTGCTCACCGGCAAACTTGTTGTAGCCAGAGGCTTTCTTACCGAAGTACAGACCACCTTTACGCTCGATATTGCCAATCAGAACGTTGGCGGCGTACAGGGCGCGGCGCATCTCAAACTCTTCAGTGGTGAAGGTTGAGCGGTGACCAAAGTCGACACAGGCGTGAGGCGCGGCAGCGGCGTATTCACGGGTGATGCGGCGGATATCTTCGGCCGGTACATCGGATACAGATTCGGCCCACTCAGGGGTATAGGCTTTTACTTCGCTGGCGAAGGAGTCGAAGCCGGTGACATAGCGGTCGATAAAGGCTTTGTCGTAAAGTTCTTCTTCGATCAGGACATGACAGATAGCCAGTGCCACGGCAACGTCAGTGCCCGGTTTGATGGCGTACCACTCGTCCGCCTTGTCGGCGACGATGGAGAATCTTGGTTCGAACACGACCAACTTGGCGCCTTTTTCCATCTGGGCGTTCATCATGCCTCGGGTTTCCGACATGTTGATGCCTTCGTACAGGTTGTGGCCGAAGTTAATAATGTACTTGGAGTTACCCAGATCCCGTTTGATCTTGCCGCCGAACATGGCTTTGGCGGCAATCACATAACCGGCCGGACAGGTAGAGGCGTGGGTAAAGGTGTTGGGGCTGCCATAGGCCTTAGCCAGATGAAACAGGTGGCCGGACAGGGAGCCGGACTTGGATGAGAAGGCGACGGCTTCCGGGCCGTGCTCATTCTTAATACGGGTCAGATTATCGGCGATGATGGCATAGGCTTCATCCCACTCAATCTCCTGCCAGTTACCTTCGCCACGCTCGCCAACCCGCTTAAGCGGTTTAACGATACGCTGCTTGTCATACAGCTGGCTGTGGCCAGCGCCACCACGGGCACATACAGCGCCACCAAATGACTTGGCCTTAGGGTTACCCAGAATGGAAACGTTTTTACCGTTAACAATGCGGGCAGAGATTGGGCATCGGGTAGAGCACATTTCACAGATACTGGCGACTTCGCTGCCAGTGCCTTTCAGTTCGGTGCGTTCCAGCGCGGCCAGTGAGCCTGGCAACATGCTTGCCAGAGCACAGGTTGCGGTACCTGCGCCGGCACCTTTGATAAAGGTTCGCCGATCTAAATTCATTATTATTGTCCCCGTTTATTGCTGTTGCTGCGGGCGGGTCAGCCCGTCATCTGGGGACATTCTGTGGCGAGAAATGGGGACGGGATATTGTGGTAAACCACATACAGAGAAAAATCTTTTCTCCAGTGTGAGACCCCTCAAAGTTCGCTTTTCGACCAACAGTTAAGGGGGGGAATGTCTATTGTGGTAAACCACATTTAGGCGGAGAGCAGCGGCAAAGTGCGAGAAATACGTCACTTTGCCATCTCAGTGTGAACCAGGATTTAGCTCTTAAGGAGGTCAATTCACAGCTTCAGTACTGCCTCTGCGTTTCAGCTTTAGGGTGGCAGTGCAGCCTGTCTCCTGGTCGCTGCGGTTACTCAGGTTGAAGCTGCCTTCGTGTTGCTTGAGTACATCGGAGCAGATAGCCAGACCCAGTCCCAGACCATTGGCCTTGGTGGAGAAAAAGGTCGCCATCAACTCATCGCCGGGCAGTGCCAGACCCGGACCATTATCGGTCAGGGACAGGTTGACCTGATGCTCCAGAAAATCGAAATGGATGGCAATGGAGCCTTCATGGGGCTGCGGCATCTCGGCCAGCGCATCCAGGCTGTTCTTGAGCAGGTTCACCAGTACCTGCAACAGGCCAACCCTGTCGGCGGTCACAAAGAAGGGCTCGCCTTCTACCCTGGTGGTGACTCTGACGTCACGTCTGTCCAACTCCAGCTTAAGCAGTGCCAGGGATTCATCCACTAAAGACAGCAGGTTCACATCCTCCATTACGGCTTCCCGGCGTTTGAGCAGGCCACGAATACGATGCACCACTTCTCCGGCGCGCACCGACTGACGGTTAATTTTTTCCAGCAGGGCGACGCATTCCTCAAAGCCTTCGCCTTTGGCTTGCAGACGCATAATGCCACCTTCGCTGTAACTGGTTATCGCAGCTATGGGTTGATTGAGTTCATGTGCCAGGCCAGCACCAATTTCACCGAGAATAGCGCTGCTTTGCAGACGCTCCATGGCAACGGCCTTGAGCTTCAGTTGACGCTCTGTCTCTACCAGGGTGTCGCTCTTCTGGCGGAATTTATACTCAATCCAGAGGTGATAGATAGTGGCGACCAGAAAGATCAGCACCGCCAGTATGCCCCAGTGCTGGTTGGCTTTGAGCCAGTGCATAACCGACTCCCATTTGGGATGTTGATCTTTAGCGACCTTCAGCTCGCCAAATAGCTTAATGACCTGCAGTTGGCTGATAGGTGAAGTCCAGCCTGCCAAATCGGCCTTGATCGCAGCCGGGCTGTCTTTGGGCAGAGACAGCAGGGCCTGGGTGATACGTTTGGTCAGGCGGGCGTTCACATGCTCACTGGCGGCAAACGACCAGTTGGGGTAGAGGTTGGTTGAACACTGGCAGTCGTAACCTTCGGGACGGCTGGGGTTGAGTACTCTGAAATCCTGCTCTTTCACCAGACCGCGCTTCACCATCTCTTCCAGTGTACACAGAGGGGTAATCGCAGCATCCACATTGCCATCCCGTACCTGATATACAAGAGGGTCCAGTGGGAAGCCGAGGAAGCGGGTTTCCTTAAACCAATGCTGCGGATCCATACCCAGTTTATTCATCAAGCCAACAGTGGCCTGATAGCCCCCTAACGCATGGGGGCCGCTGGCAGCCACTGTCTTGTCTTTAAGATCATACAGGGTGCGATAGTCACTGTCGGCCCGCACCAGAATGGCCGATCCTATGGCCTTGGTGGTGCCATTGTGCTGGCGTGAACGCATGGTCGCCAGCCAGGACAGAGGATACTGATTGGACAGATACAGATACTGCCCCGGGTTGGTGATGATGAACTGGATTCTGTTATCAAGTAGCGCCTGATTCAGTTCTTCAAAGGTACCGGGTTGGACTTCAAACTTGGTGCCGGGCACACGTTCACTGAGGTAATCCATCATAGGTTGCCAACGCTCTTTAGCCTTTTGATATCCCCAATTAGCCAATACCCCGACTTTATACACCTTGTCTTTATTCGTTTTTTCATTGGTCGCAGCTGGAGGCGTTGGCTTGGATTGCACCGCTTCAGATGCATAGCCGGGCAGGCAGCAAAAACAGAGCAGCCAGGTGAGACACAGGGTTAAACACAGGGAAAGCAGCAAAGGCCGGGGCAAGATATCAACTCCAGAGTCAGCAGAGTGCGTAAAAGCGGAACCATAACTCAGTGTTGGCATAACCAATGTGGCGGGATTCAAATTTCCGCACGCCGGATTCGCGTGAGTGGCAAAACTGGGATATGACTCAGGTAGTTAACCATACAGAGGTACAAAGCAATGACATTCGCTGCTCAACAAAAGATTTATCTGGTGGACGACGATGAGGCGATTGCCGACTCCCTGAGTTTTTTGCTGGAAGGTTTTGGCTATCAAGTGGTGTGGTTCGATGATGGCCAGCAGTTTCTGGACACTGTTGACCTGAGTGAGCCAGGCTGCGCCATTCTCGACTCCCGTATGCCGGGGTTAAGTGGTCAGCAGGTGCAGCAGTTGTTGAATGAAACTGCCAGCCCCTTGTCAGTTATCTTCCTCACCGGACACGGTGATGTGCCTATGGCAGTGGATGCCTTTAAGAACGGCGCGTTTGATTTCTTTCAAAAACCGGTGCAGGGCAAAGCTTTGGCTGAAGCGATTGATAAAGGGCTGGCTCACAGTGAACGTCAGAGCTGGAAACTGAAACATCAGGCGTTAATCGACAGCCTGACTGACAGGGAGAAGGAGATTTTTCAGCTGGTGGTTAATGGCAATACCAATAAGCAGATGGCGGAAGCCCTGTTTGTGGCAGTGCGTACCATAGAAGTACACAGAGCCAAGGTGATGAAGAAGTTGGGGGTATCCAATATGGCACAGCTGCTTAAACTGGCGCCACTGCTGCATCGCCCTGACCATGAGGAATGACGATCGGCGTCAGCTATGGTTAAATGCAAGCAGGTAAAGTTTCACAAGGAAACCCAAGGGTGACAAAGAAATATGTGGTGGCGCTGGATCAGGGCACTACCAGTTCAAGGGCCATTGTATTCGACCATGATGCCAACATAGTATCCGTCTCCCAACGGGAGTTTACCCAGCACTACCCTCAGCCTGGCTGGGTTGAACACGATCCCATGGAGATTTGGGCATCCCAGTCTTCCACTCTGATAGAGGCTCTGGCTCGCGCCAATATTCGCAGCCGCGAAGTGGCCGCCATCGGTATTACCAATCAGAGGGAAACCACAGTGCTGTGGAATAAGTCCACAGGCAAACCTATCCACAATGCCATTGTCTGGCAGTGTCGCCGCAGTGCAGAGATTTGCGATGCGCTCAAAGTTCAGGGGCTGGAAGATGAAGTACGCCGCCGCACCGGGCTGGTACTGGATCCTTACTTCTCTGCGTCCAAGATAAAATGGTTGCTGGATAATGTCCCCGGTGCCCGCGAGCAGGCGGAGCAGGGCGAGTTGCTGTTCGGCACTATAGACACCTGGTTGACCTGGAAGCTGACCGAGGGTGAGGTGCATGTGACTGACCCCACTAATGCTGCCCGCACCATGCTGTATAACATTCACGATCTTAAGTGGGATGAGCGCCTGCTGGAGATTTTCGACATCCCGGCATCAATACTGCCGGAAGTGAAAGGCTCATCTGAGATAGTGGGAAAAACCCGTATTGCCGGTCAGGGCCAGGAGATCCCTGTGGCCGGTATGGCCGGGGATCAGCAATCTGCACTCTTTGGTCAGCTGTGCACCGACAAGGGCACGGCTAAAAATACCTATGGTACTGGCTGCTTCCTGTTGATGAATACGGGTGACAAGCCTGTGTCTTCAGAGCATGGCCTGCTGACCACAGTGGCCGTGGGTGCCAAAGGCGAAGTGAATTACGCGCTGGAAGGCGCAGTATTTATGGGCGGTGCCACCATTCAATGGCTGCGGGATGAGCTGGGACTTATCCGTGATGCTCAGGATACCGAGTACTTTGCCTCCAGAGTCGCTGACACCAATGGTGTATATCTGGTGCCCGCCTTTGTAGGCCTGGGTGCACCTTACTGGGATCCCAATGCCAGGGGGGCGCTGGTGGGACTGACCCGGGGCGCCAACCGAAACCATATTATTCGCGCTGCACTCGAGTCCATTGCCTATCAAAGCCGGGATCTGCTGGATGCCATGGCCAAAGATTGTGGAGTGCCACTGAAGCAACTCAAGGTGGATGGCGGCGCAGTTGCCAATGATTTTCTGATGCAGTTCCAGGCGGATATTACTCACGCCGAAGTGTTACGACCTGAGCTGACGGAAACCACGGCTATGGGGGCGGCATTCCTTGCCGGTTTGGCGGTGGGTTTCTGGCAATCTACTGAGGAGCTTAAGCATAAGGCCGCAGTGGAGCGCTGTTTTACGCCGCAAATCGATGAGCAGAGTAAAGAGGCTCTGTATCTGGGCTGGCAACAGGCGGTGGCCAGAACCCGCAGCTAATCTGCTGAGGTCTCAAAATGACAAAGCCGGGCAATCGCCCGGCATTTTTTATCTATTGGTGAGTTATCACGCCTCAATATCCACATGGTTGCCTTTGGCATCTCTGGGGCCGGTACTGAGTTTTCCCTGTTGCTCCTGAGCCAACTCTCTGGCTTCTCTTTCCAGCTCTTCCTCTGTGGCAGGTACGAATTTGTCTTCATGTTGGTGAACGGCGGCTGGTCGATCTGTGCGTCGTCGGCCGCCGAGCCTGAACTTTCGGCGACTTGAGTTCTGTTTACGCCGCTCGATTTGATAGCTGGGTTTGTCGGTGACCGGCTGGTGGTCATCGGCGTTGGTGGCGGCCTCGGGTGTGACCTTCTGTACTTTGCGGGCACGTTCAATCCCGGCCTTCACCGGTTTTGCCAGCATATTGTAAATAGCATCCAATCCCATAAGTCAGTCCCGACCTGTAATCCAGTCTTACCTGTTTATCGACCGTCTCTGGTTAAATTTTAGCCTTTGGTGGCCGGATGTGTATCGTCACTGGTTTGTCGCTGCCAGTATTTTTGTTGAGCAGGCGTGGACAAAGCAACTTTCATATTGCCTGCTTTATGCTGACAACCGAGTCTTACACCTTCTGTCAGCATGGCTTCCGACAATGCGAACCTGTCCTGTTTGGTTGGTTCAGGTGCATCCTCGAGCCAGCGTAATCTGCACATGCCGCAGCTGCCACCGCCGCCGCAGCGTGTTGTCAGTGTCTTTTGCTTATGGTTAATGCTCTGTAGCAGGCTGCCGCGGCATTTGAACTCTGCCAATGGCCTGTTTTCCAGATCGAAGACTTCGAGGGTTTTACTGCCCGCTAGTTTAAAGGGGAGTACCAGAGTACCGGCCAGCCCTCTGGATATCAGGGTCGCAACACCGCTTAGTCCCATGGTCAGCGCCAGCAGCGCCATAATCTGTATTGGCAGGGCATTGAACCCCAACCCATTGTCCGGGAAGTAATCCATAAAGTGGATCATCAACAGCCACTGCTTTATTTGGCTGCCGGTATGTTTATGGGCAATGACTCTGGCTGAGGCGGTATCAATATAGATTTGGGTATCACCGGCGGTGACCAGATAGACAGGCGTATTGGAAATACTCTGTGCCGGGGAAGTGATCAGTTCAGGCCGGGACAGAGGTGCATTGCCACTGTAACTGGCTGCCGCAACCCAAGTCAGCTCTGCTATGGTCGGAGTGAAAGGTGCAAGAGGCTTGATACGATACCAATGGTCCCCCTCGGTCGTTTTTACCTGATAGACAGCCTGGGGAAGGTGATGAGCGACATCGACTCCCAGCAGTTTGTCTCCATGTTCTCTCAGTAATGGAGTCAAATCCGGCAGAGGTGTTGCTATCACATTGGGGGAGCTTCTGACTCTGTCCTTGCTGTCATTCAAAAGATCTGCAGGCAGAAGGCTCAGAGTGAGGCCGGTTATCAGCCAGAGTATCATCTGTAGTCCGGCCATCCACGCCAATATCCGGTGCCACTTTTGCCATTTCATAATGGACGCCTCCTGCGACTGACCCAGAGCAGGACTATGCCACTCAGTGCTGAAATCAATGCCAGAGAGGCGGCTATTTGCAGCAGTGGATTATGGATATTCTCGCGGGTGTCATAATCCATAATGTGCAGCATCCAGAACAGATCGAAAACCTGCCAGTAGTTGTGGCGTTTGCTGATCAGCTCCCCCGTTTGCGCGTTGAGATAGAGTCGGGGCTCTCCCACACCTGTAAAGCTCACCTGCCAAACCGGTGGTGTGATCCAACTGACTTCGTCAGGTGGAGTTTCCAATAAAGCGGCAGTAATCAGTTCACCCGCGCCATTAAATCTGGCCAGGGCCGCCTCAATTGCCTGATCGCGGTTCAGTGTGTCGGGCAAGGTCCGTCCATCGACAGCAGAAATCAGTAAACTCCGCTCGTTGTGATTAACCAGATAGGCAGGGCCACTGGGATGGGCCAACAGGCGAAGCGATGAAATGGGCCCCAGACGGCTTTGTATGTCAGCGGGTTGCACTTTAACGGTATCCGCTGCAATGACGGCAGTCTGAGTTGGCGCAATCAGATGCTGGCCCCGGATAAAATTAATATCCATCAATACCATGTAACAACCGGTAATCAGCCAGATCAGTATTTGAATACCAACCACCAGGTTCAGGCTGTTATGTATTTTTCTTGTGCCAGCACTGGAAATCATCTCAGTTGGAATAAATTGATGAGTGTTGTCAATATGTTAACTTATTCTTTCCACCAGTGACCAGTCAGGTAATCAATCTGGATTGCTGATCTGAGTGTTGACGATACTTTCGCCATCTGATTTCCCACTCAACTGACCTGCAGGCCTGCTGTGGGTGCATTTTTTCACCAAAATTCACTTAATTAGCGTTCAGCTTTTCCACAAATTCCCACTTTATCAACCAAGTGTTCATACCCTGAAAACTCCCTTATAACCCGCTTGAAGACTGGCCTTGGGCAGCTTGACAATGCTTGCAGCCTGTCCCTAAACTTAGCAGTTGTGGGAATTTGTGGATTTTTGTGGATCATGTAATCGGAATACAGGAATAAAGACTAATGTTTCGTGGGGCCAGCTCGATTAATCTCGATGCCAAAGGACGGATCGCCATACCTGTGCGGTACCGCGAAGCCCTGCGCGATCATCAGGATCCGGCCATGGCTGGTCATCTGGTGCTTACCGTCGATATCAAGTCTGCCTGCCTGTTGCTCTACCCCCTCTGGGAATGGAACAAAGTTGAAGAGAAGCTTTTCCAGTTGTCTGACACTCAACCTACTGAGCGCGCACTGAAACGCAAATTGTTGGGATACGCCCATGAACTTGAACTGGATTCCAATGGTCGAATCCTGTTGCCACCACCTTTGCGTCAATACGCTGGGCTGAATAAGAAAGCCATGCTGGTGGGGCAGTTTAACAAGTTTGAGTTATGGGATGAACAAAGCTGGATGCAGCAGATTGCCGATGATCAACAAGTAATCCAGGAAACTGAGCTGGACGCCAATGAGCGTTTGGCTGATTTCTCATTGTAATGAATTTAATTGAAAGAAGAGTGCCATGAGCCAGGAATTTGCCCATTTAACCGTATTGCTTGATGAAACCGTTGACGGTCTCAATATCCGTCCTGACGGCATCTATATCGACGGTACCTTTGGCCGTGGCGGGCACTCTCGTCTGGTGCTGCAGCAGCTTGGTGAAAACGGTCGCCTTATTGCCATTGACCGCGATCCACAGGCGATTGAAGCTGCTAAGCAGTTTGCCGATGACAAGCGTTTCCAGATTGTTCACGGTGGGTTCGGCCAGCTGGCTGACTATGTGGAAGATCTGGGGCTGACCGGCAAGATTGACGGCGTACTGCTGGATCTTGGGGTGTCTTCACCTCAGTTGGATGATGCCGATCGTGGCTTCAGTTTTCTGCGCGATGGTCCTTTGGATATGCGCATGGATAACAGTCAGGGTGAAACCGCTGCCCAGTGGCTGGCCAGAGCCGAGATTGAAGATATGGCCTGGGTGTTTAAAACCTTTGGTGAAGAACGTAACGGCCGCCATATCGCCCGTTGTATTGCAGCAGACAGAGAAAAAGAGCCATTTGAACGTACCAAGCAGCTGGCTGACTTGATCGCTCGTGTGGCCAAAACCAAGGAGCGTAACAAGCATCCGGCGACCCGGGTGTTTCAGGCGATCCGTATTTATATCAACAGTGAGTTGGAGCAGATTGAGCAGGCGCTGGAAGGTTCTCTTAAGGCACTGGCTCCACAGGGAAGGCTGTCCATTATCAGCTTCCACTCACTGGAAGACAGAATCGTTAAGCGCTTTATCCGCAAGCACTCCCAGAAGGAGGAAGTGCCTTACGGCTTGCCTGTGACTGAAGAGCAGATCAGCAGCAACCGTAAGCTCAAGCCTGTGGGCAAAGCGATGAAACCATCAGAGGTGGAATTGGAGCGTAACCCACGCGCCCGCAGCAGCGTTTTGCGTGTGGCTGAGCGCCTGGATTACTGAACAGGGAATTGGATACGCGAGTGAGCAAGTCACAACTGAACTTAACCCGCATTGTGTTGCTGGATCTCTGGCATCACAAGTGGTTGTGCCTGTTGGCGCTGACAGTTGTGCTGAATGCTGTGGCTGTGGTGTATGCCAGCCATGTTAATCGTCAGCAGATCAGTAAGTGGGATCAGTTGTTGCAACAGCGGGACAGGCTGGATATTGAATGGCGCAATTTACTGCTGGAAGAGCAGGCCCAGACAGAACACAGCAAGATTACCCGCATTGCTACCAAGGAGTTGGGGATGCACAGACCTGCCCCGAGTGAAGAAGTGGTCGTGAGAGTGCCATGAGCAGAAAAACCAAACAGGCCAAGCGTAATCAGAAACCGACCTTGATCCCTATGCGGGTTCAGGTGGTGCTGTTTTTTGTGTGCCTGCTGTTTGGCGCTCTGGTGGCTCGTGCTGCATATATTCAGATTATTGAACCGGGCAAGTTGCGTCACGAAAGTGATATGCGCTCGCTGCGCACCACCAGTAACGAGGTACAGCGGGGACTGATCACTGACCGTAATGGCGAAATGCTGGCGGTCAGTGTTCCGGTTAAGGCGGTTTATGCTGATCCCAAGCGGGTGTTTGATCATGATGGCTTCAAGCCGGGCAATGACAAACGCTGGCAGGCACTGGCAGATGTGTTGCATCTGGATGAAGCCGATATGGTTGCCCGCATTAAACGCAACCCCAAGAGTCGCTTTACTTACCTGAAGCGTCAGGTCACCCCGGAAGTGGGTGAGTATATCAAGCAGCTGAAATTGAAAGGTATTTCTCTTCGGGAAGAGTCTCGTCGTTACTATCCAAGTGGTGAGATTACCGCCCAGGTTGTGGGGATCACCAATATCGATGATGTTGGTATTGAAGGGATTGAGAAAACTTATAACGATTGGCTGACCGGCAGCCCTTCCAAGCAGAAGGTGCGTAAATCCCGCGATGGCAAGGTGGTTGAACGTCTGGGTGTGGTACAGGAGGGCGAGAAACCCAATGATCTGGTGCTGAGTATTGATCAGCGGATCCAGTCCCTGGCCTATCGCGAGCTGAAAAAAGCGACCGAACTGAATCAGGCTACCGGCGGCAGTGTGGTGGTACTGGATGTACACTCGGGCGAGATCCTCGCCATGGTGAATACGCCATCCTACAACCCCAATTCAAGAGATCAGCTGCAAAGCTTCCGCATGCGCAACCGCGCTGTGACCGATACCTTTGAGCCGGGTTCAACCCTTAAGCCTTTTGTGGTGGCTGCAGCTCTGCAGGCAGGGGTAGTGAAGTCTGACGAGCTTATCCCAACTTCTCCCGGTTGGATGCGTATTGGTGGCCGTCAGGTGCGTGATGCTGTCAACTATGGCGATATGTCGCTGGCAAAAATTCTGGTCAAGTCCAGTAACGTGGGTGTGAGTAAGCTGGCTCTGTCCATGCCGGTCGAGCAGTTGCTGGGAACCTATTACAGCATGGGACTGGGCAGCCAGTCAGGCAGTGATCTGACAGGTGAAAACTCAGGGCTGATCCGCGAGCGTTACCGTTGGTCTGACTTCGAACGCGCGACTCTTTCTTTTGGTTATGGCCTGACTGCAACCACTCTGCAGCTGGCGCGTATGTACGCCACGCTTGGCTCGGGTGGTGTGCTCAAGCCGGTATCGATTCTGAAGATGAAAACCCCGCCTGAAGGCGAACGTGTGCTGTCTGCTGATGTGGCAGAGGATGTGATGCATATGCTGGTCGGGGTAACTGAAAAGGGCGGTACCGCCCGTAAAGCTCATATTGAAGGTTATCCCGTTGCCGGTAAGACAGGTACCAGCCGTAAGGCGATTGCCGGTGGCTATGGGGATGACTACTGGGCGCTGTTTGCCGGTGTGGCTCCGGTGAATAACCCAAGATTGGCTATTGCCGTAGTAGTGAATGATCCCAAAGGGGACAGATACTACGGCGGTGACGTGGCAGGCCCGGTATTTGCGAACGTAATGTCCGGTGCGCTGCAGATGTTGAATGTAGAACCTGTAACCCAACGCGAACAATTGCAGTTGGCGTCGGTTAAGGGGAGAGCAGAATGATGTACTTACGGGATCTGCTGGCTCCCTGGATGCACTATGCCGGGAATGAACAAACCGGCGATTTAACTTTGGACAGCCGGGCCATTAAGCCCGGCAGTGTGTTTGTTGCTGTGCCCGGTCACGCGACTGACGGTCGCAACTATGTTGCCAAAGCACTGGAAAATGGCGCGGTCGCCTGTCTGGTGCACACGGATGATGCGGAGCAGCATGGCCAGGTCTCCAATGACAATGGCCTGATGATTTACTTCCATGACCTTGTTCATCAGGTGTCAGCGCTGGCAGCCCAGGCATGGCCCCTGCTACCGGAAAAGCTCAAGGTTATTGGTATTACCGGTACCAATGGCAAGACCTCGGTCAGCCAATTGATCGCTCAACTGCTGGTGCTCAACGGCCAGCGTGCCGCGGTAATGGGTACCATGGGTAACGGCGAGTGGCGCAATGCTGACCCTGCCAGCCTGCACGATGTGGGCAATACCACAGCGGATCCTCTGACTATTATGCGTCAGCTTAATGGCTTTGAGCGTGACGGCCTGAGTGCCTGCGCCATGGAAGTATCCAGCCATGGTCTGGTTCAGGGACGGGTGGATGCTGTGCCGTTCAAGGTCGCGGTATTTACCAATCTGAGCCGGGACCACCTCGATTATCATGGCGATATGATCAGTTATGGCGCTGCCAAAAAGCGCCTGCTGGACTTTGCCAGCGTGCAGTCTGCACTGATTAATCTGGACGACGCCATTGGTCAGGCCTGGTATTCCACCAACCCTGACAGGTACACAGGTTTCTCTACCGAAGGGCATGCCGACGCCGACTATTTTGTCACCGACGTTGAATATCACCCCGCCGGTGTCAGTGCCACGGTGAATTGGCCCGGAGCCAGTGCCCGCATCCAGTCCCCTTTGTTGGGCGCATTTAATCTGTCCAACCTGCTGGCTGCACTGAGCGCACTCCATGCCTGTGGCTTTGATATGTCCGCCATGTGTGCTGCTGTGTGCAGGCTCAAGCCGGTTGCCGGTCGTATGGAGTGTTTCCCCGCTGAAGGTAAGCCCACTCTGGTGGTCGACTATGCCCACACACCGGATGGTCTGGAGCAAGCATTGAAAGCGGCCCGCATTCACAGCGAAGGCAAACTATGGTGCCTGTTTGGCTGTGGCGGTGATCGTGACAAGGGCAAGCGCCCCATGATGGCTGCAGTGGCGGAAGCGTTCGCCGACGGCATTATGCTGACCAGCGACAATACCCGCAGTGAAGATCCCATGGCGATTATTGCTGATATGCAGGCGGGTCTTAAACAGCCTGATTTAGCGCTGGTTAATCCGGATCGCCGTGACGCCATCAAACAAGTTTATTCCCGTGCCAGTGCTGGTGACATAGTGCTTCTGGCTGGTAAGGGACACGAAACCTATCAGGAAATAGCCGGCGTGAAGCATGACTATGACGAGCGGGCTCTGGCCGCAACCTTGGCTGCGCAGGCAGTAGGGGAGGCGCAATGATCCGCGTTGAATTAACCCAATTGCTTGAGCCACTTCAGGCCACTTTGGTGGGTGATAACAAAAGCATTTCGAGCGTCACCACAGACAGTCGCAACATAGAGGCTGATGGTCTGTTTATCGCCTTGAAAGGTGAGCGTTTTGACGCGCACGATTTTGCTCAGACCGCAGTGGACAATGGTGCCGTCGCCCTTCTGGTGGAGCGACAACTGGCCGTTGATGTGCCTCAGCTTATTGTCGCTGATTGCCACAAGGCATTGGGACAACTGGGAGCCCTGGTCAGGCAGCAGGTCAACCCAAAGAGTCTGGCACTGACCGGTTCTAACGGAAAAACATCGGTGAAAGAGATGGTTGCGACCATCTGCTCACAGCAACACCGGGTGCTCTATACCGCAGGCAACTTCAACAATGATATCGGCGTGCCGCTGACGCTTTTGCGTTTGCAACCCGGCGATGAGATTGGCGTGTTTGAGTTGGGTGCCAACCATATTGGTGAAATTGATTACACCTCTGCGCTGGCGCGGCCAGATGTCGCTCTGGTGAACAATGTGGCCAGTGCTCATCTCGAAGGTTTTGGCTCTGAGGCTGGTGTAGCCAAAGCCAAGTCTGAAATCTTCAATCATCTGGCTGAGGATGGTGTGGCCATCATCAATGCCGATGACCAATATTGCGATGTGATGTTTGCCGCCGCCAAGGGGCACAGACAACTGAGCTTTGGGATTGAAAACCACGCCGATGTGCAGGGTTTACAGCTGCAACCGGATGCTTTTGGCCGTTTCAGCTTTGAATGCCGCGCAGGTAATGACTCGGTACAAATTCAGTTGCCGCTGGCCGGGCGTCATCAGGTGTCCAATGCACTGGCTGCCGCCGCTATCTGCCTGGCTGCCGGTTTCTCCTTAGGGGAAATTGCGACGGGGCTGAGCCTGCTTGAGCCGGTAAAAGGCCGCATGATGCCGGTGGAGCTGGGACGGGTAACTGTAGTTGATGACAGCTATAACGGTAACCCCGCCTCTGTGGGTGCGGCTATCAACTGGCTGAAAGAAATTGAAGGAAATCGCGCCCTGGTACTGGGCGATTTGGGTGAATTAGGCGACAATGCGTCCCTTTTGCATGGCGAACTGGGGTCTTCGGCGAAGCAGGCAGGTATTAACCAACTGTTTTGTTTGGGAGAACTGTCCAGAGCGGCCAGTGAAGCATTCGGCTCCGCTCATTACACAGAGTTGGATGCACTGGTCAGCGCGTTAATCAGCCATATACAGGCGTTACCGGGACAGGTGACGGTATTGGTAAAAGGGTCGCGCAGCGCGGGGATGGAACGCGTTGTTGAGGCTTTGAAAACCGCCTTCGGGCGCGGGGAGTTGTCTTAATGCTGGTTTATCTGGCGGAATATCTAACCCAGTTTTATACCGGGTTTAACGTATTTTCTTATCTGACCTTCAGAGCGATTCTGGGCCTGCTCACTGCCCTTACTTTCAGTCTCTGGTGGGGACCTCGTCTGATCGAGCGTCTGCAACTGCTGCAGATCGGTCAGGTTGTTCGCAATGATGGTCCTGAGTCTCACTTCAGCAAGCGTGGCACCCCAACCATGGGTGGTTTGTTGATCCTCGCCGGTATCTTTATTTCCGTGCTGCTGTGGGGTGATCTGGACAGCCGTTACGTTTGGGTGATGCTGTTTGTGCTGGGTGCCTTTGGCCTGATTGGTTTCATTGATGATTACCGCAAAGTGGTGCGCAAGAACACCGATGGCCTGATTGCGCGCTGGAAGTACCTGCTGCAGTCGTTGGGTGCGCTGGTTGTCGCCTTCTACCTGTATTACAGCGCTTCAGCTCCGGGTGAAACCCAGCTGGTTGTGCCTTTCTTCAAAGACGTGATGCCTCAACTGGGTGCGCTCTTTATCCTGCTGGCTTACTTCACCATTGTGGGTTCCAGTAATGCGGTAAACCTGACCGATGGTCTCGATGGTCTGGCGATTATGCCTACTGTCATGGTTGCTGCAGCCTTTGCACTGATCGCTTATCTGTCAGGTCACGTGCAGTTCTCTGCTTATTTGCATATCCCCTATCTGCCGGGCGCCGGTGAGCTGGTGATCGTCTGTACCGCTATCGTAGGTGCCGGTCTGGGCTTCCTGTGGTTTAACACCTATCCGGCTCAGGTCTTTATGGGCGATGTCGGCTCCCTGTCTCTGGGGGCTGCGCTGGGTACCATGGCGGTATTGGTGCGTCAGGAAATTTTGTTGGTGATCATGGGCGGCGTTTTCGTGATGGAGACCCTTTCAGTCATCCTTCAGGTGGGCAGTTATAAACTGCGTGGTCAGCGGATTTTCCGCATGGCTCCTATCCACCACCACTATGAGTTGAAAGGTTGGCCTGAGCCAAGAGTGATTGTCCGTTTCTGGATTATCTCTCTGTTCCTGGTGTTGCTGGGACTGGCCACCCTGAAACTGAGGTAATAGCGATGAGTAGTGCAGATGTAGCTATGACAGGCACAGCCCCAACCCACATTGTGCTGGGTCTTGGTGCTACTGGCCTGTCTGTAGTTCGTTACCTCTGCGCCAGGGGCATAGTGCCCATGGTGATGGATAGTCGGGATAACCCGCCCGGTGCCGCTGATCTGGCCCGTGAGTTTCCTGATGTGGTGCTTGGCAGCGGTGGTTTTGATTGTCGTTATCTGGTGCAGGCGCAGCAGATCATTATCAGCCCGGGAATTGCCCTGAGCACGCCTGAAGTGCGGGCCGCGCTGGATATGGGCATAGAGGTGATTGGTGATATCGAACTGTTCGCCCGTGACCTGAAAGATCAATCGCCCAAAACTATTGGTATTACGGGTTCCAACGGTAAAAGCACTGTGACCACTCTGGTGGGACTGATGGCTGAAGCCGACGGTAGATCTGTGGGTGTTGGCGGCAATATTGGTACGCCTGCGCTGGATCTGCTGGGTAAAGGCCATGAGCTGTATGTACTTGAGTTGTCCAGTTTTCAGCTGGAAACCACCCAGAGTCTGAACTGTGTTGCGGCGACTTGCCTGAATATCAGCGAAGACCATATGGACAGGTACACAGATCTGGTTAGCTATCGATTCGCCAAAATGGGTCTGTATCGCCAGAGCCATCTGGATCTGTACAACAGAGAAGATGAGCTGACGCTGCCGCTGGAGCCGGGCAATCGCGAGAGCTTTGGTTTGGACAATCCTCAGGGTGATGACTGGGGTATTCGTGATGGCATGTTGGTTCATGGCACATCAGAAATTATGCCTGTAGGCGATGTCGCGCTGATAGGCCGTCATAACGTGGCCAATGTGCTGGCGGCGATGGCATTGGCTTACGCCGCAGGTATCAGCAAGGCTGCCATGGTGAAAGTGGCTGCCAGCTTTACCGGCTTAAGCCACAGATGCGAGCGGGTTGCCCGCCGTAACAGTGTGACCTGGGTAAATGACTCCAAGGCGACCAACGTGGGAGCGACAGCCGCAGCGTTGGCAGGACTTGAAGATTACCCGGGCAAGGTGATTTTAATCGCCGGTGGTGATGGTAAAGGCGCAGATTTCTCATCGCTGCAGCCATTGCTGGAGAAGGTGGCGACTGTGATTACTCTGGGTCGTGACGGCCACAGAATCGCAGCTCTGAAAGAGGGCGCCATTGAGGTGCAGGATATGGCTCAGGCAGTGACCAGAGCTGCCCAGCTGGCTGAAGCCGGTGACATTGTGCTCCTGTCTCCTGCCTGTGCGAGCCTGGATATGTATCCGCACTTTATGGCCCGGGGGGATGACTTCAGGGCTCAGGTGGAGGCTCTGGATGGCCAGTAACGAACGTCAGTTGGGGCTGTTTGAACGCCGTCCTGACTGGCCGTGGCGGAACTGGTTAGGCGGTGGTGACGCACCCGGCATGCAGCTGTATGACAGAAGCCTGCTGGGTACTGTGCTGGCACTGATCGCGTTTGGTTTTGTAATGGTGATGTCGGCCTCGTTGGCCGAAGCCCAGACCCTGACCGGTAACCCGTTCCACTTTGTGGTTCGACATCTGGTCTATTTGGCCGGTTGTGTGGTGATTGCCGCCGGGGTGTTGAGAGTACCTATCGTCTATTGGGATAAGTACAGCAACAAATTGCTCTTTACCGTACTGGGGATGTTGCTGCTGGTGTTGGCCGTGGGACACACGGTTAATGGTGCAACCCGCTGGCTGGCTGTGGGGCCGATCCGTATCCAGGTTGCTGAGTTGGCCAAGTTTGCCTTTGCAATCTATATGGCGGGCTACCTGGTCAGACGGCACGAAGAGATTCGGGAAAACGCCAAAGGCTTTTACAAGCCGATTGGAGTGCTGGCGGTTTATGCCTTCTTGATTCTGCTGCAGCCGGATCTGGGCACTGTGGTGGTGCTGTTTGTGATTACCGTTGGTCTGTTGTGGCTGGCGGGCGCCAGATTGAAGGATTTCATTATCCTGATCATGGCGGGTTTGGCGCTGTTCGTGCTGCTGGTTGTAGCCGAGCCATACCGGATGCGAAGGGTAACCTCCTTCCTGGATCCCTGGCAGGATCCCTTTGGCACGGGGTACCAGTTAACTCAGTCTTTGATGGCCTATGGTCGTGGCGACTGGTTTGGTCAGGGGCTGGGCAACAGTATTCAGAAACTTGAATACCTGCCGGAAGCGCACACTGACTTTATCTTCGCTGTAGTAGGTGAAGAGTTGGGCTTTGTCGGCATTATCGCCGTGTTGTCAGTACTCATGTTCTTGGTGATTCGGGCGGTGCAGATTGGCAACTGGTGTCTGACCTCAGACAAGGCATTTGAAGGTTATCTGGCCTATGGCCTGGGGATCTGGATAGGGTTCCAGACCGTGGTGAACATAGGCGCTAGTATCGGCATGTTGCCGACCAAAGGATTGACCCTGCCCTTTATCAGCTATGGGGGCAGTAGTTTATGGGTTATGACAGCCGCAGCCATGATTTTGCTGCGGATTGATTATGAGAGACGCCTTAGTCAGGTCCAGGCGGTACAGGGCAAAGGCAAATAACTGATGGCCGAGAAGAAAGTGGAAAAACGAATTCTGGTAATGGCAGGTGGAACCGGGGGACATGTGTTTCCGGCGCTGGCTGTTGCCAAAGCATTGGCCAAACAGGGATGGCAGGTCAGATGGCTGGGTACAGCCGACCGAATGGAGGCGCGACTGGTTCCTCAGTATGGCTTTGATATCAACTTTATCGATATCAAGGGAGTACGTGGTAACGGTTTGATCCGCAAATTGGCAGCGCCATTTAAGATCCTGCGCTCCATTATGCAGGCGCGGACTGTGATAAACGAGTTCAAACCCGATGTCGTGCTGGGTATGGGCGGCTTCGCCAGTGGCCCGGGCGGTGTAGCAGCCAGGTTGGCCGGTGTGCCTTTGGTACTGCATGAGCAGAATGCGATTCCCGGTATGACCAACAAATTGTTGTCCCGGATAGCAGCCAGGGTGCTTTGCGCCTTTGATAACGGCACATTTACCGGATTGCGTGATGACGCTCAGGTGGTTGGCAATCCGATCCGGGAAGAGCTGATGCAATTGGGGGCATGTCCCAGAGTCTGTAAAGACGATCAGGCACTGAAAGTCCTGGTGGTCGGTGGCAGCCTGGGAGCCAAGGTATTCAACGATCTGATGCCGGATGTGGTTGCCGCGCTGAGTAAGCAGCAGTCGGTCACTGTGTGGCATCAGGTTGGCAGAGATAATGAAAGTCAGGTCAAAGCGCACTATCAGCAGCTGGGACAGGACGGCGGCGTAAAAGTCGCCGAGTTTATCGATGATATGGAAGCGGCTTATCGCTGGGCTGACGTTGTGGTCTGCCGTAGTGGTGCCTTGACTGTATCTGAGCTGGCAGCGGTTGGGCTGCCGAGTCTGTTGGTGCCATATCCACACGCTGTGGATGACCATCAGACGCTGAACGCCAAGGTGTTGGTGGATGCAGGTGCTGCGTTCCTGCTGCCACAGCCCATAGTCAGTGTTGAGAAGCTGGCCGACAAGCTGCAAATGCTGGCCAGTGACAGAGAAGAATTGGTCCGTATGGGACAAAGAGCCAGAGAAGTGGCGGTGTTGGATTCCACTACCAGGGTTGCAGATATCTGCAAGGCTCTGGCTGAAAAAGGTTAAACATGAGAACGACAGAGAAGTACAAGCAGTTCCGTAAAATGATCCCCGAGATGCGTCGGGTACGTCGAATCCACTTTGTGGGTATCGGCGGTGCTGGTATGGGCGGTATCGCGGAAGTACTGGTTAATGAAGGTTATGACGTCAGCGGTTCGGATATTGCTCAGAGCGCGTTGACAGATCGCCTGCTGGCACTGGGTGCCGAAATCACCATAGGCCATACACAGGAGTGTATGAAGGATGCCGACGTGGTGGTGGTATCTACGGCGATTAATCAGGAGAACTCTGAAATTGCCTACGCCAGAGAGCAGCGTATTCCCGTGGTGCGCCGTGCTGAGATGCTGGCTGAGCTGATGCGTTACCGTCACGGTGTGGCTGTTGCCGGTACCCATGGCAAGACCACGACCACAAGTTTGATCGCCAGCGTGTATGGCGAAGCTGAGCGTGACCCGACTTTTGTTATCGGTGGTTTGCTTAACAGTGCCGGTACCAATGCCCGCCTGGGCAGCAGCCGTTATCTGATTGCCGAGGCCGACGAGAGCGATGCCAGTTTCCTGCATCTGCAACCTATGGTGAGTGTGGTCACCAATATCGAAGCCGACCATATGGATACCTATGGCGGTGACTTTGAACAACTGAAGACCACCTTCGTGGACTTCCTGCACAACCTGCCGTTTTACGGTGTGGCTGTAATGTGTATCGACGATCCTGTGGTGCGCGAAATTTTGCCGCGAATCGGTCGCCATATAGTGACCTACGGCTTCAGTGACGATGCCGACGTGCAGGCACTGAATTTTGAGCAAAAAGGCCATCAGTGCAGTTTCACCCTGCGCCGCAGAGATAAAGACGATCTGGATCTGGTGCTGAATTTGCCAGGCCGTCACAACGTGCAGAACGCATTGGCAGCCATTGCAGTGGCCACTGAGGATGATATCGACGATGACGCCATTGTGCGTGCATTGGCGAGCTTTGAGGGTATTGGCCGTCGCTTCCAGCATTTGGGCGAGTACGACACTGCCAACGGTAAGGTGATGCTGGTTGATGACTATGGACATCACCCCAGTGAGGTAGCTGCCACCATTAAGGCTGCTCGCGCCGGCTGGCCGGACAAGCGTTTGGTGATGGCCTATCAGCCGCACAGATACACCCGTACCCGGGATCTGTATGAGGATTTCGTGGATGTGCTGTCCCAGGTGGATGTGCTCCTGTTGCTGGATGTGTATGCCGCCGGAGAAACACCGATTGCCGGTGCCGATGGCCGGGCGTTGAGTCGCTCCATCAGGGTGCGTGGGCAGGTTGATCCTGTGTTTGTTGCGACCCCTGAGCAGTTGCCGGAGATGCTGCCGGACATTCTGCAGGATGGTGATCTGTTGCTGACTCAGGGGGCAGGCAATATCGGTGCATTATCCCGTGAGCTTGCCAGTACCAAACTGGGCTTTGATAAAAAGTAAAAATAACGCCATCGCAGTTTGAAATTTGAACTGTAACCCGGTGCTTTAAATGAATTTTTGACCCCGGGGGTGAGCGCTATATAATTGCCGGTTTTCGCCATGCGTAGCCGGTGTATGGGGCGGAAACAGTGTGAGCTGGAAGGATAAGATGCGCCACTGGCGGCAACGACTTGCTGCAGTGGATTGGTACTTGGTCAGTGGGCTGGCATTTTTGCTGCTGGTGATCAGTGCCTTTTCCCTGAGCGCACTGAGGTTACACGACCTGCTTGGCGACGCTGAGGCGTTGCCCATCGAGTCTGTGATTATCAAGGGCGATCGGCAATATACCAGTGATGCCGAAATCCAGGCCGCCCTGCAAAGCCTGATGCGCAGAAGCTTTTTCAGCGCAGACGTTAATCAGGTGCAGGAAGCACTGGAAGAGCTGCCCTGGGTATACCAGGCATCGGTCAGAAGAAAGTGGCCGGCGCGTCTGAAGGTGTTTTTGCAGGAACAACAACCGGTCGCCCACTGGAATGGCGACAAGTGGTTGAACGAACACGGGCAGGTGTTTGAGGCCCCCGATAAAGAGGGGATAGATCAACTGCCGCAACTGGCGGGTCCTGATGCCATGGCAAAGGATGTGTTGACCAGTTACAGACAAATCAGGGAGCTATTGCAAATCAATGGCTTCGGATTGAAGAGTTTAAGTTTGAACGCCCGTCATGCCTGGCGGGCCGTGCTCGACAACGGCGTGATGCTGGAGTTGGGGCGCGAAGATAAAATGGCGCGGATACAGAGGTTTATTAATGTGTATCCGGTATTGGCCAAGCAGCCGAACAAGGTCGCGCGGGTAGACCTGCGTTATGACACTGGGCTGGCAGTCGGCTGGGATGATGCACAACAAGAGAGTCGTTAAAGAATGACCAAGAACCTGGATAGAAATCTCATTGTTGGCCTGGACATTGGTACGTCCAAGGTTGCCGTGATCATCGGTGAAGTGATGCCAGATGGCGAGATCAGTGTGATCGGCCTGGGCAATCATCCGTCCCGGGGGATGGACAAGGGTGGGGTAAACGACCTCGACTCAATCGTTCGCAGCGTGCAGCGGGCATTGGATCAGGCTGAATTGATGGCGGACTGTCAGGTGTCATCTGTATACCTGAGCATTTCCGGCAAGCATATCGCCTGTCAGAACGAAAACGGCATGGTCTCCATCAATGATGAAGAGGTGACCCAGGAAGATGTGGACAACGTCATCCACACCGCCCGCTCGGTAAAAATACCGACAGAGCGTCGTATCCTGCATGTGTTGCCTCAGGAGTACGCGATTGATGTTCAGGAAGGTATCCGCAGCCCAATTGGTATGTCGGGCATGCGTATGGAAGCCAAGGTGCATATCGTCACCTGTGCCAACGATATGGCCAAGAACATCACCAAGAGTGTTGAGCGCTGCGGCCTGAAGGTGGATGACCTGGTGTTTTCCGGTATCGCCTCTGCTGATTCAGTGCTGACCAATGACGAGAAAGATCTGGGTGTCTGCATAGTGGATATCGGTGGTGGTACTACAGATATCGCGGTGTACACCAATGGGGCTTTACGTCACTGCGCCGTGGTGCCGGTAGCTGGTAACCAGGTGACCAATGACATTGCCAAGATTTTCCGTACTCCTCTGTCTCACGCTGAGCAGATCAAAGTGCAGTACGCCAGTGCGCGCAGTGCTGCTGTGAGTCGGGAAGACAGTATTGAGGTGCCTTCCGTGGGTGGTCGTCCATCCCGCACCATGTCCCGCCATACATTGGCGGAGGTGGTAGAGCCAAGGTATCAGGAATTGTTTGAACTGGTTCTCAAGGAGCTGCGTGACAGCGGACTTGAGGAGCAGATTGCTGCCGGGATTGTATTGACCGGTGGTACCGCATCCATTGAGGGTGCAGTCGAAGTAGCGGAAGCGACCTTCGGCATGCCGGTCAGGGTGGCATCACCTCTGCCGGTTAAAGGGTTACATGAATATGTCGACCAGCCTATCTATGCAACCGGGGTAGGTTTGTTGCATTACGGCGCCAGACAGGTACTGGAACGTCAGTACGAACGTCCTGAGCGCCAGGGGGTTACCAGTCTCTGGAATCGGGTTCAGAGCTGGTTTAAAGGCGAGTTTTAAAAGATAACGCAGGCAACAACGGAGAATTGACCATGTTTGAGATCATGGACACCCATTCCGACGAAGCGGTGATTAAAGTCATCGGTGTCGGTGGCGGCGGTGGTAACGCCGTCGAACATATGGTGAAGCACAACATCGAAGGTGTTGAATTCATCGCAACCAATACAGATGCGCAGGCTCTGCGTAAGTCAGCAGCTGGCTCCACTATTCAGCTGGGCCGTGATGTGACCAAAGGTCTGGGGGCTGGAGCCAACCCGGAAATCGGTCGTCTTGCTGCTGAAGAAGACAAAGAAAACATCCGTGCTGCGATCAAAGGGTCAGATATGATCTTTATCGCGGCCGGTATGGGTGGTGGTACAGGTACTGGTGCTGCTCCGGTAGTGGCTCAGATTGCCCGTGAAGAGGGTATCCTGACTGTTGCTGTGGTAACCAAGCCGTTCCCGTTTGAAGGTAAGAAGCGTATGACCTTCGCGGAGCAGGGTATTGGTGAGCTGGCCAAGCATGTTGACTCGCTGATCACCATTCCTAATGAAAAGCTGCTGAAAGTGCTGGGGCGTGGTACGTCTCTGCTGGATGCCTTTGCTGCTGCCAACAATGTATTGCTGGGCGCGGTACAGGGTATTGCCGAACTGATCACCCGTCCGGGCCTGATTAACGTCGACTTTGCAGACGTTAAGACTGTTATGTCCGAAATGGGTAATGCCATGATGGGTACTGGTGTGGCTTCCGGTGAAGACCGTGCAGAAGAAGCCGCCGAAGCGGCTGTTGCCAGCCCATTGCTGGAAGATATCGATCTGGCAGGTGCACGCGGCGTACTGGTGAACATCACCGCCGGTATGGATATGAGCATCGAAGAGTTCGAGACTGTAGGTAACCATGTTAAGGCTTACGCTTCTGACAATGCCACAGTAGTTGTTGGTGCGGTGATTGACCCTGAAATGAGCGATGAGCTGCGCGTAACTGTGGTTGCCACTGGTATTGGCGCTGAGAAGAAGCCTGATATCCAGCTGGTATCCAAGCCTGCTCCACGTCCAGAGCCTGAAGTGCGTGTGGAAACTCCGGTTTACGCCGAGGAAACTCCAGCACCTCAGCCATCTGCCATGGGCAATACTGCGCCTCAGCAGACTCAGGCCAAGCCTCAGCCTGCAGCGGCTCCAGCGCCAAAGAATGATCTGGATTATCTGGATATTCCAGCGTTTTTGCGTAAGCAGGCAGACTGATAAAAGCTGTGTTGACAGGGCGAAGGCAGACACTGTTGCCTGGTGATTGCCCGCCCGTCAATTGCAGGAATTTTTGCCAATTGGTGGTTTTGTGCTAGCATATCCGACCAGCTTGAGCTGGAGGGGCTGTTTTTAGCAACAATAACACCAGCGATTTGTTGAGACTTACACGGGTAACTGAATGATTTTTCAAAGAACTGTTCAAAAAATGGTAAAGACCACCGGCGTTGGCCTGCATTCGGGCAACAAGGTGACTTTGACCATCAAACCCGCGCCGATTAACTCGGGTATTAAACTCGTGCGCACCGATCTTGAACCAGCAGTGGTGATTCCAGCTATTGCGGATCAGGTTCGTGAAACCACCATGTGTACAGCACTGGTGAACGATGAAGGCGTACGTATCTCAACAATCGAGCACCTGTTCGCTGCCCTGGCTGGCCTGGGTATCGACAATGCCATTATCGAAGTGGATGCACCTGAAATCCCAATTATGGATGGCAGCGCCAGCCCATGGGTATTCCTGTTGCAAACCGCTGGTATTGAACAGCAGCGTGCAGCCAAAAAATATCTGCGTATTAAGCGTACCGTTCGTGTTGAAGACGGAGACAAGTGGGCCGAACTGCGTCCATTCAATGGTTTCCGTGTGAACTTCGCCATCGACTTTGCGCATCCTGAAATTGCCCGCAGTCAACAGCACATGGTAATGGATTTCTCTACCGATGCTTTTGTCAAAGATATCAGCCGCGCCCGTACTTTCGGATTTATGCGTGATATCGAATACCTGCGTGCCAACAACTTGGCGTTGGGTGGCAGCATGGAAAATGCGGTTGTGCTTGATGAATACCGCGTCCTCAACCCCGATGGTCTGCGTTATGAGGATGAGTTTGTTAAGCACAAAATTCTGGATGCATTCGGTGATCTGTATGTATCAGGTCATGCGATTCTGGGTGAGTTCTGTGCCTACAAGACTGGCCATGCTCTGAATAACCAATTGGTTAGAGCTGTGCTGGCACAGGAAGATGCCTGGGAGTTGGTGAGCTTCGATAATGAAGCTGAAGTGCCAGTACGCTTCGCCTCCGGTGCAATGGCACTGGCATAAATTCGAAATGTTATGACTGCCGATTACGGCTGGCTAATGCAGCCAGCCGTTTTAGTTTCTGGGCCAGACTGCCATCGGTATGCTCTGCCAGGGCTTCAATATGAGCTGCAGCATCTGGCGATAGTTGCCTGTGCGTGATTTTGGACTCAGTCGCTCTTATGGCCAACGCCGGGTTGACTTTGACCTCGATAGCAGTAAGCATTGGGAGCGTTTGTGCCTGAAGTTGCGTCAATAACATGGACTTTTGAAAGTTGATGCGGGCTGCCCAGGCAGCAGAGGTGGTTTCGATCACCAGCACGCCCTCGCGGAGATTAGCCACCTGGAGCTGCTCGGCAACGTGCTCTGACAGCATTTGTTTGACCTGCTGATCCAATTGTCTCAGTAACTCTGCTTTCTCTGCCAGATTTGGCAGTTTACCTGAGTGATGCATGAGTCGACTGAGGTCTTGAGGGTGCTTTTTCATAGAAAAACGAGATGGCTAACTAAGGCTATGAGTGTAACAGTTTTAATTCAGGGTCGGAACGGGGTTACCCGTTGGCAACCGGGCAAAAGCTGGTTGGTGCTGCCAATACTATTATTGGCAGCAGGGGCTGGTGTCGCGCAATATTCCTTCGAAAAATTTTCCAATCAAGAAACGCGTGTAGATAGTGAGCGTCAGGCTCGCAAAGTTCAACAGCAACAAGTTGAAGATCTCAAGCACGCTACCGAATCCCAATTGGCCACCCTGGCTGCCCATGTCGCGCGTATGCAGGCGGAAATGACCCGTCTGGAAGCCATGGGGCAACAGGTTGCCCAAACTTATAAACTCGAGGACCAATTCGACTTCTCCGCCAAAGCCGGCGTGGGAGGTATGAGTGATCTCGGGCAAAGCATTGAACTGGATCAGTTGATCCAGGACATGGATGCCATGGTGCAGCGGATGGACACAAGCAAAGTTCAGCTTCCGCTACTTGAAACTGTGGCGTCCAATCTCCATATAGATCAGGAGCGATATATTTCCGGTCGACCAATTGGCAAAGGTTGGTTGTCTTCCCCTTATGGGCTAAGGAATGATCCATTTAATGGACGTCGCACCATGCATAAAGGCATCGATTTCGCGGGCAGTGAAGGGGCTGATGTCATTGCCACTGCCGGCGGTGTAGTAACTTGGGCAGGCAGTATGTTTGGTTATGGTAATTTGGTTGAAATAGACCATGGTAATGGACTTCGAACCCGTTACGGCCATAACAAGACGGTTCATGTCAGCGTAGGTGACGTCGTTGCCAAAGGTGCAAAGATTGCCAGTATGGGAAGCACAGGAAGGTCGACAGGCCCTCATGTGCATTATGAGGTGTTGCGGGGTGGACAGCAGATCGATCCGAGTAAGTACGTCTACCGCAAAGCAAATAATTAATCCTGGCTCACACCATGAATAGTGGAACAGCCTACAAAGATAATAAGTGAATCAGATGTTTGGTAATTTACTGACAAAAATTTTTGGCAGTCGCAATGACCGCACCCTTAAGTCCCTTGGCAAAGCCGTCGACAAAATCAATGCACTGGAAGCAGAATTCGAAAAACTCACCGATGAAGAACTGAAAGCAAAGACTGCTGAGTTCCGTGAGCGCCTGGAGAAAGGCGAAACTCTCGAGTCCCTTATCCCTGAATCTTTCGCCACTGTGCGTGAAGCGTCCAAGCGCGTATTTGAGATGCGCCACTTCGACGTTCAGCTCATCGGTGGCATGGTACTGGACAGTAACCGCATCGCCGAGATGCGTACCGGTGAAGGTAAAACCCTGACCGCGACTCTGCCAGCTTACCTGAACGGCCTGACCGGCAAAGGTGTTCACGTCATTACCGTGAACGACTACCTGGCCCGTCGTGACGCCGAAACCAACCGTCCACTGTTTGAATTCCTGGGTATGAGCGTCGGCATCAACGTTGCCGGTCTGAGTCCAGACCAGAAGAAAGACGCCTATAACTCAGATATTACCTACGGTACCAACAACGAGTTTGGTTTCGATTATCTGCGTGACAACATGGCTTTCTCTCCTGCTGAACGTGTGCAGCGTCCACTGCACTACGCGCTGATCGATGAGGTTGACTCCATCCTGATCGATGAAGCCCGTACTCCGTTGATTATCTCCGGTGCGGCAGAAGACAGCTCTGAGCTGTACACCAAGATGAATACCCTGATCCCCCATCTGGTACGTCAGGATAAAGAAGATACTGAAGAGTATGTTGGTGAAGGTGACTACACCATAGATGAAAAAGCCAAGCAGGTTCACCTGACTGAACGTGGTCAGGAGAAGATTGAGCAGCTGCTGATTGAAAAAGGCATGCTGCCTGAAGGTGACTCTCTTTATTCAGCGGCCAACATCTCATTGCTGCATCACGTAAACGCCGCTCTGCGTGCTCACACCCTGTTTGAAAAGGATGTGGACTATGTGGTTCAGAATGGTGAAGTGGTGATTGTTGATGAGCACACTGGCCGTACCATGGCTGGTCGTCGTTGGTCCGAAGGTCTGCACCAGGCGGTAGAAGCTAAAGAAGGTGTGAAGATCCAGAACGAAAACCAGACCCTGGCCTCTATTACTTTCCAGAACTACTTCCGTCAGTACGACAAGCTGGCTGGTATGACAGGTACCGCAGATACCGAAGCTTTCGAATTCCAGAGCATTTATGGCCTGGATACCGTAGTAGTACCAACCAACCGTCCAATGGTTCGTAACGACATGGCTGATCTGGTTTATCTGACCGCTGCCGAGAAGTACAACGCCATCATTGCAGACATTAAAGACTGTCGTGAGCGTGGCCAGCCTGTGTTGGTGGGTACTGTTTCTATCGAACAATCTGAATTACTGTCTCACCTGCTCAACCAGGATAAGATCCCGCACCAGGTACTGAACGCCAAGTTCCACGAAAAAGAAGCTGAAATTGTTGCTCAAGCGGGTCGTGCAGGTGCAGTCACCGTTGCTACCAACATGGCCGGTCGTGGTACCGATATCGTGCTGGGTGGTAACTGGAAGTCAGAAATTGAAGCCCTGGGTGAACCCTCCGAAGAGCAGGTTGCTGCAATCCGTGCCGATTGGCAGGAGCGCCATGATGCCGTAGTGGCTGCAGGTGGTCTGCATATTCTGGGTACCGAGCGTCACGAATCCCGCCGTATCGACAACCAGCTGCGTGGTCGTTCCGGCCGTCAGGGTGATGCCGGTTCATCCCGTTTCTATCTGTCCATGGAAGACAGCCTGATGCGTATCTTCGCCTCCGAGCGTGTATCCAACATGATGAAAGCGCTGGGCATGGAAGAGGGCGAGGCTATCGAGCACAAGTGGGTATCCCGCGCCATTGAAAACGCCCAGCGTAAAGTTGAAGCCCGTAACTTCGATATCCGTAAGCAATTGCTGGAATTCGATGACGTGGCCAACGACCAGCGTCAGGTGGTTTATGCTCAGCGTAATGAGCTGATGGATGCCGAAAGCATTGAAGACACGATCAAGAATATCGAATTCGACGTACTGGCTTCGCTGATCGATCAGTACATCCCACCTCAGTCTGTTGAAGAACTGTGGGACGTACCTGGCCTTGAGCAGCGTCTGCACCAGGAGTTCGCTCTGCAACTGCCGGTACAGAAGTGGCTGGACGAAGAGGAAGACCTTTACGAAGATACGCTGCGTGAGCGCATCATCGACGCCTGGAGCACATCTTACAAAGCGAAGGAAGAGATGGTCGGTGCGCCGGTTCTGCGTCAATTCGAAAAAGCGGTAATGCTGCAGACTCTGGATGGTCTGTGGAAAGAGCACCTGGCTGCAATGGATCATCTGCGTCAGGGTATTCACCTGCGTGGTTATGCGCAGAAGAATCCTAAGCAGGAATACAAACGTGAATCCTTCGAGCTGTTCCAGCAGATGCTGGAAAGCCTGAAGCATGATGTGATCAGCATTCTATCCAAGGTTCAGGTACAGGCTCAGTCTGATGTAGATGAGATGGAAGAGCGTCGTCGCCAGGAAGAAGCTAAACTGCAACGTGATTTCCAACACGCAGAAGCGGAATCAGTTACCGGCGAGCCAGCTATGCCAGAACAGCAGGGTCATGTACCAACAGTTCGCCAGGGCGAAAAAGTTGGCCGTAACGATCCTTGCCCATGTGGCAGTGGTAAGAAGTACAAACAGTGCCACGGTAAACTGAGCTGATAGCAATAGTACAAATATAGAAAAGGCGACCTTAGGGTCGCCTTTTTACTTATATAGCTAATAAGTACTAATCAAATACTCGCTGAACACAGAATTAAATAAACTTAGCTTGATTAATACAGGCTAAAAACTGGCTAAAAATAAGCCTTCTGTTGATAACTCTGGGGGTAACCCGTAGTTAGTTTGTGCTTAACCCATAAATCATCAAAAAGTGCGAATTTTCTTTGAAAAAGGGCTTGCGCAAATAATTCAGCTCCCTATAATGCGCCTCCATCGACACGGCACAACGGGCAGCAAAGCTTGATGAGCAGGTCGAGAGGGAAGGTCGCTAACGGCAACTGCCCCTGGCATGAAAAGCCTC
>NZ_JBHRTD010000024.1:0-704 GCF_042646185.1 Shewanella submarina
GTCATTGATGTAGCCATCGTCGTTGGCATCTTCGGTAATGGTGACCGTTGGGGCGGCCGGGCCGCTGCTCAGTACCGCACTGTCTGTGCCGCTGGCGGTGTTGCCCGCCGGATCGGTAACGGTGGCGGTCAGGGTGATGGCGGTACCATCCGCTGGCGCCGGGATAGACAGGCTCAGCCCATTGTCCAGCATGTCCTGGGTGATGGTGGCGGTGTACACCTCATTGCCATCCTGGTCGGTGACCGTGATGGTGTCACCCACCGCGGTGCCGTCGCCCAGAGCGATGGTGTAGTTGATGTCGCCATCCAGCTCATCATCATTGATGTAGCCATCATTATCGACATCTTCGGTGATGGTCAGGACTGGGGCCGCAGGGGCGCCGCCGCCCGCACCGTAATCCAGGGTGGCAGAGTCATTGCCATTGGCGGTGTTGCCCGCCGGGTCGGTGACGGTGGCGGTTACTGTGATGGTGGTGCCGGTGGCAGGGGCTGGCATAGAGACTGACAGGCCATTATCCAGCATGTCCTGAGTCACGGTGCCGTTAAACAGCTCATTGCCATCCTGGTCAGTGATGATAAGGGTATCGCCCACGGCGGTCCCGGCACCCAGGGTGACGCTAATGTCTATCTGGCCATTAAGCTCGGCATCATTGATGTAGCCGTCATTGTTGGCATCTTCGGTAATCACCACAGTCGGCGCGGTTG
>NZ_JBHRTD010000025.1:0-571 GCF_042646185.1 Shewanella submarina
GCCCTGGGCACTGTTGCCGGCAGGATCAGTGACTGTGGCCGTCACGTTCAGTGTGGTGCCGGACGCTGGCGCATCAATGGCCAGATCCAGACCGTTATCCAGCATATCCTGAGTAACCGGGCCGCTGAACAGGGTGTTGCCATCCTGGTCGGTGACCACGATGGTGTCGCCCAGCGCGGTGCCCGCGCCCAGTGCCACAGTGATGTTCACCTGGCCGTCCAGCTCGGCATCATTGATGGTGCCGTCGTTATTGGTGTCTTCGGTGATGGTGACAGTCGGCGCTGCAGGCGCGCCGGTGCCAACGCCGTAATCCAGTACGGCGCTGTCGGAGCCATTGGCGCTGTTGCCCGCCGGGTCAGTGACCGTGGCGGTGACGCTGATGGCGGTGCCGGTGGCCGGCGCGGTCATGGTGACCGGTACGCCGTTATCCAGCATGGCCTGGGTCACGGTGCCGTTAAACAGCTCATTGCCATCCTGGTCAGTAACAATCAGGGTATCGCCGACGGCGGTACCCGCCCCCAGGGTGACAGTGATATTGATGTCGCCGCTGAGCTCAGTGTTGTTGATGTAG
>NZ_JBHRTD010000026.1:0-595 GCF_042646185.1 Shewanella submarina
TGCAAAGAGTGAATACTCATTAAGCCCTGTAGGCTAAGACTTAACGCTTTAGAAAATGTGGCATCCCCTAGGGGATTCGAACCCCTGTTACCGCCGTGAAAGGGCGGTGTCCTAGGCCTCTAGACGAAGGGGACCCCGGACTGCATTAGACTCTGCAAAGAGTGAACACTCGTTAAGCCCTGTAGGCTAAGACTTAACGCTTTAGAACATGTGGCATCCCCTAGGGGATTCGAACCCCTGTTACCGCCGTGAAAGGGCGGTGTCCTAGGCCTCTAGACGAAGGGGACCCCGGACTGCACTCTTTGCAAATAAGAAATACTCTGCAAAGAATGACTTCTCGTTAAACCCTGTAGGCTAAGATTTAACGCTTTAACTTTCCACATGGAAAAGTTGGTGGAGCTACGCGGGATCGAACCGCGGACCTCTTGCATGCCATGCAAGCGCTCTCCCAGCTGAGCTATAGCCCCGTATTTTCGTTATTCAACGAAATATCTGGATCGGTATCTTCTGGTGTTTGATACCGCCGTGCCATTGTTGATAGCGCGGTGTCCCACCGCCATCGGCGTCAGAACAAAATATGTGGCATCCCCTAGGG
>NZ_JBHRTD010000027.1:0-541 GCF_042646185.1 Shewanella submarina
CATCCTGCTGTCTCGTCAGGTAGGTGTACCTTTCATCATCGTATTCATGAACAAGTGTGACATGGTAGACGATGAAGAGCTGCTGGAACTGGTAGAGATGGAAGTTCGTGAACTGCTGTCTGAGTACGATTTCCCAGGTGATGACCTGCCAGTAATTCAGGGTTCTGCTCTGAAAGCTCTGGAAGGCGACGCAGCTTGGGAAGCTAAGATCGTTGAGCTGGCTGAAGCTCTGGATACTTACATCCCTGAGCCAGAGCGTGACATCGATAAGCCATTCCTGCTGCCAATCGAAGACGTATTCTCTATCTCTGGCCGTGGTACTGTAGTAACCGGTCGTGTTGAGCGCGGTATCATCAAAGTTGGTGAAGAAGTAGAAATCGTTGGTATCAAAGAGACCACCAAGACTACTTGTACCGGCGTAGAAATGTTCCGTAAGCTGCTGGACGAAGGCCGTGCTGGTGAGAACTGTGGTGTTCTGCTGCGTGGTACCAAGCGTGACGAAGTTGAGCGTGGTCAAGTACTGGCTAAGCCAGGCACCATC